>NZ_JBEPLG010000002.1:0-1163710 GCF_040545115.1 Burkholderia sp. 567
CGTGCGGCGCGTTCGCTGCGCGACGAAGAACTCCGTGCCGATCGCGCTGCACGCTCGCTGCGGGATGAAGAGCTGCGCGCCGAGCTGGCCGACCGTGCGGCACGTTCGCTGCGCGACGAAGAACTCCGTGCCGATCGCGCTGCACGCTCGCTGCGGGATGAAGAGCTGCGCGCCGAGCTGGCCGACCGTGCGGCGCGTTCGCTGCGCGACGAAGAACTCCGTGCCGATCGCGCTGCACGCTCGCTGCGGGATGAAGAGCTGCGCGCCGAGCTGGCCGACCGGGCGGCGCGTTCGCTGCGCGACGAAGAACTCCGTGCCGATCGCGCTGCACGCTCGCTGCGGGACGAAGAGCTGCGCGCCGAGCTGGCCGACCGTGCGGCACGTTCGCTGCGCGACGAAGAACTCCGTACCGATCGCGCTGCACGCTCGCTGCGGGATGAAGAGCTGCGCGCCGAGCTGGCCGACCGTGCGGCGCGTTCGCTGCGCGACGAAGAGCTCCGTGCCGATCGCGCTGCACGCTCGTTGCGGGATGAAGAGCTGCGCGCCGAATTGGCGGCTCGCGCAGAAAACGGGCTAGAAGTCATCAAATAATCCGGGCAGCGAAAATTGACGACTCGATCAGAACTGGAACAGCAGGTCGACGGCCTCTTGGCTGGTGAGGTTGATCGTATCCTGACCACCGTTCCGTACGCGGGACATCTCATTTCTGAGGAGCAGGCTCTCGATGACGAATATTACATTCGACATCGCATCGAGACGATCAAGCGCATCGTCCTCACTGCCAGAATCGATGCGCTAGCTCTGGCTCGCATGATCGAAGAAGACTATGAAAGCAGCCGTCTATGGGGCCGTTACACTGCGGATGAATTGAATCATGACCTCCTTTTCCGACGCGATCTCCATCAACATGGATGCAGTAACGAAACCATAGACGGCACACCTCCGCTCGTTGCGACGCAAAATCTCATCGTCTATCTTTCGCGGCGGCTAGAGGAAATCGGATCACTCACCGCAGTCGCATATTCGTTGTTCGTCGAGTGGAATTCCGATCGCGTCTCCGCGCGGGTCGTCAACCGCGCGGAGCGCCACTATTCCGCCAAGCACGTTTTGGGCGCACGCAGTCATGTTCATTTCGATAAGAACGCGAACCACTACGCGATGATCCTGGACATCACGAACAAGCTGGTTGGCCGTCTGAGGGACGAGAATGCGCTTTTCGACACTTTAAAGGAGCTTGCGTCGTTGTTCTGCGCTTACTTTCAAGAACTGCACGACGTCACCATTGGCCAACGAGCGGAAACGTCCTCCTCGCCTCAACCCGCGCCGTCGGAGCGGGCCCTGGACACTGTTCAGCCGTAAGCCAATCTGATGAATGTATAAGGCAAGCCGCGTCGCCGGACATATCCATGCAACGTCCCAGCCATTACGTCGAGGGACAAGCGGATGACGACGATCCGCCGACCGTATCAAAGAGAAGGCGCGCCATCGGTCTAACCGGCTGGTGGCGCGCAGGAGATCAACATTCCACACCAAGCATGAACGCCGAACGTTTGCGCAAGGGCTTCGAATGTGACGGTAAGTCAAATCGGATCGGGACTCGTCGAATCGACATCGGCCGCCGGCGATCCCTTCCTGTCATTCCGGTCACGCGAAATCGGGTACAAGCGGAATGCGTTCCACAGACAATCATGAATCCATCCGTTACTAATCGAGCATGGCTCCCGACCGCACGCCTGACCGAGCGCGTCACGACACCCAGCGCAAAGGAATTCTATCGGCACTATGTTCGGCCAGGACTACCGGTCGTCCTGAGGGGGGCAGCACTTGGGCTGGGCGCCATTCAATACTGGAGTTCGGCATATCTGAAAGCCGCAGCGGGAAAGCGCTCCGTCCCGATCGAGTTTTCCCCTGACAAGGAATTCGCACTTCCGGAGCGCATCGGAAAAGATCGCATTCACTCGAAATTCGGCCGCTTTGTCGACTATCTGCTCGACGGCGACGCCAGCAGCCCGACAACCTATTATCTGGCGCAGGTCGATACGTTGCAATATTTACCCGAGCTGGTCGGCGACATCGTCCGGCCCTCGTTTGCGCCACTAGCTGAAATCATGCGACCGCCCTATCTGTGGATGGGGATCGGGGGCAACGCGTCGACTCTGCATTACGACTCCTACGACAACCTCTACGCGATGGTCAGCGGCCGCAAACATATCACTCTGTTTCCACCGTCGGATCGCGCCCATCTCTACCCGTATGTAGATCAGCGCAAACACGGACACTTCAGCCGGGTCAATCTTCGTTGTCCAGATCTCTCGCAGTTCCCGGACTTGCTGAACGCCCGGCCCTTCGAGTGCGTGCTAAGCCGGGGCGATATTCTCTACATCCCCGAAGGCTGGTGGCACTATCTGCGCTCGCATGGGCTCAATGTCGCGGTTAACTGGTGGTGGATCGAAGACAGTGCCAAATCCGCTCACCTGCATTCCGTGTGATGCGATCGGGACGATTCAACACCGTAAGCGACCGACATCGAGCGGCGCGCCGCGTCCGGCCCAAGCTGCGACGCGGAGCCAGCCTCGACCGGCGAGTGGGCGAGGCCGGCATGTCACGGCTCAGTGCCAGAGAACCAGACACCAGTACGCGACCGCAATCGATATTTCCTCGCGTCCGGCCCGGCCAACAACACGATCGGTGCCCGTCGATAGCTTCACCTGCCCGTCGTCAGCGGCCGACGCCGCTCCGCCGCCTCCGTTCCGTCTATCGAGCGACTATGCTCGCCGCAATCTGTGCATCCTGCACCGCGACGCCAGTCAAATCCGCCAGGGTGATCTGCGCCCGATCGGCGTCGTTGCGGCCCCGACGCTTTTCGGCAAGCAAGACCCCGATTTCCACCAACTTGTCCGCGTGAATGAGTCGCGCAGATAACGCGTGGGAAACTTCGCCATACTGACTGCACTGCTCGATGGAGTCGACGACGACTGCGCCCGCCCGGGCAGCGATGCGCGGATCGAGCTCCTGCTTCCCGGCCGCGTCGGCTCCCACTGCCGTGATGTGGGTGCCATCGCGAATCCACTCCGCTTGAAGCAGCGCTGCGCGTGAAGGCGTCACCGTGACGATCAGGTTCGCATTTCGCGCCACGTCCTCGGCCGTTGAATGAACCTGCACGGAAAACCCCTGCGCTGACATGTCGGCGGCAAATTGCATACTGCGCTCCGGATTCCGTTCCCACACGTGTACCGCGCGGCACACCGTGACCGGCTTCAGATACTCCAGTTGCAAGCGGGCCTGGACGCCCGCGCCAATGATCCCGATGCCGCCAACCTGGTGTGGTGCGAGAAGATGCGCCGCGAGTTGTCCCGCGATCGCGGTGCGCACGCAAGTCAGCCAGCCTTCGTCCTGCAGCAATGCGACCGGTTCGCCCGTCACCGCCGAAAACAGCATGACCATCCCGCTATTGCTCGGCAGTCCGATCTCTGGATTGTTGTAAAACCCGGAAGATGCCTTGACCGCAAATGTTGCGGTGCCCTCCACATACGCCGACTTGATACAGCACTCGCCATTGACCGGCGCAAACTGAAAATGCTGAATGGGCGGCACCTGCGCGCCACCCCGCGAGTAAGCGATAAAGCCTTGCTCGACCATACGCACCGCACGTTCCGCGTCAAAACGCGCAACGATTTCATCCTTGGTCCAGATTCTCATCGCACCGCCTCGATGAATTTCTCCAGCATGATGTTCCGGCCGCAGATCACGACGGCAACCGCCCGTTCCCGATATTCCGGCGCCCGCTTGAGCATCGCCGCCAGCGCGACACCCGCGGCGCCCTCGACCATCCAGCCGTCGGTTTGCGCAATGAGCCGCATCGCCGCCTTGATTTCCTCTTCAGTCACCAGTTCGGTTTCCGTGATGATTTTCCGGCTGATGTCGAACGTCACGGTATCCGGCTCGATGCCGCCCGCTGTGCCATCAGAAATCGTCTCCGACTCTTCGGATTCGACGATCCTGCCCGCCCTCAGGGAGTGATAAAGGGCCGCCGAATTTGCCGGCCAGCAGCCCACAATCTCCGTCGACGGATGCAATGTCCGGACGGCGGTGCCGACACCAGAGATCAGCCCTCCACCGCCCACGGACACGAAAACAACGGATAGATCGATACCGGACTCACGGGCCTGCTCATCGAGTTCGAGACCGATCGTTCCCTGCCCGGCGATGACATCGATATCGTTGTACGGCGATATGAATGTCATCTGCTTGAGTTCCGCCTGACGACGGGCTTCAAGTTCCACACCTAGCGCCGTGTCGTCGATCGTGACAACGTTCGCACCGAATGCCCGGATCGCGTCGAGCTTGAGCGGCGACGCCGTGCTGGCCGCATAAACCGTCACGGGCACGCCGGCGAGTTTGCCGGCGAGGGCAACGCCCTGTCCATGATTTCCGCTCGATACCGTCAACACACCATTGCGACGTGCCAACGAATCGAGCAAACGCATCTTGTTCCATGCGCCGCGAAACTTGAACGATCCCGTGCGCTGTAGGTGCTCGCACTTCAAATAGACTTCGCAACCGGTAGAATTCGACAGCACTGGGCTGTACAAAAGCGGCGTCACCGCGACCAGCGGACGCATCGCGCGATGTGCATCCTCGATCCTCGCGAATAAATCATTCGTCACGGGTTCCTCCTCGTTTCGCCCCAGCGCCGGTCGGGCACATCAAGCCGGTTCGACTCGGATGGACCGACACGCTTGTGCAATTTGGCGACGAATACAAAATCCCTGCGGTATCCGTCCATTATGGATAGCCTACTAATTTTAGGAAGCGATTCGTCTCATTTAATGCGGACATATACGCATTGACACCTCGATCAATATAAATAATCTTGACACGCAATGCGCAGGCGAACACTTTTGCGGAATAACGCATCCTGCTCGTCTCGCAAACCGAAATAATGATTAAAAAGGCATTCCAATGGCTTTATCAAGCAGGATCCTTGCGGGGTGACCGTGGGTACGGTGGAAAGATTCGGTGGTCTGCCGGCGGCGATCCTGCGCATTCTTCTCGACGATGCCTTTCTCCCAGCCGGCTGTGCGGTTGCAGAATTCGGGCTCGAACAGGTAGTGGCCGCACATGGCTTCGAAGCGCGCATTGACTGCGCGCTCCTTGCGCCGCGCAATCTCGGGTAGCGGGACCCTCTCGCGGAAATACATCCGTTGATCTCGGCCAGCACGTCCACCTTGATCACTTCTGCATCCCCTGCTCAAATGCTGAGCAGGCCATGCAATCACGTGAATGACCACGCCTGTCCAGCGTTCCGTCAATCAATACGTCACGGTCACCACAATGACGTCGGTATAGGCGCCGGGGCTGATTGCCTGCCTGGCAACGATTCGGCCATACACTTGGTAGGTCGAGGCGCCGCCCGCTTGCGGAATGTTATCCGTGCCGGTAACGATGGAACTGCCGCCGGTACCGTCGCCCCAGATCTGGCTGTGTGCGGCGTCCAAATAGAGCTGGTACGGCAGGTTGGAACTGCCACTGCTCATCCTGCGCCCGGCATAGCTACCGCCACCGCCCGTGCCAAGCGCGATAGCGTAGGCTCCGGTGCCGGACGCGGCGCTGCAACTGAGCGTCACCGTGGCGGTGCTATCGGTGGGCGTGGTGAAGGTTGGGTTGTACACGCCGAACGCGAGGCCCGAGGCGGACACGGTACAGGCGGCCTGTCCCGCCGCCGGGGCGAGCAGTATCAGCGCCGCCAGGGCGAGCCTGCGCGTCACGGCTTCTGCTCCCGGCAAGGCAACGGCCCGATCGTCGGAATATCGCCGGGCACAGGCCGGTAGTCGAAGGCGACACTGCAGCGCCGCCCGTCCAGCCGCTCGACGTCAAGTTCGTTGTGGGCATCGAGGTCCAGGACATACGCGTTGCCGTCATAGCCGACGGGAACGGTGGTACCCGTCCCCCGCAGCGTGGCGGTGCTGCCGACCGCCACCGGCGTGCCAGCCTCGTCGACCAGCCGCAGCAATGCGCCATGGCTGATCTGCACCGGAAACCTGACCACGACGCCGGAGCGGTCCTGGGGCCGCACTTCTCGCGTGGTGAAGGCAATCGCGGCGTCCGGCGGGATATCGGTTGGCTCTATGCCGATGTGATTGACATCGAAAGAACGCAGATCGGGCACCAGCCGCCGCCCTGCGGAGTCGGTGCGGCCGGCGTCGCGATTCTCGTACAAGACCCGGACATGTTCCAGTCCATCGGTGTCCACCACGGCGAAGCTGTCCTCGATCGTGTTGGAAGCAAACAGGCCGCCATCTACGAACGAGACCGCGCCCTGGGATTCCAGCCGCAGCGATGTCTGCCCGTCGATGCGGTCAGCTCCGGCCGTGAGCAGGGCCCAGGGCGACTTGTATTGCAACTGGGCGAACTCGTGGCTGGAATTGCCGTCGGAGCCGTAGAGCTGGTAACCCCAGTCGCCGATCGTCACCGGTGACTGCGCCGCCTGCACCTGCCGGTAGCCGCCGCTCGACCCGGATCCCACGCTGGCACTAACCGAGCTACGCGAGCCGAGCGGAATGGTCAGGCCTGCCAGTATCCCGCTGCTACCGTTGCTGGCGAAGTCGTGAAATCCGGTGACGTAGATAGACATGTTGCGCACCGGGACCGAATAGCTGGCGGAGAGGATATGCGTGTGCTGTGCCGGCTGGAAATAAACGGCGCCACCCAGTGACGCGTTCCGGGCTACCGTGCTTCCCGGTGGAACGTACAGCCTGATCGGGCTCGGAGCGGTGTCACGGTCGACTCCCGCGTACGCGGCGCCCACAGAGCCGAACCGCCCCAGCGACAGGCCGACGCTGGCGTTGAGCCGCAGCCGTGGAACCGGGTCGCCGTTCATCGCCGCGATGTCCCGGAAATCGTGGCCGGCCACCGATACAGAGGTGCTGAAGCTGAACACCGCGCCGAGGCGCTGGACACCGACGGAAAGCTGCGTACCGGTGCCCCCGGAGCCAGTGCTGGCCGCTGCTGCGACGTTGAGCATCGCGAGATTGCCAACATTCACCACAAGGCCGCTGCCCGCCATGAACGTGCCCGCGGTGCCCTCGGCGCTAGCTTCGACGGTCAGCGCCGAGGACAGGCCGCGACGCCAGGTCGCGGTGGCCGCAAAGTTGCCGTAGTCGTTGCTTAGCAGGCCCCAGTTGCGTCGCACGGCGCCCGCTTGCACGGAGAAGGTCTGCAGACCCGGAGCAAGCAGCGCCGAGCTGGCATAGAAGGGCAGCGTCGCGACCACCTGCCGGCCCAGCGCGTTGGTCAGCGTCATCGAAATCGTGCCGGCCCCCGTCACCACTGGCAGTTGCGGGATCTCGAAGGGCCCCGCCTCGACCTGGCGCGAGAACAGCCTGATACCGTTGGCCAGCACGTCCACCGTGGAAGGGACGGCGGCCGAGCCGCTCACCAGAGGCACCGGAAAGGTCACGAGATCGGGCCGCATGCTGAAGTCCGAGGTGATCTGTGCCCCCCCAAGGCGAATCGGACGCGTCCAGCCCAGGCCGCCCGTGATGAAATCGCCCAGGCGATAACGGCGCAGCGTATCGGGATCCGACAACGTGTAGGTTGAGTCCAGGCGTATCGCCGATTCCGTACCGCGGCCGCCCGGACCACCACCGGCATAGGTCAGCAGTCCCGAGCTGACGACCCCCCAGTGCGAGAACGCCCGCAGGTCAAACAGCCCGTTGGCGACATTCTGGCGACCAGTGCCGGTGCCAGTGATGTCATAGTTGAGCGTTGCACCCGTGCCGCTCTCGACGGCACCGCTGCCGGAGTTCCCATCTGGTTGCAGTAGCGCCGGCAGCAGGCGTTCATTGGCAGCGGTGACGTATAGCGTCTGGCTCGTCTGAACGAGACGCCAGGTCAATCCCGGCAGGTCGGACAAGGCGATCAGACCGTCAGGCCCGGAGACGAGCGCGTCGGGCACCCGGAAGCCGAGATCATGCAGTTCTCCTCGCCGCGCCAGCAGCGCACCGTCGCGCAGTGTGAACTCGCCGATCTTGCCGGTGGAATTGCCATTGATCTGTACCTCCAGCAGCAGCGTCTGCCCGGCGGCTTCGGTCAGTCGCGGCATGATGGTCAGCACAAGCACGATGATCGTCGCACGGCACAGGCGCATGACCACCACGCGCGGGCGATCAGGGACCCGCAACAACAGAAACCGGCTGGTCGACGACACCGGTGTCCGCGTGCGCGGTGAGGCGCACCGTTTCACCCGGTACCGGCAGGCGGGTCTGCGCGACAATGCGCCAACGGCGGGTGGCGCCAGCGAGAACGTATGGCGATACGTTAGCCTCGGTCTGCAGCCCGCTTCCCTCGCTGGTCGTGAGCGCGATGTTGCGGATCGTGTCGTGGCGACCGCCGTCATTGAATGCCACGAGCCAGGCCTGCCTCGCATCGCGCTCGATGTGAAACTGCACACGTGGGACCACCCGGGTCGCCGGCTCTGCAAAGACGGGGATGGACAGGCGCAGCGCGATGCGCACGGTCCCGGGCGCGGCCGGCGGCGGGATCTGGTCGAGCAGGATGCGGTAGGCGGCCTCGCGTCCCTGCGGCGGCCGACGTAGCACCAGACGCACGATCTGGGGGGCCGCCGGCGCGATCGTGGCGAGCGGTGGACTCGCAAGCACCTCATCGGAACTGGTGAGCTGGTCGTTGCCATCAGGCTGGTTCCAGGCGAAGGCGCGAACCTGGATGCTGGTCTCGCCCTCGCCCTGGTTGATGATCGTCAGGGCGGTGGCCATCCGTCCCGGTGCCATTTGAATGGTGACGGGCAGCACCGTCAGCGACTGTGCGCTGACTGCGCCGCCCGACAGGAGAGCAATGAAAACCGCAACGGGCGCGACCGCCCCATATGGTTTTGCCGCCATCGGTCAATAGGTGACGGTTGCGGTGATCGTGTCGGTGTACGCACCCGGCGTGACAAACTGCCCCGCCTCTACCCGGCCATAGACGGTCAGTGTCTGGGCGCTGCCTGTGCCAGTGCCGGCCACGGTATCGGTGCCGACGGTATTGCCCCAGTTGGTGGTCCGCCCGGCATCCTGGAACAGCGAGTAGAGCAGGCTCGCACCAGTGATGGTCATCGCTCGGCTGGTCACCGTCGCGCCGGTCGCCAGCCCGGCGTCGAGGCCGACGTTATACGGCGTAGTGTTGCTGCAGGTGACCGAGAGGGTGGAGGTGGCGTCCGTCTGCGTGCCCGCGTAGGCGCCGAAGGCCAGCGGGGTGGCCGTGATCAGGCAGGTAGCGTCAACCGTCGCGGTGACCGTCATCGTAGCGGTAGCGGTGGCGGCGACGGCCGGCAGATTGAACGCCAAAGTCCCCAGCAGGCCAACGCCGGCGGCAAAGAGTTTCGGACGGCCCCGCGCGATGCGGGTGGCCTTACTGTCTGGCAGGATGCGGCCGCCATCCCAATGGGAACGTGACGAGGACGTCATGCAATGCAAGAACGTCATGGTAATACCCCCGCTATTTAGGTGTGCTAAGTGGTCATGACGGGCCGCTGGCACTCCATCGCACATGGCGTGTGCCGCCCCCTCGGAAGAGCCGGATCGTTCAACGGAAAAGTCCTGCTCTTTAACGGAGATTAGCGCATATGCGGCTCCGCACAAATATTTATTCATATCAATTGTTTTGACGTGATTGATGCCTGCATTGTCTGCTGGCGACTGCGCCAAAACTCATTGTGTTAGAGCATCCTTAATGCGCGGCGCGGGACTGATTTTTGTGCCGCAGGCACGACTCATCCGGCTCACGTTCAGCCTGCGGGGGTCCAGCCGAAACCGGGCGGCACTCGGAACTCTGGCGTGAAGTTCTTGCAGGAATAATCGCCCGGATTATTTACACATCCGCCGTTTCGCACTCTGTTGTTGCACAAGTCCTTCTAACGCAACGCGCACCACCGACGTGGCGCCACCTATGCATGGCAGGCCCGGCAAAAACCAATTCCGTGCTATAAATCATTTAATTGCTTTTAAGCGCCGTTTTACCGGAGGATAATCATTGCCGCCTGGCGTGCGACGCTCAGGCCAAGGCACGGTAAAGCCCGAAGGGGGAGCGAATGCCAGCAATCGCCCAGTGGCGGGAAAGCGTCGCGTCGCGCCGGCGCGCAGTGCTTGGAATCGCGGTGTCCGTTGCTGTGCCCCTGCTGGTACTGACGGCGGGATATCACATCGCGTCCGAACGCGCGAACTTCCAGCAAATGGCCGTTGCCACGGACATTCACGACTCGATCAACCGAATCGTTGCGGAAACCCGCTCTGGCGAACGCAAACTCGCGAATCTTGCGGGGCGGCCCTGCCCTGAGATCCAGGCGAGCCTCGCGCTCAAAGACGTGTTCATCCCATATCGCCGGACCGCCATGCTGGCACAGGACGGGAACGTGTACTGTTCAATCGTGCTCGGATCGGTGTCCATCCCGCTCAGCACGTACCTCGCCCCATCGGGAGATACCCTGCAAATCGCCCTCCTCGGTGGAACCCCACAGGTGCCGGACGTGCCTGTTATAGCGATCTATGCTCCGGTCGACCACCGCCATGGGATCCTGTACATCGTCGAAGGTGCATACGTCGTGGACATCCTTGAACGGGCAAAAGCGTCGGGCGCCAAAAGCGCGTCGGTCTCTGACGGATCTGGTAGCACCCTCGCCAGCGACGGACGCTTCTATAGAATCGCTGCCCACGCCCCCGGCACGGGCGAAATCCTCGTTCAGGTGGAGCGCGACGCAGACAGACTGCGCGCCGACCTGATCACGACCGAAATTGTTGCCCTGTTCGTCGGACTCTCCCTGCTCGCGGCACTGCTCGCCGGCTACATCGCCGGGTTTACGCCCCGCCAGCGACTAGTAAGACAGGTCCGAGAGGGTTTCCGGCGCAATGAGTTTTACGTCGAATACCAAGCGATCGTCGACGTGCAAACCGAGCGCTGGGTCGGCGCCGAGGCGCTGTTGCGCTGGAAACACCCGCGTCTCGGTCTGGTGATGCCGGGGAAATTCATTAACGAGATAGAAACAACGTCCGTGATTGCTCCTTTAACGGAGTCCGTGCTGGCCACGGCGCTCGCTGAGCTGGAGGCCTGCACCTTTCCTGACGGTTTCCGGGTGAACGTCAACCTCGCACCGAAACACATCGAAATGCACTGTTTTCCGCATGACATCCGTTCCACCCTGCAGCGAAGTCCTACCCGCTTCGAGGTCGTTCTTGAAATCACCGAGCGCGGATTGCTGGAGGTTTTTGCCGCAAGCCGCGACAACCTTATGAGCCTTAAGGCGCTCGGCGTAAAGTTCGCCGTCGACGACTTCGGAACCGACAACAGCAACCTCGCGCTGTTGCAACACTTCGCGTTCGACTACATCAAGATCGACCAGCAATTCACCGCCGGTGCCGCAAGCCACTCCCGTCAGCTCGTTGAAGGCATCGTCTATCTCGCGAACAAGCTAGGCCTAGCCGTGGTGGCAGAAGGCGTCGAAGAAGTCGAGCAGCGCGAGGCGTTGAAGGAGATCGGCGTCAGATTCGCGCAAGGTTTTCTGTTTCAGCGGCCAGCCAGGATTCTCGAATTTGACCGGATGTACCGCCATTCACGAACCCTTGCGATATCGCAAACGGTGGCGTCCTGACCGCCAGGATCGAGAGCTGACATTATCAGAGGACGACTGCACGGATCGTGCGACACCGCATCGGCCTCAAACATCGGGCGTCCCGACGGTAACAGAACGGGATCGAGGCAGGCAATTTGGGGAACGATTGTGACGACGGTACGACTGGTTGAGGACGAGCAGGAGGCACTGGCAGCACGGAAGTGCTGTTGTACGTCGGCAGGCTATGAGGTCGGGACTGCGTGCGATACGAATATATCTTCGCAAGCCTGTTGACATGGCCGACGTATTTGGTGCGATCCATCGTCTGCTTGCGGCTTCGGGATTCTGGGCATCCACCATCGCCGGGCGGGAATGCCACCGTCCGGCATAACGAACGGGGCGAAGGGAGCAAGCTATGAATATGAACGTGTCCATGCCGGTAGGTGACCCGAACGTGGTCGTCCGGCTGATAGCGCAGACTTACGCGCGCCTCCTCCTCGTGGCCTTCGCCCTCACCCCGGCCTGCCTCATTGGCTACGTGTTTTTCTTCCAGGATCCCTCTCTCAACTTTGAAAATCACGCATTCCATGAAATGGCGATTGCTGCGGCGACGCTGGAGGGTCTCTTTGTCACGTATGTGACGTGGCGGTGCTACCGTTCCTCCGGCGAACCGTTGCTGCGCTGGATGACGCTGGGCTTCTTCGGGTTCGCGGTGATATACGCACTACACGGCGCCTTCACCGGGTTCGCACACCACAACATCTGGCTATTCCTGCTCTATGGACCGGCGTCGCGGCTGGTCATGTCCGTCCTGCTACTGATCGGGCTGCTGTCATACAGGCAACCGCCGGACCCCACCAGCAAACGCGTCGATACCCGGCAGTGGCTGGCTTGGGTTGCGGCCTTTCTCGTCGTCGACGTGCTGGTCGCGGTCCTTGCGAACTCCTCCGTCGCGGGAGCCGCCGGTGTGCGCCTCTCGATGGAAGGCGGAGCGCTCGTCCTTTCGTCGTTGAACGTTGCCACCCTGATGTTGCGGCGGATTCGCTCCCCGTTGATGCTGATCTATGGGATCTCGGTTACGGCGTTCGCGCTCGCGTCGCTCGCCTTCATCCTCGGACGCCCCTGGAATCACATGTGGTGGCTCGCACACGCGATCTTCGCAGGCGGGTTCTTCCTGCTGAGCTACGGGGTAGTCCAGGCCTTTCTCACGACACGTTCATTCGAAACGATCTACAGCCAGGAAGAGTTGATGGCGCGTCTTGCCGAGGCCATGGCGCGCACCGAAAGCGCGCTGCAGGAACTGCAGCGCACCAATCAAACACTCGAACATCTGGCCGCTACCGATCCGCTTACAGGTGTCTCGAACCGGCGTAAATTCATCGAATGCGTCGAAGCAGAAATCGCCCGTGCGAAGCGAGACAGCGCTCCATTTTCCCTGTTAGCGCTTGATCTTGACAATTTCAAGTGGATCAATGACTGCTATGGACATCAGGTCGGAGACAGGGTTCTGCAAGGGTTCGTGCAGACCTGCCTCGACGCGATCCGGCCGTACGATGACGTCGCTCGGGTCGGCGGGGAGGAGTTCATGGTGTTGCTGCCGCGAGCCGATCCCGACGCCGCGCTCGCGGTCGGGGAGCGCATCCGGTCGGCAATCGCCAGTACCCCGTTCGCCCGTGAGATCGGACGTAGTGTCTCAATTACGGTGAGTATCGGGATATCGCAATTCGGGAAGGATGGCCACACGATTGACGCGCTCCTGCGGGCGGCCGACCAGCGCCTTTATCGCGCGAAGCGTCGTGGTCGTAACTGTGTAATCGCCGCCTAGTACGGTCCTTTCGCCGCCATCACCTGCGGATGTGATTCTTGAGATGTATGACGGACCGCGGGAAACTGGTGCAACCAGGATGCTGCGCGCATGCGCGACGCGACATGATCGAGGCAGAAGCGATAACCCAGTCAGCGAAATCATTGGATTGATCGGGTAGCTCTTTGCGATCGAATCTTGCTGCACAGGACATGGCGCCACCGAATCGGTTGCTCGTGCGACAGCGCGAGAGTCGCGTGATCCTCGAGCATGTCGATGGGCTATTCCTGCGGCAGTTGCACCCCGCGTTGCCGCAAAGTGCCTTCGGAAAAGCACTGCACTACCCGCAGGACCAATGGCCGAAGCACATTCGCTACGGCGAGAACGGTGCCCGGCCGATATCGAACAATGCTTGTGAGCATGCAATCTAGCCATTTTCGGTTGGCAGAAAAACTAGCTCTTCTATGACACGGTTGCTGGAGCGAATGCAGCAGCCAACCTATATTCGCGGATCGAAACGCGTAAAGTCGAACCGTACGCCTATCTCGTCGTGTTGTTCAAGGCACCTCCGCTCGCACACAGCGCCGACTACTATGAGGCCGTGTTGCCGTGGCGGGTCGCTGCCTCCGGAGGCTTCGTACGGCCAGTGACCTTACGCAAGCCACGTGGTTTATTGTGAGCATACGCTGCGCGCCCCGTACCGCGCCCCCTCACATGAGTCATGCCGTTGTAGTCCCTCCGCTCACGCCGGCCCGATATGCAAAAAAAACCGACCGCAGAGGGACCACGGCCGGGGTACAAAATCGTCCGCGCTCAGGCACGAGGAAGGACGTTTCCAAAGTCTAGAATTTGCACTCTATTTCCCAAATAGTGGTAAACGATCATTTAAAATTTAAATTATTCGTCAATAGGAATTAATTGCATTCCCTCAATGCACCAACTCAAACGCTGCGTTATGTGGCAGCACCACCGCCCCTCACCGGAGATCGCGCGCGGCGTCGAGCCGTTTCCAGCGCCGTTAGGCAGCAGACGACAACTACCGCTCGCAGGTCCGCAAGGTAAGACCCAGTCGATCCCAGACGGCTTCCTACCGACGATCCTGCCCATAAATGCTCCGTCGGGAATCAAATACCGACCGGAGGCACCGCCGGCAAAGGGTCTCCGAGCAAATTTCCGCCCCCCAGAGTTGTCGGCAGCGACACACCGCTGGCGACGTCCTCCTATAAGCCACCAGCATTCTGCGAACAATACCAATACATATGAGCGCTCTGCCGCAGATAGCGCAGGCAGCGGTTAAAGGCAGCTACAGCCTGTCCCACCAGAGATACAATTGTGTCAAATGTAGTCCTAACTTTTGGCAGATGGCGAGCCTGTGCCACGAAATTGATGCTGACCACCTCGTGCCCGGCCGTGAGCAGACGGTGAGCCAGCGGGCGATGGTAGTCGCCGGTCGATTCAAGCGCAACTCGGCAATTGCCGGGTAGCGCTTGAAGGTAACTCAACAGCCGGTCAAAATCAGAAGCGTTGTCGGTCATCCGGAAGCGCTGACGCTTCCCGTCCGACGACTCAATCAACACAGCATTCGAATAACGGGCGATGTCGATCGCCACTAGGTTCAAGGGCAGCGCACCTTCGGGCAAGTCGGCCATTTCGGTTTCCTCCGGCGGGCGATGAGCGGGCAATCCAAAGGATGCCCGTTACCCTTGATGACTGACATTCTGCATGTACTATGGCAGCGAGTTCATTTCGAAGGCGCTCGACAAATGGGCGTACGAGAACGGCGTGGAGATTGACTTCTCGCGCCCTGGCAAGCCGACCGACAACGCGAAGAATGAATCCTTCAACGGACGCTTTCGGGAGGAATGCCTCAATGCACATTGATTCTTGTCGCTTGAAGACTCCAGACGCAAAATCGAGGTCTGGCGCGAGTACTATAACGAGGCGCACCCTCACTCTGCGCTGCAGTGGATAACACCGGCAGAATTCGCCCGCCAGTGCACCGATCGGGCCGATTCGGCCCACCCCGAAGAGTCGGAATTTTCCAATTAAGACCGGGACGGAAATTGGGCTAGCCTCACGCCGCAGTTACCGCGTATCGGCCCGGTGGCGAGGAAATCTCACGCCCGCGAGAGCTCCGGCCTTGAGCGTGATTGCGGGTATTGCAAAAGTCGCACGCCGTCAGGCTTGCAACCCGTCCGGACACGTCGCGCCCCTGTTGTCGCCGCGGAGCGCGACAATCCGCCTCGTCAGTATCTCGTCGAGCCTACCGAGATCGGCTTCGATCGTGGGCAGCAGTTCGCGCAATGGCACATCGGTCTGCGTCGCTTGCCGTTCCGCGTATTCGCAAGCGCGGACGACCATTCGGGCGCCGATCAACCGAATACCGCTGCGAATACGATGCAACGCTGCACAAAAGCCCGCGCGGTCATCGTTGGTGACCATGCGTCGCATCTTGAACAGTGTGTCGCGATTGGTCGCGACCAGCGTATCAAGCAGATTGGCTTCGAGCTTCGCGTCGCCCGCAACGATTCGTCCAACGGCTGCGGGATCGATCCATTCTTCGCTGGGCATGTCCGCACTGGGTAACGCGAACGGCGGCCGCACCTGCATGTCGGTTTCCCGCTCGCAAAGCCAATCCGACAGACGGCTCGCCAGTGCTGCAAGCCCAAGTGGCTTCGTCACACAGAAGTCCATGCCCGCATTGAGCCCGCGACGCAGTGTTTCTTGCTGTGCGTTTGCCGTGCAGCCGATCAGGACGACGCGCTGACCCGACGCAGCGTCGCGCGCGCGAATTTGATGCGCCAACTCGTAGCCGGTCATGCCGGGCATGAAAAAATCCGTGATCACGACGTCGAACGGCGTCGATGCCATGCAGTCGAGCGCCTCGATGCCGTCTTGCACGGACGTGACAGTGAAGCCCAGATACTGCAGTTGGAGGGACTGCACGAGCCGGTTCGCCGGATGATCGTCGACAACCAGTGCCGAATACGACCGGAACTTTCCGCGCCAGACATCGATCGGCCCCAGGCGCAAATCGCCGGCATTGATCAGCGCAGCCGCAGGCGCGCTCAGCCTAATCTCTACGGTCGTACCCACACCCGGGGTGCTCTTCAGCGTCAGCGCCCCGCCCATTAGCTCGACGAGCCTCCGGCAGATAGCCAGCCCGAGACCGCTGCCGCCGAACTTGGCGCCGATCGTACGATCCGCCTGCACGAACGGTTGAAACAGCTTCTCCTGCTCTCCGGCCGCGATGCCGATGCCCGTATCCTTAATCCGAAGTTCAATGTGGACTTGGTCTTGTGCATCGGCCCGGAGCATCGCTTCGAGCGACACGCCTCCGGTGTGCGTGAACTTGACCGCATTGGATAGCAGATTGCTCAAGATCTGCCGTAGACGAATCGGATCGATCGTCGCACCGAGCCGGCAAGGATTATCGATATTCACGGAGAAGAGAAGGTGGCGTTGACGCGCCAACCCCTCGAAGACCTTGGCGACACTGCGAACGAGCGAGTCACAATCGATGGGTTCGGGAGTCAATTCCAGCTTGCCGGACTCGATCTTCGATAGGTCAAGTATGTCCTCGATCAGCGACAGCAGCGCGTGTGCGGAATCATAAGCGGCATCGATCGACGCCGATTGCGACTCGATGGTGCCTCGCGACTGCTTCAACAATTCGAGTACACCGAGCACCGCATTCATCGGCGTACGTATCTCGTGGCTCATCGTCGCGAGAAAGGTCGACTTGGCCCTGTTCGCGTCCTCCGCAACTTCGATTGCCGCCGCAAGATCTCCTTCGGCGCGCTTGCGCAGGTGAATCTCCTTGCGCAGCAGATAGTTCCATACGAGAAACAGCACGATCATCAGCAGTGTGCCGAGCACAATCGTCAGGATTCGCAGTCGCTGCCGATCCCATGAGGTTCGAACCTGCCGGGAAAACTGCCACCTATCCCGCAGACCGTGCATGCGTGAAGCCGAAATCGCAGCAAGCCCGTTGTTGAGAATATTCGCCAGCATGGCGTTCTCGGGACGGACGGCAAATGCGATCCGAGTCGCCGCGCTCCCTGTCGCGCCGACGATTGCAAGCCTGTCATCGAATTGCGTGATGTAATTGGCTGTCGTGGCGTTCGTGATCCAGGCGTCGGCCACTCTCGTCGTCAGCAAATCAGAGGCCGACCAGACGCTGTTGGCAGTCAGGATTGTCGCGCCCGCCTTGTTCAGCGCGGCACGGTCTGTCCACAAGCTCGGCCCGACGACTACTCTTTTCCCGCGAAGCGCATCCATTCCATCGAAGCTGCGCTCCGTCCGCGCAACGATCGCCTCGGGCGTATCCGAATAATGGGAGGTGAATATCCAGTTCGCGAGCGTCGGATCGGAGGGCGAGGCTGCGACAATCAAATCGGCGGCACTGTCGCGCACGCTCGCGACGTCAACCGCGGCCGGCTCGAATCTTAACCCCGTTTGCTTCCCGATCGCATTGAGCAGGTCGACGGCCAGGCCCATAGCCGTGCCGTCCTCGTTCGCCATGATGAATGGAGAAAAATCCTGCAGCGCAGCGTACTTAATGACGGGATGACGCGCGATCCATTCGCGCTCAGCCTTGCTGAGAGACACATCGCTGCCGAACGTGTAATGCGTGCCGAATCCTTCCCACAGTGCCAGGATCATGTCCCTGTCGCCATCACGAATCCGCGTCAGCACCGATTCCACCATCTGCATCAGGGGTTGATTCTGCGTGGAGGTGGCGAAGCGGAAATCCTCGGCGGCGAAACGGGCAACGTCGGTTACGCTTACGTTCAGCACCTGGTGCCACTCGATGAGATCATTGAGCGCCGCTGAATTCCCCACGCATGCCTCCGCTTGCCCGAATGCAACGGCGTACAGCGCGGCGGACAGCGATGGCACCGCCAGGAGGCGCATGTCGGGATACGACTTCTGGAGCTTCGACTTGGCTACGGTGCCCTGCACATAGGCAAGCACACGGCCGTCGGTCGACGGCCGGATCGAAAACCCGGGATCGTCGATCCGGGTAGCGATGACGGCCCTGTTGCCGAAATACGGCTTGCTAAATATGACGTCTGCGCGACCGCTAGCACGCTGCGCACCGGTCACGAGATCGACGGTTCCCGCCGCCAGCGCGTCCATCAAAGCGGTCCTGTCTCGGAAAGCGACGATTTCGAACCGCACCTTCAGGGTCATCCCGAGAATGCCCAGATACTCCGCCGAAATTCCCTCGTAATTTCCCGCCGCATCGACAATATCCAGCGGGACCACCTCGTCTCTCAATACGCCGACCCGCACGACTCCCTGGTGCGCCGCCAACCATGCATGCTGTGCCGCGGACAATTTCAGCTTCGACACGTCCCCTGTCCAGCGTGTTACAAGGCATATCGAGGTGGTCTGCGCCGCAAAGATCGCCTGACACAGGGTCAGCATGACAATCAACGCGAAAACATGCGCGCGAGCGTAACGACGGCTCATGACAATCCATCAGATGAGGTGGTGAGCCTTTGCGAACGCGGCGAGGTCGACGACGTTCGTGAAGCCCAGCTTCGCCAGGATATTGGCCTTGTGCGTGCTGATTGTCTTGTTGCTGAGTGAAAGCGCATCGCCGATTTCCTTGTTGCTCAACCCTTTGGCAAGGTAGCGCAGCACCGTCAGCTCACGCTCGGACAGCATGGCGAACGCTGCGTGGGGCCCGCTTCCCGATGCCATGGCGTTGACATCCAGCGGAAAGCAATGGAATCCGGCAAGCACGGCATTTACCGCACTGAGCACATGCGTCACATCCTCGCTCTTGCTGACGTACCCGTTCGCGCCGGCGGCGCGGCAGCGCAACGCGAACAGTTCCGCCGAATACCCGGAGAAGGCCAGAATCTTGACGGTCGCATCCTTGATGCGAACCCGCTGAATCAGATCGATGCCGTCCATGCCGTCGAGATCGATATCGACGATCAGCAGCTCCGGTTTCAATTCGCGGCAAAGCCTCAAGCCCTCTCCGCCGTCGCTCGCTGTACCGACCACTTTCAGGTTGACGTTCCGCTCCAGTATGCTGGTCAGGGCGAGCTGGACAGTCGGATGGTCGTCTACGATGACGACTCTCATGGAGTTCTATATGAACGCGTCCCGTTTGCAACAACTTTCTTGTGTTCCGACAGACAGGATGGGCTGCAGCTCTATATCCGGCCTTTATGCAGCCGACACCGCCGCTGCGGACCCCTATGAAATTCGCTGACTCGCACCTCATTCTCCTAAAGAGCTCGAGGCTCCTCACTCCATTCAGATTTAGCGAGTCCCGGTCCTACCTGGTTTGTCATCACACGCGATTGCTACGCAACCTTTCGACGTTCACCCTGTAATAAAAGTTGATCGTTCTACCTCGCGCGAGCCGCTCAAGCCAGCTTCACGCTCACATAGTCGTTCCGGTACGGTCTGCCGTGGGCGAGCACCGCCCAGATCGTCCGTGCCATCTTGCTGGTTAGCGCGACTTTCACCACATTCGTAGGTCGCCGCTTCTTCATCTGCTCAACCCACGGGCTAGGAGTCTTCGAGTGCGCAACACCGCTCGAGCGCCGTCAATGAGTAGCGTGCGCAAGTACGTGCCGTCTCTCTTACTGATTCCATGCAGGACCGCCTTGCCGCCCGAACCGGTCCGCTTGGGCACGAGGCCCGCCCACGCCGGGAATCTGGCAAATTGCCTTCGCCACCTTGCCTTCCTTCTTCCAGTCGCGCATACGCCGCTCAATTTCGACAACCTGCTCGTCCAGTCTCGCCAGACCATTCCATTGCTCGCGCAATGTATCGATCAACGCTGAGGGCAGGCATCCCGCGATTCTGCCAAGTGCGGCCGGTATCTCTTGATCTCGCTTTGCCCAGCCTTTACTCATTACCTCGCCGTATTCCGTCAGTAGCCCGCGCAGCCCATTGATTTGCATCGTGCGGAATTTCACCAACTGTTCACGCAGCCGGTGCAATGCCGGCATCGCCCATTGTATTTCCGTCTTCACAGCCACCGGCTTGCCAAGCTGCGGGACAGCCAGCCTGATTGCCCGGGCGCCGGCGGCATCGTTCTTGTTGCGGACGTTGGATGCCTTCACGAACTAAGCCAGCATCAATTTCACCTCATGACCTAGCCTTGTCAGTTGCCGGGCCCAATGATGTGCACCACTGCACGCTTCCATCCCAACCAGACAGGGGGCACTGTTCGCGAAGTGAGCCGGAAACTTCGGCTATCTAATCAGTTTGTTCACGATCTCACCGGTTTCCCGATCAACGTAATGTACCGGAAAAACCTGCTTGGCGATGTCTACGCCTGCGGCCAAACTGTTCATCGTGGGTCCTCCGATCGCCGCGAAATGCGTGCATTTTCCTCCTGGGCACATCGATGCCGTTGGCCCGTGAGGATCCACCCCTCTTTGCTCTCACGTGCGTGGGTGGGACGCGTTCATTTCATTCTCCTTTAGATGACGGCACTTTTGTGGGACCGGCGCTGCCCCAGGCTGCACTCCCAGATTTTACCTACTCTTCATGCGGTGTTGACGCTATCACGTCCAGATCGAAAGGATATCTCCGAGAGTTCTCTCTCATCCCGCCGTCGCGCACCCGGCCTCGCCTCTCAAGCAATCCGCCTCGCAATCCGTTTTCGTCTCGATAGACGAGCTGACTGCCGCTTGACTGGATCAGGCAAACGCCATTCATGCAGCCGCGAGCCGCCGGATTGCCTCCGCCCTCAACGCCGAATCACTCGTCCGCGCGCTCGCGGTAACGATCATGCCGGTCGCATTCTATGTAACGACTGGAGGTCCGAACTGGCTACTCATGGTGCTGATAACGCTCTGGCTTTTGATTGGGATCGAACGCGTCGCGCCACTGGCACCTAGTTCAGAAACGCCGTGCAAAATCCGGCTGACAAATCCCGAATCGGCGCCGCGGCATACTACCGCGGAGCCGGAATTCCGTTGTGCGAAAGCATGCCGTATCAGCGTGACGCGGCTCCTTGTCGACGACAAAGACTCGTGGATGCTCAAACGGCCATGCCAAGTGCCCGGCGCTGGTACCGGGCATGCTCATGCGCTGCTTACCCCGTTGACCTCCACGAATTCAGACTTCAGGTCACCCTTGTTCCATGTGTGCGGAGAGGTATTGGCCGGACGCCGCCGCCATGGCTGCTACGGTCAAAGGGTCGATTCCGACGAGCTTCCCTGCGAGTTTCTTGATAGTGCCGTCCACAATCACGGTATCGACGTCGGCAGCCGTGGCCGTGGAAACGACGGCGCCGATAGGATCATTCATTGGCGAGAACGCCAACCGATCCGTGCGTAACAGTACGAGGTCCGCACGCTTGCCGGCTTTCAGACTTCCGATCTTGCTGTCGAGCCCGATTGCGCGAGCGCCGTCGATGGTCGCGAAGCGAAGCACGTCGGCTGCGGTAATGGGCACATATTTCTCATCACGCTCTAGGTGCGCTTGCATGCGTGCAATCTGGTGAGCGGCGCGCATCTGCGTGAACATGTCACCGCCCGTGGTGGTCACCACGTCGCTGCCCAATCCCGGCCGCATGCCGGCGGCCAGCGTTTGGTTGATGGCCGGAATGCCGAAATCCATGACCATCTCGACCGCGGGCGTCGAGATGCAATGTCCACCGCTGTCTCTAATACGGTGCCGGTCCTCCGCGCTGAGGGTTACGCAGTGAACGTAATTTGCGCCCTCGAAGAGTAGCCCGGCGGCGTCCATTCGGCGTATCGCTTGATACTTTATGCCTCCCTGACCGGTACCGACATGCACGGACACAGGCAGTTCGAGTTCCCGCGCGAGCGCCCAGTCGCTGCGCGTCACATCGAAGGTCGACATGTGCTCGGGACCACGCAAGGCCAAACCCATTGTGAGCACACCGTCGTCGCTCGCAAAGTAGGTTTCGCGAACACGCATGACGTCCTCGCGCCGCAAAGCTTTGTGACTTTCGAACGACCATTCCGGCGAGACGTTGGGAAACCCATAGCCGAATACCGCGCGAATGCCGCTTTCGCGATGCGCGCGCACGGCTTCGTCGGCGTGCGCCGGACTATTCATGATATGTGCCCAGTCGTATACTGTCGTCACCCCCGCATCGAGTGCCTCCGCGTCGTTTGATATCGTCCCGGCATAGACATCCTCAGGACGATAGCGCGGCGCGAGACGAGCCAGTACTTGGCCAAAATAGCCATTGAGATCAGTGTCGACGGCGATATTGCGAATCGTCCCCTGCCAGCAATGGCGATGTGCATCAACGAAACCCGGCATCACGATCATGTTCCGAGCATCGATGATGTCCGCGCCATCGACTGCAAGGTCCTTGCCGATATCCACAATCGAGCCACGGCCGATGAGTACGTCCGCATTTCGGAGTACGCCCGCGCTGTCGAGCGTCACCACTGTACCGCCCTTGATGAGCAGGGGGCGCTGCTCTTTCACCGATGCTCCTTGTTTTGTCGTTGTTGGACTTGCCATTGTGGTTCCTTTTGCTATGAGTCCCAGGTGGGTGGCTGTCGCCACCGGAATTGTTCGTTCGACCATACTGATGCCTCCTTTTGCGATTTCCCGTTGTTGGACTGTCCTTGATTTAGGCGTCGCGCTGCGAACCAGATGCCGATCCCGTCATGAACGAGCACCTTCATTCGATTGGCGCGGCGGTTGGCAAACAGATAGGCGTGGTGCAGTTGCGCGGCGTCGAACATCTTGACCACGCGGGCAAGTGCCATGTCGAAGCCGGCGCGCATGTCCGGCGGATCGATAGCCAACTGGATCGCGTCGATCCGGATCACCGGGGCCATAGTGACCTGCGTTACCTATGAGAAAATCGCGACCGTCACGCTTCCATTTGCTGAACATCAGGAGAACCCCAAGTTGCGCCGATTGAAGCAAGCGCCTTGAAATAGGGAGGACCAGAAGGCGCATCATTGAACCTGTTTGCCTCTTTCCGGCTGGTACCCCAGAAGGTAGTGAGTTCGGCCGGCAGATGCCGTTTGTAAGAGGCTCGGAGGCAACAACAGCAAGTATAAAAGATCGCAGAATGTTCATGGCAAAGCAGATTGTCCGTGGGCTTGTGAAAAGAACGGCTACTTCACGACCCGAAATGGCTCGTGTAGCTTTTGACCCAAGGCGCCGTGATTAGGGCGTTTCGAAATACTGGAGAATATGCTGCTTCTCGCCCTCACCTACGATCGGTACCGGCGATCCAGCGGTTGGTGGATCTGCCCCGTCGCCTAGCACGTCATCGTTGCCGCGGCCAAACGCATCGCGCGACGCACTGACGCCAATCTTTGGAATGAATCCATGACCGGGCACATGATCGCTTTCGAATAACTCGCCGTCGATAAGCGATACCCCACTTGGTAAAGCATCCTCATGGATAGGAACACCTTCGAGCGCACCGCGCATGTAATCAAGCCAGATTGGTAACGCTGTCCGCGCGCCCCACTCGCCTGCTCCCAACGTCCGCGGCGCGTCGAATCCCATCCAGGCAACGGCAACAAGCTCATGCTGGTAACCAGCAAACCAGCCATCTCGAAAGTCGTTCGTCGTGCCAGTTTTGCCGGCAATATCCGCGCGACGCAGCACATTGGTTGCCGCGGCCGTGCCATGCTGCGCCACCGATTGCAACAATCTCGTCATGATGAAGCTGTTGGGCTCAGAAAGCATGCGAGGCGCAGTGCGCCCGACCACGAGCGGATGTGCCGTGAAAATGAGCCCGCCGCACGCGTCGGTAATGCGTACAATCAAATACGGCTCCACACGATATCCACCGTTTGCAAAAACCGCGTAGGCACTAGCCATTTGCAATGGGGTAACCGAACCAGCACCAAGTGCCATGGGCAAGTTCGCGACAATCTTGTCCGAGCCGAAACCGAATCGCTCGACGGAAAAGGCCTTTGCATAATCCGGACCGATGGCATCCAGCACACGCACCGAGGCGAGGTTCTTCGATTTTGTCAGCGCCTCACGCAGCGCAATTGGACCGAGAAGTTTCCCGACTTCCCTTGGTCGCCATACACGGTGATTGGCATCGATGCGTTCGAATGGTGCGTCATCGACAATGGTCGATGGGGCATATCCTTTATCTAGCGCAGCCGAGTATATAAATGGCTTGAAAGTGGATCCAGGCTGACGCCATGCTTGCGTGACGTGATTGAACGAACCATAACCGTTTCCGCCCACAAGCGCGCGGATTGCACCGTCCTGCGGCGTCAGGGCAACAAGCGCCCCTTGAATAGATGGCAATTGATCGATGGTCCATATTCCTCCTTCGTCGGCTCGAAGGCGTACGATCGCACCGGGGTGCAAACCAGCTGCGACTACCGATCGTGACGGGGTACGCGATCGTGCGAAGCTCAGAGATGGCCCGCCCAGCGACAAAAGCTCCCCGCTGAGTGTCAGCACGACGACAGTCCGTTCATTAGCGGATACCACTGCGGCAGCTGACAGACCAGCGATCGACGGACGCCGCTTCAATGCGTTCAGTAATGCGTTTCGTTGTTCCATGGAATCGAGCCCGGCGATCTCTTCAGATACGTCCGCTTCCGGACCCTCATAACGGTGCCGATGCTCGAAGTCGGCCACACCCTTGCGGACGGCAGCATATGCCTTCCGCTGATCGGCAGACCGTATCGTCGTCCACACTTGAAAGCCACGTTCATACGCGGCTTCACCATATCGCGCATACATCGCTTTGCGAACCATCTCACCGACATCTTCGGCAAAGGCCAACTCATTGCGTTGCGCGGGCCTGGTATATGTCGGCTCGGCCAATGCGGCGCGATACTGATCATCATTGAGATACCCAAGCTGATGCATTCGGCCGAGAATGTAAAGCTGGCGACCGCGTGCCCGCGCCGGATTCTCGATTGGGTTGAATCCAGAGGGCGCCTTCGGCAAGCCCGCAAGCAGTGCAACCTGTGCGACAGAGAGATCGGCAAGATTCTTACCGAAATACATTCTTGCCGCGGCACCGAATCCGTAAGCGCGCTCCCCAAGAAAAATCTGATTGACATACAGCGTCAAAATCTGTTGCTTCGATAACCTGGTCTCGATCCGCATCGCAAGCAAGATTTCCGAAATCTTTCTCAGGTATGATTTCTCTCTCGATAGGAAGAAATTTCGTGCCAGCTGCATGGTTATTGTACTGGCACCTTGGCCCTTTCCACCATGGATTATATTTGCCAGCGTCGCTCGCACCAATCCACGAAAATCCACACCGTGGTGTTCGTAAAAACGTGCGTCCTCTGTCGCCAAAACGGCCTTCTTTACGATTTCTGGAATTTCTTCATAATCTAGTGGAATCCGCCGCTCAATTCCATACTGCGCAATCAGATCGTTGTCCGCAGTATAAATACGAAGCGGCACGATTGGGTGAAAATCGCTGAGTATCGCGATCGATGGCAATTTCGGCATCGTCACAATCGCCACATAGCCAATGACCAATGCAGCAGTGATGACAATATAGAATACTGCACATATCAACCAGACTAGTGCGCGCCCACGCACGCGCAATGAAGAACGGCGTGAATTTGAAGCCGACTCCTCTACGCTGACCAATTCCCGCTCGACTCCGGCATCCATTTCGGGTCGTTTTTTCACCGAAAAAATCCGGCGAATCAGTTTACCTGCGTATAGCAGGCTGATTCCCCTGCTTTTCCATAGATTCAACAGTATAAAGAAATTCTCCATCCCCGCATACTCCGTCATCGTGACTTGTTCAAGAGCGATCGACGAAAAGCCTTCGCCTACAGACATTGGTGAATGTCACGAAACATGGTGATTGGGCTCCGCTCCGGCGGAAGCAAGCCGTTTTACTCCGCTTCGGGACTCGATTAGAATAGAAAGGCCGCAGATCAACGAAATCGCAAATTTTGTCATTTCGCAAATAACCATTTTAATCATTAAAATGGCATTGCCTCCCCTTGAATATCTGCTACCACTCAATATCTCTAGTCCAATCAGAGATCGAGGCTACTCGCTGAGAGACTCACCAGTAAAGCATGAATTTCTAATTCCGCCAGTAGCTCTGCTATTAATAACATCCTGACGGTGTTGTTACGTTAATCGGGCGAGAGGACGAGGTAACGCTCATGATTGTGATTTCAGGCGGTGCGAACGGATTGCGGGCGTTTGATGTCCGCCAAGCGGTTCAGCACGTCCACGCGGATGGCACTTCGACTGCCTGCGATTCGGTGCGTCGTGCCCACAAGCAGTTAGCCGTGAGCGTCTTGAATCGAGACATTACGTTCTCCGCGAGCGAGCGCCGACGCTACCCGCTGCCCTTCTTCCAGTCGCGGCGACCGAGTCGGGCGATCGCATCGACCCTGTCGTTGCGCCGCGTCCCGCCGGACGTGTTCTCGGGCCATTGGGCAGCGCCGTCGCGCAACGATCCGGGCGTGGCACGGCTTGGTGTCGTAGGCCCGTCAATGCCGATGATATCGAGCAACTCGCTCTCCTGGATCTGATTCAGCTGTTCGGCCAGGAAGTCGCCGTCGGCGACATCCTGATGCGTCATCTGCGCAGCACGACGCACCTGACAGGTGTTCGCGTCGAGCCCGAGATGCACGTTGCGCCACGTACGACGCTTCGGTATGGCCTTCTCGGCGCCAGACTTCCCTACATTTCACCGGTCAGGATCAGGTTCACCTTGTTAAGAGCTACCGTTATGAGGCACGACGATCGGGCGGCACGCCGAGCAAGTGCAAAGCGCTCTCCATAATTTCGGCACACGCCGGGCCGGCGACACGTGCACCGTAGTAGCTTCCTCGTGACGGCTCGTCGATCATGACGGCGACGATCAGGCGAGGATTACTCATGGGCGCCATTCCGACGAATACGGCTCGATACTTTCCTCGCGCATAGCCGTGCCCACTTTGCTTGCGAGCTGTGCCCGTCTTTCCGCCTGTTCGATAATCCGGAAGACCGGCAACACGGGCCGTTCCCTCCCTGCCGTCCGCTTCGAGGATCGTGCGAATCTGCTGCGCAACGCGTGACGAAATCACTGGTTCACCGACAGGAGGTGTACTCAGGCGTGTCAATGACAATGGGATGCGGCGTCCGTCGTTCGCAAATACCGTATAGACATCCGCAAGCTGCGCAAGCGACATCGACAGACCGTATCCATAGGCCATCGTCAATTTCTCGATCGGCATCCAGTGGCGGACAGGATGCAGCGCGCCTTTCGCCACCGCGGGCAATGTCTTCAGTGGCAACGAACCCAGGCCAAAACAGTGGAACATCCCCCACATGTCTTGCGAAGACAACATCATGGCGATCTTCGCCATACCAATGTTGCTCGATTTGGTGATGATCTGCGTGACGCTAAGACTACCAAAGTTGCTGGTATCGTGAATTACACTGCCGTATACTTTTAAACTACCGGGTGATGTGTCGAAGCGGGTTTCCGGCGTGATGATTCCCTTGGTCAGCGCAAGCGCAACCGTGATGGGCTTGATGGTAGAGCCTGGCTCGAAAGCATCTGCAATGACACGATTCCTGCAACGCGCATCGTACGCACTCACCGGCCTATTGGGGTCGAAGGCTGGGAGATTGACGAGGGCAAGAATCTCCCCAGTCCTGGCGTCAACGATGATCGCTGAACCTGCCACCGCAGCAAACCGTTCTACGGTGTGCTCAACTGCGAGCCGCGCCATATGCTGAATGCGGCGGTCGATCGATAGCGTGAGATCCGAACTGGCCACGCCCACGGTATCGACACCGACGATGTCGACCGGGTTCCCCATCCGGTCCTCAATCAATCTCCGCTTTGATGCGCTTCCGGAAAGCAACGCATCGTCCGCGAGTTCGACCCCCTCCAAGCCTCGGCCATCGACGCCGACCCAGCCAACTAGCTGCGCAAAATCACTGCCTCCCGGGTAATAGCGCTGGTCATCCTGGATCAGATACACGCCGGGAACGTTCAACCTCGCAACGTCGGACGCAACTTCCGGTGCAACACCCCGCTTCAGAGCAATGAATTTGCGATTGCCGTTATCCCTTGACGCAATCACGCTCTCTTGCAACCCGAGCAGGGATGCCAGTCTCGTCACATCGGAATTGCTCGCGCTGCGGAACTCGGCCGGAACGATCCAGATGTCTGCGGCGGGCCTGCCGATCGCGAGCGGTTCCCCGTTGCGATCGGTGATTCGACCGCGCACGGGCTTTATCTCAAACACATGTTCGAAGCGCTTCTGTGCCTCGTGGATATAAAAGTCAGGATGAATTCCTTGAATCCAAAAAGCTCGGACAGCGAGCGCCAGAAATCCAGACGTGAGCAACGCGCTTACGCACTGCGATCGCCACCTTGGCAAACCATCTCGAATGAGACGATTACGACAGAATGAAGCGATGGATCTTTTCATACCCTAGCATCCGTCAATTTTTTTGCGCGATATTCCAGTCGTCATGCAAAGCGACGCCCAGTCAAGGACTATGAACATTGCATACATGAGGTCGTATCCAACTGATGATGGAGTATACGATCGTCGTAGCCAGATGCGTCAGAGGAAAACGGCCAAGCACTCTCGGAAAATTCCCAAATTGATGGGGTATACGACGAACGTCTTCTGCCGCGCGAAATGATCAGGATTGCACCGTTATGAAGTAGGCATGAAATGCACTCGCCGTCGAGCCGGCACGGCCTCGGACATTTCTTATTTAATTCGAACTTGCAATGAAGGCCGGGGTTGCATGCTACGCTGGCAACGATTGTGCACTGTCAAGCGCCAAACCTCCCGTAACTTCGAATTGCGAATGCATGAACTGCGGTTAGCTGAGAAAATGGTCCTCAAAACGTTTCCCATACCCCGGAAAACCCACATGTAGCCGTGAGGCACAAGGCTGGGCGGTCAGAGCCTACCGTCCGCTCCATGCCGCACATGCGCCCTATCAGAGCAAGGCGTGCTTCATTGGCAGCGCCTGATACCACGTGTCTCTGTAGATGCTTCAATAATTGGAATGTTTCATGAATAAACGATTTATATGTGTCCTGATACCAGTCATCGCCCTTGAGGGATGTTCGGTAATCAACTCACTGGAAAACATCTCCTTGGAGATGGATCAACGGAAATGCGAGCGATTTGGCTTCGTGCGCGGTACCGACGCCTATGCGAACTGCATGCTTCAACAACAAGCATTGCAACAGGAAAGTTACGAACGTGAGCAGTTCATCGATGCAATCCAGGGGCGATAGCGCCTTGACGAACTCGTTCTCCGTCAACAGCAGGTATTCGCGATTCGCTTTCCGGAAGCCTTACAACCGGGCGAGCGCGGCCAGTACCGCGTGGTCCTGCGAGTTCGATCGCAACTGCAACACGTCCAGACACTGGGCCGCGCTGATATCGGTGCTTATCCATTCGTTTCGGGAATTTTCCTAGACGTAGTCTGCCGGCCCTACTCTACGATCAATAGCCGCAAGGAACGGAACCAGCCAATACATCATTGCAAGCCCACGATTTTGTGACGCGGGCGGCAATCTGGCTGATCCCGCCTTCGCTTTCTATGCCATTCCAAGACCATCGTTGCCATGAAAAGACTTAGGGATTTCCATTTCCATCGAGTCAAATATCTCTTTGATGACAGTTACCCGAACCTCCCGCTCGTACACGGCGTAATCGAAGGCGTGCTTCCGGGCCAGGTGTACACCGACAGCGAGTATCTCCCCACCCGGTGTCTGGTCCTGACGGATGCCGCATACGCCTTTTCGGTCGGCCTCAGGCAACCCGACGACGTCTTCCATGCGCTAGAGATCCTCGGCGACCGCCCTGAGATCAAGCTGGTCATTCCGGAATTGTCGTTGACGGATGCCGCATCGTATGGACTCGTGCCAGTGCCTCGCCGGCAATATCGGTATGTCGCCGCATTCCCGCCGGCAGCCGAAAACACGTCCGGCTATCACGTTCTTCCAGTAGTGGATGAAACGCTGTTCCGGCGATGCCGGTGGTCCGAATTCATCGGCTCGATACTGGGGGGGGTGGCGAACTTCCATGAACGCGCTACCGTATTCGTCCTTTGGGATCCACATACCGACGAAATTGTCAGCGAGGCGTTCGCCATTCGGTCTCGACGATTTGCGGAAATAGCGGCGGTAACGAGCCCCTCCCATCAAGGGCGCGGCTTATCGACGCTGCTCTGCAACCAACTGATCCATTGGGTGATGGTGCGAAAATTGCAGCCGGTCTGGAGCTGCGACGAGATGAACGCTGCCTCCTGGCGTATTGCCGAAAAGCTTGGAATGGATTCCAAGATCTGCTACACGTTCTTCAAACGCGCGGCGAATCACGGCAACACGCGCGAGCATTCTTGGGTCGGCCCGTCTTTCACCTGTCAGGAAGCGCGATCTTTTGCCGCTATTGTCCCGGAACCGCGATGATGCAACGTAAAACGAGCGTCGCCGCATGTAATTCGGATATGGCGACGAGACCGCCGGGCAGTGTCAGCCTGGTGCGCAGGCACGAGGCCGAGCGTTCGATCCGCCCCTGGAGCACATGGCAGCGCGCGCAAACCGCGCCCCCCGCCATGATTCCCTGTTACCCGACAACAGTGTCGCCGCGTGCCGGGCGCGCCTTTGGGCATGACAGGCCCTGCGCATCGCCATGCGGCGGTAGCGGTCACCTCCTGGTCAGGCGGCGGACTCATCGAGAATCGAGCGCGCCGCCATGGCGAAGGTCATTGACCACTTTCAAGTTTTCCTGCGCGAGGGGTACGGTCGTCGTCGGTAACGCCCTCGCCGTGAGTGGCAAGCAGCATGACGGCGATTACGAGCCAGAATCCATCGAGCGGAAGCGGATTGTCGAGCGGCAACGCCGAAGTCACCGCGAGCATGGCGCCGAGCAATGTGTAATACGCTACGCCGAAGAATGCCCCCGCGCGTCCCAGACTGTCTTTGTAGTTTCGCAGCGCAGGCGCCAGAATGTTGGGTATTGCCAGCCCGAAGCCGACGAAAATCGGCAGTGCGGCGAGCGCCCACAGCACACGGGCCGATTCCGCAGTCAGCACCACGACGAGTTGCAGAAGCACGCCCGCAAGCGCGCTCGCGAGCCCGAATCGAACGCGGCAAGCATGAACAATGCCCTGATGGAGGCGGCGGTTCAGTGCCGCGCCGAGACTGCCGGCCAGCGCCACCGCGATGCCGATCCAGGCGAAGCCGAGGACGGGCAAGTCGCCAACCAGAAAGGGGGCGGCCGCGTAAAACGAAAACGCCAGCGCATTCAAACCCGCAACGAGCAGCGCCGAACGCATCAACTGCCAATCCGTCAGCATGCGCCACGCCAACGTGCGCGTGGAGACCGCCTGAATCGACGCGTCGCGGGTTTCGGGCAGATGGCGCGCCGTCGCCACGAACAGCATCGCGATAACGGCGGTGATGAGCCAGAGAATCGCCTGATAACCATGCCAATCCGACAATTTCTGTCCCACCAGCGGACCGACTGCGGGCGACCACGCCAGGACCATGCCAACCGTGACGAAGCTGCGCGTCAATGCCGGGCCGCTCAAGCAATCCCGCAATACCGTTTGCGTCGTGACCGAACACGTCCCGAGGCCCATCGCCTGGATGAATCGGCCAACGAGAAGGAGTTCGAAATTGCCCGTGCGTGCCGCGATGAGCGTGCCGAGCAGTCCAAGCGCGAGTCCTCCCAGCAGGGCAGGACGTCGGCCGATCGTGTCGGACACGCGCCCCCACAGGAAAACGCCGACGGCAAAGCCCAGAAAGAAAATGCTCATCGTCCATTGGGTATGGCCTGCATTCAGGCGCCATACATGTGCAAGGTTCGGCAAGCCCGGCGCGAGCACCGTTTCGGCAATTTTCGGAAGCGCTACCAGCGCCAGGAGCAGCCACATTGGCGGCAGCTTCTTTTCGCAGCGCATAGCAATATGTTTAAGTGTCATGAGTTTCTCCGTGTCGATGGAGATAGCATACCGATGCACAAGTGACGATAATCACGACGTTCTGACACAAAGCATCGCGAAACAGACATGTCTCAATATGATCCTGACCACGTGCTTGATCCCGACACCGCGGTATGTCCCATCGTTGGTGTCGCGTACGAATCGAAAGAACACGATTCCGAATGGCACGTGCACCAGCGAACGCAACTGCTGTATCTGACCGAAGGCGCGGTCGCCCTGCAAACGGAGGATCGGGTTGGTCACCTTGCACCGTTGAGCGCTGTCTGGTTGCCTGCTGGAACGCGTCATCGCGCGGTTATGCACGGCCGCTTCGCATATCGCAGCCTCTATTTCGACATCCGGACATACACGGTGCTGCCGCAGACGCCTGGCATCGTCGAGGTGAGCCCGCTGTTGCGCGAACTCATCGTTCGCGTAACAGAGTGGCCGGCCGACGGCGTGCTGACCGACAGGCAAACCCGGCTGGTTTCTATCTTGTTCGACGAGCTTCAGGTGGCTCCCGCCTCACCGCTATATTTGCCGATGCCGCGCGACAGGCGCTTGAGTGCGATAGCGAATGCGATTCTTGAAGATCCGTCAGAACAATGCACGCTCGATGAATGGGCCGACCAGGTCGGTGCGAGCGCTCGAACGCTCGCACGGCTCTTCGTACGTGAAACGGGATTGACCTATCTGCAATGGCGCACCCGCTGTCGATTGCTCGTAGCGCAGGCTCAATTCGCAGAAGGCGCTTCGATTACCGCTGTTGCACACGCTGTTGGATATTCAAGCGACAGCGCTTTCATCGCGATGTATCGTCGTGTTTACGGCGAGTCGCCTGGCAGGCGAAATGGAATTAGGCGCAAGGCGAACGGAGACGGAATTCTATGACCAATCAGGCAGCGAATCTCGCGTCGAAATTATCGGAATCCGGCCAGGCTCGACGGAACCGTTTTGCCACGAACTGCCGGACGCGATGAAGGCTGGGCCGATTGCAGCATGTCGCAGCCAGCGCAAGACACCTCGATCGCCAGGCACTCGCGGGTTTACTCATCGATCACGCTATGCATAATCAGGTCATCAACGTGACGATCATGTGAGGTCGCCCTGGCCATCGCCGAACATGAAAAGAGAGCGATCGTGTTTCAATGAAAGCTGGCGCACCTGGTCGGCCGACAGCGGCAGCAGATACGCTTTCGTGAGCGGTCGACGGCCGCGGCCAGTGCGATAAAACCGAGCTTTTAGCGAAGCACATCGTCGATACCTTCCGCAATCAGCAGGTTGAAACGATATGCGCACCCTCGACTGCGAGTCTGAAGCGCCGCGCCGTGGCGATGATGTTGTGGAGTTCGTAGATTCCGCCAATGGCGTCGGACCTATCCGTGATTTCGTGGGCGAGGCATATCATGAGAGATAAAAGTCATGGATATGCCAATGAAGAAGAAACGGCAAACCGTAGCGCGTCAGGCAGCTGCCCGCGGGCCGCTGCCTGAGCTGCCCAAGGAACTGCTGGACCAGTTGGTCAAGGGGCCGATGTCGCCGGCCGAGGTGCAGGATCTGATGCTGGCATTCAACAAGGCGGTCATCGAGCGTGCGATGGGCGCCGAGATGAATCTGCATCTGGGCTACCCGCCGGGTCAGCCTAAGCCGCCCGGGCAGGCCAACGAGCGCAACGGCGCCAGCGGCAAGACGGTCATCACCGATCGCGGCCCGGTCCGAGTCGAGGGTGCCCCGTGATCGCGACGGCAGCTTCGAGCCGATCCTGATCCCCAAGCACGAGCGCCGTTTCACCGGCTTCGACGAACGCATCATCGCGGTGTACGCACGCGGCATGAGCGTGCGTGAAATCCAGGCGTTTCTGGCCGAAAGCTACGGCACCGAGGTTTCTCCCGACTTCATCAGTTCGGTCACCGACGAGGTGATGGCCGAGGCGCTGAGCTGGCAGAACCGTCCGCTCGAAACGATGTATCCGGTGGTGTTCTTCGACGCTTTGCGGGTCAAGATCCGCGACGACGGCGTGGTCAGCAACAAGGCCGTCTATCTGGCCTTGGGCATCCGGGCCGACGGCCAGCGCGACGTGCTGGGCCTCTGGATCGAGCAGACCGAGGGGGCCAAGTTCTGGCTCAAGGTGTTCAACGAACTGAAGACGCGCGGCTGCCAGGACATCCTGATCGCCGTGGTCGACGGCTTGAAGGGGTTGACTGAGGCCATCAGCGCAGCCTATCCGCGGACCACTGTGCAGACCTGCATCGTGCATCTGATCCGCAACAGTCTCGAGTACGCCAGCTACAAGGACCGCAAGGCGCTCGCCGCAGCACTACGCCCGATCTACGCGGCCGCTAGCGAAGAAGCGGCAAGGCAGGCGTTACAGGACTTCGCTGATGGCCCGTGGGGCGAGAAATATCCGACCATCGTGCAATCGTGGCAACGGGCATGGGAGCACGTCGTACCGTTCTTCGTGTTCCCGCCGGAGATTCGGCGGGTTGTGTACACGACAAACGCCATAGAAAGTCTGAACATGCAGCTGCGCAAGATCATCAAGACGCGTGGTCACTTCCCGAATGACGAGGCGGCGATCAAACTGCTCTGGCTGGCGCTGCGCAACGTGCTGGCCAAGACCGTACGGGCAGCCTTCGACTGGAAATTTTATATGAACGCCTCCCGTTTGAAGGTTTTTCGTGTGTGCTGACTACGACAGGATGGGTTGCAGCTTTATATCCGGGCTTGTTGCAGCCTGACATGCTGCGGCCCACCATGAAATCCGCTGACCCGCGCCTCATTTTTCCGACGAGCTAGAAGCTCACTCAGCGATTCAGGTTTGGCGAGTCCCGGTCCGACCTGTTTTGTCATTACATACGATTGCCAGCGCAACCTTTCGACGTGTCATCCTGTAAAAATTGATCTACCTTCTACGCGACGTGCGCCGGTCAGACCGGTTTCACGCTCACATAGTCCTTGTCGTACTGCCTGTCGTGCGCCAAGATCGCCCAGATCGTGCGAGCCATCCTGTTCGCTTGTGCCACGACTGCTACATTCAACGGTCGCCGCTTCTTGATGCCTTCGGCCCATAATCCGGGTTCCTTTGCGAGACACAGCACGCTTCGGGCCCCGTGGATCAACAGCTTGCGCAGATAGGTATCTCCTCGTTTGCTGATCCCCAGTAACTGGACCTTGCCACCCGTACCGGTCTGCCGTGGCACCAGTCCGATCCAGGCTGCGAACTCGCGCCCGGACCGGAACGTCTTCGCATCGCCCATAGTGGCTACTGCCGCTGTCGCCGTCAGCAGACCAACGCCCGGTATGGCAACAATCGCCTTGCATGCCTTGTCCTCTCTCTGCCACGCCTGCAGACGCCGCTCAATTTCGGCAATCTGTCTGTCCAGTTCCGACAATCCACTCCACTGCTCTCGCAGTGTGTCGATCAGGATCGAGGGCAGACGATCAACCAGCCGCTCCAGGACACTTGGAATTGCCTTGTCGAGCGCAGCCCGTCCCTTGGCCATCACTTCACCGTATTCGGTTAGCAAGCCGCGCAGACTATTGACCTGCATCGTGCGGAACTTCACCAGTTGCTCTCGCATCCGGTGCAGCCCCAGCACGGCCTGCTGCGTTTCAGTCTTCACCGCGACGGCCTTGCCTGCATGCTGTACGGCAAGCCAGATGGCTCGCGCATCAGTCGCATCGTTCTTGTTACCCATTGCGAACGCCTTGACGAACTTGCCCGGCATCAACTTCACCTGATGGCCCATCGCGATCAGCTTACGGGCCCAGTGTTGGGAACCACCGCAGGCTTCCATGCCGATGAGGCGGGGAGTCAAATTTGCGAAATGCTCCAGAAACGCGGCTCGCTTTACCGGCTTATTTACGATCTCGCCCGTCTCTGCGTCGATGTAATGGAGCTGCATCACGTTCTTTGCAATGTCCACACCCACTGTCGTGTGCTTCATTTCGGAGCCTCCGGTTTGCCAGGAAAACCCCTATGGTCTTCCATCTGGGCACTTTGATGCCATTGGCCCGTAAGGCTCAGCCTTCCTGCAAGCTACGCCACTCACGGGTGGGAGGCGTTCATATCATCAGCGATGAACCAGTTTGCTATCCTGTTCGGCGAGCGATTTATGCAGGCGCGCGGATAACGCGCTGTTCAACCGCCTCGCCCACAAAAATGCGGACAGGTTCATGGCGTCCGTTCGAGCGCTAATCGTGTCCGCTATTCAGCTAACGCAACCGCCGGTACTTCTTGAAAATCCGCGCCTCTCAATAGCGGCTATCCGCTTGTTCAACGACAGTCATTGCCGTCCTTATTGAGCTTCGTCAGACGCATTAGCGGAATTAAATGACCGCACCACCGCGTTAGCAAAAAGCTGCTGTTCCACGCCAGACGGTGTTGCCGTCACCATCGATTACGCAAACCACCGTTGACTTCTGCAATACATCGAGACCCACATACGTTTCCAAGGCAGCCTCCATCGTGAGCCGGAGACGCAATTACAGCATGTGATTCGCGTGAATGCCTTCGCGCTCCATGAGTGCGTGCAACCGCCGGTAGCCGAACTGCGGGCGCTCATCCGCCAGCTCCACCAAGCGTGCCGTCAGCGCTTCATTCTCGTGGTCGGGCTTCGATTCGTAATGCAACACGCTGCGAGATAGCCCAACAAGCCTGCAGGTGCCGCCCTCCGAGATGTTGACCTTCTCCCGAATCGACGCTACTGCTTCGCGCTTGGCTTGCGGGCTCAGGGCCTTCCCTTGACGACAATCTTCCGCGCTTCCATATCGAGCATCGCTTCAGCCAGCAGCTTTTTCAGCCGAGCGTTCTCCGTCTCGAGGTCCTTCAGTCGGCGCGCTTCCGAAACCTTCATGCCGCCGAACTTCGCGCGCCAAGCGTAGAGCGACGCGTCACTGAAGCTGTGTTTCCTACACAGTTCCTTTACCGGCATGCCGGCCTCGGCTTCCTTCAGAAACCCGATGTTTTGCCCTTCCGTAAAGCGCTTCTTCATGTTCGCCTTCTTCTCCGAAAACGAACGGGTTCTGACCGGCCCGGTTTGCTGGGGGCAGGTCACTCGTTCGAAAGCAGGGCCCCGTTTCTGCGACGCTTCCACCGTCGCGTTGAACAGATCCGTCACCGCGTCGAATTCCAGTAGCCGATCCCGGTTCTTGCTGAATACCGAGTGGCTCCACACCTCATCCTCAATCGTCAGGCCTACGAACCACCTGAACAGCAGGTTGTACGAGATCTGCTCGACCAGTTGCCGCTCGCTGCGGATGCTGTACAGCACCTGCAACAGCATCGCCCGCATCAGCTTCTCAGGCGCGATACTCGGCCGGCCTCCCTTCACGTCGACTTCGTACATCGCCGAGAACTTCGCGTCCATCTTCGACAGTGCTTCGTCCAGCCACATCCGGATCTGGCGCAGCGGATGCGCCTGCGGAACAAATTCCTCCAGCCTCACCGTGCTGAACAACGACTCGTTGTAGCCGTCCGCGCCTCGCATCCGCCTGCTCTTCCTCGATCTCGGGAACCTACATCGTGCAGGACGGACCGAGGTATTTCAACGGTCTGCTAACGGCCATCGTCGTTCTTCCGTTCGCAATGAACCGAAACCCGCAACCAGTTGCGAGGCAAGACCAGATTTAATCCGGTGCAATTTGGGAAAAATCCCAGATTTTCAATCGCGGACATTTGCTATCTTTTTGAAACGGTCCTGTCGGGTCGTTCAAATTTCGCACCGCCATTTCCAGGAAATGGCCACCCTGCGTGCATTTCAATCAATGCCGCGAGCTGCGCTTCACTATAGGCAGTATTTCCGATTTGCCATTGGTCGAGTTTCGTCGATTGGTGTCGCGGTTAAGGATGCAAGGTTGACGGCGCTCATTTGGAGTGGTTCTCATGAAGCACATAGTTTCAACGAGCAACGGATCTCTCGATAGCCGGGCCCGGATCGTCGCGTTCCCGTTCGCGGGCGGCAGCGACACCAGCTACGCCGACATCGCGCGCAAACTCGGCGACGTATTCGCTTTCACGACGCTCAGCCTGCCCGGTCGCGGCGCGACCCAGCACATCCCGTTCTACGACGACTGGCCGTCTCTCGTCGACGCGCTAACGACCGAGATCGCGCGGCTCGACGACGGAGCGCCGCTGTTCCTGTTCGGCCACAGCCTCGGCGCACTGCTCGCCTACGAAGTGGCGCGCGAGCTCGAGCAGCGCGGCGGCGTGCAGCCGGCCGGCGTCTTCCTGTCGGGCCATCCCGCGCCGTCGCGCGAACGCGCAACCGACGCGTGGTGTCAGCAGACGCACGCGCTGCCCGACGCCGGCTTCGTCGAAGCCGTGCGGCGCTGGGGCTTCTTCCCAGACGCCGTGCTCGACGATCCCGACCTCGCCCGCTACGTTCTCCCGCCGCTGCGGGCCGACCTGCGACTCGCGGAAATCTATCGGCACGCGCGCGGCGGCGTGCTGCGCACGCCCTGCGCGATCTACGGCGGCGCCGCCGACCCGAGCACGACCATCGACGACCTGCGCGCATGGCGCGCGCACGTTTCGCCGCAGTATGCCTGCCCGGTCGAATCGTTCGACGGCAACCACTTCTATTTTCTGGAACCGTCAACCCGCGCGGCGCTGTGCGCAAGCGTCACCGGTCACATCGAGCAGTGGCTCGCAGAACGCCCCGCGTCAATCGTCGCGGCAGCGCCCGACGCGAACACGCGCGTCGCCGCGTGCCTGCGCGCGGTCGACGATTGGGGCGATGCGCAGTCGGTGCTCGCCGCGATTCGCGAGAAGGTCGTGCGCATGCCCGATGCGCTCGCGCTGAAGGACGGCGAGCGCGAGTGGACTTACCGGCAACTCGCGTCGCATGCGGTCGAGCTCGCCGACGCGTTTCGCGCGGCAGGCGTCGGCCGGCAGGACGTCGTCGGCGTCTTGCTGCCGCACGGCGCCGAGTACGTGCTGACGATCGTCGCCGCATGGTCGATCGGCGCATCGGTGTGCCTGCTCGAGACGAGCTGGCCGGATTCGCTCGTCGGCGAATTCGTCGCGAGCTGCCGCGTCGCGCAGATCGCGACGAGCCCCGCGCTGCTCGCGCGCGCGACCAGGCATCTGCCCGACGCGCGCTGCACGCTCGTCGGCGACCGGCCATCGCATGCGGAGCGCGAATGGACACCCGTCGCGGCGCGCCGCGACGACATCGCGTTCGTGTCGCTGACCAGCGGCTCGACCGGCAAGCCGAAGGCCGTCCTCACGACGCACGTCGGCACGAGCTACTGCTTCCACGCGCGCGACGCACTGTACCCCTACGCCGACGGCGAACGCGAAGGCCTCAACGTGTTTCTCGCATGGGAATGCCTGCGGCCGCTGATGTTCGGCCACCCGGCCATCGTGATCGGCGACGACGTGATCGTCGATCCGCCCAGGCTCGTCGCGCTGCTGCGCGAGGAACGCATCACGCGGCTCGTCGTCACGCCGTCGCTGCTCGAAAGCGTGCTCGATTTCCCCGGCATCGCTGCGCAGCTGCGCGACGCACTCGCGCACATGTCCGCGTGGTTCCTGATGGGCGAAGTCGTGCCGCAGCGCGTTGTCGACAAGGCTCGCGCGGCGTTTCCGCCGTCGGTGAGGCTCGTCAACGCGTATAGCACGTGGGAAAGCCTCGACGTCTGCTACGCCGATCTGCTGCCGGCACGCGCCGACTCCGGCAGCCAGCGCGTGCCGATCGGCCGGCCGCTGCCCGGCTGTGCGCTCGCGGTGCTCGACGAAGCGGGACGCGCAGTGCCGGCGGGCGAGACGGGCGAGCTTTACATCGCGTCGCCCAGCCTCGGCCCCGGCTATCTCGACGATGCGGCCCGCACCGCCGAGAAATTCCTGCCGTCCGTGCGCGCGCTCGCCGAGCGCGGCCACGACGCGCCCGTCTACCGGACGGGCGACCGCGCGCGGCTGCTGCCGGATGGCCAGATCGCGATCCTCGGCCGCATCGACAACACGGTGAAGATCCGCGGCTTCAAGGTGCTGCTGCACGCGATCGAAAATGTGCTCGACGCGGTCGACGGCGTCAGCAAGTCGCTCGTCGTGCCGATCGACGATCCGCACACGCGGCAACCGGCGACGCTCGCCGCCTATGTCGTCGGCGTCGACGGTGCGCCGTCCGATACAACGCTTGCGCGGCTGCGCCAGCAAGCGTGCGCAAAGCTGCCCGAATACGCGGTGCCTGCGCATTTCATCGGCCTCGACGCGTTTCCGCTGCGCGCAGGCACGTCGCGCAAGCTCGACAAGCATGCGCTGCCTGCGCCGAGCGCCACGACAACCGCCTCGCACGACGCCGCGGCGCCCGTCGCGGGCGACGGGCTCGAGGCGCGGCTCGCGGACGTCTGGCGCGACGTGCTCGGCGTCGCGTCGGTCGCGCGCGACGATCACTTCTTCGAGCTCGGCGGCAATTCGCTGAGCGCCGCAAAGGCGGTCGGCTTGCTCGGCGAGCGGCTCGGGCTGACGCTCGCCGTCGTCGATCTGTATCAGCACAGCCGACTGCAGGATCTCGCCGACTACTGCCGCCGCTCGCGAGACGCCGCCGCGCGCCCGCGCGTGGACGACGCCCGTACACCGCACGCCGAGCGTGCTGCATCGGCCGCCGACGCGCCGAAAGTCGCGATCGTCGGCATGTCCGGACGCTTCCCCGGCGCGGACTCGATCGACACGTTCTGGCGCAACCTGACGGAAGGCGTCGACAGCCTGTCGCGCTTCACGCGCGAACAGCTGCTCGCGAAGGGGGTCGACGCCGCGCAGCTCGATCATCCGGACTGGGTGTCGGCCGCGCAGGTCGTCGGCGACGCGGACAAGTTCGACGCGCTGTTCTTCGGCATCGGCCCGCGCGAAGCGGTGCTGATGGACCCGCAGCACCGGCTCTTCATGGAAGTCACGTGGACCGCGCTCGAACAGGCGGGCTACGCGCGCAGCGACAATCGCTATCGCACGCGCACCGGCGTATTCGCGAGCTGCGGGATCGACGGCTATCTCGTCCATCACCTGCAAGGCGGCGGGCTGCTCACCCCGCTCGATCCGGGCCGCCTGATGCTCACCGAGATCGGCAACGAGAAGGACTACATCGCGACGCGCGTCGCGTACCAGCTCGATCTCGGCGGGCCCGCAGTGTCGGTCGGCGCCGCCTGCAGCAGCGCGCTCGTCGCGGTCGCGCAGGCCGTGCAGGCGATCCGCGCCGGCCAATGCGAGATGGCGATCGCGGGTGCGTCCGCACTGTCGTTCCCGAACTTCGGCTTCTGCTACGAGGACGGCCTCGTCGGCAGCGCCGACGGCCACGTGCGGCCGCTCGACGCGCGCGCGAGCGGCACGCTGTTCGGCGACGCCGTCGGCGCGGTCGTGCTGAAGCGCCTCGATCTCGCCGAAGCGGACGGCGATCCGATCCTCGCGGTGATCTCGGGCATCGGGCTGTCGAACGACGGCCGGATGAAGGCGGGCTACACCGCGCCGAATGCGGACGCGCAGCGGCGCTGCATCGTCGATGCGCTCGACATGGCGGGCGTGCGCTCCGAGCAGATTTCGTACGTCGAGTGCCATGCGACCGCCACGCTGATCGGCGACGCGATCGAGCTGAAGGGACTGTCCGACGCGTTCGCGCAGACGCGCAGCGACGACGCGCCTGTTGCGGGCAGATGCGCGATCGGCTGCGTGAAAGGCAACATCGGCCATGCAAACTGCGCGGCCGGCATCACCGGGCTCATCAAGACCGTGCTGCAGCTTCAGCACCGGCAGCGCGTGCCGACCGTGCATCTCGACACGCTCAACCCGAAGCTCGTGCCGTTCGTCGGGCACGATGCGTCGCCGTTCGTCGTGCAACGTGACGTCGACGACTGGGCGGTCGCCGATCCGGCGACGCAATTGCCGCGGCGCGCCGGCGTGTCGAGCTTCGGGATCGGCGGCACGAACGCGCACGTGATCGTCGAGGAAGCGCCCGCGCGCACCGCCGCGCCTGCTGACGGCGTGCCGCGCGCGCGCCACCTGATGACCGCATCGGCACGCACGCCGGGCGCGCTCGCACGCAACCTGCGCGCGCTCGCCGAGCACGTCGCGACGACGGACGCCGCCGAGCTCGGATGCGCGGCATATACGCTGCACGTCGCGCGCGAAGCGCATCCGCTGCGGGTCGCGCTCGCCGTGCCCGCACAGCCGGCCGAAGCGGCCGCCGCGCTCCGGGAACGCGCCAGCGCGCTCGACGAAGCGCTTGCCGACGCGCTCGACGCACCCGGCGCTGCCGTTCGCGCGAAGCCCGCCGCGACCGTCGCGTTCTGCTTCTCCGGCCAGGGCTCGCAGCATCCGGGCATGGCGGGCGAGCTGTATCGATCGAATGCGGAAGCTGGCCGCTTCCGCCATCACTTCGACGCCGCGTGCGCGGCGCTCGAACGCGCGATCGGCGCGCCGATCGCGGACGCGATCCTGAACGCCGACGACGACGCGATGCGCCGTCCGCTCGTCACGCAATGCGGGCTGTTCGCGGTCGAGCACGCGCTCGCGGCGGTGCTTGGCGAGTACGGCGTGCGGCCCGTCGTGGTCGCGGGACACAGCATCGGCCAATACGCGGCCGCCGTCGCCGCCGAGGCGCTCACGCTCGATCAGGCGGCCGCGCTCGTCGCGGCGCGCGCGAGCGCGACCAACGCATTGACGACGTTCGCCGCCGCCGACGGCACACACACGCGCGGCGGCATGCTCGCCGTGACGGGCGACGAAGCGCGTATCGAGCAGTGGGCCGCGCAGCGCACCGATCTCTGGATCGCGGTGCGCCACGCGCCAGGCACGCTCGTACTCGCGGGCGTCGAACCGGCGCTCGCCGACGCCGCACGCGCGCTCGCCGCGCTCGATTGCCGATGCCGGCCGGTGCCGGTGTCGCACCCTTTCCATACACCGCTGATGCAATCCGTCGCCGATGCGCTCGCCGCGCAGCGCATCGACGGCGCGACGCCGCGGATTCCGATGACGTGCAACGTGTCGGGCGGCTGGCTCGGTGCCGACGCCGCATCGGCCGCCTACTGGGCGCGCCATCTGCTCGAGCCGGTGCGCTGGTCGGACAACGTAGCCGCACTGCTGCGCTGGCAGCCCGACGTCGTGCTCGAAATCGGCCCCGGCGCCGTGCTGTGCGGCCTGATCAGCAAGCATCTCGCCGCGACAGCGGACGCGGATGCCGGCGCCCCGGCGATGCACGCGCCGCGCGTGCTGCCGTCGCTGCCCGCCGCGCGCAGCGAAGCGAACGATGCCGAGCACTTCTGCAACATGATCGGCGAGTTGTGGAGCGCGGGCGTGCCGATCGACTGGCGCGCGTATCACGCGCACGAGGCCGCGTCGCCCGGCCGCGCACTCGCGCGCGCGCCGCTGCCCGCGTATTCGTTCGAGCGGGACAGCTATTGGACCAGGCCGGAGGCGTCGATCTACGTCGATGCGGCGCCTGCTTCGGTCGAAGCAGAAGCGTCGACGGGGACATGCTCCGACGAATGCGCGTGCGACGCCGCGTCCGCTTCCCTCATCGACCCGCCGCACGCCCTCGCGTCGCGCTGGCTCGCGCGACCCAGGCGGCGCCGCCGGCCGCGCATGAAGCTGTACTGCTTCCCGTACGCGGGCGGCAGCAGCCGCAGCTTCGACGGCTGGGCGCGCACCGCGCCCGCCTGGCTCGACATCGTCGCGATCGAATGGCCCGGCCGCAACGCGCGCGCCGACGAATCGCCCGCGCACGACGACGCCGCTGACCTCGCCGCGCGCGACGCGATCGCCGCCGCGATCGTCGCGGATGCGGGCGACCTGCCCGTTGCGTTCTGCGGCCTGAGCTACGGCGGCGCGGCCGCAACCGAGCTGCTGGCCGGGCCGCTGCGCGCATGGGCGGCGAGCGGCCGGGTGAAGGGGCTCGTCGTCGTCGGCCGTGCACCGCTCCTCGAGCAGCCCGCGATCGACGCGCCCGCGGACAGGTTCCTGCTCGTCCCCGATGCGCTGCGCGACGATCCGCTGTGGCAGGAAATCTTCCGGCCGGTGCTCGAAGCCGACCTCGACGCCGATACGCGCACCGCGCACCGGATCGCCCAACGCTGGCGCGACGGCGGTCGGCAGCCGCTGCTGACGATTCCGTTGCAGATTCACGGCGGCGAACACGATCCGGCGTTCGACTGGCGGCTCGCCGGCGACTGGGCGCGGATCTCGTCCGCGCCGCTCGCGAGCCGGCACGCGTATCCGGGCGGCCACGACTTCATGATGCGATGCGAAGCCGAGATCGTCGCACGCGTGGCCGCGTGGCTGCGGCCGCAGCGCGATGCGCGCACGACACCGCCCGCACCGACGTTCGCGCTGCATTGGCAGCCGAGCGCGCCGATCGCCGTGGATGCGACGAGCACCGCGCCAATGCCCGAGTGCGCGGTCTACACGACGGGCCGCGAAGCCGACGCGTTCGAATGGCTCGCGCCGCGCCTGTGCACGAGCGACGGCCACGCGGCGCTGCTGTGCATCGGCACGGCCGACGATCCGCTCGGCGTGGCGCAATGCGCGGGCTTCGTCAGGCTGTGGCAGGCGCTCGCCGCGCGCGAATGCACGGGCACGCTGACGCTCGTGCTGCCGGCCGGCGCGGTAAGCGGCTCGCTCGTCGGGGCGGCGCGAGTCGCGAGCGCCGAACATGCGGCGCTGCGCGTTAGGCTTGTGCTAGCCGACGATCATCCTGATCTCGCACCGCGCGCCGCCGATGCGCGCTGGGCCGCCGAACTCGCGCGCGACGCCGCACGCGTCGCGAACGAACCGTGGCTGCTGCGCCGCGCCGGGCGGATCTGCGTACCGCGCCTGTTGCCGCATGCGGCGCCGGCGTTGCCCGCCGGCGCGCTCGGCGCGGCGGGCGGCCCGTATCTGGTCACCGGCGCGACCGGTGGCATCGGCCGCGCACTGGTTGACTGGCTGATAGACGAGCAGCAGGTGCCGCCGGACCGGATCGTCGCGCTGTGCCGCGACGCCGCGTGCGCGCCGCGCGGCGTGCGCGCCATATCGGTCGATCTCGACGACCCGCGCGCGCTATACGCCTCGCTCGAATCGGTCGACGAAGTCGAAGGCATCTTCCATCTTGCCGGCGTGCTCGACGACGGCCTCATCGCGAATCTCGACGACGCGCGGCTGCGCCGCGTGCTCGCGCCGAAGCAGAGCCTCGCCGCATTGCTCGCGCACGCGCCGCGGTGGCGCACGCGCTGGACGGTCGCGTTCTCGTCGACGAGCGCGCTGCTCGGCGTGCCGGGTCAGGCCAATTACGCGGCCGCGAACGCGTGGCTCGATCAGCTCGCCTGCTGGCCCCCGCAGCCCGGAAAGCCCGGACAGCCGCCCGTGCTGAGCATCCAGTGGGGCAGCTGGGCTGAAGTCGGGATGAGCGCGCGCAACGACCGGGCGCTGCGTCGCGCGATCCAGGACGGCGAGCGCCCGCTCGCACCCGACGCTGCATTCGCGGCGCTCGGCGCGCTGCTCGCTGACGCGCTTGGTGGCGCGACGGCGGGACGCCAGTTCGCGGTCTGCGACGTCGATTGGGCGCGCTCACCGTGGCGCGACGCGCCGATCGTCGCCGAGATTGCCCGTCGCGACGCATGCGCCGCCGCGTCCGGCAATGCAGCCGTCATTCGCGTCGACGGCGGCCCGGACCCGGCATGCTCGACACGCCCGGCAAACGAACCCGCTCGCCCCCCAGACACGCGCGACCCCGTTCGCACGTTTCTCGAAGACTACGTGAGCCGATGGGACGAGCGGCTCGATCTCGCGACGCTCGGGCTCGATTCACTCGATCTCGCGCAGATGCGCAACGGCTTTTTCAAGAAATTCGGCGTGCAGATCCCGCTTTCGACGCTCGCCTCGCCGACGCTGCCGATCGGCGAGCTGGCGCGCCGGATGCGGAATCTCGCCGGCATCTCGGGCGAATAGGTCCGCCCTTCCCGTGGGCCGCACATTTAAACGCGGCCGCAATGAAGAGGTCGCCGGGCGCCCCCGCCCGGCGCACCCATCCAGTCAAGGAGAGCAGCATGACCATCACCCTCATCGAGCCCATCCAGCAATGCACGGGGATCTATCCGTCGTCCGACCTGATGGTCGAAAACGGCTACCCGTCGACCGACACGTTCCAGATCATCCAGACGCAGGACGGCCGAGGCGCGGGCGTCCGCGCGCTGAAGGCGTTCGCGCGCGGAAAGCGGATAGCGCGCGTGTCCGGGCAAGTCATCGCGTTCTGCAGGCTGCACACGCTGCAGATCAACGCCCACACGCACCTGTACGACCCGCATTTCAGCGGCTTGCTGCTGCATTCGTGCGATCCGAACGTGCGCCTCGACATGGCGGGCTTCGAGCTCTGGTCGCTGCGCGACATCGCGGCGAGCGAGATGCTGACGATGGACTACGCGTCGACCGAGGACGTGCTGATGCGCCAGTTCGAATGCCACTGCGGCGCGCCGAACTGCCGGCGCTGGATCACGGGCGCGAAGGAGCTGCCGAATGAACCCGGGCAGGCGTTCCTGGCCGGATTGCAGACGCAAACGCTCGTGTGAGCGGCGCGCGCTACCGCGCCTGCTTTGTCAACAGAATGGGGAAACGCTGTATGGATCGCTTCATCGAGCTGCAGGAAAACGACCCGCGCGAGGTGCCTGTTCGCGGCCGCGCCTACCTCGCCGGCGCCGACAGCCCACGCGTGCCGGCGACGATTCCTATCGCGAACGACCTGGCGCTCGGGCTCGCGCATGCCGCCCAAACGCCAGCCGAAGCGGCCGCACTCTGTCGCGACGCGATCGACGAACGGCTGCCCGCCACGGGCGCGCTGCTGTTCCGCAGGTTGCCGATTGCGGACCGCGCCGGCTTCGACGCGTTCATGCAGGCGCTCGGCTACGCGCCGCACGGCTACGACGGCGGCATCGCGGTGCGCGCGCGCGACGCGGGCTACGCACTCCTCGCGAGCCAGGAGGATCCGCGCATCACGATGGCGCCGCACAATGAAATGGCCTACCTGCCGAATCCGCCGCGCAAGGTGTTCTTCTTCTGTGCGGCCGCCGCGGACGCGGGCGGCGAAGTGCCGATCAACGACATCCGGCTCGCCGCCGGGCAGATCCCCGACGAGATTCTCGCGCGTTTCGAGCACAGGCGGATCGGCTATCACCGCTATCTACCGCGCGAATCAACGCCAACGCAAATCGGCTGGATGGACACGTTCGGCGTGCGCGACCGTGACGCGGTCGACGCGCTGATGCGCGACAAGGGCTACGACCACCGCTGGTTCGACGACGCGGGCCTCGGCTACGGCTACGTACACGACGCTTTCCTCGACGACCCCGCGGGCGGCGCGCCGCTGTGGTTCAACCAGGTGACGGAGCTGAACGCGTCGTACTGGCGCAGCCATCCGCTCTTCCCGTCCGACTGGGACGAAGCGCGCTATCCGGCGACGACGACGTACGGCGACGGCGAGCCGCTCGACCCCGAGCTCGTCACCGAGCTGCGCGCGGCACTCTGGCGCACATCGCGCGCGGTCTCGATGCGGCCGGGCGACGTGCTCGTGCTCGACAACATCTACGTGCAGCACGGTCGCTTCGCATTCTCCGGGCCGCGGCTGCATCTCGTTAGTCTGACCGACTGAGGTTTCAGATGGCATACCGAATCGAGTCCCCCGCCACGAGCGCGCAGCAGGACACACGCCATCTGCTGCACCCTTGGGCCGACCTGTCCGCGCTCGGCCGCGAAACGCCGACCGTCATTGTCGACGCGCACGGCACGCGCGTGACCGACGCCGAAGGCCGCACCTATCTCGACGCTATCGGCGGCATGTGGTGCGTGACGGTCGGCTACGGCCGGCGCGAGATCGCGGACGCGATCCGCGATCAGGCGCTGCGCATGCCGTTCTACACGCCGTTCGGCGCGATGACGAACGAACCGGCCGCCGCGCTGGGCGCGCGGCTCGCCGAACTCGCGCCCGGCGACCTGAAGCGCGTGCATCTGACCACCTGCGGCTCGACGGCGGTCGAATCGGCGCTGCGCTTCGCGCACTACTACTTCGGCGCGACCGGCCGCCCGCAGAAGCGCCGCATCGTCACGCGCCGCGACGCGTACCACGGCAGCACGTATCTCGCCGCGTCGGTGTCCGGAAAGGCGTGGGACCGCACGTGCTTCCACTACGACGACACGATCGTCCATCACTTGTCGTCGCCGAACCCGTACCGGCGGCCGGCCGGCATGAGCGTCGACGCATTCTGCGCGATGCTCGTCGACGAGTTCGATACGCTGGTCGCGACGCTCGGCGCCGATCGCATCGCCTGCTTCATCGCCGAGCCGATCCTCGCGTCGGGCGGCGTGATCGCGCCGCCGCCCGGCTACCTCGCGGCGATACGCGAGCGCTGCCGGAGGCACGACATCCTGTACATCTCCGACGAAGTCGTCACGGGCTTCGGCCGCGTCGGCCACTTCTTCGCGTCGCACGCACATTTCGGCATCGAGCCCGACATGATCGTCGTCGCGAAGGGGCTCACGTCCGGCTATCAGCCGCTCGGCGCGGTGCTGATCTCGGAGCGGCTCGTCGCTGCGGTGTCCGGCGAGCGCGCGTACGGCGACGGCGTGTTCACGAACGGCTTCACGTATTCGGGCCATCCGGTCGCCTGCGCGGCCGCGCTCGCGAACATCGACCTGATGGAGCGCGAGCGGATCTGCGAACACGTGCGCGACGTCGGCCCGTACTTCATTCGCCAGCTCGAAACGTTGCGGCGGTTCCCGATCGTCGGCGACGTGCGCGGCGATCACCTGATGGCATGCATCGAATGCACGAGCAGCGCAGGCGCGACGGGCGCGCTGCCGACGCCGGCGGACATCGCGATCGCCCAGCGCGTCGATCGCCATTGCGAAGAGATGGGCCTTCTCGTGCGGCCGTACGAGAGCATGTGCATCCTGTCGCCGCCCCTCACCGTAGCCCGCGCCGACATCGACGAAATCTGCGCGATTCTCGCGACGGCGCTCGAGCACACGCAGTGCGAGCTCGAGGAATCCGCACCCGTTCGCGAGGAAAACGAAACATGCTGATCGACGGCATCTGCATCGAGGGAAGCGGCGAGCCCCTTACGCTCATCGATCCGGCGACGGGCGAGCCGCTCGCGTCGCCCGCCGCCGCGAGCGTCACCGACGTCGAGCGCGCCGTCGCGGCGGCCGAAGCAGCGTTCCCCGCCTGGCGCGCGACGACGCCGCAGACGCGTGCGAGCCTGCTGCTCGCGCTCGCCGACGAGATCGAGCGGCAGGCGGACACGCTCGCGCGCATCGAAAGCCGCAACACCGGCAAGCCGCTCCATCTCGTCGTGCAGGACGAGCTGCCCGCCGTCGCCGACTGCTTCCGCTTCTATGCGGGTGCGGCGCGCACCGCGAGCGGGCCGTCCGCGGGCGAGTACGTCGCGGGCCACACGAGCATGGTGCGGCGCGATCCCGTCGGGGTCGTCGCGCAGATCGCTCCGTGGAACTACCCGCTGATGATGGCGGCGTGGAAGCTCGCGCCGGCGCTCGCGGCCGGCAACACGGTCGTGTTCAAGCCGTCGGAGTGGACGCCGCTGTCGATCGTCGCACTCGAAGCGACGCTCGCGCGTCTCTTTCCCGCGGGCGTCGTCAATGTCGTGCCCGGTGACGGCGCGACGGTCGGCCGCGCGCTTGCCGCGCATCCGCGCGTGCGGATGATCTCGCTGACGGGCTCGGTCGAAGCCGGCAAGTCCGTGCTCGCCACGGCGGCCGGCAACCTGAAGCGCACGCATCTCGAACTCGGCGGCAAGGCGCCCGTCCTCGTGTTCGACGACGCCGATCTCGACGCGGTCGTCGCCGGCATCCGCTACGCGGGCTTCTACAACGCCGGGCAGGACTGCACCGCGGCGACGCGGATCTATGCGCAGCGCGGCATCTACGACGCGCTCGCGCGGCGGCTCGCCGACGCGGCGCTCACGCTGCGCGTCGGCGCACCCGATCGCGCAGGCGTCGAGATGGGCCCGCTCGTCAGCACCGCGCATCGCGCGCGCGTCGAGCGCTTCGTGCAAGAAGCGGCCGCGCTACCGCACGCAACCGTGCTGTGCGGCGGCACGCCGCTCGACGGCCCCGGCTGCTACTACGCGCCGACGGTGATCGCCGGTGTGCGGCACGAAGACGCGCCGATGCGCCGCGAAGCGTTCGGCCCGGTCGTCACGCTGACGCCGTTCGACACCGAATCGCAGGTGCTGCGGTGGGCGAACGACTCCGAATACGGACTGGCGTCGTCGGTATGGACACGCGACGCGGCGCGCGGCATGCGGCTCGCCGCCTGCATCGAAGCGGGCGTCACGTGGGTGAACGCGCATTTCACCTACACGTCCGACATGCCGCACGGCGGGACCAAGCAGTCCGGATACGGCTCCGATCTGTCGACGCTCGGCCTCACCGACTACACGCAGCCGCGCCACGTGATGTGGCGGCAGTGACGCGCACGGCGCATCGCGCGGCGCGCGCCTTTTCGAACCCAACACAGACGATTCCCATGACCCCATCCCTTCCTTCCCGCGCACTCGATGCAACCGTCGAAGCGGCCGTCCTCTCGCTCGCCGGCGACGTCGCAGGTCGCACGTTCGACGCGTCGGACGCAGAGCGTGCGCTGCACACGCTGGGCTTCGATTCAGTGCAGCTCGTCGAATTGTCCGGATGCCTGAGCGACTACTACGACCTCGATCTCGATCCGACCGTGTTCTTCAAGGCGCACGCACCCCGCGCGATCGCCGCGCATCTGGTCGCGCAGCACACGGCCGAGGTTGCGGTCAAGCACGGCTTCGAGATCGGGAGCGATGCGAAGGCGGGGGCCGACGCGCCCGTCAGCCGCGTGGAAGCCGACGATACGCATGACGATGCAGAAAGCGACGTCGCGATCGTCGGCATGGCGGGCATCTTCCCGCAATCGGCCGACCTCGACGAATTCTGGCGACACCTTGCCGCGGGCGACGATCTGATCGCCGAGACGCCGCCGTCACGCTGGGACTGGCGCGCGGCCGACGGCGAGCCCGCGTCGCGCTGGGGCGGCTTCATGCCGCGGATCGAATATTTCGACGCCGCGTTCTTCGGCATCTCGCCGCGCGAAGCCGAGCAGATGGACCCGCAGCAGCGCCTGCTGGTGCAGACCGCGTGGTCCGCGCTCGAAGACGCCGCGGTCCGCCCGTCCGATCTGATGGGCAGCGACGCGGCGGTGTACGTCGGCGTCAGCACGTCCGACTACATGGCGCTGCTGCCCGGCGCGGACGGCCATCTCGCGATCGGCAACGCGCACGCGATGCTGCCGAACCGGCTGTCGCACCTGCTCGGCACGCACGGACCGAGCGAGGCCGTCGACACCGCATGCTCGAGCTCGCTCGTCGCGCTGCACCGCGCGGTGCGCGCGCTGCGGCGCGGCGAGAGCAGCGTCGCGATCGTCGGCGGCGTCAACGTGATGCTGACGACGCGGCTGCATCGCGCGCTCGCCGCCGCCGGCATGCTGAGCCCCGACGGGCGGTGCAAGACGTTCGACGCATCGGCGAACGGCTATGTGCGCGGCGAAGGCGTCGCGGCGCTCGTGCTGATGCCGCTCGACCGCGCACGCGCGGGCGGCCATCCGGTGCGCGCGGTGATCAAGGGCAGCGCGGTCAACCACGGCGGCCGCGCGGCGTTCCTGACCGCGCCCGACGCGAACGCGCAGGCCGCGCTGATCGCGGCCGCGTATCGCGATGCGGGCGTCGACCCGGCAACCGTTTCGTACGTTGAAGCACACGGCACCGGCACGTCGCTCGGCGATCCGATCGAAGTACAGGCACTGCGCCAGGGCTTCGACGCGTATGCGCGCGAGTGCGTCGATGCGCACGCGCCGGCGCGCTGCGGCCTCGGTTCGGTCAAGACCAATATCGGGCACCTCGAAGCGGCGGCGGGCCTCGCGGGCGTCGTCAAGGTCGTGCTCGCGATGAACCGGCGGATGCTGCCGCCGAGCCTGCATTGCCGCAAGCCGAATCCCTATCTGAAGCTCGACGACAGCCGCTACCACGTCGTCACGGAACCGACGCCTTGGCCGGACTCAGCGACGCCGATGCCGCTGCGCGCGGGCGTCAGCTCGTTCGGCTTCGGCGGGTCGAACGCGCACGTCGTGCTGCAATCGGCGGATGCGCGACCGATCGCGCCGGCGAGCGCGTCCGATGCGGCGGGTTCGTTCGCATGGTTCATCCCGCTGTCGGCGCGCACCGACACGGCGTTGCGCGCGCGCGCCGCGCAACTCGCAAGCTGGCTCGATGTCGAGCATGCCGACGATGCGTGGCTGCCCGCCCTCGCGAAAACATTGTCGGTCGGCCGCGAGCCGATGGCATGCCGCTTCGGCATCACGTGCGCGTCGCTCGACGATCTGCGCGCGCAGCTTGCGATCGCGCTGGACGGCCCTGTCGATGCGCTCGCGCGCGACGACGCTCGCCTGCGGCCGCACGCGAACGCACACGCGGCGTGGCTCGCGGGCGGATCCGAGCCGCTTCCCGCCGCGTGGGACGAAGCGACGCCGCGCATCCGGTTGCCCGTCTATCCGTTCGAAGGCGAGCGGCATTGGCCGACCGACGAGGCCGCACACACGCGCTTCGCGCTCGCCCCCGACGGCGACGGCGCATACCGGCTGTCGATCGGACCCGACGCGCCGCTCGTCGCCGACCATCGGCTCGCCGGCGAGCCCGTGCTCGCCGCCGCCGCGCAGATCGTGATCGCGTGGCACGCATTCGAACCAAGCGCGATTGAAACGGACACGAACGTCGCACTGCACGACATCGAATGGCTCGCGCCGATCGCGGTCGGCGCGCCGACCGATCTGCGCGTCACGCTTGCACGCGACGAAGAGGTCAACGCCGACGCACGCTTCGCGATCGCCGTCTCCCCCGCCTTCGATACGCCGCTCGGCCGCGGGTGCGCGACACGGATCGCAAGCGCGCCAGCCGGCGCGTCTGCGCTCGACCTCGCAGCGATCCGCGCGCGCTGCACGCAACCGATCCCGGCCGCTACCTGCTACGACGCGTTCGCCGCAATCGGCATCGATTACGGCCCGACCTTCCGCCCGCTTCGCACGATCGCGGTCGGCCGCGACGAGGCGCTCGCCGAATTCGACGCGGCGGCGCTCGCGGGCACGGCGGGCGACGCGCGCATCGTCACGCTGCTCGACGGCGCGTTCCAGGCGATTGCGGGCCTGCAGCTCGCGGACGCGGGGCGCATCGAAGGCGCGCAGCTGCCCGCAGCGCTCGCGCGCATCGAATTGACCGGACCGATTGCGGACATAAGTCACGCGTGGGTCCGCGAAGTGCCGAACGAAGCCGGCCGTCGCACGTTCGATCTCGATCTCGTGACCGCGAGCGGTGAATCGTGCGCGTCGCTGCGCGGTTTCGCGCTTGCCTCGGCACGAAGCCAGACCTCGCGCGAAGCGCCTTGCCTCGCGACGCCGGGCGACCATCTGCTCGCGCCGCAATGGCTGCCGACTGCTGCGAACGCGACGCCCACGCGACGCACCGGCACGTTGACGATATTGGGCGGCACACCGGCCCAGCACGCCGCGCTCGCGGCGACACACCACCCGATGCCGCCGCGCCTGGTCGACGACATCGCCAAACTCGACGCGCACATTGATCACCTGGTCTGGCTGCCGCCCGCGGCAGCGGACGCGAATGCGCCGCTCGCGCACCGTGCGGGCCTCGACGGCTTCCGTCTCATCAAGCGGCTGCTCGCGCTCGGTGTCGGCGATCGCGCGTTCGAGCTGACGGTGCTGACCGCCCGCTCGTGGACGATGCCGGACGACGCGCCCGCGTTCCCCGCACACGCGGATCTCGCGGGACTGTGCGGATCGCTCGCGAACGAATACCCGCATTGGCGCGTGCGGCTCATCGATCTGTCCGACGCCGACGCGCTGCCGCCCGACTGGCAAACGCAGGACGCCGAAGGCGGCCATCCGCTGCTGCTGCACCGGCACGGCCAATGGTTCGCGCGCCGGCTCGTGCCGCTCGCGGCGTTGCCGTCGCCCGCCGAGCCGCCTTACCGGCCGGGTGGCGTCTACGTCGCGATCGGCGGCGCGGGCGGCATCGGCCGCGTGTGGACCGAGCACGCGATCCGCACCTCCGGCGCACAAGTCGTGTGGATCGGCCGACGGCCGCTCGACGCGCAGATCGACGCGCGCTGCGAAGCGCTCGCCGCGCTCGGGCCGCGCCCATTCTATTTCAGCGCCGACGCGAGCGACGTCGACCGCCTGCGCGCCGCGCGCGACGCGGTCCTCGCGCGCTTCGGCCGGATCGACGGCGTCTTGCACACGGCGATCGTGCTGCAGGACGGTGGCCTCGCGCAGCTCGACGACGCGCAGTTCAGCGCGGCGCTGAACGCGCAGGTCGCGACGACCGCGAACCTCGCACGCGTGTTCGGCAACGACGCGCTCGACTTCATCCTGTTCTTCTCGTCGCTGCAAAGCGCGTTCGTCGCGGCAGGCCAGAGCAATTACGCGGCGGGCTGCACGTTCCGCGACGCATTCGCCGACTGGCTGCGCACGCAGGTCCGATACGCAGTCAAGGTCGTGAACTGGGGCTACTGGGGGGAGACGGGCGTCGTCGCGTCCGACGCGTACCGCCGGCGTATGGCCGCGCTCGGCATCGGCTCGATCGAGCCAACGGCCGCGATGGCAGTCGTCGACGCACTGCTCGTCGCGCCCGTCAACCAGGTCGGCTATCTGAAGACGGTGGCGCGCGCCGCGGTGCCGACGCTCGCGCCCGCACTCGCCGCGCGCATCGCGCCGCGCACGGAGGCGCTCGCCGATACGCCGCTGCCGCGCGTCGACGCGACGGGCGACAGCCCACAGTGGCAACACGCGCTTGCGTTGCTCGATCGCGCGATGGCGCGTCGCCTGTTCGCGGAACTCGGCGCGCTGCGCGTGTTCGGCGACGGCGATGCGCCGGACGACGACAGGTTCGACCTCGACGCCGCGCTGCGCGCCGGCCGCATCGCGCCCGCATACCGACGCTGGCTCGCCCATGCACTTACGCTGATCGCGCGACACGGCCACATCGCGTGGGACGGCCGCACGGGCCGCATCGCCGGCGCACCGCCGTCCCTCGATATCGCGCGCACCGAATGGACCCAGGTGCGCGCCGAGCTCGAGCGCACCGCGCTGCTCGATGCCCACCTCACGCTCGCCGACGCGACGCTCGACGCGCTGCCGGCGATCCTGCAGGGCAGCGTATACGCAACGTCGATCCTGTTTCCCGACGGCGACCTGAGCCGCGTCGAAGCCGTCTATCAACGCAACGAGCAGGCGGACCGCTGCAATCGCGCGCTCGCCGATGCGGTGCTGCACCTGGTCGGCCACCCGGCGGCCGCGCAACCGGCGACGCTCGCCGAGATCGGTGCGGGCACCGGCGGCACGACCGTGCCGCTCCTCGCGGCACTCGACGCGAGCGGCGTGCGGCTCGGCCGCTACGACTTCACCGACATCTCCAAGGCGTTTCTGCTGAACGCCGAGCAGACGTTCGGCCGCGGCCGCAACGTGCTGCGCTACCGGCTGTTCGACGTCGAGCGGCCCGTCGCCGGACAGGCGCTCGACGCCGGCGGCTACGACGTCGTGATCGCGACCAACGTACTGCACGCGACGCAGGACATCGGCGTCACGCTGCGCAACGCGAAAGCGCTGCTGAAGGCGGGCGGCTGCCTGATCGTCAACGAGTTGCTCGAAACGCACTGCTTCGCGCACGCGACGTTCGGCCTGCTCCCGGGCTGGTGGCGGCATCGCGACAGCGCGCGCCGGCTGCCGGGCAGCCCGCTTATGTCGCGCGACGGCTGGATGCATGCGTTGCGCGAAGCCGGCTTCGCGGTGTTCGACGGCGACGCGGCCGACGCCGCGCCGGCGGGCCAAGGCGTGATTGTAGCGGTCAGCGACGGCGTGATTGTGCAGCCCGCGAGCGCCGACGCAGCCGACGATGCCGGCGCCCGCGTAAACAGCGCGCCCGCGGCCACGTCGGCCCTCCACGCGCCCGTGGGTTCGCCAACCGGCGCGAACCTGCGCGAGCGCTGCGTCCAGTGGCTCGCGCAGCTCGTCGCGCAAACGCTGAAGATGCCCGTCGGCAAGCTCGCGCCGGATCAGCCGCTCGGCAATTACGGCGTCGACTCGATTCTTGTGATCGGCCTGACGAAGACGCTGCGAGAAACGCTCGGCGTCGCGCTGTCGAACGCGACGCTGTTCGAGCACCCGACACTGAACGCGCTCGCCGACTTCTTCGTCGCCGAGCATCGCGCCGCATGCGAGCGCGTGCTCGGCAGCGACGCGGCAGCCGCGGCGAATGCGTCGCCGGCGGAACGCGTGATCGTGCAACCGGACGAGGCGCTCCCGCACGCGCTCCCCGCGACGCCCTCGAACGCCAACGACGCCGCCATCGCCGTGATCGGCATGTCCGGCCGCTACGCGCAGGCGGACAACCTGCGCGAGTTCTGGGCGAACCTCCGCGCGGGCCGCCATTGCATCACCGAAGTGCCCGCCGAGCGCTGGGACTGGCGCGCGCACTTCCACGCGGAAAAAGGCGTACCGGGCCGCACCTACAGCCGCTGGGGCGGTTTCCTGAAGCAGATCGACCGCTTCGACGCCGCGTTCTTCCGGATCGCGCCGAGCGACGCGGCCCACATCGATCCGCAAGGCCGCCTGTTCCTTGAGGAATCGTGGGCGGCGATCGAGGACGCCGGCTACACGCCCGCGACGCTCAGCGCGAGCCGCCAGGTCGGCGTGTTCGTCGGCGTGATGAACGGCGACTACCCGACGGGCGCGCAGTTCTGGAGCATCGCGAACCGCGTGTCGCACGCGCTCGACCTGCACGGCCCGAGCCTGGCCGTCGACACCGCGTGCTCGTCGTCCCTGACCGCGATCCATCTCGCGCTCGAGAGCCTGCGCGGCGGCACCTGCGACTGCGCGCTCGTGGGCGGCGTCAATCTGATTCAGCATCCGAGGCATCTGGTCGGACTGTCGTCGCTGACGATGCTGTCGGCAGGCGACGCGTGCCGCGCGTTCGGCGCGGGCGCGGACGGCTTCGTCGACGGCGAAGGCGTCGGCGTGCTGGTGCTGAAGCCGCTGTCGCGCGCGCTCGCCGACGGCGATGCGATCCACGGCATCATCCGCGGCAGCATGATCAACGCGGGCGGCAAGACGCACGGCCTCACGGTGCCGAACCCGCGCGCGCAGCAGGCCGTCGTCGGCGGCGCGCTCAAGCGAAGCGGCGTACCCGCGCGCGCGGTCGGCTACGTCGAGGCGCACGGCACCGGCACCGCGCTCGGCGATCCGATCGAGCTCACGGGCCTCACGCGCGCGTTTGCCGACGCGATCGCCGATCGCGGCTTTTGCGCGCTCGGCTCGGTCAAATCGAACATCGGCCATTGCGAAAGCGCGGCAGGCGTCGCGGGCGTCACGAAGGTGCTGCTGCAGATGAAGCATCGCGAGCTCGTGCCGACGCTGCACGCGGACGAGCCGAACCCCGACATCGATTTCGCGCAATCGCCGTTCGTGCTGCAACGCACGCTCGCGCCGTGGCCGAAGCCGGATCTCGACGGCTGGCCGCGGATCGCGGGCGTGTCGTCGTTCGGCGCGGGCGGCGCGAATGCGCACATCGTGCTCGAAGAGTTTGTCGAGTCGCGCGTCGCGACCGGCGACGACCACGCCGGCCCCGCGATCGTCGTGCTGTCCGCCGCGACCGACGACGCGCTGCGCCGGCGCGCGCAACAATTGCGCGCGGTGCTCGCTGACGGCGAAGTCGATGATGACCACCTGCACGATCTCGCCTACACGCTGCAGCTCGGGCGCGACGCGATGGCTTCGCGTTTCGGCTGCGTCGTCGCGTCGGTCGGCGAGTTGCACGCGATGCTCGGCGCGTTCGTCGAAGGCGATGCATCGCGCGGCTGGCACGCGCACCGGCTCGCCGGCGACCGCCACGGCCTCACCGATCTCGACGCCGATCCCGAATTGCGCGCGTCGCTCGTCGATCAATGCATCGCGACCGGCAAGCTCGACAGGCTCGCGGCACTCTGGTGCAAGGGGCTCGGTGTCGACTGGTCGGCGCTGCATCGCGGCTGCACGCGCCGGCGCGTGCATCTGCCGACTTACCCGTTCGAAGGCCCGCGCTACTGTCTCCGCGACGATGCGACGTTCGCGGCCGAACCCGTGCGCGAATCGACGGCCGATAGCGCGCTTACAACGCACGTCACGAACGCCACCTTGCCGGGTTCGTCGACGCCCGATGTCGCCGCGCTCGTGCGCCGGACGGTCGCGCAGTTGCTTGGCTATCCGGACGTCGATATGAGCGAGTCGTTCCTGTCGCTCGGCGGCGACTCGATCCGCGCGGCGCGCGTGCACCGGTTGCTGCAACAGTCGCTCGGCGTGAAGATCCCGCTCAGCCTGATGCTCGAAGCGCAGACGCTCGCCGAATGCGCGCAAGCGATCGATGCGTTGCTGACGGAGAAGGGACGCTCGACTGCGACCGGCATCTCGTCGGACAGTGCATCGTCAAACCGCATGCCGATCGAGGGCGCGCCCACGCGAGCAACCGCGCCGACGCAGCACCTGGCCCCCGCGCCACGCGATGCTCGCCCGCGCGTGCACACGCTGTCGTCGAACCAGCAGCAGTTCTTCTTCCTCGACCACCTGAACCCCGCGAACCCGGCGTTCAACCTGCCGGGCGCGCTGCGCGTGCGCGGCGAATGGCACGGCGACGCGCTCGAAGCCGCGTATCAGGCGCTCGTCGATTCGCACGACGTGCTGCGCACCCGCTTCGTCGTGCGCGGCGGCGAGCCGTGCGCGGAGGTCGCGCCGCACCGCACGGCGACGATCTGCCGTCACGATCTGTCGGCGCTGTTGCCGAAGCATCAGGTCGCACGCGTCGCCGAGTGCCTGACCGAAGCGAGCCGCGAAGGCTTCGCGCTCGACCAGGGCGAGCCGAGCCGGCTGACCGTGCTCGAATTGCGCGACGACGACCACGTCATCCTGCTGAACCTGCATCACATCGTCGGAGACGCGGTGTCCGTCGTCGTGCTGCTCGACGCGCTCGCGCGCGCCGCGCTGACGGGGCAAGCGTGCGTGCCGAACCCTGCGCAGCCGCAATATGCGCAATGGGCCGCGCGCGAACGCGAAGCCTTGCCGGCAACGGTCGAACGCGAACTGCCGTACTGGCTCGAGCGGCTGCGCGACGTGCCGCCTCCCTTGCCGCTGCCGTGCGACCGCGCGCGACCGTCCGTGCCCAGCTATCGCGGGCAGAGCGTGCCGCTCGCGTTCCCGGCGGAACTGACCGCGCAGCTCGACGCATACTGCAAGACCCACCGGCTGTCGCGCTTCGTCGTGCTGCTCACCTCGTTCAAGGTCGCGCTGCGCGTGCTGTCGGGTCGCGACGACGTCGTCGTCGGCAGCCCTTACGCGAATCGCGCCGACGCCGACACGGCCGACATGATCGGCAGCCTCGCCTACGCGCTCGTGCTGCGCACGCGGCTCGGCGAGGCCGAGACGTTCGCCGACGCCCTCTCGCTCGTGCGGCGCACCGTACACAGCGCGTTCGATCATCTCGGCGTCCCGTATCCGCGGCTCGTCGAAGCGCTGAAACCGGCGCGGCACGGCGGCGCAAATCCGCTCTACCAGATCATGTTCAACGTGATCCCGATGCCGGTGCTGCCCGACGGCGTCGAGCCCGTCGAAGTCGAATCCGGCTGGCTCGACTACGACATGTTCGTGCGACTGCGCGCGTCGGATCGCGCGATCGAGGGCGTGCTGCAATTCAGCGCCGACCTCTTCGATCGAACGACCGCCGAGGCCATCGCCACCTATTACGTCGAACTGCTGCGCACGCTGCTCGCGCATCCGTCGCTGCCGCTCGCCGGTCTCGTGCTGCCCGCCGAACTCGCGCGCGAACGGACGATCGCCGGCGCGATGCCGCCGCTGCGCATCGAGATCGCATCGACGTTCACCGACCGCCCGCTCGCCGGCACGTTGCGCTACTGGGGCACCGCGACCGGCCAGCCGATCGAGCCCAACTTCGCGCCATACGGCCAACTGTTCCAGACGCTCTACGATCCGTCGACGCCGTTCCATGCGAATCGTCACGGCATGAACGTCGTGCTCGTCCGACCATGCGACTGGCTGCGCTATGACGACGCGGACGATGCCGACGCCGGCGACGTCGGCGGCGTGAAAGCCGGACGGATCGCGCGCCATGTCGACGAACTCGCCGACGCGCTGAACGACGCGGCGCCGTCGCTTGCGGTGCAGGTCCTCGTGCTGGTGCTGCCGGACGACGCCGCGTCGCTCGCCGCGCACGATGAACGCATCGACGCGCACGACGGAGACGCCGTGATCGACTCGTCGCTCGCCCCTTACCTCGCGCTCACTGCGGCACTCGCGGATCGGCCGTCGATCACGGTCGTGCACTGGCGCGACGTCGCCGCGATCTATCCGGTTGCCGCCGTGTTCGATCCGCACGCGGACGCGACGGGCCACGTGCCGTTCACGAGCGAGTACTACGCGGCGCTCGCGAGCTACATCGCACGCGTCGCATACCAGCACGCGTCGGTACCGCTCGACGACGCATGGAACCGGCTCGCCGCGCAGATCCGCGACGACGCCGAGCACCTGCTTGCCGCGCCTGCCGATAGCGCACACGCAGGTCGCGCGCCGTACGCGCCGCCGACGAACGAAGCAGAAGCGACGCTCGTGCCGATCTTCTCGGCCGCGCTGAAGCTCGACGCACTCGGCATCGACGACAACTTCTTCGACTGCGGCGGCCACTCGATTCTCGCGATCGGCGTCGTCTACCAGATCAACGCGGCATTCGGCACGTCGCTGTCGGTCGCGGACATCTTCATGGCGCCGACCGTGCGCCGCCTTGCCGAGCGGATGCGCGACGCGCCGGACGGCCCGGAGTACGTCGACCTCGCGAGCGCGGCCGTGTTGCCCGACGACATCGCGCCGCTGCCGGCGCCGGCGGCCGAGACGCCGCACGCGCTGCTGCTGACGGGCGCGACGGGCTTCGTCGGCCGCCATCTGCTGCGCGAGCTGATCGACCGCACCGACGCGACGATCTACTGCCTCGTGCGCTCGCCGGACGCTGCGCAGGGCCTCGCACGCATCCGTGCGACGCTCGAACGATGGTCGATGTGGCGCGACGGCGACGACGCGCGCGTGGTCGCGGTGCCGGGCGATCTCGGCCGCCCGCGGATCGGCCTGTCGGCAGCCGATCGCGCGCGGCTCGTCGCCGAGGTCGACGCGATCTATCACAACGGCACCAGCATGAACCATCTCGAATCGTTCGAGATGGCGCGCGTGGCGAACGTCGACGGCGTGGTCGAGCTACTGCGGATCGCGACCGAAGGTAGGCCGAAGACGTTCAATTACGTGTCGACGCTCGCGGTGTTCAGCATGCGCGAGCGCACAGGAACGCACGTGTTCGCCGAATCCTCGCCGATCGACGCAGAAAGGCACCCGTCCGACCAGGGTTACACGACCAGCAAATGGGTCGGCGAGCAACTTACGCACCTCGCGGCCGCGCGTGGCGTGCCGTGCAACGTGTTCCGCCTCGGCCTCGTGACTGGCGACGTGCGGCACGGCCATTACGACGAGCAGCAGGCGTACTACCGGCTGCTGAAGAGTTGCATGCTGATGGGCGCCGCATTCGACGATTTTCGCTACGACCTGGTGATCACGCCGGTCGACTACGTCGCGCGCGCGCTCGCACATCTCGGCGCGAAACATCCGCGCGGTGGCGGCGTATTCCATCTGTCGACGATGCAGGTCACGCCGATGCGCACGGTGTTCGAGATGATGAACGCGCATCTGGCGACGCCGATGCGCATGCTCACGCACCGCGCGTGGATCGACGAGCTGCGCGTGCGCTACCGGCGCGGCGACGTGCAATCGATCGTGCCCGTCGTGCAATGGATGATGAACATGAGCGACGCGGAACTCGCGAAGCTCGCGCGCGAGCGCGAGGAAACGACGTTCATCTACGACTGCACGGCGACGCATCGCGAGCTCGCAGAAGCCGGCATCGTCGTGCCCGTGTTCGACGACGCACTGCTGCAGCGTTACCTGCGCGGCATGTTCGACGACGACGCGGACCTGCGCGCGCCCGCCAACCGTCCGGACGACGGCGAGCGCGCATCTCCCCTTCACTCCCATACGTGACAACCATGAACGATCTCATCTATCAAGACGAACATGCATCGCTGCAGTCGCTCGAAGGTCTCAACGTGAGCGTGATCGGCTACGGCATCCAGGGCCGCGCGTTCGCCGCGAACCTGCGCGACAGCGGCATCTCCGTGCGCGTCGGCAACGTCGACGACCATTACGGCGAGCTCGCGCGTGCGGAAGGCCATCGCGTGACGAGCATCGCCGAAGCGGTCGCGCACGCGGACATCGTGCTGCTGCTGATCCCGGACGAAGCGCACGGCGGGGTGTTCGACGTCGACATCGCGCCGAACCTGCGCGAAGGCGCGCTGCTGTGCGTCGCGCACGGGCACTCGCTCGTGCAAGGCGAAGTGCGCCCGCTCGCCGGACGCGACCTCGCAATGCTCGCCCCGCGCATGTACGGCGACCCGATCCGTCGCTACTACCTCGCCGGGCAAGGCGCGCCCGCGTATTTCGACATCGTCGCCAACCACACCGGCCGCGCGCGCGACAAGGTGCTCGCGATCGCGCGCGCGGTCGGCTTCACGCGCGCGGGCGTGATGGCGCTGAGCTACCGGCAGGAGACGTTCCTCGACCTGTTCCAGGAGCAGTTCCTCGCGCCGGCGCTCGTCGATCTCGTCGAGATGGGCTTCCAGGTGCTCGTCGAGCGCGGCTTCAGCCCGAAGGCCGCGCTGCTCGAAGTCTACGGCTCGGGCGAAATGGGCAAGATGATGCTCGACGGCGCGGACATCGGGCTCGACGAAGTCGTCGCGCTGCAAGGCTCGCCGACCTGCCAGGTCGGCTATCACCGCTGGCGTGGGCGCACGCTGCCCACCGCCGTGCGCGAGCTCGCCGCGCGCGTGCTCGACCAGATCGACAGCGGCGAATTCTCGGCATACCTTAAGGAACACGCGTCTAACGACTACGCGTCGCTCGACGAGGCGCGACGCGCGGTGCTGAAGCGGCCGCTCAACGTCGCCCACGCGGAAGTCCGCGCGGCGTTCCGGTTCCCGACCGAGGCCGCGGGCGAGCTCTACCAGGCGCCGGCAAAGGCCGCCGATGCCGAACCGGAGGTCGTGCGATGAGCGCCCGGCGCCTATACGTCGGCGCGACGTTCACGGCGTCGCCGCTCGATCCGCTGTTGCGCGCGCGGGGCTTCGAGGAGGTCGCGTTCACGCGCTACAACCAGTTGCTGCAAGCGCTGCTCGCGCCCGATCCCCAGCACGCGGACGACGCGACACTGCTGCTCGTGCGGCTCGCCGACTTCGTGCGCCACGAAGCGAACGACCACGCGCAAACGCCGGACGCACTCGCCGCTCTGCTCGCGCAACGCGCGGATGCGTGGCTCGAAGCGCTATCGTCGTTCGCCGCCGGCCGGGCGACGCCGCCCCGCATCGTCGTGCTGCCGTCGGCCACGCTCGACGCGCGCGGCGCGGCGCTCGCCGACTCTTGCCGGCGGGTCGAACGCGCGCTGCTCGACCTGCCCGGCTTGCGCGTGCTCGATTGGACCGACTTCGTCGCGTCGAGCGCGATCGCACAGCCGTTCGATCCGGTCGCGGACAAGCTCGGCCACGTGCCGCTGACGATCGACGGCTTCGCGGCGTTCGCGCGATGGCTCGCCGAGTGCTTTCGCAGCGAAGCCAGTGCGGTCGGCACGTCGATCGGCACACCGCCCGGTACCGCGGCGCCTGCAACGCCCACGCCGTCGCTCGCCCGCTTCTTCGAGCGCCTGAAATTGCGCATCACGAGCGTTCCGCTCGACGACGAAGCGGCGCTCGCGAAAAGCGCACGCCTGAGCCATACGGCCGCGACATTCCATCTAAGCGGCCATGCGTATCTCGAATCCGACCTGCTCGATGTGACTTCGCGCGATGCGTGCGGACTCGCGCTGACCGTCGCCGACCGCTTCGGCCAATACGGCTACAGCGGCTTCGCGCTCGTGCGCTCCGACGCCGGCCTGCCCATCCTCGCCGAATTCGTGCTGAGCTGCACGGTGCTCGGCAAGCAGGTCGAGCACGCCGTGCTGCTCGCGCTCGCGCTCGCGGCGCAATGCGCCGCACTGCCGGCCATCGCGCTCGACACCATCCGCACGGGCAGTAATCAGCCGGCCGTCGACTTCATTGACGCGATCGCCGCGCAAGCGTGCGTCGCCGTCGATCGAAGCGGCCAGCGTGCGCCGCTACGCATCGCGCCGGCCGCACTCGCCGATGCGGTACTCGCGTGCGCCAAGGCGCCGCAAGCGCTCGCGGCAACCGCGCAGGCACTCGATCTCGCGCCACTCTTCTCCCGCTCAACCGCTTCCTTGGCCACCCATCGATGAACGCAAACCTCGACGCCTTCACGCCCTCCTACACCGCGCCCACCGCCGACTGGTGGGCGCGCGACCGGCTGCACTACCGCGACGGCGTGCTGCATTTCTGCGGCCGCGACGTCGCCGAGCTCGCGGCCGCGTTCGCCGATCCGGTGTTCCTGTACGACCCGCAGCGCGCGGTCGACAACGTCGCGCGCCTGCAACGCGCGCTCGGCGGCCTGCAACGCGGTGACTTCCGCATCCTTTACGCGATGAAGGCGAATCGCTTCCGTCCGTTGCTGTCGGAGCTGCGGCGTTCGCCGATCTTCGGCATCGACGTTTGTTCGCCCGAGGAGTTGTGCGAGGCGCTCGCGTGCGGCTTCGCGCCAGCGCGAATCTCGTACACCTCGCACGGGATAATGCCGGACGAGGCCGAGTTCCTCGCCGCGCTGCCGGACGTGCACGTGAACTGCGACACGCTGAGCGCGATCGCGCTGCTCGGCAGCCGCTCGCCCGGACGCGAGATCGGCATTCGCGTGAATCCCGGCGTCGGCATCGGCTACGGCGACAGCGAGCGCCTGACCTATGCGGGCGCGACCGTCACGAAGTTCGGCATCTACGCGGAGCAGTTCGGCGCGGCGCTCGACCTTGCCGCGCGTTACGGCCTGACCGTGACGTGGCTACATTGCCACGCAGGCTGCGGCTATCTCGATCCGCAGCTCGAGTCGTTCGAGCGCGTGCTCGATGCGCTCGACGCGTTCGTCGCGCGCGTGCCGGGGCTGCGCGGCATCAATCTCGGCGGCGGGCTCGGCCTGCCGCATCGCGCGACCGACCGGCCGCTCGACCTCGAACGCTGGCGCGCGGCCGTGCACGCACGCTTCGGCGCGCGGCCGCTCGCGCTCGCGATCGAGCCCGGCGACTTCATCGCGAAGGACGGCGGCATGCTCGTGCTGCGTGTCGCATACGTCGAGCTCAAGCGCGACCTCCGCTTCGTCGGGCTGAACGGCGGCTTCAATCTCGCTATCGAGCCCGCGTTCTACGACCTGCCGTGCGAACCCGTCCCGTGCGTGCGCCGGCCGGGCGCCGCGCAATCGGTGTGTCTCGCCGGCAACATTAACGAGGCGCTCGATCTGTGGAGCAAGGACGTGAGCCTGCCGCCCGTCGAGCCGGGCGACTTCGTCGCGCTGCTGAACGCGGGCGGCTATGCGTCGTCGATGAGCTCGAACCATTGCCTGCGCGGACAGTTTCGTGAGCTCGCACTGTTCGACGCCGCTCCGCACTGACCCCAACCTCAACGACAAGGAACCCCAGCGTGTCCTCCTTATCAACTCAATTGAGCGCTCTCGGCAGCCGGATCTTCACGAGCGCGCCGTTCGCCCCCGGCGTGTCGATGCAGAATCTCGCCGAATGGTCGTCGCTCGCGCACGTCCAGCTGCTCGGCAAGGTCGCCGCCGAGTTCGGCGTCGACATCGACATCGAAGAAGCCTATCGGCTCGACAGCTTCGAGCGGCTGTTGCAGTACATCGAGCGGCAACGCGGGCCGAGCGGCGACGCGCCGCAGGCATCCGCGGCGCCGGACGCGGAGGCCGGCGCAGAACCCGACACGATCGGCGCGCTGCTGCGCGCGCGCGCCGACACGCTGCCCGACCAGCCGTTCCTGCTCTTCCCGGCCGACGATCGCAGCTACACGTATCGTGCGTTTTACGGGCTCGCACGCGCGGCCGCCGAAACGCTGCGCGAGCACGGGCTGCGGCGCAGTGACCGCCTGTCGGTCGTGCTGCCGAACGGCCCCGAGTTTCTCGCGTACTACTTCGGCGCGCATTTGCTCGGCATCGTGTCGGTGCCGATCAATCCGGCGTTGAGCGCGGCCGAGTGCGCGTACATCGTTCGCAACAGCGGCGCGAAGCTCGTCGTGTTCGACCGGCGAATGACCCATCTGCGAGATGCGGTGCGCGCCGAACTCGGCTGTGGCAATGGCGCCGATAGCGTCACGCGCGTCGCCAGTGCGGACGCCGCCTCCGGCTTCGGTGTCGAAGCGCTCGCGGCCGCGGCCGCACATGCGTCGATCTCGCCCGATCCCGATCTCGCGGCCGATGATGACGCGAGCATCCTCTACACGTCCGGCACGACGGGCCACCCGAAGGGCGTCGTGCTGTCGCACCGCAACCTCCTGTCCGACGCGCGCGCGCTCGTCGACTGGTTCGCGTTCGTGCCCGGCACGCGGACAATGTGCATCCTGCCGCTGTTCCACAACAACGGCCAGGTGATCACGCTGCTGTCGCCGCTGATCGCGGGCGGCAGCTCGGTAATCCTCGAAGGCAAGTCGGCGCTGCCGTCGTTCTGGAAGCTGGTCGACACGTTTCGCGTGAACTGGACGAGCGTGATGCCCGCGTTCCTGTCCGCGTTCCTCGAATACGGGCTGAAGCGCACCGACGACACGCTGCGCGGCATCGTCTGCGGCGGCCAGGTATTGCTCGACGAAGTCCGCAACCGCTTCGAGAGCGAATACCGCGTGCCGGTGTTCGAAGGCTTCGGGCTTACCGAGACGACGTCGTTCGCGACGATGAACCGCCATCCCGCCGAGCGCCGCCGCTTCGGCTCGATCGGCGTCGCGCTGCCGTGCAACGCGCTGCGGATCGTCGATGCGGACGGCCGCGAGGCTGCGGCGGGCGAAACGGGCGAGATTCTGATCCGCGGCGAGAACGTCGCGACGCGCTACCACGCGCGCGCCGAGCTGAGCGCCGAGCGCTTTCGCGACGGCTGGCTGCATACCGGCGACTACGGCTACTGCGACGACAAAGGCAACTACTTCTTCGCGACGCGCGTCGACGACCTCATCATCAAGGGCGGCGAGAACATCTACCCGGCCGAGATCGAGAACGTGCTGCACGGCTGCGACGACGTCGTCGAATGCGCGGCGCTCGGCGTGCCCGATCCAATCCTCGGGCAGGACGTGTGCGTGTACGTGAAGCTGCGCGCGTCGTCGACGCTCGGCCAGGACGACGTTCGCCGCCTGTGCGAAGGCCGCATCGCGAATTACAAGTGCCCGCGACACGTCGTGCTGCTGAACGGGCTCGACGATCTGCCCGAGCTGCCGAAGGGCCCGACGCGCAAGATTCTCCGCCGCAAGCTGCTCGAGCATTTCGCGACGCTGCGCGAACGGGAGCATGTGTTGTCCGGCGACGCCGTCCGATCATGAAGGAGACGCCATGAAGCTCGTACTGTTCCTGCATCTGGTTTTCGTCGCCGCGTGGATGAGCTGCGTGATCGTCGAAGGCATCTTCGAACACGCGATCGATCAGAGCCCGGAGCAGCGTACGTTCATCTCGAACCTGCACTGGGCCACCGACAAGTACGTCGAGATTCCGGCATTCACGATCGTGCTCGTCTCGGGCGCGATCATGCTCGCTCATCGCATGCCGACGCCGCTGTTGCTGACGAAGGTCGGGTTCGGCACGCTAGCGATCGCGTTGAACTCGGCGTGCGTGTGGATCGTCGTGCGGCGCCGCCACTACGCGGCGCGCGACGACTACGCCGCGTGGGAGCGTATCGATCGCGTGCAGCACAAGCTCGGCGGGATCGTCGCGGTTACGATGCTCGCCGCGCTCGGCATCGGTGGCTACATGTTCGCGGGAGCATAAATGAAGGCATTGATTTTTCCCGGCCAGGGCGCGCAGGCGGCAGGCATGGGCGAGGGCCTCTTCGAGCGTTATCCGGCGCTCATCGAAACGGCGGACGACGTGATGGGCCTGTCGGTCGAGCGGCTTTGCCTCGACGATCCGGACGGCCTGCTCGCCGACACCCGCTATGCGCAGCCCGCGATCTTCGTCGTCAACGCGCTGCACCTCACCGCTTGGCGCGACGCGCACGACGACGCCGACGTCTGGCTCGCCGGCCACAGCCTCGGCGAATACAGCGCACTCTTCGCCGCGGGTGCGTTCGACTTCCGCACCGGGCTCGAGATAGTCAAGCGGCGCGGCGAGCTGTTCGCGTCGGTGAACGGCGGCGCGATGGCGGCCGTCGTCGGCGTCACGGCGGCCGAGCTTGGCCGCCGGCTGCACGCCGCCGGCCTCGACGACGTCGATCTCGCGAACTTCAACAGCGCCGAGCAGACCGTGATTGCGGGTCCGGCAGCATCGATCGACGACGCCGCGCGCATGCTCAACGCATGCGGCGACGTCACTGTGCTTCCGTTGAATGTGAGCGGTGCCTTTCACTCGCGCTGCATGACGCCGCTCAAGCCAGCGTTCGAAGCATTCGTCGCGCGCTTCGCGCTCGACCGGCCCGCGCGGCCCGTCGTGTCGAACGTGACAGCGCGCCCCTACCAGCCGCCCGGCACGCCCGCCGACTATCTCGTCGAGCAGCTCGACCAGCCGGTGCGATGGCGCGACAGCGTCCGCACCATGCTGCGCGCGGGCATCGACGAATGGGTCGAGCTCGGCCCCGGCCGCCGAATTCTCACGCGCCTGGTCGACGCGATCCGGCGCGAACCATCCGGGCGCCCCGCCGCGCTGCAACCTATCCCCCTTTGAAGAGGCTCGATCCGACATGTCATCCATTCAGTCCGCCCTCGCCACCTGCCGCTCGCTGACCACGCCGCCGCCGCTCGCGCCCGCAACCCATTTCGCCGACGTGCTGCGCTTTCGCGCCGAGACGACGCCCGACGAGTTCGCGTACGGCTACCTCGGCTTCGGCCGCATGCCCGATCGCGTGATGCGCTACGGCGACATGCATCGCCGCGCGCTCGCAATCGCGCGCGAGATCGTCGCGCATGGCCGTCCGGGCGATCTCGTACTGCTGATCTTCCCGTCCGCAGCCGACTTCATCGAAGCGTTCTTCGGCTGCCTGTACGCGGGCCGCATCGCCGTTCCGGCGCTGCCGCCTCGCACCGAGAAGGAGCGCCGCCGGCTGATCTCGATCTGGCGCGACTGCGCGCCGTCGTTCGCGATATGCGGCAACGGCGAGATGGACGCCGTGCGCGCCGAGCTGAGCGCGGCAGGCGTTGTCGCGCCGCCGTGCCGTGAAGTGGGCGCGATTCCCAACGACATCGGCGACACCGCGCCCGCGCTGCCCGCCCTCGCGCCCGACAGGATCGCGTTCCTCCAGTACACGTCCGGCTCGACGTCCGATCCGAAGGGCGTGATGGTCGGCGATGACAATCTGCTCGCGAACGAGCGACTGCTGTACCGGCATTGCGGAAGCGACCGCGATCGCTGGCTGATCGTGTCGTGGCTGCCGCATTATCACGACATGGGGCTGATTTGCGGGATCCTGCAGCCGATCTATGCGGGGCGGCCCGCGGTATTCATGTCGCCGCAGGATTTCCTGCAACGGCCAGCGCGCTGGCTACATGCGGTGTCCGACTATGGGGCAACCTGCAGCGGCGGACCTAGCTTTGCCTACGATCTTTGCCAAAGACGCGCAGATCGCATGGATGTCCAGGCGCTCGACCTTTCTTCTTGGGAAAATGCGTTCAACGGTGCGGAGCCTGTACAACCGCGAATCATGCGCAAATTTGCCGACTCGTTTGCGTCCGCCGGCTTTCGCTACGACGCATTCGCGCCGTGTTATGGGCTCGCGGAGCTGACGCTCGTCGCGACATCGACGCAGATCGACGCGCCCGTCGTGATCCGCCGCGCGCACTACGCGGCGCTCGCCGACGGACGCTTCGAGCCGCACGAAGGCGACGGCCGGTCGATCGACGTCGTGTCGGTCGGTGCGCTCGCGGATGCGGACCAGACGTTCCGCATCGTCGATCCCGCGACGGGCGAAACGCAGGTTGCGGCCAGGATCGGCGAGATCTGCGTGGCAAGCGACAGCGTCTGCCACGGCTACTTCGGCCGCCCGGAAGCGACCGACGCGACGTTCCGCGCGTACCGCTCGGATGCGTTTCCGAACGGCATGCTGCGCACGGGCGACCTCGGCTTCGTCGACGATCGCGGCCACCTGTTCATCACGGGGCGGATCAAGGACCTGCTTATCCTGAACGGCGTGAACTACTATCCGCAGGACATCGAAGGCGCGGTGCTGAACGTGTCCGACCGGATTCGCCCGAACCGGCTCGCGGCGATCATGGTCGAGCGCGACGGGCAGGCGGGGGTCGTCGTCGTGCTCGAGACGATCGGCCGGTTCGACCTCACCGCGCTCGCGCCGGAAATCAGCCGGGAAGTGTGGGACGCGTGCCAGTTGACGCTGAGCGGCGTCATCCGCGTGAAGAAGGGAGAGATCCATACGACGTCGAGCGGCAAGATCCAGCGTGCGACCTGCGCGAAGATGCTCGCGGACGGCACGTACACGATCGAGGATACGTATCTGCACGACGCCGCGCGGACATGGCTCGCGCCCGTGATCGAACGGTGCACGTCGGCCACGCTCTGATCGTGCGCATCCTCGCATCGCGCGCGCTGCCGGGGTATAGTCCGGCGGGGCGCGGGACCGTTCAATCGCCTTGAACGGTCCCGATTGAAATGGCCCGAAGAAATCAGGCAGGTCAGCCCGAACACGCCCGCGCGAAGTTCGCTATTCGGCTAGTGCCAGAAATCGTCGCCCGCAACTATTGGCATGAACTGCCGTTCTACCATGTGCGCCGGATGGTCATTTCGCACTCTACAACAGTTGGCGTTTACGATAAGAGACTTGCGTGGTGAAGATCGCCAAGCGAGACTGTCTAACAAGCCATCCAATTCCCAAATCTGACCGTATGACTGCTCCCAAATCGTTACCGTTTGATCTTTCGAAGTTCCCGCGTAGTCCTTTACTGGAAGCGGTCACTCCCATTCAGCCCCTTCCTCGCCTTAGTGCTCGCCTCGGCGGCCCAGACATCTTTGTCAAGCGCGAGGATCTCAACGGGATTGGTGCTGGTGGCAACAAGTTGAGGAAGCTGGAGTTTCTCATCGGAGAGGCGTTGGCGGCGGGCGCAGACACCATTATTACCGTTGGTGCTCGACAGTCCAACCATGCACGTCTTACTGCGGCTTCAGCGGCGCGCGTCGGCCTGAAGTGCGAACTTGTCTTGACGCGGGCCGTTCCCCGATTTGACGACGACTACATTAATAATGGAAACATCTTGCTTGATGCGCTGTTTGATGCGCACGTGCATGATCTACCGGGCTCGACTAACGCGCTCGAATTCGCCGAAGACCGTGCCAATGAGCTGCGTAGGCAGGGCCGGCGCGTATATGTGTGTCCATTGGGCGGCTCGAGCCCTATCGGCTGCTTGGGATATGCTGAATGTGCGAGGGAGATCGTGGCCCAATCCGACGCCTCTGGATTGATGTTTGATCGCATCATGCTCGCTAATGGGAGTGGCGGCATGCACGCGGGGCTCGTCGCCGGATATGTAGCGCTTGGGCTTGACCCAGCTCTAATAATCGGCTTCGCTGTTTACGGAAGCGCCCTAAAGTCGACCGAGATTACGGTCGACAAGGCCAATCAGACTGCGCGCCTAATCGATGATGAGCTGAAAGTGGAGGCCAGCTCCATTTCAATCGATGACTCGCAATTGGGTCCCGGTTATGGAGTACCAACGAAAAGTATGCTGGCGGCTGTTCGCCTTATGGCGTCAACAGAAGGAATTCTGCTCGATCCGGTTTACAGCGGGAAGGCGTTTGCCGGCCTCGTAGATAGCGTTCGGGCGGGAAAGTACGTTGCGGGTCAGAAGTTACTATTCGTGATGTCAGGCGGACTCCCGGGGCTATTCGCGTACCGAGCCGAATTTTGAGTTTACAGCATCGTCCATAGGCTGGCCGCCGCTCCGATCACCAGAGACAAGCGGCAATTGAATGGTTCAACGCGGAATTCCGCGGAACGCGGCGCGGATCTTGAGGAAGAAGTACTCCTCGTCGCGGTACCCGTAAGCCCTGCGCTTGATGACCTTGATGGTTTTGTTGATGCCTTCGACAACGCTGGTATTGAGCGGATGGCGGCAGCGGGTCACGATCCCGTGCCAGTAGCCCTGCAAGCGTTCGGCGAACTTTTGCAAGGCAGCGATCCCGCTTTGCTGAGCCCGTTCGAACCATTGCCCTCAAGCCTTGTCCGCCCAGGCTGACTTTCGGTAGAACCAGAGCCGTCTGAGCTCGTCGCGTAGCACGTAGACGCATAACAGCGACTGATTGGCGGCCAGCAACTCCTTAAACTGCACAGCCTGTTCTGGCTTCAGATTGTGCCGGTTGCGCAGAAACAGCCAGCGGCTGGACTTCAGAACCTTCCGGGCCGGCTTGTCATGTCAGAATTGATTGGCCTGATCCACACGTACCCGGTCGATCACTTCGCGGCCGTACTTGGCCACGACGTGGTACAGGTCAAAGACGATTTCCGCTTGCGGGCAATGCTCCTTGATCTCAAGCTCATAGGCCGTGGTCATGTCGATGGCGACCGCTTCGATGCGCTCGGCAACGCCTTCTGGCAACTGTTCGAAGAAGGTTCGAGCCGTCTCGCGCGAGCGTCCAGGGCCCACCCAGAGCACATGTCGGCCGATCGGATCGACCACCACCGTGGCGTAGCGGTGGCCCTTATGCAGCGCAAACTCGTCCATCGCCAGATAGCGGATCGTCGACCAGTCCGGCTCGGCCACGCGCGCCCGCAGGCGCATCTTGTCTATCGATTTGACCGTGTGCCAGCCCAGGTCGTAGAAGGCCGCCACCGCCTGCACGCTGGCGGCCTGCAGCAGCTTCTCGCACGCCTTGGCGAACCGCTCAGTTACTCGCTGGTAGCGGCCCAGCCACGCCAGCTTCTCCAGTCGCGGACCACCGTAGTGTTCGCACCAGACCCGGCGACGAGGCACATGCAACACCACCCGGCATTCGAACAGCGGCAGATCGCACACTCGACGAACCGTCGTCTCGTGGATCTGCTGGCAGCGTGCACCGCATTGCTCGCGGCACATGACCTGCTGATCAGCTTCAGGTGCAGCGATAGCGTGCGGCCTTCGCCTTCCGGCCATTCCACACGCTCTAACCGATAACCCGTCCAGCAACCCAGTGCCTGAAGCGCCTTGCGATCGAGCAATTCTTCCTCCTGACCTCCTTAAAGTCGGGCGTCAGGTTACGCAATCGCTCTCAAACTCTCCACGGTTTTCCGCGATGAACCAATTGAATTGGGTGCGCCTGCCGGTGAGGCAGCATGATGCGTAGCCGTGCGAGCGTTCGAGCGCTCGGACCCACCCGGTCGGCCCATTCGTCGAGCGTGCGCTGTTCAGACTGATCTTCAACAAGCCCATTCGCAATCGCACCGATCCGACGTTCGCGCGGCATCGGCAAATATAACGGCGAGGCGGGCGCCGTCTCGAGTTCGTCGAGCAAGACACGCACCAGCCGTGTTCGGGCTTCGGTCAGCGCGTCATCGGTTGGCCACTCTGCGACACACACGATAAGCTCGCGCAACAACTGGCTCACCTCAATAATGACGGCTGCCCGTGGCAGATCACGGTATGCCTGCACATCGAAATAGAGGCTTCGATATGCGAAGCGGCCCTGCATGACTGCGCGATGCCGCACCCCTTCGGGTAACCAGATCGCCTGCAGCGGTTCGAGGTGGCCAATCCGATCGGCCGTTAGCAGCGTGATCGCGCCTTCGGTCAGATACAGCAGCTGCGTTCGCTGATGGGCGTGCCATTGGGAATCGTGTTCCCTTGATTCGGATGCGATGCCGATGATGGGACACGACGCAGCATCGAGGTCGAACATATGATTCGACTCATAATGTGCCATGTCTGTTCTGCGATGTTTTATGTCATGACATCGCGGTTATCTTCGCTTATGCGTCGGTATGCTATCCACCTCAATTTGGAGGAAATCATGGCGCATCGACAGATCTCGACCCTCGGCGAAACGAGGCTGCTGCCAATATGGATTCTCTGGCCTTGGTGGCACTGCCGCAGATGGCCGAAAAGGTGCTTGCTTCAAGCCTGCCGAACATCGCTCGTGTTTTTCACATGAGCGCAGCCCGAACTCAATGGGCGATGAGCATTTTCTTTTTGGGTTTCACCGTCGGCGTTTTCCTTTGGGGACGCGTATCCGACCACGTCGGACGGCGTCCGGCGATGCTGTGCGGACTCGCGATTGGGATGGGCGGGACACCCTTTGCGGCCCGCGCGCCCAGTTTTGGCCTCGTTCTCGTGTGCGGCTTCGTCCAAGCGGTGGGCCTCGAGACATGTTCGGTCACCACGCAAACAATACTACGGGATTGCCTGAACGGTGCAGCACCCGCCGTTTCGTTACGGTCGCTATGGTCCTTGCCTGGTCACCCGCACCTCGACCGAGGAATTATGAATGTGCGCAGCTCCCTTAATGACGACGTCCATGAGAAGCTTTCTCTGACCAGCGTTTATCATAATCTCGTTCATCACTCTGCAGAGCAGTGAATCCGTTATGAAATCGGAGATACAGGTTCTATTGCAATAAGGAGCGAAGGTCGTGGCGACGGCTTACGGAGTGCGACTTCGTCCATTTCGAAATCGCGGATCGATTTTAGTTTGGCGACAGAAAATCGTCTGCGTCGTTCAGCGCACACAGAGTCAGGAAATCTGATATATGAGAAAACCGATTCTCCCCTTGTTCGCGGGGATCCACCGCGGGCGACTTGCGATTGGAATGTGCGTTGCGACCGTGCTGTCGCTGAGCGTGCATGCAGTGATGCTGCAATTGTTCCATGCGCCGTATCCGGGTGCGTCTCTGGGTTCAAAACTGCCGGCAGTCGTCAACGACGCGGTGATGATCTACGCGGCGTCGTGGCTCTATCGGTCCCTGTGCCTATCGCTCCCGTTGCGCTCGCCGCTTTGCCGCATCACCGTACTTTTCGTGATTCTCGCCTGCCTCAACGAGACTTTGCGCGGCTGGTTCATGAATGGATACTGCTCGACGCCTTGGACGACGAGCTGGCTTTACGAGACATTTACTAGCCTTCGAGGAATCGCGTACTACGCCGCTGCCTCAGTCATGAGTGCCGCCATCTACCGCTGCAGGCAACGCAGCGGGAGGATTGTCGCCGCAGTGTTGCTTGCGTTGCTATTGAATTTCGTTTTGATGTCGCGGTTGGCGTCCGTCCTCTCGATCGTCCTCGCCTACGTCGAAAGTTTGGCGCCGACGGGCGGCCGGTGTCAGATGCCGTATGGGCCGGAGGTCCTGATTCCAGCCTACCTAAGCTTCGTCGAACCAGCTATTGCCAGCCTCTTTTGCGTTGCGTTCACCTGGCGGTATTCGAGTGCACGGCGATGCGCGTTCGCATGGCAATTCGCGGTGCTTGTGCTCGCACTCAAGAAGCAGCTATTGATGGCGTATGTCTACGCAATTTACGCGCCAATGCCCGCTTGGACTGCCCTCGCAAGCATGGGGCAATTCACGTTGGAGGCGGCGGCGCTGGGGCTCCTGACCGCGGTGGCGTGGCAGTTTGCAAAGGACGGCCCGCCTTGCGGATGAAAGGGCGCGCAGGAAATTCGAGGGTGCCGAAGTGAGGCTGGCCCAATTTCCGTCCCGGTCTTAGTTGGAAAATTCCGGCTCTTCGGGGCGGGCCGAATCGGCCCGATCGGTGCACTGGCGGGCGAATTCCGCCGGCGTCATCCACTGCAGCGCAGAGTGAGGACGCGCCTCGTTATAGTACTCGCGCCAGACCTCGATTTTGCGTCTGGCGTCCTCCAGCGACAAGAACCAATGCGCGTTGAGGCATTCCTCCCGGAAGCGTCCGTTGAAGGATTCGTTCTTCGCGTTGTCGGTCGGCTTGCCAGGACGTGAGAAGTCAATCTCCACGCCGTTCTCGTACGCCCATTTGTCGAGCGCCTTCGAAATGAACTCGCTGCCATAGTACATGCAGAATGTCAGCCATCAGGGGTAACGGGCATCCTTTGGATTTCCCGTTCACCGCCCGCCGGAGGAAACCGAAATGGCCGACTTGCTCGAAGGTGCGCTGCCCCTGAACCTTGTGGCGATCGACGTCGCCCGTTATTCGAATGCCGTGTTGATCGAGTTGTCGGACGGGAAGCGTCAGCGCTTCCGGATGACCAACAACGCTTCTGACTTTGACCGGCTGTTGAGTTACCTTCAAGCGCTACCCGGCAATTGCCGGGTAGCGCTTGAGCCGACCGGTGACTACCATCGCCCGCTGGCTCACCGTCTACTCACGGCCGGGCACGAGGTAGTCAGCATCAATTCCGTGGCACAGGCGCGGTATCGCGAAGCCATGTTCAACTCTTGGGACAAGAACGATCCGAAGGACGCACAGGTCATCCTGGAAATGCTCAGGCGTGGCACATATCAGCGTTACGTGGACCCGCAGATCGCCGGCCATCATGACCTGCAGGAACTTGCAAAGACCTACTACCAGGTTTCTCGCGCACGCACCAAGGTGCAGCACTCACTGATCAATCACTGCCTGCCCCTGTATTTCCCGGAAATGCACCGCTATTGGTGCACCACCCGCAACGAGTGGTTCGTGCGCTTTCTGCTCGAGTTTCCGACACCGACGCACGTACGCGCTCTAGATCGCGAAAGCTTTGTGGCTGCTGCATGGGATCTGGTCGGTCGCAAGGTGAACAAACGCGCCAAACTCGAAGAGATATGGGAAACAGCGGCACACACCGCTGCCTTGCCTCACGCGCTGGATTGCTTGGCTGTCGAGACATTCCGCATTACGCTGCGCCGGTACCAGGAGCTCAACGTGCTGCGAGAGGCAATCGAGGCGCGCGCCGAGGTGGAGCTTCACGATAATGCCGACTTCGCTCATCTAAAGACACTGCCGGGCATTGGCTCGGTGATCGCCATGACTATCCTCGCCGAGGCCGGCGACCTGCGCCGTTTCGGTCACCACCGTCAGTTCCTGAAGTACTGCGGGTTCGACCTGGCGAAGATACAGTCGGGCACCCAGCGGGGACGTGAGCAACTCTCCAAGCGCGGCAATGCGCGGTTGCGGCTAGCCTTCTGGATGGCAGGCATGGCTGCCGTGCGCATGAAGGAGAACTCCTTCCGCTCGAAATATGAACGTTACGTCCACGCTAATCCGGACGACGCTGACCTCAAGCGCAAGGCATTGACCGCCGTGGCAGCGAAGATGGCTCGCGTGGCTTACAGCATGATCAAGAAGAACCAGCCTTACAGGCAGTTCTTCGAACTCGGTTTACCCAGTGGATCGATCCCTCTCTCGGCTGCCGTAGGGGCGCAGGCGACCCCGTAGATAATGCTCGGACCTTCCGCTGGGGCTTCTATGCTGTTTTAGGTACGGTGAAGATCACGTCGTGTGCGATGAATCTTGTGTCCACTATGGTCAGCAAGCCTCCCCGATGCCGCGGAAGACCACTGGTTGGTTGTCATTCGCTCTTTGACAGCTCGCGCGCTGCATCTGGCCGTGCGCGCGGCCCCGCTTTGCCTAGCGTTGCACATTCTGTTTGCATTTAGAACGTTGTCTGCCTTGATATAGCGTGGAAGCGGGCGATGCTGCGCAAGCCGGGTCAGCGCGGCGACAACGTGTTCGCCACGCAATGAGCCGTCGACTTCAATCGCCAAGCATTCCCGCGTGTAGTTGTCCACGATCGTGAGCGTGCGCAAGCGTCGACCATCAAACAACGCATCAGCGACGAAGTCCATACTCCAGATTTCATTGATTGCGCTCACTGACTGCTTTGGCTGTCGGCGCCGGGCAGACTTGTTTCGACGAGGTCGCTTGTGGCGCAACGAAAGGCCCAGTTCGCGATACACGCGTTCTACTCTCTTATGGTTGTCCCTCCAGCCTTCCCGGCGAAGCATCACGTACACGCGGGGCGCACCATAATGCACCCGCACTTCCGTGATCTCCTTGATGCGCATCTCCAGCGCGCTTTGATCCCGCGCGACCGACTCGTAACGGTAGACCGTGCGGGACAGTTGCAACAACGCGCAGGTCTGCCGCTGGCTTGCGCCGAAACGCTGCATCAAGTCCGTGACAAGCTCACGGCGCCGAGAAGGCTTCAGAGCTAATAGGATGGTCCGCCCCTCCCCGAGGGGGGAAACTTAACCCCCGAAACCGTCGGAGAATGATCATGCGTATCGTTCCTCACAGCTGCGCCGTCTACGGCGTCGACCTGGGCAAGACGACGTTTCACATCGCCGGAGCCGACCAGGTTGGACGGCTCACCCTGAGAATCAAGCTTCGTCGAGACGCCTTGCTACAGTTCTTTGCGACAGCATCTCCCGCGCGTGTTGGCATGGAAGCCTGTCCGGGAGCGCATTGGCTGGCAAGGAAACTGATCGCGTTCGGCCACGACGTCAAGTTGATACCAGCGCAATTCGTAAAGCCCTACCTGAAGTCGAACAAGAACGACACGCTCGACGCCGAGGCAATCGCCGAAGCTGTAACGCGCCCAACGATGCGATTCGTCCCTGTCAAACGCCACGAGCAACTTGACATGCAAGCGCTACATCGCGTGCGTGCCCAATTCGTTCACCAGCGCACGGCCATCGTGAGTCAGTTTCGCTGCTTTCTGCTCGAATACGGCATCGCCATCCACACCGGTATCGGCATGTTCCGACGCGATGCCACTCGCATTCTTGCGGACGATTCCAACGATCTGACGCCGACTATGCGACAGCTGTTGACGGATCTGTGGTCGGATTTCCTGCGCATCGACGAGCGCGTCACCACACTTTCCGGTCAGATCGAAGCCTCCGCCAAGCACGATGACGTTGTACAGCGCCTCACGACGATTCCGGGAATTGGCCCGCTTGGGGCAAGCGCTTTATGCGCAGCCATTGGAAATGGCAAGCAGTTCCGCAGCGGACGCGACTTGGCTGCATGGATCGGCCTCGTTCCGCGTCAGCATACGACCGGCGGCAAGCCAACGCTCTTGGGCATCAGCAAACGCGGCAATACGTACCTGCGTCGCTTACTTGTATTAGGCGCTCAGTCCTGTCTGATGCATCTGGATCGCTCAAGAGATCGGCTCGGACGATGGCTCGATACGCTTGAGAGCAGGATGCATCACAACAAGGTCGTGATAGCGCTGGCGAACAAACTTGCTCGCGTCGCCTGGGTTGTGCTCACGCGCCCGGGAGCCCTGTACGAAAAAATGGATCCTCGCTTTTAAAACCGCATCGACCTCAAGTTTGCAGGGACGTGGAATCGAGATGACGCAACAGTTGACTGGCGTGCTGTAAGCCTTGGTCAAAAAAGCGGGCCAGGAAGCCCGAGCCAACTTATTAGGAACGGTACGCGCAGATCTCATCATGGCCTGAACGCCAAAAGCGTTCGACTCGCGAGAGGCCGGATACATTTACGCAAACTGACATGCGTCGGATCGACAACGCTCGCCTTGCAAAGCCGGGGCGGACCATACATTTTTTGACAGCACGTCCTGCAGCATGGCCTTGTCCAGCGACAAATCTGCTACGAGCCGCTTGAGCTTCGCGTTCTCTTCTTCAAGCTGCTTCAGCCGGCGCAGCTGCGATGGCGACAGCCCGCCGTACTTCGTGCGCCAGTTGTAAAACGTCGCGTCGCTGATCCCCATCTTGCGGCAGACCTCCGCGACAGGCGTGCCCAACTCGGCCTGCTTCAACGCGTATGCGATCTGCTCTTCGGTGAACTTGCTCTTCTTCACGGCATGACCTCCAAGTCTCGATGACATCGTCATGCCGGAATTTTCCACTTCCAAGTGGGACAGTTTTGTGGGCTAGGGTCAGACGAGGTGCGCAATTCACACAGTTCGCCGAGCCGAACGTCGACGCCCGTCACACGCACCAACGTACCAATGACTTCGAGCACTTTGCCGCGCGTCTCCACATGCGGCAGCTGGAGCGCTCCGCAGTGAAATTGCGTCGATAAGCGGAATTTGAAAAAGCCGATTTGTCTAAGGTTTCACTTGAATCTTGGGGGGGCCAGGTCTATAAAAGATCTATTCGTCCCTCACGGGATGTGCGGCGGCCCCCGGGAGAGTAAAACAAAGAATGTCCTCTCGGTATTTATTCCCTTTAGGTCGCGCAAGCATTACTAATATTTATTCCTCTATTACCGACCCACTTCGCAGTCGGTCCGATTCTTCCGGGATTAATTCGGGTACGTGGCTGCCCGGTCCTCGGTATGCCCTCAGCGCCACACGCAAACCGAATTTATTTTGAGCAGCATCGATTTTTCGGTGCTACGGAGCAATTGTGCGAAAGCGAACAATGAACAAACCTTACCCAAAAACTTGACCATACAGCGGCGTTGTCGTCGCACTGGGGTTGAAAATGAATCGCATACCGAGTTTCGTGAAACGGCTGAGCTGGTTGTCAGCCGTGTTCCTCATCGTGTTGGCAGCAGGGTGCGGTGGTTCTTCACATAGTCAACCGGCTTCCGCGCCGGGTGGAACTCAGGACACGACCCGTCCCATTGTCAGCGCGGCAGTGCCCGCGCCAGGCGCTACGGGTGTCGGAGTAACGACGAAGATCGTCGTCACTTTCAGTAAAGACATGGCCCCGGCGACGATTTCCGCGTCGAGCTTTACCGTCAGCGGTCCAGGCGCCACCCCGATTGCCGGCACGGTGACCTATAACGTTGCCTCGCGAGCCGCTGTATTCACATCCACGAATACTTCGCTGCCGGTTGGATCGGTTCTCACGGCAACGATAACCACTGCCGCGAAAGACGCCTCGGGTAACGCGCTGCAGAGCAATTTTGTGTGGACCTTCACCACGGCGGCCGCTCCGGATGTGACTCCGCCGACGGTGACGCTTAGCGTGCCTGCCGCAGGTGCCACCAACGTTGCCCTGAATACCCACATTGCAGCGACCTTCAGCGAAGACATGGATCCGTCGACGATCACGGCGACCAGCTTCACACTGACCGGCCCGGGCAGCGCGCCAGTTGCGGGTACGGTGTCGTACGCGGCCGGGGCAAAAAGTGCCATCTTCACACCGACCACGCCCGCGGTCCTGAGTGCGGCAACCACCTACAACGCAACGGTTACGACCGCTGCCCATGATCTTTCCGGCAACGCGATAGCGAGCGAGTTCGTGTGGACGTTCACCACGGGAACCACCACGGACACGACGCCTCCTTCGATCGTATCGGCCAACCCGGCCAATGCTGCGACCGGTGTTTGCACCAACAAGTCGGCCAACGTTACCTTCAGCGAGGCGATGGACCCGTCGACCATTACCGGAGCCACGTTCACCGTCGCGGCGTCGAACACGCCCACCATCCTGCTCTCAGGGACTGTTGCCTACGATGTGCCGAGTAAGGTGGCAACCTTTACCGCGACCAACGCGCTGGTAGCTAACACGAGCTACAACGTCACGGTCACGACCGGGGTGAAAGATCTCGCGGGCAATGCTCTGGCATCGGCTTCGGTGACGACATTCACGACGAATTCGTCCCTATGCACGACGGCACCGGCACTGGGAGCCGCCCAGTCCTTTGGTTCGTTCGGGGGAAATGCAACGGTCACCAACGCCGGATTGAATACAGTAATTCATGGCGACCTGGGTGTGAATGCCGCTTCGACGAAGATAACGGGGCTGACCGATTCGAGCGGCACCCAATTTACGACTACCCCCAGCAATAACGGACTCGTAACGGGGCTGGTGTACACACTCACTGCGCCTGCCAATTCGGTCCCTGGGCTCGCGGTCACTCAGGCAAGTCATGACGCCACAATCGCGTTCAATTCTCTGTCACCGGCTTCGTTGCCGGGCGGTATCGATGTTTCGAGCCTGGCCCAATGTCCGAGCTGTGGCGGCACTGGAGGAGGCGCGGACGAACTCGCAGGCCGTACGCTTCCGCCGGGCATCTATTTGTCCAGCACGGGCACGTTCGATATTGGTGGTGTTGGCCGCACAACAGCCAATCTGACGCTCGATGCGGGTGGCGACGCCAATGCAGTCTGGGTCTTCCAGACAGCAGCCGGTACAGGCACCTTGAATGTTGGCCTCACCGGACCCGCGACACCTGCGGTGCCGATCCAGGTATTGCTCGTCAATGGAGCCCAGGCGAAGAACGTGTTTTGGTACGTACCGGCCGGCGCTGTTATCGGCACGGGGTCCACGATGACCGGAACGATGCTGGCCAATGCGGCGATCACTTTGTCGACGGTCGGCGGGACGCCTCCGACAGCCGTCATCACCACGCTCAACGGCCGGGCAATCGCGTTGACCGCCGCGGTGACGATGGTCAATACGGTTATCAATCTGCCTTCACAGTAGGACTGTCCGTGCCAGTGGAGTACCCGGCGGTAGCCGGGTACTCACTGCCCGGCCGCCGAGCACGACTGACTGCTCGCGGAACGCCTCTACCTTCGCGCGATTGCATCGATCCGGCGCCATGCTGTCTGCACGTCGGGCTGCCATACGAATCGGCCGTCGAAAGACGTGAACGTGCTGCGATTGATCGCGTCGCGGATTGCGGCCTAAGGCTTGCCCATCGCTACTCGCGCTCGTCACACACACCATAGACGTTAGTCCCGCCACGCAAGCCAATGGCGTCCATGGAAAATTCACATAGTCCTGCTTACGGGGTTGCCTACCAGCAGGCAGGAACATTTGCCGCATCGCTGGCGTCCACTCAGCGGCGTGAACGATCAGGGCTCGGACCATTTCGGCCCGGAATTGCGGGTACGCCGCCATGATCCGGGCGGCCATCCTCGCGCAGAGAGCCGATGCCGCAATCGTCGCATTGGTCGTCGTGAACAAGCGCTCGTCGGGCACGTTGTGCGTAGTGAGCAGATTGAGAGCGGGAACTCCGGAAGCACCCAGCTTGTCCTTGCCGACATTGCCCCCTTCGAAAACCACGCCGGGGTTCAAGGGCCACGCGCTGTCCCATGTACGCGACATCGTGGTGAAGGGGCTGAGGCCGTCTTCCGCAGCAATCGCCGCCAGGCCCGCGATTTCAGTGTCAATCTTGCGCGTGCAGGCGCCGACGGTCGGTGCATTCCAAGCTTGTCCCGGGTCGTGCACGACGTTCGTCGCCAAGCTATCGGGATACGTCATCCAAGCGTCGTGACTGCGGGTGTTGCCAGATGCCAGAACGAACAGCCGCGGGGTTTCTCCTCCGCCATCGACATCTGACGCAAGGCGCTCAAGCATCGCCGACCACGAGGAGGGGCGACCGCAATCTCGGTAGTCGGATGCGGTGACCGCCGTCGCGAAAACCCGCGCACGGTCGGGATGGGTGATCTCCGGTCGGCTGACAGCCTCGGCGAACAGTTAGGCACGGTGCCGGACGTCACCTGCGTTGTCGCCCTCTTCGGAAACGAGCTTCACAGACACACTCCAGTCGATGCGTCACCGTGACTGGCACGACCTGTTCCATGGCCGCGATGAGTTCGCCGTAGGTAGCCAGACCTGCCAGGCCAGTCCCGTGATTGGCTGTGTCGTCGACTCCCCAGGCGAGGTTGACAGTGTGCTGGTCGGTCCATTCCAGCAGCGGCGCCAGCATCGGATGACCACGATTGACCCCGGGGTCGATGAGGCAGACATGCGGCGCGTCGGCAGCAGGCCAAACGGCGTGCGCCAGCATGTCGTCCATCCACGCGCGTTGCTCTTCAACACCCATCCCATCGAAGAAGTCAGCCGTGTCCTTCGCCTTGCGAAGTTCGGCAACGCAATTGAGTAGCAGCACCAGCTTTCCTGCTCTCATAATCGATGTCCGTTTACGAAAGGCGGCCGTTAGGCTCTCCATGCAAGGCAATGAGCAAACGTCAGCTTCTGGCCGACCTGAGTCAGACAATCTGACGCTGTCTGTTTGGTCTAGTCCAGCCTTATACAGGCGGGTCGAACGCGAGACACTTCATGCGTCCACGCCGCCGGCGAATGTCGTCGCGCGGCACGGCACGCACGGGCGTCCGTGACGCCGATACATTGGGCTAAAAGCCTTCGCGTGCCCCTACGTCCCTTCCTGCAATCCGCGATACGCGGGTAACGCCAGACTGCGGCGATTGTGCCGCGATCGGATGCCGCGGTATTGCAGCGTCCCAGTGTCGCGACTGACACGGCGATCAATGCGTCTTCTTCGCCTGATTTTTGATTGCTTCCTTGGCGTCGCCGTACTTCTTCTGCACTTCGCCGACTGCTTGCTGGACATCGCCTTTGACTTCCTGCTTCGTGTCGCCAGTGGCTCGACCAACCACCTCATTGACCTTGCCCTTTGCCTTCTCTGCGACACCCTTGACTTGATCCTTGTTCATGATGAATGCTCCGGTCACACCTGCTGGCTGGATAACCTGCCGCCCGTCGAGATCAGCGCGTTGACCGGTGCACGCGATACGGCAGAATCTGAAAAAGCAGCAATCGCTCACCGCATTCCGCGGTCACGCTGCCGCGTGTATGGCGGAAAGCCGGCCGCGCCTCTTGCTGACGTGTCACTACATCGGCGGCGTGTTACCCGAATGAAGCGCCCACCCCCATTGCGAATCCGCCATCGCAGGCCAATGGTCCTTGTCGAATCCGGAGGCGCTCTTCATCCGCTCTTCCGTTGCGTCGAGCCGGAAGCATTTCTCGTCCGTATCCAGGGTGAACGCTCCCCAAGGCACGGCAAAAAGTTTGTCGCCCATCCCGAGAAAGCCACCATACGACAGCACGACGTACGCAATCCGGCCGCTGCATACGTCCAGCATGATGTCAACAACCTTTCCGATCTCCTTGCCATCGGACGATAGAACCTTGTCGCCAGTCAGCGTGGTGGCCGCCATGACGTTGGGGCCGGCCCCGCCTGTGCTGGTTGCGTGACCGATGATCCGGGCGCCGCTGCTGTTGCTCGGCGGCTGATTGCTGGGAGAAACGAGTGTCATGACCTGCTCCTTTGTTCATTGACCGAAATGCCGGCGCGCGTCGCCGGCTAGCGTGACGGTGCGAAGCGCGCGCCGATCCGGCTCTGTTTCGAGCCAGCACGCCGCGCGCTTCGCCTGTCATCGCCCGCCGTCATGCGGGCCGAAAAACATGCTCGATTCGAGTGTTTCGTGCGGGCATGCGCGCGGGATGCCGTGACATGCTCACAGCCTGAGCATCGCTTTGAGCGCCATCGTTTCGCAGCCGCGGTATCCGTTGCTGTCGAGGCGATGACATTGGAAGTGCGGCGCATCAACGATGCTCGTCGAGGCGCCCTGCCAAGGGGGCCGGCGCCGATGCGTGCACTGTTCGCATAGCGCGCATGAGGCATGGGGAACACTTCCGAACGGGCGCGACATGCGTTCCTATCAGGTCAACCAACCCTATGCGCGACCAGCCCTGAAGTCGGTACGCTGCCGTACCCATGCGGGAGCGGCTGCGAGGCGATCGCGGGCGCCTGTCGCGACCTCAAGCGTCGATTGCAAATGGCAAGCCGATTTTCGAAGCATGCGGGCATCGCGAATGGCGAACACGCCTCTGCCCGTCGAATGCCGGAGTCTCTCCAAATTTTTCGGGAACGGTAATTCGGTGACTTAACTGAAGCGATTCTGCGATCGGGGGCTGGAAATCGTGTTGCCAGTCAGCCCCTGTCGATGCACATCGCGAGAAATCATGCCGTCCTCCAGGACCGCGCACATCGCGCCGAACAACATGATCGCGATTGCCATAAGGCCGGCGCAGCCGATGATCCTGAGCGTCTTCATTTCGCCTCCTGCCATAAACGATGGCTGTCGCGATCCGGATCATCTTGCGGCTTCACTGCCGCGGATGAGATCGCCGTCGTTGACCAGTCATCGCGTGACGAGCACGTGAACGAGACGCCCTATCTCAATCCGAAATAGCCGAGGACGAACAGAACGATGACCACGGCGCCAACGAGCCAGACTACGTTGTACATGACAAGTCTCCTCAAGTGAGACACTGACCTGCTCAGTTGCGCGACCGGTGGGCCACTGACCCACACGGACGGAACTTGCAGCGAAACCCGGCGTTGTGCCGCAACAAAGGCTTGCTCGATTGCGACAGTTATCGGTTCGAATGCGCGCCTCGCGACCAGGACCTGGTGCGCGAAGGACACGCCGTCACGTTCTCGCATGCGGCAGCGCATGTCTGTACGGTAGTAGAAGTGAGGTCCCGATGCGTTCCGTGCAATATGCATTCGCTAACTCCGCTTGCGGGCATCCCACGCTAGGTATACGAATCCAAGTGACCGTGACCGCCGGCCGGCTGCGTCAATGGGGCATGCGGCGCTCGTCGACAAGGCACATTCGCGAGTGGTGCCTGGTCCCGCTGCCGTTGTCGAGCCACGGGCTTCTATTTTCATTCTTCCGATTCGCGTCGCGATGTCCGATCGCACACCGCCGACCCCATGCCAGTTAGATGTAACCCGTTGCGTGAAGCACGGTGCGAGGGGGAATGGCCCCCCCCGTGACGCCTTCGTGTTCAATCAGGTTTTTTTGACAGATTCCTTCGCGTCGCCAAGATTCTTTCGGGCCTGGCCGGCCGCTTGCTGGAGATCGCCTTTGACTTCCTGTTTCGTGTTGTGCGTGGCCCGGCCGATGGCTTCATTCACCTTGCCTTTTACCTTTTCCGCAGTTCCCTTGACTTGATCCTTGTTCATGGTAGAGCTCCAATACGTAACTGGTTCGTGGATGACGCAGCGACCTTCTGCCGTCAGGTGATGACACGGTCCGACCGATGGATCGGTATTTGATGAAAATCCTCTGTTATCCAGATCGTTCGCCCGGCTTGGCGAGTGCGCTTCAGTGTTCCGGCGGACGATTCGTGACAACGTCGCGCGTCGCCAGCCAGTACGGCTGCCGATTGTAGAACTGATGAAGCGACGACCCCCACTGCTCATCCGCCATCGAGGGCCAATGGTCCTTGTCGAACGCGGGGGCATTTTTTACGTGGTCCGCGGTAACGTCGAGCCGGAAGCATTTTTCGTCCGTATCCAGGGTCAGCGCATTCCACGGGATGGCGTAAAGTTTGCCGCCGATGCCGAGAAAGCCCCCGCTTGACAGCACGGCATAGGCGATCCGACCGCTGCGTACGTCCAGCATGATGTCTGAAATCTTCCCGATCTCCACCCGGTCAGACGTGAAGAGCTTATTGCCCTTGAGCGTATCGGCCTCCATCACGTTGGGGCCTGGTCCCTCGCCGGTCCCGCTGCCGACAATCGAGGCACCTGTATCGCTGGTCGATGGCCGATGGGTCTGGTCTGGTATCGTCATGATTCCCTCCTGGGTACGTTTCGCGGGACGCCTGCGCGGATCGCCGGCTCGCCGCAATGGACGGCACACACACCGGTCACGCGATATGCATCGCATGACCGCCGTTCGCGTCGCCTGCCCAATGCCCGCCACTACGCGGGCAAAGTCGAGTGTTACGTTCAAGCAGCCTTTCCGCAGCGGCATGCGCTACCGGAGCAGTCGTTGCCCCTCCGCCCGGTTCGCAGACCTGTCGTTGACGACGGCATCAGAATTCGCCAGCTGCCGCGGCCGTGATGGCGTCAGGTACACATAATGCCGACGGTTACGTGTCGTACAGGCATCGCATCTCGCCGCTTATCCGTTGCGCGCCCGCCGTTCACGCGGGAGATTCAGGACATTGAGGATGGAGAGCGAACTTGCTCCGGAGACCTATTTCCCCGCGACAACGAGCTCCCCGGTATTCACATGCCTGACGCCCTTCACGCTTCGGGCAATATTCTTGATGTGATCGATCGCATGCTGGCTTGCCAAGGAGCCTTTCAGCGTCACCACGCCGTGTGTCGTCATCACGCTCACATCGAAGCCCTTGCTGAAGCTGTCCGAAAGAATCTTTGATTTCACCTTGGTGGTGATCCAGCTATCGGACACCGCGCGCTCCGTCTTCGCGACGGCGCCATGTTCGGCCAGTGAGCCAGCACCCGTCGGCACCTCGAGGTTGTCACTGACACGCTGAACCCCGTCGACCGACCGGGCCGCCGATTCGGCCACCGACTTCGCATGCAAGCTGCTTGCCACCCCGTCGAGGGTGACCACGCCGTCGATGGTGGTGACGCTGATATCGGATTTTCCGAGACCCTCTTCACCCATCAGCTTGGCTTTAACCTTCGCCGTGATAGCGGTGTCATCGATCGTGGTGCCGACGTTGCTGGCAGTTTTGGATATCGAACTGTCGCCTGTGGCGAAGCAGGTCGTGCCGATGCCCAACCCGGCCACCAGCCCGATCGCAATCAGTGCGGTGCGAATCGACGTATGACTCAACAAGATTCTTTTCATTCGCTTTCTCCAATGCGTCATATGAACGACTTGATCTGAACAACGTGCGCGATCCCGGTATCGAAACGTACGGTTCAATCGGCATCGGATGTGCAACGATGCCGCAGCCCGTTGGTGGGCGGCGAAATCTTCGCGGATCTCCTGACGACAGAATCGCATCATTGCCCGCCAATCTCGGCCCGGTCGGGTAGTTATGCGCGGGATGTACGGGCTCAGTCTGTCCGATGCCGGACAGTTTGCTCGCGCGCGTGGCGCGCGGAACCGGAGCGGCCTCTGTATTCGCTCGGGCCGGCCATGCGCGACTGCTCGCGCCACCCGGATGCGTCGCGATCACCGCCGGCCGGTCGGCGACGCGACGCCGCGAACGTTCTCGTCTCGCGACGTCCTGGATCTTGTGATGGATCTCGATCGCACTCTCGGTGTGACTTTTCGATCGGGCATATGCTGATCCGTGCCCGGCGGCACGACACGCTGGCTGAGCGCCTATGCGCGGCCGGGCGAATTCGGGCGCAACCAGGTCTGACAGTCATCCTCCATCGAGGAGTGACGCGTAACAGGCACCGAGGGCAGCAGATGAACGGCGACAGGGGCGAACGCAATGTCGACGAGGCGGTCGAAGGGACGTTTCCCGCCAGCGGTCCGCCGTCGATAGGCGGCGTCACCAGGATGATTTCCAAACCGGTCCGTCGAAAGCATCAACGCAAGCCGTCGCACATCAAGCACCGTTAGCGCGGGTTGCGCGGCGCTAGTCTCAAGGCCTTGCACAAACGACGGCAGTGAGGATGAATGGAATGACCTGATGCGCGACAGCCTTGCTGCCTGCAAGCCGAGAATGCGCTTCGACCGATTCGATCGGCGCCTTGACGACGACGCCGTAAATCGACCCCGGCAGAGGTTGGCCGGTCCCCGGTCTGAACAGCGCGTCATACTGCGCATAGGCGAACACGGCATAGACGTTGAAGCCAAACACCGTGAGCGCGGCGTTGCGGGTAGGCCGGAACGCGTTGACCGAATTCTGTTCGACCCGCATCGGCTCGCGATCGATATAGCCGTGACTGAACAGGCGCACGATGAATGCGTGCGCGTCGGTTTTGCAGTCGAACTGCGCGTCCAGCGCATAGGCGTGGCTCGGCGCCGGGGCAAGCCCGACTCCGCCTGCGAAGAATGCGGCCAGCATATTGAGGAGGGTTTTTCTCATCACAGTTTGCGCGAACCTGATAAGTCCGCCATGCTCGTTACCCGTGCCACCTGCCCCGCCGCCTTGCGTCGGGATCGATTGCGGGCGATCTGCGCAAGGCGGCGCTTGCCGCGTCATACCAGGCAACCGCAAGCGCGAGCGCCGGATTCAGGTTGTCTATCTTCGACCTCAGGATCAGGATCGTCGCGCCGCGCGCCTTCGTCGTTTCATGGGCGATGTTCATCGCCCACAACTGAAGCGCGCCTACCCGGTGTTACGGATGCGCGCCGGTCGCCCGTTTCGAGACGCAGCGGTACGGCAACGATGATCCACGAAGGGGCCTTTACCGACAGGAATCTCGTGTCTATATCCGATCCAGCAGGACCAGCACAATCACGACGATCAGCACCACGCCGAGCAAGCCGCTGGGCATATAGCCCCACGAACGGCTGTGCGACCAGGTCGGTATCGCACCGATCAATACGAGTATCAGCACGACGATCAATATTGTTCCCAACATGGACCTTCTCCTTTCTACTCCGTGTTTCGATGAACCCGTCGCCGCTCGCGCACCAGGGACCCTGAATCTTCCAGGCGTTGCACAAGGTCTTTCCGCAAAGTTCAATTTGATGTCGTTGAACATCCGCGATGCGTCTGAGAAACCTTCCCGGCAAAGTGAAACTGACATTGATTCGCCTCGCAGTCGGTACGGTGGAGGACATCGAGATCTCCTTAGAGACGGTTTCAAAAAGAACCAACCGGTTTGAACAGTGTCCTTCACTTTTTCAGCATTCTGTTAGCCGTGACCGTCGTGACAGACGGGCCGAGGAGATGGGCGAGCCAATCATCGATAACGGAATGAGGGCGCTAATCGAACCACTGCTACCTCCGCCCAAGCCGCGCCGCATCAAGTATCCCGGGCGCAAGCCAGTCGCGGACCGCGCGGCGTTGACAGGCATCCTGTTTGTGCTGAAGACGGGCCTTCGCCGGCGCGATTTACCGTCCGAAATGGGATGCGGCTCGGGCGTGAGTTGTTGGCGCAGGCTACGCGATTGGCAGCAAGCCGGCGTGTGGAACCAACTGAACTCAGTGTTGCTGGCGAAGCTGCGCGCGGCCGAGAAGATCCACTTCTCCCGCGTGCTCGTTGACTCATCGCCGATTCGTGCGGTTGGGACGGGCGACAAACTGGCCCTCCCACCGATCGAACGCGACCCGGTTCGAAGCACCTCATCGGCTCCGACGCCAACCGAACGGCGACAGGGGCAATCCTGACCGGCGCCAATCGTAACGACGTCACCCAACTGATTCCGCTGATCGAGGCCATCGTTCCGATCGGCGGCATGCGTGGACGGCCTCTGAGCCGTCCGGCCCGCGTTTATGTCGATCGTGGTTGCGACCACGACAAATCGTTCACGAGTGAATCAGCCCCACCAGCATCGCGCGGCGCGATCACCGTATCCGGTATGGTGAGCAGTTGACCAGTTAGGTATCGAACTCAATTTCCCGCGGCAATACCGCAGTGAATTCGACACCACGCGTCGCCAGAGTACCCTGGGCATGACTGTGTCGTTGGCACAGCTTGATTGGAATCGCAGGTCAGGCTGCCGCCACGATGACGAGAAGGGAGACTGCCCGAAGCCGGGTACGGCACCGTACCGACTTCAATCCTCGTTGTGAGCAACGTATGCCGTACGCCTCGAAATGCTCGTTTTGGCACGTTCGATACGCACCGCCCGTCACCCACCTCACTGGGGAAATCCATGAAGAAGGCAATCGTTCTAGCCGCTGCGCGCTTGGCGACCGCTGCAATATCAAGCCTTACCTTTGCAGAACAACCCTATCGCGACAATCATGGGCACCATGATGTGCGCGCTCCGCCGCGCCGTGTTTACTTTCATCACCATCGCCACGCCGCACCACATGACATGCACGAGAGCAATCGCTGACGCAACGCGCCGATTGCCCGTCACAGTACCTGAATCGACCGGCTGATCGCCAATGGGGTCGGCACGTCGAGTTTTTCGGCTTGCATGTGGACGCATCCGCACCGGTCCGAAAGCACCCACCAGAATGGACGATATCGAGGGCATTAGCCGTCATGTTCGATTTCAAGGAATCGCGCCCCGCGAGACCAGCGGCGCGCATCGAGCCTCCTGAAACACCCGGCGTGCAGGGTTTAATTACGCTTGCCGTTGGCGTCACGGTCGTCGCGGCCCTCTATTTTGCGCGCGAGATCCTGATCCCGGTCACGCTCGCGATTCTGCTCAGCTTCCTGGTCGCTCCGCTGGCCAATCTTCTTGGCCGCATCAAGCTTGGCCATGTGGTCTCGGTTCTCCTTGCGGTGACGATGTCGCTCTCGGTGATCGTGGTCCTTGGGGGAGTGATCGCCGCCCAAATCACGGATCTCGCCGTTGGCATCCCCCGCTATCAGGCAAGTATCGACAACAAGATCTCCGCCGTGCATGGACTCACGGTTGAAAAATTGAACCGGCTGGCGGGTGCCGCGGGCCAGGCGCTTCAACGAGCAACCGTGGATCAGCCGCAAGCGACGCGCAAATCGGCGCCATCCGCGTCCGGCGTCCAACAGCCCGCGGTGCTTCCCGTCGAGGTGCGCGAGCCATCCCAGACACCATTCCAGCTTGCACGGCGCGTACTATCCCCCGTCGTCCGTCCGCTCGAGACGGCTTTCATCGTATTTGTCGTCACCATCGTCATTCTGTTGCAGCGCGACGATCTTCGGGACCGCGCTATCCGGTTGTTTGGTTCGCGAGATCTCCATCGGACCACCACCGCAATGGACGAAGCCGCGCGACGCCTCAGCCGATATTTCGTTTCGCAACTCGGCGTAAACGCAGGCGTGGGCATCGTAATCGGGATCGGGCTGTCCATTATTGGCGTACCGGGCCCAGTGCTGTGGGGGATTCTGGCCGCGCTGTTGCGTCTTGTTCCCTACGTCGGAATCTGGATCTCCGCCATTCTGGCTACCGCGCTCGCCGCGGCCGTCAGTCCGGAGTGGTCGATGGCGATCTGGTCGCTGGTGCTTTTCCTGATCGTCGAGTTGCTGGTCGGTCAGGTCGTCGAGCCGCTGCTGTACGGCCATAGCACTGGCCTTTCCCCATTTTCGGTCGTCGTAGCTGCGATTTTCTGGAGCTGGATATGGGGGCCAATTGGGCTCATTCTGTCCACTCCGCTGACACTTTGCCTGCTGGTCCTCGGTCGCCACGTTACGCGGCTCGAATTTCTCGACGTGCTGCTTGGCGACCAGCCCGCGCTGACTCCGGTCGAAAACTTTTACCAGCGAGCGCTCGCCGGCGACCCGGATGACGCAATAGAGCAAGCCAGGATACTGCTTCGCGACCGGCCGCTCTCTTCCTATTACGATGAAATCGTCCTCAAGGGTTTGCAGCTTGCGGCCGACGACGTCTCGCGTGGCGGCGTATCGCCGGCACAACTGGCGCGAATCGAGACCACGGTCAGCGACCTCATCGAGGGCCTGGATGGCTTCGCGGATGCTGATCCGGCTGTCGACGCAGCAGCGCCCGACTGGGACGCACTGGCTCCGCCTGCTGCCGGACAAAAAGCATCGGGCCAATCGGCTTCGAATGCTTCTTCGCCGAGCATCGAAGCGCCCCCGGTTCGGCATGCCGACAATCAGGTCCTTTGCATAGCAGGCCGGGGGCCCCTCGACGAGCTGGCATCGGCCATTCTCGTCCAGCTTCTCGGCAAGCACGATCTCGATTGCCGGGTGGTCAACCATGACGCGGCCTCGCGCATCCGGATCGACGGTCTGGACGTCACCGCAGTGACAACAGTGTGTATTTTTTATCTCCGCATCAATGGAATCCCGTCCCACCTTCGTTACCTTTTGCGACGCGTGCGGCAACGCTTGCCGGACGCGTTGATCGTCGTCGGCCTCTGGCCGGCAGGCGATACCGATCCATGGGGCAAAGATCTCCAGAGTGCGATCGGCGCCGATCACTATGCCACTTCGATCAGGGACATGGTCAACGCATGCATTGTCTCGACCGGCACGGCAAGCGCGTTCGGCCCTGAACCGAAGCCTGACGCCGTTTGAGCGTAACGGGCATACGGTGACAAGGACGTTTGGGTGCTTGCATTTGCAACACAGGCACCAGTCCTCGAGTTGAGTCACTTGCTGTTCCCTCGATTCAGTCGTGCAACGCCCGCGCGCAAGCGTCCGGCACCGGACAGACGTCGGTCGGGAGCCAGCGCACAGATGATCCATTCGATCGAACTCGCCCGCATGACGGCAATCCCCTCGTGAGTCCGTCGAGTTCCTTTGGAGATCGATCATGAGACGCATTGCCCCGCCATTCTGACCGCGAGTTGCACCGACACTCGCGATAGCGGTTTTTCTCGCGATAACGACACTCGCCAATCCTGCGAGCGCTGCCTCCCCCGCGCACACTCAAGCACCTGCAAGCGCGATGACCGTTGCGACCCACGACCGGATCGAGACGCGCATCAACAACCTTCACGACAGGCTTCAGATCACCGCGGCGCAGGAAGGACTTTGGCACAAGGTCGCGCAGGTCATGCGCGACAATGCGGGCGCGATGGACTCGCTCAGACAGGCGCGAACCAGTCATGCCAACACCATGAGCGCGGTCGACGATCTCAAGTCCTACGGCCAGGTCGCCGACGCTCATGCGGACGGCATCAGAAAGCTCACTCCTGCGTTTCAGACGCTGTACGACAGCATGTCCGACGCTCAGAAGAAGAATGCCAATCTGATTTTCCGGACTGACCATCACCACTCTGCAAAGAAGGGGTGATCTCGAGACACCCGCGGCAGAAAGCAGACCGGTGCCGCACGCAGGTCCCAGATCTCGGACAGGAGAACATCATGAAAACCCCAGAAGTACGCGCCGCGCTCATAGGCTCGATAATGACCAAAGTATCACGACGACGGTCAGCTTGGCCTTGGCTATCGGCGGCATGTCTATGGCGCCGGCGTTCGGCGCAGACTACGGCAATTACGAGCGCCAACAGCAGTATGGCGCGAACGATGGCTATTGGCGTGACGAAAACCATCCACAGCACCATCGCATGGGTAACGGTTATCTGCAGAACCACAGGCATCAGTGGGATCACGGCAATCGGCAGGCTTATCGACATCCGGGCAATGACTACCGTCGCGGCGAGTACTACGACAATCAGGACTATGTGTATGCGCCACCACCTGTGGTCTATGCCCCTCAGTCGACGCCAGGCATCAGCCTGTTCATACCGCTTCAGTTCCGATAGGGTGCGAGATTGCACGGGGTTTTGTCCGCTGGGTCGGATGGCAACGAAACCGGGAGAGACCGCTGTTCGGGCTGTTTTCGGTTTCTTTGCTTCTCGATTGCTGTGCAACCAGCCTTTTGTCATGACCTTACTGCGGTTCAATTCTATTCTGATTGTGCGACCGCGCGCGGAGGCGCAACATGCATAAACCTGCGGAGCTTTCCGAAAAATTCTTTGGCATACCATATGAATCATTGGACGAGCGCACGAAGAATGTTGCACGTCTTGTCTCGGAACGAAAGCACATAGCGAGAGACGCCACGAAAGAGCTGGACGCAGCGGCGACGCGCGGCCAGCGCGCAGCGGATGCCGTTGCCGCCTTCGGCGGGTCGTGGATATTCATCACGTGCTTCATTGTCGTCATGGTCGTCTGGGTCAGCCTGAATTCGCTGAGTCTGGCAACGTACAGCAAAGCCTTTGATCCTTACCCGTATATCTTGCTCAACCTGTTTCTCTCGATGCTGGCAGCTATCCAGGCACCCATTATCCTGATGGCGCAGAACCGGCAGTCATACAAGGATCGGGTCTCTGCCGAGCATGACTACGAAATCAATCTGAAGGCCGAACTCGAGATCATGTTGCTCCATGAAAAGCTGGACGGGTTGCGCGAGGAGCAATGGAATGAATTGTTGAACATGCAGAAGGAACAGATGGCGGCGCTGAAGAACCTGCTCGAGTCTGGCAGGACGTAGGCGACGGGGCATCAGGGTCGCCCGCTTCGCGAAACGACGCGATCGAATCACGACGACGCGTGCCGGAAGGACGCTGACCGGCCATTTTCATGTGATGACAGCAGCCGACTTACCATCCTTCCCGTTGCCCCGGCCTATGCGCCCCCTGGTCATCGGGATGCCAGGAACGATTCATGTGATCGCGGGACGTGTCGCCTCGATTCCATCCACTTTCGTGACCACCGCCATACGCGCCGCCATACCCCCCGTTTCGATCACCACGGTAGCCGTCGCCGGGTATACCCAAAGGCATCCCGCAAGCACGGTCGCAATAGCCGCAAGACAGACATAAATGGACGTACGCATGTTGCTCTCCTTGCCAATCGCGTTCGAGTGCGGTGCTTCGTTCGATCGACCAGGGACGAATGACGGAATCATTCACCGCTGATGTGAACCACGTCGATGTTCGGGAAAAGATCACGCACGAATGGATGGTTGCAGGAAACATCCTCATTTCAACGAGATTGCGTGTCTGTACGGTGAAAGACGGTTGTGGAGGCGGACAGGTGCAAGATCCGGGTCGCCATCGTGAATCTCCGCAATTTAATTTTGCATACGTTGCCGGACCGGCTGCGCGGCATCGACGGGTTGAGTCCGCAACCCATAGAACACGCACGTGCTGCGAAGCTGAGCGAGACACGGGCCGCTGATGTCGCGTCTTCGTACGCTGTCGTACCGCGTCCGCGGCCGGCCTGGCGTAGCTTCGAAAGCTCCACGAACAACCAGGAGACGATGATGCTGCGAAGAACATTTCTGTGGGGGACGCCGGGATCCATCCTTGCCATTTCCCTCGCGGTTTCAGGTTGCACGATGACCGGAACATCCGATGCCAGCGGCCACCAGATCGACAAGCGCCACACTATCGACGCAGGTGTCGACTCGACCCTCGCGCGTCTTTACTCCAGCGCCAACGGCTCGCATGAACTCGTCGGCAAGGCGCGCGGCGTGCTGGTGTTCCCGTCGGTCATCGCGGCCGGCTTCTGGATTGGCGGCCAATACGGCGAAGGCTCGCTGCGCGTTGCCGGCAACACGGTCTGCTACTACAGCACCACGACCGGCTCGATCGGGCTGCAGATCGGCGCGCAATCGAAAGCCATCATTTTCCTGTTCATGACCCAGGACGCGCTTGACCGGTTCCGTAGCAGCGAAGGCTGGTCGGTGGGCGGCGATGCATCGGTGGCAGTACTGAAAGTAGGCGCGAACGGCAATGTCGACACCAGCACCGCGACCGCGCCGATCGAAGCGTTCGTGCTGACGAACAGCGGGTTGATGGCGGGTGTGACGCTTGAGGGAACGAAGATCACGAAGCTGACGACGCTGTAGTGCTCGAAGCCGGCCGGGCGAGCAAGTCGGCCAACGCAGCGATTCAACGGTGCGGTGGCAGATCTGAACTGAACTCGCCTGATCCGCACGTCGGCGTGCCCGTGCCCGGCGCTTGTCCGCCAACGTACCGAACGCACGCGAATCATCGCTTCGCATCATTCCGTGGTCGACGCCGCGTAGGCCTGGCCACCTCGATTTCTCGTCAATAGCGCCGCGAAATATCGGCTCCGTATCGAGCGCGCGGGATTGCGCACACCTTGATGAGACATGTGCCGGCACTATAATTTTCGAAGGGTGATTCGCATTCGGACGGTCATTTCGAACTCGTCGGGAAAAAGGGACATATTTCCGCCACCATCCGGTCTGGTCATCGGATCGGGAAGGTATGATGGTTGACCCTCTCGCCGATTCCCGCCTGCGCCCACATCGGCCGGATTCTCCATCGTCAGCCGAGCGCAAGCGTAGGAGCCATGCATGCATGGGACAACCCGCCCCTTACCGAAAATCACCTGCTTGCCGCGCTGCCGGAAAACGAACGCGCGCACGTCGCTGCGCACCTGACGCTCGTCGAGATGCCGCTGGGAAAAGTGCTGTACGAGTCGGGCGGCCAGCTTCATCACGTCTTTTTTCCGACCACGTCGATCGTTTCCCTGCTTTATGTGATGGAGGACGGCTCGTCCGCCGAAATCGCGATCGTCGGGCATGAAGGCATGATCGGCGTATCGCTGTTCATGGGCGGCGAGACGACACCAAGTCGGGCCGTCGTGCAAAGCGCGGGGCATGCCTACCGGCTCGACGCGCGCATTCTGAAAGAAGAATTCCGGCGCGGCAATGCGATGCAACGCCTATTGTTGCGCTATACCCAGGCGCTCATCACGCAGATGGCTCAGACCGCGGTGTGCAACCGGCATCACTCGATCGATCAGCAACTGTGCCGCTGGCTGCTGCTCAGCCTCGACCGCCTGCCTTCGAACCAGCTGCGCATGACGCAGGAGCTGATCGCCAACATGCTGGGCGTGCGCCGATCGGGCGTGACAGAAGCTGCATTGAAGCTGCAGGACGCGGGCCTCATCCGCTACAACTACGGCCATATCGAGGTGCTGGATCGGCCGGGGCTCGAAAAACACGTGTGCGAATGCTACAGCGTGGCCAAACGTGAATTCGACCGCCTGCTTCCCGATCTGAAGCGGCTCTAGCCGCTACCGCGCCGCATCGTACCGGCCTTTGCCGCAGATGCCCTTGACGCCTGCGAAGGCGTGCAAGCGGCGGATCGACATGTATTGGCCGGAACTCGATCTGACAGGTCAGTCGGGCCTGCAAAGAACGAGCCGTCAACGGGGATGAATTTCTCCTTGGACAAGATCCGGGAATATTCATCTCGTGCACGGTGTCGACATCGAAAACGGTCCTCGGCGCACGATAAAACGCTGCGCGCACCGGCGTCGGAAATCGGTACGGTTCCATACCTGGGGGCACGTCGGAAATATCGTCTTGCCTTCGCTCCGATCGATACCCCCGGCGTCCAGCGATATCGCCGAATACCGGCGACGACTCGATGGATCGCGGTCACTCAGGGCGCTGACCCGCGCCGCGCAACCTGCGCTAACGGTGCTTGATGTGCGACGACCTCCGGTCATGCTTTCGGTGGGCCGGTCTGGAAATCATCCTGGTGACACCGCCGATCGACGGCGGATCGCTGGCGGGGAACGTCCCCTCCACCGCGTCGTCGACATTGCGCTCGCTCTTCCCGCCGTTCGTATGCTGCTCCCGATACCTGCTGCGCATAACCGCCTCCATGGCGCTGATGATCAGACCGGACTGGCCCGGATTCGACTGTCCGGCGTGGGTACGGCACGCGCGTATAAGGCCGTCGGTCACAACCAGCATAGACGCGATTCGGACATCCCGCCGGCACGAGCGCGATTCGCTGCAAAACGCCGGACATGGCGAGACGAGCACGCCGATGACGTCGAAATCAAGGTCGGGACCAGGGCAATCACGCGCGCATGACGCATCCGGGCGCTCGCCACTACGACCTTCACCGGTATGGAAGCAACGGCTATTGCGGCGGCGAGGAGGATGCCTATGGCGCGCCTCCGATGGTGTACGTGCCGGCGCCGGTGCCGAGCCTGTCGCTGTGCGTACCACTGCGACTGCGTTGAGGCGCGAACCGAATCCGGCCGCCCCGTTTACCCGGCAGCCCGTCGACAGGGGCGATCCACACTGCTTCGCGATCCTGATGACGATGCTCGGGAGGATGTCTCGCGACATGCCGGGAGGGAGGCGTCCGATCGCCCCCCTTGCGCGCTTTGTACGGTTTCGTACCGCATCGGCAATTCGTCGCGTGTAGCGTTTCAACCATGCCGGCCATCCGAGGGGACGCGATCGGCAGGAATCGTTCCGCATCGGCGGACGAACGGCTGGATGCCACCGCACGGCAGGCATGTCAGCAGAATCACCGACGTGCCGGGCATAGATCTGGCGAGGACATCATGTTGCGAAGCATCCGAAGGTTGCATGGAGACACGATTCGAGCGAAGGACGGCGATATCGGGCGCATCCATCAGGCTTACTTCGACGACGACAACTGGTGCATCCGTTACCTCGTCGTCGAGACGGGGGACTGGCTGCACGACAGGCAGGTACTGATCTCGCCGTATTCCGTCACGCATGCCGATCCCGAAACGCGCACGCTATACGTCAGCCTCACGCAACAGCAGGTGAGAGACAGCCCGAATCTGGACACGCACAAGCCGGTATCGCGCCAGCACGAGATCGAGTACCTGCGGTACTACAACTACCCGACCTACTGGGGCGGCCCGAACCTTTGGGGGATGGGCGCGTACCCGGCTTTCGATCCCGCGGGGCCGTCGCAGGACCCTGAAGCAGGCGACCCGCTTTTCTCGCACACCGAGCCGGCCAGCGCACCGGCGGATACGCATCTGCGCAGCACCGGCGAGGTCGACGGATATCGGCTCGAAGCCACGGACGGGCATATCGGTCACGTGTCCGACTTCATTTACGACGATGAAGCGTGGGTGATCCGCTATCTGGCGATCGACACGTCGAGCTGGTGGTCGACCGGCAAGGAAGTGCTGATCGCGACTCATTGGCTCGACCAGGTGGACTGGTCGACGAAAACGGTATCGACCACGCTCACGCGCGATGCTATCCGCCGGAGCCCTCTATACGACGACTCGCAGCTCGTTCATCGAAGCTACGAAATCGAGTTGCATGAGTTCTACGGCAAGCACGGATATTGGAACGGAGACCGATAACGGAGACTGATAACGCAGGCCCGCGCAATCGACAGCCAACGCAACCCGATCCCGTGCGGGATATGGCGTGACCGGACGCCTAGGAGCATCTGCATGACCTCAACCTGTTTCCCGTCGACCGAAGATTCGACACTCGATGCGCTCTGTGTCAATACGCTGCGCTTCCTGTCGATCGATGCCGTGCAGAAAGCGGCGAGCGGCCATCCGGGCTTGCCGCTCGGCGCCGCGCCGATGGCCTATGCGTTATGGACGCGCCATCTCAAGCATCACCCCGCCAATCCCGCATGGCTCGATCGCGATCGCTTCATCCTGTCGGCCGGACATGGTTCCATGCTATTGTACAGCTTGCTTCACCTGACTGGCTACGATCTGGCACTCGACCAGATCGAGCGCTTCCGACAATCGGGCAGCCTCACGCCCGGTCATCCGGAGCGCGGCCTCACGCCGGGTGTCGAGACGACGACCGGCCCGCTCGGCCAGGGCTTCGCCAACGCCGTCGGCATGGCGATAGCGGAAGCGCAGCTCGCCGCGCGCTACAACCGTCCCGGCTTCGAGATTGTGGATCACCACACCTACGCACTCGTCAGCGATGGCGACTTGATGGAAGGCGTCGCGGCAGAGGCGGCATCGCTTGCCGGCCATCTGCAGCTCGGCAAGCTGATCTGCCTGTACGACGACAATCGGGTCACGCTGTCCGCCGGCACCGCGATCACCTTTACCGAAGATCGCGCGCGACGGTTCGACGCCTACGGCTGGCATACCGAAACGGTCGACGACGGCAACGACCTGGCCGCCATCGACGCGGCGCTGGTCAACGCACGTGCCGAGCAGTTGCGTCCATCGTTGATCCTCGTGCGCACGCATCTCGGCTATGGCTCGCCCAACCGGCAAGACACGCACCAGGCACACGGATCGCCGCTCGGCGACGCCGAGGTGCGCCTGACCAAGCACAACCTCGGCTGGCCGCCCGATCCCGCGTTTCATATCCCCGCACCGGCGCTCGCGCATTTTCGTCGCGCGCTGACGGAGGGACTAGTACGGGAAGAGCACTGGAACGCGCGGTTCGCAGCCTATGCGCGTGCGTTTCCCGAGTTGGCGGAGATGCTGGTGAATACGGCGCGCGGCACGCTGCCCGACAGGTGGGACCGCGATATCCCGGTCTTTCCGGCCGATCCGAAAGGCATTGCGACGCGGGTTGCCTCCGGCAGGGTGCTGAATGCCCTCGCCTCCCGCGTCCCTTCGCTGGTCGGCGGCTCCGCCGATCTGAATCCCTCCACCTTCACCGCGCTGACCGGGCACGGCGATTTCGAGGCCGCCGGCATGAACGCGCTCGACCGGCAAGGTTCCGACGGCGGCGGCTGGAGCCGCGCAGCGGCCGCAATCTGCATTTCGGCGTGCGCGAGCATGCGATGGGCGCGATCCTGAACGGCCTGGCGGCCCACGGCGGCATCCTGCCGTTCGGCGCGACCTTCCTGATCTTTTCCGACTACATGCGTCCGCCGATCCGGCTCGCCGCGTTGATGCGCCTGCAGGTGATCTATGTGTTCACGCACGACAGCCTAGCCGTCGGCGAGGACGGCGCGACGCATCAGCCGGTAGAGCAGCTCGCCGGCCTGCGCGCAATCCCGGGCCTGCTGGTGATTCGACCGGCGGATGCCAACGAGACGGCCGTCGCGTGGCGTGTGGCGCTCGAAGCCCGCGAGCGGCCGACCGCGCTGGTCCTGACTCGCCAGGACGTGCCGACCATCGATCGCCTCCGGTTCGCGCCGGCCGAAGGCTTGCAGCGCGGCGGCTACGTGCTGGCCGATGCCCCCGATGGACGACCCACGCTGATCCTGATCGCGACGGGCTCGGAAGTCGGGCTCGCGCTGGCGGCGCACGCCGAGCTGCTCGCGCGCGGCGTGGCGGTTCGGGTCGTGTCGCTGCCCTGCTGGAGATTATTCGACGCTCAGCCGCAGCCGTATCAGGACGCCGTGCTGCCGCCGTCGGTCGGTGCGCGGCTGGCGATCGAAGCGGGCGTGTCGCAAGGCTGGCACCGCTATGTCGGCGATCGTGGCGACGTGCTCGGCGTCGCATGCTTCGGGGCGTCGTCCCCGGGCGCCGATCTGATGCGCGATTTCGGCTTCACCGTCGAGAACGTCTGCGACCGCGCGCTGAAACTGCACGCGTGATCCGCGGGCGCCGGTGCGCATATCAGGCGCTCGGGCCGCCGCCGGCACGGCGCGTACCGGCTTCGAGCACCGCGTCGACCATCGACTGCGCATCGGACACGATGCGCGCCACGTGAGCGTTTCGCTTCAATCGTGCGCATCGACACGATTCCGTCGACCTCGCCAACGGCACCGCGTTACTCGACCATTTTCGAACATGGCGCTCCGCAAACGGCGGCGCTCGCACTCGACCTGGCGTAGACCGAAGCAAAGTTGTCAACGTTTGCGAAGAAAAAATGTCAATTCAGAGATCGACAACGACGCAGAATCGGAAAATTTCCAAGAAATCATAGACTTGCATACCGAGAAATAAATTCGTCACCGCGCGTGGTGTCGCGAAGACCGGCGTCAATTCCCTCAGCGCTAGCAGTCGCAGCCACGCGATGTACAACTCTCAGGTTTGAACAGATGATCGTTGATCGCGCGTGCAACTTGCGGATCTGCGCCTTATCCCAGGTGACGTTCGTAATAGCGTCGCGTCAACGCCTCGCGGTACGTAGACTTCATCGGACGAGCCTTGTCTGGCGACCAACCGCCGCCTCCGTAACTGCCACCACAGAGCGCGCATCGATACGGCGACTCGAGCAGGCGGACATTCACGATGTAGGGGGCCTCGTAGCCGCAGCGGCGGCACGCAGTTTCCAACTGCCGATAACGCGCCGGACAGGTGTTGAATTTCAGCATCTGGTGAACCACGCTATGGTAGCCGCGCGCGATGCAGCCGCAGCAGTGACGAAACAGTGGGCTGTACTGGCGCCGCTGACTCGGGTGCAGCAGCCCGATCTCGAGCGACGCATAAGGAATGCCGAGGACGTCGGTGCGCGCTAACCTTCGCTATGCGCGAATCTCGACGACAAGGCACTGTCATCACGACTCGCGTCTATCATCAAGTCGGGCGCGTGCCGCTGCAATCGATTGGTGCAGCTTCGCCTGCAACGTCTCGCGTGGCGGTAGCACCGTGAGGTACTCAGCGACGTGGATGCCGCTTTTGCCGAGTTCAAGCAATTCAATCTGCTCTTGCTTTTTCCCCGCACACAAGATGATGTCGATCGGCGGGGCCTCATCGGGCTCCTGTTCGTGCTTCGCGAGCCATCGCAAGTACAACTCCATCTGACTCTTGTACTCTGCCTTGAAGGAACCGAGCTTCAGTTCGATGGCAACAAGACGCTTGAGCTTGCGGTTGTAGAACAACAGGTCGAGATAGAAGTCGTCGTCGTCGATTGGCAACCGCTTTTGGCGCGCGACGAACGTGAAGCCCGCTCCGAGCTCCAGTAGGAACTGTTCCATCTCGCGCAGGATCGCATCCTCGAGATCGCGCTCGAGGTAGTGATCGTTGAGGCCAAGAAAGTCGAGTATGTACGGATCTTTCAGCACGAGGTCAGGCGTCATCTGCTGAGCGTCGCGCAGGTGCGCCACTTCGCGCCGGATCACTTCGTCGGGTTGCCGCGACAGCGCGCTGCGCTCGAACAGCATCGACTGCATCCGCTCCTGCAACTGCCGCGACGACCAGCGCTCCAGGCGACAGAGTTCAATGTAGAAGTCGCGCTTGAGCGGGTCTTCGACGTACATCAACATCTTCAGATGGGTCCAGCTCAATTCTCTCCGCAGTGCGGAGAGAATTGACTCGTCCGGAAACACTTCGGCCGCGCGGATGCAGTGGCGCAATTGCTGCTCGCTCCAACCCCGGCCGTATTCGACTCTCAGCTGCCGGGCGAGCGCCGGGAGGATCTGTTGTCCGTAGCCCGCGCGCTCACCGCCCAGCACATCATCCCGAATGCGACAACCAACCTGCCAATAAGTAGGGTCAGTTCAGCATTGACGGCCGCCGCCGCTTGGGCGCGCGCCGAATCAATCATGCGGCGGAGGTCGGTCAATAGGGATGCGGGGACGAGTTCGGTCATCTTGTCAGGAATGGAGGAATCGGTGGGCTGGGGCGCGCCAGCAGTGGCCACGTTACCGGATTCACGGCAACTGCGGAACCCTACCGGGCGTTCCCCCAATTCTCTCCGCACCGCGGAGAGAATTCAGCCACCTCCCCGCCGAAGTCCTCGCCTGTCAGCGTACCAAATGCGGGGGCTCGCAATTGAACTTCAGCCCCCTAAGACAAAGCAGCCCCGCCCGGATCGAAGGACCTCCAGACCCACGTGCGGCGCAATGCCCAATGAACCCGCCCACCGGCACGTCGTCACCCGCGCCAGAAATACGGAGGCACCGAAACGCTGACGCCACCGATTTTCGATCGCCGAAGTGGGAGCGCTCAATCGCCTCTGGGGAGTGCCATGAATGCGAGGGCTTCCCCGATGTCCCGAAATGAAGGGTAACATAGTCCTTACTATCGCCCCCTTCAGTTCATCTGAGTCCCCCCGCACTTTGAATTCCGTCGATTTTTCGACCCGCCAAATTGCACGCACGTTGGTCGGTCTGAGCGCGAGCGTCCCCTATCGGCCGGTTCGCCACACGCTCCGCCACCAGACCATCTGTGCCCCGTGTAAACGAAACAAATGCTTACGCGCTCCGCCCACTGGGCAATGGAGAATGCATATGTCTCGCACTGCCTGCCACTGCCTTCGGAGACTCGCTCTGAACGACCGCGCTCGCTGTGCTCGCCGAAGCATGCTGGCCCAACCAGCAGTACACGATTTCGCCAAATCGTATCGGTCCGCAAGGTGCGGTGCGCGGCTACGATCGCGAGTTCGCTAAGTGGCGCTCCTCCCGCAGATCAAGGGCTTCGGCGACTGCGAGTTCGCATACGCACATCGCAGCCGTTTCAGGGTATATGCCGTACCCTTTAACCCTGAGAGGTCCGCCTTCGGGCCTGTCTCGAGGACTGGACTTCCTCATCAACATCGACTGGTCGCCCCAGCAGGGGTTAACCGGCTTCGAGCTTCCCTGACGATCTATGCGAGCACATATGGTAAGTGACGGCACCGAGCTGCACGGGTTGATCCGCCAACAGCGACGCTTCCGAACGACAGTGACATCAACGATATCGCGGCCCGTGGATCGGGAGAGCGGTCGTTATGATCCGGAGGGGCAGGAACTTGTCCAGGTACACGGCACCGGGCGGGTTGAGCGGCACATCGCGGAACAGCGATTCGATGATCGCGCACTCGAACGGCTTCTCGCCATTCCGCGTTTGGGCGGCGCTCCGTCCGGCAGGGCAAGGGGTGCAAACCGCGCATTCCCCCAGCTCTGCACGAAATCAGCTGTCGTCGTGCCATCCGGATGCGTACAGCGGTGACGTTCTCTCGGGTAATCGACACCTCCATGAAAGCTTCTGCCACGCCCCGAGGCGGACAGACCAGCCATCAGGCAACGTACTCACCATGTAGGCGCCGCGCGGCATCGACAATGTCGTCACGCCGATCAAGGGCATCCAAAGGCGCAACAGGCTGTCCCTCACGCTCGCCGGTGCCCGCGATCCATCCATTCGGGAAGTGGAACCAGGCCGCAATCTGCCAAGTATCGCTCACCGGCCTAAGTGCCTCCAGAATTGCCTTGATGACCGGCAGCGGCTGGCACATCGCGTCGAACTGATAGCCTGGAAAGTATTCCTTTCCGCCGAAGGTCACACCAAAGATCCGACCACGCCGTTTCCAATCGCTCGCAGGCTGAGCCTTGTTGGCGGGCGGCGCGACTTGCAGTGCATTGATCTGCTCGGCCGCGAGCCAGTCTCCTCGCTCGAACACCAGGCGCATGGTTTCCCGGCGCCGGATCCGCTCCTCGATCAAGGAGGTGTCCGGTGCCACCAAGCGGATGAACGCGGCGGCGAGATCGTCCGCACGGTCGAGAATGCTTTGATTGAACGACGGACGGGTCAGGACGAGCGCCACCAAATCCTCAATCCCCCGCTGCAAGGACGCCACGATGGCCGGATTGAGCCCGGCAGGCAAAGACACGCGCAGTTCGAAATCCGAGGTTTGCTTATCCGTGGTCGGCTTGTCACGAACGCTGATCATGGCGACCTCACCTTGTTGCGACATTGCCGTCATTCTATTCCTTGTCGTCAATTTCGCAATCTAACCGACGAAACTTGCCGATTTCCTGCCCGAGTACGTTGGTCGCACACCCTTCCATGATTGCCATAACTACCAATCGAGCAATTTGGTTATTTTTCCAATCAGACTAGTGTAGTAACCATTTAGCTCATATTGTGACCATTAATGACGACGCCCACCACTCACGGCGCCGACATCCAGCGGACTCGCGAAAAGCAAGTGGCATGAGCGCAAGCGATCTCACAAAGCAGTCAGCCGCTCCGCCGCGTGACCTTCACCAGTCACCGACGAATCGCGCCGCGCCCGATTCGCTAAAAATCCGCGCCAGCGGCCCGCAACACTAGATGATGCTCGTAGCACGCAAGAGATTTAGTAAATCATCATACTATTGGCCGACTGCCGCTGGGCGTCACCACGGACGGCAGCGTCGTCGAAGTGGCAGGAGCACGGGTTGCCAGAATGCAGCGCAATCGGCGACGCACCGTCCTCTCTCACGCAAAATTTGGTGAATGTCCGCGCGGAGGCCGACGCATGACTTCGCTTCCTGTGAGGAAATGGCCATCCACCTTTTCGCACGAATTCTTACTGGCATGCATTCGATCCTCCGGAATCTATAAACTTACGGGCGAATAGGCAATAAGCACGTCCACATTCAAAATATTTCAACTCACTTAAATGGCGTCACCCGGATGCACTCACTTCAAAGACGTCCCCATAAAGCCACACCGCGCAGTCCGATTCCTTCGCTTGCAAACATTCTGTCCCACTTCGCCCCTCCTCCACCAGCGAAAATCGCAAAAAATCACCCCCAATCCAAACCACAAGTTTTCAAAAAAAGATATCAATTAATCGCACCCACCATTAAAATTCAATACTCTCACATTATTCATTTCGCAACTTCGCTTCAAGAAGTATGCCAGCCGAATTCATAACGAAATTTGACTAACTCAATTTCATTCAGTACGTTGATACGCAGATACCTAATCCCATTGCGCGCCAGCGACGTAGGCACGCCCTTCCTCCGAACGTCGTGCCCCATGAAGACCGGGTTCTTGTACCCGGAGCGCATCGACAGGTTTGCGCGGGACCCGTTGTAGTTCACCGCCGATCGTCGTTCGCAGCGGTACACCAGCGGTATCCGGAATCGCGGCCTGCCGATCTGGTCTCGGCGGTCAGTGTGCAGAACGGAATTGGCCGCATAGCCCGCTCGTTCAGTGAGTGGCAACGATCGCATGTCGCCTGTGTCGGCGACAATCGGCGTCCAGGTCGCGCGCATCGACAGACCCCACGACATCAAATAGGAATCCCCAATGACGACATAGCCTCTTGTTCACCCCGGAAAAGAAAAAGCCCGGATGTTGACGCATCCAGGCTTTTGGGGAACATACAATTTGTTCCGGTGTTACGTGTGAGTAACTCCATTCTAGCGGTTGCGGTCACGCTGTCAACCCTAGCCTCGTTTTGTTCCCTTGCTCCGCTCCGGCACCAATGCGGGGTATCGGAGGGTGTCTGACGGCCGTTGGCCGAGTGGACGCCGATACCTCGCTGTTTCCAAGATTTCAGTGCTATTTCCGCACGCGCTTTTTGGCGAACGGTACGCCGCTGAAGCAGGAGTACGAAATGATTCCCTTTGACAGAGACGAACTCCCTCGTCTCTTCGCCCGCCATAACATTCCACAGCTCACGCAATCGATGATCGAGCGAGCCTTTATAGAACCCACGCGACGTGTGGAACCGACCTTGAAGAGTTCGCCTGAAATCGGCGCGTGTCCCAAGATGGGGCTCGTCATTCAAGCGGCCAATCGAACGGTTGAGCGTCCGGCGGTCCTTCACTACATGTTCGACGATTCCGTGTCCGGATACTTGGATCGACCATTCGAATTGAATTTGGCGTACCGGTCGCGCTCGAACCGGACGATTCGCCGAAACCACTACCCGCAGTTTTTATGGTTTGGCCCGCAAGGATTTTTCGTGGACGACTGGGTATCCCCGCAGCTACGTCAAAATCTCTTGAAACATGCCCCTGGCCTCTACACCCAGGTCGATCGTCAGATCCGATGCGCGCCTGCCGAACACGCCGCTGCCGAGCTGGGTTTGCAATATCGGCTGCGCTGTTCCGACGAGCTTGCCGGAACAGGTCATCGAAATCGGGAATTCCTCAAAAGTTATCTCTGGTCGCAACCCCATCGGAGCGACACGGATCTCAAGTTCGTTCTGGAATATGTGTCGCGCAATGGGGTCTGCACGCTACAGGAACTCCTCGGCGCGAAGCGCGACGTCAATCGAGACCAGATTTATTTGGCATTGGCGCACAGCCTTGTGGTCGCCGACTTCGACCGATCATTTGTTCAAGATGTGAGCGAATTTCTACTCTTTCGTGACGCCGCGGCCCGCGATCTCTACTACCGCGATCACTTCTCGAATCGACCCCGGTCGTTCGGACAAGGGTGGAGTCCAGAATTGTTCCGCCCGGGACACCAGCTCTACTACGCAGGGGCCAGCTTCACGATCATCGCAAGCAGTAATTTGCACCTGATCATCAAGCCCGAGAACGGTGATCCGTTCGAAATGACGCATGAGCTGGTGGCACAGAAATATCGCTCCGGGCTGCTGGTTCCCGACGGCGCGTGTGAATCCGTCGTCGATCCGCTTGTGCTGGACAGCCCATTGCGGTATGCGACCCCCAAAGCGGTTCAGCATGCATCGGATATGCTCAACCTGTATGAAAAATGGAAAGATGGCGAGCGATCGGCTGACGTTCAGAAATATTCGGATCGTACGTGGCGCAGTTACGCGCGCAGGGAATCCGATGCGGTAAGCCGCGGGCAGGATCCCCTGATAGCGTTCCTCCCCCGATGGCATCTGCGCGGCAATCACACGTCAAAAGTTGACAGCGGGACTGATGACATCATTCAAAAAGCGATCCAAGAGCACTACGAAACGCTCATCGGCCCAAGTAAATGGAATACCTACGGATCGATACGAGCGGCACTAGAATTAGCCGGTCTTCGCGTGGTATCCAAGAACACATTTCTAAAAAGGATTAAAAAGATTCTGACCTGCCACTCGATTGGGAAGCGCCGTGGCCACAAGGCAGCTTATCAGGAGGCACCATTTTATTGGGTGTTGGAACGCAACACGCCAACCCATGGCGATTACCCGATGCAAATAACCCACATAGACCATACAGAGCTTGAAATTATTGTCATTTCGAAGTTGACAGGTGAAGAACTCGGTCGACCATGGTTAACACTCATAATATGCGCCTTCAGTCGTCGGATTCTCGGATTCCATATCTCACTCCGAAATCCAAGATATCGAAGTTGCATGTGCGCTTTGTTTGATATGATTCGACGATATGGAAGAGTGCCTGACCAGATCGTCATCGATGGCGGTTCGGATCTTGGCTCAATCGACTTCGAACAACTTTGCGCTTTTCTCCGCATCGATATTCTGATGCGACCAAAATCGGCACCACGAGCAGGGAGCGTACTTGAGCGGATGTTCGGCACCACCCAATCCGAATTTATCTACAATCTCTGGGGTAACACCAAGCTCCTCCGAAATGTGCGGGAAATTACACCGCAGAGTGATCCAGAAAATCTCGCAAGGCTCACCCTCGAGGACATATACGAAGGATTGTCCGAATTCTTTTTCTCGATCTATGACACCACTCGGCATCCGGCCCTGCTGGTTAGCCCAGCATCGCGATTCGAAATTGGCCTCGCTGCAAGCGGTCGCCGGCTCCATCGCCTCAGACGTGAGGCCGACATGATTCCCGTCGCCTTCCCATCGGTTCGAGGACGCACACGAAAAATAGATTGTCAACGCGGGATCTGGGTGAATTATCAATATTACCGCAACCCACGCCTTGAAAAACGCGAATTCGATGGCCTGGAGGTTGTTGTCAAACCGCATCTCCTCTATCCGGATATCGCGTATGCGCTCGTCAATCACGAATGGTTCCCACTTTACTCTACCAAATTTGGCTCACTTGACAAGTTATCCGATTATAAACGGCGCAGCTTAAATGACGAATATTTAACCCTTCAGCGTTACGTAGAAGAATCTCAACAAGATAGTGCCGAGCAACTTGCCTCATTGACAAATCGAATCAACAGTCGGGACGCACGAATTCCAGATGAACCCATCGTTTCAATACCATTTGAGACGGACAAGACTGTCGATCCACTCACCGACGAAGATGTCAACACCGAGGAGGAGCTCAAACAAAAATTCTCTCACATTTTTGAAGAGTTGAAAAAGGAGAATTTCCGTGGACACGAACTCTAGCACGACAACTGGTATCAGCAAGGACATGCTCGCCAACGCCTCGCCTGAATTCAGGTCGGCTTATTTTTGCGACCTCAGAATTAGGCACCCAAAGCTTACGGAGACAATCGACGAACTGATGCGACGCATCAATAACGGTAACGACAGAAGGATGATCATCCTCACCGGCCCCGCGGGGGTTGGCAAGTCGGTCGCCTGTGAATATATCATTCAAAGTCTCATTAAAACCTATTTCCAAAATTTTCCGGATGATACTCAAACCATTCCCGCGATTATGGTGGAAGCCGAAGGATCGCGCTCTGATCGCTTCGACTGGTACGAACTTGATGAAGCGATACTCGATGCACTCCACGTACCGCTGATCGACGCAACGTTGCCAATGGTCACGCGTACGCTTGATGGCCGGTTGATCGACGTGCCAATGGTTGAGTCTCGCAGTCACCCGACCTCCCGATCGCTACGGGCCCGATTTCGTGTCGCGCTCGATCAGCGCAAACCGTCAGTGGTTGCGATCGATGAAGCATCCAACATCTTGGCGGGCCCGAAAGCGTCAGATTCAAAACGTCAAGCCAACGTTTTGAAAACAATTATCAATAAAAACAAAACAAGATTGATTCTGACTGGGGCTTATGACCTCTACAAACTTGCGACCAAGAGTGGCCAACTTGCGCGCAGAAGTCAAATCGTCCACTTCGAACCTTATCGCGACCACAGCCTCAAGGGGTTCGCCGAGGCGCTTTCCACCTTTCAGGACCATCTTCCCTTTAGCGAACCTTTTCCGCTTACGTCGTACAGCGCTGAGCTATTTGAGCAATCACTCGGGTGCATTGGTCTTCTGAAGGATATCCTCGACGCCACGGTGAACGTCGCCATCAGCGAAGCGAAAAAGACTATTACGATCGGCATGCTTCGACGCAATTACTTCCGTCGCCTGCAGCTTAAGATCCTCATCGATGAAATTTTAGAGGGATATCGACTCATCGAAGGGCGCGAGTACTCCAACCTGCCTGCGTTTCTCGACAGCAATCCATCAATGAAAGCCCGAGGCAAAAAAAATCGCCCGGGCGTGCGCTCCCCAGGCCGAGACGTCGCATGAAGGTACCGCCATGTCACCACATCACACCCTGATGCCAACACGGACGCCGTTTCCGAACTTGGAGCCGATGGGGCTGCGAACCCCATACGTTGAGAAACTGACGAGTTACCTCATCCGGGTGGCAACGCACTCCCACATAAGGTTGAGCGCGCTCGTCAAGAATTATATTCATTCTCCCAATAGAATCGAATACGATTGCACAATATTCGTAGTTCCACAGAAGCGGTTGATTAATGCGCATGGCGCAATGGCAGGCGCGTGGGTAACCAGCGCGAACCGAATGGTGGGTCGTGACGACCTTTACCTTCTCACGCTATTGCCATGGTCCAGCATATTTTCCCCCTATTGTCAGTTGATCAGTCCGGCACGCCGATGGTGCCCAGACTGTCTTGACGAGGATCGCCAAGGACGTATCCCGGTCTACGAACGCCTCATCTGGTCGATACAGCATGTTCATATATGTCCGCGTCACCATCGTCACTTCGTGGCCCGTTGCCCAAGCTGTGCACGCGAACAGGTGTCGGATTTCACCGCTCGGCAATTAAATGGGTTCTGTTCGGTATGCGGTGCGTGGCTCGGCACCCCGCGCCACGCACCGCCCCAACCACTGGCCAAGGCGATACCAGACTGTCAAATGTGGGTCACGGAAGTCCTTGCTGACCTGCTGCATCATCCATCATCGGCAAAATTTGACACCCATCGTGACCGCGTTGTGGCGGTCATGGACGCGTTGTGCGAACAGATCTTCGGTGGAGATATGGCCGCACTTTGTCGGCATTTGGGGATTCGCCAGTCGGATATATCCGACTGGCGCCACGCGCGCACCTACCCCAGCGCGAAATTCCTTCTCGCGCTCTCGTATTGCTTTCGGATAACTCTGAGAAATCTGTTGGACGGACAATGCCATCTTCGCGTTGATCGTGAAATCCGCCCCCTGCCGCACAAGGCGCCCGCGAAAAGGAACCAGCGACGCACCACGAGGGAATGGGAGAAGATCAGGTTATTGCTCCAACAGATCATCGCCGGCCAATGTCAAGTTCCCAGTCTGGCGTCTGCAGCCACATTATTAGGAGTGCGCCCTCAACAGTTGCGCAACCACTTCCCCAGCGCCTGCAGCGAGGTGTCAAGGATTGCCGAGACAGTTCGCACGACATCCCGAGAAGAAGCCCGTGCAATGCGAGACACGTTGCTATCCACATATATCTCCGCCCAGGTACGCGATATGGTCGATGCCGGACAGCCGCCAACCATTTGCCATCTCCTGGCCCTCGCCAAAGCACGCCGACTCGCAACGGGGTCGAACGAGGACATACGTCGCATCAATCAGATTCGACGCAGTGTTCTACGTGACGACCCGCTGCCATGCCTTGAACCTCGAAAATATCGAAGGAAGCACCATTGAACGCAGAACTGGGAGATATTGATTTACGGACCGGCCTCATCACGGCGACTGGATCAGCGGTGAAGTGCGCCAGCCGACCATGCGACAGGCGAATGTGAGAATGCTCTAAGAACAGAAGCACTCCGCGCGAACAATCTGGGACGGTCAAATTGAAAAGTGTCGCCGAGTCTCCGTGATTGAAGGGGTTTATCGTCCAGATGAACCCCGCTCTTTGAAAATGATGCATCGACAGAAATGTGAAGAACCATGCAACAAGCTCGGATCCACTCTGCAACCAGCGATCGCGCAGAAAGGAATTACTGTGTCGCCGCATGAAAGCATGATCCCGCCGCGCACGCTGTTTCCCAATCTCGAACCGATGGGCCTTCGGACCGCCGATGTCGAGAAATTGACCAGCTATCTGACCCGTTTGGCGGCGCAATCGCACATTACGTTGGGCTCACTGGTCGAGAAATATTTTGAATCCGGTCGAGAACTCAAATATCCACAGATAGGAAGCGGCTATCATCCCGCCAAGCAACGGATTAACGCGCAAGGCGCGACAGCATATGCGTGGGTGATCCGTGCAAACCAGTTGGTCGACCGAGGAGACTTGAGCCTTCTCACGCTACTCCCGTGGTCGAACGCGTTTTCCGAAAGAAGTCAATTGACGAGTGCTGCGCGTCGTTGGTGTCCCCTTTGTCTTGCCCAGGATCATACGGCCGGCACTCCCGTCTACGAGCGCCTGATTTGGTCACTACAGTATGTCGAATTGTGCCCGCGGCACCACTGCTACCTGGAAGACCAATGCCCGACATGTCGTCGCAGATGCATGCCCGAATTCAACCGCCGACAGTTATGTGGCTTTTGCTCGAGTTGCGGCGCGTGGCTCGGTTCCACCACGCCGACATGCCTCCAACCATTTGACGAAGCAGTTCTATCCTATCAGGCGTGGGCAGCAGAATGCTTTGCCGATCTGCTCGCCAATCCCCCACGGTCGACATCGGCGGAACACCGCGAACGGATTGTGCGTGTAATCGATACCTGCACGGAGCGACTCTTTCTGGGAGACCGTACCGCCAGCAGTCAGCACCACGGAGCCCTCCGATCCGATACCACCGAATGGCTTCGTGGCCGGCGTTACCCCAATCCGAGGATGCTGCTCAATATTTCTTACGGCCTGCAGATCAGTTTGCGTGACCTATTTGCCGGCAACATCGCGCGTTGCAGTAACGCGTCTTTGCCTCCGCTTCCGTTCACCACGCCGCCTCCCCCGCGCCTTCCCCCGCCGCCCACGACGGACTGGGCGAAAGTCGAGCACGTCCTCCGGGAGGTCGCTTCTGGCACGCGGCCCTTTACTAGTCTCGCATGTGCCGCCAAATCTTTCGGAATGCGGCCGGCCTTGGTGAGTGCACGCTTTCCATCCCTCTGCACCGAGGTAGGCGACGCCGCTCGAGCTTTGCGCGCGAAAATCGATGACGAACGGCGTCGACAGCGGGACACGCTGCTCGCGGAGTACATTTCCACCAAAACGCGCCAAATGCTCGATGCGGGCGAGTATCCGAGTGTGCGGAAACTGTCCCTCCTCGCGAGGGCGCAAGGGCTCGCCTCCAGCAAAGACGCATATCGCATCCGGGAGATACAACTGGCTGCCCTACAAAGCGCCCCGCGTCCGAATCATCATTTCAAACAAGCGCGTGGATAGGACGTGCGCAAGTCGTCAGACTGGCGTGCTCCGGCCGACGTGGTCGCGGACTCGATAGCCAACACCCCGGCCAGTCAACCTACACAAATAAGTGCCATAACCCTCGCGGGGCACCCGCACCATTAGTGCTTGCGCCAGAACGTGAGCACAGGTGCGCATTGGTCTTGTTACATCTTGCGGCTAAAAAATTCACCATATCGCTTCCAAACGGAAGTTTTATGGTTACCTCCACACCAGGCGCATGCGTGCCGCTTGCGGCCGCCTCATATACTGGTTATATTTACAGTACTGTATTTATGAACAGTGAGGTGCGCGATGGAACATCTGGTCCGTATCGTCAACGACACCGATCGCCAAGTGCTGGCATGGCTGCGTGCGCAGGTCGGCGACGCCCGCGTCGAGCGCGCGGCGCGCCAGCTTGGGGCGACGCGCAAGCCGTTTCCGTCCGCGTTATGCCGATACCTCGGCATGAGCGCGCCGGCCACGCTGCGCCATGCGGAACGGCCGCGTGCCGCGCGCGACTTCTCCGTCGGCGATCGCTACCTGTCGCTGATTCGTCAGCACCTCGCTGCGCATACGGTCGGCCGATGAAATCGCCGAAATCGTATCGTCGGCGCGTGATGGCGCGGCGGCCGGCAGCGATGAGCACGGCGTGCCCGATCGGGCGGCCCGTGCCGCCGTCACGCCAGCCGAGCCCGGTAGCCGGCCTCCCGGCTCGGCCGACAGCCGGCCCGCTTACGCGGCGGCCGCCGCGTCGCGTATCAGCTGGCCGAGCGTTTCGATGGCCGCTTCGTGAGCCGAGTCGAATACCCGCGTGCACCCAAGCCGGATATACGCATCGAAGCGGTCGGAATTCGAGAAGATCGAGCCGGGCGCGATCCTTACTCCCCGTGCCAGCGCCGCATCGAACAATGCTTCGGAACGCACGCCGTCCGGCAACGCGATCCACAGCAGCATGCCGCCCGGCGGCCGGTTCATCCGCGTGCCGGCCGGAAAATGACGTGCGATCGCATCGATCGTCACGTCGCGCTGCACACGAAGCTGTTCGCGAAATCGGCGGAGGTGGCGATCGAACGCGCCCGAGCCGACGAATTCGGCAGCGACGGCCTGCAGCAACGCGGCGTTGTGCCGGCTGTGCGCGAACTTGAGCATCTTCACGCGCGCGTGCCAGCGGCCTGCACTCATCCAGCCGAGCCGCATCCCGGGCGCCAGCACTTTGTTGAACGACGGGCAGTAGATCACCGTGCCGTCGCGGTCCCATGCCTTTACCGGCTTCACCGTGTGCGGCGCTTCGACGAGTTCGCGATACGGCTCGTCCTCGATCACGGCCACGCCGCGACGCGAGCACAGCGCGACCAGTGCGGCCTTGCGCTCGTCGGGCATCACGCTGCCGAGCGGGTTCTGCAGGTTCGGCACGACGACCACGGCCCGAATGTCCGGGTACGCGGTCAGCGCCACGTCGAGCGCTTCGATCGACAGGCCGCTCGTCGGGCTGGCCGGGATCTCGAGCGCACGCAGGCCAAGGCTTTCGAGCAGCTGGATCAAGCCGAAAAAGGCCGGCGATTCGATCGCGATCGTGTCGCCGGGGCGCGCCACCGCGCGCAGCGCGAGATTCATCGCATCGACGCCACCGCTCGTCGACATCACGTCGTCCGGCGACACGGTCACGCCGTACGACAGCGCACGCTTGGCCATCGTCTGGCGGAATTCGGGCGACCCGCCAACTGGCCCCGCGTCGGTCAACAGCGTCGGCTTGCGCCGCAGCAGCCGGATCGCCAGCGCCTGCAGGCGCTCGGCCGGATACAGCGTCGCCAGCGCGGACGCGCCGCCAAGATTCAACGCATCGGGCGTCGCGTTCGCGCGATCGATCACGCGCGACACGCGTTCGTGCAACCCCGCGAATGGCGGCTCGACGCTCAGCGGCGGCCCGTCGCACTCCGGCAGCGTTGCGAGCGCGGCCACCGCGCGCCGCCGCACGAAGTAGCCCGAGCGCGGCCGTGCTTCGCACCAGCCCGTATCCTCGAGCCGCCGGAACGCCTGGATCGCGGTCGACAGGCTCACGCCGTGCTGCGCCATGAATCCGCGCACCGACGGCATCCGGTCGCCGGGCGACAGCGTGCCGGCCGCGATGATGCGGCGGTAATGCTCGGCGAGTCGTTCGTACAGCGGCTCGCCGGCCATCGGCAAAGGTGTGCGGGGCGCGTCGGTGAGGGATGTCATGCGGGTCATCGTGCCCGCGCGCCCTGGCGCACGCCAGATACAGATTCGGGGAAAACCCACCGATACAGCAGGCCAAAATCGCCGCCTGCACCGTAACAGATTCCCGTCCCCTGAATCTGTCCGGCCCGCGCGCGTTTCCCTAACCTGATTGCACGCTGTCGCCCCACCGTCGCAGGGCGGCGCAACCGGGAAAGGGACTCGCCATGCGAACACAAAACATCCGGCTCGACGCCGGGCAAAGCCACTTTGCGTGGTTCGACAAGGGCAGCCAGGTCATCGTGCTCGACGGCGCGCTCGCGGTCACGTTGCGCCACGGCGGGCTCGACTGGCTGCCTGATGCGCCGCACTACGTCCGTCGCGTGCTCGACGAAGGCGAATGCCTGACGATCGAGACCGCCGGTCACGCGACGTTGACTGCCAGCGGTGCCGCGCCGGTCGACGCGACCCTTGCGGAACCCGCGGCCCGGGCCGGGATGTTCGCTGCGTGGCGGGCGTGGTTGCAGCGGGTGGCCTCCTGGCCATTCGGCGAGCGGCATGTGCACGAACAGCGCTGACGCGATGGCTCGCGCTGTCGCTGGTATCGTCATGCAACCACCGTATCGCCTCATCCGGCGCCGAGCGTGATCGCGGCCGGCGCCGTCGCCGCGCCGGACCGATTCAACCGGGCAGAGATCTCCGGCTACCGCACCTTCCGCGCACGTTCGATCCATTCGAACAATGCCATCCCGACCAGCATCGCGACGACGAACGCGATGCCCTTGACCGAGCCCAGACCGATCGACACGAGGGCCGGCCCCGGGCAGAACCCGGCAAGCCCCCAGCCGATGCCGAACACGGCACTCCCGGCGACGAGCCGCACGGTGATCGCCCGCGCGGCCGGCCACTGGATCGGCAGCCCGAGCCACGACCGCGTGCGGCGCTTCGCCCATGCGAAGGCGACCACGGCGACACCGATCGCGCCAACCATCACGAACGCGAGCGACGGATCCCAACGGCCTGCCAGGTCGAGAAAACCGAGCACCTTCCGCGGGTTGGCCATCCCCGACACGATGAGGCCGACGCTGAACAACAGCCCCGCCAGAAACGCGAATCCTGCCTGCATGTCAGCCTCCGAGCACGTGCCGCCGCACGAATACGGTCACGAAGCCTGCGACCATGAACACCGCCGTCGCGACGATCGACCGCGTCGCACCGCGCGACAACCCGCAGACCCCGTGACCGCTCGTGCATCCGCCCGCATAGCGCGTGCCGATCCCGACCATCAGGCCGGCCGCCAGCAACTCGCCCCAGCCTGCATCGACCTGCGGCGTCACGGCGGCACCGGCGATGCGCATCATCAGCGGCGCGGCGATCAGCCCGGCGACGAATGCGGCACGCCAGTCGCGCTCCGCGGCGCCGGCCGTGAACAGGCCGCCGACGATGCCGCTGATTCCGGCGATCCGCCCGTTGAACGCGACGAGCCACGCAGCCGCCAGCCCGATCAGCACGCCGCCGGCAAGCGACAGCCCGGGCGTGAAATGAAGCGCATCAAGCTGCATGGCGCTTCCCTTTCGCGGCCGGGCCGCAGAACTGTTCGTACAACACGCCCATCACCGCGATCGCGGCCGGGCTGTCTAGCGAATAGTGGATGTTCTTGCCTTCGCGGCGCGTGCGGACGAGTGCGTTGTCCCGCAACACGCCGAGCTGCTGCGACAGCGTCGGCTGGCGAATATCCAGCCGCGCCTCGAGATCGCTCACGCAGCGTTCGCCTTGCGACAGCTCGCACAGCAGCAGCAACCGGTCTGGATTGGACAGCACCTTGAGCAGCGCGCACGCCGATTCGGCGGCTGCGCGCATCTGGTCGGGCTCGGGCAGCCCGGCGGAAGGATCGGTGTTCATGGGAGCGGCGGCACATGATTAATGAATCAATATTATATCATCTTATATATTGTTGCTTCGCACCGCCGCCCGGCACTGTCACTCCGAAGCCCCCAACACTGCCCTCCCGTGCCACCGCTACGCCTGCTCGCCGGCAATCGCGTCGGCCGGCACGGCCCGCTCGGCGCCGGCCCGCACCACGCCGAGCGCCAGCACGGCGCCCCCTGCGATCACGCACGGCACCGCGACGCAGGCGAACGCGCTCGGCAGCGGCAACCCCATCGCGAGCATCGCCCCGCCCGCCATCGAGCCGACGACCGATCCGCTGCGGCCGATCCCGTTCGCCCAGCTCACGCCCGTGGTCCGGCATTCGGTCGGATAGAACGCGGCCGACAGCGCGTTCGCCCCGACCTGCGAGCCCGACACGCAGAAGCCAGCCGCGAACACGGCCAGCGCGGCACCCGCAGGCGACGCGGCCAGCACGCCGATCGCCGCGACGAACACCCCCGCCGCCGCATAGCTGCAGGCAAGCACACGGTGTGGATTGAAGCGGTCCATCAGCCAGCCGAGCACGATCGCGCCGAGCGTGCCGCCGACCTGGAACATCGCGGCCACGCGCGCGGCCGTCTGCAGCGTCGCGCCGGTCGTGCGCAACAGCGTCGGCAGCCAGCTCGACAGCAGGTAGATGACGAGCAGGCTCATGAAGAACGTGAGCCACAGGAGCAGCGTGCCGCGCAGCAGGTCCGCGCCGAACAGGCGGCCGAGCGGCGAACCGACCGGCTTGCCGCGCGGCGCGATGAACGACGCGTGCGCGAGATGCGGGTCCGGGGCGATACGCGCGAGCATCGCCGCGATCCGCTCGCGAGCCGCGCCGGTGTTGACGAGGTAACGCACCGATTCCGGCAGCCGCCACGCGAGCACCGGCACAAGCAGCAGCGGCGCGACACCGCCGACAACGAGCACCGCGCGCCAGCCGTCGCGCTCGATCAGCGACGCGGCCGCGAGTCCGCCGAGCGCGGAGCCGATCGTGAAGCCGCAGAACATCGTCGTCACGAGCAGCGAGCGCCGCTGCGCGGGGCAATACTCGGACGTCAGCGTGATCGCGTTCGGCATCGCGCCGCCGAGCCCGAGGCCCGTCACGAACCGCCACGCGATCAGCTCGGTCAGACCGCCCGCGCTCGCCGACGCCGCGCTCGCGATACCGAAGCACGCGACACAGGCGAGCAGCAGGCGCTTGCGGCCGAACCGGTCGCCGAATGGCCCGAACACGAGCGCGCCGGCCATCAGTCCGGCGAGCCCGGCGCCGAATACCGGCGCGAGCTGCGCGGGCGACAGGCCCCATTCCGTGCGAATGACGGGGGCGATGAACCCGATCGAAGCCGTGTCGAAACCGTCGATCGCGACTATCAGGAAGCACAGCACGACGATCGCGGCCTGAAACGGCGTAACGCGATGCCGGTCGATCCATTCGCTGACGTCGATGAACAGCGTGTCGGCCATGATGGTGTCTCCTCCATGAAGGCGGTCGCGCGCGATGTAGTTGGATTGCGCGCCGCCGGATTCGGGCTGAAGCGCGTCAGGCGACGGACTTCAGGCAATCCTGCGCACGCCAGCCGTGCAGCCAATCGAGCGCGTCGTAGAACTGCGCCTGCGTGCGTCCGATCCAGAGCGCATTGCGCACCTGCCGCTCGACGCCCTTCGCGTGATAGATCCGCCCCATCTCGCGCGCCGAATACAGCACGCGCGCGGTGCGCGGAATCCGCACGCGTTCGTACAGCGCGAACGCGGCCTCGAAATCGCCATCGGTCTGCGCGACGGCCGCGCCGAGCGTCACCGCATCCTCGAGCGCCTGGCACGCGCCCTGCGCGATGTATTGCGTCATCGGATGCGCGGCGTCGCCGAGCACCGTCGCGCGGCCCGCGCTCCAACGCTCGACCGGGTCGCGGTCGGCGGTCGCCCAGCGCTTCCACGACGTCGGCCGGTCGAGCATCTGCTTCGGCAGCGGATGGATGTCGTCGAAGTACGACAGCACTTCCTCCTTGCTGCCCTCGCGCACGCCCCAGCTTTCCTGCTCGCGGCTGTGGAACGTGACGACGAGGTTGTATTGCCGTCCGCCGCGCAGCGGGTAGTGGACGAGATGGCAATGCGGGCCGGCCCAGACGACCGGCGCATTGATCTGCAGATCCCTCGGCATGTTGTCGACGTCGACGACCGCGCGGTACACGACGTGCCCCGTCACGCGATGTGCATCGCCGATCAGCGCCTGCCGGATCGCGGACTTCACGCCGTCGCAGCCGATCACCGCATCGGCACGATAACGCTCGCCGTGCTGGTCGGTCACGGTCACGCCGTTGCCATCCTGCTCGAACCCGTACACCTGCGTGCTGGTCCGGAATTCGATCAGCGGATGATCCTTGACCGCTTCGTAGATCGACAGGTGAATGTCCGCGCGATGGATCACCGCATACGGGTTGCCGAAGCGTTCGCGATACGCGGCGCCCGTATCGATGCGCGCGACTTCCCGCGCATCGACCGCATCCATCAATTGCAGCCGGTCGGTGAATACCGCGCGACCGCGCGCGGCCTCGCCGACGCCCAGCGCGTCGAGCGCGTTGAACGCGTTCGCGGCGAGCTGGATGCCGGCGCCGATCTCGCCGATCTGCGCGGCCTGCTCGAGCAGCTTCACGCGAATGCCCTGACGCGCGAGCGCCAGCGCCGTCGCGAGCCCGCCGATACCGCCGCCGATCACGAGTACGCGCCGGCCTGTGTTGTGTGTCTCGCCCATGTTCGTCTCCTGCTTCGTATTACGCGACGTAGTCCGGTTGCCGCTGCGGCTGTGCCGCGTCGAACGCCGGCTCGCGCCGTGCGTGTTCATACACCGCGAGGCTGCGCGGATACGCGTTCAGGTCGCACTCCATCCGCAGCGCGTTCGCGATCTGCGGCACGAGGCACACGTCGGCGAGCGTCGGCGCATCGCCGAAACACCACGGGCCCGTGTCCGCGCGCGCGAGCAAGCGCTCGACGCCGGCCATCCCTTCCGCGACCCAGTGCCGGTACCACGCCCGCTTCTGCTGCGGCGTGACCTGCAGTTCACGGTCGAGGTAGTGCAGCACGCGCAGGTTGTTGACCGGATGGATGTCGCACGCGATCAGCGTCGCGAGTTCCAGCACGCGCGCGCGCGGCCGCGGTTCCTGCGGAATGAGCCGCGGCGCCGGATGAATCTGGTCGAGGTAGTCGATGATCGCGAGCGACTGGCCGAGACGGAAATCCCCGTCGACCAGCGCCGGCACCGATGCCGACGGATTGACCTGCGCGACGTAGCCGGGCTCGTGGTGCGCGCCCGTGCGGATGTTCACGGGCAGCGTGTCGTACGGCAGCCCTTTCAGCGCGAGCGCGATGCGCACCCGATAGGATGTCGAACTATTGAAAAAGCTATGCAGTTGCACGATGTGACCTTTCGAGGAAAACGCGTCAGACCACGCGCACGGCGAGTTCGCCGAGACGCTCGACGCCGACCTTCATCACGTCGCCCTTGACCACCGCGCCGACGCCTTCCGGCGTGCCGCTGAAGATCACGTCGCCCGGTTCGAGGCGGAAGAACTTCGACAGATCGGCGACCGTTTCGGCGACCGACCAGATCAGGTGCGACACGTCACTTTTCTGCTTCGTCGCGCCGTTGACGGTCAGCCACAGCCCGGCCTGCTCGAAATGACCGACTTCGCTCGCCGGATGCACGGGGCCGACCGGCGCGGAATGGTCGAACGCCTTGCCGATTTCCCACGGCCGACCCATCTCGCGCATCTTCATCTGCAGGTCGCGGCGCGTCATGTCGAGGCCGACTGCATAGCCCCACACGTGCTCGAGCGCGTGCTCGAGCGGAATGTCCGCCCCGCCCTTGCCGATCACCGCGACAAGCTCGGCTTCGTAGTGATAGTTCTGCGTCTGCGACGGATACGCAAGATCGAGCGTTTCGCCGTAGGCGACCGGCACGATCGAATCGGCCGGCTTGCAGAAGAAGAACGGCGGTTCGCGATCGGGATCGAAGCCCATTTCGCGTGCATGGGCCGCGTAGTTGCGGCCGACGCAGTACACGCGACGTACCGCGAAGCGGGCGTCGCGACCGGCGACGGGAAGCGCCACCGGCGCTTCAGGCGGAAAAACGTAAGTCATGAACGGCTCCAGCGTAGGCATCAAGGAAGGAACACGCGCCGCGGCGACGGCGCATCGGACGAATCGGGAAGATCGGGAAAACCAGCGGCGTCAGTCGCGCGCTTCGCGCAGCAGGTTCAGCGCGGACAGCACGGGCCGGTCGGAATAGCTGAACAGCACGCAATCGGACGACGCCGACAGCCGCACCGGAACCCACGACGGCGCGACGAAGATGTCGTGCGGCTCGAACGCGAACGCGTCGTCGCCGATGTGTGCGGTTCCGCTGCCTTCGACGACGCAATAGATCGTCGCGTCGGTGCTGCGATACGTGCGGCCGTCGAAGCCGGCGGGCAGGAACTGCATGAAGGTCGCAATCGTCGGCATCGGCCAGCCGCCCGTCGCCGGGTTCACGTAGCGCAGCTTCACGCCGTCCCACGCATCGAGCTCGCCGTTGCGGTACAGCGCGTCGAGCGCCTCGCGGGTGCGTGCATACGGATAGCTGAACACCGGCGACGTCGGATCGCTCACGCGATGCCGCACCGGCGCCATGTTGTGACCGAAGCGCGCGAAGCTGTCGCCTTCCGCGCGGCGGACGGGCTGCTCGGCTTGCGGATAGCTCTCCGCGAAGCCCGCATCGAGGCTCGCGACGAGCGGAATGTCGAGCCCGTCGAGCCACACGACCGGCTCGCCGCCGTCCGCCGCCGACGGATTGCCGTGGTCGTGCCACGCCCACGACGGCGTGATGATGAAGTCGCCCGGATGCATCGTCGTGCGTTCGCCGTTCACCGCGGTCCATGCGCCCTTGCCTTCGACGATGAAGCGCAGCGCCGACTGCGTATGCCGGTGGCTCGGGGCGATCTCGCCCGGCAGGATCAACTGCAGGCCCGCGTACAGGGTCGGCGTCATGCTCGACTTACCGGGCATCCCCGGGTTCTCCAGCACCAGCACGCGGCGCACGGCTTCTTCCGCGCTGATCACGCTGCCGGCCTGCATCACCAGATCGCGCACCTGCGCGTACTTCCAGATCGCGGCCTGTGCGGCCGGCTGCGGGGTTTTCGGCACGAGGTTGTGCAACGATTCCCACAACGGCGCGAGGCGCTGTTCGGCGATCCGTGCGTAGTAGTCGGCGCGCGACGTATCGGAGTGTCGGCTGGTCATGATGTCTCCATGGGACGGCCGATCTCGGTCGGCGCTGTGTCGGGTCGGGGACCGCATGCCGCAGTCCGTTAGCGAATTTATATTCGACGCAGACATACCCGGTAAAATGGTGAAATCATCTAATCCATATGGTTTCGGATATACCTTCCGATACGGAGTGCGCGATGGACTGGACCTACCGGCTGCGATTGCGGCACCTGCAAGTGCTGTTGAGCCTGGCCAGCACGGGCAACCTGAGCCAATCGGCGGCGGCGCTGGCGACCACCCAGCCCGCGCTGTCGAAATGGCTGAAGGAACTTGAGGAGGATGTCGGGCTGCCACTGTTCGAGCGGCACGCGCGCGGCTTGCGGCCGACGCCCTACGGCGACGCGCTGATCGAGCACGCACGCCGCGTGGAGGCCCAGCTCGACGTCGCGCGCGACGACATGGCCGCGTTGCGCGAAGGCGGCAGCGGCCTCGTCACGATCGGCACATCGGGGGTCGCGGCCGCCGATACGGTGCCGCTCGCGGTGTCGCAACTGCTGAAGCGGATGCCGCGTGCGCAGGTGCGGCTTGCGGAGAGCACGATGAACCAGCTGATGCCGCAGCTCGCGCGCGGCGAGCTGGACATCGTCGTCGGCCGCTCCGGGTCCGCGTCCGTCGATCCGCACCTGCACGCCGAAGCGTTGTACGTCGATCCGGTGGTGTTCGCCGCGCGGCCCGATCATCCGCTCGTCGGCGCGGCATCCGTCGGCTGGGACGAGGTGCTGACCTACTCGTGGATCGTCTGGCCGTCCGGCACGCCGGTGCACAATGCGCTACAAGTCGCGCTGACGGCCGCCGGCCGCGTGCAGCCGCCGCACTGTGTCGAATCGAACTCGTCGATCCTGAACCTTACGCTGCTGAACAACACCGACCTGCTCGGCGTCGCGTCGCATCGTGCCGCGCGACGCTTCGAGCAATTGAACGCGATCCGCATCCTGCCGATGCAGCTCGAGGGCCAGGGCGCGGTGTCGATCTACTGGCATCCGGACAGCGCGAGTCGCGCGGCCGTGGCCACCACGATCGAATGCCTGCGCGCCTGTACGGCGCCGCAGGTCGGCGGATGGGAGAAAGTGACGGTGGAATGAGCGGCGAGGCAGCCCGGCTCGAACCAGGTCACCTCCCCAACGCGCGTCAGGCCCCGTCGCAGGACGCCGTGTCGTCCAGCATCAGCGTACCGACCCGCGCGGGCACGAGCGGTGTGCGCGGCACCGGCGGCGTCCAGCCGAACAGCGCCTGCGCAGCGGCGCCGCACACGCGGCCCTGGCAAGCGCCCATCCCGCAGCGCGTCTGCAGCTTCGCGGCCGTCCAGCCCGGCGCCGGCGCGACCGCGTCGAAGCGCACGTCCTCGCAACGGCACAGCAGCGTATCGGGCCGCGCGAGCCGGCGGATCGGCTCGCGGATCGCGAAGCGCTCGCGCACCGCGTCCGCGAACGCCTGCCAGTGCGCGCGTCGCGCCACCAGCGCGGCCAGCGGCGCTACCTGCCCGGTGGCCGCATAGCCGGCGATCTCGCCTTCGACCATCGCCAGTTCGCTGCCACCGACACCCGTGCACTCGCCCGCGGCGAAATACCCGTCGCGGCTCGTGCGCTGGTGCGCGTCGACCACGACCGCGCCGTTCTCGATCCGGCAACCGAGATGGCTCGGCAGCACGGTGTTCGGCACGAGGCCGAAGCCGCACGCGAGCCGGTCGCAATCGACGTCGAACTCGCGCTCGCCCTGCCGGATCCGCACACGCTCCAGCCGCTTGTCGCCGAATGCTTCGACGACGTAGGCATTGGGCCGGTACGCGGCCGTGACGAGCTTCGCGGCCTGCGCGAGTTTGGACGGCCAGCGCCACAGCCCTGCGCCGAAACCGGCCACGTCGCCCCATGCCGCGTGTTCGAGCACGTGCGACACCTGTGCGCCTGCCTGTCGGGCCGTCGCCGCGCTCGCGAGCAGCAGCGGGCCGCTGCCGGCGATCACCGTACGCTGCCCGCGCACGTCGAGGCCGTACTTGATCAGCGCCTGCAGGCCGCCCGCGCCGGTGACACCCGGCAGCGTCCAGCCCGGGAACGGCAGCAGCAACTCACGCGCGCCGCAGCACAGGATCAGCGTGCGGAATTCGAGCAGAAAGCCGCGCTCGTCGTCCTCGAGCAGCAGCGTGCCCGGCTGCGTTTCGGCGACGATGCGCGTGGCCGCGAGATGCGTGACGTTCGGCTGCCGCAGCACGGCGAGGCGTTCCGCCGCGGCCGCCACCGGCGTCGCGGCGGCGGCCTGGCGCCAGATCTGTCCGCCCGCGCGCGGGTTGTCGTCGACGATCGCGATCGTTGCGCCGCTTCGTGCGGCGGCCCGCGCGGCCGACAACCCGGCCGGGCCCGCGCCGACGATCGCGACGTCGACGCTCAGTCGTTCCTGTTTCATCGCGTGCGCTCCACCCGCATTCCGTCGCGGCACAGCGTCTGGCAGGCCAGACGACGGCGGCCGTCGATCGTCATCCTGCACTCCTGGCAGATGCCCATACCGCAAAACGGCGCGCGCGCCGCACCCGTGCACGACACGCGCGTCGTGTCATCGCCGCTGGCCGCGACGGCGGCCGCGACGGTCGCACCGTCGGCCACCGTCAGCGCGCGGCCGTCCAGATGAATGATCATGTCAGCCTCCGCCGGGCCGCCCCAAGGGGGCTGACAGCCCCCGCGGGGGGCAGCGAACAAAGTGAGCGTGGGGGTCGTTTCATGTCAGCCTCCGCCGGGCCGCCCTGCACGTACGGGAATCGGCCTTCGAGGGATGGGGGGACTGCGTCCCCCCAAGCGAACGAAGTGAGCGTGGGGGTCGTTTCATGTCAGCGCTCCGGCTACGGGGGACGTCGTCAGGAAACGTCCCGGCAAATACGGTTCGATATCGATCGGCGGCTGCTCGCCGGTCATCAACGCGGCGACGATTCGCGCGCTGCCCGGCGCGGTCGTCACGCCGAGCCCTTCGTGCCCGACCGCGAGCCACACGCCCGGCCGCGCCGGATGTTCGCCGAGCAGCGGCAAGCCGTCGGGGCTCGCGGAACGAAAGCCCGTCCATGCGCGAATTCCGTTTAGGTCGGCCAGATCCGGCAGGTAGCCGGCCGCACGGCGCAGCATGCGCGCGAGCACCGGCGGCTCGATGCGCGCGTCTTCCGTGTCGAACTGGCGCGACGAGCCGATCAGCAGCTGGCCGGTCGGCCGCGGTTGCACGTTGAACGCGACGGACGTGCCGTCGCTCGCGTGCGCGCTCGCCGCATAGCCGAGCTCGACGAGCTGGTGCGACACCTGGCCCGGGTAGCGATCGGTGATCAGCAGATGGCCCTTCTTCGGGCGCAGCGGCAATTCAGGCAACAACGTCCGTGCGGCGACGCCGTTCGCGACGACGACGCGTTCCGCGCGCAGCGTGTCGCCGCTCGCGAGCGTGACGCTCGGGCCGTCGACCGCCACCGCGCGGTCGCGCCGCAACGTGATGCCCGGCGCGCGCTGCAACAGCCAGCTCGCGGCAACCGGCGCATAGAGAATCGCATCACCCGGGATCTTCAGCGCGCCGCCGAGCCCCGCGCGCAGCATCGGCTCCAGCCGCGCGAGCGTCGCCGCGTCGATCAGCTCGCCCGCGACGCCATGCGCGGCGAGCGTCGCCTGCTTGGTGCGCGCGAGGTCCATCTCGTTGGAATCGGCCGCAAGCCACAGCGTGCCGCAGTTGCGGTACGCGCAGCCTTCCGGCATGTCGCCGCTCAGCGCGCGCCACAGCTCGATCGAGTAATGGCTCAGCGCGAGCTCGGCCGCGTTGTCGTCCATCGCGACGAGGTGTCCCATGCCGGCGCCGGTCGCGCCGCCGCGGGCGTCGTCGACGACGAGCACGCGCAGCCCGCGCTGCGCGAGTTCATGCGCACATGCGGCACCGACGATGCCGGCGCCGATCACGACGACGTCGGTCCTTGCCTCGCTCACGACACGATGCCCCAGCCGAACGGATCGTCTTCCTCGATCAGCAACGTCGCTTCCGCGCTGAGATGCGCACTGCCGCGGATCGTCGGCACGATGCCGCCGTCGGCCTGCGCATAGCTCGCGTGGAACACGCTGCCGATCACGCTCGCCTGCCGCCACACGACGCCCGGTTCGAGCTTGCCGTCGGCCGCGAGGCAGGCGAGCTTCGCGCTCGTGCCGGTGCCGCACGGCGAACGGTCGTACGCATGGCCCGGGCACAGCACGAAGCTGCGGCTGTCGTGCTCGGCATCGTCGGCGAACAGTTCGATATGGTCGATCTCGCCGCCGTTCGCGCCGGTGATGCCCGCGCGCTCGAGCCCTTCGCGCACGGCGGACGAATAGGCGGTCAGCGCCGCGACGTTGTCGCCGGCCACGCGCTGGCCGTGATCGCTGATCAGGAAGAACCAGTTGCCCCCCCACGCGATGTCGCCCTTCACGGGGCCGTAGCCCGGCACGTCGACGGCGACGGCCTTCGCATGGCGATACGCGAGCACGTTGCGCACGCTGACCGACAGGTCGTCGTGCAGCGTCGCCTCGACGGTGCCGACCGGCGTTTCGATCCGGTGCACGCCCGGCTCGATGCGGCCCATGTGATGCAGCGTGCGCACGACGCCGATCGTGCCGTGCCCGCACATCCCGAGGTAGCCGCTGTTGTTGAAGAAGATCACGCCGGCCGCCGCCTCCGGCGACACGGGTTCGCACAGCAGCGCGCCGACCATCACATCGCTGCCGCGCGGCTCGAGAATGCACGCGGTGCGATAGCGATCGTGCTCGCGCGCGAGCACGTCGCGGCGCTCGGCCATCGTGCCGTTGCCGAGCGAGGGAAAGCCGGACACGACGAGCCGCGTGGGTTCGCCGCCCGTGTGCGAATCGATGATCTGAATGCGCTTCATCATGAGCCGTCCGAAGTGGGGAAAGGAGCATAGCTTCCTCCGTCGCGCGTCCGTCCGCTTGTGGCTTTTCGATGAGGACGGCGACGAAATCGGCACAGTGCGGAACGCCTTTCGCAGCCCTTGCGGCCACTGTGCCGATTTCGTCATTCTGCTCCGCGATACGACTCAAGCGTGATGGGTGTTTGCACGGCGATACTGGTTGCACGTCGACGCGCCTGTCGCCGGCCGAGATGAAGCGATACGTAGCAACAGGAAGCAACAGGAAGCAATACGAAGCAGGAGATTGCAGTGAGCCGAAACGCCATCCAGCGGACCGAAGTTTCCCCCGCCCTCAGCAACCGGTTCGCACCGGCCGCTTCCATCGCATTCGACGCCGCGCACCGCGCCGAACAGAACCGGGCGAACCGCTGAGCGACTTCCCCCCGGCGATGCAACGGCTTCCCACCGTCGCATCGCCACTTCCGGTCCGGCATGGCCCGCACGGGTCCGTTCGCCGCGGCGCCAAGGAGCGTCGCGCATAACGGCCGTCGGCCCGCCCGGTCGTTCGAACCGGTCGCATGCCGGCCGGCAGGTGTGCGCCGCTGCTCCGTCGGAGCGCGGCGCAAGCCCACCTGCCCCGATATTTCCCAGGAGACAAACCCATGCCAGGCCAAGGCAACACGCACCCTTCCGTCCCGCTTTCCCGTTCCGTGCCCGCCGACGGCGGTCACGGCAAGTTCAAGAAACAGCTGTCGCTGACCGACCTGACGTTCATCGGTCTCGGTGCGATCTTCGGTTCGGGGTGGCTGTTCGCCGCGAGTCACGTGTCGACGATCGCCGGCCCGGCCGGCATCTTCTCGTGGCTGCTCGGCGGCTTCTCGGTGCTGCTGCTGGGCATCGTCTACTGCGAGCTCGGCGCCGCGCTGCCGCGCGCGGGCGGCGTCGTCCGCTACCCGGTGTTCTCGCACGGCCCGCTGCTCGGCTACCTGATGGGCTTCATCACGCTGATCGCGTTCTCGAGCCTGATCGCGATCGAAGTGGTCGCCGCGCGCCAGTACGCGGCCGCGTGGTTCCCCGGCCTCACCAAGGCCGGATCGAGCGACCCGACGACGATCGGCTGGCTCGTGCAGGCCGGGCTGCTGTGCTTCTTCTTTTACCTGAACTATTCGAGTGTGAAGACGTTCGCGAAGGCGAACAACGTCATCAGCATCTTCAAGTTCATCGTGCCGCTGTCGGTGATCGCGGTGCTGTTCACGTTCTTCAAGCCCGCCAATCTGACGATCCACGGCTTCGCGCCGTTCGGCATGCCGGGCATCGAGATGGCCGTGTCGGCGGGCGGGATCATTTTCGCGTACCTCGGCCTCACGCCGATCGTGTCGGTCGCGAGCGAAGTGCGCAATCCACAGCGCACGATTCCGATCGCGCTGATCCTGTCGATCCTGCTGTCGACGCTGATCTACGTGCTGCTGCAGCTCGCGTTCATCGGCAGTATCCCGACCGACATGCTCGCCGCCGGCTGGCACGACGTGAGCAAGGCGTTCTCGCTGCCGTACCGCGACATCGCGCTCGCGCTGGGCGTGGGCTGGCTCGCGGTGATGGTGGTCGCCGACGCGATGATCTCGCCGAGCGGCTGCGGCAACATCTACATGAACGCGACGCCGCGCGTCGTCTACGGCTGGGCGAAGACGGGCACGTTCTTCAAGGTGTTCACGCGCGTCGACGAAGCGTCGGGCATCCCGCGCGCGGGCCTGTGGCTCACGTTCGGCCTCTCGATCTTCTGGACGATGCCGTTCCCGTCGTGGGAAGCGCTGATCAACATCGTGTCGGCCGCGCTCGTGCTGAGCTATGCGGTCGCGCCCGTGTCGGTCGCCGCGCTGCGCCGCACCGCGCCCGACTTGCCGCGGCCGTTCCGCGCGGTGGCGTTCGGCATCACCGGCCCCGCGTCGTTCGTGATCGCCGCGCTGATCGTCTACTGGTCGGGCTGGGGCACGGTGTCCTGGCTGCTCGGCCTGCAGATCGCGATGTTCGTGATCTATCTCGCCTGCCGCCGCTGGGTGCCGACCGCGCACCTGAGCATCGCCGAGCAGGTGCGTTCGTCCGCGTGGCTGATCGCGTTCTACGCGGCCATGATCGTGCTGTCGTACTTCGGCGGCTTCGGCGGCACGGGCCAGCTCGCGCATCCGTACGACACGGTCGTCGTCGCGGCCGTCGCGCTCGTCATCTACTACTGGGGCGCCAACACCGGCATCCGTTCCGACAAGCTGCAGCTCGAAGACGACGAAGACTGACGCCCCCGCTTTCCCCTTTCCACTCCGGCCGGGCGCATCACGCCCGGCCCCGCATTTTCCGAGGAAACACCATGCAACTCACAGGTCAGCTCCTGATCGGCCAGTCGGCCATCGCCGGACAAAACGGCACCCTCCACGCGATCGCCGCCGCCACCGGCGAACCGCTCGACCCCGCGTTCGGCGGCGCGAGCCTGCACGACCTGGAGACGGCCTGCGCGCTCGCGGACGACGCGTTCGACACATACCGCGAAACGCCTCCCGAGCAACGCGCCGCGTTTCTCGACGCGATCGGCCGCAACATCATGGCGCTCGGCGACGACCTGATCGAGCGCTGCGTCACCGAAACGGGACTGCCGCGCGCACGCATCGAAGGCGAACGCGGCCGCACGGTCGGCCAGCTCGCGCTGTTCGCGTCGCTCGTGCGCGACGGCGGTTACGTCGACGCGCGCATCGACCCGGCCCGGCCGGACCGCAAGCCGCTGCCGCGGGTCGACCTGCGCCTGCGCAACGTCGCGATTGGGCCGGTCGCCGTGTTCGGCGCGTCGAACTTCCCGCTCGCGTTCTCGGTCGCCGGCGGCGATACCGCGTCCGCACTCGCGGCCGGCTGCCCGGTGATCGTCAAGGCGCACTCCGCGCATCCGGGCACGTCCGAGCTCGTCGGCCGCGCGATCCAGCAAGCCGTGCGCGAATGCGGGCTGCCGGCCGGCGTGTTCTCGCTGCTGTTCGACGCGTCGCGCGAAATCGGCCAGGCGCTCGTCGCCGATCCGCGCATCAAGGCCGTCGGTTTCACCGGCTCGCGCCGCGGCGGCGTCGCGCTGATGAACATCGCGGCCGCGCGCCACGAGCCGATTCCGGTCTATGCGGAAATGAGCTCGATCAATCCGGTGCTGCTATTCCCGGCCGCGCTCGACGCGCGCCACGACACGATCGCGCCGCAGTTCGCCGCGTCGCTCGCGCTCGGCGCCGGCCAGTTCTGCACGAACCCGGGCCTCGTGCTCGCGGTCGACGGCCCCGCGCTGCGCGCGTTCGAAGCCGCGGCGGCCTCCGCCGTGCAAGCGAGCGCCGCGCAGACGATGCTCACGCCGCACATCCACGCGAGCTACGCGCAAGGCGTGGCCGCGCTGCGCGCGCACGACGCGGTCGAGCTGCTGGCGGAAGGTGCGGAAGGCGGCCGCTACCAGGCACGCGCGGCGCTGTTCGCGACGTCGGCGGACGCGTTCATCGCGCATCCCGAACTGCGTGACGAGGTGTTCGGCCCCGCGTCGCTGATCGTGCGCTGCCCGGATGCCGACACGCTGCATCGCGTGCTGAAGTCGCTCGAAGGCCAACTGACGATCGCCGCGCATCTCGCCGACGGCGACGCCGCGCTGTTTGCCGCGCTACGCCCGACGTTGGAGCGCAAGGCCGGCCGCATTCTCGTCAACGGCTTCGGCACGGGTGTCGAGGTCGGTCACGCGATGGTGCACGGCGGCCCGTTCCCGGCCACGTCCGACACGCGCACCACGTCGGTCGGCGCACGCGCGATCGAGCGTTTCCTGCGCCCCGTGTCGTACCAGGACGTGCCGGACGCGCTGCTGCCCGACGCCATCCGCAACGGCAACCCGCTGAACGTGCCGCAACGCATCGACGGCGTGCCCGCGCCGCGGGAAGCGCGCGATGTCTGAGCCGCTCGCCGAAGTCGTCCTGTCGCTCGATGAGGTCCACGCACTCGCGCTGCGGGTGCTGACGCACAACGGGATGTCCGCCGCGCACGCGCAGGCGATCGCGAACGTGATCACGCAGGGCCAGCGCGACGAGTGCCACTCGCACGGCGTGTACCGGCTGCTCGTCTGCGTGCGCTCGCTGAAGAAGGGCAAGGTCGATCCGCAGGCCGTGCCGACGCTGCGCCGGCTGTCGTCGTCGATCGTCGCGGTCGACGCGCATCGCGGCTTCTCGCTGCTGAGCTTCGAAACCGGCCTGCCGGTGCTCGTCGAGATGGCGAAGCAGCACGGGATCGCGGCGATGGCGATCAACAACTGCTACCACTTCTCGGCGCTGTGGCCCGAGGTCGAGGCGATCGCCGCCGAGGGGCTGGTCGGCATCGCGATGAACCCGAGCCACAGCTGGGTCGCGCCGGAGGGCGGCCGCGAACCGGTGTTCGGCACGAACCCGATCGCGTTCGCGTGGCCGCGCCCGGACGGCGTGCCGTTCGTGTTCGACTTCGCGACCAGCGCGATCGCGCGCGGCGACATCGAGCTGCACGCGAAACAGGGCAAGGCGATCCCGCCGCACTGGGCGATCGATGCCGACGGCCGGCCGACCACCGATCCGAAGGCCGCGCTGCAGGGCGCGATGCGCAACTTCGGCGGCCACAAGGGCTCGGCGCTGGCGGCCATGGTCGAGCTGCTCGGCGGCGCGCTGATCGGCGACATGACGAGCCGGGAGTCGATGGACTTCGACGAAGGCGTCGGCGCGACGCCGTGCCATGGAGAGCTCGTGATCGCGTTCGACCCGAAGGTGTTCCTCGGCGACGAACTCGACGCGGGCCTCGCGCGCGGCGAGCGGATGTTCGCGTCGATCACCGGGCAAGGTGCGCGGCTGCCGTCGCAGCGGCGCTTCGATGCCCGCGCGCGCAGCATCGCGCACGGCGTGCGGATTCCGAAGGCGCTGTACGACGAAATCCTGACGCTGCTCGACTGACGCGATCGCGTTGCGTGGCGGCGGCGGCTCGCGGCGCGGCTTCATCGCCGGTAGAAGGCGATGAAGCCGCCGCCTGTTCCGCCACCCGGTTCGCCGCCTGATTCTGCCGCCGGGTTCTGCCACCCGATTCGTCGCCCGATTTGCGCCTGGTTCCGCCACCCCATTCGTCGGTCGATTCGCCGCCCGGTTCCGCCGACGGTTGCACCGGCAAGGCCCCGCGCCGCTGGTGCGCGCCCTGCCCGGCTCCACGCCCGCGCCCTTCGCCCACTCCCGCCCGCGCCGCCCGCCCGGCGGCTGTGGGATAATCGCCCAGTTTGCCCAGGGCGCAGCTCAAGAGGTTGTTCGCACGGGCGCGCGAGAGGCCTTCAATCCCGTGCCTCCATCCTTTTCCGCGATATTTCTTCAGCCATCACAATGCCCACATACCGTTCCAAAACCTCCACCGCCGGCCGCAACATGGCAGGCGCGCGCTCGCTGTGGCGCGCCACCGGCATGAAAGACGACGATTTCTCGAAGCCGATCATCGCGGTCGTCAACTCGTTCACGCAGTTCGTGCCCGGGCACGTGCACCTGAAGGATCTCGGCCAGTTGGTCGCGCGCGAGATCGAGGCCGCCGGCGGCGTCGCGAAGGAATTCAACACGATCGCGGTCGACGACGGCATCGCGATGGGCCATGACGGCATGCTCTATTCGCTGCCGAGCCGCGACATCATCGCCGACTCCGTCGAATACATGGTGAACGCGCACTGCGCGGACGCAATGGTGTGCATCTCGAACTGCGACAAGATCACGCCGGGGATGCTGATGGCCGCGATGCGCCTCAACATTCCGGTGATCTTCGTGTCGGGCGGCCCGATGGAAGCCGGCAAGACGCGTCTCGCGAACCCGGTCACCAAGACCGTCGAACTGAAGAAGCTCGACCTCGTCGACGCGATGGTGATCGCGGCCGACCCGTCGTATTCGGATGCCGACGTCGCCGAAGTCGAACGCTCGGCCTGCCCGACCTGCGGTTCGTGCTCGGGCATGTTCACCGCGAACTCGATGAACTGCCTGACCGAAGCGCTCGGCCTGTCGCTGCCCGGCAACGGCACGGTCGTCGCGACGCATGCCGATCGCGAGCAACTGTTCAAGCGCGCCGGCCGCCGCATCGTCGAGCTGACCCGCCAGCACTACGAGCAGGACGACATGCGCGCGCTGCCGCGCTCGGTCGGCTTCAAGGCGTTCGAGAACGCGATGACGCTCGACATCGCGATGGGCGGTTCGACCAACACGATCCTGCACCTGCTGGCGATCGCGCAGGAAGCCGGCATCGACTTCACGATGAAGGACATCGATCGCCTGTCGCGCACCGTGCCGCAGCTGTGCAAGGTCGCGCCGAACACGAACAAGTACCACATCGAGGACGTGCACCGCGCTGGCGGCATCATGGCGATCCTCGGCGAGCTCGACCGCGCCGGCAGGCTGCATACCGACGTGCCGACGGTGCACGCGCCGACGCTGAAGGATGCGCTCGACCAGTGGGATATCGTCCGCACCGACGACCCGGCAGTGCGCACGTTCTACCAGGCCGGCCCGGCCGGGATCCCGACGCAGGTGGCGTTCAGCCAGAATACGCGCTGGCCGAGCCTCGACCTCGACCGCGCCGAAGGCTGCATCCGCTCGTACGAGCATGCGTTCTCGAAGGAAGGCGGGCTGGCCGTGCTGACCGGCAACATCGCGCTCGACGGCTGCGTGGTGAAAACGGCCGGCGTCGATGAAAGCATCCTCGTGTTCGAGGGCTCGGCCCACGTCACCGAATCGCAGGACGAAGCAGTCGAGAACATCCTGAACGACAAGGTCAAGGCCGGCGACGTGGTGATCGTGCGCTATGAAGGCCCGAAGGGCGGCCCCGGCATGCAGGAAATGCTGTACCCGACGAGCTACATCAAGTCGAAGGGCCTCGGCAAGGCGTGCGCGCTGCTGACGGACGGCCGCTTCTCGGGCGGCACGTCGGGCCTGTCGATCGGTCACTGCTCGCCGGAAGCGGCAGCGGGCGGCGCGATCGGCCTCGTGCGCGACGGCGACAAGATCCGCATCGACATCCCGAACCGCACGATCGACGTGCTGGTGTCGGACGAGGAACTCGCGCGTCGGCGCGAAGAGCAGAACGCGAAGGGCTGGAAGCCGGCACAACCGCGTCCGCGCAAGGTGTCCGCGGCGCTGAAGGCCTATGCGAAGCTGGTAATGTCGGCCGACAAGGGTGCTGTGCGCGACCTGTCGCTGCTGGAAGACTGATGCCGGGCAGCGGGCCGCACGAACGGCCCGCCCGCCGGACCCAGAAGCCGCTCTCCGGAGCGGCTTTTTTTCATCCGGCGCCGGCTGGCGGCTGCGGCACCGGAACCTTCAGGCGATCAACGACGGAACTCGTCGCTGCGGCCCCGGCCTCCCCCACCGCCGTGGTTTCCGCCCCCGTCCCCGCCGCCTTGCGGCCGACCGCCGTAACCGCCGCCGCCCTGATGTGCCGGCGGCATCATCTGGACCGCGCCACCGCTCGGTGCGGGCTGCGCGGGCGGCGGCGGAGCCGGCTGATGGACACCGGCCGCGCCGGGCATCGGCGCCGGCGCGGGCATCGGTGCGGGCGCTGGCATCGGTGCGGGTGCAGGCATCGGCGCGGGCGCGCGTGCGGGCGCGGGCGCAACCTGCGGCGCCGGCGCGCGGTTCGGACCATTCCAGCCGCCGCGCGTGGCCGACGGCCGCGCATCATGCTGCACGGGCGGCGCGCCGCGCGGCTCGCGCTGGGCCGGCCAGCCCGGCTGCGGACGGCCGTAGTAGGCGGGCGGCATCCCGCCGGGGCCGACGCGCGGCTCGGCACGATGCTCCCAGCGATGGCGATCGTGAAACCACGGCCGGTGGCGGTAATAACGGTCCCAGTACGTGCCGATCGCGAACCCGGTCACCGGCACGCCGATGATCGCGCCGTATTCGAGCAGCGGCACGTAATTGCCCTGGTACGGGTAGTCGAGCTGCTGCGCGTCGATCCAGCCGCGCACGCCGGGCAGCGCGACGTCGCACCACGAGTAGTCGCTCAGGCAGCCGAACACGTCCACCGCGGTGCCGGGCGGAAGTTGCGCGACGACCGGATAATCAGGCGCCGGCCCCGCAAAGAGTTCGGCGCCCGAGTTCGTGTAGGCGCTGCTTTGCGCGTCGGCGATCCCCGGCACGGCCGCGACGCCGAACAGGACGACGCACAAACTTCTAATGATGGTGTTGCTCATATTGCTCTCCCGCGCGGTGCCGCCGCGCGTCGGTCAGTGTCGATGGCCGCCGCCCCAGTGTCCCCCACCCCAATGTCCGCCACCCCAGTGGCCGCCGCCCCACGGACGGTGCCAGCCGCGGTAGCCGCCGCCCCAATACCCGCGGAAGCCGAAGCCGATCGTGACGGGCGGCCCGTACCAGCCCGGGTAGTACGCGGGGTAGTAGGCCGGGTAAGGCACATAGGCCGGCGCGGCATAAACGGGAGCCGGCGGGTAAGCGTAGGCATAATCGTCCGCTGGCGGCGGCACGGCCGGCACGGCGGGTGTGGACGACGCGGCCGGGCCCGTATTGGCCGGCGTCACCGGGATCTCGCGCTGCGACACCACGGCGGGCGCGGGTGCGTAATACGGTGCATATCCGTAAGGGCTCGTGTAATAGCAGCCACTCAGCGCGAGGATCGCCAGCACGATGACGGCTGGCCTCGCGGCGTGGATCGGGTTCATTTGAAGCTCCGCAGGAATTCGTGCGTCGCCGCGTGGCGCGCGCCTGACTCTAGCTTACGTCCCCTGCATATTTCTGCGGGTTTGATCGGTTACTTTTTGTTTCGCCATCACAATTGAAGGGGTCGCACCGCGCGGGTACGCTGCGTGCTCGCGCGTCTGGCGCGCCGGCGTTGAAGTTGGCGCAAATGCCCTCACTTGGATATTCAGTCAGGCTGGCCGGCGCGGACGGGTGTTCGCGGCCCCCGGCGGCCTGAAACCAGCGGACTTCGGCCCGCCCAACAGGAATGCGGCTCACGCCGCCATCGACATGACTACGCCACGCCCCACGCTTCGGGCGGACACGCCCCTCGATCCGATCATCCAGCTGCTGGCGCTCGCCGGCGAACAGGGTTATCTGACGCACGCCGACCTCGTCGACGCGCTGCCGCCGGAAAGCGACAGCCCCGACGCGCTGGACGTCGTGCGCGCCGCGCTTGCGGACATCGGCATCGCCGTGCTCGACGAGCCGGCCGCGCCGGCGCCGTTCGCGGGCGCGGCACCGGTCGACGTCGATCGCGATGCGCTCGACGAGGGCCGCGCGCTGCTCGGCGATCTCGCCCGCGGCACGAGCGCGTCGACCGATCCGCTCGCGCTCTATATGCGACGCATTCACGCGGTGCCGCTGCTCAAGCGCGAGGACGAAATCGTGCTCGCCCGCGAGATCGAAACGGGCCGCCATCAGATCCTGCATGCGCTCGCCGGCTATCCGGCGGCGGTCGATGCGCTGCTCGCGCGCCATGGTGCAACGGGTGGAAGCGGCGCGGCCGGAGACGAAGGCGATCACATCGGCGACGGCGAAGGCGACACGCCGGCACCCGCGCGCTACGACACGCTGCAGGACGCCATCACGGCCCTGCGCGCCGCATTGCACGCGCAAGGCTGCCGCTCGGCCGAATACCGCGACGCGCGCAACCGCCTCGCCGCACTGCTCGGTTCGCTCGCGTGGGTTGCGCCAGCCGTCGACGATGCGACTCGCGTCGTGCGTGCGCTCGCCGCCGCGCCGGCCAATGCCGCCGCCGACAGCGACGCCGCATGCTTCGACGCGGTCGCGCGGCGCGCGCTCGGCGCCGCGCTGAGCGACGGTCAGCAAAAGGTGCGCGACGGTACCCGCGCGATGCTGGAGGCGAACCTGCGGCTCGTGCTGTCGATCGCGCGCAAGTACATGAACCGCGGCGTCGACCTGCCCGACCTCGTGCAGGACGGCTGCCTCGGCCTGATGCGCGCGATCGAGAAGTTCGAATACCGGCGCGGCTTCAAGTTCTCGACCTATGCGACCTGGTGGATCCGGCAGGCGGTCGCGCGCGCGGTGGCCGACCGTTCGCGCACGATCCGCGTGCCCGTGCACGTCGGCGACCAGTACCAGCGCGTGCAGCGGCATGCGCTGCGCTTTCGCCAACGCACGGGCCGCCGCGCGACGCCGGCCGAACTGGCCGCCGAATCCGGGCTCCCCGAGGGCAAGCTGCGTGCGGTGCTCGCGCTGCCTGCCGAGCCGCTGTCGCTCGACACGCCGCTGCCCGACGCGGAGACGGGCCTCGTCGACCTGATCGAGGACCAGGCGTCGGCGAGCCCGTTCGAGCGCCTGGCGGACACGCGCATGCGCGAATGCGTGACGTCGCTGCTGCGCTCGGTCACGCCGGCCGAAGCCGACGTGCTGCGCCGGCGGTTCGGCCTCGGCGGCGCCGAGCCCGACACCTACGACGCGATCGCGCAGGACGCGGGCATGTCGCGCGAACGCGTGCGGCAGATCGAGAAGCGCGCGCTCGCCACGCTGCGCACGGCCGCGGAGGCCGAGGGCGCGGAGTCGTTCCTCGACGCGTAACCGGTCGCGCGTTCGTGCCCTATCCCGGCACGAACGCGCGTGCGGCGCGGTTCCCGCCTGTGCAACGTTTGCTATTGACACGCATCAAGTTTTGTTCGTCGCTTCCCGTGACAATGTGCTGAAATGAACGGCGGCCCGCGCGTTGCGCGCGCCGTTCATTCCGTTTGCGCTTCCCCAGGTCCCGCACCATGCAGACGACCATCAGCCAGACGCACGAGGAAAACCGGCAAATCGCGGCTTGCCTGCGCGAAGCCGCGCAGCTGCTTGCCGATCAAGGCGCGAATCCTTACCGGGTTGCCGCCTACCGCGCGTCGGCCGATACGATCGAGTCGCTCGACGACGGCATCCGCACGCGCTTCAACACGGGCGGTGTCGATGCGCTCGGCGCGCTCCCGGAGGTCGGCACAGGCGTCGCGCAGGCGGTCGCCGAATGGCTGGTGACCGGGCGCTGGCGCCTGCTCGATCGGCTGCGCGGCGATGCGGAACGCGTGTCCGCGTTCGAAGCCGTGCCCGGCATCGGCCATGCGCTCGCGCTGCGGATTCACGACCAGTTGCACATCGATACGCTCGAGGAGCTCGAACGCGCGGCCCGCAGCGGCCAGCTCGACGCGATTTCGGGTGTCGGCCCGCGTCGCGCGGCCGGCATCCGCGCGGCGCTCGACGACGTATTGAGCCGGCGCCGGCGCTGGCAAGGCCACGCGCAGGACGCCGACCTCGGCACCGAGCCGCCTGTCGAACTGCTGCTTTACATCGACCGCCTGTACCGCAACAAGGCCGCCGCCGGCATCCTGCCGATGCTCGTGACGCGTCGCGTGAACGCGGACGTCAGCGTGTCGCCGCCCGTGATGCACATGACGAAAGGCGGCTGGCATTTCACCGCACTGTGCCCGTATCCCGCCCGCCCGCACGAGGCCGGCCGCACCGCGGACTGGGTCGCGCTCTACTTCTACGATGCGTTGCAATGCGAGCACCAGCGCACGGTCGTCACCGAAACGTTCGGTTCGCTCGTCGGCAAGCGCATCGTGCGCGGACGCGAGATGGAATGCCGCGTCTATTACGCGGGATGACGTGCTCGGGGCATTAGCCGCCGCGGCTTGCCTGCCCCGTCGCACGCTCGCGCGCCCCACTCCGGCAAGCCGAACCGCCTACGCGCCTTCCGTCTTCGTGCGACGCGCCGGATGACGGTGCGCGGCGCTGCGCAGCAGCTTGCGGAACGACGGACACTCGAGATGACTCGGCGCCGGGCACACGGCCGCATGCCGCAGCGCATCGCGCACCGCACCGAGACGGCGGATCGTACGGTCGAGCTCGTCGGCCTTGTCGTCGAGCTTCGCGCGATCGATCGCCGGGCGGCCGTCCGCGCCGAACATCGCGAGGATGTCGTCGAGCGCGAAACCGGCCTCGCGGCCAAGCGCGATGAGCGCAAGGCGCTCCAGCACCGACTCGTCGTACTGGCGCCGCAGCCCGTGACGGCCGTTCGGCACGATCAATCCCTTTTCCTCGTAGTAACGCAGCGTCGACGCGGGCAATCCCGAGCGACGCGCGACCTCGGCGATATCCAGACGGCTCATGCTTGACCTCAAGTGAACTTGAAGTTGCAAGATAGTCGCTCGACTCCTTCGACACAAGACTGGACCGCCATGAACCCGCCGAAACCGACTTGTCTGCCGGCCCGCGCCGCCGCCACCATTCGCCGCGGAGGCGCGTGATGACCTCGCCCGACCTCCTCGTGCGTATCCTGCTGATCGGCGCGGGCGCGACGCTCGTGACGGACCTGTGGGCGCTGCTGCGACGCAATGCATTCGGGATTCCGTCGCTCGACTACGCGCTGGTCGGCCGCTGGCTCGGCCACATGTTGCGCGGCCGGTTCCGGCATGCGTCGATCGTCGCCGCGCCGCCCGTGCCAGGCGAACGCGTGTTGGGCTGGATCACGCATTACGCGATCGGCATCGCGTTCGCGGGGCTGCCCGTTGCGATCGCGGGCGCGGAATGGATCGGTGCGCCGACACTCGTGCCGGCGCTCGTCGCAGGCCTCATCAGCGTCGCCGCGCCGTTCTTCGTGATGCAGCCGGCGTTCGGATTCGGCGTCGCCGCATCGCGCACGCCGCAGCCGGGCGTCGCGCGCCGGCGCAGCATCGTCACGCATCTGGTGTTCGGGGCGGGGCTTTATCTGGCGGCGTTCGGGTTGGCGACGCTGGGCCGTTGAGCGCCGCGCGCCGGCGCAGCGCATCGGGCAGGCGCGGAGGGGCTGAAACGGAATCGGCCCAGGCCGGGCCACCTCGTCATCGCGAACGACGCTCCGCCGTGTCCGGTCGACTCTGCGGCCCCAGCACGCGCCTGCGTCATTCGCCGCCGCTGTCGATCAGGTTGTGGCGCACGCGCCCGAGCAGGCGCACGAGCGTGTCGCGCTCGTCGCGCGTGAAGCCGCGCAGCCCGTCGTCGGTGACGGTGTCGCCCACTTCCAGCATCTGCGGAAAGATGTCGCGCGACTTGTCGGTCAGCCGGATCACGAACGCGCGCCGGTCGTCGTCGTTGGCGATCCGTTCGATCCATCCGCAGCTTTCCATCCGGTCGAGCAGCCGCGTCAGCGAGATCGGCGTGATCTCGAGCCATTCCGCGAGCCGCGCCTGATTCATCTCGCCCTTCCACGTCAGGTACGCGAGCACGCGGCTTTGCGCGCGCGTCAGTCCGATGCGCTTCGCGCGCCGGTCGAACAGGCGTCCTTGCAGGCGGGCCACGTCGGTGATCAGGTAGCCGATCCGGTTCTCGTAAGTCTTGTCCATGCGGCGATTATAGGGGCAGGCCGCGACTGCCCCGTGCCTCGATCCTGGGCGATAAGCATGGATATAATAAGCATGCTTATAATTCGAGTCACACCGGATCGCCGCCCATGGCGACCGCCCCACGGAGACACCCGCTTGAATCCAGCCGCCGCCGACACCCCTGCCTCGCCGCCTGCCCTCAATCGGCCGATGCTGACCCTGTCGATCATGCTCGCGACGCTGATCCAGACGCTCGACAGTACGATCGCGAACGTCGCGCTGCCGCACATGCAGGGCACGCTGTCCGCGTCGCAGGACGAGATCACCTGGGTGCTGACCTCCTACATCGTCGCCGCGGCGATCGCGACGCCGCTGACCGGCTGGCTGTCCGACCGCCTCAGCATGAAGCGGCTGCTGACGCTCTCGATCGCCGGCTTCACGATTGCGTCCGCGCTGTGCGGGCTGTCCGAGTCGCTCGTGCAGATCGTCGGCGCACGATTGCTGCAGGGGGTGTTCGGCGCCGCGCTGGTACCGCTGTCGCAGTCGATCCTGCTCGACATCAACCCGCGCGAGAAGCAGGGCCAGGCGATGGCGATCTGGGGGATGGGCGTGATGGTCGGCCCGATCCTCGGCCCGACGCTGGGCGGCTGGCTCACCGACAGCTACAACTGGCGCTGGGTGTTCTTCATCAACGTGCCGATCGGCGCGTTCGCGCTGGCCGGCGTGCTGACCTTCCTGCCCGTGCGGGCACCGCGCCCGCACGTGAAATTCGACGCGTTCGGCTTCGCGACGCTCGCGCTCGCGATCGGCGCGTTCCAGGCGATGCTCGACCGCGGCGAACAGCTCGACTGGTTCGGCTCGTACGAAATCCGCATCGAGGCGCTGGTCGCCGCCCTCGCCTTCGCGTTCTTCCTCGTGCATACGGCAACCGTCGGCAAGGCGTCGTTCTTCAAGTCGGAGTTGCTGCGCGACCCGAACTTCGCGACCGGCACGCTGTTCATCTTCGTGGTCGGCGCGGTGCTGTATGCGACGCGCGCGCTGTTGCCGCCGATGCTGCAGAACCTGATGGGCTATCCGGTCGCGACGACGGGCCTCGTCACCGCGCCGAGCGGCGCGGGCACGATGATCGCGATGCTGTTCGTCGGGCGCTTGCTGAAATACGTGGACGCGCGGGCGCTGCTGTTCGCCGGGCTGGCGATTTCCGCACTCGCGCTATGGCAGATGATGCAGTACACGATCGTGCTGTCCGAGGCGGACATCGTGTGGCCCGGGGTGGTCCAGGGCTTCGGGCTGGGGCTCGTGTTCGTGCCGCTGAGCGCGCTGTCGTTCTCGACGCTCACGCCCGAGCTGCGCGCGGACGGCACGGCCACCTACAGCCTGATGCGCAACATCGGCAGCAGTATCGGCATCTCGATCGTGCAGACGCTGATGACGCGCAACACGCAGGTCGCGCATGCCGACCTCGCGACCCACGTCACGCCGTTCGACCCGGCCGTGCAGGCGATGGCCGGCAGCCACATCGACATCGCGCTGCTCGACCGCACCATCAACCAGCAGGCCGCGATGATCGCGTACCTGAACGACTTCAAGCTGATGTTCGTCGCGACGCTGCTGATGATCCCGCTGTTGCTGCTGATCCGCCCGCCGCGGAAAACGGCGAGCATCGACGTCGCGCACGCGGCGATGGACTGACGACGCGACGGGCGCGCGCGATGCACGCCAGCGCCCGCGCCCGGCCGGCTCAGGCCTTCATCGTCCCGGTACGCACGTAGCGTTCGTGCCACGACAGCGCCTCGGTGAGCAGGTGCGGCGTGTGCTTGCCGAAGCTCTCGCGCGACGCGCGCTCGAAGTAGTCCTCGAGCATCGGACGGTAGTCGGGATGCGCGCAGGTCGCGATGATCTTGCGCGCACGCTGCTTCGGCGACAGGCCGCGCAGATCGGCGAGCCCCTGCTCGGTGACGACCACCGCGACGTCGTGCTCGGTATGGTCGACGTGGCTCGCCATCGGCACGATCCGCGAGATCGCGCCGCCCTTCGCGGTGCTGGCCGACATGAAGCACGACAGGTAGCCGTTGCGCGCGAAGTCGCCCGAGCCGCCGATGCCGTTCTGGATCTTCGTGCCCATCACGTGCGTCGAGTTCACGTTGCCGTAGATGTCGGCTTCGATCATCCCGTTCATCGCGATGCAGCCGAGGCGGCGCACGAGTTCCGGATGGTTGCTGATCTCCTGCGGGCGCAGCAGGATTTTTTCGCGGAACGTCGCGATCTCGTCGGCGAAGCGCTGCACGGCGGCCGGGCTCAGCGACAGCGCGGTGGCCGATGCGAAGCTCAGCGTGCCGTCGTCGAGCAGGTCGAGCATGCCGTCCTGGATCACCTCGGTGTACGCGGTCAGGTTCGAGAAGCCGGCCGAGCTCAGTTCCGCGAGCACCGCGTTCGTGATGTTGCCGACCCCCGACTGCAGCGGCAGCAGGTTTTCCGGCAGACGGCCGCGCTTCACTTCGTGGCGCAGGAAGTCGATCAGTTGCAGCGCGATCTGCTTGGACGTGGCGTCCGGCGCGGAGAACGCGTTGCTGCGGTCCGGCGCGTCGGTCTCGACGATCGCGACGATCTTCTCGGCCGGGCAGCGCAGGTACGGCTCGCCGATCCGGTCGTCGCTTTTCGTCAGCGGAATCGGCTTGCGGTGCGGCGGCAGCGCGGTGCCGTAATAGACGTCGTGCATCCCGTCGAGGCCGAGCGGCTGGCGCGAGTTGACTTCGAGGATCACGTGCTTCGCCTGCTCGAGCCACGTCTTGTTGTTGCCGATCGATGCGGACGGAATCAGCAGCCCGTCCTCGCGGATGCCCGCGACTTCGACGATCGCGACGTCGAGGTCGCCATACAGCCCGAACCACGCGTATTGCGCGACGTGGCTCAGGTGGACGTCCTGGTAGTCGACTTCGCCGCTGTTGATCTTGTCCCGCAGCGTCGGGTCGGACTGGTACGGCAGGCGCATCGAGATGCCGTTGGTGCGGGCGAGCGCGCCGTCGAGCTCCGGCGCGGTCGACGCGCCCGTCAGCACGTTGATCCGGAAATCCTCGCCGCGCGCGTGGGCGGCCTCGATGTGGGCGGCGAGCGCGGCCGGCACGGCCTTCGGATAACCCGAGCCGGTGAAGCCGCTCATCGCGACGGTCATGCCGGGACGGATCAGCGCGGCGGCTTCGTCGGCGGTGCGGACGAGCGAACGCAGGGCGGGAGCGAGGATGCGTGATGAAGACATGGCTGTATATCTGACGCTTTTGGTCTGTCGTTGACGTCGCGGGGGGGTGTCTCCTGAGCGACGCGAAGCCCTTGGGGCCGCGAGGGGCGGCCGGCACCACAGGCACGGTCGGAGTATCGCAGAGGCCGTCGCCGCGAAATGTCCGCTGAATGCAAAAGATACTTACTGAATGCGCCGGGTATCGAACGGCCGTTCTGTGACAGGCGGAGCAATCTGCCGAATGCACCCGAAAGGTGCGCGAAAGCGAATCGGCAATTTGCCGCCCGCGGATGACGAACGACCTCACGTCACTCGACTGTGACGTTTCCGGATTGACTGCCTGAACGCAGGGAATCAATATGCCGCGGCCGATCGAAGATCAACGCGGCCAATTGTCGCCCGGCGCCGCTTTTTCGGGCCTGATGCATATCAACCCGGCGACGCGCGCGCCGCGTCAGCGGCCCTCTGGGCGCGGCCCGCGGGCCCTTGACAGTCGCGCCATGCGAACCACACTGGATTACATATGGCCCGGGTGTGCGAACGCCGTTTCGCGCATCGGGCGCGTAACCGGCCGATGCGCGGAATGGCGTTAACACTCCCGCATGTCAGGACATTGATCGAAGAAAAAGCAACAAGTTACGATTCCGTATATATTTCGCCGATGGACCAAAGAAAAACCGCCAAACACCCGGAACCGCCGCTGCCACGCACTTGGGATGCGCGGCTCGCGCGCGCGCTCGTCCGGCCGCTGATCGACACGCCGGTCACCCCGAATCACCTCACTACCCTTCGTCTGCTGATCGGCCTCGCCGGCGCCTGGTGCCTGGCGCAAGGCGGCTTCGGCTGGAGCAACGCAGGCGCATTCCTGATCGTGCTGTCGAACTTCGTCGACCACACCGACGGCGAACTCGCGCGCATCAGCGGCAAGTCCAGCAAGATCGGTCACTTTTACGACCTCGCGGCCGACGCGCTCGTGACGGTCGCGCTGTTCGTCAGCATGGGCGTCGGCATCGTCGCCCAGGGCGGCCAGATGGCCGCGTCGCCGGTGCTGCTCGGTGCGCTGGCCGGCGGTGCCGTCGCGCTGATCTTCTTCCTGCGCATGCGAATCGAATCGGTCGCCGGCAAGGCCGGCACCAAGCAGGCGTTCGCCGGCGGCTTCGAGACGGAAGACGTGCTCTACCTGCTGCCGCTCGTGACGCTCACCGACAGCGTCCAGCCGTTCCTGCTCGCGGCGTCGATCGGCGCCCCGCTGTTCGCCGCGTGGGTCGTGATCGACTGGTGGCGCATCGTGCGCCGCGGCAACACCCCGCAGAATTCAACCGAAATCCAGGCTTCCAAATGACTTCTAGCACGCGCGACGACTCCGTGCTGAGCCCGGCACGCCCCGCGCCTGCGCGCGCGGCGGCGGCCGATCCCGATCGCACCGTGGCCGGCTGTGTCGGCCAACTCGACCTCGACCGCCTGCGCAGCGACTACACGCGCCAAGGGTCGTTCCTGTATCTGGACGCCTTCCTACCGCCCGACGCGCACGCGAAACTCGCGGCCGCCGCCCGCGCGCTGCAGCCCGGCCTGAACCGCAATTACCTGCCCGGCCACAAACAGGGCGGCAGCGTGAGCCGGCACACGATCGACGAAAAGGCTCCGTACATCGCGGAGCTGTACCGCTCGAAGGCGCTGATCGGCTTCCTCGAAAAGATCACGGGCGACAAGCTGATGGTGTCGCCGGAGAACGATCCGCACGCGTACGCGCTGTACTACTACACGAAGCCCGGCGACCACATCGGCTGGCACTACGACACGTCGTACTACGACGGCCGCCGCTATACGCTGCTGATCGGCGTGATCGACGAATCGTCGTGCCGGCTCGACTACGAGCTGCATACGCGCAATCCGGACGTGCCCGACGAACCGGGCTCCGTGCAGATCGCCGACGGCGGCATCGTGCTGTTCGACGGCGACAAGCTGCGCCACCGGATCACGCCGCTCGGCCAGAACGAGACGCGCGTGTCGCTGACTTTCGAATACGTGACCAACCCCGGCATGCGGCCGTGGAAGCGCTTCATCTCGAACATGAAGGATGCGATCGCGTATTTCGGTTTCCGCCAGGTGTTCAAGCAACTGGCCACGCGACGGTCGAGCGGGTCATGACACGCGCCGGCCTGATCCTGCTGTCCCTCGGAACGGCACTCTTCATCGCCCTGCTCGCATGGCAGGGCGTCGGCGCGGTCGCGTCGACGCTCCTCGCGGCCGGCTGGGGCCTCGCGCTCGTCGCGGCGTTCCACGTCGTGCCGCTCGTGATCGACGCGTTCGCGGTGTCCGTGATGTTCCGCCGCGGTCAACCGGCCGCCGAGCTCGGCAACGCGCTGCGCGCGCGCTGGGTCGGCGAATCGGTGAACAGCCTGCTGCCCGCCGGGCAGATCGGCGGCCCGGTGCTGATGGTGCGCTACCTCGCGCAGCGCGGCACGCGGATGGCCGATGCGGCCGCCGCGATGACCGTCGGCACGACGATGCAAGCGCTCGCGCAGATGGCGTTCGCGCTGATCGGCATCGCCGCGTTCAGCCTGTATGCGACGCACGATTCGGTCGCGCACCTGCGCACGCCCGCGCTGATCGCCACCGGCGTGCTCGGCGCCCTCGCCGTCGCGTTCTACGCGGCTCAGCGGCGCGGGCTGTTCGGCCGCGGGATGCGTCTCGCGTCGAAGCTGCTCGGCCCGCGCGACTGGTCGTCGCTGGCGACCCGCGCGGATGCGATCGACAACGCGGTCGCCGCGCTGTACCGCGATCGTGCGAAGGTCGCGAAAACCTTCGCGTTGAGCCTCGCCGGCTGGATCGCCGGCACCGCGGAAGTGTGGCTCGCGCTGCACTTCCTCGGGCACCCGGTCAGCTGGCTCGACGCGCTGCTGCTCGAGAGCGTCGGCCAGGCGATTCGCGGTGCGGCGTTCGCGATCCCCGGCTCGCTCGGCGCACAGGAAGGCGGTTACCTGCTGCTCGCCCCGCTGGTCGGCCTGCCGCCCGACGCGGCGCTCGCGCTGTCGCTCGCGAAGCGCGCGCGCGAACTCGCGCTCGGCCTGCCCGGCCTGCTCTATCTGCATTTCAGTGAAAGAAACTGGCAGCGGCGCCATGCGCCGCAGCCTCTCGCCGACTGATCGTTCAGATCCGCCGGCTTTTTGGTTGGAGAACCCATGCGAGCCATCATTCTTGCGGCAGGCCTCGGCTTGCGCCTGCAACAACCACCCGAGGCGCAATACCCGAAGTGCCTGCTGCGCTTCGACGACGTGTCGCTGCTCGAGCGCCATCTGCGCGTACTCGACGCCGCCGGCGTCGATGAAATCGTGCTCGGGCTCGGCTTCCAGTCCGAGAAGGTCGAGCAGGAATTGAAGCGCCTCGGCCGCACCGCCGAGATCGTGATCAACGAGCGCTACGACCTCGGCAGCGTGCTGACCGTGCACACCGTCGCCGATGCGATGACGCGCGGCGGCGACGTGCTGCTGATGGACGCCGACGTGCTCTACGACGAGAACATCCTGCACGCGCTGGTGGCCGATTCGGACAAGGCGGTCGACCGCCTGCTGATCGATCGCGACTTCGAAGCCGGCGACGAGCCCGTCAAGCTGTGCCTGAAGAACGGCGTGCCGGTCGAGTTGCGCAAGCAGCTCGCCGTCGACCTCGACTACGACACGATCGGCGAATCGGTCGGCTTCTTCCGCTTCACCGAAGGCACCGCGCGCCGCCTCGCGAAAATCGTCGCCGGCTACGTCGACAGCGGCCGCGCGAACATGCCGCACGAGGAAGCCGTGCGTGACCTGTTGCTCGAAGGCGGCCATTCGTTCGACGTCGCCGACGTCACGGGTTCGCCGTGGATCGAGATCGACTTCCCGAACGACGTCGCACGCGCGACACAAGACATTCTTCCCCTGATTCAACGCACCACGGCAGGAGCCGCACGATGAACGCTCGCGAACCCAACTTCTCCGAATCGCGCAGCGCACGCCTGCGCCGCATGCTTGTCAGCAACGAACTCGAATTCCTGATGGAAGCGCACAACGGCCTGTCCGCACGGATCGTCCGCGAAGCCGGCTTCAAGGGGATCTGGGCATCGGGCCTCGCGATCTCCGCGCAGTTCGGCGTGCGCGACAACAACGAAGCAAGCTGGACGCAGGTCGTCGACGTGCTCGAGTTCATGGCCGACGCGAGCGACCTGCCGATCCTGCTCGACGGCGACACCGGCTACGGCAACTTCAACAACGTGCGCCGCCTCGTGAAGAAGCTCGAGCAGCGCGGCATCGCCGGCGTGTGCATCGAGGATAAACAATTCCCGAAGACGAACAGCTTCATCGGCGGCGAGCGCCAGCCGCTCGCGGAAATCGACGAGTTCTGCGGCAAGATCAAGGCCGGCAAGGATTCGCAGAGCGACGCCGACTTCTCGATCGTCGCGCGCGTCGAGGCACTGATCGCGGGCTGGGGGATGGACGAGGCGCTGCGCCGCGCGAACGCGTACGCGGAAGCCGGTGCCGACGCGATCCTGATCCACAGCAAGCTGTCGCGCCCGGACGAAATTCTCCAGTTCGCACGCGAATGGAGCGGCAAGGCGCCGCTCGTGATCGTGCCGACCAAGTACTACAGCACGCCGACCGACGTGTTCCGCCAGGCCGGCATCAGCACCGTGATCTGGGCGAACCACCTGATCCGCGCATCGGCATCGGCGATGCAGGCCGTCGCACGCGAGATCCATGAAAACGAGACGCTGATCAACGTCGAGGACCGCGTCGCGTCGGTCAACGAGATCTTCCGCCTGCAGGACGCCGACGAATACTCGGCAGCGGAGCGCATCTACCTGTCGTCGTCGCGCGCGTCGAACGCCGCGATCGTGCTCGCCGCGAGCCGCGGCAAGGGGCTCGAGGCCGTCACCGAGGATAAGCCCAAGGTCATGCTGCCGGTCGCCGGCAAGCCGCTGCTGCGCTGGCTCGTCGACGGCTTCAAGACGCACGGCGTGAACGACATCACCGTGGTCGGCGGCTATCGCGCCGACGCGATCGACACGTCGGGCATCAAGCTCGTCGTCAACGAGCGTCACGCGCAGACGGGCGAGCTCGCATCGCTCGCGTGCGCGGCCGAACGCCTGACCGGCGACACCGTGATCTCGTACGGCGACCTGCTGTTCCGCAGCTACATCGTGCGCGACCTCGCGGAGAGCGAGGCCGAGTTCAGCGTCGTCGTCGATTCGTCGCTCACGGAGACCAACCAGAGCGTGCGCGATTTCGCGCTCTGCTCGGCCGCCGACGACCGCGGCCTGTTCGGTCAGAAAACCTACCTGCAACGCGTATCGAGCGACGTCGCCGCAGGCACGCCGCATGGCCGCTGGATCGGTCTGCTGAACGTGCGCGGCGCAGGCGTCGATCGCCTGAAGGCGATGCTCGCGACGCTGCAGGCACGTCCTGATTTCGACACGCTCGATATCCCGTCGCTGCTCAACGAACTGATCGCCGCCGGCGAGAAGATCGAGGTGCAGTACGTGCACGGCCACTGGCGCGGCGTCAACGATCTCGAAGACTTCCGCCGCGCGGGCGACTTCGCGCACGGCCAGACGCCGCTGTCCGAGCCGGGCGCCGGCAACGGGGGCGCGCAATGATCGAAGCGGCCCAGTTCGTCGAGGCCGCGCGCGAGCGCGGTTTCGACTGGTACGCGGGCGTGCCCTGCTCGTACCTGACGCCGTTCATCAATTACGTGCTGCAGGACCCGACGCTGCACTACCTGTCGGCCGCGAACGAAGGCGACGCGGTCGCGCTGATCGCCGGCGCCACGCTCGGCGGCAAGCGCGGGATCGCGATGATGCAGAACTCCGGGCTCGGCAATGCGGTGAGCCCGCTCACGTCGCTGACCTGGACGTTCCGGCTGCCGCAGCTGCTGATCGTCACGTGGCGCGGCCAGCCGGGCGTGTCCGACGAGCCGCAGCACGCGCTGATGGGGCCGATCACGCCGGCCATGCTCGACACCATGGAGATCCCGTGGGAGACGTTCCCGACCGACCCCGAACACGTCGGCCCGGCGCTCGACCGCGCGATCGCGCACATGGACGCAACCGGCCGCCCGTACGCGCTCGTGATGCAGAAAGGCAGCGTCGCGCCGTATGAACTGAAGGCGAACCCGGCGGCGACGCCGCGCGCGCATGTTGCCGCACAGTCGGCGGCACGTGCTGAATCGCCCGCATCGTGGCCGACCCGCCACGACGCGCTGCAACGTGTGATCGCGCACACGCCGGTCGACTCGACCGTCGTGCTCGCGTCGACCGGCTTCTGCGGCCGCGAACTCTATGCGATCGACGACCGTCCGAACCAGCTGTACATGGTCGGCTCGATGGGTTGCGTGACGCCGCTCGCGCTGGGTCTCGCGCTCGCGCGCCCCGACCTGCGCGTGGTGGCCGTCGACGGCGACGGCGCCGCGCTGATGCGCATGGGCGTGTTCGCGACGCTCGGCACCTACGGTCCGTCCAACCTTACGCACGTGCTGCTCGACAACGGCGCGCACGAATCGACCGGCGGCCAGGCGACCGTGTCGCGGCATGTGTCGTTCGCGGGTGTCGCGGCCGCGTGCGGCTATGCGTCCGCCGTCGAAGGCGACACGCTCGACGTGCTCGATGCGACGCTCGCTGCGGAGGCCGACGGTACGCAGTTCGTGCGCGTTGCGATTCGCACGGGCGTGCCCGACGGCCTGCCCCGCCCGACCGTCACGCCGGTCGAGGTCAAGACCCGCCTGATGCGGCATATCGGCGCCGCACAGGCCGAAGCCCACGCCGAAGGAGCTCATTGATGCTGCTGCTGAACCCCGGCCCGGTCACGCTCACCGAACGCGTGCGCCGCAGCCTGCTGCAACCCGACCTGTGCCATCGCGAAAGCGAGTTTTTCGATCTGCAGGATGAAGCGCGTGCGCGCCTCGTCGCCGCGTACGAGCTCGATCCGGCCGAATGGGCCGCCGTGCTGATGACGGGCTCGGGCACCGCCGCCGTCGAAAGCATGATCGCGGCGCTCGTGCCGCAGGACGGCAAGCTGCTCGTGATCGAAAACGGCGTGTACGGCGAGCGCATCACGCAGATCGCGACGCAGTACGGGATCGCGCATGATGTGCTGAAGCATGAGTGGATGCAGGCGCCTGATCCCGCGCAGATTGGTGCGAAGCTCGATGCGGGTGCGTACTCGCACGTCGCGGTGATTCATCACGAAACGACGACCGGCCGGTTGAATGACCTCGGTAAGATCGCCGACGTATGCCGTGCGCGTGGTGTGAAGATGCTCGTCGACGGTGTGAGCAGCTTTGGGGCTGAGGCGATCGACTTTGCCGGCGGTGTGATCGATGCTGTTGCCGCTACTGCGAACAAGTGTCTGCACGGTGTGCCGGGGGCCGCGTTCGTGATCGTGCGCCGTAGCGCGCTGGCGAAGGCCGCGAGCCGTACTTATTACCTCGATCTCGGTCGGCTTGCGAAGCTGCAGGATCAGCGGAATACGCCGTTTACGCCTTCCGTGCATGCTTACTATGCGCTCGTAGAGGCACTGCGCGAGTTCGACGAAGCCGGTGGCTGGCGTGCGCGGCATGCTCACTACAAGGCGCTTGCTGATCAGGCGCAGGCTGGGCTGGCGGCGCGTGGGATGTCGCTCGTGTTGCCGGAAGGCGCTTCGTCAGTCGTGCTGCGTGCGTATCGGCTGCCGCAAGGCGTTACGTATGAGACGCTGCATGACGGGCTGAAGGCGCGTGGCTTCGTGATTTATGCGGGGCAAGGCGGGTTGTCGAAGGAATTGTTCCGGATTTCGACGATGGGGGCGATTCAGGCGGCTGACGTCGATCGGTTGCTGGATGGGTTTACGGAGTTGACGCGGTAAGCGTTGCCCTGCTCGTTCGTTCGTCCATGAAAAGGCCCGCAAGGGCCTTTTTTGTTGTTCATCGTGGATCAAAGGGAAATGCGGGGAAGAGTGCCGGCATTCGGCTGCGGTCAGTCGACGTAGTCACCCGAATCGTTGACAATGAAGTCTGCTTCGATCTATGCGACGTTTCTTATTGACCACGTCAATGCTACTTTCAAACGATTCCATCAACAGGTTACGTAATCTGGGGCTGCAATTGCCCAGCGAACCGTTCTTCTCGCCGGATCACCGTGCGTATCCTTCGGGTTATCTGATTATGAAACCCATTAGTGTCCAGGGGAACTCGCTTGCCAGTCTTAGTAAGGCTTATAGAGATGGACATACGCGCGATGATACCGACGCTCCGGTGCCAACGGTCTGGCATGCATCTGATCGCTGGAACGTGTCCGTTTGGGACTGGACGCCTGGCCCAGGACCAGGCGACTTCGTGAAGGAGTTCGCGGACGAAGATGCCGCAATTGACTTCGTCGTGCAATATTTCTTTGGCAAGACGCCAGAATTCTCCGCGCGACTCGCTCACGACAATCAGCGAACAGCGATATAGAGCCGAATTCAACGTGCGCTTTGCCCGACAGCTGTGTTCTCGATGACGATGCACTGGACGGCATCGAATCGCTGTTCGGCCAACTGCAGACGTTTGACAGCGCCGCCAGGCGAAAGGCGGCCGAAACTGGTGCTGTGTATTATTTAGACGCGGCTTTAGGCGTGAAGGGGAATAAGAGGTGGGCTCATGGGTCCGATGCAAGTGCGATCAACTCGTTCATAAAAACCTGTTTTGCGGAACAGGTATATCTCTGCTCGCGACGGAAGAGTTCCTCGATGAGGATCATGTCGCAAAAAGCGCAGGTGACCTGATCTCCGATCTTATCCGGCGGTCGGAACTTCTACTTACATGCTGGAACTGTGGACGAAAAATCTTGGTGAGGGAGACTAAAGACGTGTTCGAGGTCCGGTTCTTCAAGCCGGAACAAGACGGGTAAATGTAAATCTGCAGTGGACTCGCACGGGACATCGAACGGCCGCTTCGAGCCTCATTGAAGGGCCGCAATAGGTGTCGGCTACAGCCGAGAGCATCGGGCGGCTTCCGGCCAGCACCTGCCATCCGACGGCCCAGCCTCAAAGGAGACCTTCATAATTCCGATATGCCCGAAGTTGGCATCCTGTTTGCAACAGTATGAGGTGTAGAACGATATGGTTGAAGGCTGGCACGGAGAGGATTACATCATCTTATTTGCAGACGAAGAGGCATCGGCCACGGCGAGCGCCTGCGGATTCAACACGGCACTTCCCGGCTTCTCAGTCTTGGGGCTCCGAGGTTGGCTAGATTTCATCATCCAAGATGAGGCCGGGGCGACTTTCACGATCCCCAGTGTTCCGCTGGATACGCGTTATCTTGCATCTTTCAATCTTCCGGTTCCGTACGAACTGAAGCCTGATCCGCGACTCACTGGAAAGGTCAAATGGCTAGTAAAGCCACTAATTTTCGGTGGAAGCGCGGACGCCGAGGAGAACGTGTCATGGGTCACGCATCAGCAACACGGGGAACTCGTGCGATGGTGGAACGAGCAGTACAGGTTCGCCAAGGCCGGGGAGGCTTGACGACGCCGTCGCCTCGAGTCGGCTGCCATGAGCAGACACTTAGACGCCGATGTACTCCAAGTGAATGAGTGGATATGGTCTTCCCTGTCCATCCAGTGGAGCACGGCCCGTCCGTTTGAAACCCATTTTTTCGTAAAAACCAACGGCTTGACCGTTCTGCTCATTGACATCGGTTGTCATTTTGGGGTGAAGCTTCAGGCCATGACGGACTAGGGCTGCACCAATGCCAGTCCCTCTGCAGGCTGGATCAACGAACAGTGCCTCCATGTGGCCGTTGTCGATGAGCATGAATGCCTGGGCGTAATCATTGGCATCCACTGCCAACCAGAGCGGAGCTTTCGGGAGGAAGTCACAGACCAAATCATCAATAGCTTTGCGGTCCTCGAGGGACAGGAAATCATGTGTAGCGTCAACTGCACGGCGCCAAATTTCAATGGCACGAGCGCCTTCCTCGGGACGGGAATTTCGAATAGTAACCATTGTTTGATTATAAGCACTGCGAGGCTTGGAGGCTGAATCTGGTTCAGAGAGGCCCACCTAGGAAAAACCTCGACCTGTCGTCAGAATGACCGCAACGGCTTGCGATGCTACGCTCGACATTTGTTCTGCGATCTGCCACGCCCGGTTGTTTTCATCGTAATCGCTAAAATGAGTACCCCGCTGCCGCTGCGACCCAATGAGTAGCGCACTCAAAGGCATGAACCTCCCTATCACGGTGCCTTTGCTCCGGCCAAACACCAGTGCAAAACGGCGTATTATGCCGTCCGGATCCGCAACACCAAGCCGGGCCTAGCCCGTGCGATGTTGTGCCCTGACAGACAAGAGAAATGGAATGACGACTACCTTCGACGAGGCGACAACGGCGGCGATCGCCGCGTTTGCCCAATTGGATTTCTACACGGCTGTGCAAGCGATGCGCGCCGAGGCGGATTACGACCACGAACGAGACCAGTGGATCTCGCGCTATATCGACGAGCACGGCGGCGACGCGGACGATGCAGCATACGACGCGTTGCACGCTGAGGCCCAGACAACCCCGGAATACGCGCAGTTCGTCGATTCGGTTCGCCAGGAAATCCTGGACTACTTCGGCGTGACGGACGATCAACTGGACTGCATGATCGTGCTGCGCAATGACGACAGCGATGAGCTTTGGGCGGAAGTCAATCGGCAGCGGACCGCGCTGGGAACCGGTGAAGTGCGCGGAGATCTCTGATCGAAAGATGCGAAATATCTTTCCCATCGTCGCCATGAGACTCCCCGGCTTCATCCCGCTGTTGGCACTCGTCCTCGCTCCCGCTGCTCACGCCATCGACAACCAGCCCTGCGACGACGCAGCCATCACGGCCGTCGCCCGCTGGGCCGGCATCGCGAGTGCACGCATCGCCACGCGCGACGCGGACCGGCTCGCCATCGCATCGGCGTGCAAGGCGATGCCAAACGCGCCGCAGACAACGATCGCAGCCGTCGCGTTCGATTCGTTGCCGAAGAGCGAGAACCCGGGCGGCAACAACAAGCTGCAGGTCGTCGCGCTCGTCGAGGGCGGCAAGATCGTCGCGGCCGCGCGCTCGATCGTCGAGGAAGATGCCACGACGGAAGTCGGCCCGGACAGCTATCGCATCGACACCGCGCCGTATCGGCTGTCGCCCGACGTACGCGCATTCGGTGTCGTGTTCCTGAGCAGCGCGCGCGGGCCGAGCTGTCCCGATGCGAATGCGAGCGAAGAACTGACGCTGTGGGTTCGAGAAGGCAATCGCATTCGTCCCGTGTTCGGCACCAATCTGTACGGCTGGGTCAGTGTCGAACGCGACGCCTGCGGTCCAGGCACCGGCGACGCCCGCAGCGAAGATGCGAACATGACGATCGCCGTCGAGAAAACATCGAGCCACGGCTTTGCCGACCTATCGATCACGGCACACGTCACGAAGACGCAACGCAAGGACGGCAACTATTCAGAGACGGGCAAGCGAACCGCGCGCACGGTCGTCAAATACGACGGCCAATCGTACGGTATCGATATGTTCCGCGACTTCTGGTATTCGCCCGCCGCGCGGAAGCGCTTCAAGTAAGACGGCGGCAGACCGCCGCCTTGCCCGCCTACTCCACCACCTTCGGCCCGATCGCATCGGTCGGCGCCGGCATCCGCAGCGCGTCGTCGCGCACGCGTCGCGCCTCGCGCGCGGTGTAGCGATCCTTCAGCCGCAGGAACGGTTTTTCAACGAGGAAGTAGCTTGCCGTCGCCGCGAGCAACGCCCACACGATACCGAGCGGGAACGCATGCGCGACCGGCAGACCCGGGTTCGCGAACGGTTGCTGCCACAGATACAGGCTGAACGAAATCGTACCGACGAACACGACCGGCGCAGCCCGCAGCCACCGCGCGCACCAGAACTCGCTGCGGAAATTCAGCACGACGATCACGATCGCGATCAGCGCGGCCTCGATCGTCACGCCGTAGGTTGCATTCCAGAAGCCGCCGAGCCGACGTTCGGCAAGCGGCATCCCGAACAGCACGATCAAGACGATCACCGTCACGATGCGCGTCTCGCCGCGCCACGAGCTAATCCACGCTTCGAGCCGTTCGCGGTTGAGCGCCGCATAGCAGCCGATCAGGATCGGATCGACGCCCGTATGCAGCATCATCGCGAGCTGCCCGCGCAGCGCCGGCGCGATGAAATACGTGAGCGCGCGCACCAGCGGCACGGCCAGGATCAGCGCGGCCAGCCAGCGCGTCCCGCGGTGGCGGGTGCCATACACGAACAGCAGCGGCCAGAACCAGTAGAACTGTTCCTCGAGCGCGAGCGACCAGAAGTGACCGAGATACCACGCGCCGTCCGGATGCAGCGCGTTGTCGCCGGCCAGGCCGAACCACGCCGAGTAGTTCCACAGATGCAACGCCGCATACAGCCACTGGCGGCGATCGACGTCGAGCCAGCCGGCCACGGCGAGGATGCCGACGACCGTGAGATACACATAGCAGGCCGGCCAGATCCGCAGCGCGCGGCGCACGTAGAACGACGTCAGCGCAATTCCGCCGGTGCGCGCGAACTCCGCGCGCAGCACGTTGGTGATCAGGAACCCGCTCAGGACGAAGAAGATCAGCACGCCAAGCCGGCCGTCGGCGATCAGCCGAAGCGGCGCGAGCCAGCCGGTGTAGCCGCCCGGCAGCACGTGCTCCGCGTGGCCGACGACGACCATCGTGACCGCGACGGCGCGCAACCCTGTCAGCTGCTTGACGCGATGGTTCATCGGATGGCTTCCGTTGGCACGGTGGAGGGATGGCAGGCCGGCGCGCAATTCCCGATTCCGAGCCAGCGCCGACATGCCGCCGCGATTTTGTCTGAAAAATATCGGAATGAAATTATTTCAAAAATTCAGGGGCGCATGCCGCCGCGCAGCGGCCGGAATGAATGGGCATAATGACCGGCATTGTCCGGCGGCAGCGGCGGCCAGATGCAGACGCAACGAATCTTGCGGCGCCGCAATCTCCGCGATACCGGCGCTCCCGCATCCCGGCCCGCGCCTCGTCCGCCGTCCTGTCGACCCTCACCCGGAGCCTGCCTGTGTACCCACCGATCGAACCCTACGCCCACGGCCACCTCGACACCGGCGACGGCCACCACATCTACTGGGAGCGCTGCGGCAACCCGTCCGGCAAGCCGGCGGTGTTCCTGCACGGCGGCCCGGGCGCAGGCTGCAGCCCCGACCATCGTCGCCTGTTCGATCCCGAGCGTTACGACATCCTGCTGTTCGACCAGCGCGGCTGCGGGCGCTCGACGCCCCATGCCAGCCTCGACAACAACACGACCTGGGACCTGGTGGCCGACATCGAGCGGCTGCGCGAGATGACGGGCGCGGAACAATGGCTCGTGTTCGGCGGTTCGTGGGGCAGCGCGCTCGCCCTCGCCTATGCGCAGACGCACCCGCAACGCGTAAGCGCGCTCGTCGTGCGCGGCATCTTCACGATGCGTCGCGCGGAGTTGCTGTGGTACTACCAGGAAGGCGCGTCGTGGCTGTTCCCGGACCTGTGGGAAGAATTCCTCGCGCCGATTCCGGAAGCGGAGCGCGGTGACCTGATGGCCGCGTACCATCGCCGGCTGACGGGCGACGACGAAGCCGCGAAGCTCGAAGCCGCGCGTGCGTGGAGCCTCTGGGAAGGCCGCACGATCACGCTGCTGCCCGATCCGGCGCTGGCCGAGCACTTCGCGGACGGCCGCTACGCGCTCGCGTTCGCGCGGATCGAAAACCACTACTTCGTGAATCGCGGGTTCGTCGACGAAGGCCAGTTGCTGCGCGACGCGCATCGCCTCGCCGGTATTCCGGGCGTGATCGTCCAGGGCCGCTACGACATCGCGACACCCGCACGCACCGCGTGGGATCTCGCGAAAGCGTGGCCGGACGCGACGTTCGAAATCGTGCCGGACGCCGGGCACGCGTACAACGAACCGGGCATCCTGAAGGCGCTGCTCGCCGCAACGGACCGGTTCGCCGCGTAAGCGACTCCACGCAAAACGGCGCGGCGCGCTGCATCAGGCACGGCCTGCGCGCGCCGCCCCGCTCACAACGCGGCTTCGACGATCGACTTGCCGCTGATCGCCTGCTCGACGAGCTGTTCGTCCCCGACCTTGCGGATCGCATCGTCGAGCAACCCTTCCGGCTCCTCGGTCGCCACCTTCAGCAGGCCGGACAGCCCGCGCGCGTCGAGCACCACCAGCGTCTCCATCGAATCCGCGCGGCTCACGAGCACGCGGCGGAACGCAGGGCCCGCGCCGAAGCTCGCGCAGAGCGCGATCGTCTCGTTGCCGAGCGGGTAGTCGAAGTTCTTGATCATGTCTGCCGCCGTTGCAAGGGAATGGCTGCGCGCGACGGCGCGGCGCCGTGACGTCGACGCACCCGCGCGTGCCGCCGGCGCCCGACCGCTCCGATCCGTTCGCCGGCACCATCATGCTAGGCGGGCAGTATTAACGACGACTTAAACGGCCGGCGAGCGGCGTATCGGGCCGATCACCGCGTCTCACGACGCTTCGTCGAGCGGCTCGACCGTCACGCCGACCTTCAGCTCCTGATCCGCGCCGCCGCCGCGAATCACGCCGCGCAACGGCGTCACGTCCGCATAGTCGCGGCCGATCGACAGCATCACGTAGTCGTCACCGGGCGCACGGTCGTTGGTGGGGTCGAGTTGCAGCCAGCCGCCATCTTCGGGCCATGCCGGGTCGTATACGTCGATCCATGCATGCGACGCATCCGCGCCGATCAGCCGCGGCTGACCGGGCGGCGGCTGGGTCAGCAGATACCCGCTCACGTAGCGCGCGGCAAGCCCGAGCGAGCGCAGCGCGCCGATCATCACGTGCGCGAAATCCTGGCACACGCCCTTGCGCAATCGCAACGCATCGAGCGCGGTCGTCGTGATGTCGGTGCTGTTCGGCGTGTACGCGAAATCGGCGTGAACCCGCCGCATCAGGTCCCACGCGGCCTGCACGAGTGGCCGACCCGGCGTGAAGCTCGCGGCCGCGTACGCGGCCAGTTCGGGATCGCACGCCACGTGCGGCGACGCGAACACGAACTCGCTCGCCGCGTCATACGGCTGCCCCGCACGAAACTGCAAGCGCTCGCGCACGGCTTCCCACGCCATCGCATGCTCGGCGTCGGGGCTCGCGATCGCGGGCGGCGGTGCGCCGCGCGCGCCCAGCGACCAGACGGGCGCACTCACGCGCACCGTGCTGCGGCTGCGCACGAGCAGCGCATCGTGAGGCTGGTTCAGCGCGAACGACGCGCGCGCGTTGCCGAACGCATCGATCTCGGTGCAGACCGACTCCGGGGCGGGCTCGATGTCGAGCGAGAACGACAGCACCTTCTGGCGCGGCGTCGCGAGCGGCTGCAGCCGCGCCTGGTGCTGCGCGGATTCGACGCGTGCCGCGTAGCGGTATTCGGTGTCGTGCGTCACGCGCAGCACGCGGCCGGGCGCGACGGTGGTCGGCGCGGCGGGTGTTGCTGGTGTAGCCGCCGGCGCGTCCTTCGCACTGCCGGAAGCCGGCGCGGGCGACATCTTCGCCGCGTGTTTCGTCGTCACCATAGCGTCCTGCCCGCGTCCCGCACATGACTGAAATAGCGCTCGCCGATCCGGTTCGACAATTCCCACACCGCCTTCACGGTCGTGTCGAGCGCCTCGAGCAGCTTGTCGTGCCGGCCGTCGTCGCCGGTTTCGCACAATTCGTGCAGCGACCACGCGGGCACGTCCGGAATCGTCTCGGCAAGTTCGGACAGCGCATAGCCTTCGCTGCGCTCGACCTTCGTCAGCCGGCCGCGCAGCGCCTGCACGACCCAGCCGAGCGAGCGCGGGTTGTCGGTGTCGAGCACGACGAGCGACAGCAGCGGCGCGACGTCGAAGCCGCGCTGGAACCGCGAGCGGAACGTGATCGTGCTGTCGAACAGTTCGAGCACGAGCTCGAAGCCGTCCTGCCGGTGCACGGCGCCCTCGTCGAACGCGAACTTCAGCACGCTGCACAGGAAGTCCAGCCGTTCGATCTGCCGGCCGATCGACAGCAGCCGCCAGCCATCGTCGCGCGTCATGTTGTCGGTCTGCGCGCCGGTGATCGCGCCGAGCAGCAGCCCGAGGCGCTCCAGCAGTTGCAGCGCCTCGTTGCCGATCTGTTCTTCGGCTTCCGGATGATCGGCGCTGTCGGCGAACAATTGCGTCGCGTCGTCGATCAACCGCCACTGATCGCTCGACAGCCGCTCGCGGATCGCGGCGGCGGCACCGCGCATCCCGAACAGGCAGGACGCGATGCCGGACGTGCGGTCCGCGCCGCGCGTGAGCGACGTCGCGAGCGCGTGCTGGAACGCACGCGGCGCATCGACGGCGTTCGGCGCGTCGGACGCGATCAGCCCGGTGTCGCGGCACAGCGTGTCGATGAGCTCCAGATGCGCGGGGCTGTCGACGTCGTCCTCGCCGCGCAGCCGCTCGAGCGCGGCGCGCGCGAGACGCATCAGGCTGGTCGCGCGCTCGGTGTAGCGGCCGAGCCAGAACAGGTTCTCGGCCGCGCGGCTCGCAATCGCGCGCGGGTGCTCGACGAGATCGTCGGGGCCGAGACGGGTCTGCAGCAGCGTCGTCGAATCGACGATGCCTTCGGTCATCACCCACGTATCGACGGTGCTGCCGCCGCGCGGCATCGGCGCGTTGAACAGCGTATCGCGCGTGCCGACCCGCGACAGGCCGCCCGGCAGGAGCCGCCAGCGCTGCGCGCCGTCGGCTAGCGCGAACACGCGCAGCAGCAGCGGTTTCGGCACGATGCGCGCGCCGCCGTTACCTTCAGGCGCGTCGCGCCCCGGCCAGGTCGGCGCCTGCGACAACGGCAGGTCGGCCTGCACCGTGTAATGTTCGGGCCGGGCGAGGATCCGCGCACGCCACTCGGCCAGCTGCGCCGGCGTGAGCCGCGCGCCGATCACCGGATCGAACCCGCCGCCGGCCTGCGCGTCGGGCGGATACGACGGTTTCACGATGCCGCGCGCGAGTTGCGGCAGCGCGTCGTTGCACGCGGCGGCCTCGCCGCACCACCACGAATGCACGGCGGGCAGCGTCAGCGTTTCGCCGAGCAGCGCTTCCGCGAGGCGCGGCATGAAGCCGAGCATGCCCGGCGATTCGAGGAAGCCCGAACCCGGCGCATTCGCGAGCAGCACGTTGCCCGCGCGCACGGCCTGCAGCAGCCCCGGCACGCCGAGCATCGAATCGGGCCGCAGTTCGAGCGGATCGAGCCATGCGTCGTCGACGCGCCGCAGGATCCCGTGCACGGGCTCGAGCCCGCGCAGCGTCTTCAGGAACACGTGGTTGTCGCGCGCGGTCAGGTCGCCGCCCTCGACGAGCGTGAGACCGAGATAGCGCGCGAGATACGCATGTTCGAAGTAGGTCGCGCTGTGCGGCCCCGGCGTGAGCAGCACGATCCGCGAATTCTTGCTGGCCGGGCTGAGCGCCTGCATGCTCTGCAGCAGCGACCGGTACGCGGACGCGAGCCGCTGCACGCGCAGCCCGCGAAAGCCGCGCGGAAAGAGCCGTGACACGATCAGCCGGTTTTCGAGCAGATAACCGAGCCCGGACGGGCCCTGCGTGTGCTGCGCGACGATCCGCCATTGCCCGTCGGGGCCGCGCGCGAGATCGAACGCAACGATGTGCAGCCATGTGTCGCCCGGCACGCGCGCGCCGCGCATCGCGCGCAGGTAGCCCGGGTGGCCGGTGACGAGCGCGGGCGGCAGCAGCCCGCGCTCCAGGATCGTCTGCGGGCCGTACAGGTCGGCCATGGTCGCGTTCAGCAGCCGCACGCGCTGCAGCACGCCGCGCTCGATCGCGACCCAGTCCTCGGGCGTGACGATCAACGGCAGCAGGTCGAGCGACCACGGGCCGGCCGCGCCGTCGCCCGCGCGTTGCTCGTGGAGCTGGTAGAACAGGCCGTTCTCGCGCATGCGTCGCTGCAACGCGTCGGCGCGGCGGTCGAGATCGGCCACGCCGTCGCTGCCGATCGACGTGAAGAAGCTGCGCCATGCGGGCGCGAGCAGCGGCGCGGTGAGGCCGGCGGCACTGCCGCGCAGTTCGTCGTAGCGGCCGGCCGCGGCCGGCGCCGCGAGCGCGGCGGCCAGTTCCGCGGCGTCCGGCTGCGCGCCGGTATCGAAAAGCGTGGGCATCGCGTCGGCGTCGGCGAGATTGTCGGGGTGAATGAGCGGCACGGTCGGTTTCGTTCCGTCGTCAGGGTGCGGCCGTGCCCGCGCGCCGCCGCAGCGGCGGGCGGGCACGGCGGACGCGGCGGGCAGCCGCGGCCTGCCCGCATCCTAGCACTCCGGCCGGCGCGCCGGGAGGTCGCGAACCGCGCATCGTCGTCCGTCCGTTCATCCGGCGCTCAGGGCCGCCGCAGGTCGAGCGTGAACGGGAATTCGCGGCTCGGCGCGGCGGCCGATGCCGTCATCCGTCCCGGCGTGTGTCCCATCTCGACGAAACGCGTGAGCCGGCGGCTTTCGGCCTCGTACGCATTGACCGGGAACGTCGCATAGTTGCGCCCGCCCGGATGCGTGACGTGATACCGGCAGCCGCCGAGCGAGCGCTGCAGCCACGTGTCGACGATGTCGAACGTGAGCGGCGCGTGCACGCCGATGGTCGGATGCAGCGCCGACGGCGGCGCCCACGCCTTGTAGCGCACACCCGCGACATATTCGCCGACGGTGCCGGTCGGCTGCAGCGGCAGCGGGCGGCCGTTGACGGTCACGACGTGCCGGTTGTCGTTCAGCCCCGTCACACGCACCTCGAGCCGTTCGACCGACGAATCGACGTAGCGCACCGTGCCGCCGGGCGCGCCCTCCTCGCCCATCACGTGCCACGGCTCCAGCGCACCGCGCAGCGACAGTTCCATCCCGTTCACCGCGATCTGGCCGAACAGCGAGAAGCGGAACTCGAAGTGCGGCGCGAACCACGCCGGATCGAACCCGAAGCCGGCGTCGCGCAGCTCGGCCAGCACGTCGTCGAAATCCATTTTCAGGAACGCGGGCAGCATGAAGCGGTCGTGCAGCGCGGTGCCCCAGCGCGTGAGCGGCGTCGTGTACGGCGCGGCCCAGAAACGCGCGACCAGCGCGCGCAGCAGCAGTTGCTGCACGATGCTCATCCGCGCATGCGGCGGCATCTCGAACGCGCGCAGTTCGAGCAGGCCGAGCCGGCCGGTCGACGAATCGGGCGAATACAGCTTGTCGATGCAGAACTCGCTGCGGTGCGTGTTGCCGGTCACGTCGATCAGCAGGTTGCGCAGCACGCGGTCGACGAGCCACGGCGGCATGTCCTGCCCGTACAGCAGCTTGTTGCGCTGGATTTCCGCGAACGCGATGTCGAGCTCGTAGAGCTGGTCGTTGCGCGCCTCGTCGACGCGCGGCGCCTGGCTCGTCGGGCCGATGAACAACCCGGAGAACAGGTACGACAGCGACGGATGGTTGTGCCAGTAAGCGATCAGGCTCGCGAGCAGATCCGGGCGGCGCAGGAACGGGCTGTCGGCCGGCGTCGCGCCGCCGAGCACGAAGTGGTTGCCGCCGCCCGTGCCGACGTGCCGGCCGTCGACCATGAACTTCTCGCTGGACAGGCGCGACTGCCACGCGGCGTCGTACAGGAATTCGGTCTGCTCGACGAGTTCGTCGAAGCTCCGGGCCGGATGGATGTTCACCTCGATCACGCCGGGATCGGGCGTGACCTGCAGCAGCTTGAGCCGCGCATCGCGCGGCGGCGGATAGCCTTCGAGCACGAGCTTCACGCCGATTGCGTGCGCGGTCAGCTCGATCGCCGCCAGCAGGTCGAGATAATCCTCGAGTGCGGCGAGCGGCGGCATGAACACGTACAGGATGCCTTTGCGCACTTCGGCGCACAGCGCGCTGCGCGTGATCCACCCGGCCGATTCGAAGGGCTCGGGGCGGCGCTGCGGGTCCTGCTGGCCGGGCGCGTGCCGTCCGGCCGCGTCGGTGCCGTCGCCGCGCCACTGCATGACCGTTTGCGTGGGCGCTTCGCGATGCGCGCCGGCGAGATAGCGCGGCGCGTCGGCCGCGCCCACATGACGCGCACGGAACGCGGCGGCCTCCGGCAGCGCGGCGCGCGGCGCGAACGGATCGCGTTCGACCAGGTACGGATAGTCGGCGCCGGTGACCCACGGCAGCGAATCGAGCGGCAGCCGGTAGCCCATCGGCGAATCACCGGGCACGAGATACATCCGCTCGTCGCGGAAGAACCACGGGCCCGTCTGCCAGCGCGGACCGTCGAGGCCCGACCGCTCGCGGCCCGACTCGTCATCCGCGCACTTGAGCGGCAGCACGTAGCCGACCACGCTGTCGAGCTTCTGGTCGAACACCTTGCGCAGCCGCGCGCGTTCGAGTTCGTCGTCGAGCCGCGAATCGAACGGATCGACGTTGACGGGCAGCCGGCGCTCGCGCCACAGGTAGTACCAGACGTCCTCGTAGCCGGGCTGCACGAATTCGTGGGTCAGGCCGAGGCGCGCGGCCAGCGCGTCGATGAAGCGTTTCGCATCGTCGGTCGTCAGCGCGGACGGCTCGCGCTCGTCGGCGAACAGCGACGGATCCTGCCACACGGGCTGACCGTCGGCCCGCCAGAAGATCGACAGCGCCCAGCGCGGCAACTGCTCGCCCGGATACCACTTGCCCTGCCCGAAATGCAGGAAGCCGCCTTCGCCGTATTCGGCGCGCAGCCGCTGCACGAGTTCGGTTGCGTAGCCGCGCTTGGTCGGGCCGAGCGCATCGGTGTTCCACTCGGCGCCGTCGCGATCGTCGATCGACACGAAGGTCGGCTCGCCGCCTTGCGTCAGCCGCACGTCGCCCGCCGTCAGCGCGCCGTCGACCTGCGTGCCGAGCGTGCGCACGGCCGCCCATTGCGACTCGGTATACGGCTTCGTCACGCGCGGCGATTCGTACACGCGCGTCACCGCCATCTCGTGCTCGAACGACACCTCGCATTCGTCGATCAGCCCTTCGACCGGTGCGGCGCTGGTCGGCTGCGGCGTGCACGCGAGCGGAATATGCCCTTCGCCGGCGAGCAGGCCCGACGTCGGATCGAAGCCAATCCAGCCGGCGCCCGGCAGATAGACCTCGCACCAGGCGTGCAGGTCGGTGAAGTCGACCGACGTGCCGCTCGGGCCGTCGAGCGCCTTCACGTCGGGCGTGAGCTGGATCAGGTAGCCGGACGCGAAGCGCGCGGCGATGCCGAGATGCCGGCACAGCTGCACGAGCAGCCATGCGCTGTCGCGGCACGACCCGGACGCGAGCTCGAGCGTCTGCTCGGGCGTCTGCACGCCCGGCTCCAGGCGCACGAGATAGCCGATGTCGCGCTGCAGCTGCTGGTTCAGCGCGACGAGGAAGTTCGTCGTGCCGGCCGGCGTGCGGTCGACGCTGTCGAGATACGCGCGGAACCGCGGTGCCTCGCTCGTCGCCGGATCGCACGCGAGGTACGGCGCGAGTTCGGTCTTCAGCGCATCGTCATAGCTGAACGGGTATTGCTCCGCGCTCGCTTCGAGAAAGAAGTCGAACGGGTTGTACACCGACATTTCGGCGACGAGATCGATGGTGATCTCGAAGTGCTCGGTGCGCTCCGGAAACACGAGCCGCGCGAGATAGTTCGAAAACGGGTCCTGCTGCCAGTTGATGAAATGCTCGGCGGGCTCGACCGTCATCGAATACGCGATGATCGGCGTCCGGCAGTGCGGCGCGGGCCGCAGCCGCACGATCTGCGGCCCGAGATTGACGGGCCGGTCGTAACGGTAGCGGGTGGTGTGATGCAGCGCGACGTGGATGGGCATGGGGGAGCCGCTCGGTTCGGGTTGGGCCGGCCGCGCGCGCCGCGTCGCCGTCACTGCGGCGGCACGGCACGGCGGATTCGGCGAAGGGGCGCGTCAGACCAGTCCCGGCGACTGCACGACGCTGATCTCGACGCCGACGGCGCGCGCGCCGACTCCTGTCACCGGCTGCGCGTCGCGATGGTCGAGGCCGACCGCGATGCGCACGTAGCGCTCGTCCGGGCAGCGGTTCATGAACGGATCGAAGCCGACCCAGCCGAGCCCTTCGACGTACGCCTCGGCCCACGCATGGCCTGCCGGCTGCTGCATCAGCGCGGCAGTTTGCGGCTGCGCGCCGAGCGCCGGCTGCTGCAGCCCCTGCGATTGTGATTGCGATTGCGACTGCGACTGGGATTGCGACTGCGCGGCGTGCGACGCGCCGAGCGCCTGCTCCATCCCCTCACCGCTCTGCAGCGCAAGCGCTTCCTCCTCGCCTTCGTCGCCCGCGCTCTGCTTCGCGTCGGCGATGCGCTGCATCGCGCTGTCGGCGAGCACGTAGCCCGAGATATAGCGCGCGGGAATCTTCAGCACGCGCGCGGCCGCGATGAACGCATGCGCATGGTCGCGGCTCGTGCCCTCGCCGTTTTGCAGCGCGGTTTCGGCGTCGACCGGCGCGTCGGCCAGGGTCGGCGCGTACGCGATGCGATCGTGCACTTCCGTCATCAGCCAGTGCAGCGCATCGAGGCTGTGCGGCTCGATCGGCAGCGCGTGCGCGAGCTCGCGCACGGTGTCGCCGGCCTTCGTGAGCGCGGTCTCGCGCTCGAAGATCCACGGCGGCGCATAGCCTTCGGAGTTGCCGAGAATGCCCGCACGGTCCTGCGTCTCGACGACGCCGGCCGCGACCACGACGATCTCGTTCCGCGCGCCGGGGTCGTGGCGCACGAGATCGATCCGGTTGCCGAAGCCGTCCGCATAGGACAGGGTCGGCTCGACGCCGTCGATCGTGACCTGCCACGCGCGCACCGTCTGCCCGGGCCCCGATTGCGGGCGCAGCCGCAGCCGTTGCAGCGCGTGGGTGGCTTGATCGTCGAACTGATAACGCGAGATGTGTCGGATGGCGAGTCGCATGGCAAGTCTCAGTCGAAGTTGTAGGCCTGGGCGATATCGGCCCCGAGGCTGTTGTTGCGGCCGATGAAGTCGGTCAGGAACTCGTGCAGGCCGCTCTTGAAGATCCGCTCGACCGAGGTGTCGGACAGCATCTGCAGGATCTTCGCGGCCGTGTCGTGACACGGGTGTGTCACGCCGTAATCCTTCGCGAGCAGGTTCAGGCTCGACACGACGCGCCCGTAGCAATAGCGCAGCGAACGCGGCATGCGGCCGTTGAGGATCAGGTAGTCGGCGATGTTCATCGGCTTGTACTGCACGTCGTACACCCAGCGATACGACCGGTGCGCGGCCACGCAGCGCAGGATCGTCTCCCACTGGTAGTTGTCGAGGATCGTGCCGACGTGCGACACCGACGGCAGCAGCAGGTGATATTTCACGTCGATGATCCGCGCGGTGTTGTCGGCCCGCTCGACGAACGCGCCGATCTGCGCGAAATCGAAGATCTCGTTGCGCAGCATCGTGCTGTAGAAGCTGCCGAGGATCAGCGCGGTTTCGCGCTTCACTTCGTCGAGCACCGCCGGCAGCCCGCTCTCCGGCACCGGCTCCGCAAGCGCGCGGCGCAGCGCGAGCCACGCGCCGTTCACGCTCTCCCACGCCTCCCGCGTGAGTGCCGTGCGCACCATCCGCGCGTTCGAGCGTGCGGCCTCGATGCACGACAGCACGCTCGACGGGTTGTCGCGATCGCGCAGCAGGTAGTCGGTCACGGTATCGGCGGCATATGCGTCGTACTTCTGACGATAGCCGTCGTCCGCGCCCGAGCTGACCAGCACCGACGACCATTCGGCCGGCGCGTCGGCCGTGCGCGTGAGCGCCATCCGCAGCCCGGCATCGACGATGCGCGCGATGTTCTCCGCGCGCTCGATATAGCGGTACATCCAGTAGAGCCCGCTCGCAGTTCGTCCCAGAAGCATCTCGTGTCCACTCCGTCTTCGTTCGGTTCGCGCGCCGGCTGCGGCGCGCGCGGTCGTGCCCGGCTCAGTCGGCCAGCACCCAGGTGTCCTTGGTGCCGCCGCCCTGGCTCGAGTTGACGACAAGCGATCCTTCCTGCAGCGCGACGCGCGTGAGCCCGCCCGGCGTGATGCGGATCCGGTCCGACACCAGCACGAACGGCCGCAGGTCGACGTGGCGCGGCGCGAGGCCGGCTTCGGTCAGGATCGGCGTCGTGGACAACGCCAGCGTGGGTTGCGCGATGTAGTTCGCGGGTCGCGCGCGCAGCTTCGCGGCGAACGCCTCGAGTTCGGCCTTCGACGCGCACGGCCCGACCAGCATCCCGTAGCCGCCCGAGCCGTGCACTTCCTTCACGACCAGTTCGTCGAGATGGTCGAGCACGTATTTCAGGCTGTCGGCCTCGCCGCAGCGCCAGGTCGGCACGTTCTCCAGCAACGCCTTGCGGCCCGTGTAGAACTCGACGATCTCCGGCATGTACGAGTAGATCGCCTTGTCGTCGGCGATGCCGGTGCCCGGCGCGTTCGCGATCGTGATGTTGCCGGCGCGGTAGACATCCATGATCCCGGCCACGCCGAGCACCGAGTCGGGGCGGAACGTGAGCGGATCGAGGAACGCGTCGTCGACGCGGCGGTACAGCACGTCGATCTGCCGGAAGCCTTCGGTCGTGCGCATCGCGACGCGGCCGTCGACCACCTGCAGGTCGCTGCCCTCGACGAGGTGCACGCCCATCTGGTCGGCGAGGAACGAATGTTCGTAGTACGCGGAATTGTGGATGCCGGGCGTGAGCACGGCGATGGTCGGGTTGTCGGCGTTGCCGCCCGGCGGGCACACGGCCGCGAGCGACTGCCGCAGCATCTGCGGATAGGTCTCGACCGGGCGCACCTTGACCTGCTGGAACAGCTCCGGGAAGAGCTGCATCATCGTCTCCCGGTTTTCCAGCATGTACGACACACCCGACGGCGTGCGCGCGTTGTCCTCCAGCACATAGAATTCGTTCTCGCTGGTGCGCACGATGTCGACGCCGATGATGTGCGTGTAAACGTTCCCGGGCGGCCGGAAATCGATCATCTCCGGGATGAACGCCTCGTTGTGCGCGATCAGATGCTTCGGCACGATGCCCGCGCGGACGATTTCCTGGCGGTGGTAGATATCGTCGAGGAATGCGTTGAGCGCCATCACGCGCTGCTCGATGCCGAGCGACAGCCGGCTCCATTCCGCGCCCGAGATGATGCGCGGCACGATGTCGAACGGAATCAGCCGCTCGGCGGCCTGCGCGTCGCCGTACACGGCGAACGTGATGCCCGTCCTGCGGAACACGCCTTCGGCGTCGTGGGCCTTCTGGGCGAGGCTTGCTGGGTTCTGCGTGTCGAGCCACTGCTTGAGGCGCGCGTAAGGCGGTCTCACCATGTCGCCGGATTGCAGCATTTCATCGAACGGTTTCATCGAATTGTTCTCCATCGTTCTCCCCGGCATTGCGCATGCCGGACCGGCGTACTCACTTCTTTGCAAGGAACGTGCCTTGCGCTATCCGCTCGATTCCCCCCTTTTGGCGCCGCCGCGCGCACGCTCGTGCGCCATGACGCACCACGACGGTGCAGCGACGGCTCTCTCCGCCGCATCGACGCGCCGCGATCGCGCGCGCCAGTCGAACATAGTTCCCCCGCGTGTCATGAATGCGCAATCTGCACTGCACCAAATGGGCGCCCGTGCCGGTTGTGCCCGTCGTGGTGAATGGTGCCCCGCACCGCTCGCCATGGCCTTGGGCGCCTCGATTCCCGCCCCTGTTCGCCGAGCAGGATGGCGCGGCGCAACCGCTCGCGGGAAAGCGGGCCGGCCACGCAACCTGCGCAGGCCGGCCCTGGGGAAGTACCGTCTGCGGCCGCACCAGCGTTCGACGCGGTGAACTAACTGGTTAGCCGGGTCCGGCGCCTCAAACTTATGCAGCCGTAATGCCGCCGACAATGCTCATGCATATTTCGACTGACACCGATCGAAAAAAAACATCGGCTGCCGGCGCGCGAGGCGCGGTAGGCTAGAAGGTTCGTGCAGCGAAACGGCGCCGCCGCCCCCGTGGGCGCCCGACCATAACAAGCGAAGATCGAAATGGAAGCGAAGTGGCTGGAAGATTTCCTGAGCCTTGCGGATACCAAGAGCTTTTCCCGGGCCGCGCGTCATCGGCACCTCACGCAGTCGGCCTTCAGCAGACGAATCGCCGCGCTCGAAACGTGGATGGACGCGAAGCTGGTCGACCGCAGCATCAACCCCATCACGCTGACGCCGGCCGGGCAGATGTTCCGCGGGCTGGCCGCGGACATCCTGCGCAGCATGTATGCGGCCCGCAACCTCGTGAACGGCTACGACCAGTTCGCGGCAAGCGACCAGGTCGTGCGCTTCGCGGTCGCGCATACGCTCGTGTTCACGCTGTTCCCCGAATGGCTCAAGCAGTTGAACGGCGAAGTCGGCCATGTGACCGCGCGCGTGAATGCGGTGAACGTGCCCGAAGGCGTGCAGCAACTGGTCGAAGGTGAGTGCGACCTGCTGCTCGGCTATCACCATCCGCAACTGCCGATCGTGCTCGATCCGAACCACTTCCCGTTCGTCACGCTCGGCGTCGAACGGATCCTGCCGGTGTCGACGCCCGACGCGCACGGCCGGCCGCTATTCGAACTGCCGGGCGCGCCGGACGCGCCGCTGCCGCTGCTCGCGTATTCGTCGGGGGCGTTCCTCGGGAACGTGGTCGAGATGCTGCTGCTGAACGCGTCAGAATCGTATGCGCTGCACCGCTGCTTCGAGACGCACATGTCCGAAGCGCTCAAGGGGATGGTCGTGGCCGGGCACGGGATCGGCTGGCTGCCCGAAAGCTGCGTGGCGAAGGAACTCGCGGAAGGCTCGCTCGTGCGGGCGGGCTCGGCGGACTGGATCACCGAGCTCGAGATCCGCCTGTACCGGTCCGCGCGCAAGCGCGGGCTCGCGGCCGAACAGCTTTGGACCTACATCATGAACCGGCCGCGCACCGCGGCCGACGGCTCGATCGCGGCCGAGCCGGCAGCACCCGCCGTGCGCATCGCTCGCCGCAGCGTCGGCGGCAGCCGATAACGCCCTTCCTCGTCCTTCATCGCCTGACTTGCCGGCGCACGATGCGCGGATAACCGCGCGTCGCGCCGTCATCCGAACGGCGTCGGCCGCCCGCATTTTCCGCTCCTGCACGGAGTGTCGATGCGAATATCGCACGCTTGATCAAGCGAGTTAAATAGCCAAACGTTTGCGAGTCCGGGCTGTATTCCTTTCTATCAGAAATACCTGATCCCCAATAACTTTCCGGTTTCAACAGTGGAAATACCCTGTTACAGATCACAATAAAAGTTTCGATTTGCATGCAACGACGATTCATGCCAATACCGTCGCACCCTCTTTTTCTATTTTCACGCCATTTGTACCGATGTCATGGAAATGCCTCGATTACAGAGGCAATACTTCCTTTTATCAGTCGTTATTTTTCGGCACAAATTCCGGTACCTCTTACGTCGTAGGTTTCCGTCCGGGTCATCGCTACCGCCGAGCAAATTTCATGTCCGGCAACATCGACTTTATTATGATTTTAAAGATTCGTCGAATAAATGCCAATCCTATTTAAATAAGACATTTTAAACGGTGTGTCGTGCGGGCTACACATTATTGTTTGTTGAAAACCCATCGTGTATCAATAGCATGTCGTAAAAGCCGCATATAATTTCGACTCGGAATAAATGCGTTGTCATTTGATTCCGGCTGGAGGTGGCAATGTCTTCCTCGTCGTTTAAACAGCATGCCCGGCCGTTGCTCGGCCTCGTCGTCGTATTCGCGCTCTGCATCGACGCCGCGGCCCAGGGCCAGCCCCAAACCGAGCCCGCGTCCGGCGCGGGCCCGGAGCGATACGTGATTTCGTACATCTGCGGTGATGCACGAATCGACGGTACGGCGCCACTTCCCCCCGACGGCCGTCCGTACAACCTCGGTGTGTCGTTCGTCGCGGGCAGCACCGGACAACCGCTATCCAACGTGCAGGTCCGACTGCGGCGACACGGCCGCGTGCTGCTGGAATTCAAGGCCACGGGGCCGCGCTGTCTGTTCAGCGTGCCCGAGGCCAGTTACCGGGTCGAAGGCACCTATCAGGGGGCGACGCAGTTCGCGATCGTCGAAACGGGCGCGCTCACCACGCAGTTGAAATGGTGAGCCCCCGGCCGAATCCGCGTGCCGACACCGCACGATCGCGCCATTCACCGCGATCCACCGCTATCCACCGAAACGAGGAGCATGGAATGACTCGCGCAGAGCGACCGGACGACGCGCCGGTCCGTCAGCCGAAACCCTCCTGGGGCCCGGGCAAGAGTGCGGCCCTCAGCATCGTCGCGTTTGCCGCGATCTTCGGTGCGTTCGCGTATGTCGAGCGCGACGTCGGGATGGGCAACGCAGCCCACACGACCGTGACGCGCGACATCGCCGGCGTGGTCGGCACCGCCGTCCAGAAGTCTCGCGACGCCATCGTGGCCGTAACGGACAACGCGTCCGGCGCGTCCGTGCCCGCCGGCGTAGCATCGACCGTCGCACGGGCCGCGCCGGCTAGTTCGCCGGCATCGGCCGCGCCCGTGATGTCGGCCCGATCCCACGCGAAACACGCGCGCCGTGCGCATGGGTCATCCACGACGCTCGCGGCCGACGCGTCTGCCGCATCCGCCGGCGCGCGCACCACGCGCTCATCCGAAGCGCATCGGACGTCACGTTCGCAGGCGCTGGCGCGCACGAAAAAATCCGCCGACCCCGAGCCGAGCGTTCAGCCGCATTCGTATACAGCGGACTCGGCGCACATGCAGGCGGCCAGCGTGACGCGCGCGGAGGTGGAAGGCGCTCGCGCGCTGGCCAAGGCGCGCTCGTGCGCACAGATGGATCAATGGAACTGCGTGGAGCAAAACGCGAGCCGGGCACTCGCGATCGACCCGAAGAACAGCGAATCGCGCGCGCTGCTTGGACAAGCGATCCGTAACCGCCTATGAGCCGGCCCTCACGCTGCCAGGTCTCGCCACCCGGCAGCGTGAGGGCGGGCGACGCGCGTCGTCGGGCATGCAACCGATGTGATCGACAAGAAGTGAGGACATACCGTGGCTAACAATCGTCAAGAACAATGCACCACCGTCGCTCCGTCCAACCGGCGGATCCTCCTGCATGCGCCATTGCTGTTGCTGCTCGTCGCGTCCGGGCCCTGCTTCGCTGCCGAAGGCGACGCGGAACCGGGCAGCGCGCGCGAAATCGCCAGGACCCACGGCGCACGGGATGCGCTGCCGCCCGACCTGCAACCGACGGGGGCGCCGATGCAGGCCGCCCAGGGTTCGGGCACGTTGCCTCCTCATGCGCCGACGCCGATCGCGCTGGCGTCCGATGCGTCGCTGCAGATCGCTCAGGCATCGCCTATGCCGATCTCGGTGGTGGTGGAGCCGGAAGCGCCGCAATCGGGCGAGCCGGCGCCGGGCGCGCAGCCCCCCGATCCGCCGACACCTGTCGCGCCGACGCCCGACGGGCCGAGGCAACTGGCGCAGGCGTCCGACAGCGCACCTGCGAATACGCCGGCACCGGTCGCGCAGACGCTAGACGCACCTATGCAACCGGCGCAAGCATCCGACACCGCACCGCCGAATACGCCTGCACCGGTCGCGCAGATGCACGACGCGCCGATGCAGCTGACGCAGGCGTCCGACACCTCACCGCCGAATACGCCTGCATCGATCGCCCAGATGCAGGACGCGCCGATGCCGCCCGCGCAGGCGTCCGACACCGCACCGCTGAATACACCTGCACCGATCGCACAGACGCCGGACGCGCCGATGCCGCCCGCGCAGGCGTCCGACACCGCACCTGCGAACACGCCGGCACCGCTCGCGCAAACAAAGGACGCGCCGGTGCAACTGACGCAGGCATCCGACACCACCCCGCCGAATACACCTGCACCGATCGCACAGACGCAGGACACGCCGATGCCGCCTGCACAGGCCACCAGCACCCAACCGCCCGATACACCAGCGCCTACCGCCGCGACGCCATCCGAACCCTCGGCATCCACCGCGCCGGCTCCGAGCGCGCAACCCTCGGCCCCCCCGCCGCAGCCCACGCAAACCACCACCACCACGCCGCCGAATTCACCGACGCAAACCGCTCAGGCATCCGGCACGCCGATGCCGAACTCACCCGCCCCCGTGACGCAGATGCCGGGCGCGCAACCGCCGTCGTCCCAGGGGCCGAGTTCACAGACGCCCGGCGCCCAGCTACCCGGCGAATCCATGCAACGCTCGCAAGGCCCTGACGTCGAAACGCCGAACGCCGAGGCGCCGGATCTCCGTACCGCCGACGTCGAGACCGTGCGCAAGGACGTGTTCGGCCTCGCGACGAGCGGCGGCGCGGTCAAGGCGATCGACGAAGCGAAAATGCGGCCCGATGCGTTCTCCGCCGTCGACATCGCGCAACTGGAAGAACTGTCGATCCGCCAGCAGGTGCGCGGCGGACGCGACAAGTCGCGCGCGATGACGAGTTCGGACCGCTTCGACGGGCTCGACAACGCGCTGCGCGCAGCCGACGACCTCGACCAGCGGATGCCGGCCACCCCCGAGTACACGCCCGTCAGGACGGCGCTCGCGGGCGACCGCACGATCGCCCTCGCGGCACGCGGCGACATGACGAAGGCCGTCAAGACGTTCGAGACCATCCCGCCCGACGCGGAGATCTCGATCGACGCGCTGGCGGCCGTCGGCGACGCGTACCTGTACCTGAGCGAACCGGGCAAGGCGAATGTCGTCTACCAGCGTGCGCTGAATCAGGCGACCGCGTCGCCGACGGACCGAGCAACCCGCGGCTTCCAGTACGGTGCACGCACGCGCGCGATCGAGCTGCGCGAAGGGCTGTTCTGGTCGTACGTCGACCGGGCCCGCGCGGCGGACGCGAAGCAGGTGCTCGACGACATGGGCAAGTCGTTGCCGCCGGCCACGGAGGTGCGCAACTACGGCCCGGGGGAAAGCGACTATCTGCGCTACTACCGGCTGCGCGCGCAATACCTGATCTTCACGGGTCACGCCGACGAAGGGATCGCCGCGCTCGAGCAACTCGAGAACGAGGTGCCGTTCAACGGCGAGGTGCGCGCCGCGCACGCCGACGCGGTGTCGGGCCAGGCGCATCCGCGCCAGGCGATCTCGATGTATCGCGCGTCGCTGGCCGACCATCCGGACAGCGTCGAGATGCTCGCGGGCCTCGGCCGCGCGTCGCTCACGGCGGACGACTACGCGACCGCGAAGAGCGTCGACCAGACCCTCGACAACACGTTCCCCGACAGCGGCGCCGTGCGCAGCTTCAAGCGCGACTACAAGGCCTACCGCAGCCCCATCTTCACGACCGACCTGAGCTTCGAGCACGGCAACAGCGCGCTGGCCGACAACAGCTTCACGTCCGACAGCTACATCTATTCGCAACCGTTCGGCGACAACTGGCGGGTGTTCTCGCACACGTTCTTCGGCCACGCGCAAACCGACAACGGCAGCCTCAGCCGCACCCGCACGGGCATCGGCGGCGACTACCGGCACGGGCCGCTCACAGTCCTCGGCGAAGTCACGCGCTCGTTCGGCGGGGACGGCCGAACCGGCGGCCGCGGGTCGATCGCGTACGCGCTGAACGACTACTGGACTGTCTCCGGCGGGCTCGACAGCAACGACAACTCGCTGCCGTGGAAGGCGTATGCCGCGCACATCTGGGGCCGCTCCGCGAACGTGTCGGTCGTGTATCGCCAGAACGACCGGCGCGAAGTCAAGCTGAGCTACGGCGTGAGCCGCTACAGCGATTCGAACCTGCATCAGGAAATCACGGCGACCGCCACGCAGCGCGTGTACACGGCCGCCAACCAGCTCGTAAACGTATCGCTGGATCTCGGCACCGGCAGCAACACGCGCCGGGACGCACCGTACTTCAGCCCGGGCCGCGACTACGCAGCCGCGGCGACCGTGATGCACCAGCTGACGTTGTGGAAGAAGGGCGACATGGGGCTGCAGCAGCGCATCTCGGTGTCGGGCGGCGCTTACAACGAGCGCGGATTCGGCACCAGCGCGCTGTGGAGCGCGCGGCTCGAGCACGCGTGGACGTTCAAGCACGACATCACGCTGAGCTACGGGATCGAGGTCAGCAGCCACGCGTACGACGGCGAGCGCGAGCGCTCCGAAACCGGCTTCCTGTCGCTCAACCTGCCGTTCTAGCAAGGAGATCGTACGATGCAATCCCGACGGACCTTCATGTGCGGATGCATGGGCGCCTTTACCGCCTGTTCGCTGTTCCCGGGCGTGACCAATGCCAAGATGATCGACCTGCTGCCGCCGTCCGATCCGGCCGACGGCAAGACGTTTCGCGTGATCTGCCTGCATGACGTGCGTGACAATCTGATGGCGTCGTTCAACTCCCCGTCGGCGATGGTCGACCCGTTCGCGATCGATACCGGCACGCTGACCGCGATTTTCTCGTGGCTGCAGACCAACAACTACCACACCATCACGGTCAAGCAGATCGAGGAGTCGCGACACGGCGGCAAGCCGCTGCCGCCGCGCTCGGTGCTGCTCACGTTCGACGACGGCTTTCGCAGCCACTACACGAAGGTGCTGCCGCTGCTCGAGCGCTTCAAGTATCCGGCCGTGATGGGCATCGTCACCGCGTGGATCGATACACCGCCGAATACGCCGATCCGCATCAGCGACAAGGTGCAGGTGCCGCGCGACTACTTCCTGTCGTGGGACGAGGTGAAGAAGCTCGGCCAGTCGCACCTCGTCGAGCTCGGCTGCCACACCCACAACCTCCATCACGGCGCGATCGCGAATCCGCAAGGCAACGAGTTGCCGGCGACCACCTCGCACCTCTACCTGCAGAACGAGAAGCGCTATGAAACCGACGCCGAATTCGAAGCGCGCGTGCACAACGACCTCCAGACGTGCGTGCGGCAGATCCGCGAACACACCGGCATCGTCGCACGCTCGATGGTGTGGCCATACGGCGCGGAAAACCAGCCCGTGCGCAAGATATCGACGTCGCTCGGCATGGACATCCAGTTCAGCCTCGACGCCGGCCCGAACACGCCGGACGTGCCGCTGGACCGCTTGAGACGGATCCTGATGATGTACGACGTCGACATCGGCGGGTTCGAGCGCTCGATGCGCGAACCGGCATCCAACCGCGGTGATGTCGACGTGCCCGAGCGCATCGTGCAGGTCGATCTCGACCAGGTCTACGATCCGGATCCCGCGCGGCAGGAAGCGAATCTCGGCAAGCTGATCGAACGCATCTACCGGATGCAGCCGAAATCGGTGTACCTGCAGGCGTATGCGGATCCGAAAGGCACCGGTGTGGCCGAAGCGGTGTATTTCCCGAACCGGCACCTGCCGATGCGCGCCGACCTGTTCTCGCGCGCCGCGTGGCAGCTCAACACGCGCGCCAACGTGCAGGTGTACGCATGGATGCCGGTGCTCGCATTCCGGCCGCCGGCCGACAAGCAGCGCGGGATCGAGGCCGTGACCGCCTACGGCGGCGCGCCGGCCCGCGAGAACGGCACGCGCGTGTTCCGGCTGAGCCCGTTCGATCCGGAAGCGCGGCTGATGATCCAGCAGATCTACGAGGATCTCACCAAGCACGCGTCGTTCAGCGGCATCCTGTTCAGCGACGATGCCGTGCTCGACGACTACGAGGATGCGGGCAAGCATGCGCTGCGCATCTATTCGCAGTGGGGGCTGCCGGCCGACATCGGCAAGATCCGCGAGAACCCCGACCTGATGAAGCGCTGGACGCGCCAGAAGTCGCGCTACCTGATCGACCTGACCCGCCAGCTCTCGCAGATCGTGCTGGCCCACCAGAATGCGGGCGACGTGCTGACCGCGCGCAACATCTTCGCGATGCCGGTGCTCAAGCCCGAATCGGAAGCGTGGTACGCGCAGAACTACGACGATTTCCTCGCGACCTACGACTACGTCGCGCTGATGGCGATGCCGTACATGGAACAGGCGAAGGACCCAGAAGGCTGGCTGGACCAGCTCGTGCAGGCCGTCCATGCGAAGCCGCGCGGGCTGGAGCGCACCGTGTTCGAACTGCAGTCGTACGACTGGCGCGCGCGCAAGGCCGTGCCGGCCGGCACGCTGCTCGCGCAGATGCGGCGGCTGCGCAGCAAGGGCGCGGTGAATTTCGGCTACTACCCCGACAACTTCCTGAACGGCCAGCCGCAGCTCGAAGCGATGCGCGACGTGATGTCGTTGAAGTCCCGCCTCGACCAGAACTCGATCAACGCGCTGATGCAGATGCAGCACACGCCCGGAACCAAGACGCCATGAACTCCCACAGCATCATCCAGCGCCTGCAGGACTTCGTCTTCTACTATCCGTTCTTCATGTCGTATCTGTGGATGATCGGCGGCGTCGTTCACTACTTCCTGCTCGAGGAGGGCCGCGAGCTGTCGATGCGCACGATCGCGTCGAGCGGCATCCCGAAGATCTCGATCGTCGTGCCGTGCTTCAACGAAGCGGCGAACGCGCGCAGCGTGATCCGGCATCTGAACGCGATGGACTACCCGAACTACGACATCATCGCGGTCAACGACGGCAGCCAGGACCGCACGGGCGAGATCCTCAACGAGCTGGCCGTCGAGATCCCGCGGCTGCTCGTGATCCATCACGCGCGCAACGAGGGCAAGGCGGTCGGGCTCACGACCGCGGCCGCGGTATCGAACGCCGAATACCTGCTCTGCATCGACGGCGACGCGCTGCTCGCGCACGACGCGATCGGCTGGATGCTCGAGCATTTCCTGACCGATCCGGGCGTCGGCGCGGTCACCGGCAACCCGCGCATCCGCACGCGCACGTCGCTGCTCGGGCGCATGCAGGTCGGCGAATTCTCGTCGATCGTCGGGCTGATCAAGCGCACGCAGCAGGTGTATGGCCGCATCTTCACGGTGTCGGGCGTGATCACGATGTTCCGCAAGACCGCGCTCGCCGATGTCGGCTACTGGAGCTCGGACATGCTGACCGAGGACATCGACATCAGCTGGAAGCTGCAATGCCGCGACTGGCGCGTCGTGTACGAGCCGCATGCGCTGAGCTGGATCCTGATGCCCGAGACGGTCCGGGGGCTCTACCGGCAGCGGCTGCGCTGGGCGAAGGGCGGCATCCAGGTGCTGATGAAGTACGCGGGCACGCTCGCGCGGCCGACGCAGATGATGATGTGGCCGCTGTTCATCGAGTACCTGATCGGCATCGCGTGGGCGTACTCGATGTCGTTCATCCTGCTGCTCGCGCTGATCAACGTCGTCTATCCGCTTCCGCCGAGCTGGCATGTGTCCGTGGTGCCGCACTGGCACGGGATGCTGCTGGTGGCGACCTGCATCCTGCAGCTGATTATCGGCAGCATGATCGATCGTCGTTACGACGAGAAACTCCTGATGTACTTCCTTGACACCATCTGGTACCCCGTCGCGTTCTGGTTGATCAGCATGATCACCACCGTCGTCGCCCTGCCCGCCGTCGTATTGCGGGGCCGCGGCAAGCGCGCCGTTTGGGTCAGTCCCGACCGAGGCATTCAACATGAAGAACGCGCCGATTATTGACCTTTCCCTGCGCGCCCCGCGCGAACTGATCGCCGAGCGTGGCGGCATCGTGGGACCCGTGCTGGTCGCGTGGTTCCGCCTGATGCGGCCCGCGCTGGTGGGTGGGGTCTGGGCATCGATCTGCATCTATACCTACCGCTACCTGTTGCCGTTCAACGAGGCCGAGATGCCGATCGAACAGATCGTGTTCTACGTGACGAGCATCGCGCTGATCGCCGGCACGATCGTCATGTGGCTGATCGCGGGGCGCGTCGTGCATCCGCTCGCGTACCGGTGGCGCGTGTCGAAGATGCTGCGGCGCTCGGCCAGCGTGAAGGTGCGCTCGGTCGCGCCGACCGCGTTCGCGGGCGCCCGCCGGCGCGGCGCACGACGCACGACGCGCATTCTCGTCGCGTCGCACGACGCGAACGGGTCGATCTCGGGCATCGAATGGGTCGCGCATGCCGGGGCCCAACCGCGCGAATAGGTCCGGGCAGACGTGCCGCGCCGCGCGCGACGCATGCCGCGGGGCGCGACACCGCTCCTGATAGCGTGCTGCCGCGCGTCGCGCGCGCCAGCCGGCAACTTCCCTGGAGACGAGGTGAATCATGTGCGGAATCGTCGGAGCAAGCGGCCTGAAGAATCAGGTGCCGCAACTGGTCAATGCGCTGAGCCGGCTCGAATATCGCGGCTACGATTCGTGCGGCATCGCCGTGCTGCGCGACGGCCACCTGCGCAGCGAACGCACGCTGCGGCGCGTGGCCGACCTGCAGCACCGCGTGCTGACGCTCGGTCTCGAAGCGCAGACCTGCATCGCGCACACGCGCTGGGCGACGCACGGCGCGCCGTCGGAAGTCAATGCGCACCCGATCATGTCGGGCGACACGATCGCGGTCGTGCACAACGGGATCATCGAAAACCATGACGCGCTGCGCGCCGAACTGCGGCAGCGCGGCTATACGTTTCGCGGCGAAACCGACACCGAGGTGATCGCGCATCTGATCCACAGCGTCTATCGCGACAACCTGTTCGATGCCGTGATCCGCGCGGTCAAGCGGCTGCACGGCGCGTATGCGATCGCCGTGCTGAGCGCGCGCGAACCGCAGCGGCTCGTCGCCGCGCGCGCCGGCTCGCCGCTCGTGATCGGCATCGGCGCGGACCAGAACTATCTGGCGTCCGACTGCGCGGCGCTCGGCGACCTGACCGATCGCTTCGTCTACCTCGAAGACGGCGACGTCGCGCTGATCACGCCGGAGCGCATCGACGTCGTCGATTCGGTCGGATGCGAAGCCAGGCGTCCGCTGTGCGAGGTCAAGGCGCGCGACGACGACGCCGCGCTTGGGCCCTATCAGCACTTCATGCAGAAGGAGATCTTCGAGCAGCCGAAGGCGATCGCCAGCACGATCGACGGCATCGATACGATCTCGCCAGCGCTGTTCGGCGGCGAAGCAAGCGCGCGTGCGTTGTTGTCGAAGACCCGCAGCGTGCTGCTGCTCGGCTGCGGCACCAGCTACTACGCGGGCCTGACGGCGAAATACTGGCTCGAGAGCATCGCGGGCATCCCGGCCCAGGTCGAGATCGCGAGCGAATACCGCTATCGCGATACCGTGCCCGATCCGCACACGCTGGTCGTCGGCATCTCGCAGTCCGGCGAGACCGCCGACACGATCGGCGCGCTCGAGCGCGCGCGCGAGATGGGCCAGGACATGTCGATGGCGATCTGCAACGTGGCGACCAGCTCGATCGCGCGCAGCGCGCCGCTCTGCTTCCTGACGCGTGCCGGCATCGAACTCGGCGTCGCGTCGACCAAGGCGTTCACGACGCAGCTCGTCGCGCTGTTCCTGCTGACGCTGACGCTCGCGCAGCAGCGCGGCCGGCTCGACGCCGCGCAGGTCGCGATGCACCTGAAGAAGATGCACGAACTGCCGGAGCGCATCGCCCACGCACTCGCGCTGGAAACGCAGATCATGGGCTGGGCCGCGAAGTTCGCACGCACGGAGAACGCGCTGTTCCTCGGGCGCGGGATTCACTATCCGATCGCATTGGAAGGCGCGCTGAAGCTCAAGGAAGTGTCGTACATCCATGCGGAAGGCTATCCGGCCGGCGAACTGAAGCACGGCCCGCTCGCGCTCGTCACGAGCGCGATGCCGGTCGTCACGATCGCGCCGGACGACCGCCTGTTCCAGAAGCTGAAGTCCAACATGGCGGAAGTGCGCGCCCGCGGCGGACGGCTGTACGTGCTCGCGGGTCATCAGCTCGAGATCGAGGCCGATCGTGATACGCACCTGATCCGCGTGCGCGAATCGGGCGATGCGCTGTCGCCGATCGTCAACGTGATTCCGTTGCAGCTGCTCGCGTATCACGTCGGCTGCGCGCGCGGCGCCGACGTCGACAAGCCGCGCAACCTCGCGAAATCGGTCACCGTCGAATGACGGAGCGGCACGACCTGGCGCACGCGTTCGCCCTGCGCGCACGCGCGGCCCGGCGTGCCGCCGCGTGGCGCGTCGCTGCCGTTCTGTGCGGCGCGTGCGTTGCCGTCGCGGCGCCGTCGTACACGTGCGCGGGCGCGCCGGTCGTGCATACGGTCACCGTGCAGGAACCCCCGTCGCCGCAGGAACGCGGCGATGCGCGGCGCTTCATGCACGGGATCGGCGTGGCCGACGCCGGCGACGGCCGACGCTGGGTGTTCTTCAGCAGCTCGGGCATCGCGCCGCGCGGCGCGCTGCGCAACGGCAACTGGCCGCATGACGTATACGTCGGCGAATGGCTGCCGGGCAAGCCGGGCCTGCTGCGCGTCCATACGTTCATCAGCCGCCCGGAGGCGCAGGAGCCGGTGTCGATCGCGCAGAACCCGCGCGGCGACATCTTCGTCACGTTCGAGGACGGCTGGGACACGCCGGACACGGTCAGCCAGCGATACGGCATCTACCGGCGCGACCTGAAGCCGGTCAAGCCCTACCCGAATGACGTCGAATCGGGCGGCCACTCGGGGCACGTCGCCGCGGTGGGCGAACGCTTCGTCGTGTTCTATTCCGCCGACTGGATCGACGGCGGCGGCGTCGACGATCTCGGCACCGGCAACGGCGTCTACGTGAAAACCTACGATGCCGAAGGACGCGTGCTGAACCATGTGTCGGTCGCGCCGCGCCGTCGCGAGTGGTGGCCCATGGTCGCGGGCTCGGCGCGCCGCGCGCTATTACTCTGGCAGAAATACATCGAAGGCAGCACGGACGCGACGCTCGAATACGCGCTGTTCGACCCCGTCACGGCGAAGCTCGACAAGCTCGGGGCGCTGAACGACGCGATTCAGTACTACGTGTATTCATCGGCCTACGTGCCGGCGGTCGACCGCTTCGTCGTCGTCACGACCACCGCCGACAATCGCGGCGTCGCGATGCTGATCGACCCGGACGGCCGTCGCGTCGCCACGCTCGACTGCCTGCCGGCGTCGGTGCGGGAGTCCGGAATCGGCGTCGACGGCACGCATGCGTACGTGCCGACCCGCGACGGGCGGCTGCTGACGCTGGCGCTTTCGGCAACGGGCATGTCGGTGAGCGGCGTACAGCGTTCGCCGATTCCGTGGGGCTCGACCGGCATCGCGGGGTTCCCGGCACGCGGCGGGGCGATGCATTTCGTGTCGCTGACACCGTCCGGCGCGCGCGAAGCCGATTTCGACACGGCGCGGGACACGCCGTTGCCGAAGGCCGACGCGCAGTGTCCGACACATTGATGACGATGTGCGTCGATCGTCCGGATCGACGCGAATCACCGATGCCTTTTGAGTCGGCCGCTTCCTTGTGCGTCGTCGGCACGCCGTTGGTCGCGTAATGATGCGCGTGCTGCGGCACGTCGGCCCGATGCACCGCCGCCCGAATCGCGCCGCGCGATCCCTGCGCATGCATCCGGCGATCGGGTAGCCGGACACGCTGCCGTCGACAGGTCCGATTCCCGCCCCTCGGCTCCCGCGCCGCAGTCGCCAGCGCCGCCCGTACCGGATAGACTGTCGCCCGATTCCTTCCATCGGCCGCGGCGCTCGCCCCTTCCGCCGCCGCAACGCCCCTTCCACGGAGTACGAATGCTGAAGCGCCGGTGGTTTTCGCTGTTGCTGCTGATGGTGTGCCTGATCGCCACGCGCGCGTCCGCGCAGGGCGCGCTCGAACTCGACACAGACGGCACGCCGCGCGTCCTGACGCGCGAGGCGCTGCTCGCGCGCGCCGACGCGACGGACATCCACGTGCCGCGCGACATTGCGTACGGCCGGCCGATGACGTTCCGCGCGGTGCCGTTCGCCGCGCTGCTCGGCGACACGCCGCCAGCCGCCGACGGCGTGCTCGAAACGCGCGCGGCCGACGGTTTCGCCGCGCAATTACCGCTGGATCTCGCGCGCCGCCGTGCGCCGGCCGGCGCCGTCGCGTGGCTCGCGATCGAGGATCCCGCGCACCCGTGGCCAAAGCTGCCGGGCAAGCAGGTGAGCGCGGGGCCGTTCTATCTGGTGTGGCTAGGGCCGGACGCGTCGTCGGTGCGCGGCGAGCAGTGGCCGTATCAGATCGTGCGCATCACGGTCGAATCGTCGCCGCTCGCGCGCTGGCCGTCGCTCGCCGTCGATTCGGCGCTGCCGGCAAACGATCCGGCCCGCGCGGGCCAGCGGCTGTTCGTCACGCAATGCCTCGCATGCCACCGGCTCGACGGCGCGGGCAGCAGCCACGCCGGCCCCGACCTGAACGCGCCGATGAATCCGGTCGACTACTTCCAGCCCGCCGCGCTGCGCCGCTACATCCGCAACCCGGCATCGGTGCGCGACTGGCCGGGCCGCGCGATGCCGGCGTTCCCGCCCGAGCAACTGAGCGACCGGGAACTCGACCAGATCGTCGCCTACCTCGCGTACATGGCGCGGCGCAAGGCCGGCAAGTAAGCCGCGCCGCTCAAGCGCCCGCTTCCTGCGCGCTCTGCAGCACCGCGCGCAGCAGCACGTCCGCCCCCGCCGTCGACCATTCCGGCGTGATCGCCTCGGCCTCGTTGTGGCTGAGCCCGTCGACGCACGGCACGAAGATCATGCCGGTCGGCGCGACGCGCGCGACGTAGCACGCGTCGTGGCCCGCGCCGGACACGATGTCCATGTGCGACAGCCCGAGCGCCTGCGCCGCGTCGCGCACCGCGTCGATGCAGCGCGGCGCGAACGGCACCGGCGCATACGTGAAGATCTGCTCGATCTGCGCACCGAGCCCGGCATCGGCCGCCACGCGCGCCAGTTCCGCACGCAGCGCCGCATCGAGTTCGTCGAGCACCGCATCGTCGGGGTGGCGAAACTCGACCGTGAAGAAGCAATTGCCCGGCACCGTGTTGCGCGAATTCGGCCGCGCTTCGATCATCCCGACCGTCGCGCGCGCGTGCGGCGCATGGCGCCGGCCGAGCGCATCGACGAATGCGATCATCCGCGCGGCGCCCACCAGCGTGTCGCGCCGGAATTCCATCGGCGTCGTGCCCGCGTGCGCGTCGACGCCCGTCAGCGTCACCTCGTACCAGCGCTGCCCCTGACCGGCCGTCACGACGCCGATCGTCTTGCCCGCGCGCTCGAGAATCGCGCCCTGTTCGATATGCAGTTCGTACGCGGCATGCACCGGATAACCGCCGACGGGCTCGGTGCCCGCATAGCCGATCCGCGCGAGTTCCTCGCCGATCGTCTTGCCGGCGCCGTCGGTGCGCGACAGCCCGTATTCGAGCGGATAGACGCCCGAGAACACGCCGGCCGAGATCATCGCCGGCGCGAAGCGCGAGCCTTCCTCGTTGGTCCAGATCACGACGTCGATCGGGCGCTCGGTCTCGATGCCCGCATCGTTCAGCGCGCGCACGACCTCGAGGCCGCCGAGCACGCCGTAGATGCCGTCGTAGCGGCCGCCGGTCGGCTGCGAATCGGCGTGCGAGCCCGTCATCACCGGCGCGGCGTCGGGATTGCGGCCCGCGCGGCGCGCGAACACGTTGCCCATCCGGTCCACCCGCACCGTGCAGCCGGCGTCGCGCGCCCACTGCACGAACAGGTCGCGCGACTCGCGGTCGAGATCGGTCAGCGCGAGACGGCAAACGCCGCCCTTCGGCGTCGCGCCGATCTGCGCCATCCGTTCGAGCGATGCCCACAGCCGCGCGCCGTCGACCCGCGGTGCGCGTGCGAGGTCGTCATGCATTGCCGGCCTCCGCTGCGTCGTCGCGCGGCGCGGCCTGCAGCGCATAGCGAAAATCGCAGCGCTTGCCGCCCTGCATGATCGTGCTCGTGCGCGTGAGCGCGATGCGCGGGTCGTAACCCTCGATGAAGTAGCTGTCGCGCGCGCAGCTCAGCAGGTGGCCGATCTCGCCGAGCCCCATCGCGTGATACATCTCCGCATAGCTGCAGCGATGCACGTCGTAGTCGTAGTGCGCGTCGTCCGCGCGGCGCACCTCGACGTCGAGCGCGTCGTCCTTCTCCCACAGCACCTGCAGCGCGATGAACGACTGCACGCTCGTGCCGTCGGGCTCCTGCGCGGCGAACGTGCGGCCCGCGTCGACGGCCGCGCCGCGCACGGCTTCCGCGATCACGGCCTGCGCGCGCTCGGTGCCGAATTCGCGCTTCATGATCTCGTAGATCGGCTTGATGATTTCCGCTTCGATGCGGCGCCGCGCGAGGATGCCGAGGCGCGTGTCCTCGGGTGCCGCCGCGGCTGCGTGGGTCTTGTCGGTCATGGGAACGTCTCCGTCGTTATTTCGTTGCGGGGCGCGCGCCGCCGAGCACGTCGACGACGGTCCACTTGCCGCCGCGTACCTGGTAGATCGTGAACGCCGGGTCCTTCAGGTTGCCTTGCTGATCGAACGCGACCCGGCCGGTCACGCCGGGCCGGTCGATCGCGCGCACGGCCGCGACCACCTTCGCGGGCTGCGTCGTGCCGGCCTTCTGGGTGGCCGCGATCAACGTGGCGGCCGCGTCGTATGCGAACGGCGCATGCAGCTCGATCGGCGCGTGCCAGCGTGCGCGATATTGCGCGTCGAACGCGTTGCCGCCCGGCATCCGGTCGAGCGGCAGGCCCGGCTCGAGCGCCGTCACGCCTTCGCCGTCCTTGCCCGCGAGCGACAGGAAGGTCTGGCTCACGAAACCGCCGGCGCCGAGCAGCGGCGCGTTCACGCCGAGCTGCCGCATGCGGCGCGCGATCGGCGCGGCCTGCGCGTCGAGGCCGCCGAAGAACACGAGATCCGCGCGCTTGCCCTTGATCGCGGTCAGCACGCCGCTGAAGTCGGTCGTCTTGTCGTTCACGTACTGGCGATCGACGATCGTGCCGCCGTTCGCCTGCACGCCCTTGATGAACTGGTCGGCCAGCCCCGCGCCGAACGACGTGCGATCGTCGATCACCGCGATGCGCTTCGCCTTCAGGGACTTCACCGCATACGCGCCGGTGAAGTTGCCGCCCGCATCGTCGTGACCCATGATGCGGAACGCGGTTGCGTAGCCCTGCTGCGTGTATTGGTGGCCGGTGGAGGCCGGCGCGATCTGCGCAATGCCCGCATCGCGATAGACCCGCGACGCCGGCACGCTGCAGCCCGTGTTCCAGTGACCGACGACGCCGATCACGTGCTGGTCGACCAGCTGCTGCGCGACCGCGACGGCCGTGCGCGGGTCGGATTGGTCATCGGCCGCGACGAGCTTGTAGACGACCGGCTTGCCGCCGATGCTCGGATGCTTCGCGTTCGCGTCGTCGATCGCGAGTTGCGCGCCGTTCTGCAGGTCCTTGCCGATGCGCGCGGATGGGCCGGTGAGCGGCGCGGCGAGGCCGATCAGGATCGTCTGCGGCGCGGATTGCGCGAAGGCGGGAACGGCCGCGATCAGCGCGGCCGCGGAGAAGGCGAGACGGGCGGGAAGAAAGGCGAGTTTCATGTGCGGGGACCAGTGATTCGGATCAAAACATGAAAAATATTAAAGATTCGACACCAACACCCCAAATACTCAATTGTTGGATGCTTATGCCATTCCCGACACAATAGCGTAAACACCTGTAAATACAGCGCATTTTAAGATTGTCGCTTACCCTGATTTTTCGATAAAATTCGACACATGAAAAATATCGAACAATTGCCGCATGATCCGCCGTTGCGCGCCGTCCGCGCGTTCGAGGCATTCGCGCGTCTCGGCTCGGTCACCGCGGCCGCGCACGAGCTCGACATCACGCCGTCCGCGGTCAGCCACCAGTTGCAACTGCTCGAAGCGTTCATCCAGACGCCGCTGACCGTGCGCGAAGGCAGGCTGCTCGCGCTCACTGATGAAGGGCGCGACTATTACCGCTCGATCAGCGCCGCGTTCTCGGTGCTGCGCAGCGCGACGCGCTTCGTGCGCGACCGCTCGTCGCTGCGGCAGATCACGATCAGCCTGATTCCGCTGCTCGGCATCGGCTGGTTCATTCCGCGGCTGCATGCATTCCTCGCCGACAACACCGACGTCGACGTGACCGTGCTGTACGCCCATCACCGCAACTATCGAAGCGACGCGTCGGACCTGTCGATCCGCTTCGGCACCGGCGACTGGCCCGGCTACCGCTGCGAGCGGCTGCTGCCGGGCGCGATGGTGCCGATGTGCAGCCCGTCGTTCCTGAAGCGTCACGGGCCGTTCCGCACGCCGGCCGATCTCGCGCGGGCGCCGCTCGTGCACGACGAGGATCGCAGCACCTGGGTCAACTGGCTGCAGGGCGCCGGCGTGCGGCACGTGTCGCATGCGGTGGGGCCGATGTTCGAGGACGGGCAACTGACGCTGAGCGCGGCGCGCGCGGATCTCGGCGCGGCGCTGCTGCGCGCGCCGCTGGTCGAGCGCGAACTGGCGAGCGGCGAACTCGTGCAGCTGTTCGATCACGCGCTCGACGACGGGCGCGACTACTACCTGTGCACGCGCGAAGATGCGGACATGCCGGACGGCGCGAGACGGCTTGCCGACTGGCTGAGGAAGATCGCCGCCTGAGCGGCCGGCCTGCCGCCTGCCGGCCGAGCGGGGCCGCACGCGTGGCCGGCGCGGGCGGCGTCCGTCACGCATGCCGGAGAGCCGCGCGTCACACTGCCCGCCCCCAGCCGCGCTCGGCCGCATACGCGACCGTCGCCCGCGCCAGCTCCTGCGTGCTGTCGATCAACGCGAACGGCGCATCGCGCAACGCACGCGCGGCGATCGGAATTTCCGTGCAGCCCATCACCGCGACGCCCACGTCCCGCCGCGCCAGCGTCGCGAGCGCGCGCGACAGGTACCGCACCGACGCATCGATCTTCCCCGCCTTGACGGCCGCGATGCATGCGGCGATATCGCGCTGCGCGGCCACGGCCGGCATCACCGGCTCGAAGCCGCGCGCACGCAGCGCCGCCTGGTAGAAGCCCGACACCAGCGTGCCGCCCGTGGCGAGCACCGCGACGCGCCGCACGCCGGCCGGCACCGCGGCCACCGACGCATCGACGATATGCAGCACCGGCGCCGCGCTGCACTCGCGCAGCGGCGCATACCAGTGATGCGCCGAATTGCACGGGATCGCGATCACGTCGACACCGCAGCGGTTCAGCAGCGCGACGCCGTCGAGCAGCGCCGGCAGCGGATCGGCGCCGCCGTCGAGAATCGCGCGCGAGCGATCGGGCGTCTGCGTCAGGTTCGCGACGATCATCGGCAGGTGCTCCTGGTCGCAGCGCGCGCGCGTCAGGCGAATCACGCGATGCATGAAGTCGACCGTGGCCAGCGGCCCCATTCCGCCCAATACACCGACAAGCGCCATGATGTCTCCTTCACGCGCGCGGCGGCCGCGCGCAGATCGCGGATACGACGGCCGAGTTGCCGATCACCAGCAACAGCGTGCGCAATATCTCGCAGAACGGATCGACCGCCGCGAACAGCACGAACGCGGCCTCGAACGGCAGGTGCAGCGCCGCGCAGACCATGCCGGCGAGCGACACCGTCACGACCCCCGACGTGCCCGTCGACGCGAATCCGGCCAGCACCGACGCGACCAGCACGACGCACAGCTCGCCGGGGCCGAGCGCGCGTTCGTAGAGTTGCGCGACGAACAGCGTCGCGCTCGCGTAATAGACCATCGGCCCGACGCGCAGCAACGACACGGCGAGCGGCACGACCAGCTCGACGCGCGCGCGTGCGAAGCCGAAGCCGTCGGCCAGGCACTCGATCATGCTCGGCATGCAGGCCACGCTGCTGCGCGTGGCGAGCGCCATCGCGAACGGCGTGCGCAAGCCGGCCAGCGTCTCGGCCAGCGTCGCGCCCGAGCGCTTCCAGATCACGGCGATCGCCGCCGCCATCAGCACGAGGGAGACGACCACAAACGCCATCACAAAGCGAAACATCGCCTCGAGCGGCCCGAATCCGGACGTGCCGATCTGCGCGGCGCCGCCGCAGAACAGCACGATCGGCGTCGGATACGCGAGCCAGTGCATGATCTTCTGGCACGTGAAATACACGGTCTCCAGCGTCTGGCTCAGCGCCGCCGAGATGCTCGCCGGCACGCGCCCCGACGCGAAGCCGAAGAACAGCGAGAACACCAGCGCCTTCAGCGTGTCACCGCTCGCGAGCGCCGCGAAGAAGTTGCCGGGCACCAGCGCGATCAGCATGTCGGCGAGCCCCGACGACTTCTCCGCGGGATCGGTGCCGTACAGCGTCATCACGGTGTCGCTCGCCGCGCCGTCGCTGCCGACCAGCGCGCCGAACGCCTTCAGCGTCGCGTTCGACAGGTGCTCGCCCGGGCGCATTGCGACCAGCACGACCGCGCCGACCACCACCACGAACACCGACACGCAGCCGAAGATCGCGATCACGCGCATCACGAGATCCGATGCACTGCCCTCGCGCAGCAGCCGCTGCAGGCTGAAGATCACGGCGGCCGTCATGAACGGCAGCGCCGTCATCTTGAGCAGACCGACGTACACCTCGCCCACGTAGTCGAACTGCGGCGCGGCGGCCGGCCACAGCATGCCCGCCACGATCCCGAGCGCGAGGCTGCCGAACACCGTCAACGGATGGATCGCGAACGCATGCAGCCGCTCGATGCGTGGCTTGATCCTGCGGGTCTCGTTCATGTTCATTTCAGTGGCCCATCGCATCGAGCAGGGATTTCACGTCGAGCCGCTTGTTGCGCTCGGCCAGGAACTGGTTGACGAACGCGAGCAGCGTCGGCGCGGACACCGGCACGCCCACGGCCAGCGCGTCGGTCAGGTCGTCGAAGGTCGCGACGCGCAGCCGGATCGGCGCGCTCGGGTCGTCCTGCATCACGAGCTTGATCGCGAGCTCGTCGCGATACACGGCCGTCACCGCGCCGGCGTTCAGCGCGTCGAGCGTCGCCGGCCAGCTCGGATAGGTGCGCACCTGCGCGGCCGGGAAGTCGTTGCGCGCGTATTCGGCGTAGGCCGAGCGCGCGACGACGCCGATCGTGCCGCGGTAGTCGCGCACGACTTCCGGCAGCGGCCGCCCTTTCGCGAGTTCCGCGAAGCTGACGCGGTTGATCAGCAGCGCGCGCCGCAGGCTGATGTACGGCGTGCTGAAGCTGACCACCTGCGCCCGCGGCAACGTGCGCGACAGCTTGCTGATCGCGACGTCGGCCTGCCCGGTCGCGAGCAGGTGAACGACGTCGTCGAAGGTGCGCGCGTCGCGGTCGAACTGCACGGCCACGCCGAGCTTTTTCGCGAGCTGGTCGGCGAGGTCGATGTCGACACCCGCCAACGCGCCGTTGCGCGACCAGAAGAACGGCGGCTGGTCGACGCCGAGCACCGCGACGACGAGCGTGCCGCGCGTGACGATGCGCGCGAACTCGGGCGCGAGCAGCCGGCCGTCGGGGATCGGCACGAGGCCGGTGGCGGTGACGGTGGTGGCGGGCGCGGTCGTGGGGGCGGGCGTGGCCGTCGCGGCCGTCACCGCCCTCGCCGCCGTCGCCGCCGGCGCGGTTGCATCGAGGGCCAGCGCCGGCGCACCGCACGACACGGCGATGAATGCGCAGGCCGCGCCGCGCACGTGCCGAAGCACGCATCGGCGCTCGAGGAAAATGTCGCGGCACCACGCAAGCAGCACGCGCGCGGCGCGTCCGGAAAAGAGGTTCATGGCGGTGATTGACGGCGAGTGTCGAACGACCGCGCAGCCGTTCGTGCCGAACGGGTGCCGGGCCCTGGCGCGAAGCGCGTGGCCGTGGTTCGGCGCCGCACGCTCCCGCCCGCCCAATGTGTCAGAAGCGCCGCCCGGCCGAAATCCGCCGGAAGGCCCGGCCCGGATGTCACGGGCCGTCCGGACGGCCCGCCGCAACGGGGGCCGGAAGCAGATAGGAATTCCCGATGCCGTGGATTGAAACAAGCAATTTCACAAACTCGGGGTCAACCCGGATACTGGGAACACTTCATCAACACCACCCCAAAGGAACTCGCAAGATGCCGATCATCAACACCCAAATCAAGCCGTTCAAGGCAACCGCATACCACAACGGCGAATTCGTGCCCGTGACCGAAGAGAACTTCAAGGGCAAGTGGTCCGTCGTCGTGTTCTACCCGGCCGACTTCACGTTCGTCTGCCCGACCGAGCTGGGCGACCTCGCCGACCGCTACGCGGAATTCCAGAAGCTGGGTGTCGAAATCTACGGTGTGTCGACCGATACGCACTTCACGCACAAGGCATGGCACGACACGTCGGACACGATCGGCAAGATCAAGTACCCGATGATCGGCGACCCGACGCTCACGCTGTCGCGCAACTTCGACGTGTTGATCGAGGAAGAAGGGATGGCGCTGCGCGGCACGTTCGTGATCAACCCGGAAGGCGAGATCAAGCTGTGCGAAATCCACGACAACGGCATCGGCCGCGACGCAGGCGAACTGCTACGCAAGGTGCAGGCCGCGCAATACATCGCGGCGCACCCGGGTGAAGTGTGCCCGGCCAAGTGGACGCCGGGTGCGGAAACGCTGACCCCGTCGCTCGACCTGATCGGCAAGATCTGACGCTCACTGCGCGCGCCTCGCCCGAGGCGCGCGAGCGACGCGCCGCGGGCCGCCCCATGCGGCCCGCACCCTCCTCCGGCACGACGTGCCCGACCAGAATTATCAATACGGAATCCGAAACGCCATGCTCGACGCCAATCTCAAGAATCAACTGAAAGCGTACCTCGAAAAGATCACGCGCCCGATCGAACTCGTCGCGTCGCTCGACGACAGCGCGAAGTCGCAGGAACTGCTTGCGCTGCTCAACGAGATTGGTTCGCTGACGTCGCGCGTGACCGTGACCGAACGCCGTGACGACGCCGAGCGCAAGCCGTCGTTCTCTATCGGCGAACCCGGCAAGCCGGCAGGCATCCGCTTCGCCGGCATCCCGATGGGCCATGAATTCACGTCGCTCGTGCTCGCGCTGCTGCAGACGGGCGGCCATCCGATCAAGCTCGACGACGACGTGATCGAACAGATTCGCGCGCTCGACGGCGACTACGCGTTCGAAACGTATTTCTCGCTGTCGTGCCAGAACTGCCCGGAAGTCGTGCAGGCGCTGAACGTGATGTCGCTGATCAACCCGCGCATCCGCCACGTCGCGATCGACGGCGCGCTGTTCCAGAACGAAGTCGAAGCGCGCCAGATCATGGCCGTGCCGACGATGTTCCTGAACGGCGAATCGTTCGGCCAGGGCCGCAGCAGCGTGAAGGAAATCCTCGCGAAGCTCGACACGGGCGCCAGCGCACGCGCCGCGAAGTCGCTCGACAACAAGCCGGTGTTCGACACGCTGATCGTCGGCGGCGGCCCGGCCGGTGCGGCCGCCGCGATCTACTCGGCGCGCAAGGGCATCGCGACGGGTGTCGTGGCCGAGCGTTTCGGCGGCCAGGTGCTCGACACGATGGCGATCGAGAACTTCGTGTCGGTGCAGGAAACCGAAGGGCCGAAGTTCGCCACCGCGCTCGAGCAGCACGTGAAGCAGTACGACGTCGACATCATGGACGTGCAGCGCGCCGACGCGCTGATTCCGGGCGACGTGCACCAGATCCGCCTCGCGAACGGCGCGGTGCTGAAGGCGAAGACGATCATCCTGGCAACCGGCGCGCGCTGGCGCGAAATCAACGTGCCGGGCGAGCGCGAATACCGCAACCGCGGTGTCGCGTACTGCCCGCACTGCGACGGCCCGCTGTTCAAGGGCAAGCGCGTCGCGGTGGTCGGCGGCGGCAACTCGGGCGTCGAGGCCGCGATCGACCTGGCCGGCATCGTGAAGGAAGTCACGCTGCTCGAATACGGCGCGCAACTGCGCGCGGACGAGGTGCTGCAGCGCAAGCTGCGCAGCCTGCCGAACGTGACGATCGTCACGCAGGCGCAGACGACCGAGCTGACCGGCGACGGCAGCAAGCTGAACGGGCTCGTCTACAAGGATTTGCGTTCGGGTGAAGCGAAGCGCGTCGATCTCGAAGGCGTGTTCGTGCAGATCGGCCTCGTGCCGAACACCGAATGGCTGAAGGGCACGATCGAACTGTCGAAGCACGGCGAGATCGTCGTCGATGCACGCGGCGCGACGTCGGTACCCGGCGTGTTCGCGGCCGGCGACGTGACGACGGTGCCGTTCAAGCAGATCGTGATCGCGGTCGGCGAAGGCGCGAAGGCGTCGCTCGGCGCGTTCGATCACCTGATCCGGCAGGACGTGACGCCGGCCACGGCCGACGCGCCGCAGGCCGAAGAAGCGATCGCCGCGTAACGCGCGACGCACCGCCCGGATTCGTCTCTCTTGGCCCCGCATGCCCTGGTCGGCGTGCGGGGTCTTTTTTCATCCGGCGTCGTGCGGCGCGGTGCGAGCGCACCGGCACCGTTCTCACTGGGCCGCGGCGGGCGCGGCACTCGCCGATGCGGGCGCCTTGAAGCTGCTCGACTGCCTGACCAGCTGCTCGGTCATCGCGGCGGCAACCGCATTCCCGCCGGCCGACGGACGCGCGCGATCGACGCTCGGCGTCGCCACGTATTGCGGCGGCGGCAACGACGGATCGAGCTTTGCCGATTCATGCACGAGCGCAGCGGTTTCCGGCGTTTCGGATTTCGTGCCGGACGGTGTGGTCGCGTGCCGTTCAAGCCCGTCGCGCTTGCGCTCCGCGCGTTGGGCCGGCTGGGCTTGCTGACTCGGGCGGCTCGCCTGTGCCGCCTGGACTGGCGGTGTCGACTGCACGGGTTGCGCCGTTCGTGCCGCTGGTTGCGGTTGTGCGGCTTGTCCCGGGGCCTGCGGCGTCGCGGGCGTAGGCTTGGCTTTCGCTGGGGTCGAATCCTCCGGCTCGACCGTCACGACGTGAACGGTCGGCGGCGGCGCGGCCGGTTTCGCGGGGGGTGCCTGCCCGGCGATCACCGGCACGACGGCGGTGGATGGCGCCGCCGCGTTCGTGCGCGCGGGAGCCGCGGCTGGCGGCGGCACCGCCGCTCGTTGCGGCACGGCGTCGTCGACGTGCGGGGACGGCACCGCCACCGCCGCCGGCGGCGCGATCGTCCCTTGTGCGGTATGGTCCTCGTTCGCGGCGGGAACGGCGGCGGCAGGCGCTGCGGCATCGCCGATGCCGGCCTCCGCGATCGCGCGGTGGTCGTCGCGCAGCAGCATCACGTAGCCACTGCCTGCCGCAGCCACCAGCAGTCCGCCGACGATCATCAAAGTCTTTCGGGTCCTTCTCATGCTTGCTCACCGATCTTATCGACGTGAACGAGCCATCATACGCGTGGGTTCGCGGCAGATCCCGCATGAATACATTTGGTTGCATTGATGCGGGCGCAGCGCGGGCGCAGCGCCGCGGGTAGCGCCGGCTGGGCCGGACCGATGCCGCGCCGCCCTATCCTCAGACGGTTCGACACCCCCTGCTCGCGCCCCATCAGAGGCAGAAGATCGCGACCGCGATGCCGCCGAACAGCGCCCACTTGACGACGTAGTACACGGTGCGATTCCACGCCTTCAGCCGCTTGCCGGCGCGGCGAATCGCATACAGGTACTTGAATGCATGATTGAGGCCGCCGGTGCGGTCGCCCGTTTCGTTCGGCGACGCGGCCGCGCGCATCAGCAGTTGCCCGAACGCATCGTTGACGCGCTGCGCCCAGCGATATTTCATCGGCCGGTCGATGTCGCAGAACAGGATCACGCGATCGTGCGCGGTGCGATTCTCGGCCCAGTGCAGATAGGTTTCGTCGAACATCACGGCCTCGCCATCGCGCCATGCATACGACTCGCCGTCGACGACGATCCGGCACGCGTCGTCATTCGGCGTGTCGAGCCCGAGGTGGTAGCGCAGCGAGCCCGCATACGGATCGCGATGCAGCCCGAGCTTGCCGCCCGGCGGCAGCTGCGCGAACATCGCGGCCTTGATCGACGGAATCCGCGACAGGATCTCGACCGTCCGCGGACACAACGCCTGTGCGGACGGATGCGGCGCGTCATACCACTTCAGGTAGAAGCGCTTCCAGCCGTTGCGAAAGAACGAATTGAAGCCGATGTCGTTGTACTCGCCCGACGCCTTGATCCGGCTGGCATCGCGCAACGCGAGCGCTTCCTCGCGGAAGGTCCGCCATTCGCGCTGCAGCACCGCGAGTTCCGGAAAGTGCCGCGGGTCGAGAAACGGCGTGGTCGGCACCGAAGAGAACGCGTATGAAAAGCAGTTCAACGGCGCGGTGAAGGTCGAGTGATCGGATAGTTGCCTGAACAACCTGTGCCGAACCTTGCCGCGCCGGTGCGTATGAATCACACACGCAATGAACACGATCAACATGACCCACCGCATCGATACATCCCCCGTAAGCGTTTTGCAGAAATTCTAGGTACGGGGAAAATTTTCTGCGCTGACGCGTAGGCGCTGCGATGTGCGTCAGCAAGACGCGGCGAGGATGTCGATCGTGTCACGCCAAAACGCCGAAAAGCCCGTGCTGACGGGCTTTTCGGCGCAATCGGACTGCGCGCGTCGCATCCCTCGACGCACGCGTATGCGGCGATTATTCCGGAAACGGCAAATCAGTTTGTCCGTCTGCGCGCATACCGAACGTGTTGAGCGTCATCGCGACGAGCGCGTAATAGCCGAGCAGCGCGACGAGGTTGACGACGGTCTCGTGGCCGAAACGCGCCTGCGCGCGCGCGAACGTTGCATCGCTCACGCGTTGCGTGTCGTACAGCTCGGTCGCGAATGCATGGATCAGCGCATCGTCGTCCGATTCGAACGCCGGCGTGACGCCGCGCCGGATTGCATCGGCCGTCGCGGCCGGCACGCCGGCATCGAGTGCGATCGGATAGTGGATGTGCCACTCGGCCTGCGAGCGCCAGCGCGCGGCGGTCACGAGAATCGCGAGCTCCGACAGGCGCAGCGGCAGGCCCGTGCGATAGCGGCAGAACGCGCCGAGCCGCTGCGCGTGCTGGGCAAGCTCGGGGCTCGCGATCCAGCCGAGGAACGGCCCGTTCAGGTTGCCGCGCGGGCCGCTGAGGATGTCGGCCAGCACGGCCTTCTGTTCGTCGGTGGCCGATGCGGGATCGAAGGGAGGCAGTCTGTCTGTCATGGTCGGGACTCGGTGAGGTCGTGGTTCACGCGCCGGCCGATGCGAGCGCCGCATCGATCGCGCCGGACAGCCGTTCGACAATGGTATCGATCTGCTGCGCGGTGCAGACGAACGGCGGCGCGATCAGGATGTGATCGCCGTTCACGCCGTCGATCGTGCCGCCCATCGGATACACCATCAGGCCGCGCTGCATCGCCTCGCGCTTGACCGCCGCATGCAGCTTCAATGCGGGATCGAACGTCGCCTTGCTGTCGCGATCGCGGACGAGCTCGACGCCGACGAACAGCCCGCGGCCGCGCACGTCGCCGACATGCGGATGCGCGCCGTAATGCGCGCGCAGCGACGCACGCAGTTGCTCGCCGCGCGCCTTCACGTTGTCGAGCAGTTTCTCTTCGGCGATCACCCGCTGCACCTCGAGCGCGGCCGCACAGGCGGTCGCGTGGCCGAGATACGTGTGGCCGTGCTGGAAGAACCCCGAGCCGTCGACGATCGTCCGGTAGATGCAGTCGCTCACCAGCGTCGCGCCGATCGGCTGGTAACCCGCGCCGAGCCCTTTCGCGATCGTCAGCAGATCGGGCGCGACTTCGTCCTCGTCGCATGCGAACAGGTAACCCGTGCGCCCCATCCCCGACATGATTTCATCGAGAATCATCAGAACACCGTACTTGTCGCACACCGCGCGAATCTTCTTCAGGTAGGTACGCACCGGCGGCACCGCGCCGGCCGTCGCGCCAACCACCGTTTCCGCGACGAACGCCGCGACGTTTTCCGCGCCGAGTTCGACGATCTTCTGCTCGAGCTCGTCGGCCAGGCGCTGCGCATACGCTTCGTCGGTTTCTCCCGCATGCTGGTCGCGATACGCATAGCATGGGCTCACGTGGTGCGCTTCGATCAGCAGCGGCAGGAACGGCTCGCGCCGCCATGCGTTGCCGCCGATCGCGAGCGCGCCGAGCGTGTTGCCGTGATAGCTCTGGCGGCGGGCGATGAAGTGACGGCGCTGCAGCTCGCCCTTCTCGACGAAATACTGGCGCGCGAGCTTCAACGCGGCTTCGATCGCCTCGGACCCGCCCGACACGAAATACACGTGTTCGAGGCCGGCGGGCGCTGCGTCGACGAGCCGGTCGGCCAGTTCCTCGGCTACGTCGGTCGTGAAGAACGACGTATGCGCGTACGGCAGTTGCTGCACCTGCCGCTTGATCGCGTCGATCACGCGCTGGTTGCTGTGGCCGAGACACGAAACGGCCGCGCCGCCGCACGCGTCGATGTAGCGTTTGCCGGTCGAATCGATGATCTCGATGCCGTCGCCTGCGACGGCGACGGGCAAGGTCGCGCGTGGAGCGCGATGGAAAACGGTCGTCATGCGTTGCCTCATGGATCAGGACGCGCGGCGCGCGTGCGCGGATGGCACGATGCGCGTCGCGAAGCGCTGCGTGCCGTGTTGATGGATGGTGAAGTCGATCGCTGCGTCGCGAATGGCGAACACCGCGGTCGCCAGCGTGTTCTCGTCGTCGGGATCGGCCGGATCGTCGCGATAGATCGGCAGCCCTTCCGGTGCGCGATCGCCGAGCACGTGCAGCAGCGCGGCTTCGTCGATCGTGTCGATGCCCGGTGTCAGCGCATCGACGCGGCGCTGGCGATCGCCGGACGATTGCGTGACGATCTGCGCTTCAGCTTCGCAGCCGGGATGCACGAGATGGTTGGCATGGCCAGCAAGCCGCGCGACGTCGACGACCGAGCACCGCGCGACGCTCGCCTCGATGCTCAGCAGCCGCGCATCGCCGGTCGCGCCGAGCGTGTGGTGAAAGCCGCTCGCGCGCGCATGCGTGCGCAGCACGTCGGCGGCCGCATCGAGCGACGTCGCGTCGAGCACCGCGCGCGCGAGGATCATCCGCGGCACGCCGGCCGCCGGCGTCAGGATCCGCAGGTTGTTGATCGCCTGCGCGATGCCCGCGCGGTTCGCGGCGAACGTATGCCCGGACAGCGAGCCCGGGTAATAGAAGCTGATGAAGCCCGGCTTGCCCTGCGGCTGCACGTCGACCAGCAGGCAACGCTCGCGCAGGTACGGATCGCCGTCCTCGTTGTGCGCGATCCAGCGCGTGCCATCAGCATCGCGCGCGGCGAGTGTCGTGCAGCCGTCGGGCGCGTTGTGGATCAGTTCGCCGCGGCAGTTCCACAGGAAGATGTCGGCGGCCGGCCAGCCGACGCCCGCCGCGATCCCGTCCAGTTCCGCGACGAGATCGGGGTATGCGGCGCGCGCCGCCTGCCGCAGCGCGGCGACGAACGGATGGCCGCGCCAGCGGCGCACGGCCTGCCATGCGCTGCTCTGCTGCATGTATTCGTCGAACACAGGCCGGGCAAGCTCGCCGAGGCGCACGCCGATGTCGAACGGCGTGCCGGCGATGACGGGGGAAAGGGAAAGCGGCATGTCGCGTGGTTCGGTTTCGTTCAGGACACGTGGTTCAGGAATGCTTTGTTCGCCGCATGATCGGGCGATGTAAGCGGCCGGCTGTCGAGGGAAAGACGAGGTCGGCCCGCACCGCAACATGCGATGTTGAATTAAACATTAACGCAACATGTGTTGTCAATGCGGGTACTACGACAACAACATGCTGAACGGTCAACGCATCGAGAGAAACCCCGCGCCGGCCGGGGGGATAAATCGGAGAAAACGAGGCGCGAGCTCCGCCCTTCACGCCGCCGTCACGGCGCCGCGAAGAACAGCGCGACGACGCACACCATTCCGCCGAACCACACGAGCGAGCGCAGCGCCGCCCAGTTCAGCAGGTACATCAGCGTGTAGGCGACGCGGATCGCGACGAACCCCATCGCGATCTGGTCGACGTGGTGCGCATTCGCGCCGTTGTGCCAGGCGACCACCAGCGCGGCGGTGAACAACGCGAGCGCTTCCCACGCATTCTGGTGGGCGGCCTGCGCCCGCGCGCGCCATCCTTCGAGCTTCGCCAGGTACTCGCGCGGCGTGTGGTTGTCGTAGCCCTTGCGGCCCTTGACCAGGAACGTCAGCGGGAACGGCAACAGCGCGACGATGAACAGGCACAGCTGGGACGTGGTCATCCAGGTCTCCTCCTTTATGATTACATTGATCAATGACAGGGTCGCGCAGAGCTTAGCATCGGGCCGTGCTGTTCGGGCACCGGTTTTCTAGACGGGGGACTCGGCCGTGCGCGATGCTGACGCCCGCGGCAGCACGGATCCGGCACCTAAAATTCCACCAAATCACCGATAAATACGTTAATTAAAACTGGTCGAACACCAATAAGATAGCGCTCAACACTGGCTTGGCGCATCGCCGCGCCACTCTGCCCGACCGGCGCCGCACCGCCGCGCGCGCCGAACGACTTTTCGACCCGAGCCTGCCCATGCCCCGTCCCATCGTCGCCCATGTCCGTCCGGACGCCGTCCGCCACAACCTCGACTTCATCCGCCGCACCGCCGCGCAATCGCGCGTGTGGGCCGTGATCAAGGCCAACGCATACGGTCACGGGATCGAACGGATCTATCCGGGCCTCGCGGCCGCCGACGGCATCGCGCTGCTCGATCTCGACGAAGCCGTGCGCGTGCGCGAGCTTGGCTGGGACAAGCCGGTGCTGCTGCTCGAAGGGATCTTCGAGCCGGCGGACGTCGAACTGGCCGATCGCCACCGGCTGACGGTGGCCGTGCACTGCGACGAACAGCTCGACCTGCTGATCGCCGCGAAGCCGCGGCAGCCGGTCGACATCCAGCTGAAGATGAACTCGGGGATGAACCGGCTCGGCTACCGGCCGCACGCGTTCCGCGCCGCGTGGGAACGCGCGGCGGCCGCGCCGTCGATCGGCAAGATCACGCTGATGATGCATTTCGCGAACGCCGACGAAGGCGAAGTCGACTGGCAGCTCGATCAGTTCGATGCGGCCACGGCCGGGATTCCGGGCGAGCGCTCGGCATCGAATTCGGCGGCCGTGCTGTGGCATCCGCGCGCGCACCGCGACTGGGTGCGGCCCGGCACGATCCTGTACGGCGCGTCGCCGACCGGCGCGGCGCGGCACATCGCCGACACGCCGCTGATGGCCGCGATGATGCTGACCAGCAAGATCATCGGCGTGCAGACGCTCGCGCCGGAAGAGACGGTCGGTTACGGTCGCCGCTTCACCGCGGACCGGCCGATGCGGATCGGTGTAGTCGCGTGCGGCTACGCGGACGGCTATCCGCGCCACGCGCCGACCGGCACGCCGATCGCGGTGGACGGCGTGATGACGCGCGTCGTCGGCCGCGTGTCGATGGACATGCTGACCGTCGACCTGACGCCGTGCCCGAACGCGGGCATTGGGTCGAGCGTCGAGCTGTGGGGCGATCAGGTGAAGGTGGACGATGTCGCGGAAGCCAGCGGCACGATCGGCTACGAGCTGATGTGCGCGCTTGCGCGCCGCGTGCCGGTCGTGATCGTGCCGCCGGGCGCGTCGGCGGTGCAGCCGGTGCTGCGTACGGGCAGCCACGGGCGTTGATGGCGGTCACGGCGGTCACGGATGCGGCGGCACGCTGTCGTGTCGTGGCGCATCCGGATCCATTTGCGGGCCGCGTTGCAAGCGGCCCGTTTGTTTTTGCGGCGTGCTCGGAACGCAGGCGAACGAGGCCGCGCTACGACCGCCACGTCGGCTTGCGCTTCTCCAGAAACGCATCGATCCCTTCGCCGGCATCCTCTTCCATCATGTTGCGCGCCATCACGTCGCCCGCATACGCATACGCTTCGTCGAGCGGCAACTCGCGCTGTCGGTAGAACATCTGCTTGCCGTAGCGCACCGCGGCCGGGCTCTTTGCGACGATCTCCGCGACCTTGCGCGCGACAGCCGCATCGAGCGCGTCCTCGGGCACGGACTCGTTGACGAGCCCCCACGCGGCGGCCGTCGCCGCATCGACGAAACGCCCGGTCACGAGCATGTCGAACGCGCGCTTCGCGGTGACGTTGCGGCTCAACGCGACGGCCGGCGTCGAACAGAACAACCCGACGTTGATGCCCGACACGGCAAAGCGCGCGGTGTCGGCCGCAATCGCGAGGTCGCACGCGGCGACGAGTTGGCAGCCGGCCGCCGTCGCGATCCCCTGCACGCGCGCGATCACCGGCACCGGCAATGCGCGCATCGCGAGCATCACGCGGCTGCATTGCGCGAACAGCGTGCGGTAGTAATCGAGTTCGGGCTTGCCGCGCATCTGCCGCAGGTCGTGGCCCGCGCAGAACGCCTTGCCCTGCGCGGCGAGCACGACGCAGCGCACGTGCGGATCGGCGGCCAGCGATTCGAACGCGTCGTGCAGGCTCGCGAGCATCGCCTCCGACAACGCATTGAACTGCTGCGGTCGGTTCAGCCGCAGCGTGACGACGCCGTCGTGGTCTTCACGCAGCAGGATGGGTTCCTCTGAAGCGGGATTCGAGTCCATGACGCCCCCATTCGAAAAAACAACGATGCGATAACGCACCAATATAGTCCAACGGGGAGGTCCGTGGAGCCGGTTTCCGCGCCGGCCCGGCCGCGCTTCAGCCCGCGAGCTTCTTCAGCGCGTCGAGCACCGCATCGCCCTTGAACGGCTTCACGATCCAGCCCTTCACGCCGGCCGCCTTGCCGCGCTCCTTCATCGCCGGGCTGCTTTCGGTCGTCAGCATCACGATGTTGACCGACGCGTTCGCCAGTTCGCCGCGGATCTTCTCGACCATCGTCAGGCCGTCCATGTTCGGCATGTTCACGTCGCTGATCACGAGGCGCACGCCGGGCGTCGCCTTGAGCTTCGCGAGCCCATCCTTGCCGTCCACCGCTGTCGCGACGTCGAGCCCGTGATTGCGCAGGAAACCCGCGACTTCATCGCGCACCGTGCCCGAATCATCGACCACCAGAATCTTTGCCATGCCGTGTTCCCCTTTCGTTGTGACTACTTCAACATTCAAAACAGTTCGAGTTCGCCCGATTCGACCATCGGCCCCACGTCCTGCACCGATTCGCGGAAATCCTCCGGCGACCAGCTCAGGCTGAACACGAAACGCTGATCGAGCTGCACCGACCGCCCCGATGCGCGGTCGGTCATCCGGTACTTGAAACAGAGCTGCGGACAGTCGCCGCCGAACGAAATGAACTTCTGCTTGTGATTGACGACGAGCGGCACCTGCACCGGATGGCGCGCGAGTGCCTCCGCGTCGCCGAGATAGCGGTTCTTGAACGCGCCCCACACGAGGTTGGTCAGCTCGCCGAGCAGGCTGTTCACGTCGCGGAAATCGGGCGCGCGGCCGTCGTCGCGCGTGCCGCCGATCATGTCGAGCAGCGGCTGCTCGCTCGTCTGCAGCAGCATGTAGCCGCGGCACCACGCGCTTTCGAGCGCGATCAGGCTGAACACTTCGCCGAAGATGATCTGGTCGCGCACGATGCACGGCGTGTCGCGCTCGATCGTCATGCCCGGAAACAGACTGTCGAGCCGCGCCTCGGTGATCTCCGAGATGCCGCGCACGAGCGCGTTCGGATAGTCGCGGCCGAACAGGTATTCGCCGATCGCGCGCGCGAGCGGCGTCATGTCGTCCGCGACGTAGGCCGCGCACGCGACGCGCGCGAGCGCGTCGGGCAGCCCGTCGCGCGACGCGTCCGACGCACGGCGCAGGATGATCGGCAGCTCCGGCCGCAACGCATCGATCTGCGTCGCGACGATCGCGCTCTCGGCCGGCGAGCCGCCGTAGTCCTCGGCGAGCAGGATCGCGCCGAGATCGATGTTCGAGCGCAGCACCTTCAGCAGCCGGTTGCGCCGCACGGTCAGGCCGACGAGGTTGTGCTCGTCGCAGAAGCGCTTGATCGTCGCCGCATGCGCGGGGCTGTCGTCGAGCACGAGCACCTTGCTGACGGGTTGGTCTACGGTCATCTCGTGAAGCCCTCTGAATCGGTCAAAACAGTTCGAGCTCGCCGCCCGTGTCCACGCTCGCCGCTTCCGGCACGTGGAAATCGACGGGCGCGTTCGCGCACACGCACAGCGTCGCGCCGATCCGCACGTCGCCGTCGAGCGTCACGTCGTACGCGGCCACGTGATCGGGATGCAGCGCCGGCAGGTAGTCGATGCTCGCGCCGCTCAGCAGGTAAGGCGTCGACATCCCGAGATCGGGGAACGGCGCGGTCAGCGCCTGGTTGATCGCGCCGCAACACAGGTTCGCGACTTCCATGAACGCCTCGGGTAGCGGCCGCTGCGCGCTCGCGCCAGATGCGGCCGCGGCGAAATGACGGCGCGTCGGCGCATCGTCGCGAAAGCGCAGCGCAAGCAGCAGCCGGAAATGCAGCGCCGAGATCGTCAGGACAACGACGTGCTCGGACACCGTCGGCGTCGTGCGCGACTTCATGCGCGACGGATCGTGCGACGCGTCGTGCGCCTCGCCCGCGGCCGGCCGGATCTCGCAGGCGCCGCCGGACGCGAGCCGCGTGCGCGCCGCATCGAAAAAGATCCGCTCGAAACCGGCCCGGGCCTGCGCGCTGATCACGCCGCCGCTCCTTCGAGCCGCGCATGCAGTTGCCCGGCGAGCGTCTCGAGCGTCGCCAGCGCGGCCGTGATCATCTTGCCGCCGGCCTGGATGTCCTGGAACGTCGCGGCCGTCACGAGATCGTTGCGGTTCAGGCTGTCGCGATAGCTGTTCGACAGTTGCTGCGAGCGCGCGGCGAGCCCGCGCACCTCGCTCGCGACGATCGAGAAGCCGCGTCCGGCCGCGCCCGCGCGCGCAGCCTCGATCGACGCGTTCAGCGACACGATCGACACGTGCGCAACGATCGCCGACAGTTCCTGGTTCTTCGCGCGCATGTCCTGGTTCTGCGTGGTCAGCGAGATCATCTGCTCGTGCCAGCGCTCGAACGTGCCGGCCAGCCCGCGCAACCGCGCCGCTTCGTCGGCGAGCTTCGTCGCCTGCTGCGCCAGTGCCGCGCGCTCGGCCGCGAGCGCCTGCAGCGCATCGCGCTGCTCGCCGGCGCCCGCCGCGTCGCGGGCGAGCGTTTCCTCGAACTCCGCCTCGCGGCGCGTCCACGCCTGCGCCGCTTCCGTCTGCGCGGCGACGGCTTCGGCGGCACACGCATCGGCCGCGCCGAGCGCATCGCGCAACGCATCCGCTTCACGCGTGAACGCGGCAACGAGCCGCGCTCGCGTGACGCGACACACGATCGCGGCGATTGCCGCGACCACCAGGCCACCCGCCAGCGCGGCGCCGATCGGGATCATCCATGCTTGCACGATCACTCCGCCGCGTCGACGTTCGCGATGCCGGCGCGCGCATGCGGCTCGGCGTGGTGTGCGGCGCCGTCCGCCGCGAAGCGCGCCGGCAGCGACACGATCGTCTCGAACGCGCGATACGGCGAGCCGACGCGATCGTCGGTGAAGCGCAGCGCGATGTCGCCGCCGTCGCGCTTCAGGAAGTTGCGCACCGCATCCATCCCGACGCCGCGCCCGGACACTTCGGTCACGGCACGCGCGGTCGAGAAGCCCGGACGGAAGATCAGTTCGGCCACCGCTTCGTCGGTCAGCGCGGCTTCGTTGCCGGTGTCGATCCACCCGCGCTCGCGCGCGATCCCGCGAATCCGGTCGAGCGCGAGGCCGCGGCCGTCGTCGCCGAGCACGAACCGCAGCGCACCGTTCTCGACGTCGACCGCGATGTCGATCTTGCCGGCCGGCGGCTTGCCGGCCGCGCGACGCTCGTCGGACGTTTCGATCCCGTGGTCGATCGCGTTGCGCAGCAGGTGCATGAACACGTTCTTCAGCGTCGCGCCGATCTCGCTGCGCACGCGATGGCCGTTGCTGTCGATATGCACGACGGGCGCCGGCTTGCCGAGTTCGGCCGCGAGCGACGGCAGCGATTCGATCACGCCGCCCAGCGCGTCGCCGATGCCCTGCGTGCCGAACTGGCTCAGCAGGCGGCGCACCGAATCGCGCGCCGCGAGCCAGTCGCCCGCGTTCGCCGGATCGGCGCCATCGAGCATGCGCAGGCTCTCGCGGATATGCGCGCGCTCGACCATCAGGTAGTCGCCGCCGCCCGGCCCCGCCGGCTCGCCGTGGCGGCCGAGCGTGACCGCGTTGATCGTCGCGTAGTGGTCGACCGCCTCGCGCACGCGGGCCAGATCGTCCATCAGCGCATCGCGGTTCCAGTCGGGGCCGCTGTCCGCGCGGCGCAGCGATTCGTATGCCTGCTCCGCTTCATGCACGATGTTGGTCAGGTGCTGAAGGCTGTACGTGCGCGCATTGCCCTTGATCGTGTGCATGTTGCGGAACAGCGCCGCGACGATCGAGTGATCCGCGCGTTCGTGCTGGCGGATCATCCGCTCGTTCTCGCTGAGGAAGCCCTTCGCGCTGTGCACGAAGTCATGGAACTTGTCCTGGCTGATCGACAGAATCTCGCCGATCATCTCGAGGCGGCGCTGCTGCTCGCCGGCCTGCGCGGTCAGCTCGCGGATCTCGGTCACGTCGCGCACGCACAGCATCAGCCGCACGACCGTGTCGGTCTCGTCGGTGATCGCCGACCAGCTCAGGTCGAGCCACTTCTCGCGGCCATCCGGCATCCGCTTGGCAACTTCGTTGACGAGCAGGTGCTCGTTGAACGCGAAGTTCATGCTGTCCTCGCCGAGGCACGCATGCACGGCCGCCTCCACCTGCGAGCGCGCGTCGGCGCCGATGCTCGACTCGTCGAACACGAGCGCCATCAGGTCGCGTCCGGCGATGTCGCTCGTCTCGAAGATGGTCTCGAGGTACGCCGAATACTCCGCATGCACGACGCCGCCTTCGACGACGGTCAGGATCCCTTGCTGCATGTTCTGCAGCATCGCCTGGATGTCGGCCGTCTTCTGCTTCAGTTGCGCGGCGTTCTCCTGGATCTTCTCGATCATCCCGTTGAACGCGACGATCGAATGACCGATCTCGTCCATCCGGCCCACCGGCACGCGGCGCGTGAAGTCCTGGCTCGTCGCAATCTCGCTCATCGCCGTCTGCATCCCGATCAGCGGGCGCGCGATCTGGCGGTACAGCACGAAGCCGAGCGCGGTCAGCAGCACGACGACGGTGCCCGCGACCGCCGCGATCGCGGTCGCCGTGGTCGACAGCATGCCGTTCAGCGCGCGGATCGCGTCGTCCTTCTGGCGATTCTTCTCGACGCGCAGCGTGTCGACGATGCTTTCGAGCTCGTCGCGATACTGCGCGACGTTCGCGAACAGGTACGCCTGCGCCATCTCCGGCTTGCCGTCGGCCTTCATCTTCACGGTGTCGTCGATCGCCGCGAAGTAATTCGTGGCGCTGTCGTTCGCCTGCGCGACGAGTCCTTGCTGCGCCTGCCCGACCGCCGACTTCGCCTGCGCGTCGAGCGCCGCGCGCAGTGCGGCCTGTTTTGCCTTCAGCTCGTCGCGCGCCTGCGCGGCGGTGTTCGCGTCGGGCGCGTACACCAGCGTCATCGTCGCGATCTGGATGTTCTTCACATCGGCGACGAGATCCGCCGACGCGAGCGCGCTCGGCACGATTCCCTGGGTAACCTGACGCACCTCGGACGCGCTCTTGCGCGTCTGGTACACGGCGTACACGCCGATCGCGGACAGCGCGAAAAACGTCAGGACGACTAGCAGCGTAATGCGATGACGGATGGTCATGAGTACAGCTCCCCGCAGCGATCCGGCTTCGATCGCCCTTTGGTCTATTGAAAGAATATGAGCGCCGAATTATCGGGGATGGTGTATGACTGTCCGATGACTGAAAATCAATCGGTCATTGAGGAAATCGCAATGGTCAATTGCGGCGAGGAAATCCTAAAGTTTTTCCTGGATCGGCCGTTAATCTCCAGCCTGTATGGCCAGCCTGGGCTGCCCGGCAGCGTACAACAAACGAATCCGGATATTTATTCTTCTATTCACGATCCGGCAATTCAATCCGGTCGAATACCGGTAAAACGTTTGCGCATTATCTTGCGAAGCGGATCGGTCATGCAGCCCTCATGCAGCCCTTTACGCACGATAGCGAATTCAATGACGCACGGCGTTTCACCGGCCCGGTCATCGCCGCTCACGGATCGAGCGCGATACCGCCCCTGCGAGCCCGGCCGCTCGCGATTGCCATCCGCGCCGATTGCCACATGACTTGCACTGCGGTCAGTTTTCGCGCGCCGCCGCGAGCCAATCCTCGACCTGCAACTCCGAAATCCGCTCAAACTCGCGCGTGTTGTGCGTGACAAGCACTAGGCGTCGCGCTCGCGCCTGTCCTGCGATCAATGCATCGTATGGCCCGATCGGTGTTCCCACCGCGGCCAGTTGCGCACGAATTTCGCCGGCATGCTGCGCATCTTCCGCATCGAACGACACGACCTCGAACTGAAGCCCCTCGACGCGTGCCAGATTCGCTGCCGCTCTCTGACTCTTGTACGCCCCGTAATAGAGTTCATGCGCGACGATCGCGGGAATTCCGAAATCTGCAGGTTGATGGCTACGCAATCGGGCCAGCATGGCCTGGTCGCCTTTCAGAATGGCGATTACCGCATGGGTATCCAGCAGAAACTTCATTCAAACACGTCCAGCCCTGGACGCTCTTGAGCGGCAGGCTCGGTTGCCGCGGCGGCCTCGAAATCGGCGTCAACCGGGCCGATCAACGGTGTCAGCCATGCCCAGTCTTGCGGCACCGGTTCGAGAATGACAGACGCGCCGTGCCGACGAATCCGGACCTCCGTTGTATCGAAGCGGAAATCCTTCGGCAAGCGGACGGCCTGCGATCCACCATGCTTGAAAATCTTGGCAGTCTCCATCTCCCCACCCCATGTATCTACAAAACGTATCTATTTTATCAACTATGGGTTGCGATGACGAGTCACCCGGCCGGCATATTGACCATAACCAGTCGCCTACCGGCAAATTTCCTCGTCCATGACACAAGTAGCTGCCCCCAATATTCGACACCGCGGGCCCGCATTCACTCCAGACAGGAAACAATCAATCGCCAGCCGGCGATTCACGTCGCCGTCCGCGCGTTCTAGACTGACGGCTCATTCCCCTACCGGACCCACGCGATGACCGACGTCCTGCCGCTGACCACCGACGCCGAATCCGGCCTCCAGTACCGGCTGCGCCCGGCCGCCGGCCGCCCTGCGGGCCGCCTGTTGCTGCTGCACGGCGTAGGCGGCAACGAAACCAATCTGTTGAATCTGGCCGGCACGATCGATCCGCGCATCGAAATCGCTTTCGTGCGCGGGCCGCTGACATTCGGCCCCAACCAGCATGCATGGTTTCCGGTGCGCTTCGGCCCGAACGGCCCGGAAATCGATGCAGCCCGCGCGGAGGCGAGCCGTGTGCAGCTGATCGCGCTGCTGCGTGCGCTGCGCGCGCCGGACGCCGACACCGGCGCGCCCGGCGTTTCCGACTTGCCCGCCGTGATCGCCGGTTTCAGCCAGGGCGGCATCATGAGCGCGAGCGTCGCGCTCACGTCGCCGGCCGACGTGGCCGCATTCGCGGTGCTGTGCGGGCGCATCCTGCCCGAGATCGATCCGCTGATCGCGTCGCGCGATGCGTTGAGCCGGCTGCACGCGCTGGTGATGCACGGCCGCTTCGACGACAAGCTGCCGCTCGCGTGGGCCAATACGGCCGACGCAAAGCTGACGGCGCTCGGCGTCGCGCACGACACGCGCCTCTACGACACCGGCCACGAACTCACCGCGCCGATGGCAGCCGACTTCAGCCGCTGGGTCGGCGCGCGCGTCGGATCGAACTGAGCGCAGCGGGCAGTCGACCCGCCCGTGCGCATCATCAGACATCCTCAGACGTTGCTCGCCGGATCGGCGATGGCCGGTGCGGCGCTTGCCCGCTCTCGCGCGGTACCGCGCTTCGCGAGCTTCCAGCCGATCACGAGCGCGAGCACGACCAGCGGAATCATCCCGACGGTCCACGTGCCGCCCGGGTAATCGAACGCCATCAGCACCAGCACGCTGACGAGAAACCCGAGCGTGAGCCATGACGTGAACGGTGCGCCGGGCATCCGGAACGACACGGGGCTCAGCTCGCCGCGATTGACCGCGCGGCGGAACAGGATCTGGCACATCACGATGAAGCCCCAGGTCGTGATGATCCCGAGCGACGCCATGTTCAGCACGATCTCGAACGCCTGCGCCGGCACGATGTAGTTGAGCGGCACGCCGATCGCGTTGACCGCGACCGTGACGAGGATCCCGCCGTACGGCACGCCGCGCGCGTTCATCCGCGACACGAAGCGCGGCGCCGAGCCACCCATCGCGAGCGAACGCAGCACGCGCCCGGTCGAATAGAGGCCGGAGTTCAGGCTCGACAGCGCGGCGGTCAGCACCACGACGTTCATCACCGTGCCGACGTACGGCACGCCGAGCTTGCCGAAGAACGTCACGAACGGGCTTTCGTGCGCGCTGTACGCGGTCCACGGCAGCAGCATCGTCAGCAGCACGACCGAACCCACGTAGAACAGCGCGATACGCCACATCACGCTGTTGATCGCCTTCGGCAGCACCTTGCGCGCATCGGCGGTCTCGCCCGCCGCGACGCCGACGAGCTCGATGCTCGCATACGCGAACACGACGCCCTGCACGATCAGCACCGCCGGCAGGATGCCGTGCGGAAAGATCCCGCCGTGATCCGCGATCAGGTGCAGCCCCGGCATCTGGCCGGCGACCGGATGGCCGCTCGCGAGGAACACGGCGCCGACCCCGAGGAACAGCGCGAGCGTGCCCACCTTCACGATCGAGAACCAGAACTCCATCTCGCCGAACACCTTCACGCCGATCATGTTCATCACCGACACGATGCCGAGCGCGCCGAGCGCGAACACCCACTGCGGCACGTCCGAGAACGCGGCCCAGTACTTCATGTAGATCGCGACCGCGGTGATGTCGACGATGCCGGTGGTCGCCCAGTTCAGGTAGTACATCCAGCCCGCGACGAACGACGCGCGCTCGCCCATGAACTCCCGTGCGTAGGACACGAACGCGCCGCTGGTCGGCCGGTGCATCACCAGCTCGCCGAGCGCCCTCATGATCAGGAATGCGAATATGCCGCACACGAGATACACGACCGCCAGCGCGGGGCCCGCGCTCTGCAGGCGGCCGCCCGCGCCGAGAAAGAGGCCGGTGCCGATCGCACCGCCCATCGCGATCATCTGCACGTGGCGCGGCTTCAACTGTTTCGCATAGCCGGCTTCGTGCGACGCGAACATCGCATCGCGCTCGGCATGACGGGGATCCGCGCCGCCGGCCGTGTCGGCCGGGCGCTCGCTGACGTGCTTCATGGTGTGTCTCCGTTTCTTGATGTGTTGCGCCCGTCGACGGGGCGCTGCGGTAACGGGCGCGCGCGGGCCGCCGGCGGCATGCGCCGGCGCCGCGCGGCCGGAATCAGTACGCGCGCGGACGGATCAGCGCTTCGGGCTGCAGCGCTTCGTCCAGTTGCGCGGCGGTCATCAGCGCGCGCTCAAGCACGACTTCGCGGATCGACTTGCCGCTCGCGTGCGCCTCGGCGGCCACGGCGGTCGCGCGCTTGTAGCCGATGTACGGGTTCAGCGCGGTCGCGAGCGCGACGGACCGCTCCATCGTGTCGCGCAGCCGCTCGGGGTTCGCGGTGATCCCGCTCACGCAGCGGCCCGCGAGCGTCGTGCAGGCGGCAGTCAGATGGCTGAAGCTGCGGAACAGCGCGCTCGCGATCACCGGCTCGAACGCGTTGAGCTGAAGCTGGCCGGCCTCGGCGGCGAAGGTCACCGTCAGGTCGTTGCCGAACACTTCGAACGCGACCTGGTTCACGACCTCCGGAATCACCGGGTTCACCTTGCCCGGCATGATCGACGAGCCGGCCTGCACCGGCGGCAGGTTGATCTCGCCGAACCCGGCGCGCGGGCCGCTCGACAGCAGCCGCAGGTCGTTGCAGATTTTCGACAGCTTGACCGCGATGCGCTTGAGCACGCCGGAAATCTGCACGAACGCGCCGCAGTCCTGCGTCGCTTCGATCAGGTTCGGCGCGGTGCTCAGGTCCAGGCCGGTGATGCGGCGCAGCGCGGCCAGCGCCTTCTCCGCGTACTGCGGATGCGCGGTGATGCCGGTGCCGATCGCGGTCGCGCCGAGATTGATCTCGCGCATCAGCCAGCCGGCTTCCTGCAGGCGCGCGATGTCTTCCGTCACCATCACTGCGTAGGTCGAGAACTCCTGGCCGAGCGTCATCGGCACGGCGTCCTGCAACTGCGTGCGGCCGAGCTTCAGGAGATCCGAGAACGCGTCGGCCTTCTCCGCGAACGCATCGCGCAGGCGCGCCATCGCCTCGAGCAGATGCTCGACCGCGAAGCAGGTCGCGATCCGGATCGCGGTCGGATAGACGTCGTTGGTGCTCTGCGCGAGATTGACGTGCTCGTTCGGATGCAGGTATTCGTACTGGCCGCGCGCATGCCCCATGATTTCGAGCGCGCGGTTGCAGATCACCTCGTTCGCGTTCATGTTGGTCGACGTGCCGGCGCCGCCCTGGATGATGTCGACCACGAACTGGTCATGCAGCCGGCCTTCGCGGATCTCGACGCACGCCGCGGCGATCGCGTCGCGATACGCGGCCGGCAGGAGGCCGAGCTCGCAGTTCGCATCGGCGGCGGCTTCCTTCACGGCCGCGAGCGCCATGACGAAGTACGGCAGCGACGCGATCGTGCGCCCCGAAATGTCGAAGTTCTCCTTGGCGCGCAGCGTGTGGACGCCGTAGTACACCTCATTCGGAATGCTTCGTTTCCCTAAAAGATCCGCTTCGACGCGAAAGCCGTTTGCCGTCATGGTGTCCCCTCCAGAATTGTCCCGTGCCGCCAACGGAAAACAGCTGCGCTCGCCGCTTCCCGGGACGACGGGATCGCATTCTATGCCTTTGCATAAAGAAGCTCGCTTATGTATTATCGAAAGCGGTTTTGCGTGGGACGCAACAATGAGAGACGAATGAAAGCCATGCCGAGAGACACCGGCCTCGATCACCTGGGCGCGATGCGCGCGTTCGTGCGCGTGGTCGAAATGGGGAGTTTTTCCGCGGTCGCGAAGGAGATGCACGTGTCGACGTCCACCGTCGCGCGCAAGATCACGGCGATCGAAGAGGCGCTCGGCGTCGCGCTGCTGCATCGCTCGACGCACAGCGTGACGCTGACCGAAGCCGGCCATATCTATCTGGAACGCGCGGTCACGCTGATCGCCGATCTCGACGACACGCTGCGCGTCGTCGCCGAGCTCAATGCGCAGCCGAGCGGCCCGCTGAAGCTCACCGCGCCGGTCGCGTTCGGCCGCCGCCATCTCGCGCCGCTGATCGCGCCGTTTCTCGCGCGTTACCCGACGATCCAGCTCGACGTGCGGCTCACCGACAACCACAACGACCTCGTCGCCGGCGGTTACGATCTCGACATCCACGAAGGCGAGAACTATCTGGACAACCTGGTCGTCCACCGTCTGTCGCGCAACGACAGCATCCTGTGCGCGACGCCCGGCTATCTCGACCGCTGCGGCCGGCCCGCGACGCCGGACGACCTGCTACATCACAACTGCCTGCGCTACGTGCATCCCGAAGGCGATCCGCGCTGGGAACTCGTGCGCGGCGACGCGCGGCACAGCGTGCTGCCGGCCGGCAACCTCGTCACCGATCATTCGGAGCTGCTGCTGGAGGCGACCTGCGCGGGGCTCGGCATCGCGGAGTTCGAGATCTGGCTGGTGCGCGACCTGCTCGCGAGCGGCCGGCTCGAAGCCGTGCTGCCGCGCTATCGGCTGCACAACAAGCTGACGGGCGAGCACATCTACATCGCGTATCTGGCGAACCGGCGCAGCTCGGCGAAGCTGCGCGTGCTGAAGGACTTTCTCGCGGACCAGCTCGCGCACATCGGCGAGCTGTCGGAAGTCGAGCTGATGAAGATTCGCGACGCGGGCGCTTAGCGGCCGCGCCGGTCAGCAGGCAGATACCGATGCCGCACGCATCGCATGCATGCGGCATCGACCTGTCGACGCGTTACCTACCCTCACGCAGGCTGCAATTCGAACGGGAACGTCGCGTGCCCGGTCTCGACGCCCTGCGTGTTCAGCATCCGCGGCCGGTGGAATGCAGCAAGCCGCGCGCGCTGCGCGTCCGTGCCGATCCGCAGCCGTTCGAGCAGTTCGCTGACCATCATGTACAGCACGTCGATGTTGCCGTCCTCGATCTTCACCGAGATGCCGAGCGCGCCGTCGGCGCCGAGTTCCCGCGTGCGCGCCGACGCGCGTATGCCGATCCCGTAGCACGCATCCGCGCCGAGCTTGCCGACGACCTGCCCTTCGAACGCGTCCATCAGCACCGTGCAGTAGCGCCCTTCTCCGGCGACCAGCTCCGGATGGGCCGTCATCGCATGATGAATGCGCGCCAGCGCGCGCACGCGATCGGTCGTCGCCGCGCCGCGTGCTTCCACCGTATCCGCGCCGTCGGCCAGCGACGCGTAAAGACGCGCGAGGCGGTCGAGCGGGAACGCCGGCGTCGGCAGGTTGCAGCCGTCGATCGCCCAGTCGACCTCGTCGTCGCGCAGGCCGCACGCGTTCGCGACCACCTGCTTCACGCGCACCTGCATCGGATGCTCCGGCAGATGGTAGTCGGCGATCGCGGCGCCGATCGCCCGCGCGCCGCCCAGCATCCCGACGTGCTTGCCCGAGCAGTTGCTGCACACGCCGGTCGGCGTGTAGTCGCGCTTGATCCACGAGCGGTACACCGCGTCCGACAGCGGCGCATGGCCGCCGCAGCGCAAATCCGACTCGTGCGCGTCGACCTTCGCCAGCATCGCCCGCGTGCGCGCGATGTGCCGCTCCTCGCTGCTGTGCGACGCACACATCAGCGCGATGTCCGCGTCGTCGAAACCGAACCGCTCCGGCGCGCCCGTCTCGATCACGGACAGCGCCTGCGCCGGCTTCGCCGCCGAGCGCGCGAGTGTCGTCCGGAACGGATCGCCGAGCCTGAACAGCAGCTTGCCGCCGGCATCCACCACCGCCACATCGGCGACGTGCGTGTTCTCGATCGCATTGCCGCGGTACGTGACGACCGCTGCGCGTTGGGTGTCCATCTTGTGCTGTCTCCTTCGTCGGGCCTGATTGCCGGGGCCCGTGCAACCGGTGCGGCAGTGTATCGATTCGTCGCCGGGTTGCGCCGCTCGGCCGATGGAAAGTGGTGTTGCGCCGGATGCAAAGCCGGCGCAGCAATCCCCGTCGAAGCGACTACGCGTCGAGCGCCAGCAGCGCGAACGTCGCGAGCCAGTGCTCGCCCATGTAGTCGCCGGCCACGTGCGCGAGCGCGCTCGCGAGATGCCGGTCGGCCGCATCGAGCAGCTTCGCGCGCCGCGCATCGCCTTCCGGCAGCGCGCCGGCAAGCGAGCGCTGGCACCACGCACGGCTCAGGTTCAACCCGTCCAGATGCGCGATCTTGCCGTCGCTGCGGTCGCTGACCGTCGCCGGCACGAACAGCGTCGCCGGCTCGCCGCGCGCGAGATCGGGCAGGAAACGCGCGAACCAGCCGTCGAATTCGCCGGCCGGCAGCACGCGCCGCATCAGCTCCGCCTCCATCAGTGCGGGCGACAGGAATTCGTCGCCCGACGGCTCCCACGCCTGGCACGCGACATCGCCCAGGTGCCAGCGTTTCGCCGTATCGACGATCAGCGCCGCGAGCCCGTCGCGCTGCGTCGCGCGCGCGAAGTCGAGCGTGAGCGCGAGCGCGAACGCGGTGTTGAAGTGCGTGCCGACGCGCAGCGGATAGGTCGCCTTCGGCAGGAAGGTCTCGAAGCGCGCGACGAACAGGTCGGTGAGCGGCGCCATCGTCTTCGCCCAGCGGGCGGCCTGCGGCACCACACCCTTCAGCGCGAGCCGCTCCAGCTGCGCTGAGAGCGCCAGCAGCCACGCCCATCCGTAAGGCCGCTCGAAGCCGCTGTTGTGCGGCAGCGCGAGGTACGCGCGTTCGCCGGCGACATTCGCGTCGGTGAAATGCGCGTCGACGACGGCGATGATCCGCTCGGCTTCCGGCAGCGCCGGATAGCGTTCGAGCACGCGCAGCAGGAGCCAGTAGCCGTGCACGCACGAATGCCAGTCGTAGCTGCCGTAGAAGATCGGGTGCAGCGCGCGCGGCCCCTGCACGTCGTGCGGGCCCTCGAGCGAATGCGTGAGCTTGTTCGGATATTCGCGGGTCAGGTGCGCGAGCGCGAGCGACGCGAATTTCGATGCGAGTTCGGGAGTCAGTCGGTCGGTCATGGGCACCTCGTCAGAAGCGGAATACGAACGCGTACATCAGCAGCGTGTTCACGGCCAGCAGCAGCACGGCGGTCGGCCACTGCGCCTTGATCACGCCGTTCTTGTCCTTCAGTTCGAGCAGCGCCGCGGGCACGATGTTGAAGTTCGCGGCCATCGGCGTCATCAGCGTACCGCAGAAGCCGCTCAGCATCCCGATCGCGCCGAGGATCGCCGGGTTGCCGTGAAATTGATGGACGATCAGCGGCAGGCCGATGCCGGCCGTCATCACGGGGAACGCGGCGAACCCGTTGCCCATGATCATCGTGAACAGCGCCATGCCGACCGTGTAGGCGGCGACGACGGCGAACGGCGAGTCGATCGGCACCCAGTCCTTGACGAGCCCGGACACCACGCCGCCGACGCCCGCGACCGCGAACAGCGCGCCGAGCGCCGCGAGCATCTGCGGCAGGATCGCGGCCCAGCCGACCGCGTCCATCGTGTGGCGCGCTTCCTTCAGCGCGTGCACCGGGGAATCGCGCAGCATCGCGAGCGCGGCGGCGAACGCGACGAGCGTGCCGAGCACGAGCGAGATCAGCGTCACGCTCTTCGGATCGACGAACGGCACGAGCTTCAACGCGAACGTACCGATCAGCGTGACGACGGGAATCAGCAGCGCCGGCAGGAACAGCCTGTTGCCGAAGCGCAGCGCCTTCGCGTCGCGCCGCGCGGCCGCCGCGTCGCCGGCTTCGTCCGACTTGCCGCGTCCGAGCTTGCCCGAGCCCGCGATCAGCGCGAGCGCGATCGCGAGGCAGCCCATCACGAAGTGCGGCAGCAGCGCGCCGAACAGGAACGTGACCGCGTAGATCGCCCAGAACGCGAAATTGAACACGCGACGCGGGTTCGTGCGATCCATCAGGTTGAAGCACGCGAACGCGGCGAACATCAGCCCGGCGAGCGTATAGAGCGGTTCGAGGCCGATCATCGCGCGCCCTCCCGCCCGAAGGCGCCGAAGCCGCGCGACAGCCGGCGGTCGAGCAGCGCGAGCCGCGTGCAGTGGATCAGCAGCGCGGCGATCGCGGTCGGGATCGCCCAGACCGACAGGTGCAGCGGCTCGATCGCGATGCCGTTCTGTTCGAGAAAGCCCTTGATCAGCAGAACCGACTGGATCGCGATGAAGATGTCCTCGCCGAAGAACACGGCGACGTTGTCGGCGGCCGATGCGTGCGCGCGGATCTGCTGGCGCACCGACTCGGGCAGCTCGCCGTGCTGGCTGACGGCGGCGGCCTCGGCCATCGGCGCGATCAGCGGCCGCACCATCTGCGCGTGCCCGCCGAGCGACGTGAGGCCGAGCGCGGCGGTCGCCTGGCGCAGCACGAAATACAGCATCAGCACGCGGCCGGTGGTCGCCGCCTGCACGCGCGAGATCATCCGCTTCGCCTGCTCCTTCAGGCCATTGCGCTCGAGCAGCGCGATCACCGGCAGCGTCAGCCAGATCAGCCCCATATAGCGGTTGTCCGTGAACGCCTTGCCGAACGCGCTGACGATGTCGACAAGATTCATCCCGCCCGCCAGCCCCGTCGCAAGGCCCGCGATCGTGACCACCAGCAGCGCGTTGAAGCGCAGCGCGAAACCGATCACGACGATCGGCACCCCAATCAGCACCAGCATTGCTCCTCCTTGTGATGAATGCGCGACGCCGTGGAGATGCGCCGCCCCGCCCGGTTTCGACCAGTTTCAGGTCGCAAAATCTAGCACGAGACTTTATCGATAAAAAGTCGACAATTTGGTGCTTCGGGTAAACGTTGAAACCGGTATGGCGGTGCGCCACCGGTGTTGCGGCGGTGTTTTCAGAGGTGCCGACCGGAACGCCCCGCGCCGCGCGCCCTGCTCCCGCCGCGCATGGCGGAGCGCCGGTACGCCGACTACACTGGAAGGCATTGGCAACGTTGGGGAGAGCCGCCATGATTGACGTATTCCAGACCATCGGCAGCCGTGAGTTCTCCGCTCATCTGGCGAAGGACGGGATGGTGACGCTGATGGAACAACGCCATGAAGTCGACCGTGTGACGCTCGCGACCGCCTATGCCGCGCTCGTGGAAGAATCCGAGCAGGAAGCCGACCTGCTCGACGCGACCGTCGAAGGGATGATGCGCGCGCTGATCCAGGGGTACGCGCGCAGCCATTGACGGCGCGGCCGCGTCTTCGGCGCGTGGCTGCGTCGCGCCGCAGACGCACTGCGTCGGCATCGGCACCGGCTGCAAACTTGCGATAGACAACGCGCGCCCGCTCTCGAGCCGTCGATCCGGTCCGCACCCAGCCCTCGCGCTCGCCGTCTTTCCGCCGCACAGAGGCCAAAAATGCCCGCCCCTCCCTAGAGGAAAGGGTCAGAACGACGCAATGCGCAATTTTTTCGATTGCCGCCGCCCGCGCCGCATGACAGCATGCGGGGCGTTGCCAATCGAAAAGAATTCCGTGCCGTCCGCCCGCCGATACCGTTCGGCCGCGCCGACCCGACACCGCCTTCCATGAACCCGGCCCATCTCCAACACTACGAACCGACCGGAGTATCCCGCTTGTGAACATCGGCATCGTCAACGACCTCCCGCTTGCCGTCGAGGCGATGCGCCGTGCGATCGCGCGCCGGCCCGAGCATCGCGTGCTGTGGGTCGCGACCGACGGCGCGCAGGCCGTCGACATGTGCGCCGCGCAACCGCCCGACGTGGTGCTGATGGACCTGATCATGCCGAAGTTCGACGGGATCGAGGCGACGCGGCGGATCATGCGCTCCGGGCGCCCGTGCGCGATCCTGATCGTGACGAGCTGCATCGGCGCGAACGCGTGGCGCGTGTTCGAAGCGATGGGCGCCGGCGCGCTCGACGCGGTCGACACGCCCCGCCTCGGCGAAGGCGCGGCCGGCGACACCGCCCGACTCCTGCTCGCGAAAATCGACCAGATCGGCCGGCTGCTCGACGCGCCCGGCGGTGTCCGCACGGCCGGCACGACCACGCGCGCGAGCGGCGGCCCGCTGATCGCGATCGGCGCGTCCGCCGGCGGCCCCGGCGCGCTCGCGTCGATCCTCGGCGGCTTGCCGGCCAACTTCAGCGCGCCGATCGTGATCGTCCAGCACGTCGATCGCGCGTTCGCCGAAGGGATGGCGCAATGGCTCGACGGCCAGACGCCGCTGACCGTGCGCGTCGCGCGCGAAGGCGACCGCCCGCAGCCGGGCGTCGCGCTGCTCGCGGCGACCGACGATCACCTGCGCATCACGCGCGCCGGCACGCTGGAATACACGCGCGAACCGGCCGCCACGCCGTACCGGCCGTCGGTCGACGTGTTCTTCAACAGCCTGACCGAGCACTGGCCGGGCCGCGTGATCGGCGTGCTGCTGACCGGCATGGGACGCGACGGCGCGATCGGCCTGAAGGCACTGCGCATGAAGGGCTACCACACGATCGCGCAGGACCAGGCGACCAGCGCCGTCTACGGGATGCCGAAAGCGGCCGCGACGCTCGGCGCGGCACGCGCGATCCTGCCGCTCGAGCGCATCGCGGGCGAGCTGGCGGCCCTCGCGCGGATCTGAGCCCGATGAACTCCCGTCACACCCCACGCGGCCAGGGCGCAACCCGGCATCCATCATGACCAGCGACCTCTCCCGCCCGCCCGGCGGCCTGCACGCGGCGTTCGACGCCGGCCCCACGCCGCACGCCGACGCCCCCGCGATGGTCCTGCTGGTCGACGACCAGACGATCGTCGCGGAAGCCATCCGGCGCGCGCTCGTCGACGAGGACGGCATCGACTTCCACTACTGCCCGCGCTCGGACGACGCGCTCGCGACCGCGATCGAGACGCGCCCGACGGTGATCCTGCAGGATCTCGTGATGCCCGGCACCGACGGGCTGACCCTCGTGAAGGCATACCGTGCGAATCCGGCGATGCGCGACGTGCCGATCATCGTGCTGTCGACGCAGGAAGAGCCGGTGGTGAAGAGCGCCGCGTTCGCGGCCGGCGCGAACGACTACCTCGTGAAACTGCCCGACCGCATCGAGCTGGTCGCGCGGATCCGTTATCACTCGCGTTCGTACATGAGCCTGCTGCAACGCGACGAGGCCTATCGCGCGCTGCGGCAATCGCAGCAGCAACTGCTCGAGGCCAATCTCGAACTGCGACGCCTCACGCATTCGGACGGCCTGACCGGGCTGTCGAACCGGCGCTATCTCGACGAATATCTGGCCGCCGAATGGCGGCGTGGCGCGCGCGAACGCAGCGAGCTGTCGCTGCTGATGATCGACGTCGACAACTTCAAGCTGTACAACGACACGTACGGCCACGTATCGGGCGACAGCGTGCTCAAGCAGGTCGCGTCGACCATCGAGCGCTGTCTCGGGCAGTCCGGCGATCTCGCCGCGCGCTTCGGCGGCGAGGAGTTCGCGGTCGTGATGCCGGCCACGTCGCCGGGCGCCGCGCGGCTGCTCGGCGAGAAGATTCGCCTCGCGATCGAGGCGCTGCGGCTCGAACACGCGCACTCGTCGACGGGCCGCTACGTGACGATCAGCATCGGCGGCGCGAGCATCGTGCCGGCCGCCGGCGTGCCGACGACGTCGCTGATCGAGGCGGCCGATCGCGCGCTGTATCGCGCGAAGCACGACGGCAAGAATCGCGTGGAGATCGATGCGCCGCCCGCGCGTCCTCCCGGCGGCGGTGTCGCTTGAGCGCCTACACGGTGACGAGCCGGCGCGCGTAGTCGGCCGGATCGAGCGGCCGGCCGAACAGGTAGCCCTGCTGCATGTCGCAGCCGATCTGCTGCAGGAACCACGACTGCGCCTCGGTCTCGACACCTTCCGCGGTGACCTTCATCCCGAGCGAATGCGCCATCGCGACGACGGCCTGCGTGATCGCGACCGAGTCGCGATGATCGGGCACGCCCGACACGAACGAACGGTCGACCTTCAGGTTATGCAGCGGAAACCGCTTCAGGTACGCGAGCGACGAATAGCCGGTGCCGAAATCGTCGACCGAGATCCGCACGTTCATGTCCGTGAGCGCCTCGAGCATCGGCAGCACGGTGTCCGTGTCGTTCATCAGCAGTCCTTCGGTAATCTCCAGCTCGAGCGCGCCCGGGTCGAGCTGCGTCTGCGCGAGGCAGCGGCCGACCGACTCGACGAGGCCCTCGTGGAACTGCCGCGGCGACAGGTTGACCGCCAGCATCAGGTCGGGCGCGATCGTGCGGCGCCATTCGGCGGCCTGCCGGCAGGCCGTTTCGAGCACCCACTGGCCGATCGCCACGATCAGCCCTGTATCTTCCGCGACCGGGATGAATTCCGTCGGCGACATCGGCCCGAGCTCGGGGCTCGTCCAGCGCAGCAGCGCTTCGGCGCCGACGGTGCGGCCGCTGCGCGCGTCGACGACCGGCTGGTAGGCGAGCCGCAGCGCGTCCGACGAAATCGCGCGGCGCAGCGACTGCTCGATCGCGAAGCGGCGCTGCAGGCGCAGGTTCAGTTGCGCGGTGAAGAACGTGAAATGATTGCGGCCGCGCTGCTTCGCGTCGTACATCGCGGAGTCCGCATTGCGCATCAGCGTGACCGCATCGTCGCCGTCGCGCGGCGCGACGCTGATCCCGATCGACACGCCGAGCCAGTACTCGTTGTTCGCGATCGCGAACGGTTTCGCGATCGTGTCGATCACCTCGCGCGCGAGCGCGGACAGTTCGTCGGGATCGTCGCATTGGTCGACGAGGATCACGAACTCGTCGCCGCCGACGCGCGTGAGCGCGTGGCGCCCGTCTGCGCAGGCCGCGAGGCGCGCCGCGACGCTGCGCAGCAGCGCGTCGCCGGCGTCGTGGCCGGCCGTGTCGTTGACCTTCTTGAACCCGACGAGATCGATGAACAGGATCGCGACGCGCGCGGGCCCGGCCGTCGCATCGTGCGTGCCGAACAGCTCGCGCATCCGTTCGGAGAGCCAGCGCCGGTTGTAGAGGCCCGTGAGCGCGTCGCGCGTCGCCAGGTAGCGCAGTTGCTGCTGCGCTTCGCGCACGGGGCCGATGTCGTGAAACGACACGAGCACCGACTCGGGCCGCGTCTCGCCCGGCTTCACGATCGGCACCGCGTTGCCGCGCACCCAGATGATGTCGCCGTCCGCGAGCCCGAAGCCGACCGAATAGTCGAGCAGCGGCGTGGCCGTGGTGAACGCGAGCCGGCTCGGCCAATCGTCAGGCGCGATCGGCGTGCCGTCCTCGCGCAGCTTGTACAGGATCACGCTCGACAGCCGGCGCCCGACGAGCTCGCCCTTCACGCGCATCATCCGGTTCGCGCTCGGATTGCTCGCGATCACCACGCCGTCGGGCGACAACATGAGAATCCCTTCGTTCAGGCTGTTGACGACGAGACGGTGTTGCTCCTCGCTGTGCACGAGCTGACGAGCGATCGAGTCCTGGTGCACCGCGAGGCCGACGCTGTTGCCGATATCGCGCAGCAGGTCGGTTTCCGTGTCGCTGGGCCGCCGCGGCGCGCGGTGATAGACGGCGAACGCGCCGAGCACGGTGCCCGTCTCGTCCAGGAACGGCACCGACCAGCACGCGCGCAGGCCGAGCGGCAGCGCGAACGCCCGATAGTCGGCCCACAACGGATCGGTTTCGATGTCTTCGACGGCGATCATCCGGCGCTCGTACATCGCGGTGCCGCACGAGCCCGCGGCGGGCCCGATGGTTGCGCCTTCGATCGCGGCGCTGTACTGCGCGGGCAGCGACGGCGCGGCGCCGACGTGCACGTGCACGCCGTCCGCGTCGAGCAGCAGGATCGTGCACGACGCGCCTTCGCCGAGCAGCGCCTCGGCGCGCCGGCAGACCTCGACGAGCAGTTCCGGCAGCGGTGTGTTGCGCGTGATCAGCCTCAGCACGCTTTGCTCGGACGCGAGGACTTCCGCCGCGAGGCCGAGACTGTATCGAGAACTTTGCGGTTCGGTATTCAAGTGAATCCTGCCGTCAGTTCGATCGGGTTCTGATGCGCCCGATTCGTTAGCGGTCCTGCGTGCCGTTTATCGCTCCGGGTTTACGTGAACCCGATGCGTCCCCATGGGCGCGCGCCGGAACGCGCACCAAAGTACATTTAACACCAATCCGTGACAATCGGCGCACCCCTTTCATCAGGGGTTACGCTCGGTTGCTTCGACAACGAACCGTCAGATTGCGAACTGCTGGTCGCGATGAACGGCCACCTGAACGACCTGGTTGCAAGCGAAGTCGGTGACGACAGCCCGGACGTGATGCCAATTCGCGACGGGAAGGTGCAACTGCGGATCAGGAAGTGGCATTGACGGCGGCAAGCAAATCGCGCGCCACGCCGCCGGGCGGTTCCGCATGACGACCTGCCAGACCGCCTTTCCGTATCCGTGATTCAATGTCGATCGAACCGGCGCCGCGCAATCCGGCGGCACGGCGATGCGTACCCTCATCGATCGACCTTCACTGGATCATCATGACGAACCGTGCCGACATCAAGGCGCTCGTTTTCGGCGTGTTCGGAACGATCGTCGACTGGAGAAGCGGCGTCGCGCGCGAAGCCGCGGCGTTCCTGGCGCGCCATGCGGCGGATCTCGACCCGTTCGAATTCGCCGACGCGTGGCGCCGCGAATATTCGCCGTCGATGGAGGAAATCCGCAGCGGCCGCCGCCGCTACGTGCGGCTCGACGTGCTGCATCGCGAGAACCTCGTGCGCACGCTCGACCGCTACGGCATCGACGGCGCCCCCGATGACGAGATCGACGCGCTCAACCTCGCGTGGCACCGGCTGGATCCGTGGCCCGATTCGGTCGCGGCGCTGCAGCGGCTGAAGCAGCGCTACGTGATCGCGCCGCTGTCGAACGGCAACATCCGGCTGATGATCGACGTCGCGAAGCACGGCGGCCTGCCGTGGGACGCGATTCTCGGCGCGGAAGTCGCGCACGCGTACAAGCCGTCGCCGAAGGTCTATACCGATGCGGTCGAGATCCTCGGCGTCGCGCCGGCCGAGGTGTGCCTGGTCGCCGCGCACAACGGCGATCTCGCCGCCGCGCGGCAACTCGGGCTGGCGACCGCGTTCGTGCTGCGGCCGACCGAACACGGGCCGAACCAGACGACGGACCTGCAAGCGGACGACGCGTGGGACTTCGACGTCAGGGACCTGAACGAACTCGCGGACCGGCTCGGGTGCCCGGGTTGACGCCCACGCGCGCCCGAACGGGCGGTCACGACGTAAACGTGCAGGTCGTCACTTCGGCCCGGTTGCGTTCGTTGTTGTAGCTGATCGTCGTGATCGGATTGGCGTCGTCGAACCACGTCGGCTCGCGTGTCGCGACTTCAAGCACGAAGGGCTGGTCGGCAAACGCGGTCTGTTGCTTCACGCTCGTGATCTTCATGCTGACGCGGCCCATGCTGCCGCTGCCGGTGATGATCTGCCCGACCGCGAGCCCCGTCGGATCGGTATTCGCCGCGACGATCAGGATTGCTGTTTTCTTCTTCATTGCACACCTCCGGATGACAGGACATGCGGGACGCCGGGACGCCAGATGCGCGCCCGTCCCGCGAAGCCACTATGTCAAACCGGTACGCGGCGCGAAATCCATCGATCGACACGGGACGAAACGCCCGTGACGCATCGATTCGCTTACGGCGTGCCGTCCGAGTTCTCCCCGACAAACCGCAACACCCCCGACTCCCCCATCAGCAACCCCCGATTCGCATCCGCCGCCGCGCGCAGGTAATCCCACAGCGCCGTCACCCGCCGCAGCTTGCGCAGATCCTCGCGACAGGTCAGCCAGAAGCACCGCGTGACCACCACGTCGTCCGGCAGCACCGGCACCAGCGCCGGCTGCGTGGCCGCCATGAAGCACGGCAGGATCGCGAGCGCGCCGCCCTGCAGCGCGGCGAACACCTGCGCGATCACGCTCGTCGTGCGCAATCCGGCCGTCGCGCCGGGCACCGCCCGCTCCAGATACAGCAGCTCGCTGCTGAACGCGAGATCGTCGACGTAGCTGACGAACGCATGCCGCGCGAGATCGTCGGTGCAGGTGATCGGCGCATGGTTCGCCAGATAGTCGCGCGTCGCGTAGAGCCGCAACTGGTAGTCGCACAGCTTCGTGACCACGTAAGGCCCGCGTTCGGGCCGCTCGAGCGTGATCGCCAGGTCGGCCTCGCGCTTCGGCAGATTGACGAAATGCGGGACGGGCAGCAGGTCGACCGTCACATGCGGATGCGCGACGCGAAACCGCGCGAGCTGCGGCGCAAGAAAGAAGCAGCCGAACCCTTCGGTCGATCCGATCCGCACGTGGCCCGACAGCGCGCCGCCGGTGTTCGCGACCTGGTCGCACGCGGATTGCACGGTCGTCTCCATCGCATCCGCATACGCCACGAGCCGCTGCCCCTCGGCCGTCAGCGTGAAGCCGCCGGAGCGCGACTTGTCGAACAGCAGCGTGCCCATCGCGGCCTCGAGCGCGCGAATGCGCCGCGCGACGGTCGTGTAGTCGACGCCGAGCCGCTTCGCCGCGCCGCTCGCGCGCTGCGTGCGCGCGACCTCGAGGAAGAAGCGCAGGTCGTCCCAGTTCAGGTTGCCGGAAACCGGCTCGGGGGTGTGTCGCATCGGCAGGCGTCTCCAGGCCGGGCGTCGATATGCAGAAATGCACATCCAACCGGTTTTCTTGTCGGTACATCATGGATCAGCGCATAACTATACTCGACCGTGACCTGCGGACCATGAGCCGCGGGCATCCAATACGGAGACACCATGCAGACCCGATCCACCCTCGATGAGCATGCAAGCGTCGCGACGCCGGCGCCCGCCCGCACCGCGCGGCATTACCTGCTGGCCGGCTGGGCCAGCATGGCCGGCACGACGATCGAGTGGTACGACTTCTTCCTCTACGGCACCGCCGCCGCGCTCGTATTCAACCGCATCTTCTTTCCGTCGCTGGACCCGGTCGTCGGCACGCTCGCCGCGTTCGGCACGTTCGCGGTCGGCTTCATCGGGCGGCCGATGGGCGGCATCGTGTTCGGCCACTTCGGCGACCGCATCGGGCGCAAGTCGATGCTGATGATCACGCTGCTGCTGATGGGCGTGCCGAGCATGATCATCGGGCTGATCCCGTCGTACGACAGCATCGGCTACTGGGCCGCCGCGCTGCTGATCGCGATGCGCTTTCTGCAGGGGATGGCGGTCGGCGGCGAATGGGGCGGCGCGGTGCTGATGGCCGTCGAGCATGCGCCGAAGGGCCGCAAGGGGCTGTTCGGCAGCCTGCCGCAGACGGGCGTCGGGCTCGGGCTGATCCTGTCGTCGGTCGCGATGGCCGCGGTGGCCGCGCTGCCGGACGCCGACATGCTGTCGTGGGGCTGGCGCGTGCCGTTCCTCGCGAGCATCGCGCTGGTCGGCCTCGGCTGGTTCATCCGCGCGAAGGTGCCGGAGTCGCCGGACTTCGAGAAGATCCAGCGCCAGGGCAAGGCCGAGAAGTCGCCGGTGACGGCCGCGCTGCGCCGCCATCCGCGCGAAGTGCTGACGATCGTCGGCGCGCGCGCTGCCGAGAACACCTGGTTCTACATGGTCGTCACGTTCGCCCTCGCGTATGCGACGCAGCAGCTGCATCTGCCGAAGGCCGAGATGCTGCACGCGATCACGGCCGGCGCGGCGCTGTCGCTCGTCACGATGCCGCTGTGCGGACATCTCAGCGACCGCATCGGCCAGCGCCGGATGTTCGCGATCGGCCTCGTGCTGATGTGCGCGTTCGCCGCGCCGTTCTTCATGATGCTCGGCACGCAGCAGACGTCGACCGCCTGGTGGGCGATCGTGCTCGGCCTCGGCGTCGTGTTCCCGATTCTTTATGCGCCGGAGGCGCTGCTGTTCGCGCAGCAGTTCCCGGCGGAAATCCGCTACAGCGGCATCTCGCTGTCGGTGCAGCTCGCCGGCGTGATCGGCGGCGGCTTCGCGCCGATGATCGCGACGTCGCTGCTCAAGGCCGGCGGCGGCCAGCCGCACTACGTGATCGCGTACCTCGTCGGCTTCGGCGTGTTCGCGCTCGCGTGTACCGCGCTGATGCGTCCGGCGCGCGCGTGAGCGCACCGAAGCACCACCGGCATTGACCCGCTTCCTGTTCGACCTGTCGTCCGCCGCGGCTGCATGCGCGACGGACGCGGGCCACCGTTTTTCCTCGCATCATCGTTTCCCGGAGAATTCCATGAACGCCGCAGTTCCCCAGACCACCCTCGCCCTGCCCACCGCCAAGCTGCTGATCGACGGCGCATTCGTCGATTCGCAAAGCGCCGAATGGGGCGACATCGTCAACCCCGCGACGCAGGAAGTGATCGGCCGCGTGCCGTACGCGACGCTCGACGAAGTCGATGCCGCGATCGCGTCCGCGCAGCGCGCGTTCCAGACGTGGAAGACCACGCCGATCGGCGCGCGGCTGCGCATCATGCTGAAATTCCAGGACCTGGTGCGCCGCAATCTCGAACGGATCGCGCACACGCTGACGGCCGAGCAAGGCAAGACGCTGCCCGACGCGCAGGGCGACATCTTCCGCGGCCTCGAAGTGGTCGAGCACGCATGCTCGATCGGCACGCTGCAGCAAGGCGAATTCGCGGAGAACGTCGCGGGCGGCGTCGACACCTACACGCTGCGCCAGCCGATCGGCGTGTGCGCGGGCATCACGCCGTTCAACTTCCCCGCGATGATTCCGCTGTGGATGTTCCCGATGGCGATCGTGTGCGGCAACACGTTCGTGCTGAAGCCGTCCGAACAGGACCCGCTGTCGACGATGCAGCTCGTCGAGCTCGCGATCGAGGCCGGCGTGCCGCAGGGCGTGCTGAACGTCGTGCACGGCGGCAAGACGGTGGTCGATCGTCTCTGCACGCACCCGGACATCAAGGCGATCTCGTTCGTCGGCTCGACGCGCGTCGGCACGCACGTGTACAACCTCGGCAGCCAGCACGGCAAGCGGGTGCAGTCGATGATGGGCGCGAAGAACCATGCGGTCGTGCTGCCCGATGCGCACCGCGAGCAGGCGATCAACGCGCTGGTCGGCGCGGGCTTCGGCGCGGCGGGCCAGCGCTGCATGGCGACCTCGGTCGTCGTGCTGGTCGGCCGCGCGCGCGACTGGCTGCCCGATCTGGTCGAAAAGGCGAAGGCGCTGAAGGTGAACGCGGGCGCCGAAGCCGGCACGGATGTCGGGCCGGTCGTGTCGAAGGCGGCGAAGGCGCGCGTCCTGTCGCTGATCGACGCCGGCGTGAAGGAAGGCGCGACGCTGTTGCTCGACGGCCGCGACATGAAGGTGCCGGGCTACGAGCAGGGCAACTTCGTCGGCCCGACGATCTTCTCGGGCGTGACGACCGACATGTCGATCTATCAGGAAGAAATCTTCGGGCCGGTGGTGGTCGTGCTCGAAGCCGACACGCTCGACGACGCGATCGCGCTCGTCAACGCGAATCCGATGGGCAATGGCGTCGGCCTGTTCACGCAGAGCGGCGCGGCCGCGCGCAAGTTCCAGAGCGAGATCGACGTCGGCCAGGTCGGCATCAACATTCCGATCCCGGTGCCGGTGCCCTACTTCAGCTTCACCGGCTCGCGCGGCTCGAAGCTCGGCGATCTCGGCCCGTACGGCAAGCAGGTCGTGCAGTTCTACACGCAGACGAAGACGGTCACCGCGCGCTGGTTCGACGACGACGCGACGGCCGGCGGCGTGAACACGACGATCGCGCTGCGCTGAGCAGGAGTCCGCACATGGAAATCGCATTCATCGGACTCGGCAACATGGGCGGCCCGATGGCCGCCAACCTGCTCAAGGCCGGCCACGCGCTGACGGTGTTCGACCTCGACACAAACGCGGTCGACGCCGCGGTGCGTGCGGGCGCGACGGCCGCCGCTTCACCGCGTGACGCGGCCGCACGCGCGTCGCTGGTCATCACGATGCTGCCGGCCGCGCAGCACGTGTGCGCGGTCTATCTCGGCGACGACGGCGTGCTGGCCGGCGCGCGCGCCGGCGCAACCTTCGTCGACTGCAGCACGATCGACCCGGACACCGTGCGCGCGGTGGCCGACGTCGCCGCACAGCGCGACTTTCCGCTCGCCGACGCACCGGTGTCGGGCGGCACCGGCGGCGCGCAGGCCGGCACGCTGACCTTCATGGTCGGCGCGCCGGCCGCGCTGTTCGAGCGCATTCGTCCGGTGCTGCTCGACATGGGGAAGAACGTCGTGCATTGCGGCGGCACGGGCACCGGGCAGATCGCGAAGATCTGCAACAACCTGCTGCTCGGGATCTCGATGATGGGCGTGTCCGAAGCGATGGCGCTCGGCGCCGCGCTCGGCATCGATCCGGCCGTGCTGGCCGGCATCATCAACACGTCGACCGGCCGCTGCTGGAGCTCGGATACGTACAACCCGTACCCGGGCGTGAACGACGCGGCGCCCGCCGCGCGCGGCTATGCCGGCGGTTTCGCCGCGAACCTGATGCTGAAGGATCTCGGGCTCGCGACCGAAGCCGCGCGCAGCGCACGGCAGCCGGTGTGGATGGGCGCGCTCGCGCAGCAGCTCTATCAGTCGATGAGCCAGCAGGGGCTCGGCGCGCTCGACTTCTCCGCGTGCGTGAAGCTGTACGAGGCAAAACCCGCGTAACGCGACCGACGGACGTGCGTCGACCCGCGATGCCCGTCAACGGCATCGCGGGTCGTTTCACATCGGGAGCCGCACGGGCGGTGTGGCGCTTACCCGCGCGGGTTCGACGCGGTCTCGAAGGTCGGATGGCACTCGAACGCGAGTTCGGAGCGCGCGTCGACGCGGCGGCCGGCGGTCAGCTGCTCTTGCCGCAGGCTCGCGCGCATGCCGCGCTGCGTGCAGTAGTTGGTCGCTTCGCTGACCGCTTTTTCATGGGCGTCGGCCCACGTCGTCGACACGCCGAGCGTGCGGGTCGTCACGGTGAAGACATTCGGGTTCGACGTCGTGGTCACGTCGGAAGCGGTCGAACACGCGGCGAGCAAGCATGAAGCAGCCGCGATGGTCAACCATCGGAGGGATCGAAAAGGGTCGGGAATGGGCATGGGGGGCAAGCGCACGTCGGTTCGACGGCATTGAGCAACATAGGCGACAGTATGCCTGCCCGATCGCCGGAGATCATGCCCTTTTGAGTGAACACATTGTTTCGAATGGTTAAACTATGTGCCGCTGGCGGCAAATTTTACGGCGCCTGGGGCGCTCGGCGTTGGCCGGTGTGTCGCTTTTCCCGATCGCCGCCCTCGGTTTCGGGCCACGGCGCGCCAAACGCTTTTCCGGCAAACACGCGTCGACGCCAGCATCCGCACGTTGCGCCGCCAAGCTGCCGTTTTTTACAAGCACGACGCCGCCCGCCCGGGCAATCACGCCCGGCATGCAACTACATCCGCACGCCGCGCAACCGTCGCACAACAAGCGCCGCACCGACGCCACCGCGCTCCAAAACCGTGCAGGCACATCCCTTGCGACATCAAGGCGCCCGCCGCCCCGGCGGACGGCAATCCTTGCTCAATCGGCGCTGCGCCCCGCACGACTCTCTTCGTGCGGCGGCGTCGCATCGCAAGCAGATTCCCTGAACGAGAGGACGATAATGAAATCCATTCGAACGATAGTGGCCCTGTGCTCGGTCATTTCCGTACTCGCGGCATGCGGCGGCGGCGACGACGTCGGCACCGAACTCGGCATCTCCAAACCGCAGGCACGTTTCATCAACGCAGTGCCGGCCGGCCCGAATCTCGACTACTACCTGAACGCGAAAGTCGACGCGTCAGGCATCGCCTACAAGGGCGTGACCCGCTATCACGACATCGACTCCGGCACGCAGACCGCCAGCTACGACGTATCGGGAACGACCAGGACCATCGCGTCGCAGTCGTTTAGCGCGGCGAACGGTCATCACTACACGACCATTGCATTGCCGAGCACGTCGTCGGCGATTTCGGTGATCGACGATCCCTTCGACAAGAAGCTGCTGTCCGACAAGGCGCGCGTGCGTAGCTTCAACGCGTCGCCGAATGCGCAGAACGTCGACGTCTACGTGGTCCCTCCGGGCACCGACATCACGGCACAAAGCCCGACGCTGGCCGGTGCGGCCTACCAGAATGCGGTGCCGGCATCCGGACAGGATTCCGTCTATCTGAACGGCGGTACCTACCAGGTGATCGTCACGACGGCAGGCAGCAAGACGCCGATCCTGAAGACCCCGCCGGTCGCGCTCAACAACAACGCCGACTGGCTGCTGCTGACGATTCCGGCCGGCGGCATTAGCGACGTGATACCCAACGACGTTCACGTGCTCGTTGCGCAAGGCAACGATGCGGACACGTCCGCGCAGGAACTCGGCCCGCAATAAGGGCACGCGGTAAGCTCACGGCGGACCGCCTCCTGGCGGTCCGCCGAAGCAAGGATCGCGACGTCAGCCGATCCGCTCGAAACAGATCACATGTTCGGCCCGCGCGCCGACGCCATGCTGGACCTCCACCTCCACGTCGCCGACATACCGGACGCGCCAGCCCGGCCGCGTCCCGATCAATGGCACATTGCCGCCCGGCCGGCTTTCGATGCCACCGAGCCCTTCATCGGGCGTGATGACAGCATCGTCGAGCGACGCATTCGAGTAAATCACGTTGTCATGCCACTCGGTCGCGCCGGCGGCGGCCTCCAGGCCCTTGCCGTCCACGTCGACCGTGTTGTCGGTCCTCGCCATGTTCGCGTTGTCGAGCGTGACGATCCGGCCGGCGGCGCGCCGCACCGGGTCGCCGCTGTCGACCGCATGCGCGTCGACGTCGATCGGCGGCAGGCCGGTCGGCATTTTCGCCGCAACCGTTTCCGGCGTCAGCGGCCGCTTCGCCACTTCCGCGGCCTGGGTCGACGCATCGGGCATGTCGCCGGCAGCCGGCGTCTTCACCGGGCTCTTCGCGATCTGTTCGCGCTGCTTTTCGGGGGTTGAATTCGATTCCGCGTTCTGCACCGCACCTCCTGTTCCGGACGGCGTGCGCCGGCGTGATACGAGCGGCGCCGGTCCGGGAATCACTACAACGGTCCTTGCAAATCTTTCACGCGCAGGGCGTCGCACGCGCGCGCCGTGCGGCGCACGTGCCGAGCCGGCACGTCGCCGCGGCAGGGCCGGACGACGCCCGCTGCCGCGTGTCAGCCGCCGCTCGCGCCCGCCGGCGCGGATGCCGCGCCCGGCATGCTCGCCGCGTCGACGCCGCTGCCGGCCGTGCCGCTGCTCGGCATGCCCGACGGCGCGGTGGACGGCGCCGGCGCCATGCCGCCCGTGGCGCTCGAACTCGCACCGGTGCCGGTGTCGGTCTCGCTCTTCTTCTGACAGCCCGCACCTGCCGCCAGGCCGGCGATCAGGATGCCGGCGAAGACGGCTCGCGATACGTAACGAATGGAATATCGCTGCATGACACCTCCGCTGATGTCGATTGAATGGAAGCCGGGGGCGCGCAATCCGCGTGCCGGACGCCGGCGCGCCGATACTCGTCCCGCCCCATTCATTTTCCAACTGACGGCCAGACGAATATTTAATTTCCCATCGTCGCGGCGCCGACCCATACTCGCCAGCAAATCCGACACATAACGTCCACGGTGGCCGGGCCCGCGCTGCGTGCACACGCTGCCGGTTCGCGCCACCGAACATGGAAGGAGACAACGCGTGCGACTGGAAGCCATCCATCGGCCTGGGATCGAGCGGCGCGGACGCCCGCCGCGTCCGAGACGGATCGTCGGGCACCTTCGTCAAATGACGGGCCGCGGGCGCGCGTAGCGACATGCGGGACGCACCGGAGCCGAACGGCCTGCCCCTCGACGCGTCCGACGCCACGGGCGCGCTCGACGTACTGGACGCGCGGCTGATGCGCATCCTGCTCGTGCTGCTCACCGAGCGCACCGTGTCGCGCGCGGCCGTGCGGCTGAACATGTCGCAGCCGGCGACGAGCGCCGCGCTCAAGCGGCTGCGTACGCTGCTCGGCGATCCGCTGCTGGTGCGCAGCCGCTACGGCATGGTGCCGACCGAGTTCGGCGCGCGGCTGATCGAGCCGCTGCGCAATGCGCTGCGCGTGATCGACTTCATCCGCATCCAGCAACCGACCTTCGACGCGCGCACCTCCGTGCGCACCTATCGGATCGGCTGCCCCGATTATCTGAACGTGCTGTTCGTGCCGAAGCTCGTCGCGCTGTTCCGCGAACGCGCGCCGAACGCGCAGCTCGTGTTCCATCCGCTCGGCGACGGCTACGACGACGAACGTGCGCTCGCCGATGGCGAGCTCGACGTCGTGATCGACAATCGCCCTGCCCGTTCGTCGCGGTTCCGGCAGGACGACCTGTTCGACGATCGCGTCGTGTGCCTGATGCGCGCGACGCATCCGCTCGCGCGGCGCGGCGCGATGACGGCCGCCGAATTCGCGCAGGCGGCGCAGCTGTGCCCGACGCCGTCGTGGCTCGAAGCGTCCGGCGCGATCGATCTGCAGCTCGAACGCGTCGGCCTGCAGCGGCGGATCGTCGTCACGCTTCCGCATTTCGAACTCGCCGCGCATGCGCTCGTGCGCTCCGACCTGATCCTGACCACCACGTATCGGCTCGCGCGCCACTACGCGAAGCTGCTGCCGCTCGGCGCGGTCGCGCTGCCGGCCGAGCCGCCGGACATCGTGTACCGGATGACGTGGAACGAGTCGGGGGCTTGCGTCGACGGCGTGCGGTGGCTGCGCACGTTGATCGCCGAAGCGACGCGCAGTTGGCTCGATGCGGAGGCTGCGCTGCCGGATGTCACGGCGGTTGCCGCGAACGTGGGCGCGGACGCGCGAACGGCTGCGCCGGTGGCCGACGAGCCGCCCGAACCCACGCGACGCACCCGCCGGCGGCAGGCGACGCATTGCGGCACCTCGCAGCGGCCGCACCCCGCGCGCGCGGCGCGCATCCATCGCATCGCGACGAAGTCGCACTGAGTCCCGCTGAAATTGCGCGCGCTGCGCAGGGCGCGGTGTCGCCAGCACCACCACCCACCTCACGCGTCACGCATCGGTTGCGCAAGCAACTTGTACGCAACGACGGCGGCAGCAAGCGCAAGCACACCGCTCACCGTCAACGCGTCGGCGAATCCGCTCGCGAACGCAGCGGGCGCCGCTTGCGCCAGCGTGCGCGCGGCCGACGGCGGCACGTGCGCGAGCGCCTGCGCGAGATCGCCGGCCAGCAGGCTCGACATGAACGGCGCATCGACGAATGCCCGCACGCCCGGTGCGGCCGACAGCAGCCGCTCGAGCTGCGCGCGCGTACTGGCGGCCAGCACCGCGCCGAGCACGCCGACGGCCGTCACGATCGCCGAGAAGCGCGTGGTCGTGCTGATGCCCGACGCCATCCCGGTGCGGTTCGGCGGCACGCACGCCATGATCGCCTTCTGCGTGTCGCCGTTCATGATGCCGGCGCCGCACCCCGTCACGAACATACCGAGCGCGACGAGCCGGTAGTCGCCGCCGGCCGTCAGCGCGGCGGTCGCGAGATTGCCCGCGCCGATCAGTGCGAGCCCGCCCGCCAGCACGCCGCCGGGCGATACGCGCGCGGCGAGCATGCCGCCGAGCGACGGCCCGCCGATCATCGCGACCGCGAACGGCAGCATCCCGAGCCCCGCGTCGATCGCCGACATCCCGAACGCGTTCTGCAGGTACAGCGGCAGAAACGTCATCATCACCTGCGCGCACGCCGCATAGCCGAACATCGCCAGCACCGCGCCGACGAAGCGCGGCTGGCGAAACAGCGCGAGATCGATCATCGGCCGCGCCTGCCAGCGCTCCGCGCCGACGAATGCGGCCAGCAGCGCAGCGGCGAGCGCGAACCGGCCGAGCGTCGCGCCCGACAGCCAGCCGTGCGACGGCGCGTCGATCAGCGCGGCGATCGCGCACGCGAGCGCCGCGCCGAACAGCAGGCTGCCGGCGGCGTCCACCCGTTTTGCGTGCGGATCGCGCGACTCGTCGATCGCGACGCGCGCGCCGGCCGCGAGCAGCGCACACACCGGCAGGTTCAGCAGGAACACCCAGCGCCAGCCGATCCACTGCGTGATCGCGCCGCCGACGAGCGGCGCGACGGCCGTCGCGATCCCCATGCACATCCCCCAGATCGCCCACGCGCGGGCCCGTTCGCGCCCGTCCGGAAAGCGGTTCGCGATCACCGCGAGCGCGGCCGTCAGCAGCAGCGCGGCCCCGCCGCCCTTCACCGCGCGCGCGGCGATCAGCCAGCCGGCCGACGGCGCGAGCCCGCAACCGAGCGACGCGAGCGAAAAGAGCGCGAGCCCGGCGCCGAGCATGCGCTTGCGGCCGAAGCGGTCGGCGAGCCCGCCGGCCGGCAGCAGGCACGCGGCGAACGCGGTCATGTAGGCGCTCACGACCCATTCGATGTCGGCGAAGCTCGCATGGAAGCCGCGCGCGATGCTCGGCAGCGACACCGCGACGACGTTCGTGTCGAGCACGATCAGCGAGCACGTTGCCGACGCGACCGCGAGCGTCGCGGCGGCCGGCAGGCGGGGGCTCGCGGGCGCGGCGGCGCGCGAGGCGGAGGAAGGCTGGGGCATCGACAGCTCCGGAGCGAGAGGAACGAGCCGTATGCTAGGCTGGGCGCGTATTGCTTGTCATTGATACGTCCATGCAGTTTTATTGACGAAAATTGCAATCTTGAATCCGCTCGAATTCCGTCATGTGCGCGCGTTCCTGAGCGTCGCGCAGCATCTGCATTTCGCGCGCGCGGCCGACGCGCTCGACATGGCGCCGCCCGCGCTCACGCGGCAGATCCAGGAGGCCGAGCGGCTGCTCGGCGTGCGGCTGTTCCAGCGCTCGCGCCGCGCGGTCACGCTGACGGCGGCAGGCGTTGTGTTTCTCGCCGAGGCGAGCGCCGCGTTCGAGCATCTGCAGCGCGGCCGCGAACTCGCGATGCTGGCCGAGCGCGGCGAACTCGGCCGGATCGAAATCGGCTATGTGTCGTCGGCCGTCTATTCGGGCGCGCTGCAACGCACGGTCGGTGCGTTTCGCGCCGCGCATCCGCGCATCGAACTAAACCTGCGGGAAGTGCCGATGGATGACGTCGCGAAGCAGCTCGACACGGGCCGGCTCGATCTCGCATACGTGCGCCCGCCGCTGCCGCTGCCGGGCGGGCTGCGGATCGTCACGCTGCAGCGCGACGTGTTCGTTGCGGCCGTGCCGGCCGATTCGCGCTACGCGTCGATGGCAACCGTGCGCGCCGCCGATCTCGCCGACGCACGCTTCGCGGTACCCGAGCAGGAGCGCGGTACGCTCGAAGTCGCACGCCGCGGCCGCTTCGCGCCCGTGATCGCCGCGCGGCCGGGCGGCTTGCTCGCAGTGCTCGCGTGCGTGTCGGTCAACGGCTGGGTCGCCGTGATTCCGGACGCGCTCGCCGGCTGCGTGTCGTTGCCGGGCGTCGTGTACCGGCCGATCGCCGGCAAGCCGATCACGTCCGAACTCGCGCTCGCGCACCGGCGCTTCGAGAAGGCGCCCGCGGTACGTGCGTTCCTGCGCACCGTCCCCGCGGCAGCCTAGCGCCGTATCTTCCCCCGCCGCCATTTCCTCGTCGCACGAATAAGCATTGCGCGATTCGATGTTTGCCGGCGCGAAACCGATTCCGTAATCTGCCCGGCAGCCGCGCGGCCCGCGCGCGGATCACCGAGGACCGCCGCCGATGACTTCGCCCCCCGCCCCTGCCCGCCGCCGTGCGTTGCTGCGTGTGGCCGCCCTGGCCGCCGCACCGCTTGCGGGCGCCGCCGCCCTGCCCGCCCGCGCGGCCGGCCCCGACCTGTCGAACGTCACGCTGGTGCTCGGCGATCAGGCCGGCGGCCTGCGCGCGTTGGCCGAGGCCGCGCGCGTGCTCGACGGCGTGCCGTACCGGTTTCGCTGGGCGAATTTCCAGGGCGCCGCGCCGCTGTTCGAAGCGCAGCGCGCGGGCGCGATCGATCTCGCGCCGGCCGGCGACCTGCCGGTGCTGACGGCCGCGCTCGGCGATCCGGCGCTGCGGATCGTCGCGACGCGCGTGGGCTCGCCCACGTCGCTCGGCATCGTCGTGCAGCCCGATTCGCCGGTGCGCACGGTCGCCGACCTGAAGGGGCGCACCGTCGTCGTGTCGTCGGCGCGCGGCAGCATCTCGCAATACCAGTTGTACGGCGCGCTGCGCGAACACGGCCTCGCACCGGGCGAAGTCGACGTGCGCTTCGTGCTGCCGGTCGACGCATTCGCCGCGTTCGAGGCGAAGCAGATCGGCATCTGGGCGACCTTCGATCCTTACTACGGCAACGTGGTGCGGCGCGGCGCGCGCATCGTGCGCGACGGCAGCGGGATCAATTCGGGGCTCGCGTTCCTCACGTCGCCGGTCGACACGCTCGACGATCGATCGAAGCGCGCGGCGCTGTCGGACGTGCTCGCGCGTCTCACCCGCGCCGGCCAGTGGGCGCTCGCGCATCCGGCCGACTACGCGAGCGTCTACGCATCGCTCACGCGCCTGCCGCGCGATGCGGCCGCCGATATCGTCCGCCGGGCGGCGCTCGCGCAACGCGGCGTCACCGCCGCGGACATCGACGTACTGCAACGCGTCGCCGATCGCGCGGCTGCGGACGCGATCCTGCCGAAGCGCGTCGACGTCGCATCGATCGCGGTGCGCAACCTGTCGGCCGCGTAACCGGTTGCGCGCACACTCAGCGCGGCTTCGACATGTCGAGATCGGGCACGTCGTCGCCGAACGTCGACGCAACCAGCGTGCGCATCGCGGCGATCAGCAGCGTCGGCCCCGACTGGTTGAACGTGCAGCGCTCGCCCGCCGCCGGCACCGCCCGATGCAGCACCGCGCGCCACGCGCCGTGCCCGCCGTCGCGTTCGAACGCGCCGAACGGCAAACGCTCGACGAGCGGGCCGCCGTCCGCCCATGAAGCCGACGGCGCGTATGGCACCGGCGTGCCACCCGGCTCGCGAATGATCGTGCACCCGCCGGCGTCGACGCGCGGCGCACCGAGGTCTTCCGCCATCGCCACCCAGAAATCGAGCGGCGCACCTGTCAGATCGTGAACTTGCACCGCGCGCTCCTTCGGCAGTGAAAACGCCATCCTAGCGCCGTCGCGCACGGTCCGCCGCCGGGGGCCACCCGGTGTTTCCCCGGCAAGCCCTTCGCCACGCCGTGCAAATCCGCCGATACGTGTTACGAATCGGCGATTCCCTGCATACAATGGACACAACACCTAAGTCCGGTCTGCGGTGGGCAAGCAGACCGGAACCGACGTCGCGCCGAACCGGGCCACGCCCGTTCGGCAGAAAACAACCGGAATCACACGGTGCAGCGCAGGCCGGATCTCTCGGGAGCCCGCAGCATGTCCACGCAAGCCAGGAAGCCGCTGATCTCGCTCGTCGTGCCGTTTCATGACGAAGAGGAAACGATCGACGCATTCTTTGCCGAAACGCTGCCCGTTCTGGAGTCGGTCGCCGCGGTCCGCTTCGAGATCGTCTGCATCAACGACGGCAGCCGCGATCGCACGCTCGACCGGCTGCTCGCGATCGCCGCCGGCGATGCGCGCGTGCACGTCGTGGATCTCACGCGCCGCTTCGGCAAGGAAGCGGCGCTCACAGCGGGCCTCGACGAGGCGGCCGGCGCCGCGGTGATCCTGATCGATGCCGACCTGCAGGACCCGCCCGCGCTGATTCCCGCGATGATCGAACGCTGGCGCGGCGGCGCCGAGGTCGTCGCCGCGAAACGCACCGACCGGCTGTGCGATCCCTACCTGCAGCGTGCGGCGGCGGCGCTCTACTATCGCGTGCACAACGCGCTGTCCGAGGTGGAAATGCCGGAAAACGTCGGCGATTTCCGCCTGATGGATCGCGAGGTCGTCGATGCGCTGCGCGCGCTGCCGGAGCGGCGACGGTTCATGAAGGGGCTGTTCGCGTGGGTCGGCTTTCGCACCGCGATCATCGAATACACGCGTGCGCCGCGCAGCGGCGGCCGCTCGAAGTTCTCCGGGTGGCGGCGCTGGAATTTCGCGCTCGAGGGCATCACGAGCTTCAGCACGGTGCCGCTGCGCGTGTGGACCTACGTCGGCATCACGTTCGCGATGCTGTCGCTCGTGTACGGCGCGTTCATCGTCGTACGCACGCTGTTGTTCGGCAATCCGGTGCACGGCTACCCATCGCTGATTTCAGTCGTGCTGTTCGTCGGCGGCATCCAGCTGATCGGCATCGGCGTGATCGGCGAATACCTCGGCCGGATCTATCACGAGTCGAAGCAGCGCCCAGTCTATCTCGTCAGGCGGCGCTACCGGGCCGAGCGGGACGCCGCCGCGCAGCCCGCATCGAAGCTGCTGCAGTTCCCGCTCAAGCGCACGCACGCGGCCCGCCGCCGGACGACGATACCGGCCACCGCCGGCACCGCCGCCCGCAAGGCGTCGTTCAAGTAAGCCGGGCCGCGGCAATTGGACATTTCCAGCCAATCGATACGCTCGGCGCCGCGCGCCGTCGGCGAGTGGCTCACGCCGCGGCGCCTCGTTCTGTACAGCGCAATGATGCTGGTGTTCTACGCGCTGTTCATCGCGGTCTGGACGACCGTCGTGCGCCACGGCGGCGCAGTGGGGCGCCCCGGCGCCGACTTCTCGGTGTTCTGGTCCGCGTCGTACGTGATGCTGCACGGTACGCCGGCGCAGGCGTACGATTTCTCGTCATTCTCGCGGTTGACGGCCGAGCTGTTCACCCACTTTCGTCGTGACAGCTTCGCACCGTGGCTGTACCCGCCTACTTATCTGCTGCTCGTGACGCCGCTGGCGCTGCTGCCCTTTGCGCTCGGCTATCCGCTGTTCGTCGCGTTCGGCGTCGTCGTGCTCGGCCTCGCGGCGTCGCGCGTATCGGGCCTCGGCACGATGGCCGCCGCAGGGCGCGCCGCGACGCTCGCACTGGCCGCCGCACCGTGCATGTTCGTCACCGCGACGCTCGGGCAGAACGCGTTCCTGACCGCCTCCTGCGCGGCGCTGGCCGTCCACTGGGCCGCCCGCAGGCCGATGTGGGCCGGCCTCTGCATCGGCCTGCTGTCGGTCAAGCCGCAGATGGCGTTGCTGTTCCCGTTCGTGCTGATCGCGGCGCGCGCGTGGCGCACGATCGCATGGGCCGCGCTCGCCACGGGCACGTTCGTCGCGTTGAGCATCCTGGTCTGCGGGGTCGAGTCGCTGCGCCTGTTCGTCGCCAGCACGGGCCTCGCGCGCTCGATCGTCCTCGAACACGGTGTCGTGTTCTGGCTCGTGTCGCCGACGCCGTTCGCGACTTTCCGCCTCGCGGGCGTGCCGCCCGCCGCCGCCTATGCCGCACATGCGTGTATCGCCGTGATTGCAATCGCGGCCGCCTGCGTCGCGTGGGCATGGTCACGCGATACCCGCGTGCGCGCGGCCGTGCTGACGGTCGCGACGCTGGCTGCCAACCCGTACGTATGGCACTACGAACTCGCGTGGCACGCGGTCGCGATCGCGTGCATGCTGGCGATCGGCTGGCGCGACGGCTGGCTGCGCGGCGAGCAAACGGCGATCGCGCTGCTGTGGGCGCTGCCGATCTTCGAATACCTGAACCCGTGGCTCGAGTGGCCGCAGATCGGCCCGGCCGTGACCCTCTTCGCGCTGCTCGTGCTGCTGCGGCGCGCGCGGCACGACGCTCACAACGTTCACAACGCGAGCCGCGGCGGCACGTACACGCCGTAGTACGGCCCGACGCCGGTCGCGACGCCCGTGAGCTTCACGCCGGCGACGAAGTGGCCCTGGATGTACTTGTACGTGCCGCCGAGCGACACGTCGATGCGGAACGCAGCGAACGCGACGATCGGCACGGAAGTGCTGCTCGAGGTCTGCGTGACGACCGGCAGCACGACCGTCGCACCGACCGGCACCGACGTGTAGAGCGTCGCCTTCACGCCGGTGGCGAGATTGATGGTGTCGCCGATATTGAGCGTCGTCGGGTTGCCGGTCACCATCAGGCCGCCCATCGTCGTCGTGTCGGTCGCGGTCGACTGGAACGACGTCCACTGACCGCCCATGCACAGCGCGCCATAGGTCTGGCCGTTGGTGATCGAGAACTCGTACGGCTGGCCCGTCAGCGGATTGATCAGCGGCTGGTTGGTCGCCGCATTCCAGTACTGGTTGTACACGCACTGATCGATCGCGATCGGAAAGAGGCCGCCCGCCGCCACCCCGCCGGGCGCGGCGAGCACCGCGATCGCGGTCGCGCTGCCGGATGTGCCGGGCACGCCGAGCAGCCCGCCGAGCAGCAACGGGATCGAGCCGCCGTTGATGCCCGGCGCGCGCGACACCGTGACCTGCACCGCCGGCACGTCGTACGCGCCGGGCGTGATGGTGGTCGGCTGCATCGTCGCCGGGGTGCGCGTCACGTTCCAGTAGCCGGTCGTCACCGTGCCCGTCGCCAGCGCCGCGCCCGCCGCCGAATTCTGCGCGATCACGCCGTTCGCCGCCGGCGCGGCCTGCGACCAGTTCAGCGGGCCGCCGGTCGGCGACATCATCGCATCGGCCGCCGCGAGCGCCGCCGCGTCGGCGGCGTTCTGAAGCTGGTTGCGCACGGTGGCGACCCACGCGATGTCGATCGCCAGCGCGCCGAACGACAGCAGCGGAATCAGGAACATCAGGAAGAACAGCGCGACCGAGCCTCGCTCGGGTGCGCGGCCGGTGCAGCGCGTGTCGGCCGCGTCATTCATAGAGCATCACCGAGCTGGCCGAGATCGTAATCGGGCCGGTCAGCACGCTCAATGCCGTACCCAGCACCAGCCCGGAATACGTGTAGGTCACCGTCACCGTCAGCGCGGTGCCCGCGGTCGTGCCGTTCGCCTGCGTCACGGCCACGGTCGGCACCGTCCCGGTGCCGCCGCTGACCAGGCTGTTCTGCGTGTAGCTCAACGCGACGTTGGCGATCTGCGTCGGGGTCAGCATCGGCACGCGCAGCACGACGCCGGCCCGCGCGGCTTCGCGGCTCGCGTTCGTGATGACGGCCTTGTCGCACAGCAGCAGGCTCACGTCGATGATGCCGATCAGCACCATCAACAGGAACGGCAGCATCAGCGCGAACTCGAGGGATACGACGCCGCGCGCGTGGCGCGCGCCCCTCGCCCCGCGTGTCATTTTGCGGTCCCCGCAGCGGGAGGCACGACGCTCCGCTCGAGCGCCGCGCCCGTCAACGGCCGCGCGGCGGCGGCCGCCGGGCGCGCCGCGAGCTGCGCGCGCACCGCCTGGTAGAAGCGCAGGTTGTCGGCCACCGCCGACGCAGGCAGGTCGGCAGACAGCAGCTTCTTCGCCGAATCCGTGTTGCCGAGCACGCCGTACGCAAACGCGAGGTTCTGGCGCGCCTGCCACGGCGCGTCGGGCAAGCCGGCCACGTCGAGCAGCACGTTTACGCCTTCGCGCGGCCGGTTGCTCAGCACGAGCGACAGCCCGAGGTCGATGCGCAGCCCCTGCGCGTCCGGATGCGCGTTGAGCGCGTCGCGATACACGGCTTGCGCGTCAGCATGGCGGCCCTGCAGGTCGAGCACGGTGCCGAGCCCTTGCGCCGCGAGCGGCAGGTTCGGCTGCGCGGCCAGCAGGTCGCGGTAGCGCTGCGCGGCCTCGTCGAGCCGGCGCTGGCGCAGCGCGACGCGCGCAAGCCCGAGTTGCGGCCCGAGATCCGCCGGCGCCTGTTGCCGTGCCTGCTCATAGAGAATCCGCGCGCGCTCGAGATCGCCGGCCCGGTAGTTGACGTCGCCGAGCCCCAGCTGCGCCGCGAGGGAATCGGGATGCCGCGCGAGCACCTTTCCGTACAGCGTCGACGCAAGCTCGACGTTGCCGCCGGAGAGCGCGCTGTCGGCAATGCGCAATTCGGCTCGCGGGTCGTCGCTTTTTTGCGACAGCGCCGGTCTCGTCTGGATGCCCGGCGCGCAGCCGCCGGCCACCACGGGCAGCACGGCCGCGAACGCCAGCGCGCGGATGACGGATCGTGTCATTTGAATACCTCGATCAGGCGGATCGCCGCCGGGCCCGCCGCGATCAGGCCGACCGTCGGCAGGATGAACAGCATCATCGGCACGGTGATCTTCGGCGCGAGCTTCGCGGCCTTTTCCTCGAGCGCGACGACCTGCTCGGTGCGCTCGCTGCGCGACAGCGTGCGCAGCGCCTGCGTGATCGGCGTGCCGAATCGCTGCGATTGCGTGAGCGTCGTGGCGAGCGAGCGCGCCGACGAAAAATTGACGCGCAGCGCGAAATGCGCGAGCGCCTCCGAGACATTGCCGCTCAGCGTCAGCTCGTCCGCGCACACGGTCAGCTCGTCGGCGAGCGGCGGGCAGATGCGCTGGAGTTCGCGGGCGACGCGCCGCACGCCCGATGCGAGACTGTTGCCGGCCATCGTGCAGATCACGAGCAGGTCGAGCGCATCCGGAAAGCACGCGGCGATGATGCGCCGGCGCCGCCGGATCATCGCGCCGAGCACGTACTCCGGCACGATCACGCCGATCACGAACGCGCCGACCATCGCCACCGCACGGATCACGAAGAATTCGCCGAGGCGCGGAATGTACGGGCTGAACACGATCGCGAAGCCCGCGAACAGCACGCCGCAGCTCAGCTTGATGCCGATCATCGCCGACACCGCGCGGCGCTCGCGAAAGCCGGCGCGCGTGAGCTGCAACCCGAGCTTCACGCGCTGCATCGGGTCGAGCACCGGCAGCCGCTCGCCGAGCTGCGCGAGCCGCCGCGTCAGGTCCTGGCGCACCTCGCCCGGCTGCAGCCGCCCCGCCGCCAGCGACAGCGAGCGCTGTCCGGCCGCCTGCTGCACGCGCGCGGCGATGCGCCGGCGCGTGCCGCCGCCGGGCGTCGCGAGCGCCGCGGCGACGCACGCAATCAACAGCAGCAGTTCGAGGCCGCGGGCGGCCAGCATCGACATCGTCATCGCGCGGTATCCAGTTTCGAGATCTTGTTGATCGTCAGCAGTCCGATCGTCAGCAGCACGGCGGCGATCGTCAGCATCACGTGGCCGGCGTGCGTGTCGAACAGCAGCATCACGTACGAGCGGTTCACGAGGAACAGCGCGCCGATCATCACGAACGGCACGGCCGAAATGATCTTCGTCGTGATCCGCCCTTCGGCGGTCAACGCGCGCGTTTTCAGGCGGATGTCGCGGCGCGTGCGGATGATGCTCGACAATTCGTCGAGCGTTTCGCCGAGGCTGCCGCCGGTCTCGCGCTGCAGCAGCAGGTAGACGGTGAAGAACGAGAAATCCGCGATCATCAGCCGGTCCGACGCCTGCGTCAGCACGTCCTTCAGATCCACGCCCACGCGGAGGCTGTCGCCCATCGTGCGGAAGGTCGAGCGCACCGGCTCCGCCGCGCTGTCGCCGACCGTGCTGATCGCCTGCGTGACCGGAATGCCCGCGCGCACCGCACGCACGATCAGGTCGATCGCGTCGGGGAACGCTTCGAGAAAGCGCAGCCGGAAGCGCTCGACCAGCGCGCGATAGCTGGTGCGCATCGCCAGCAGCGGCAACCCGACGTAGATCAGCGGATGCAGGATGCTCGGCAGCGCGACGAGCTTCATCGCGACGATCGCCGCGATCTCGCCGACGATCGCGCTGGCGATGACGATCCGCATCCCGCGCTCGCCGCCGACCGCGCGCACGCGCGTCACGTAGCGCTGCAGCCACGCACGCACGCGGCCCTGCCGGCGCGGCAGGTTGAACAGCGCGACGCCGGGCGTGGCGTTGGCACCGGCCTCGCGGCCCGCCAGCGACGGCGCGAGGCGCCGCATCCGCTCGCGAATGCGCTGCTCCGGCCCCTGCCGCGTGCGGTCGAGCAGCGCGGACAGCATGAGCCCGATCACGAGGATCACGACGAATGCGCCGAGCGCGAACAGGTCGGCGGGCCTCATTGCCGGAATACCTCGGAGAGCGCGTCCTCCATGCCGTAGTAGGCGGCACGCGGCGCGAACGCGGGGCGCAGCGACGACGCCTCGAACACCCCCTTCACCACGTCGCGCGTCGTGTCGCTTTCCTGCCGGAACGTGAACAGGTCCTGCGTGATCACGACCTCGCCTTCCATCCCGACGATCTCGGTGATCCGCGTCACGCGACGCACGCCGTCGCGCATTCGCTCGATCTGCACGAACAGGTGCACGGCGCTCGCGATCTGGCGCCGGATCGACAGCAGCTGCAGGTTCGCGTTCGCCATCATCACCATGCTTTCGAGCCGGCTGATCGCGTCGCGCGGCGTGTTCGCATGGATCGTCGTCATCGAGCCGTCGTGGCCCGTATTCATCGCCTGCAGCACGTCGAATGCCTCCGCGCCGCGGATTTCGCCGAGGATGATGCGATCGGGCCGCATCCGCAGCGCATTGCGCACGAGGTCGCGCTGCGAGATTCCGCCGAGCCCCTCGGTATTCTCCGGCCGCGTCTCGAGACTCACGACATGCGGCTGCAGCAGTTGCAGCTCGGCCGCATCCTCGATCGTCACGATCCGCTCGTGCTCCTCGATGTGCTGCGACAGCGCATTCAGCAGCGTGGTCTTGCCCGAGCCGGTACCGCCCGAGATCACGATGTTCAGCCGGCACGCGCACGCGATCTTCAGCACCTGCAGCATCCCGTGCGAGATGTTGCCCTGGTGCGCCATCCGCGCGAGCGTGATGTCGCGCTTCGCGAACTTGCGGATCGAGATCGACGCGCCGCGCATCGCGATCGGCGGCAGCACCACGTTCACGCGGCTGCCGTCGGCAAGGCGCGCGTCGACCATCGGGCTGCTCTCGTCGACACGGCGCCCGACCGCCGCCGCGATCCGCTGCGCGACGCTCGTCACGTGCGCGTTGTCGCGAAACTTCAGCGCCGTGAGTTCGAGCCGCCCCGCGCGCTCGACGTACACCTGGTCGGGGCCGTTCACGAGGATGTCGGACACAGTGTCGTCGGCGAGCAGCGGCTCGATCGGCCCGACGCCGAACATGTCGTTCAGGATCGCGTCGACGATCAGCACCTGCTCGCCCGCGGTGATCTTCAGGCGCTCGCGCTCGACGGTGTGCGCGGCCACCTGCTCGATGCCCGCGCGCACTTCGTCGCGCGTCTTCATCAATGCCGCCGACATGTTCATCGACGAGAACACCGCGGTGCGAATCGCATCGAACTTGCCGGAGCGGATCAGCGACTCCTGCGTGTCGGCCGCCGCGGCCCCGCGCAGCGGCGGCGGCGCGTGGCTCGCGATCGGTGCCGGCGCCGGCGCGAGCGCGGGCCCGTCGTCACGCGGCCCGGCCGGGGACACTGCCGGCGCAGGCTCCGGCGTCGACCGTTTGCGGGTACCGAACGTCACGATCCTTTCCTCCACTTGACGAAGCGCGCGTACCACGGCTCGGCGACGGCCATCGATTCGCCGGTGATGCCGTTCGCGAGCCGCCGGATCTCTTCCAGAAAGCCATGACGCTTCCCGCCTTCGATCGGCTCGCCGAGGTTCTCGGCAACCGCGAGCGGCTGCGGCTCATGCGGCAGCTCGCGCAGCTTCACGCCGCCGAACGCGTCCTCGAAATCGGTCTGCGCGACGCGCCCCTTGACCGGCTCGAGCGGATTGTTCAGCACCATGGACAGCAGCCGCTCGCCGGGCAGCTCCTTCACGAAGCGCGCGAGCCGCGCGGCTTCGTACGCGGCGTGCACCGAGCGGTCGGCGACGATATAGACGAGATCCGACGCCGCCAATGCGTCCTCGAACAGCTTGCCGGCGCGGTTGCCCACGTCGAACAGCACGTAATGGAAGCGGTCCTTCAGCATGTCGACGAGCTGCGCGACCGCATCGTCGCGCAGCGGCGCGTCCTCGCCGTACGCCAGCTCGGCCGACAGCACGTGCAGGCGGTCGCCCTTCGTGACGAACATGCGGTCGAACAGCGCGTCGTCGGGGCGCTGCTCCATGTTCAGCAATTCGATCAGCCCGTTGTTGCTCGACAGCCCGAGCATCGAGTTCGCGCCACCGCCGTGAAGATTCAGGTCGGCATACGCGACGCGGCGGCGCTTCTCGCCCGCCAGACAGCGCGCGAGGCTCACCGCGACCGTCGTCGCGCCGACGCCGCCGCGCGCGCCGACGAAGCTGACGATCTTGCCGGTGCGCGCCTGCACGATCGATTCCGTCGCGGTCAGCGCGCGCCGCATCAGCTCGACGGTCAGCGGCTTCACGATGTAGTCCTGCACGCCGATGCCGAGCAGGTTGCGGAACAGCCCGACGTCGTTCTGCGTGCCGATCGCGATGACCCGCACGGACGGATCGCACATCTCGGCGAGCCGCATCAGGTCGGACACCGGCAGCACCGAATCCGACACGTCGACGATCAGCTGGCGCGGCGAACGCTCGTGCTGCTGCAGCAGGCGGATCGCGTCGTCGCAATTGCCCGCCTGCACGTGGGCGCGCGTGATCGACAGATCCTGCGCGACGCGGCGGATCACGTCTTCGCTGCCCGCGTCCGACACGACCGCGATGAGATCCGCCGCCCCGGCGGAGGCGGCGCGCTTGGCGTTCTGGCGATCGAGGACGTTCATGGTCGGCATCGCGATGTCATCCGGAGCGGGTCAATGGCCGGGCGAGCCGGTCGTCGTCAGCGTCTTGCCCGGGGTCGGCTGCTTCACGCGATCCTCCACGTAGCGGCGCACCGCGTCGGCCGCGACTTGCGCGTCCGCGCCGCCGTACGGGATGGGCGCGACGAGGTCTTCCGGCCGCGCGAGCATCGTCGCGAGATTCGTGTAGGTCGCGCAGCCGAACGGCACGCCGGGCCGCCCGAAGCCCGCGTCGACGAGATGCGACGGCTGCATCAGCGCCGCGCAGTCGGGCGGCACCGCGCGCACGCCGTCGAAGCCGATCGCGCGTGCATCCGGCAGGTTGATCGGCGGCGGCGCCGACAGGCAGCCTGCAAGCGCGGGCGCCAGCAGAGCGAAGACGATGGTTCGAACCCGCATGCGCGCTCCTCCGGTCAATACACGAAGCCCGCGGCGCCGACGGGGCGCGGCGTTTCGCCCGACATCAGGTCGAGCCCGAGATTGCGCTGCACCGCGAACTCGAGATCGCTGCTCGGCCGGGCGACGGTGTCGAGCGCCTGTTCGAGCTGGCCGGGGCCGGTCGGCTGCACGATGTACGGCGTCACGATCACGACGACCTCGGTCTTGTTGTCCTGGAAGTTCTTCGACGAAAACAGCCGGCCGATGATCGGCAGCCGGCCGAGCCCAGGAATCTGCGACACGGTATTGGCCGTCTGGCTCTGCAGCAGCCCGCCGATCGCGAAGCTCTGCCCGCTCGACAGCTCGACCGTCGTCTCGACGCGCCGCACGGTGAGCCCCGGCACCGTCACGCCGCCGGTCGTCACGCTGTTGTTCGCGTCGACCTCGCTCACTTCCGGGCGCACCTTCAGGCTGATCCGGTTGTCGGCGAGCACGGTCGGCGTGAAATCGAGCGACACGCCGAACGGCTTGAACTCGACCGTGATCGCGCCGGTCGTGTTGCCGGCCTGCGCGACCGGAATCGGAATCTCGCCACCCGCGAGGAAGCTGGCGGTCTGGCCGGACATCGCGGTGAGGTTCGGCTCCGCGAGCATCGTGATCAGGCCTTCCTGGTCGAGCGCGTCGAGCACGACGTCGATCGACCAGCGCCCTGTGTGGAAGCCGCCGAGCACCGAGTACGCGCCGGTCGGCGACAGGTTGAACAGCCGGTTCGTCGGATCCATCAGCGTGCGCCCGTTGAACAGCCCGCCGATGAAATTGCCGGCCGCGCCGAGCGAGCTCCAGTTGATGCCGAGCTGCTGCGTGACGTTGCGGCTCACCTCGGTCACGCGCACGCGCAGGTTCACCTGGATCGGGCGCGACAGGGTGAGCCGGTTGACGATCCTTTCCTTGTCGTTCAGGTAGGGCGCGAGCGACTGCATCACGGCGTCCGCGTCGGCCGCGCTCGGCACCTTGCCCGACACCATCAGCGAGCCCGGCGCGCCGGACACCGCCAGCTTCAATTGCGGAAAGCGGCTGTCGAGCACCGTCTGCAGCGACGCGGTGTCGACCTGCACGATCACCGTGCGGCGCAGGATCGGACGATGGTTCGCGCCGAGCGCGATCAGCGTGGTGGTGCCGGCCTTCTTGCCGAATACGAACACGGTGCGCGGCGACGGCACCTGGATGTCGGCGATGCTCGGATCCGCGACGAACATCGCGGTCGCGGGTTCGGACAGCGACAGCATCTCGCCCTTGCCGGTCGCGATCGACAACGGCGCGCCGGCGTCCGCCGCGTGCGCGCGCTGCGCGAGCGCGACGCCCGGCGCGACGATGCAGGCCAGACACCAGAAAGCGATCCAACGAACCATGCGCACCATGCGTTTTCCCGTCAGTTGCCGGCCGCCGGGCGGCCGGCCCGATTCTTCACTGCATCACTGCACCGTCGTGGTCCGCGGCGCTTGCGTCGCCGCGTCCGCCGTCGCATTGCCGCCCACGGGTGCGGCCGGCGCAACCGGTGCAACAGGCGTGCCCGGCCAACCGGCCGGCAGCGGCGGCACGCCCGGCGTGCCGGTGCCGCCGGCGCGCGATCCATCGTCGACCGACGAGCCGCGATAGATCACGACCGTGTTGCCTTGCGACGCCCGCGTGCCGACATCCGTCCGCGCAGCCGGCGCACGCGCCGCTTCGCGGGCCGCGCGCGATACGTCGCCGGCCCATACCGGCGGCGTATCGGGCTCCTGTTCGTCGCCGCCGGCCGCCTGGCGGCGGTCGCTCGTCGCGAAGCTGCGCAGTGCGAGCGACAGCGAACCGAGGCGCGTCGCGACCAGCACGACCTGCGCGGTGCGCGGCGCGACCTCGAGCGTGACCGTGCGCGCGCGGACCGGCGCGTCCGGCGCGCTCGCGGGCCCCTTCGCGCGCTGGAATTCCGAGCCGACCGCGAGCACGCGCGCGCGCCGCACGACCGTCTCCGCTTCGAACGTGCCGGGCGTCGTCGCGGAGCCGCCGATCTGCTGCGTGAGCACCACGTCGACGAAGTCGCCCGGCTGGATCAGCCCCGCGTTGCCCGACACGTCGTCGACCGGCACCGAGATCGCGCGCATGCCGGGCTGCAGCGCGGCCGCGAGAAAATCCGGCGCGCCCGCCGAAATCACGTTGTCCGCGCGGATCGGCGCGCCCGCTTCGACGCGGCTGCGCAGCAGCGCGCCCTTCAGGTCCGCGCCCGGTTGCGATTCGACGAACGCGCCGGCCGGCACCTGCGCGCGCGCCATGGGCTTCCACGCGAGATCGTTGTCGCGCAGCAGCAGCCCTTCGGGAAGGTCCGCCGCGGCGACCCGCACGCGTACGTCGGCCGTGTTATCGGGCGGCGGCGGTGTCGACGCGGAAACATACAGTTGGCGCAGGATGAACGCACCGATGCCGGCGGCGATGATCAGCACGGCCATTCTCAGGGGTTTGGGCATGGCGGCGCGCGTCCCCCGGGCTAGTTGAGCGAAAGTGCGTGAGGAAACGGCGCCCAGACGGCCAGCGCGCCGCCGAACGCAAGCGCGACGCCGTACGGCACGCCGCGCGTCACCATCGGGTGCGCAGGCGCGACGCGACGCTGCCGTGCGACGCCAGCGAGCATCGCGAGGCCGCACGCGGCGCCGCTCGCGCCGACGATCGTGAGCACCGGCAACGCGAGCGGCGGGCCGGCCCACAGGAATACCGCCGCGGCCAGCTTCACGTCGCCGCCACCGAGCCAGCCTGCGTGACGCAGCGCGCCGAACACCACCAGCATCGCCGCGGCGGTCGCGACGTGACCGGCAAATGGCGCAAGCCCTTCGCGCCCGAGCGCCGCCGCGACGAGGTACAGCATCGCGAATGCCAGCACCGCGCGATTGGACACGCGCCGCTCGCGCAAGTCCTGCATCGCGATCGAGACCAGCACGAGCGTGGCCGTCAGCTGTACGAGATAGAGCATCGGAGAGCCGTCCGTCGGTGCGCCCCGGCTGGATACGTCGTACCGCTGCGGATCCGTGTATTCGTCGGCGGCGCGCGGGTTCAGGAGATCAGATCAGTGAGCTGACCTTGTTGATCAGCGATGTGAATATGGCCTGCAGGCCTGATGTACCGCTCAGGTACGTGCCGACCGCCGCGAGTGCGACGACGATGATGCCGGCCAGCACCGCGTATTCGAGCGAACTGACGCCCCGTTCATCGCGCAACAAGGACTTGACGTATTGCAGCATGACTCCCTCCGTGTGACGGGGCCGGTGATCGACCTTGAATGTAAAGACGCTGCGTTGCTTCGGTGGCGGCGCATGGCGTTCGCCCATTCACGATTCATGCGGCGGCCCGGGCATCGGGCCATTCGCATCCCCCGGAATCCTTTCGATCGCTGCAACGCGCGTGTATGGCAACTGATTTGCCGCACTTCGCGCGTTTTGTTGCGTGGCCGCATTTGAGGCGATGCGAATCACGCCGTTTCGTCTAGTGTATAGATAATTTTTTGGGGGATTTCAAATTATTTAGCGTCGGAGTGTATTTATGGATGGCACCCTTCAGCAATGAAATACACGCGCACCGCTTACCGCTTTCCCGCCCGCCACGCAAGGCCTGTCGGGGCGCGGCGTAAGAATGTCAACGATGGCGCGCATCATTGCGTTGGCCGACGATTCGATATTTTTTGCCGTTTTTTCCAAATTCATCGGAGTCGCCCCGGCAAATTTGAAACCGGCCATTCGCGCTCGCTTTTCGGCAATCTTTTCGTGGCCGTCGATTGGACAGGGAAAATATTCCGTATTTCGCGTGCCGATCGGATTGCCGGATACCGCGCGCGCATCGCTCAGCACGACGACACATATCGATCGTCACGACGCGCGCTAAGGTTGTGACGATTCATCGGTTCCGGTTTCGCGCGGCCCCTGCTTGAATGGAGACCCGACCGACCCGACCCAGGAGACTCCCGATGTCCGACGTCCAGCATGCCGCTCCCCCGTCATCGCATGCTTCGCACGCCGCCGCGCCGCACACGGCCGCCGCCCCGCTTCAGCTGCGCCAGGTCGCTGGCCGGATCGGCGCCGAGATCGCCGGCGTCCGGCTGTCGAGCACGCTCGACGATGCGACGTTCGACGCGATCCAGGCCGCGCTGCTGCGCCACAAGGTGCTGTTCTTCCGCAACCAGGAGCATCTCGACGACGCCGCGCAGGAAGCATTCGCGCGTCGCTTCGGCGACACCGTCGCGCATCCGACCGTGCCGCCGGCGGACGGCAGCGCGCAGCTGCTCGAACTCGATTCCGCGCATGGCGCGCGCGCCAACTCGTGGCACACCGACGTGACGTTCGTCGACGCGTATCCGAAGGTGTCGATCCTGCGCGCGGTCGTGATTCCGCCGTTCGGCGGCGACACGGTGTGGGCCAACACGGCGGCCGCGTATGCGCACCTGCCGGAGCCGCTGCGCGCGCTCGCCGACACGCTGTGGGCGCTGCACACGAACGCCTACGACTATGCGTCGACCCACGTGCACGCCGACGACACGCAACTGAAACGCTACCGCGAAGTGTTCACGTCGACCGTCTACGAAACCGAGCATCCGGTCGTGCGCGTGCATCCGGAGACCGGCGAGCGCACGCTCGTGCTCGGGCATTTCGTGCAGAAGATCAAGGGGCTGTCGTCGCAGGACTCCGCGCATCTGCTGCAGGTGCTGCACGAACACGTGACGCGCCTCGAGAACACCGTGCGCTGGCGCTGGCAGCAAGGCGACGTCGCGATCTGGGACAACCGCGCGACGCAGCACTATGCAATCAACGATTACGGCGATGCGCGCCGCGTCGTGCGCCGCGCGACGGTTCACGGCGATGTGCCGGTGGGCATCGACGGCCGCCGTAGCGTCTTGCTGAAGGGGCCGGGGGTGACATTGCAGTGAGGGGCGCTGCGCACGGTGCGCGCGTCTGGCGTGGCCGTGCAGATGCGGTTTCGGCGTTCCTGTATTTCCGACAGGACGATCCGACTACGAGCTTCCCGCCACCGGGCCGGCGCGCCCCACACGCGCCGGCTCCCCCGCTTCACTCCAGCCACACTCCATCGAACCGATGCCCGCCGAGCGGCGAGAACGTCACCCCGTGCACGCGCTTCGAAATCGGTAGCGACACGATCGACGTCGCGATCGGCGTGAACGGCACCTGATCCTTGAACACCACCTGCGCCTGCTCGTAAAGCGACGTGCGTTTCGCGACGTCCGCGTTCGTGCGCGCCGCGCTGACGAGCCGCTCGAAATCCGCGTTGCACCACTTCGCGAGATTGCTGCCGTGCACCGCGTCGCAACCGAGCAGCGTGCCGAGCCAGTTGTCGGGGTCGCCGTTGTCGCCCGACCAGCCGTACAGGATCGCGTCGTGCTGCCCGTCGCGTTTCGCGCGGCGGTTGTATTCGCCCCATTCGTAGCTGACGATCTTCGCGCGCACGCCGATCTTCGCCCAGTCCTGCTGGATCAGTTGCGCCATCAGCTGCGCGTTCGGGTTGTACGGCCGCTGCACCGGCATCGCCCACAGCGTCAAGTCGAAGCCGTTCGGAAATCCCGCCTGCGCGAGCAGCGCCTTCGCGGCCGCCGGATCGCGCGGCGCATCCTTCAGCCGCGGGTTGTACGACCATTGCGCGGGCGGCATCGGGTTCGTCGCGATCGTCGCGTCGCCGTTGAACACCGTCTTGATGATCGCCGTCTTGTCGATCGCGATGTCGAGCGCGCGCCGCACGTCGACGCGATCGAGCGGCGGATGCTGCGTGTTGTACGCGACGAAGCCGACGTTGAACCCGGTCCCCGAAAACAGCGTCAGCTTCGGATCGCGCCGCACCGTCTCGAGGTCGGCCGGCCGCGGGAACACCGACACCTGGCACTCGCCGGCCGTGAGCTTCTGCAGGCGCGCGGCCGGATCGGGCGTGATCGCGAACACGAGATGCGCGAGCTTCACGTCGTCCGGCTTCCAGTAGTCGGGGTTCGCGTCGTAGCGGATCACCGCGTCCTTCTGGTACGCACGCAGCTGGAACGGCCCGGTGCCGACCGGAAGCTGGTTGATGTCGGCCTCGCGGTGGCGTGCGGCCAGCTGCGACGCATATTCGGCCGACAAGATCGACGCGAACGCCATCGCGAGATTGCGCACGAACACGACGTCGGGCGACTTCAGCACGAAGCGCACCGTGTCGTCGTCGACCTTTTCGATGCGCTCGATGTTGCGGTCGAAACCGAGATCGCTGAAGTACGGGAAGCTGACCGGGTACGCCTTGCGGAACGGACTGTCGGCGTCGAGCATCCGGCCGAACGTGAACACGACGTCGTCGGCCTGGAACGGACGCGTCGGCGTGAACCACGCGGTCGTCTGGAACTTCACGCCGCGCCGCAGGTGGAACGTGTAGACGCGCTGGTCGGACGACACGTCCCAGCTCGTCGCGAGCGACGGGACGAGATCGAGCGTGCCGCGCTTGAACTGCACGAGCCCGTTGTAGATCGTGTACGTGCTCGCGTCGAAATCGGTGCTGGTCGTATGCTGGCCCGGATCGAAGCCGGCCGGGCTGCCTTCGCTGCAGTACACGAGCGTCTTGCCGGCCGGCGCGGCGAACGCGTGCGAAAACCCGCCGGCGAGCAGCAGCGACGCGGCCATGGCGCGCAACGTCACGACGGCAACGGATGGATGCCGCGCACGACGCGCGGCGGATGAGACGAATGAAAGCTTCATGGTGGCTCGGACAGGACGGTCATGCGAATGACGACCGCCGATCTTCGCGCGCCGCCCGCCGATCGCTTACCAATTAATTCCGCGTTGCTTATCGCGGCGGATGCATCCCGCTGCTGCCGCATCGGATCGTCCATGCGAGCGCCGCGGACATTTCAGCCGACCTCGCGCGCCACGCCGTGCGTCACCGCAGTTCCTGCGCCGCCACGCGCCGCCTTCCGGCCCCGTGCAGGTTCTCCGGAATTGGCGCATCGTATCGGTTGGCCGACGCCGGCACCGGCGCGCGGGGATCCGCCCGGCGCGCACGTTCCGGCACGGCGCGCTGCCGGCGCGCCGACCCTTCCTGGAGGACCCACGATGTCGATCAGCCCCGATACGCCCTCTCGTCCCGTGAAGTCGCCGGGCCCCGATCATCCGATCACGATCGAGCCGCATCCGTCGCGCGTCGTGGTCAAGGTGGCCGGCAAGACCGTCGCCGACACGCGCCGCGCGCTGGCGCTGCGCGAGGCCAGCTATCCGGTCGTGTTCTACATTCCGCGCGAGGATGCCGACATGTCGCTGCTGCAACGGACCGACCATGCGACGTACTGCCCGTACAAGGGCGATTGCGCGTACTACTCGATCCCCGTGGGCGGCGAACGCGCGACCAACGCGGTGTGGACGTACGAGCATCCGAATCCGGCCGTCGAATCGATTCGCGCGCACCTCGCGTTCTATCCGGACCGCGTCGACGCGATCGAGGAAAGCCCACTCGGCACCGATTGAGCGCGGCGGCGTGCTGCCGCCCCGTCGTTCACGTATCGTCCGGCCGCTGATTTGCATATGCGGATTCGTTGGTTGGCGGCCGGCCCGCGCGGCCGTATCGTCCTGAATCCGGCGCGGGTCGGCCGTGCGCATCGCCCGCAAACGGCTGCGTCCCGTGCTCCCGTGCCGATTGCGCCGCCCGCCCGCGCGCCCCGTGAACCCGCCAGCAGGACGCCTCGATGAACGACACACCGCACGCAGAACTTGAAACTGCCCCGGCCAATCCGCGCCGCCGCCACTGGCTGCACGGCGCGGCCGCCGGCCTGGCTGGGCTCGCGCTCGGCCCGCTCGCGGGCCTGCCCGCACGGGCCCAGGGCAGCGACAAGCGGCTGCGCATCGGCTTCCAGAAATACGGCAACTTCGTCGTGCTCAAGGCGCGCGGCACGCTCGAGAAACGGCTCGCGAGCCAGGGCGTGGCGGTGCAGTGGCTCGAGTTCCCGGCCGGCCCGCAATTGCTCGAGGGGCTGAACGCCGGCGCGATCGACGTCGGCACGGTCGGCGAGACGCCGCCGATCTTCGCGCAGGCCGCCGGGGTCGATTTCGTCTATATCGGCAACGAACCGCCCGCGCCGCACGGCGAGGCGATCGTCGTGCTGCCCGATTCACCGATCCGCACCGTCGCGCAGCTGCGCGGCAAGAAGGTCGCCTTCAACAAAGGTTCGAACGTCCACTACCTGCTCGTGAAGGCGCTCGAACACGCGGGCCTCACGTATGCCGACATCCAGCCGGTCTACCTGACGCCCGCCGATGCGCGCGCCGCATTCGTGCAGCGCAGCGTCGACGCGTGGGTGATCTGGGATCCGTATCTGGCGGCCGCCGAACGGCAGCTCGGCGCGCGCGTGGTCGCGAACGGCGACGGGCTCGTGCGCAACACGCAGTACTACCTCGCCGCGCGCAAATATGCGGCTGCGCAACCGCAGGTGCTGCGCACGCTGCTCGACGAAGTCGACGCGGTCGACCGCTGGGGACGCGACAATGTTCCGGAAGTCGCCGCGCAACTGTCGCCGCTCGTCGGCCTCGACGCGCCGACGCTCGAAATCGCGCTCAAGCGGGCCGGCTACGGTGTGCAGCCCATCACCGATGCGACGCTCGCGTATCAGCAAAAGATCGCCGACGCGTTCAGCACGCTGAAGCTGATTCCGGCCAGGGTGACGGTCGCCAACGCGCGCTGACGCCCCGCCGCTGCGACGCGTTACGGCGCACGCGTCGCGCCGACCCGCCGCCATTCGTCGTAATCGGTGACGAGGCCCGCCTCGTCCACCGCGATGTCGGCCGCATACGTGCCGCTCTCGTAGCGGTACACGCGTTGCGCCGTGCGCGCATAGCGCTGCTCGCCGCGCACGAGCTCGAACGCCGGAAAACGCAGCCACGCGGTGTGGATGACGGCCGACGCGCCGACCGCCAGCCCCAGACGCCGGATCGGCAGCGTATTGGTCGATGGACTGAAGCCGAGATCGATGTCGGTCGCGCCCGCGAGTGCCGGCGCGTCGGCGCCGTCGATCGTCCAGCGCCCCGCGTCGCATTCGATCGCGAGCTGCGTTGGCGGCGTCGCGCCGAGCCAGTGCGTGACGCGCACGGAACGCGTCAGCCAGTCGGCGCCGCACGCGATCGCATAGTCGACGCGAAACGGCGTGCCGTCGATCGCGCCCGCGACCGCTCCCGACAGATCGATGCCGTCACGCGTCTCGACGAGCCGGCACCATTCGCCCGCTTGCCAGGTCTGCGCGATCTGCCATGCGACGCATCGCGTGCGCGCCGTTTCGTCCCGTTGCGTCATGTCGTCTCCTGTCGATCGAGCGAAGGCGATTTCCATTCACGACGCCGATGCTCGCATGTGCCACCTCGCAAGCCCGACGGCGAACCCGAATCGACCTGCAAGGATCGCGATCAGAAACAGCAGCGGCCGGTGGCGTTACGCCGCCGACCGTCGCGCAATCACGCGCACAGATCACCACGCGTGCCGATAGATCGCCAGCGCGTCGGCTTCCGTCACCTCGCGCGGATTGTTCACGAGCAGGCGCGTCTGCAACATCGCATCCGACGCCATGCGCGGCAGGTCGCTCTCGCCGATGCCGACCTCGCGCAGCGTGCGCGGGATGCCCGTCGCGACGATCAGCCGATCGATCTCGTCGATCAGCGCGTGCGTCCTCGCTTCGTCGCTGCCCGTCGCCGACGGCGCGACGATCGCCGCGAGCTCCGCATACAGCGGCGCGGCGGCCGATGCGTTGAAGCGCAGCACATGCGGCAGCACGAGCGCGTTCGACAACCCGTGCGGCACATGAAAAATGCCGCCGACCGGATAGGCCAGCGCATGCACGGCCGCGACCGGCGCGTTCGCGAAGGCCTGGCCGGCGAACATCGCGCCAACCAGCATCGCCTCGCGCGCGTGGCGATCGTTGCCGTCGTCGCACGCCTTCAGCAGATTGCGCGACAGCAGCGTCAACGCCTGCACGGCCAGCATGTCGGACACCGGATTCTTCAGCCGCGACGATGTATAGGCCTCGATCGCATGCACCATCGCGTCGATGCCGGTCGCCGCCGTTGCCGCGCGCGGCAGCCCGAGCGTCAGCTCGGCGTCGAGGATCGCGACATCCGCGAACAGGTGCGGCGACACGACGCCCATCTTGCGCGCCTCGCCGACCGTGACGATCGACACGGCCGTCACTTCGGAGCCGGTGCCGGCCGTGGTCGGCATCTGCACGAGCGGCAGCCGCGATGTTGCCACCTTGTCGACGCCGTACATGTCGGCCAGCGCCTGCCGCCCCGGTGCGAGCGCGGCGATCAGCTTCGCGACGTCCATCGACGAACCGCCGCCGAGGCCGAGCACGATCTCGGCGTCGGCCGCCACCGCCCGCGCGGTCGCGTCCAGTACCACGTGTTCGGGCGGATCGGCGATCACGTCGTCGATCACCGTCACCTGCCAGCCGTGCGCGGCGAGGCTCTCCAGCGCGGGCGCGAGCACGCCGCTGCGATGCAGGAACGCGTCGGTGACGACGCACAGTCGCGCGAGCGTCGGAAAGCGCTCGCGCAACACCGCGCCGAGCCGGCGCGCGGCGCCGAATTCGACGATCTGCGTCGGAACGGTACGGAATTGAAACGGGTTCATCGGGTGCCTCCCGGTGGCGTCGCCGTGCCGGTGTCGGGCTGCACCATGTAGCTCGTCACGTCGCGGCGATCGAGCAACGGAATGATCGCGCCGACACCGATCCGCTGGAAATGCGGCGTTTCCCGATGCACGTCGAGGCCGTCGGCTTCGCGGTAACGCTCGAGGATCACGATGTGGTCAGGCTCGACCGGCGAGCGGAAGTACGCGTAGTCGAGGTTTTGCGGCTCGGCGCGCGTGAGCGGCGCGAGTTCCGTGAGCAGTTCGATCACGCGGTCGCCGTTGCCGGGTTTCGCGAAGAAATGGGCGATGACCTGCAGGTAGGGTTCGTTCATGCTGCGCTCCGTATTCGCCAGCGGCCCGTCAGGGCGGGACGTCATTCCACGATGCGCGGTCGCCGGTCGATACCGCTCATCGAACGGGGCGCCCGGCTGCCCGACACGGCGCCAGCACCTCGACGTCGCATTGTATTGAATCGGCGCGGCATGCGCAGCGCGTCGTCACGCGCCCGACTGCCCCGGCCACTACCACGGCACCGTGCGCCCCTGGTAATCGAGGTATTCGAGCCCCGCGCGCCGCTGCTTGCCGATCAGCACGTTCACGAGGCTCGGCACGCTTTCGTCGATCGTCAGTCGCGCATCGGGGCCGCCGAGTTCCGTCCGAACCCAGCCCGGCGCCATCAGCACCATCGCGCGCGGCGTAGCGGCCTGGCGCGCCGCGAAGCTGCGCATGAACTGGTTCAGCGCGGCCTTGCTGCCGCGGTAGACCTCGCGCATGCCGCTCACGTTGTTCGCGACACTGCCCTGCCCCGACGACATCGCGCCGATCAGGCCGTCCGCAGTCACGAGATCGTGCAACGCCTCGATCACGCGCATCGGCGCCAGCGCGTTCGTGATCATCACGCGCACGAACTCGTCGGTCGTGACTTCGCCGATCGTTTCGCTCGGATCGTTGGTCGTGCCGGCATTCACGAACAGCATGTCGAAGCGCCGGCCCGACAGGCGCGCGCGCAACGCAGCCAGTTGTTCCGGCTCGCAGATGTCGAGCGTGTCGATCTCGAGCCGTTCGCCGAAGCGCTCGGCGAGTTCATGCAGCTTCGTGCGCCCCGACCCGGCGCGGACGGTGCCGGTGACATGCCAGCCCTTGTTCAGGAATTGCTCCGCCATCGCGAGCCCGAGGCCGCGCGAGGCCGCGATGAGCAGGATCGAGGGTGTGCTGGCGTTCGATACAGTCGATTGCATGGGTTTCACCTTTACCGAAGTCCGTGATCCGGCCACTATAGGCGCGCACCATCTGATGCACCAGACGCACCGAATTCAATCGATAGTTGCATCGAACGCCATGTCACCGCGCGCGATGTCGTATGCTGTTCGAATGGAAGACATCGACCTGAACCTCGTTACCGCGCTCGACGTGCTGCTCACCGAAGGGAGCGTGACCGGTGCCGCGCGCCGGCTCGGACTGAGCACCTCCGCGATGAGCCGCACGCTCACGCGGCTGCGCACCGCGACCGGCGATCCCCTGCTCGTGCGCGCCGGACGCAAGCTCGTGCCGACGCCGCACGCGGCGGCACTGCGCGATCGCGTGCATGCCGTCGCGGTCGATGCGCGTGCCGTGCTTCGGCCGGCGACGGCCGACATCGACATGACGACGCTGTCGTCCACGTTCACCATCCGCGCGGCCGCATCGTTCATGGACATGCTCGCCGGCCCGGTGGTCGCCGCGATCGGCGACATCGCGCCCGGTGTGCGCGTGCGTTTCGTCGCCAAGCCCGACCGCGATCCGGGGCCGCTGCGCGACGGCACGGTCGACCTGGAAATCGGCAAGCGCGGCGACGATGCGCCCGAACTGCACACGCGCGAGCTCTTTCACGACGGGCACGTCGCGGTGGCGCGCGCCGGACATCCGCTCTTCGCGGCGGCCAGAATCACGCCCGCGCGCTACGCGGCCTGCCGTCATGTGATCGCAGCACAGCTCGGCGACTTCGGCGGCCCGACGAACGATGCGGCCGACACGCCCGCACCGGCCCATACCGTGCAGGTCGTGGTGCCCGGCTATCCCGATGCGATGCGCGTCGCGGCCGGCACCGACCTGATTGCGCTCGTGCCGCGCTCGAGCCTCGGCAACGCATTCACGCCGGGGCTCGTGGACGCGCTCGGGCTGCGCAGCTTCGCGATACCGGTGCGGTTGCCCGAAATTCTGATCTCGGCGCTATGGCATCCGCGCATGCACGGTGACCCCGTCCATCGCCGTCTGCGCGATGCCGTCATCGACGTGTGCCGGCGCGCGTATCCGGCAGCCCGCGCACCGCGCGCACCGGCGCGCGGCACGAAGCCTCGCACCGCCGGCTGAAGCGTCGCGATCCGCGCGAAACACTCGCGACGCAGGCAGCGGCCAGCCGACGATCAGCAAGCTCGCCGCCGCGTGCTCGGCGGCACGCATCGGCGCCGCTTTCCCGCATCCCGCCCCCCGCATCGCGCGCGGGCCGCGCCGCAGGGCCCATCGGCTAAAATGCCGCACTTTCCACCTTGTCCGGCCCGCTCGCCATGCAACCCGCTTCCCCCGCCCGATCCGCCGCCCACGGCGCCGCCGACGCCGATCCGTCGCACGACCTCGTCTATGGCCCCAATGACCGGCCCGCGCCGATGGTCGCCTTCGTCGCCGCGCTGCAGCACCTGCTGGCGATCATCGTGCCGATCGTCACGCCCGGCCTGCTGATCTGCCAGGCGCTCGGCGTATCGAGCCGGGACACCACGCTCATCGTGTCGATGTCGCTCGTGATTTCCGGCATCGCCACCTTCGTGCAGTGCAAGCGCTTCGGCCCACTGGGCGCCGGCCTGCTGATCGTGCAGGGCACCAGCTTCAACTTCGTCGGCCCGCTGATCGCCGGCGGCAGCGTGATGGTCAAGCAGGGCACGCCGGTCGAGACCGTGATGGCCGCGATCTTCGGCGTCGTGATCGCCGGTTCGTTCGTCGAGATGGCCGTGTCGCGCATCCTGCCGTTCGTGAAGCGCCTGATCACGCCGCTCGTCACCGGCATCGTCGTGCTGCTGATCGGCCTCACGCTGATCAAGGTCGGCCTCATCAGCATGGGCGGCGGCTACGGCGCGATGGCCAACGGTACGTTCGCGAGCACGCAGAACCTGACGCTGTCGTGCGTCGTACTCGGCACGATCATCCTGCTGAACCGCGTGCCGATCGTATGGGTGCGCAGCACCGCGCTCGTGATCGCACTCGTGATCGGCTATGCCGCGGCCGTCGTGCTCGGCCGCCTCGACTTCACCGGCGTGCATCAGGCCGCGCTGTTCCAGGTCCCGACGCCGCTGCACTTCGGCATCGGCTTCTCGTGGTCGCTGTTCGTGCCGATGCTGATCATCTACCTCGTCACGTCGCTCGAAGCGATCGGCGACGTCACCGCCACCAGCAAGATCTCGAAGGAGCCGGTCGAAGGGCCGGTGTGGATGCGGCGGATCAAGGGCGGCGTGCTCGTGAACGGCGCGAACTCGCTGCTGGCCGGCGTGTTCAACACGTTCCCGAGCTCGGTCTTCGCGCAGAACAACGGCGTGATCCAGATCACCGGCGTCGCGAGCCGCCACGTCGGCATCTGGATCGCCGGCATGCTCGTGGTGCTCGGCCTGTTCCCGGTCGTCGCGGGCGCGCTGCAGGCCGTGCCGGAGCCCGTGCTCGGCGGTGCGGCGATGGTGATGTTCGGCGCGGTGGCCGCGTCGGGCATCAACATCCTGTCCGGCATCCACCTCGATCGCCGCGCGCTGCTGATCATCGCGGTGTCGCTCGCGCTCGGCCTCGGCGTGTCGCAAGTGCCGGACATTCTGAACAGCCTGCCGCATGCACTGAAGAACGTGCTGGAATCGGGCGTCGCCACGGGCGGCATCTGTGCGCTCGTGATGAACTGGTTCCTGCCGGAACAGAAGTAACGCTGGCGGCTCCATGAAGACGCGACCCGGCGGGCGGGCCGCGTCGCGCTCGGCGCCCCGGCTTGGCCGGGTGCCCGACACTCGCTAGAATCGGTCCATGCCCCAAACTCCCCTCTCCACGAAGCCGCCGGAAGGCAGTGCCGTCCCGATCAAGGAACGGGCGACGATCGTCTGCTATCGCGACGAACAGGTCCTGCTCGTGGCGCGCGCGACATCGCGCTGGGCGCTGCCGGGCGGCACCATCAAGCGCGGAGAAACGCCGCTCGAAGCCGCGCATCGGGAATTGCAGGAAGAGACCGGCATCACCGGCCAGGCTCTCGTCTACTCGATGCAGTTCACAGGGCTCGCGAAGGTCCATCACGTGTTCTTCGCCGAGGTCGGCCCGGACCAGACGCCGCAAGCGAGCAACGAGATCCAGAAGTGCAAGTGGTTTCGCATCGACAGCGTCGACGGCGTGCGCGCGAGCATCCCGACGAAGCGGATCGTCGAGCTCGTCTACCGGCACGAACTCCTCAAGTAGGTAGACACCCCACCCCCAGCGGCTCGCACGAGCCGATATGATGCGCCCACGGTCCGTCGTCGCGTTCCCTTCCGAGCGAGCTGCAGATGAACAGTGCGTACACCTACCGCGGATACACCATCGACGTCCGCTGCGAATTCCGGCTCGACAAACCGCGCGACCACGCGCCACCGCCCGACACGCTCCGGTTCGGGTTCGTCGCGGTCGTGCAGGTGCGCACGGCCGGCAGCGCGCCGCGTCTGCTCGCGCCAGTCCGCCTCGCGGACGATGGCGGCCGCCTGTTCGGCAGCACGCTCAATGCGTTGCGCGCAGGCCGGGCGGCCGGCGAAATCATCGTCGACGATCTGTTGGTCGATCGCGGCTCCGCCGACGGGCGCGCGCGTTCCTGAGCCGGTCGTCGGCCTCGAACGTGCTGGACGGATCGGCCGGCGTGCCGGCGCTCAGTGCAGGCGCTTTCTTCGCAGTTCGTGCGTGGAATAGACGACGAGGAAGATACCCAGCATCGCGACGCCGGATGCAATGAAGTCGTTTGCGGTTCCCGCGCTGTTCAGCGATTTCGGGAAGATGCCGAGACTCAGTCCTGCGGCAGCCAGGAATACCCCTGCCGCCACACCCCACACCGGTCCGGTGGTCTTTTCGATTGTGTTTTTCATACAGCACCCGTCTACGGTTATTGCCTGAACGGTATCGGCGCATCGCACGTGCACCTACCGTCCGTGCCTAGACTATAGCGAGGAAAAAATTCAAACGGGTTCGGTGCTTTTCCCCATCAAGTTTTTCGCGAACGCAATCGGGCGGCGTCGCGCGGCGTCGCGGCTCGCTCCGTTTCGTCAGATGAATGGCGAAAATTCGGCGGCTCTCGAACGGCCTTCCCCCTGTTGCATCGCCATTCGCAACGGCCCCGCAGCAGTCCTTACGCTCCGACGCACAATTTACGGTTCGTTGCAAAGCTGTCCACACTTTGGGCATGCCGGCCCGCTATGCTTCGTTGCATCCACAATCAGATTGGAGGGGGCAAAATCATGAACAACCATTTCTGGAAGGCCGCACTGTGCGCGGCCATGGTGCCGTTTGCGCTGGCAGGTTGCGGCGGCGGCGACGATGGCGGCGCGCAAACCGGCACGCTGCATGTCGCGATGACCGATGCGCCGTCATGCGGATTCGACCACATCTACGTGACCGTCTCGCAGGTTCGCGTCAATGCGAATACGAATGCTTCCGATAACGATGCCGGCTGGTCGACGATCACGCTGGCGACACCGCGCAAGATCGACCTGCTGTCGCTGACCAACGGCGTGCTCGCCGATATCGGCCAGACCGCGCTGCCGGCCGGCCAGTATCAGCAGATCCGCCTCGTTCTCGCGCCGAACCAGGGCAATAGCCTCGCGAACTCGGTCGTTCCGACGGGCGGCACCGAGCAGGCGCTTGCAACGCCGAGCGCGACGCAAAGCGGCTACAAGATCATCCAGCCATTCACGGTGCAAGCCAACACGCTCGTCGACCTCGTGCTCGACTTCAACGCGTGCAAGTCGATCGTTCAGCGCGGCAACGGCACGTATGCGCTGAAGCCGGTCGTCACCGCGATCCCGACCGTCGTGAGCGGCGCGATCTCCGGCTATGTCGCACCGGCCGAAGCGGGCGCAACCGTGTACGCGGAACAGGGTGGCAAGGTGGTCAGGGGCACTGTCGCCGACAGCACCGGGAAGTTCGTGCTGTCGCCGTTGATCCAGAGTTCGACGCAAGGTAACTACGACGTCGTGATCGTGCAGAACAACTTCGCGTCGGGCATCGTGCGCACGGTGCCGGTCGTGGTGAACACGACCACCGCCGTGTCGGCGTCGAACGCGCCGATCACGCTGCCGGCCTCGACGATGAGCTCGGTCAGCGGCACGGTGACGGCAAGCGCCGACGCGTTGGTGCGTGCATTGCAGACGGTCGATGCCCGCCCGTACGAGATCACGTCGATCAACGCGAACATGGACACCGGCGCCTATGCGCTGAACGTGCCCACGGCCGCACCGATCGTCGGTACGTACTCGGGCTCGCTGCCGGTCGCGCTGGCTGCATCGCCGGCTGCCGCGGCACAATATACGATCGAGGCGGACGCGGCATCGGGCGCAACGCAATCGACGAACGTCAACGCCACGACGAGCCAGTCGAACGTCAACTTCAGCTTCTGACGCACACGTCGGCAGCATTCAACGAAAGGGCCTCGCGGCCCTTTCCTCAATAACGGGAGAACGAAGTGAAGAAAGGGGTGATCGCACTGCTCGTCGCGGCGAGCGTGGTTGGCGCACTCGGTGGATGCGTCGCATACGTTCCGGGTCCGCCGGTCGTCGTCGCGCCGCAGGGCGGCCCGGGCAACGGGTTCTGCCCGCCCGGACAGGCGAAGAAAGGCAATTGCTGAGTGTATGAGGCCCGCGGAAAGCGGGCCTTTTTCGTGGTGCGTGCGTTGGCGCGGGAAGCGGGATGGCGCATGCGGCGGTTGACTGGATTCCGTGTTGGCGGAAGGCAGCCGGAGTCGAACTAACCTTGCGTGCGCAGCCCGAGCACCGCGAGGTAGACATCGAGCGCACGCAGGACGGACTCGGCCACCAGGCGCGTAATGCCGCTGTAGTCGCCGGTCACACAGGCTTCGTCCAGTGCATCGTAGTAAGCCAGTCGATCTTCCTTCCGAAGGATCGCGGGCGGATAGCCGGACTTCATCAACTCGAAATTGAGCAACAACCGCCCCGTTCGCCCGTTTCCATCGACGAACGGATGGATCTTCACGAACCGCGTGTGCAATTCGGCGGCACGCGCGACAGGATGCATCGCCGCAGCCTGCGCATCCCACTCGATGAGTGCAGCCATCTCGGCCGGCAGATGCAGGAAATCCGGCGGTGTCGTGCTGGCACCGGCGATCACGACGTTCTCGCGGCGATAACGCCCGGCCTCGCCATCGTCGATTCCTTTGAGCACCAGCCCGTGAATATTCCGGATCTGCCATTCGGAGAGCGTCTCCTGCCTGGCGACGATTTCCTCGACATAGAAAATCGCGTCGCGATGATTCGTGACCTCGAAATGCTCGCGCAGCGACTTCCCGCCGACTGTGATGCCTTCGAGGACGACCTTCGTTTCACGCAGCGTGAGCGTATTGCCTTCGATCGCGTTCGAATGATAGGTCCACTCCAGCATCAGCTTCTCGCGTAGCGATGCAAGCGTATGCGGCGGAAGCGGACGAACCGCGTCCAGCGTTGCCTTGTCGGCATCGACGACTTCCAGCAGGCGTGGTACCGATGAATCCATGAAGTCACCATTACGATCGATAAGCGCCATTTTAATCCCCAATGGGGACGATCAAGCGGTCATTGATGCGGGTCGTGACGCGGGGTGGCAAACAGACCTGATGTGGCCGTCGTTTGGAATCGGAGACGGCGGGATATCGCTGGAAAGTCGGCTACTGGCAGACCAAATGGCGGAAGGCAGCCGGAGTCGAACCGACCCGGGAGTGTCTGACACCCCCAACTGGATTTGAAGTCCAGCCGTACCACCGGATACGAATGCCTTCCAACGAGAGAAGAACCACAAGAAGCACAAGAACGAGAAGAACGCCGAGCGCGTTACGCCTGAATACTCGCCCAACCGCTGTCAGGCCGCAGGAAGTGGAGATCGCGGTGGAAGCGAGTATACCCAACCCGATCGAAGAACTCGAGAATCTGGATCGCACGCTTGCGGCCAAGCCCCGTCGCGTCGCGAAACGTCGCCGCATCGAGCCCGCCGCCGCGCGTCGGCGCGAGATCCGCAACGAGCCCGGCCAGCTCGCGCACGATATCCGCGTGATAGAACAGATCACGCACGACCTGCTGCACGTCGCCGCGCCGCGCGAGCTTGCGCAGCAGCGCCCGCACGGCCTCCTCCGCCGTGCCCGTGTCGCGCGCCAGATCGCGGACCCACGGCGGATCGAAGCGCCCGGCGTGGATCAGCGGCAGCAGTTGCCGCGCCAGCGCTTCCTCGCGCGCATCGAAACTCACCGAATGCGACGGCAGATGCAGCCAGGGCCCGCTACGCGCTACCTCCCCGCCGTCCACCAGCGCATCGACGAGCGCACGCCACAGCGCATCGCCGACGAGCGGCGCCACCATCCGCCGCAGACGTGCCGCGTCGAGCCCCTGCTCGTCCGGCACGCGCTCGTGATACGCGCGCAACGTATCGATCGTGCGCGCCTGCAGCGCCAGCCAGTGCGCCCGCGCCATCACCGTGCCGTCGTTCGACGCGGCGTCGCGCTGGCCGATCGCAAGCGCATCGTCCGGCAACGCGAGCACGTCGGGCGCAAACCCGGTGAGGTGCGTGAGCATCGTTCGAGCGATACCGAGCGGCGCCTGCGCGAGCAGCGCATCGAGCCGCCCTTCGTTGAGCCATTCCGCCAGTGCGTCGAGCCACGCGCGGCGCGCGGGCGTGCGGCGCTTGCGCGCGGGACCGAACGGGTCGAGCACACGGCCGCCGCCGACGGTGCGCGTCGCTTGTGGATTGCGAACGATGAAGCGATCGCCCGGCAGCGCGAACACGGGTTCGTCGAACACCAGTTGCACGCGCATCTTCTGGCCGGCCGCGAGCGTATCGCCGTCGAGCAGCGCGACGTGCGCGACGCGATGCAGCGTGCCGAGATGCACGTGCAGCGGCGCCCAGTGCGTCAGCGTGAGCCCCGCGTCGGCCAGCAGCGTCAGTTCGACGTCAAGCCGCGGCGACGTCGCGACGAGCCGCGCATCCGCGACGGTGTCGCCACGTTCGACGTCGGCCTTGTCGACGCCGGCCAGGTTCAGCGCGCAGCGCTCGCCCGCGCGGCCCGCGTCGACCGGTCGGTTTTGCGCATGGATGCTGCGCACGCGCGCCGCGCCGCCGGTGCGCACGACCGCGAGCGTGTCGCCGGTCGCCACGCGGCCCGCGAACGCGGTGCCCGTCACGACGGTGCCCTGCCCGGCGAGCGTAAACACGCGGTCGACCGCGAGCCGGAACAGGCCATCATCGCGGCGCGCGCGCCACGCGAGCGCCGCATCGGCGAGGAAACGCTTCAATGCGGCGACGCCCGGATCGTCGTCGCGCGTCGCGCAGGTTTCGAAGATCGGCGCGCCATCGAGCGTCGAGCCGTGCAGCCATGCGGCGATCTCGTCGCGCACCGCCGCCACGGCCGCGGGGTCGACGCGATCGCACTTCGTCAGCGCGACCGCGCCATGCGTCACGCCGAGCAGTTGCAGGATCGCGAGATGCTCGCGGGTCTGCGGCATCACGCCGTCGTCGGCGGCGATCACGAGCAGCGCGAAGTCGATTCCGCACGCACCGGCCGCCATCGTATGAACCAGCTTCTCGTGGCCGGGCACGTCGATCAGGCCGAGCACGTCGCCGTTCTCGAGCGGCGTATACGCATAGCCGAGTTCGATCGAGATGCCGCGCGCCTTCTCTTCCTTCAAGCGGTCGGTGTCGACGCCCGTCAGCGCCCGCACGAGCGTCGTCTTGCCGTGATCGATATGTCCTGCAGTCCCGACGATCATTCAGTGGGCCCTGCAATCCGCACGCATTGCGCGACGAATGTCGCTTCGTCGGCCGCTTCGAGGCAACGCAGATCGAGTCGCAGCGCATTGTCGGCCACGCGGCCGATCACCGGACGCGGCCATTCGCGCAGCCGCTTCTCGAGCTGCGCGAGCGCACGACCGCCGCGCTTGCCGTCCGGCGTGCGCACGACGAGCCCGGCGCTCGGCAACTGATCGAGCGGCAGCGCACCGCTGCCGATCTGGCTGAACATCGGCTCGACGCGCACGTCGAAGCCGCTGCCGAGCGCGGCCTGCAACGCCGGACGCACGCGTTCGGCGGCCTCGGCGATGTCACGTTGCGGCCGCGTCAGCAGCCGCAGCGTCGTGAGCCGCTCGCACAGGAATTCCGGCGCCTGATAGAGCCGCAGCACGGGTTCGAGCGCGGCGAGCGTCAGCTTGCCGACGCGCAGCGCGCGCTTGAGCGGATGTTTCTTGATCTTCGCGATGAGCGCGCGATCGCCGACGATCAGGCCGGCCTGCGGCCCGCCGAGCAGCTTGTCGCCGCTGAACGTGACGAGGTCCGCGCCGGCCGCGATGGTTTCCTGCACGGTCGTCTCGTGCGGCAGGCCCCATTGCGACAGATCGGCGAGCGTGCCGCTGCCGAGATCGACCGCCACCGGCAGCCCGCGTTCGCGCGCAAGCGGCGCGAGTTCGGCCAGCGTCACTTCCTTCGTGAAGCCGCTGATCGCGTAATTGCTGCAGTGCACCTTCATCAGCATCGCCGTGCGCGGGCCGATGGCCTCCGCATAGTCGCGCAGATGCGTGCGGTTGGTCGTGCCGACTTCATGCAGCTTCGCACCGGCGCGGCTCATGATGTCGGGGATGCGGAACGCGCCGCCGATCTCGACCAGTTCGCCGCGCGACACGACGACTTCCTTCTTCGTTGCCAGCGCCGACAGCGTGAGCAGCACGGCCGCGGCATTGTTGTTGACGACGGTCGCGGCTTGCGCGCCGGTCAGTTCGCACAGCAGATCGTCGATCAGATCGTCGCGGTCGCCGCGGCGGCCGGTGGCGAGATCGAATTCGAGGTTCACGGGCTGGGTGAGCGCGTCGACCACCGCGCGCACCGCGTCGTCGGGCAACAGCGCGCGCCCGAGATTGGTATGCAGCACGGTGCCCGTCAGGTTGTACACCGCGCGCACGGCGCCCGCGCTCCGCGCGGCCAGCGTGCGGGCGACGGCTGCCGCGATGCGCGGCTCGTCGAGCGGCTCGGCCGCCGCCGGATCCTGCTGCGCGGCGGTACGCCAGCGTTCGAGTTCGGCGCGCACCGCGTTCAGCACGCGCGTGCGGCCATAGTCGGCGAGCAGCGGCTGCAGCGGCGCCGACGACAGCACGCGCTCGACCGACGGTACGCGCGCGAGGACGGCATTCAGTTCATTCAAACCCGGTTCGCTCACGTAGGGGTGGCTCCATTTCCATGCGGGGCTGGCGGTCGGCGCCGGTGCTCGCGCGCCGGCCCCGGCTGCCTGCCGTCAATCCGCTTCGCGCGACATGTCCGGCCACAGCAGCGGGTTCGGCGAACTGCGCTGGTAGCCGGCTTCATTCATCAGCAGGTCGAGCGTAAGGCTTGCGAGATCGTCCGCGAGCGGCTCGAACTCGTAGTCCTTCTCCTGGTAGCCGATCTTGCGGTAAGTCTTGCATTCGTCGCACGATTCGGCCTTGATGGCTTCACTGCCGCCCTCGATCCCGTGGTAAGCGATGCCCTTGGTCGAGTCGCAGTGCGAGCATTTCGTGCGCACCATGTGCCACTCGGTCGTGCACAGCCCGCACTGCAGGAAACGGTAGCCCTGGAACTGGCCGCCGACGCGCACGACGCTCGCCACCGGATGCGTGCCGCACACGGGGCATAGCCCCGGCTGGTCGAGATACGGGATCTCGGCCGGCGCGATGCGGCTCGCGAGATCGGTCCAGACGACCTGCAGCGCGGCCATCAGGAACGGCGCGGTGGCCGGGTCGACCTCGGCGAAGCGCAGCGCGAGGATCGCCTCGGCCTGCGCATCGAGTTCGGCGGGCGACATCAGGCGCAGCCGGTCGAGCAGCTTCGCGAGCTGCGGGTTGACGAGCCCGGCGCCTTCGACGCGGTCGAGCAGTTCATACAGCACCGCGCGCCAGCGCGGATCGCGCTCGCCGCCGAGCGCGGGCACGAGCGGCATCGAATGCTGCTGCGCACGTGCGATCGCTTCCTTCGACGGCAGCGGCAGCTCGAGCGTCTGCAGCGTCGCATGCTGGGCATCGGCGACCGTGGCCATCAGCCGCAGGTAGCCGCTGATCGGGTTCAGGTCGGCCAGCTTGCGCAGCCGCGCGGCGCGCGCCGAAAACACGGTGGCGCGCTCCGGCAGGCAAAAGCGCGGAATGGCCGAATGATCGAGCGCCGAGATCTCGGTCGGTTCGAGAATGCGTTGTGTCACAAATATGTCTTCCAAATAAACAAGCGCCGACGAATCGGCGCTTCTGGCGATTCCGGCGGGTGGCGAAACGGTACGCCGCAATCGGCGCACCGTTCCGCTCCGGTGCGTTATTTCACGCTTTCACGGAACCACTTCGGGTGATGCTTGCGGGCCCAGCCCAGCGTGACGGTGCCGCGCACCATCGCGCCGATCGAACCCTTCACCCACAACGCCGCGTAAATGTGCACGATGATGCTCACGATCAGCACGAAAGCCGCCACGGCATGCACGACAGCGGCCGCGCGGATCACCCCGATCGGGAAGTAGAACGAGAAGTAGCGCCGCCAGATCACGATCCCCGACAGCAGGAGCAGCAGCAGGCACGCCACCAACGTGAAGAATAGCAGCTTCTGTCCGGCGTTATAGCGCCCGACGGGCGGCAGCCTGTCTTCCCGGTTGGTCACCACGTCGTCGATCTGCCTCAGCCACTGCCGATCGTCCGCGTCGAGCACGTTGTGGTGCCAGAAGCGCACCACGAGAATCGCGAACGACACGAACATCACGAGGCCGATGAACGGATGCAGGATCCGCGTCCACTGGCCGCCGCCGAACAGCGCGGTGAGCCAGAACATCGACGGATGGAACAGCGCGAGCCCGGACAGCGCGAGCAGCACGAAGGTGATCGCGGTGATCCAGTGGTTCGTGCGCTCGTTCGCCGTGTAGCGGACGATCAGGTTGGGGTCGTCGTGATTCATTTTGCGTCCTCCTCGATGCGTCGCGCCTCGTCGCGGGCGGCGGCCTCGTCTTCCGCGGTGACCTCGTTCGGACCGACGCGGATGTAGTGGAAGAATCCGGCGAGCGCGGTCAGCGCGATGCCGGCGACCGCGAGCGGCTTCGCGATCCCCTTCCACAGCCTCACCATCGGGCTGATCGACGGATCGTCGGGCAGCCCGTGATACAGCGAGGGTTTATCCGCGTGGTGCAGCACATACATCACGTGCGTGCCGCCGACGCCCTGCGGGTCGTACAGCCCCGCATGCTCGAAGCCGCGCTCCTTCAGGTCCTCGATCCGCTCGGCCGCGTGCTGCTTCATGTCCTCCTTGGTGCCGAACACGATCGCGCCGGTCGGGCAGGTCTTCACGCAGGCCGGTTCCTGGCCGACCGCGACGCGGTCGGAACAGAGCGTGCACTTGTACGCGCGATGATCCTTCTTCGAAATCCTCGGAACATTGAACGGGCAGCCGGTCACGCAATAGCCGCAACCGATGCAGTTCTCCTCGTGGAAATCGACGATCCCGTTGTTGTACTGCACGATCGCGCCCGGCGACGGGCACGCCTTCAGGCAGCCCGGATCCTCGCAGTGCATGCAGCCGTCCTTGCGGATCAGCCATTCGAGGTCGCCGGCCGGGTTCTCGTATTCGGAGAACCGCATCACCGTCCACGAGTGCTCGGTCAGGTCGGCCGGGTTGTCGTACACGCCGACGTTGGTGCCGACCTCGTCGCGCAGGTCGTTCCACTCCATGCATGCCGTCTGGCACGCCTTGCAGCCGATGCACTTCGATACGTCGATCAGCTTCGCGACGCTCCCGGTCACCGGTTCGCGCGCCGTGGGCGGCGGCGTCGTGGTGGCCGAGACGCGCTTGATATCCAGCGATTGCAATGCCATCTCTTTCCCCTTACGCCTTTTCGACCTTCACCAGGAACGACTTGAATTCCGGTGTGTACGAGTTGCCGTCGCCTACGGACGGAGTCAGGGTATTGGCGAGATAGCCGGGCTTCGTCAGACCCTTGAAGCCCCAGTGCAACGGGACGCCGACCGTCTGGACCTTCTTGCCCTCGATCATCAGCGGCCTGATCCGCTTCGTGACGAGCGCGACCGCGACGATGTAGCCGCGCTTGGACGACACCTTCACGCGATCGCCGTGCGCGACGCCGACTTCCTTCGCGAGGTCCTCGCCGATCTCGACGAATTGCTCGGGCTGGATGATCGAGTTCAGCCGCGCATGCTTGGTCCAGTAATGGAAATGCTCGGTCAGCCGGTACGTCGTCGCGACGTGCGGGAACTCGGACACCTTGCCGAACGACGCGCGGTCGCCCGGGAACACGCGGGCAGCCGGATTGTTCAGCGCCTGCGGGTTGTTCGGGTGCAGCGGGTTCGCCGCGAGCGGCGTCTCGAACGGCTCGTAGTGCTCGGGGAACGGACCTTCGTTCATCCCCGCGCGGGCGAAGAAGCGCGCGACGCCTTCCGGATTCATGATGAACGGCCCCATCCCGGTCTCGGGCGCTTCGTCCGCCTTGAAGTCCGGCACGTCGGCGCCCTTCCACGCGCTGCCGTTCCAGCCGATCAGCGTGCGGGTCGGGTCGAACGGCTTGCCGCTCACGTCGCACGATGCGCGGTTGTACAGGATCCGCCGGTTCGCGGGCCACGCCCACGCCCAGTTCAGCGTCTGGCCGATGCCGGTCGGGTCGGAGTTGTCGCGCCGACCCATCTGGTTGCCGGCCTGCGTCCATGCACCGCAGAAGATCCAGCAGCCGCTCGCGGTCGTGCCGTCGTCCTTCAGTTGCGCGAACGCGGCGAGCTGCTCGCCCTTCTTCACGAGCGTCTTCGTCGGATCCTTCGGATCCGGCAGATCGGCGAGCGCGCGCCCGTTGAACTCCATCGCGAGCTCGGCAGGCGTCGGGCTTTCCGGGTTCGCATACGGCCACGTGAGGTTCACGATCGGGTCCGGATACTTGCCGCCGTCCTTCTGGTACATCTTGCGCATGCGCAGGAACAGCCCCGACATGATCTCGAGATCGCTCTTCGCCTCGCCCGGCGGCTCCGCGCCCTTCCAGTGCCATTGCAGCACGCGGCTCGAACTCACGAGCGAGCCGTCTTCCTCCGCGAAGCAGGTGGTCGGCAGACGGAACACCTCGGTCTGGATCTTCGACGCGTCGACGTCGTTGTAGTCGCCGTGATGCTTCCAGAACTCGGACGTCTCGGTCGCGAGCGGATCCATGATGACGAGCCACTTCAGCTTCGCGAGCCCGGCGGCCGTCTTCACCTTCGACGGCGCCGCCGCGAGCGGGTTGAAGCCCTGGCAGATGTAGCCGTTCATCTTGCCTTCATTCATCAGCTCGATCGCCTGCAGCAGGTCGTACTGCTTGTCGAGCTTCGGCAAGTAGTCGTAGCCCCAGTTGTTCTCGGCGGTCGCCGCATCGCCCCACCACGACTTCATGAAGCTGACGTGGAAGGCCTTGTAGTTCTTCCAGTAGCTCAGCTGGTTGGGCCGCAGCGGCTGCTGCGTGCGCTTCTTGAGGTAGCCGTCGAAATCCTGTTCGGACTGCATCGGCAGCGTCATGTAGCCCGGCAGCAGGTTCGACATCAGCCCGAGGTCGGTCAGCCCCTGGATGTTCGAGTGGCCGCGCAGCGCGTTCATCCCGCCGCCGGCGATGCCGATGTTGCCGAGCAGCAGCTGCACCATCGCGCCGGTGCGGATCATCTGCGCACCGATCGAGTGGTGGGTCCAGCCGAGCGCGTACAGCACCGTGCCCGCGCGGCCGGGAACGGCCGTGGTCGCGAGCATCTCGCACACCTTGACGAATTTCTCCTTCGGCGTGCCGCACGTCTGCTGGACCATGTCCGGCGTATAGCGCGCGTAATGCTGCTTCATCAGGTTGTACACGCAGCGCGGATGCTGCAGCGTCGGGTCGACCTTCACGAAGCCGTCGTCGCCGCGCTCGTAGTCCCAGCTCGATTTGTCCGGATACGCGTGCTTCTCGGCGTCATAGCCGGAATAGATGCCGTCGTTGAACGCGAAATCCTCGCGCACGATGAACGAGAAGTCCGTGTAGTTCTTCACGTACTCATGCTGGATCTTGTCGTTCGTCAGCAGATAGTTGATGACGCCGCCCAGGAAGACGATGTCGGTGCCGGTGCGAATCGGCGCGTAGTAGTCGGCCACCGAGGCCGTACGCGTAAAGCGCGGGTCGACGACGATCAGCCGCGCCTTGCGGTGCGCCTTCGCCTCCGTTACCCACTTGAAACCGCACGGATGGGCCTCGGCTGCATTGCCGCCCATTACGAGAATCACGTCCGCGTTCTTGATGTCGACCCAATGGTTCGTCATCGCTCCACGGCCAAACGTCGGGGCAAGACCTGCCACCGTCGGGCCATGTCAGACACGCGCCTGATTGTCGAATACGAGCATCCCGAGGCTGCGGACAGCCTTGTGCGTCAGGTAACCGACTTCGTTGCTGCCCGCCGACGCGGCCAGCATGCCGGTGGTCAGCCAGCGGTTGACCTTCGCGCCGTCTTCCGCCGTCTCGACGAAGTTCGCGTCGCGATCGGCCTTCATCAGCTTCGCGATCCGGTCGAGCGCATCGCCCCACGAAATGCGCTCCCACTTGTCCGATCCCGGCGCCCGGTATTCGGGATGCGTCAGGCGGCTCGGGCTGTGGATAAAATCGATCAGGCTCGCACCCTTCGGGCACAGCGTGCCGCGGTTGACGGGATGGTCGGGATCGCCTTCGATATGAATGATGCTCGGCTGCGCGTTCTTCGCGCCGTCACCGAGGCTGTACATCAGGATGCCGCAACCCACTGAACAATAAGGACAGGTGTTGCGGGTTTCGACGGTGCGCGCCAGCTTGTACTGTCGGACTTCGGCGAGCGCTTCGGTCGGAGAAAAGCCCAGCAGGGCAAGACTCGATCCGGCAAGCGACGTGGCCGTCACCTTCAGGAACTGGCGCCGTGACATTTGTAGCATGATGGTCTCGGCGTCTTTGTGGGGTAAGGAGAAACTGAAAGGATTATAGACATTGAGCGCAACTATGATGCAATCCTCGGATCAATACCGATTTGTCTGATCCACCGATGTCCGGCGATCAGCGCGCAACCGAACCGTCATGAAACGACAGATCACATCCGAAGCGACCCGCCTCGCGCAACAGCAGGCCAACTGGGCGCTCAACGCATTCAAGCGTTTCTCTTCCCACCGCTGCTCGGCGATGGCCGCGAGCATCGCGTTCTTTTCCGCGTTCTCGCTCGCGCCGACGCTCGTGATGGTGATCGCCGTGGCCGGCTGGTTCTACGGCGACGAAGCCGCGCGCGGCCAGGTGTTCGAGCAGGCCCACCAGCTGATCGGCGACGATGCGGCGGCCAGCATCCAGACGATCGTGCAGAACGCGCATCGCGCGGGCGAGCGCGGCGGCATCGCGACGCTGATCTCGTTCGCCGCGCTCGCGATCGGCGCATCGGCGACCTTCGCGTCGCTGAACACGGCGCTGAGCGTGATCTGGCCGAGCTCGGAAAACCGCTGGTCGAGCATGCTCGGGCTCGTGCGGGTGCGGCTCATTTCGTTCGGGCTCGTGCTCGGCGTCGCGTTCCTGCTGATCGTGTCGCTCGTGCTCGATACCGTGATCACGTTCATCGGCACATGGCTGCTCGGCGATTCTCCATACGTCGCGATCACCAACGTGCTGCAGCTCGTCGTCGGCGTCGCGGTGCTCGCGGGCGCGTTCGCCGTGCTGATGAAGTTCCTGCCCGACGCACACGTCGCATGGCACGACGCGGTGATCGGCGGGATCGTCTCCGCGATCCTGTTCTCCGGCGGCAAGAAGCTGTTCGCGCTGTATCTCGCGCGGGCCGGGACGGCCAGTGCGTTCGGCGCGGCCGGATCGTTCGCGGTCCTGCTGATGTGGCTGTACTTCTCGGCGGCCGTGCTGCTGCTCGGCGCGGAATTCGCGGCCGCGCGCGGCGATGCGCATCGCGGCGCACGCAATACTGCCGGCGTGCCCGCGCCGATGGATCCCACCGCGGATCGCACACGCGACGACTGATTCTCCGCGCAGCTTGCCTCCCATGCGGCCGCGCGCCTCGCGCGCGCTGCCGGGTGTCCCATCGACTCCCTACGCGACCGCGTTCGTTTTCGCAATCACCAGGCCCTGCCGCGCGTTCATGCGTGTTGATGCGATTTTTGCATCGGCCCGGTTTGGCCGCTGCAACGGCAAACGTTTGCTCGCCTCGATTTCTGCGTGCCACCCCACGAAATTCGCCCTTCCGCTGCCGAGCGCATCGCCCACTGCAACAATCGCGCCGCAACAAATGTCAACTGTTTCAAAAAGAGGAACGGTCGTTGATGTGCTTGATATATATAGACTTTTTCCTGCTGTTACCTTTTCGAGACACTTTATTTTTTAAGCTTTCTTGCATGGTTGGCACTGAGCTATTCTCCAATCCGCAACAAATAACGAATGACGAATCACTTGCGTGGAGATACTCAACGATGAAGAAACTCGCTCTCTCGACCCTCTCGCTCGCCCTGCTGGGCGCCGCCGGCGCTGCTCATGCTCAGTCGAGCGTGACGCTGTACGGCGTGATCGACACGTCGATCGCATGGGTGCACGGCAACGACGGTCAAGCCAACAACTCGTGGCAAATGCTGTCGGGCAACCTGCAAGGCAGCCGTTGGGGCCTGAAAGGTGCTGAAGACCTCGGCGGTGGCCTGAAGGCGATCTTCCAGTTGGAAAACGGTTTTGATCCGGGCACGGGCCACCTGAACCAGGGCGGTCGCATGTTCGGTCGTCAGGCATTCGTCGGCCTCCAGAGCGACCAGTACGGTACGCTGACGCTCGGCCGCCAGTACGACCCGCTGGTCGACCTGGTCCAGGCAGTGACGGCTGACAACTACTTCGGCAGCGTGATGGCAACGCCGGGCGACGTCGACAACAACGACAACTCGCTGCGCGTCAGCAACGCAATCAAGTACACGTCGCCGGTCTGGGGCGGCTTCCAGGTCGAAGGCATGTACGCCCTCGGCGGCGTTGCAGGCAAGACGGGTTCGGGCCAGACGTGGTCGGTCGCGGCTGCCTACAACAACGGCCCGGTCGGCGTTGCAGCAGGCTACTTCTACGCAGCCAACCCGTCGCCGACGACGGCTGTCGGCCGCGCAGGCTGGGGCTCGACGACGTCCGACGCGATCTTCGACGGCCCGATCAACTCGGGTTACGCAACGGCGAAGTCGATCGCCATCGCGCAAGTCGCAGGTCAGTACGCACTGGGCCCGGTGACGTTCGGCCTCGGCTACAGCAACGCACAGTACAAGCCGGATGCATTCTCGGGCTTCGGTTCGACCGAAAAGTACAACACGGGCCGCGCGTTCGTGACGTACCAGGTCACGCCGCCGCTGCTGCTGGGCCTCGGCTACTCGTACACGCGAGCCAGCGGCGACACGAAGGCGAAGTACCACCAAGTCGGTGTCGGCGCGGACTACTCGCTGTCGAAGCGCACGGACATCTACCTGGTTGGCGCATACCAGCACGCGAGCGGTACGCAGCTCGTCGACGGCGTGCAGCAAAGCGCGCAAGCGTCGATCGCTTCGTACGGCTTCGCCGGCAAGAGCTCGGCCGAACTCGTCGCGCTCGGCATTCGTCATAAGTTCTAAGAAGTACGTTTCCGGTGTGCATGGCGTCTTCGACGCCATGCCGCCGAACTGCAAAACCAGTCATCGGCTTCGGCCCTGGCTGGTTTTTTTTCGTCCGTTGCCGGCGGCGTCGTGACGGGCTGCGACCGCTGCCGGGCCCTCGGATACGGCAACCGGTCGCGAGCGGCGCCTGGGGCCCCTGTCGCGCGCGGGAAGCCCCTTTGAACGCCTGCCGGACACGTCGCGCTGTCGAGTCGGATGCGCCGCTTTCCCCACTTCCCGATTCCCTGATCCTCCGATGTGAAGCACGTATGCTTCGACATGTCGATTTCGACGCGCTTCATTCGTCGTATCGATGACGGCATGCAGATTGGCCGTCCCTCACCGACAGCAGACAGGAGACGCTCCATGACGATTCAGAAGATCACGCCGTTCCTCTGGTACGCGACGGAAGCCGAAGAAGCCGCGGCCTTCTACACGGACATTTTCCCGAACTCGCGCGTCGTGCGCGTCACGGCGGTGCCCGGCACCAGCGGCACCCGGATGGTCGAGTTCGAACTGTTCGGACAGCCGTTCACCGCGATGAGCCACCCGCGCACCGAGACGTTCAACCACGCGATTTCGCTGATGGTCAGTTGCGCCGACCAGGCCGAACTCGACCGTTACTGGAGCGCGCTGCTCGACAACGGCGGCACGGCCGACGGCTGCGGCTGGCTGCGGGATCGCTTCGGCGTGTCATGGCAGATCGTGCCCGACGCACTGATCCCGATGATGACCGACCGCGACGAGGTCAAGGCGGCACGTGTGGCCGCGGCCATGATGCAGATGACGAAGTTCGACGTCGCCGCGCTGAAGGCCGCGTACGCGGGCACGGCGGGCTGACGAAGGCAACGGGCGGCGCGCGCCGGTGTTCGCGGGGGCGCGGGGGCGCGGGGGGCGCGGGGGGCGTTCGGGGTGTGCTTCGAGGTGTGCTTCGGGGTGTGCGGTCGGGGTGTGCGCGTGGGCCGCCCAATGACCACACGCTTCGACGGATTGCATCGCGCCGCGACGCAATCGCAAGGTCGCGGCCGTTCGTACATCGCTACGTCGACAGCATCGCTTCGACGATCCGTCACGCCCCGCACACGAATGCGGCGACCGGTTCGGGTGACGGCAGTTCATCGGCGCCGTCACCGTGCTGATAGACGGTGCACGCGGCGACGGAACGGGGCGGCACGCGTCGGGCAAGCCCGCCAGTACCTGCGCCGCGGCGAAGTCCTTCGGCGCGATCTTGCCGGTCACGGCGCTTTACTGGATGCGTGCGTGCGCAAGCACGACGCCGTATTCGTCGCCGCGCCAATCCCCGCTCGGCGTGCCACTGCGCGACGGTCGCCAGCAGCGCGGCGACGAAGTCGCGCGCGGACACCGGCTCGAACCACGCAGCCGCGCGCGGCCCGAGCAGCGCAACGCCGTGCCACCGGATCTTCGTCAACAGGATCGCGAGATCTTGACCGACGCACGGCGACTCGCCGATGCCCGCGCGTAGCTCGCCGCGCAGCCACGCGCCGAAGTGGAGCGCGCGTCGGGCCGGATGACACCACGGCACTACGTCGCCATGTCGCCACGCATGACGATCGTCGCTTCCAGCGCGCGCATGTGCGCAGTGCTCCCCGGCAACGCCGACACATCGAGCAAGTCGACCATCAGCGCGCACCACACCGCGCCGCTTCGCCCGGCGATGCGGCAATCGTCATCAGCAGGTCGATCTCGCTGCGCGGTTTCACCCGCCGTGAGCGCTTAGCCGAACAGATGCATCGGCAGCAGCGTCGTGCCGAGATGCCGTTCGATCGCAGCGCACGCGGCGCACGCGGCAGCCAGCTGGCCGGCAACTCGACGGGAACGATCGCCGCGTTCCTGACGCGAGACTTGCGCGAGGCGCAGCGCTGCAAAGCTGCGCGCCGCGCGCACGCAGCGATCCTGCCGTCCGCATGAACGGCCCGCAGCACGGGATACGCACCAATGTCACGCCGCATCCGCACAGCGCGACCTCACCCCCGCGCGCTTTGCGCAGCGCAATAAAAATCCCCGCACGCTTTCGCGTACGGGGACCGTCGGACATCGCAACGGTCGCCGACTTGCATTCGGCGGCCGTTACGCGGCATTACGCAGCCGCGTCCTTCAGCTTCTTCAGCGCACGTGCCTTCACGCGCACGCTGGCCGGCTTTGCCGGGAACCAGCGCTCTTCGCCCGTGAACGGATCCTTGCCGAAGCGCTTCTTCTTCGCCGGCACGACTTGCGCCGTGATCTTCAGCAGACCCGGCAGCGTGAACTCGCCTGCGCCCTTCTTGTGAACCGAGCCCAGCACGACGTTCTCGAGTGCGGTGAGCACTGCCTTGACCGCCTTCACTTCGACAGCTGCACGCTCAGCGATGTGCGTTGCGAGCGATGCCTTCGTGAACTTGTCCTTCAGCGGCGTCGGAGCAGCCGGTGCTGCCTTCGCGACAGCCTTCTTGGCCACTACTTTCTTCGCGGGCGCAGCCTTTTTTGCAGCCACTTTCTTGGTGGCCGGTGCGGCAGCCTTCTTGGCCACCTTTTTTGCGGAAGTCGCCATGTTTCTCCTACCAGGTGTGGTCGTTGGATACACGAAGCGTGCAACGCGCGCGCTTCAACGCCGGATTCTACAAGCGCCTCGACGCTTCGTGCAGTACTTTTATGCGTTTTCGCGGGGTTTCCCGCAGGTTTTGTTGCGCGCGACCGACTTCATCGACGCTCGAACGTCAAAAAACACCGTGACGTATACGCCCGAACGCGAATTACGTTCGATATTTGCACACCTATACTGACCTCGCTCAGTGCCCCGGATGTCTTCATGCGCGAAGTCAGATACGTCAAAGGACTCGACGGCCTGCGAGCCATCGCCGTCATCCTCGTTTTCCTGTCCCACAAGGGCCACGTCCTCGCTGTCGACGTGGGCAAGCTCGGTGTGTGGACGTTTTTCTTCATCAGCGGATTCCTGATCGTCGGCGAACTGCATCGCAACCGTCAGGCGATCGAATGCGGCACGATGGGTCGCCGCCACGCGCTCGCGCTGTTCCTCGCGAAGCGCGCGCTGCGGATCTTTCCCGTCTACTACCTGCTGCTCGCCGCGCTCGCGATCGCGCACGCGCTGTTCTACCAGCGCGGCGTCAATCTCGGGCTCCCGTGGCACGCCGCGTTCCTGTCGAACTACTGGATCGGCGTCGTCAAGGACGGCTGGCCGGGCTCCACGTCGCACTTCTGGAGCCTCGCCGTCGAACAGCAGTTCTATCTGATCGCGCCGCTCACGCTGCTCGCGGTGCCGGCCGCGCGCCACGTCGCGCTCGGCATCGCGGCCGTCGCGCTGTGCGCGCTCGCGCATCTCGCGCTGTACGCGTTCGACGCGTCGCCGGTGCTGATCTACGCGTTTTCCCCGTGGAATTTCGCGCTGATCGCGCTCGGCGGCGTCGGGGCGATGGCGCTCGCCGATCGCGGCCCGACCGTTGTCCGCCGCATTCCGCCCGGCTGGCTCGCGGCCATCGGCGTCGTGTTCTTCCTCACGCTGCCCGCGTTCACGGCGCTGCCGGACATCGTCTCGGGGCTCGTCGATCTCGGGCTGTCCGTGTCGCTCGGCGCGCTGATGCTGTGGATCGTCACCGAGCCCGACCATCCGGCGGTGGCGCTGCTCGACCGGGCGCCGCTCGTCTATCTCGGCACGATCAGCTACGGCTTCTACCTGTTCCACAACCTGATTCCGACACGTTTCGGCGAGATGCCCGCGCTGTTCGCACACGTGCCGATGCCCGGCATCGTCCGGGGGGCGCTGCCCGAACTGCTGCAGTTCGCGCTCGCGGTGGTGCTCGCCCATCTGTCGTGGCGCTATCTGGAAAGGCGCCTGCTCGACTTCAAGAAGCCGATCGCCGCGATGCTGGCCCGCTACTTCGTCGCGCGGCCGAGCACGTCGCCGCGCTGAGCGGAACAGTCGTCCGCGCGCGACGCAAGCGGAAAACATGCGTTGGGGGCCCGCGACGCCGGGCACCGAAACGGTGCGGCCGGCGGCCCCGTTCGTCCGTCGAGGAACTCGCATCACGTCGGCGGATGAAAGTGCCGCTGCGCCAACGTGGCGCTTCGTCGACACCCACCGCGAAGCGACACACCGACCCAGCATCAACGACGGCTATCGCCCCGCGCAATCTTCGTCCCTGAAGCCGCGCGCAAGCGGCACGTCAGCGCCGGTTTCATCGCCACTGCGTCCGGCAGCCAACGCACTGCGCACCGCGCACGCGAAAACCGGCTCGCGCGTTACGGCACACCGGAATCGCCACGCACGCCCCGGTTCGATCCCGCCGAATTCGGCCCGCGCCGACTACCCCGCACCGCGCCGTCCCCACCTCGCCCACACGCAAAAAAGCCCCGGCGCACAAGGCAGCCGGGGCCAACGGAACAACCACCACCTGAAACAGCGGAGCAGCGCGGCTGCTTATGCGACAGCAGCCAGCGCGGGCAGGCAGGTACGCAGGTACGCCTCGAATTCGCGGCTCACTTCCGGATGCTGGAGCGCGAGCTCGACAGTCGCCTTGAGATAACCGATCTTGCTGCCGCAATCGAAACGCGTGCCGAAGTAACGATACGCGAGCACCTGTTCGTTCGCGAGCAGCGACTGGACGGCGTCGGTCAGCTGCAGTTCGCCGCCGGCGCCCGGCTTGAGCTTGCGCAGATGATCGAAGATCGTCGGCATGAATACGTAGCGGCCGACCACGCCGAGGTTCGACGGCGCGTCTTCCGGCGCCGGCTTCTCGATGATGCCCGACAGCTTGATGATGTCCTCTTCCCACTCGCGGCCCTCGACGACGCCGTACGAGCGGCTGTCCTCGCGCGGGATCGTCTCGACCCCGATCACCGAGCTGTGATAGTGGTCGAACACGTCGACGAGCTGCTTGAGCACCGGCTGTTCGCCGTGCAGCAGGTCGTCGGCGAGGATCACCGCGAACGGCTCGCCGTGCACGAGCTTTTCCGCGCACAACACCGCATGGCCGAGGCCGAGCGCTTCCGGCTGGCGCACGTAGAAGCAGTTCACGTGGCTCGGCTTGATGCCGCGCACGAGCTCGAGCAGCTTTTCCTTGCCGCGCGCCTCGAGTTCGGCCTCGATCTCGTAGGACTTGTCGAAGTGATCCTCGATCGCGCGCTTGCTGCGCCCCGTCACGAAGATCATCTCGGTAATACCGGCGTTGATCGCTTCCTCGACCGCGTACTGGATCAGCGGCTTGTCGACGACGGGCAGCATTTCCTTCGGGCTCGCCTTCGTTGCCGGGAGGAACCGCGTGCCGAGACCGGCAACGGGAAACACGGCCCTGGTGACTTTCAACATGTTCGCATCCTGATTGCGTTGACTGCGCCGCGTCGCCCTGCGACCCGGCGCGATTGTTTTCCGAACGGCATATCGAGAATCGACGGTACGGCCAATTCCACTCCGCTCATTTTCGATATGGAACGATTGCCCATGTTTCCGTAATAATAGATAATCCGCCGACTCGGTCGATATTGCCGACCCGATTGCCGAAGCAGAAACAAATTACCGATTTTCCGGATACAAATTCTTACGAATCGAATTCCTCGATAAACGGGACGCCGCCCCGCTCGAGACCGGGGCGAATCGGCTCGTTCTGCAGCGCCTCGCGGTACGCCGACAGCACGGCCATGACCAGCAGTACAGCCGCGCTAGCGATCCAATGCATGTCCATCTTGCCGCTCCTTGCTTCAATCAACTGGAGCTTCAAACTATCAGAAAAAAATCCGCAAATAATTGTAGCGGCTGCCAAACCGCTTTCAGAGCCGGCTAAAACCACTATCTGAAATACCATTATTTCGCGGCCGGATTTTTTTATTGATTCGATCGAATTCTTGCGCATTACGATTGGACCATCCCCTTCATCCGTCGCAAGGACTCGAATCGCATGCAAGCTTCCAGCGGATCGCCTTTGACCGCGCCGCCCGTCGCCGACCACAAGGAACACGTGATCGACGCGATGCGCGGGTTCGCGGCGTTGCTCGTCGCCTATTTCCATTGCCGCCAGGTCGTCTGGGTCGGCATGCAGAGCTTCCATCGCGCTTACGGTCATGCGCTCGACCCGAGCGTGATCGTCGGCTACCTGACCTTCCCGTTCGCGTGGGGATCCGCCGGCGTGCCGATCTTCTTCGTGATCAGCGGCTATTGCATCCACCGCAACGCGGCGCTCAAGCTCGCGGCCAACCCCGCGTACCGGCTCGACGCCACGAACTTCTGGGCGCGCCGCTTCGCGCGGATCTACCCGGTGCTGCTCGCCGCGCTGCTGTTCACGCTCGCGATGGACGCGGTCAGCCTGCAGATCGCGCCCGTCAGCCACAAGATCCGCGACGTCGGCCTCACCGCGTTCCTCGTGAACCTGTTCTCGCTGCAGGGCGTCGCCGGCTACACGTACGGGTCGAACGGCGCACTGTGGACGCTGTCGCTCGAAGTGCAGTTCTATGCGATCTACCCGCTGCTGTTCGCGCTGCGCCGACGCATCGGGATGCCGGCCATCGTGGCGACCGTCGCGCTCGTCAACGTCGCGTCGGCATGGCTGCTCGAACGGCACGACCTGCAGTTCTTCACGTCGTACTGGCTGTCCTGGACGATCGGCGCGTGGATCGCCGACGTGCGCGCGCAGCCGGCACAGGGCCCGGCTGCGGTGCCGTCGCGGGCGTGGTACGTCGCGGCCGCCGTACTGCTGGCCGCGGGCTGCGGCGCGTTCCATATCGGCCAGTACGGCGCATTCCAGCTGTGGGCGGCCGGCTTCGCGTGCTTCCTGTACCGCGCGCTCGCGTGCCCGCCGCGCCCGACGCCGCTGCTGCGCGTGCTCGGCTGGTTCGGCGACTTCAGCTATTCGCTGTACCTCATCCACCTGCCGCTGTTCGTGTGCCTCGGCTCGGTGCTGTTCCATTCCGAACTGCAACTCTCGATCTGGCCGTCGTTCGCGTTCATGGCCGCCGCAATTCCGGTCGCCTACGTGTTCTACCGGCTGTTCGAACGCCCGGCGATGATGTGGGCGGCGAGCCTAAAGCCGACGCGCACCGCTCGCGTCGTCGCGCCGGCTCCTGAACGGGCCGTCTGACCGGCGTCGCTCCCGCGCTCATCGCCCCGCCCCCGCCCGGCCTCAGGCTGCGCGGGGGCTTTTACATGGGCGGGACGGACCGCCGGGATCCATTCGCGCGCCGGGTCGCGGCAGGCACCCGGTACGCAAGCATCCCAATCGAGCCAGACGGCCGTCAGGGCGGCTGCACTACCGTTACATCGCCCAACCCCTCGTCAGCTCCGCACCATGACCGCACGGCGCCGCTCAGGGCGTTCCGTCAAGCGATCACAGCGCGGCCGACAGCCGCGTTCGGGTGATCCGTGCGCGAACACCGCATCGGCCCATCGAGACCCCCATCGCCCAACCGCGCGACACGCCCCCCAAAAGCAAAGCCCCCATGCAGCACGACACCGCATGAGGGCTCGTTTCCCGACGCATCGCGCGTCGGCGCGCACCGCGCCTACCGCTTCTTCGCCTTCGCGGCCTTCGCCGTATCCGCGAGAATCTTCTCGACCCGCTCCACATAGGTTTCGGTGCCGAACCGGCGCACCGCGGTCGCCCGCCCGCTCGCGACGAGCCGCTCGCGCAGCGCGGTGTCGTGCTTCAGCCTGCCCAGCGCATCGGCCAGCGCGGCCGCGTTGCCCGGCTCGCAGAGCAGCCCGTTTTCCTCGTCCTCGATGATCTCGACGACCCCGCCCGCACGCGCCGCGACCACCGGCCGCCGCGCGAGCATCCCCTCGACGATCACGCGCCCGAACGGCTCCGGCGTGATCGACGTATGCGCGACCACGTCGACCGCCTTCATGCACGCGGCCACGTCGCGCTGGAACCCGAGGAAATGGACGCGGTCGTCCATCCCGTGACGCGCGACGATCTCGTGCAGCTGCGCCGCGTATTCGTCCTCGCCGAACAGCGGCGCGCCGACCAGCACCACGTGCATGTCGGGATGGCGTGCCGCGGCTTCCAGCAGCAGATGCTGCCCCTTCCAGTGCGCGAGCCGGCTGAACGAGCCGACCAGCCATGCGTGCTCCGGCAGCCCGAACCGCGCGCGCAGCGCGGCCTGGCTGGCCTGGTCCAGCGCGTCGAACGGTTCGGCCGAAATGCCGTTGAACACGACGTCGACGTGCTGCGGCGTGAAGCCCGTCAGCGCACGGAACGCCTGCGCGGACGCATCCGAGTTCGCGATCACGCGTGTGACGCCGAACCGCGCGCAGTACTTGATCGCCATCAGCTGCTTGCTGCCGAAATGGTCGCCGCTGACGATGTCGCGCAGGTGCCATACCACCGGCTTGCGCGCGAGCCGCCCGGCCAGCGCCGCGACCACCATCGCGCGCTGCGTGTTCGCGTAGATCACCTCGGCGCGCCGTGCGCGCCGTGCGACGTCGCGCACCAGCCCGGCGAGCCGCTTCAACGCGCCGACCGACACGCCGCCCTGCTTGCGCACCCCGGCGAGCGCGCCCTGGTCGAGCACGTCGACGCGCGCACCGATCTCGTCGAGCGCCGCGCGGAACGGGCCGTCGTCGAACAGCAGCACGTCGGCGTTCGCGCGCATGTGCTTCATGATCTCCAGCAGCGACAGCTCCGCGCCGCCGAGCACGCCGCTCTGGTCCAGCACGAGCGTCGCCGGGCCGTGCGCGGCCGGCATCGGCGCGGCGGCGGTGCCGCGCTGCGCGGTCGCGCCGGGCAGCGCGGCCTCCACATAGTCGAGAAAACGCCGGCGGAACGTGTCGGCGGAGAAGCGCTCCGCATTCGCGCGGCACGCGTGCGGCGTGAAACGCTGCGGCGCGCGCTCGAAATCGTCGACCGCCGCGACGATCGCGTGCGGCGTCTGCTCGTCGAAGAACAGGCCGGTCGGGTTCGCGTGCGAGCGCGGCTCGAGCACGGTTTCGAGCGCGCCGCCCTTGCCGTACGCGATCACGGGCGTGCCGCACGCCTGCGCCTCGACCACCGAAATCCCGAAATCCTCCTCGGCCGCGAACACGAACGCCTTCGCGCGGCGCATCCGGTCGTGCAGCACCGCGAACGGCTGGTAGCCCATGATCTCGACGTTCGGGCCGGCCTTCGCGCGGATCTTCTGCATCTCCGGGCCGTCGCCGATCACGACGAGCTTGCGCTCCGGCGTGCGCGAGAAGGCCTCGACGATCAGGTCGATCTTCTTGTACGGCACCATCCGCGACGCGGTCAGGTAGAAATCGTCCTTCACCTCGTTCAGCGAGAAGCCGTCGACGTCGACCGGCGGGAAGATCACCGCCGCGTCGCGGTGATACACCTTGCGGATGCGTCGCGCGATGAACGCGGAGTTCGCGACGAACCCGTCCACCGCGTTCGCGGTGCGCGTGTCCCAGTTGCGGATGTAATGCAGGATCATCCGCGCGAGCAGCGATTTCGGCCCGTGCGTGAGGTTCGACTGTTCCAGATACTGGTGCTGCAGATCCCACGCATAGCGGATCGGCGAATGCACGTAGCTGATGTGCATCTGGTCCGGCCCGGTCAGCACGCCCTTCGCGACCGCATGGCTGCTGGAGATCACGAGGTCGTAGTCCGACACGTCGAGCTGCTCAATCGCGAGCGGCATCAGCGGCAGGTAGCTGCGGTACTTGGTGCGCGCGAACGGCAGTTTCTGGATGAACGAGGTCGTCACCGGCTTGCCGCGCACGAACGCGCGATCGTCGAGAAAATCGACGAGGCTGAACAGGTCCGCGTCGGGAAAGCACGCGACGATCTGTTCGAGCACGCGCTCGGCGCCCGCGTACGTGACGAGCCAGTCGTGGACGATCGCCACGCGCACCGGACGCGACGCATCGCGTGCGCCCGCCGGCGCGGCCGCTTCGGTCCGCCGCAGCGAGGCGGCGCCGGCTTCGGCCACAGCGGCATCCGCCGTGGCCACGTTCAGGATGGCGTGTTCCGCCAGATCGCGATTCATATGGTTTTCCTCGCATTGAGACGGACGAACAGGTCGCGCACGAGCGCGCGCAGCCCCGGCGTCATCGTGAGCGACCACGCAAGGTTCAGCAGCAGCACGACCGCGCACAGGCCGATCGACTCGCCGAGCCCCGACCACGCTTGCGCGAGAAACAGGCTCGCGAGCAGGAAGGCGAGATGCGCGAGCATGTCGAGCAAGATCGCGCGCATCCGGATTGCCGACAGGTAAAGCAGCACGCCGTAGTCGACCAGCGCGCGGGCGGCAACGACCACCGCTGCGCCGATCAGCCCGAAGTGATGAATGCCGAACCACAGGCCGCCGACGAAGAACGGCATCTCGACGAGCCCGGCGAACGCCGCGCGGGCCGGGTTGACCTGCGACTGGATCAGGATGCGCGTGACGCTCGCCTGGCCGACGAGCCACACGCTGATCACCAGCACGCGGCCGACCGGCGCGGAATGTGCGGCGAGATCGGCGCCGACCCACAGCGTGAGGAACGGCGCGAGCGCGAAGATCGCGACGATGCCGACCGGCGTGAACACGCCGTTCAGGAATTCGAGCGACTGGCGCGCGAGCGTATCGGCGTGATCGCGGCCGACCGCCGACAGGCGCGGGAACAGCGTGCGCACCAGCGCGTTCGGCAGCATGTTCAGGCGCGTGACGAGGTTCTGCGGCACCGTGTAGTAGGTGACGAACTTCGCGCCCATGCCGGCGCCGAGCATCACGCGATCGAGCGTGTCGGCGATCATGCTCGTCGTGCTCGCGATCAGCATCCAGCCGCCGAAGTTGAACAGCCCTTTCGCGGTGCCCCATTGCGGCGGGTCGATGCGCCGGATCCCGAGCACCTTGATGCTCGCGTGACCGAGCATCACCGCCGCGACGAGCCGCGCGACAACCGCGGCCGCCAGCACCGTCTGCAGGTTCGGTGCGATCCACCATGCGGCGCCGAGCGGCAGCAGCTGGAACAGGAACGTGCCGATCGTCTGGTTCGTGTTGAACACGCCGAACCGTTCGGCGCCGTTGATCGCGCCGGCGAATACCCACGACACGTTCGCGAGCGGAATCGCGAGCGCGAGCCACGGCAGCGCGAGATACACCTCGTGCTGCATCGCGGCCGACACCTTCGTGAAATACGCGGTGTAGACGAACGCGCCGAAATAGATCAGCAGGCCGCCCACGATGCCGGTGCCGAGGTTCAGCCAGAACGCGCTCCAGAAGACCCGCGCGCTTTCGTCCGCGTTGCCGCTCGCGAGCGCCTTCGAGATGTGGTTCTGCGCGGCCATGCTCATCCCGAGATCGAGGATCCCGAAATAGCCGATCAGCGTCCACACGAGGCTGACGACGCCGTAGCGTTCGACCCCCAGCGCGTGGATATAGGCGGGCACCGTCACCAGCGACACGAAGGTCGGCAGGATCAGCCCGATGAAGTTGATCGAAACGTTCTTGAGTATGCCTTTGTCCATGCTTCTACCTTGTGTGACGGCGACGACGACGGTGCGTCGCGTCACGGTTTCCAGCGATACATCAGCACCTTGCCGCGCGCGTCTTCCTCGACGAACACCAGGTATTCGCCGTTTTCGCGCCGGAACGCGCTGATGCCGAACGGCACGTCGACCCAGCCCGATGCCTTGCCGACTTCGGCGCCCGGGCTCATCACGCCGACTTCCTTGCCGGTTTCCTTGTCATACACGTGGATCTTGCCGACCGGCTCCACCGTGAAGATGTAGTGGCCCTCGACGGTGATCCCGATCAGGTCGAGGATCGGCTTCGCATCGAGCTGCCACGGCAGCGCGACCGTGTAGCGCACGACCGGCGAGCCGGTCGACCACTTGTCGAAGCGCACCAGCACGCGGCCGACTTCCTTGTTGATGCCCGGCTGCGGCGGCGCGTCGGCCGTGTAGCCCGTCACGTACAGCGTGTCCGTCTGCGGCTCGTAGATCGAACGGCGCAGCTGCGTGAACGGCTGCGGCATCGGATAGGTCGTGACCTTGTCGTACGAGTAGATCGGGTTGCCGGCCTTGTCGACGCCGCCGTAGCCGAAGCGATGGATCCCGCGCACGTCGCTCGTGCGCCAGATGTCGCCCTTCGTGTCGACCCACCAGCCCCAGCCGCCCGCCTTCGCCTTGCCGGTCGTGTTGATCGTGAATTCGTCGGCGTCGAGCCGGCCGTTTCCGTTCGCGTCGCGCCACAGCCAGTCGCCGCCCGGCGGCTTGTTCGGCACCTTGTCGACCGGCCGCGCGCGGCCCGCGATCAGCCCCGACGGAATCGCGACCTCGCCGTCGCGCTTCGCGTCGAAGCGGTAGATCTTCAGGTGGTCGGCGTACATGTCGGTCAGGTACAGGAACGTGCGGCCGTCCACGCGCCGCGCGAACGGCATGCCGGGATACTGGTCTGTGTGGAACACGGGATCGTCCGGATACTTGAAGCGGTTCGACAGGAATCCGGCGTATTTCCAGTCCTGGCCCGGCGGCTTCGACAGGTCGAGCTCGAAACGCTTGTTGCCCGTATACACGCTGTTCGGCCGGGCGGGATCGATCCACGCGCCGTCGACGAACAGCAGCCCCTGCACCTGCCAGCGCAGCTTGCCGTCCGGCGTGTAGCTCTCGAGCACCGCGCCGAGCCCCGCGCCGATCGTGTCGTGACGCGGCCCGATGCCGTTCATCGACACGTACACGTTGCCCGCGCGATCGACGCCCACGCCCGTCAGCCCGTTGAAGCGCTGCGGCCCCGGGCGTCCCGGCACCGGGCCCGCGAAGATCCCGCCGCGCTCGCCGAGCGTGCCGGACGGCGCATAGCCCTTGCCGCCTTTCGAGAAGATCAGCACCTGCTGGCGCGCACCGTTGTCCGCCACCAGCACGCGTCCTTTCGCATCGACCGCCACGTCCACCGCTTCGGTGCCTTCGGGCAGCGCGGGCGCGTCGTCGAGCTTGCGGCCGTCCGCGCGCACGTGCACGAGGCGCGCGGGCCCGCCGATGGTGTCGGTGAGCAGCCACAGCGTGCCGTCGCCGGCCAGCGCGATGCGGCCCGGCTCGTGCGCACTCCACGTGCCCTTCTTCTGCATCGTCTCGGCGTCGAACACGTCGACTTCGTCATGCGACGGGTTCGTCGCGAACAGCGTCTTGTCGTCCGCGGCGAGGCCGCCCACTTCGGCCTTCGCCTCGCCCACTTCCGAGCGTGCGGGGGCTGCCACCTCGTTCATCACCATGAAGCTCGCGGCCATCCGCGCGCGGCCGGCATCGGCACGCCCGCCCGGCGCGACCTGCGGCGCCGCGCGGAACGGCGCCGGCTGCTTCATGTCGCCGATCGTGCGCCGCGAAATGCCGAACCACTGCTTGCCCTTGTCCGGCCAGATGCCGGGCGACTGCAGATGGCCGCGCTCGTTGCCGACGCCAATCGCGACGTACGCATACTTGCTATTCACCGCGACCGCGTTGCCGCCGAGGTTGCCCCAGCCGTGCGTGCCGCCGGCGAAGCCGAGCATCTTGCCGTCCTGGTAGACGCTCGCCTCGGCGCCGCTCTCGTCCCACGGCGCGTTCGTATACACCTTGCCGTCGGGCGTCACCGCGATCGCGCGAATGTCGATCTGCGTCCAGCTGCCGTCGCCATAGCCGAACGTGTTGCCGATCCACGACGTGGTCGCGGGCAACACGGTTTCAGCCGGGGCGGCGCTCACGGACAGCGCCGCGCATACCGTCATGCCAACCAGAATCAGACGTCGCAATGCGCTCTCCAGACTCGATGCAACAGCAACGGGGCACCACGGCGGACTGCGTGCCCGGATGCCCTGTCACTAAATGGGTTTCAAACGTCGCGATGCAGGTTACAAGCAAAAATAATCACAAGAAATTTGGAAATATTTGGGGATGTTTCCGCGTGAAATATCGCACCGGAACAGCGCGAAATAGCCGCCGCAAAGCGGAAATAACGACCGCCTTTCACGCGCCGATCCGTAGAAAATGCCGCTCCGGCCCGCCCGTCGGCGCACCCGGCCTGCAAACCTTTCATGCCGCGATTGAAACGACCGGTATTCGAAGGTTTTCGGCCGGATAAATGACATGCGTTTTTTTGCCGATTTCTTTTCCCTAGAATCGATTTCGATTCAATATTTCATTCAAACGCATGGATTACGTTCACGCATCGGATGCACGACGCGCCACGGCACCGGCCGCGCGTCGCGAAGGAGCGGCGCGATGACGGGCATCTCGCGCACCGCCGACCTCGCCCCGCCGCAACACGGCCGCATCGTGCAGCTCGACGGGCTGCGCGCGATCGCCGTCGGCGCCGTGTTCCTGCAACACGCGCTGAAGGCGCCCCTGTGGATGGGCGTCGACCTGTTCTTCGTGCTGAGCGGCCTGCTGATCACGGGCATCCTGCTCGATCGCAAGGCTCGCGGGCAGTCGTACTTCAGTCACTTCTACGCGCGCCGCGTGCGCCGGATCCTGCCGCCGTACGTGCTGCTGCTCGTCGTGTCGACGCTGCTGTTCGGCGCGAGCTGGCTGCCGCACTGGCCGTGGTTCGCGTTCTTCTCGACCAACATCGGGCTGTCGCTCGGCAGCATCGGGCACGACAGCCTGAATGTGCTATGGTCGCTCGCCGTCGAGGAGCAGTTCTACATCTTCTGGCCGTTCGTCGTGCTGTGGTGTTCGGAGCGCGCGCTGCTGTGGATCGCCGCCGCGCTGATCGTCGCGGCGCCCGTGCTGCGCGCGATCGCGACGCCGTGGTTCGATTCGTTCTGGCCGATCTACTACCTGACGCCGTTCCGGATGGACCTGCTCGCCGCGGGCGCACTGCTCGCGATCGTGCTGCGCCGCGACCGGCGCGCGCTGGACCCGTTCTATCCGCTCGCGATCGTCGGCGCGCTCGTGTCGCTCGCGATCCTCGGCTGGCTGCACCTGTCGTTCCCGCGTTTCCGCGCGGCGAACACGCCGATCTCGAACGCCGCGCTCTACAGCATCTCGCTGCTGCTGTGCACGTCGATCGTCGTGATCGCGCTGCGCGGACGCGGCCTCGTGCAACGCGTGCTGACCAACCCGCTGCTCGTGTACGTCGGCACCGTCAGCTACACCGTCTACCTGATTCACCTGAGCGTGCTGTATGCGCTCTGGCCGCTGCACCTGAACCGCTTCGTCACGGCCGCGCTCGCGCTCGCGATCACGCTCGCCTACGCCACCCTCAGCTGGTACGGCTTCGAGCGACGCCTGACACGCGGCCCGGCGCGCAACACGCTGCCCGCCGCCGCGCGCACGACCGCCTGACTTTCTCAATCCATCGTTTCGACCAGGACATTGCCATGAGCCAAAACCGCAAGAAGGCCATCATCACGGGGATCACGGGGCAGGACGGCGCCTATCTGACCAAGCTGCTGCTCGACAAGGGCTACGAGGTCACGGGCACCTACCGCCGCACCAGCTCGGTGAACTTCTGGCGCATCGCCGAACTCGGCGTCGACACGCACCCGAACCTGTCGCTCGTCGAGCACGACCTGACGGATGCCGGCTCCAGCCTGCGATTGCTCGAACGCACGCAACCCGACGAGCTGTACAACCTGGCCGCGCAGAGCTTCGTCGGCGTGTCGTTCGACCAGCCGGCGACGACCGCCGAAGTCACCGGCATCGGCCCGCTGAACCTGCTCGAGGCGATTCGCGTGGTGAGCCCGAAGACGCGCTTCTACCAGGCGTCGACGTCCGAAATGTTCGGCAAGGTGCAGGCGATCCCGCAGACGGAAACGACCGCGTTCTACCCGCGCAGCCCGTACGGAGTCGCGAAGCTGTACGCGCACTGGATGACCGTGAACTACCGCGAGTCCTACGACCTGTTCGGCTGCAGCGGCATCCTGTTCAACCACGAATCGCCGCTGCGCGGCCGCGAGTTCGTCACGCGCAAGATCACCGACACCGTCGCGAAGATCCGGCTCGGCAAGGCGACCAAGCTCGAGCTCGGCAACCTCGACGCGAAGCGCGACTGGGGCTTCGCGCTCGAGTACGTCGAAGGGATGTGGCGGATGCTGCAGGTCGACGAACCCGATACCTACGTGCTCGCGACCAATCGCACCGAAACCGTGCGCGACTTCGTGCGGATGGCGTTCGCGGCCGCCGGCTACCAGCTCGAATGGACCGGCAAGGGCGAGCAGGAACGCGGCATCGACGCGTCGAACGGCAACGTGCTTGTCGAAGTGAACCCGAAGTTCTACCGCCCCGCCGAAGTCGACCTGCTGATCGGCTGCGCGGACAAGGCAAAAAGCAAGCTGGGCTGGGCGCCGGAGACGACGCTCGAGCAGCTCTGCCAGATGATGGTCGAAGCCGATCTGACGCGGAATCGTCACCATGACACGTACTGAAGCCGGACGCCCGTCGCGCCGTGCGTTCGTCACGGGCCTGACGGGCTTCACCGGCCGTTACATGGCGCAGCGCCTCGAAGCCGCCGGTTACGACGTGTGGGGCACCGTGGCGCCCGGCGCGGCGCGGCCGGACGATCCGGCGTTCGCGAACTGCACGCTGCTGCCGGTCGACCTGCTCGACGCGAACGCAATGCGCGCGGCGGCGGCCGACGCGCGGCCCGATGCGGTCGTGCATCTCGCCGCGCGTGCGCATGTCGCGCAGGACGAGCCGTCGCAGACCTACGCGGTCAACATCGTCGGCACGCGCAACCTGCTGGCCGCGCTCGCGGGCCTCGACCACCGTCCGTCGGCGGTCCTGCTCGCCAGCAGCGCGAACGTCTACGGCAATTCGACGGCCGGCGTGCTCGACGAAGCGACCCCGCCCGCGCCCGCGAACGACTACGCGGTCAGCAAGCTCGCGATGGAATACGCGGCGAAGCTGTGGGCCGACCAGCTGCCGATCGTGATCGCGCGGCCGTTCAACTACACCGGCGTCGGCCAGGACGATGCTTATCTGCTGCCGAAGCTCGTGTCGCACTATGCGCGCAATGCGCCGCGCATCTCGCTCGGCAATCTCGACGTGAGCCGCGATTTCTCCGACGTGCGCGACGTGACGGCCGCCTACCTGAAGCTGCTCGAGGCGGCCCCGGCCGGCGAGACGTTCAACGTCTGCTCGGAGCGCGCGTATTCGCTGAAGGAAGTGCTGGCGATGCTGTCGCGGATCGCCGGCTACGTGATCGACGTGACGATCGATCCGCGTTTCGTGCGGCACAATGAGGTCAAGCGCCTGAGCGGATCGCGCGACAAGCTGCGGCGCGCGGTGGGCGAACTGCCCGTGACGCCGCTCGACGACACGCTGCGCTGGATGATGGAAGCGATGCGCGACGTGCCGCAGCCCACCGGGCAGGCCGGCTGATTCCGGCAACGCACGAGTCACACCGCCCAAAAGACAACGGGCCGCTCTGTCGAGCGGCCCGTTGTCATGTCGGCCGTGAAAAAACCTGCCGCCGCGCTCAGCCCTCGAGGCCGCGCGTGAGATCGCGGCGCAGGTCGCCCGCATCCTCCAGGCCGACCGCGAGGCGGATCAGCCCTTCGGTGATGCCCGCGGCCGCTCGCGCTTCCGGCGTGATGCGCGCGTGCGTCGTCGTCGCCGGATGCGTGATCGTCGTGCGCGTGTCGCCGAGGTTGCCGGTGATCGAGATCAGCTTCGTGCTGTCGATCACGCGCCACGCGTTCGCGCGCTGCTGCTCCGGCGTGTCGCCCTTCAGCTCGAACGAGACGATCGCGCCGCCCGCCTTCTGCTGGCGCTTCGCGAGCTCATGCTGCGGATGCGATTCGAGCCCCGGATAGAACACGCGCGCGACGGCCGGATGCGAATCGAGCCAGCGCGCGATTTCCAGCGCGTTCGCCGACTGCTTCTCGACGCGCAGCGACAGCGTCTCCATCCCCTTCAGCAGCACCCACGCGTTGAACGCCGACAACGTCGGGCCCGCGCTGCGCACGAACGGGAACACCTTGCCCATGATGAATGCCTTCGAGCCGACCAGCGCGCCGCCGAGCACGCGGCCCTGCCCGTCGAGGAACTTCGTCGCCGAGTGCATCACGACGTCCGCGCCGAGCTTCAGCGGCTGCTGCAGCACCGGGCTGCAGAAACAGTTGTCGACGACGAACAGCGCGTTCGCCGCCTTCGCGATCTTGCCGATCGCCTCGATGTCGGCGAGTTCGGTCAGCGGGTTCGACGGCGTTTCGAGGAAGAACATCTTCGTTTCGGGCCGCACCGCTTCCTGCCATGCGTTCAGGTCGGTCGGGTCGACGAAGGTCGTCGTGATGCCGAACTTGCTGAAGATCTGCGAGAACATCCCGAGCGTCGAGCCGAACAGGCTGCGCGAGCTGACGAGGTGATCGCCTGCCTGGAGTGCCGACATCACGACCGACATGATCGCGGCCATGCCCGACGCCGTCGCGATGCAGGCCTCGCCGCCTTCGAGCGCGGCGAGACGATCCTGGAACATGGTGACGGTCGGGTTCGTGAAGCGCGAATAGGTGAAATAGTCTTCCGAATTCGCGAAGCGCTCGGCGGCCTCGGCCGCGCTCTTGAAGCAGAAGCTCGACGTGAGGAACAGCGCTTCCGAGTGCTCGTTGAAGTCGCTGCTGCGCAGCGTGCCCGCGCGCACGGCGAGCGTGTCGAAATTGAGGGAGTCGTCCATGTTCCGTTTTCCGTATTCGAAGGGCGCGCCGCCAGTCATACATCGGGCGCGAACCCAGCCAAAAACCAGGCCAAAACAAAAAGCCCGCTATGCGTCGGCATCAGCGGGCTTCGGTGCGGTACGACAGCGATCGACTCGGGCCGGCTTTCGCCGGCCTTCGCTTTAGCTGTTTTGGGAAGTCGCCCCGCGTCCGCAAGCTGAATCAAATCGACGCAAGGCCACATCCTAGCACGCTTCGTCGGAAGCGTGCGCCGGCATCACTCGACCGACAGTTGCAGGTTCATCTGCGAACGCGCGGTGTCGCCGGCCGTGTCGCGATCGGCCTGCGACGCCGGTGCGAGGCGTGCACGCTCGATCGCATCGAGGTACTCGGGCGTCACGGCGCCGGTGATGTAGTTGCCGTCGAAGCACGACGCCTCGAAGCGTTCGAGCTTCGGGTTGATGTCGCGCACCGCGCGGCGCAGGTCGTCGACGTCCTGGTAGATCAGGTGGTCGGCGCCGATGATCTTCGCGACTTCTTCGTCGGTGCGACCGTGTGCAACCAGCTCGCCGCGCGTCGGCATGTCGATGCCGTACACGTTCGGGAACTTCACCGGCGGCGCCGCCGACGCGAAGATCACCGACTTCGCGCCCGCATCGCGCGCCATCTGCACGATCTCGTGCGAGGTGGTGCCGCGCACGATCGAATCGTCGACGATCAGCACGTTCTTGTCCTTGAACTCGATGCTCATCGCATTGAGCTTCTGGCGCACCGACTTCTTGCGCACGGCCTGGCCCGGCATGATGAAGGTACGGCCGACGTAGCGGTTCTTGAAGAAGCCTTCGCGATACTCGACGCCGAGCTTCGCGGCGACCTGCATCGCGGCCGGACGCGACGAATCGGGAATCGGCATCACGACGTCGATCGGCACGTTCGGCAGCTCGCGCTTGATCTTCTCGGCGAGGTAGTCGCCCATGCGCAGGCGCACGTTGTAGACGGGCACGCCGTCGAGGCACGAATCCGGACGGGCGAGATACACGTACTCGAACATGCACGGATTCAGCGTCGGCTGCTCCGCGCATTGCTGGCTGTGGAAGTTGCCGGCCTTGTCGATGAAGATCGCTTCGCCCGGCTGCACGTCGCGCACGAATTCGAAACCGATGCCTTCGACCGCCACCGACTCCGACGCGACCATCCATTCGGTGCCGTGTTCGGTTTCGAGCTTGCCGAGGCACAGCGGGCGGATGCCGAACGGATCGCGGAACGCGAGCAGGCCGTAGCCGGCGATCAGCGACACGATCGCGTACGAACCCTCCAGGCGGCGATGCACGCCCGCGACCGCCTTGAATACGGCAGCCGGATCGAGCTCGAGGCCGGTGGTCGACAGTTGCAGCTCGTGCGCGAACACGTTGAGCAGCACTTCGCTGTCGGAATTGGTGTTGATGTGCCGGCGATCGATCCGGAACATCTCGTCCTTCAGCTGTTCCCAGTTCGTCAGGTTGCCGTTGTGCGCGAGGATGATCCCGAACGGCGCGTTCACGTAGAACGGCTGCGCCTCGGCTTCGCTCGACGCCGAGCCGGCCGTCGGATAGCGGACCTGGCCGATGCCGAAGGTGCCGGGCAGGCTGCGCATGTTGCGCGTGCGGAACACGTCGCGCACCATGCCGTTCGCCTTGTACATGTGGAAATTGCTGCCGTCCGCCGTCGCGATGCCCGCTGCGTCCTGACCGCGATGCTGCAGCAGCAGCAGGCTGTCATAGATCAGCTGATTGACGGGGGATTGGGAGATAACACCTACGATGCCGCACATGGCATGTCCTTCAAGATGACAAAATCGGTTCCGTCCTGCCCGGCCGCGGCGTCACACGCGCACGTACTGGGCCATGCCGTCGGGCAGGAGCTGCTTCAGCTCGTGCACGCCCTGTTCGGCGAAAGGACGCAAGAGCGCATTGCGCCAGAAATCCTGTTTGGGCAATTCGGTCAGCCCGGCCGCCGCGACCAGCAGCACCACCAGCACGCAGCCGCGGACGAGCCCGAACATCATGCCCAGCGAGCGATCGACTCCACCGAGGCCCGTCGCCTGCGCGATCCGCGACAACAGCGCGTTCGCGACACCCGCGACGAACACGACGCCGATCACGATCAGCGCGAACGCGAGCACCCATTGGGTGAGCGCGCCGCCCGGCCAGTTCGCCGGAATGTACGGCACCACCAGCCCGACGTAGCGCGCGGCGATCACGACCGCCACGATCCAGCCGATCAACCCGAAAATCTCCGAGACGAAACCGCGCCATGCGCCACGCAGCGCAGACAACGCGATTACCGCCAATACAGCGTAGTCGAAAGCCGTTAGCATCGCACGTTACTGCGTCAGTCCGGCTTCGCGCACCTTCGCGATCGCGGCTGACGCCGCCGCGCGATCCGCAAACGGGCCGGCACGCAGCAGTGTAGCCGTGCTGCCGTCCGCCTGCTTGCGATGCTCGACATATGCGGGCACACCCGCCGATTTCAACTTGGTGGCCCACGAACGGGCCGTCGTGTCGTCCTTGAACGAACCGAGCTGCACCGCGAAGCGCGCGCCGGCCGGCGATGCGGGCGACGACACGTCGCCGCTGTCGGCTGAGGCGTCGGCGTTCGCGACCGTCGCGGGTGCCGGCGCCGGCTTCGGCGCGACCGGCTTCGCGGCCGGGGCGGCCGGCTTCGCAGCGGGCTTCGGCGGCGTCACGCTCGCGGTGGTCGTCGAGGTCGTCGAGGTCGTGGCAACGGGTTTCGCGGCCGGCTTGGCCGCTTCCTTCGGCGCCGGTGCGGGCGCGGCCGCCACCGCGACATCGGAGGCCGGCGGCTCGTCGTGCGCGACGCCCGCCTGCACGTCGGCCGCGTCGTCGTCACGCGGCGCGACCGCCTGATGCGCAGGCCGGTTCGGAATATCGATCGCGATGTCGTCCGTCACCGGCTTCGGGTGCGAATCGAGCACCATCGGCAGCACGATCACCGCGCCGACGACGAGCGCGATCGCGCCGACGAGACGCCGGCGGGCGCGTTGCTTTTCAGGAAGGGTCGGATCGAGAAGCAGTGCGTCCGATTCCGGACGCTCGGTGCGGCGCGTGCGTCGCTCGACGCGTTCAGTGCGCTCCGTGCGCACGTTCCGGGAGGCCCCGGTACGACCGCCGCGCCGGGTGGGCGCGTCGTCGTCTTTCTTGCCGAACGAGAAAATTCCCATGAATGGCTGAGTCCGAAACTGCCCGACAGTCAGTGTTGCTGCGATTTCCGGTAGGCCATCACACCGGCCACCGTATGGAAACTGCCGAAAACCACGATTCTATCATTCTCGGATGCTCTTTTTAGTGCATCTCGAAATGCTTCCGCCGGCGACGCGAACCGCGTGACGCTCGAATCGGGCCCGTCTTCCACGCCGGCCTTGCGCAGCGCGGCTTCGAGCTGCTCCGCACTCGCCGCGCGCGGCAGCGGCAGGTCGGTCACGCACCAGTGGTCGACCTCCCCCGCCAGGTGCCGCAGCACGCCGTCGATGTCCTTGTCGTGCATCGCGCCGAACACCGCGTACGTGTACGGGAAGAAGCCCATGTTGCCGAGGTTCTGCTCGAGCACGGCTGCCGCATGCGGGTTGTGTGCGACGTCGAGCACGATCGCCGGCTTGCCGGGCAGCACCTGAAAGCGCCCCGGCAGCTCGACGTTCGCGAGCCCGAGCCGGATGTCCTGCGCGGACACCGGCAGCACCGGGCGCAGCGCCTCGAGCGCGGCCAGCGCGGCCGACGCATTGATCAGCTGATTCGCGCCGCGCAGCGCCGGGTACGCGAGCGCCGGATAGCGCTTGTCGCGGCCGAGGTAGCTCCATTGCTGGCGCTCCGCGCCCGGCTGCGCTTCATAGCGAAAATCGCGACCGACCAGCCACAGGTCCGCACCGATCGCGGCGGCATGGTCGATCAGCGTGTTCGGCACGGCAGGATCGCCGCAGATCGCCGGCTTGCCCGCGCGGAAGATGCCGGCCTTCTCGAACGCGATCTTCTCGCGCGTGTCGCCGAGGTATTCGGTGTGGTCGATGTCGATGCTCGTGACGATCGCGCAGTCGGTATCGATGATGTTGACCGCGTCGAGCCGGCCGCCGAGGCCGACTTCGAGGATCACGACGTCGAGCCCGCGCGACGCGAACAGGTGCAGGATCGCGAGCGTCGTGAATTCGAAGTACGTGAGCGACACCGGCTCGGGCAGCGACGTGCGCGCCGCTTCGACGGCCTCGAAGTGCGGCAGCAGATCGGCATCGCTGACCTGCTGGCCGTTCACGCGTGCGCGCTCGGCGAATTCGAGCAGGTGCGGCGACGTGTGGCAACCGACCTTGTAGCCCGCGTGAACGAGGATCGCCTCGAGGAACGCGCAGGTCGAGCCCTTGCCGTTCGTGCCGCCGACCGTGATCACGGGGCACGCGAATTCGAGCTGCAGCGCCGCCTTGACCTGCCCGATGCGGGTGAGGCCCATGTCGATGCCGACCGGGTGCGCGCGTTCGAGATGCGAAAGCCACGCGTCGAGAGTGGGAAAAGTGCTCATCGGATCAAATCTGAATCGGTACCGCCACTACGCCAAAAAACGAAACGCGCCGCCCGGCGGTTCAGCCGGGCGACGCGCGCAGGTCACAACGCCGCGCCGATCAGGCCAGCGCGTCGGCCGGCTGTCGCTGCAGCAGCGCGAGCAGCTGCGCGATCTCGTCGCGCATCTTGCGGCGGTCGACGATCATGTCGATCGCGCCCGTCGTCAGCAGGAATTCCGCGCGCTGGAAGCCTTCCGGCAGCTTCTCGCGAACCGTCTGCTCGATCACGCGCGGGCCGGCGAAGCCGATCAGCGCCTTCGGCTCAGCGATCACGACGTCGCCGAGGAACGCGAAGCTCGCCGACACGCCGCCCATCGTCGGATCGGTCAGCACCGAGATGAACGGCAGCTTGGCTTCGGCCAGCTTGGTCAGCATCGCGGTGGTCTTGGCCATCTGCATCAGCGACAGCAGGCTTTCCTGCATCCGTGCGCCGCCCGACGCCGTGAAGCAGATGAACGGCACGTGCTGTTCCAGCGCGTTCTGCGCGCCGCGCGCGAAGCGCTCGCCGACGACCGAACCCATCGAGCCGCCCATGAACGAGAACTCGAAACAGGCCGCGACCACGGGCAGCGTATGGATCGCCCCGCCCATCACGACCATCGCGTCGGTCTCGCCGGTCTCGTCCATCGCTTCCTTCAGACGATCGGGGTACTTGCGGCTGTCCTTGAACTTCAGCGAGTCGACCGGCACGATTTCCTGGCCGATTTCATAGCGGCCTTCCGGATCGAGCAGCCCGTCGAGGCGCTCGCGCGCGCCGATGCGCATGTGGTGATCGCACTTCGGGCACACATGCAGGTTCGCGTCCACGTCGTTGCGGTACAGCACGGCCTCGCAGGACGGGCATTTGACCCACAGGCCTTCCGGAATGCCCTTGCGGCTTTTCGGGTCGGTCTGCTTGATCTTCGGCGGCAACAGTTTGTCGAGCCAGCTCATCGTGTATGGTTTCCTGTTCCGTGGCGGGGCGGGCCGACCGGCCCGTTCCCGCCGCCTGTGTTGTGTTTATCGCGCCGTCTTGCCGGCGCCGTCCAGGGCGGCGCGCAGCTCGGCGATGAATGTCTTCAGCGCGGCGGCGGCGCCTTCCGGCGCGGCGCTCTCGAGCAGCTGCACCAGGCGGCTGCCGATCACGACGGCGTCCGACACTTCGGCCACCGCGCGCGCCGTTTCGGCGTCGCGGATGCCGAAGCCGACGCCCACCGGAACCGGCACGCGCGACTTGATGGCCGGGATTTTACCCGCAATGCTCGAAACATCCAGATTTCCGGCGCCGGTCACGCCCTTGAGCGACACGTAATACACGTAGCCGCTCGCGATCTTGCCCACGTCGGCGATGCGCTCGTCGGTCGACGTCGGGGCGAGCAGGAAGATCGGATCGATCTGCGCGGCACGCATTTTCTCGGCGAACACGCCGGCTTCCTCGGGCGGATAGTCGACCACGAGCACGCCGTCGACGCCGGCTGCCTGCGCTTGAGCCGCGAACGCGTCGACGCCCATCCGCTCGATCGGGTTCGCATAGCCCATCAGCACGACGGGGGTCGTCTGGTTGGTGTCGCGGAAGCGCTTCACGTCGGCGAGCACGCTCTTGAGCGTGACGCCGCGCGCGAGCGCGCGCTCCGACGAGCGCTGGATCACCGGGCCGTCGGCCATCGGGTCCGAGAACGGCACGCCGAGCTCGATCACGTCGGCGCCGCCTTCGGCGAGCGCGTGCATGAACTCGACGGTCTTCGCGGGATCGGGGTCGCCGGCCGTGATGAACGGGATCAGGCCCTTGCGGCCTTGTTCGGCGAGTGCGGCGAAGGTCTGCTGGATACGGGTGGACATGGCAATTTTCCTAGTTGCGATCGGCATTGCGGCGGCGCGACTCACGCGCACGCCTGCGCGGCGAGCGCGTTCACGCGCTCGTGCGCGATCGCGCAATAACTTTCATTGATCTCGTAGCCGACGAAGTCGCGCCCCTGCCGTGCGCAGGCCACCGCGGTCGTGCCGCTGCCCATGAACGGATCGAGCACGCGGCCGCCCGGCGGGCAGCTTGCGAGCACCATCCGCTCGATGATTTCCAGCGGCTTCTGGGTCGGATGATCGACGCGCTCCGCGTGCTGCCGATGCAGGCGCGAGACCGACCAGACGTCCTTCGGGTTGTAGCCCATCTCCAGCCACTTGCTGCCTTCGAACAGCTTGCGCGAGCGGGCCTTCTTCGTGTCGGCGTCGTACGGAATGCGGACCGGATCGAGATCGAAGTAATACGCTTTGGAAACCGCGAAAAAGCCGATGTTGTCGTGCACCGACGTGAAACGGCGCGTCGTGCCGCCCATGCTCGGCACGCGCCGGTCCCAGATGATCTCGTTGACCATCGTGAGTTGCGTCTTCAGGAAGCTGAAGATTTCCGGCGCGTACTGCCACGTGCAGAAGATGTACATCGACCCGCTCGGCTTGAGCTTCGGAATCGCGAGCTCGAGCCACTCGCGCGTCCACGCGAGAAAGTCGTCGCCCGAACGCTTGTCCGAGTCGTTGCCGTAGTCCTTGCCGAGCCCGTACGGCGGATCGGCGACGATCAGGTCGATCGACGCATCCGGCAGGCGCGCGGCTTCGGTCATGAAATCGCGGTTGTGCAGTTCGATCCCGGACGGCAGTGCGCACGGCACGGCGACGGCGGGCTGCCCCGCCTCCGCTTCGCTCGCGGCGCCGCCGCCTGGTTCTTCGATCAGGTCACGCATCGGTCGGTCAGAGCGCGATGCCCGATCGCTCGGCGACCGTGTGCATGTCCTTGTCGCCCCGGCCCGACAGGTTGACGAGCAGGATCTTGTCCTTCGGCAACGTCGGCGCGAGCTTCACGCCATACGCGATCGCGTGGCTCGACTCGAGCGCGGGGATGATCCCCTCGATCCGGCAACAGTCGTGGAACGCCTTCAGCGCCTCTTCGTCGGTGATCGGCACGTATTGCGCGCGGCCGCTGTCCTTCAGCCATGCGTGCTCGGGGCCGACACCCGGATAGTCGAGGCCGGCCGACACCGAATGCGTCTCGATGATCTGGCCGTCGTCGTCCTGCAGCAGGTACGTGCGGTTGCCGTGCAGCACGCCGGGGCTGCCGGCGATCAGCGACGCCGCGTGACGGCCGGTGTCGAGGCCGTCGCCGGCCGCTTCGACGCCGATCAGCTGCACCGACGTGTCGTCGATATACGGATAGAAGATGCCCATCGCGTTCGAGCCGCCGCCGACGCATGCAATCACCGCGTCCGGCTGCCGGCCGGCGAGTTCCGGCATCTGCACCTTGCACTCGTCGCCGATCACGCGCTGGAAGTCGCGCACCATCGCCGGATACGGGTGCGGGCCCGCGACCGTGCCGATGATGTAGAACGTGCTTTCGATGTTCGTGACCCAGTCGCGCATCGCTTCGTTCAGCGCGTCCTTCAGCGTGCGCGAACCCGATTCGACCGGCACGACCGTCGCGCCGAGCAGCTTCATCCGGTAGACGTTCGCGGCCTGGCGGCGCACGTCCTCGGCGCCCATGTAGACGATGCACTCCATCCCGAAGCGCGCGCAGATGGTCGCCGTGGCGACGCCGTGCTGGCCGGCGCCCGTCTCGGCGATCACGCGCTTCTTGCCCATGCGCTTCGCGAGCAGCGCCTGGCCGATCACGTTGTTGATCTTGTGCGCGCCGGTGTGGTTCAGGTCTTCGCGCTTCAGGTAGATCTGCGCGCCGCCGAGCGTCTCGCTCCAGCGCTGCGCGTGATAGATCGGCGACGGACGGCCGACGAAGTGCTTCAGTTCGCGCTCGTATTCGGCGACGAAATCGGGGTCGTTCCGGAATTTGTCATACGCGGCGCGCAGTTCGTCCAGCGCGTGAATCAGCGTCTCGGCGACGAACACGCCGCCATACGGGCCGAAATGGCCGTGATCATCAGGGAGGTTGTACATGGTGTCACTCTCGATTGGTCGGCGCGCCCCGCGTTCGGGGGGCGCACCTTCTTGCATCACCGGGCGTCCGCTTCGCGCACCGCGCGTACGAACGCCGCCATCCGGGCGTGATCCTTCACGCCCTTCGCGCCCTCCACTTCGATGCCACTCGAGACATCGACAGCAAACGGGCGCAACTGGCGGATCGCATCACCGACGTTTTGCGCGCTCAAGCCACCACTCAAAACGGCCCGATGCGCGAGCTCTGCGGGAATAAGAGACCAATCGAAGACCTTGCCGCTACCGCCGTAGTCCGGCACCAGGGTGTCGAACAGGAGGCCGCGCGCTTTCGAATAATGAAGTGCCGATTCTACCAAATCGGACGGCTGAGTCGAGGGGCCGACGCGCACCGCGCGCAACCACGGCAGGCGGGCCGCGCGGCCGAGCGCGTCGCACTGCTCGGGCGTCTCGTCGCCGTGGAACTGCAGCACCGTGAGCGGCACCGCGCGCACGACTGCGTCGATCTCGGCTTCGGTCGCGTTCACGAACAGCCCGACCACCGACACGAACGGCGGCGCGAGGCGCGCCAGTTCGGCCGCCTGCGCGATCGACACCGCGCGCGGGCTCTTCGGGTAGAACACGAGGCCGATCGCGTCGGCGCCAAGTGCCGCGGCGTGCAGCACGTCCTCGGGGCGCGACAGGCCGCACAGCTTGATGCGCGTGCGCGGCGCGAGGCCGGTCGCGGCGGAGGTCGGAGAAGGCACGGCGTGATCCGTCATGATGGTAGGTCCAGATCGGCCCAGACGCTGCTCCACGGCACGCTGCCGAGTTGCGCGGGCGGGACGGCGAATTCCGCCGGGTAGCCGACATGGGCAAGATACAGCCCGTCGGCCATGAACGTGGGCGCGGCGAGCTTGCGGTCGCGCCCGGCCAGCACGTCGGCGAGCCAGTCCGCCGGATAGCGGCCGCGCCCGACCGCGACCAGGCAGCCCATCAGGTTGCGCACCATGTGGTGCAGGAACGCGTTCGCGCGGAAGCGAAAATGAATGAAGTGGCCCGAGCGCCGCACGTCGATCTGATACAGGTGTTTGACCGGCGTCTTCGACTGGCATTCCGACGACCGGAACGACGAGAAGTCATGCTCGCCGATCAGGTGCGCGGCGGCGGCGCGCATCGCGTCGTCGTCAAGCGGCGTGTGGATCCATCCCGCACGGCCGGCCAGCATCGGCGAGCGCACGGGATGCACGTACAGCACGTAGTAATAGGTGCGTTCGAACGCCGCGAAACGCGCATGGAACGTGTCCGGCATCGGCTTCGCCCACTGCACGGAAACGGTCGACGGCAGGAACGCGTTGGTGCCGCGCACCCACGAAAAATCCGTGCGGTGGAGGTCCGTGTCGAAGTGCACGACCTGCCCGAGCCCGTGCACGCCCGTATCGGTCCGCCCCGCGACCGTCGTGTGCAACGGCACGCACGCGAATTCGCCGAGCGCGCGCTCGAGCGCGTCCTGCACGGTCTTGCCGTGCGGCTGCGCCTGCCAGCCGCAGAACGCCGCGCCGTCGTACTGGACTCCCAGCGCGATCCGCATTACGCCTCGTCCGCCAGTTTCGCGAGCAGCGCACGCGCATCGTCGCGCGTGGCGGCGTCGTTCGCGTCGATCACCTCCTGCAACAGCGTGCGCGCGCCCGACAGATCACCCAGTTCGACGTACTCCGACGCGAGATCCAGCTTGTTGCGCGCGATGCGCGCGAGCTCTTCCGGCGTCAGCGCGGGCAATGCGGCCCCCGGCGCGGACGGCAGATCGAGATCGAAATCCAGTTTCAACGCGCCGAACTGCGCGCCGCCGAGCGGCGGCAGCGACGACGGCGCGGATGCGCCGCCCGCGTGAGGTGCGGGCCTTGCCGCATCCGGATCCCAATCGAACTCGTCGTCCTGGTCGGCCGGGTGTTTCGGTGACAGATCGCTCGCGCCAACCGGCGCGTGCGACGCGGATTGACCGTTAGTTGCGATTTGCTCGCTTTCGGCTTGCCCTTCCCGTGCGGCCGGCTCGTCCGCCTGACGCGGCGGCAACGGCATGTCGAGGCTGTTGAGCGCGCTGATCGCGTTCTGCATCAGCGCCGCGTGCTGGGCGTCATTTGTCGCAGGCGCCGCAGGCGTTTGCAGCGGCTCGTCCGCGGCCGTTTCCGCGACGGGCTTCACGTCGTGCGAGGCCAGCGCTGCGTCGCGCTCGAGCTCGGTGTGCGCGGGCGGGGCTTCCGGTTGATCGTCGTGTGGCTGCGCGGTTTCCGGCGGCGACGCGACCTCGGCTTCATGCGTGTCGACCGCCCCTGCCGCTGCCGCGGTAGCCGCGATCAGGTTCACATCGGCCGCGGCGTCGCGTGCGAGCGGCGTCTCGGGAAGGATCGGCGGCAAGGGTTCGACGGGCGACGACGATGCGCCGGCATCGACGGCAGCCGCTCCGCCGGATTCCGGGGCGATCGCATCGGCAGGCCGCGCTTTCCGGCGCTTGCGCCACGCGAACCAGGCCGCGAGAACGAGCACGGCCCCACCGGCCATTGCTGTCGGACGCCAATCGATCTGTGCCGCACCGCGCGCGGGCGCGGCGGTCGTGACGGGCACGGCCGGCTGCGCGGGTGCCGATGCCGGCTGCGCCGCGCTGGCGACCACATCGGACGCCGCTTCGCTCGCGGCCGATGCAGGCGCGGCAGCGGATGCACCTGCATCATTCGCGGCGGGGCGCGGCGCAGCGGGTGCCGGAGCCGGCGCACGCGCCGGTGCAACGTTGTTCGTGTCGGCCGGCTTGCCGATCCCGTGCTTCTGCAGCTCCATCAGCACGCGGTTCTTCAACGCGAGCAGTTGCTGAAGGCTCGACGGCCGTGGCTGCGACGCGCCCGCGACGGGTGCCGCCGCGGACGGTTCGTGCATGCCTTGCGCCGCGCCACCCGGTGCGACCTGCGCAGCGGCGTCGCTCGCGGACGACGGTGCGGACTGGATCGCGCCGCTCCACACGTGCGGCCCGCTTGCGCCGGCCGCAGGCGCTGCCGGCTGAACGGATTCGACCGTCGACGCGCCATGCGCGGCGGATGCGCCGATCGGCGCCGACGCCCCTGCTGCCGCCGCGACGCTCGCACCGCTGACCGGCGCCGCGTGCGCGGCCGATGCGGCCGGCGCGCTTTGCACGGCCGACCCCGGGTGCGGCGCGGACGCGCCATGCGGCGCGACTGCGGCCGTGCCGGACGCGGCCACCGCCGCTGACGCTGCCGCTGACACCGCCGATGCACCGGAAGCACTCGACGCACCGGCCGGCACGAGCGCCGCGCCCGTCGCGTCGAGCGCCGGCACCGTCAGCGTCGCGCCGACTTTCAGGCGGCTCGGGTCGCGCTTCATGAACGCCTGCGGATTGGCGTCGAACAGCGCACGGCCGGCGCGCGCGAGCACGGCCGGGTCGTGCGACTGCGTGGCCGCTTTTGCGAGGTCGTTCAACGACTGGCCCGGCTGGACCGTCACGTTCAGCGGCGCGGGGCCGCCGGTGGCGGACGCCGCCAACTCGCCGGTGTCGGCCGCCCAGGCCGACACGGCCGTGCCGAGCGCCAGGATCGCCAGCGCGCCACGTACGGCGCGCGACAGACGGGACTGACGCGGAAACAAGGAAATTCGGGACATCGTAGGCTCAATCGCCGCGCGCGGGCGCGGCTCGGATTCGCGTAGGGAAGCGTCAATAAAGTCGCCGCAGAAATGCAAAAGCGTCGCGCAGAACGCGACGCTTTTGGCGACTCTGCGCGTCGTAACCGCATAGTTTACTTCACACGATCGCGTTCCGGCCGAATTCGTCGCCGACGAATGCCGCCGCCCCTGCCCGGCGCCGACCAATGAAAAACGCCTGCCGCCCCGCAAGGGGCTGGCAGGCGTCTCGCTTCACGCGCAGATCCTTACTTGTCGAGCAGGATACGCAGCATGCGGCGCAGCGGCTCGGCCGCGCCCCACAGCAGCTGATCGCCGACCGTGAACGCCGACAGGTATTCGCCGCCCATCGCGAGCTTGCGCAGGCGGCCGACCGGCACCGTCAGCGTGCCGGTGATCTTCGCCGGCGACAGATCGCGCATCGACGCTTCACGCTCGTTCGGCACGACCTTCACCCAGTCGTTCGCCGACGCGAGGATGCCGTTGATTTCGTCGAGCGGGACATCCTTCTTCAGCTTGATCGTCAGCGCCTGCGAGTGGCAGCGCATCGCGCCGATCCGCACGCACAGCCCGTCGACCGGGATCGAGCCCGGCTCGCCCATCGCCGGCTTGCCGAGGATCTTGTTGGTTTCCGCGCCGCCCTTCCACTCTTCCTTCGACATCCCGTTGCCGAGATCCTTGTCGATCCACGGAATCAGCGAACCGGCGAGCGGCACGCCGAAGTGGCTCGTCGGCATCGCATCGCTGTTCATCGTCGCGAGCACGCGGCGATCGATGTCGAGAATCGCGGAAGCCGGATCGGCGAGCTGTTCCTGCACCGCGCCGTGCAGCGCGCCCATCTGCGACAGCAGTTCGCGCATGTTCTGCGCGCCCGCGCCCGATGCGGCCTGGTAGGTCATCGCCGTCATCCAGTCGACCAGGTTCTCGCGGAACAGGCCGCCCAGCGCCATCAGCATCAGGCTGACCGTGCAGTTGCCGCCGACGAAGTTCTTCGTGCCCTTGACGAGCGCGTCCTTGATCACGTCGAGGTTGACCGGATCGAGGATGATGACCGCGTCGTCCTTCATCCGCAGCGACGACGCCGCGTCGATCCAGTAGCCGTTCCAGCCGGCCGCGCGCAGCTTCGGGAACACGTCGTTCGTGTAGTCGCCGCCTTGGCACGTGATGATCACGTCGCACTTCTTCAGCTCGTCGACGTTGGTCGCGTCCTTGAGCGTAGTCTCGTTTTTCGCGAACGACGGCGCCTTGCCGCCCGTATTGCTGGTGCTGAAAAACACCGGTTCGATCAGGTCGAAATCACCTTCTTCCTGCATGCGTTGCATCAGCACGCTGCCGACCATGCCGCGCCAACCTACGAGACCTACGTTCATGACTAACCCTTTGAATGGAGCTTCCCCGCCATTTCCGCCCCCGGCGTGACCGCGCGGGGAAACAGGCGGGCACGACGGACGATCAGCGTTTAATGATCGTTTTCGTGGTAATGGTTTTCGTGATGACGATGGCGCGCGTACCCGCACGGGCAGTGTTGCCGTGGAGTTTCAGGACCGGGGAGATCAGGGAAATCAGCGCCATCGTTCGAGTCTACACAAAGCCGGTTGGCCGCACAACGGCCAACCCTGCGCGAACCGGCCGATTTCATGGCCCGTTCGCGCCCTTTCTACATTAATTGCCGTACGTCATCGCCCTGCGCGTTACAGCGCGGCGAGCACCGCATCGCCCATCGCCGCCGTGCCGACCTGCTTGCAGCCCGGCGTCGCGATGTCGCCCGTACGGTAGCCTTGTTCGAGCACCGTTTTCACCGCGCGCTCGATGCGATCGGCCTGCTCGGCGCGATTCAGCGAGTAGCGCAGCATCATCGCGGCCGACAGGATCGTCGCCAGCGGGTTCGCGATGCCCTTGCCCGCGATGTCCGGCGCCGAACCGTGCGACGGCTCGTACAGACCCTTGTTGTTCTTGTCGAGCGACGCCGACGGCAGCATGCCGATCGAGCCCGTCAGCATCGACGCTTCATCCGACAGGATGTCGCCGAACATGTTGCCGGTCACGATCACGTCGAACTGCTTCGGCGCCTTCGCGAGCTGCATCGCCGCGTTGTCGACGTACATGTGCGACAGCTCGACGTCCGCGTATTCCTTCGACACGTCGATCATGACGTCGCGCCAGAACTGCGACGTTTCGAGCACGTTCGACTTGTCGACCGACAGCAGCTTCTTCGCGCGCTTTTGCGCGGCCTGGAACGCGACGTGCGCGATGCGGCGCACCTCCGGCTCCGAGTAGCGCATCGTATCGAAGCCTTCGCGCGCGCCGGCGAACGGGCCGTCCGGCGCTGCGCGCACGCCGCGCGGCTGGCCGAAGTAGATGTCGCCGTTCAGTTCGCGCACGATCAGGATGTCGAGGCCCGCGACCAGTTCCGGCTTCAGCGGCGACGCATCGACGAGCTGCGGATAGCAGATCGCCGGGCGGAAGTTCGCGAATAGCTCGAGGTGCTTGCGCAGCCCGAGGATCGCCTGCTCGGGGCGCAGCGCGCGCTCGAGCGAGTCGTACTTCCAGTCGCCGACCGCGCCGAACAGGATTGCGTCCGCTTCCTTCGCGAGTTTCAGCGTCGCGTCCGGCAGCGGATGACCGCTCGCCTCGTAGCCCGCGCCGCCGACCGGCGCCTGCTCGAGTTCGAACTGTTCGTCGAGGGCGTTCAGCACCTTGACGGCTTCGTTGACGATTTCCGGACCGATGCCGTCGCCGGGCAGCACTGCAATCTTCATGCGTTATTCCTGACTGGGTAGGTGGTGGTGGCGGGTCGGCGAGCGCGCGTCATGCGCGCCCGCCCGGAGGCAATCTCAGCCGACCAGCTTGTTGTTGAGCCACGGCTGCTTCGCGAGCCGCTCGGCTTCGAACTGGCGGATCTTGTCCGCGTGACGCAGCGTCAGGCCGATGTCGTCGAAGCCGTTCAGCAGGCAGTACTTGCGGAACGCGGCGATCTCGAACGGATACTCGCGGCCGTCGCCCGTGCGCACGACCTGCGCGTCGAGGTCGACCGTCAGCTGATAGCCGTTGAACGCATACGTGTCGTTGAACAGGTGATCGACCTGCTGCTCGGTCAGCACGATCGGCAGCAGACCGTTCTTGTAGCAGTTGTTGAAGAAGATGTCGGCGAAGCTCGGCGCGATGATCGCGCGGAAGCCGTACTGCTGCAGCGCCCACGGCGCGTGCTCGCGCGAGCTGCCGCAGCCGAAGTTCTTGCGTGCGAGCAGCACCGATGCGCCCTGGTAGCGCGGCTGGTTCAGCACGAAGTCCGGGTTCAGCGGGCGCTTCGAGTTGTCCTGGCCCGGCTCGCCGTGGTCGAGGTAACGCCATTCGTCGAACGCGTTCGGACCGAAGCCCGTGCGCTTGATCGACTTCAGGAACTGCTTCGGGATGATCGCGTCGGTGTCGACGTTCTCGCGATCGAGCGGCGCCACGACGCCGGTATGCACTGTGAATTTTTCCATGATCCGTCTATCCGGTTGAAGGGCCGGCAGTCTGCCGGCGCACATCGACAAATTCCTGGCGGGCGTCAGTCCGCGGCGCGCTGCAGCGCGTTGCCGGCGGCATTGACGTCCTGGCCGAAGCCTCGGACGGTATTGCAGCCCGCAAGGCCGAAGCCCAACCCCGCGAGCGCCAGCGCGGCAACCAGCCGCGCGATGAGCTTCGATGCCGTCACGCGTTACCCCAGCTGGCGAATGTCGACGAAGTGGCCTTCGATCGCCGCCGCCGCCGCCATCGCGGGGCTCACGAGGTGCGTGCGACCGCCCGCGCCCTGCCGGCCTTCGAAATTGCGGTTCGACGTCGATGCGCAGCGCTCGCCCGGATCGAGCCGGTCGGCGTTCATCGCGAGGCACATCGAGCAGCCCGGCTCGCGCCATTCGAAGCCCGCATCGGTGAACACCTTGTCGAGCCCTTCGCGCTCCGCCTGCGCCTTCACGAGGCCCGAGCCCGGCACGACCATCGCGAGCCGCACGTTCGATGCGATGCGACGGTTCAGCTTCTTCACGACATACGCGGCCGCGCGGATGTCCTCGATGCGCGCGTTCGTGCACGAACCGATGAAGATCTTGTCGACCTTGATCGACTCCATCGGCGTGTTCGGCTCGAGCGCCATGTAGGCCAGCGCGCGTTCCATCGCGTCGCGCTTGACCGGATCCTTCTCGCGCTCGGGATCGGGCACGCGACCGTCGATCGACGTGACCATTTCCGGCGACGTGCCCCACGTGACCTGCGGGACGATCTCGGCCGCGTTCAGCTCGACCACTCGGTCGAACTGCGCGCCTTCGTCGGACTTGAATTCGCGCCAGTACTCGACGGCCTGGTCCCATTCCGCGCCGGTCGGCACGAACGGACGGCCCTTCAGGTAGTCGATCGTCGTGTCGTCGACGGCGACCATGCCCGCGCGCGCGCCGGCTTCGATCGCCATGTTGCAGACGGTCATCCGGCCTTCCATCGTCAGCGCGCGGATCGTCGAGCCGCCGAATTCGATCGCGTAGCCCGTGCCACCGGCCGTGCCGATCTTACCGATGATCGCGAGCACGATGTCCTTCGCGGTACAGCCGCGCGGCAGTGCGCCCTCGACCTTCACGAGCATGTTCTTGCTCTTTTTCTGCAGCAGCGTTTGCGTCGCGAGCACGTGCTCGACTTCCGACGTGCCGATGCCGTGCGCGAGCGCGCCGAACGCGCCGTGCGTCGACGTGTGCGAATCGCCGCAGACGATCGTCATGCCCGGCAGCGTCGCGCCCTGCTCCGGCCCGATGATGTGCACGATGCCCTGGCGTACGTCGTTCATCTTGAACTGCGTGATGCCGAACGCGTCGCAGTTCGCGTCGAGCGTGTCGACCTGCAGCTTCGAGACCGGATCGGCGATGCCGTGGCTGCGATCCGTGGTGGGGACGTTGTGGTCCGACACGGCCAGGTTTGCGCTGATGCGCCACACCGGGCGATGCGCGACGTTCAGCCCTTCGAATGCCTGCGGGCTCGTGACTTCGTGCAGCAGCTGACGGTCGATATAGAGCAATGCCGTGCCGTCGTCCTCGGTGTGGACGACGTGGGTATTCCACAGTTTGTCGTAGAGAGTCTGTGCCATGGGTATGCGGGGTCGTTGTGACTACAAGCCTTGCGGATGCGGTCGATTATGCCACGCAGAACGCGCCGCGGCGCAGGCGCGACGCGAAAAAACCCATTAAAAACAGTGGTTTGGCTGGTAGTGCCAATACCTGTATCGGCATTACCCGGCAAACGGCGTTCACCCCGGGCCGGATTCCGGCATACGATGGGACGACGCACGTCTGAACGTCCCCACGACCACGATCCGGAGCCCACGACGATGAAGCTCGGCATCCATGACTCGCTCGCCCGCCTCGACGCTGAAGGCACGCTGTTCACGACGCTGTTTCGCCACGGCACGCTCGACATCGAGTTGTACCGGCCGCGCGGGGAGGACCTGCAAACGCCGCATACGCGCGACGAGGTCTACGTGATTGCCGCGGGCACGTCGCGGTTCGTCCTCGACGGACGCGAATGCGGCGTCGCGGCCGGCGACGTGCTGTTCGTGCCCGCGTTCGCGGCGCACCGCTTCGCCGGCTTCTCCGACGACTTCTCGACCTGGGTGTTCTTCCATGGCCCGGAAGGCGGCGAAAGCGGCGAGCGCGGCGCCTGACGCGACGCGCGCGGCACTTCCCGCTCGATCTCCTAGACTGTCTATTCGCAACGGGCGGCGCATGGCCGCCCTCCCCGCCACCACGATGCGCGCACCCCCGCCGCATCGACCGGACAGGAGCAATGCATGCGATATGAACTCTATTACTGGCCCGAAATCCAGGGCCGCGGCGAATACGTGCGGCTCGCGCTCGAGGCGGCCGAGGCCGACTATGTCGACGTCGCGCGCGAATCGGGGCCCGGCATGGGCGTGTCGGCGATGATGCGCATGATGGACAGCACGAAGGACGAATGCGTGCCGTTCGCGCCGCCGTTCCTGAAGGCCGGCGACGTGGTCGTCGGACAGGCCGCGAACATCCTGCTGTTTCTCGGCACGCGGCTCGGGCTCGCGCCCGATGACGAAGCCGGGCGACTGTGGGTGCATCAGCTCCAGCTGACCGTCGCCGATTTCGTCACCGAGATCCACGACACGCATCACCCGATCGGCAGCGGCCTGTACTACGAGGACCAGAAGGCCGAGGCCGCCGAGCGCGCGGCCGACTTCCTCGAGCACCGGCTGCCGAAATATCTCGGCTACTTCGATCGTGTGCGCGAGCAGAATCCGCACAAGGGCGGCTATCTCGCCGGCAGCGCGCTCAGCTACGCGGACCTGTCGATATTCCAGCTGATCGAAGGCCTGCGCTACGCGTTTCCGAAGGCGATGAAGCGCGCGGAGCGCAAGGTCGAGGGACTCGTCGGTCTGCACGATCGCGTCGCGCAGCATCCGCCGATCGTGCGTTATCTCGAGTCCGAGCGCCGCATTCCGTTCAACGACATGGGGATCTTCCGGCACTATCCGGAGCTGGACAAGTAGCGTCGATGCAGGCGCGGACCGGCGTCTCGGGACGATGTCGCCGCACGGTCAGGCCAGCCGCTTCACGCCGGACCACGGCTGTCGAGCGCCGCCCTTCACCGTCGGTCCGTGTCTCGCGCCATTCGTGGATCGCGATCGCGAGGCCGGCGCGTGCGCCCCGCGCGCGCTGAGCGGCGCACGCCCGCCGCTCAGCGCGACTGCCCGTGCTGCCCGTGTTGCGTGACCGCCGCATCGACGGCCTCCACCGACCGCGTGAGCCACGGCCCGATATCCATCTCCTCGTACCGCACGAACCGGCTCTTGCGCACGCGCCGATACGCCCACCAGATCGCGACGAACAGCGGGATCCACACATAGATCGACAGCACTTCCAGCCAGTCGATGCGGGCCGCGAAGAACGCCTGGTAGTCCTGCCCGAGCGAGATCACGATGCAGATCGCGATCGCGAACAGCGGCCCGAACGGAAACCACTTCGCGCGGTATGGCAGTTGATCGAGCCGGTAGCCCTGCTTCAGGAAGCCCTTGCGGAACCGGTAATGACAGACCGCGATGCCCAGCCACGCGATGAAGCCGGTGATGCCGACCGTATTGAGCAGCCACAGATAGATGCTCTGGTTGTTGGTCAGCGACGTGAGAAAGCACAGCCCGCCCACCGCCATCGTCGCGTACAGCGCGTTGCGCGGCACGCCGCCCGGCGACAGCGTCGCGAACATCGCGGGCGCACGGCCCTCGGCCGCGAGGTTGTACAGCATCCGCGTGGCCGCATACGTGCCGGAATTGCCGGCCGACAGCACGGCCGTCAGGATCACGAGGTTCATCGCGCCGGCCGCGAGCGGAAAGCCCGCGTGGCTGAACACGAGCGTGAACGGACTCACACCGATATCGGTCACGTCGCTCTTCAGCAGGTTCGGATCGGTGTACGGCACCAGCAGGCCGATCACGAAGATCGCGAACACGTAGAACAGCATGATCCGCCAGAAGATCTGCTTCACCGCGCGCGGGATCGTCTTGCGCGGGTTTTCCGATTCGCCGGCCGTGATGCCGACCAGCTCGGTGCCGAGAAACGAGAAGCCCGCGATCAGCGCGACGCTCATCATCGCGTGCACGCCGCCGACGAACGGCGCGTCGCCGGTCCTGAAGTTGCGCCAGCCGACCGGCTGTCCGTTGCCGAGTAGCCCGGCCGCGATCAGCAACCCGGCCGCGATGAACGCGATCACGGTGACGACCTTGATCAGCGAGAACCAGTATTCCGATTCGCCGAAGCCCCGCACGGACAGCGTGTTCAGCAGGAAGATCAGCACCAGGAACCCCGCACCCCACCATACGCCCGGTATCGCGGGAAACCAGTAGCGCATCACGATCTGCGCGGCGACCAGCTCGATCGCGATCGTCACGGCCCAGCTGTACCAGTAGGTCCAGCCGAGCGCGACGCCGAAGCCTTCGTCGACGTATTTCTCGCCGTAGATCGCGAACGAGCCCGACACCGGCATCAGCGCGGCCATCTCGCCGAGCCCCGTGACGACGAAATAGACCATCAGACCGATCGCGACATACGCGGCGATCGCGCCGCCCGGCCCCGCCTGCGCGACCGACGCGCCCGACGCGACGAACAGCCCCGTGCCGATCGAGCCGCCGATCGCGATCATCGCGATGTGGCGGCCCTGCAGCCGGCGCTTGAGCGCCGTCCCGGACGGCGCGGCCGTCTGCGCTGCCGCTTGCAAAGCATCCATAGCATTCACCCTGGTTGGAATCGGGCCGCTCGAATTGATTCGGAATACCAATCGATCGGCCCGGTTATTCGCTTCGAGAACCGGTTCTGGCCGCCGGGCCGCTCGTTCGATGCCGGCGGCCCGACGCGCACTGCCGCGTCAGACGATGCTGCGCTTGATCGCCTGCAGCTCGGCGGTCGTCACGATCTTCTCGATCCGGAACCGCGGGCTTTCCAGCCACACGTTCGCGATCCGCCGGTATTCGTCGAGATCCTCGCACGCGAGCCGCACGAGAAAATCGAACGTGCCGCTGACGAGCCAGCAGTCGACCACGGCAGGATTGGTCCGCATTTCTTCTTCGAACGGGGCCTGCGAACGCCCGTGATCGGCCAGCACGATCTGCGCGATCACGACGATCGGCTTGGTCGCGCGCGGCGCCTTGATCACCGCGCGGTAGCCTTCGATCACGCCGAGCGCCTCGAGCCGCTCCACGCGCGCCTGACACGGACGCGGCGTGAGGTTCACGAGCTCCGACAGCTTGCGGTACGAAATCCGTCCGTCGGTACGCAGGATGTCGAGGATCCGGAGGTCGATCTTGTCGAGCTGCATCTTCTTGTCGGTCATCCGCGTTCGCTCCGGTCGGGTCGTGGCTGGTGCGCGGAGCGTCTCCTCCGTTTCCGCGCGGGGGCCACATTATCGGGCCGAAGCGGCCGCGCGCCAATCGGCTAGAACCGCAGCGACAGGCAGGTCAGGCCGCCGTCCATCTTGCGGAACTCGCTCGTGTCGATCACGTGCAGCGGCAGCCCGAGCGAGCCGATCGCGTCGTGCACGCGCGGATAGCCGGCCGGCGTGATCAGCGTGCCGTTCACGCGCAGCGTGTTGCCCGCGTATTCGTCGGCGGCCGAGATCGCGATCCGGCGATAGTCGGCGAACGCCGGATGCGCGGCCAGCGCCTCGGTCACGAGCAGCGTGTCGTCGCCGAGCGCGTTGACGACCGACTTCAGATGCAGGCCCGCGGCGACGGGTACCGCGACGACCGAATAGCCGAAGCGCGACACCAGCGATTCGAACGCGGCGATGCCTTCGGCGTCGGTGCGGCCCGTGAGGCCGATGTAGAAGCGCTTGCCGACCAGCATCACGTCGCCGCCGTCGAGACGGCCTGTCTGCATCGGCAGCAGGTCGCGATGCGCGCCGAGCGCGGCTTCGATGTGCACCGTCTCGCCGCGCCGCGCAGGCGCGCCGGGACGCGTGATCACCGCGAATTCGGGCGTCACGACCGCGACGTCCTCGACGAAATGCGCATCGGGGAATGCGTCGAGCGGCGGCAGCTCGGTCAGCTCGACGCCGAGCCCGCGGAGCGCGTCGCAGTATGCGTGGAATTGCGTGAGCGTCTTGTCGTAGTCGGGCGCGCCGAGCGTGGCGGTGGTAAGACCCGCGCCACAGGACGGCGCGGGACGGCGAACGATCGCTTGCGTGAATTGCATCGACTCCTCCATGGTCACGCTGCCCCCGTGCGGTGCACGGGGCGGCTGCGTTGTGTCCGGACCATTATCGGAAGCCAATTTGCGCAATTCGCGTCGATTTCGGGCACGCCCGCAGCCGATCGCGTCGAATTGAACGCGGAACGCAGCGGATTCGGCAGACGGTCGGCGGAAGCGGCGCGGTCGACCGATTTCACGTGCCGGAGCGGCCGCGGCGGCCGATGTTGCTGCCGCATCCGTCATGCAGCGAGCGGCCCGAACCCCATTTGCGCACGGCCAAGCGCCGTAAGGTCGCCCTCGCCGCCCCGGCCGTCGAATTCGACCTCGAAATGATCGGCCGGGAAATCCGGCGGGCTGTCGCCGCGCAGGAACGCGAGCCGCTGGCGCTGCAGGTACGCGTCGTTCTTCGCGCAGCCGGGCGCGGCCGCGATGTACATCACGTTGCTGTCGCCGCTGCCGCGATGCGCATCCTCGACCGCGTGCACGACGTCGCCGTGCCAGAACACCGCATCGCCCGGCTCCATGTGCGGAATCGGCACCAGCGCGTCGAGCAGCAACGCATGCCATTCGGGCAGGATCGACAGCGCGCGGCCCGGACGCGCGCCGCACAGGTCGTCGTCGGCGACGTCGTCCTGCAGCGCGCGCAGCACGACGTACGCCATCGCGTTCGCCACCGGAATCAGCTGCAGCGTGCCGTCGCCGGGCCCCTGCGGCGTCAGCGCGGTCCAGCCCTGGAACGTGCGGAACATCGAACATACGGCCGGCGACGGAATCTCCTCCACATCGGGACGAAACGCGGCGTCGAACGGATCGTAATCGCGCCACTGGCCGCGCAGTACGTGGCGATAGACCTGCCGGAAATTCGCGCCGAGCCAGCGTTCGACCGAGCCGCCGTCGACATGCGGCGACAGCCCGAGCGACGTGGAGCCCGGCGGCCGGCGGCGGATCCGGTCCGCGTAGGCCGGCACCCGGTCGGGATCGAAGTGCGTGCGCTGGCCGTCCGCATGCCGCCACAGGCGGTTCATGAACACACGTGCCTGCGTGAGCGCCGGCGACTGGCGCGCGGCCACCTGCGGCTTCGACCAGTAGACGCCGTAGATTTGCGGCTTGCCCGACGCGAGGTTGCCGAAGTAGCGATCCTCGGCACGCGCCTCCAGCCGCTCGGCGAAGCGATTCGCCTCCAGGTAGGCGCCGATCTCGTCATTCCAGTCACGCGCCTGCGCCGCGTCGAACACGCCGCGAATCACCGCCGCACCGTGCGTGCGGATCGCGGCGATCGCCTGCGGATCGACGGTGCCGTTCGCGATATCCGCGAACCGCAGCACCGGAATCACGTCATGGCCGTGCGCGTGCGCACGGCGGATCGCGTCGACCTGCCGCGCGATATCGCCCTCCAGCTCGCGGAACGTGGCCGCGTATCCGGGCAGGTCGGCGCGCAGCGCCCTTTTCGCCGCGCGGATCGCGGCCGGCAAATCGTCGATCGTCAGGTGCATCGCTGTCTCCTCGTGGAATCGTGTCGTGACGAGTGCTCAGCGTACGGCCGACGCACGGTTGCGATCGACACTATCCAGCCAACAATCGATACAATCCTGACAACCGGCGCGCTACTCGGGACGATGGCTGACCACACACAGCTTGTTGCCGTCCGGATCGCGGAAATACGCGCCGTAGTAGTCGCGGTGATAGTGCGGCCGCAGGCCCGGCTGCCCTTCGCAGGTGCCGCCGTGCTGCAGCGCAAGCGCATGGCAGCGGTCGACCTGCGCCCGCGTTTGCGCGTCGAACGCGATCGTATGGCCATTGCCCGGTTCCGGCGCGCGGCCGTCGAGCGGCCGGCCGAAGAAGAACAGCGGCCGGTCGACGTCGGCCGGCATCCAGCCCGACCAGCCGTCCGGTTCGCTGAATTTGAGACGCAGGCCGAGTTCCGCGAACAGCGGCGCGTAGAAGTCGTACGCGCGCGCGGTATCGCGCACGCCCACGCAAACATGTGAAAACATGGCATCGCTCCGTCGTGAAGATCGATCACGATCATGCCACGGCGCGGTGCCGCGCTCGACGGGAGGTCGCGATGAAACCGCAGTACGAGCATGTGGCGTTCGCCCCCGGCTGTTCGATCCGCGTGTACCACCGCCAGCTCGCGCGCATTCCGTTCGAATGGCATCGTCATCCCGAGTACGAACTGACGCTGACACTGAACAGCCGCGGCCGACGCTTCGTCGGCGATCACGTCGCCCGCTACACGGACGACGACCTGGTGCTCGTGCCGCCCAACCTGCCGCATACGTGGTCGTCGAACGCGCGCATCGATCGCGACGCGCCGGAAGTCGCGCTCGTCGTCTGGTTCGACGGCGACTGGGCGCGGCGCGTGGCCGACTGCTGTCCCGAGTACGCGCCGCTGCGCTCGCTGCTGCGGCGCGCGGCGCCCGGCCTCGCTTTCGACGCCGCGACGGCCCGCGCGATGCGCGAGCGACTGCCGCGGCTGCTCGACCCGTCGCCGCGCGTACGCCTCGCGGCCGCGCTCGACACGCTCGCCGACCTCGCGGAAGCCGGCGGCGAGCCGCTCGCCACCGCGCAGGCCTACGAGCGGGCCGACGCAGCGACGTCATCGGCCGACTCGGCCGCGCCCGAAGCCGAGCGCCTCGATCGCGTGCTCGATGCGATCGACCGGCACTTCCACGAGCCACTGCGCATCGACGCGCTGGCCGCGGTCGCACACATGTCCGAGCGCACGCTGCAGCGGCTGTTCGTGCGGCACCTCGGCGAAAGCGTCGGCCGCTACGTGCAGCGGCTGCGACTTGCGCATGCGTGCCGCCACCTGGTCGGCACCGACTGGCCGATCGCGACGGTGGCCGCACGCTGCGGCATTCCGAACGCCGCGAACTTCAACCGCCAGTTCCTCGCCGCGCGCGGGATGACACCCGGCGCTTACCGGCAGTTCTTCGCGCAGCACGGCCACGCGCCCGACGCCGACGCGCCGCCGCTCGACACGCGGCCGCCGTCGCTGGAACGCGGGACCGGGCCTGGCCATGGCCAACGCCGGCCGCGCAAATGAAAACACCCCGGTGGGATGACCCACCGGGGTGTCGGGGCGTTGCGATTGCCGGACGCGAGCGGCCTGACGGCCGTTCGCGCCGCGCACGACTTAACGTGCGTTGATCGGCTTCGCTTCGCGCGGCGCGTCGCCGATGAACAGCTGACGCGGACGGCCGATCTTCTGCTCCGGATCCGCAATCATTTCGTTCCACTGTGCGATCCAGCCGACCGTACGTGCCATCGCGAAGATACACGTGAACATCGACGTCGGGATGCCCAGCGCGCGCTGAACGATGCCCGAGTAGAAGTCGACGTTCGGGTACAGCTTGCGCGACACGAAGTATTCGTCTTCCAGCGCGATCTTCTCGAGCTGCATCGCGAGCTTGAACAGCGGGTCGTCGTGCAGGCCCAGTTCGTTCAGCACTTCGTAGCACGTCTCGCGCATCAGCTTCGCACGCGGGTCGTAGTTCTTGTACACGCGGTGGCCGAAGCCCATCAGCTTCACGCCCGAATTCTTGTCCTTCACCTGCTTGATGAATTCGGGGATGTTGTCCGGCGAACCGATCTGCTCGAGCATGTTCAGCGCGGCTTCGTTCGCACCACCGTGCGCCGGGCCCCACAGACATGCGATACCGGCAGCGATACACGCGAACGGGTTCGCGCCCGACGAGCCGGCCAGGCGGACCGTCGACGTCGATGCGTTCTGTTCGTGATCGGCGTGCAGGATCAGGATACGGTCGAGTGCGCGCACGAGCACGTCGTTGACCTTGTACTCTTCGCACGGGTTCGAGAACATCATGTGCATGAAGTTCGCGCTGTACGACAGTTCGTTCTTCGGATAAACGAACGGCTGGCCGATGCTGAACTTGTACGCCATCGCGACGAGCGTCGGCAGCTTCGCGATCATGCGGATCGCCGATACTTCACGGTGACGCGGATCGTTGATGTCGAGCGAGTCGTGGTAGAACGCCGACAGCGCGCCGACGGCCGCCACCAGCACCGCCATCGGGTGCGCGTCGCGACGGAAGCCACGGAAGAAGAAGTGCATCTGCTCGTGCACCATCGTGTGCTTCGTGACGGTATCGACGAATTCCTTCTTTTGCGCGGCGTTCGGCAGCTCGCCCTTCAGCAGCAGGTAGCAGGTCTCAAGGAAGTCGGCGTTCTGCGCGAGGTTGTCGATCGGGTAGCCGCGGTACAGCAGTTCGCCCTTGTCGCCGTCGATGTACGTGATCGCCGAATTACAAGCTGCCGTCGACATGAAGCCCGGGTCGTAAGTGAACTTGCCGGTCTGGCCGTACAGCTTGCGGATGTCGATTACGTCCGGGCCCATCGTCCCCTTGTAGATCGGCATTTCGACGCTCGGCGAGTTGTCGCTGAACGATAGCGTGGCTTTAACATCAGACGGAGTCATGGCACATCCTCAATCGAAATAAAGAAACGGGATTCGATAACGGGCACAACGCGCTACACCTTGGCGTTACACGTTGCGCAGCATCTCCAACAGCCTGTGAATTTCCGGGCTGTCTAGGTCGCCCTCTGGTTCCTTGCGCGCGAGGAGCAAGTCCATCAGGTCGTTGTCGCTCAGATCGAGCAGGCGCGACAACGCGCCTACGTCTGCATCGGTGAGGTCATGCTCGTATCTGCTGAAGAAACGCTCGAAGATGATGTCGTTTTCCAGCAGACCCCGCCGCGCGCGCCAGCGAAGGCGCGCGCGACGGTGCGGGTCGGATTGATGCGAATCGTCGCTCATCAAACTTTAAACCGCGCGGCGAACCATCAGTTCCTTGATCTTGCCGATCGCCTTCGTCGGGTTGAGGCCCTTCGGGCAAACGTCGACGCAGTTCATGATCGTGTGGCAACGGAACAGACGGTACGGGTCTTCCAGGTTGTCGAGACGCTCGCCGGTGGCCGTGTCGCGACTATCCGCGATGAAGCGGTAAGCCTGCAGCAGGCCGGCCGGGCCGACGAACTTGTCCGGGTTCCACCAGAAGCTCGGGCACGACGTCGAGCAGCTCGCGCACAGAATGCACTCGTACACGCCGTCGAGCTCGTCGCGCTCTTCCGGCGACTGGAGGCGTTCCTTCTCCGGCGGCGGCGCGTCGTTGATCAGGTACGGCTTGATCGAGTGATACTGGTTGAAGAAGTGCGTCATGTCGACGATCAGGTCGCGCACGACGGGCAGGCCCGGCAGCGGGCGCAGCACGATCTTCTGCGGCAGGTCGTTCAGGTTCGTCAGGCACGCGAGACCGTTCTTGCCGTTGATGTTCATCGCGTCCGAACCGCACACGCCTTCACGGCACGAACGGCGGAACGACAGCGTCTCGTCCACTGCCTTCAGCTTGACCAGTGCGTCGAGCAGCATGCGCTCATGCTGGATCTCGAGCTCGTACGTCTGCATGCGCGGCGCCGCGTCCTTGTCCGGATCGTAGCGGTAGACTTCAAAAATGCGTTTTGCCATTTCGGATTCCTTTGACTCGGCTTAGAACGTGCGCGGCTTCGGCGGCACGGATTCGACCGTCAGCGGCTTCATTTGAACCGGCTTGTAGTCGAGGCGATCGCCTTCGCTGTACCACAGCGTGTGGCGCAGCCAGTTGTCGTCGTCGCGGTGTTCGTAGTCGCTGTGCGCGTGTGCGCCACGGCTTTCCTTGCGCGCTTCCGCCGACACCATCGTCGCACGCGCCACTTCGATCAGGTTCTCCAGCTCGAGCGCTTCGACGCGCGCGGTGTTGAACACTTTCGACTTGTCCTTCAGATGGATGCTTTCCACGCGTGCCGCGAGGCCGGCCATCTGCTCGACGCCTTCCTTCAGCAGCGCCGACGTGCGGAACACGCCTGCATGCTTCTGCATCGTCGCGCGGATGTCGTTCGCGACGTCCTGCGTGTATTCGCCCGACGACGACTTGTCGAGCTTGTTCAGACGCGCCAGCGAGAACTCGCCTGCATCGGCCGGCAGCGGCTTGTGTTCCTTCTGGTTCTTCACGTGCTCGACGATGTGGTTGCCGGCCGCACGGCCGAACACCACGAGGTCCAGCAGCGAGTTCGTGCCGAGGCGGTTCGCGCCGTGCACGGACACGCACGAGCATTCGCCCACTGCGTAGAAGCCGTTGACCGGTTCCTTGTGATCGCGCGACGTGCCGACGACCTGACCATGGATGTTGGTCGGGATGCCGCCCATCTGGTAGTGGATCGTCGGGACGACCGGGATCGGTTCCTTGATCGCGTCGACGTTCGCGAACTTCAGCGCGATTTCGCGGATCGACGGCAGACGCTTCATGATCGTCTCGGCGCCGATGTGCGACAGGTCAAGCAGCACGTGGTCCTTGTTCGGACCGACGCCGCGGCCTTCCTTGATTTCCTGGTCCATCGAACGCGACACGAAGTCACGCGGCGCCAGATCCTTCAGCGTCGGTGCGTAGCGTTCCATGAAGCGCTCGCCGTTCGCGTTGCGCAGGATACCGCCTTCGCCGCGCACGCCTTCGGTGATCAGCACGCCCGCGCCGGCCACGCCGGTCGGGTGGAACTGCCAGAACTCCATGTCCTGCAGCGCGATGCCCGAACGCGCGGCCATGCCGAGGCCGTCGCCGGTGTTGATGAACGCGTTGGTGGACGCCGCGAAGATCCGGCCTGCGCCGCCCGTCGCGAACAGCGTCGTCTTGCCTTCCATGATGTAGACGTCGCCCGTCTCCATCTCGAGGGCCGTCACGCCGAGCACGTCGCCGTCCGCATCGCGGATCAGGTCGAGCGCCATCCATTCGACGAAGAACTGCGTCTTCGCTTCGACGTTCTGCTGGTACAGCGTGTGCAGCAGCGCGTGACCGGTACGGTCGGCGGCCGCGCAAGCGCGCTGGACCGGCTTCTCGCCGTAGTTCGCGGTGTGGCCGCCGAACGGACGCTGGTAGATCGTGCCGTCCGCGTTACGGTCGAACGGCATGCCGAAGTGTTCCAGCTCGTACACGACGTTCGGTGCTTCGCGGCACATGAACTCGATCGCGTCCTGGTCGCCGAGCCAGTCGGAACCCTTGATCGTGTCGTAGAAGTGGAAGTGCCAGTTGTCTTCGCTCATGTTGCCGAGCGACGCGCCGATGCCGCCCTGTGCGGCCACCGTGTGCGAACGGGTCGGGAACACCTTCGACAGCACGCCGACCGACAGGCCCGCGCGCGACAGTTGCAGCGCTGCGCGCAAGCCCGAGCCGCCCGCGCCGACGATCACCACGTCGAACTTGCGGCGCGGCAGGGAAGTTTTGATTGCAGCCATTCTTTACACTCTCCAGAGAATCTGCGCGGCGTAGCCCGCACATGCGAGCAGCCAGACGATGGTCAGCGATTGCAGCAGCAGGCGCACACCGACGGGCTTCACGTAGTCCATCCAGATGTCGCGCACGCCAACCCATGCGTGGTAGAAGAGGGAAAGCAGCATCACGAAGGTCGCGAGCTTCATCCATTGCGCGGAGAAGATCGACGCCCAGCCTTCGTACGAGAAATCATGCGCGCCGAAGAACAGCGCGAGCAGAATGACCGTGTAGACTGCCATGATCGTGGCGGTGACGCGCTGCGCGAGCCAGTCGCGCAGGCCGTAGTGAGCGCCGACGACGAGGCGCTTCGAGCCGATTCGGTTATTGGCTGCCATTTTCTTAGAATGCTCCGAACAGTTTGAGTGCCATGGCGATCGTCAGCGCGATCGAGACGACAAAGACGACGACGGCCGTCCGCTTGCCGCCTTCCTTCGAGACGGCGTCGTGGTTGACGTCCATCAGCAGGTGGCGAATGCCGGCGCAGAAATGGTGGAGGAACGCCCACGACAGCGCGAGGACGATCAGCTTGACGACGATGTTGGAGAGGAAAGCCTTGAAGACTTCGAAGCTGAGCTCGGAGGTGAGGCTCTGGTCGAAGAGGAACAGCAGGAACGGCAGGAACAGGAACAGCAGCGCGCCGCTGACTCGGTGGAGAATCGACAATATCGCAGCCAGAGGCATGCGGTATTTCAACGTGATGTCGCCGATTCCGATGTTCCGGTATTCCGGCCTCGGCTTTCTTACTGCGTCAGTCATGCTAGACCCCTACTATGTTGTCACACTAATCCGCGATTTTAGCGCCTTTTTATATCGCGCTGCAGCGAAAGTCTGCTCTGGATAGTTGCGCGAACACGAACAAAGGCGGCCCAAAACGTGCTTCGCGTGCATGGGGAACGCGAATGCACCCGGCCCGAGCCGAACACCGTCAACTCAAGTCATTCTGATAGTAGTACCCGGTTGTGACATACCAGCCGCGCCGCACTTCCACCGGCCGGTCACCGTATGTGTAGGACACGCGCTCGACCGACAGCAACGGAAAACCCGCCGGCACGTGCAGCAGGTCGGCCACCGCCGGCTCCGCCGCGACCGCGCGGATCTTCTCCGTCGCGCGGATCATCCGCGTGCCGAACTCCGTCTCGAACATCGCGTAGAGCGGCCCCTTGTACTCGCTCAACCGCTCGAACGTGAGCCCGCGGAACATCGTGCCGGGGAGCCAGATCTCGTCGAGCACCGTCACTTCGCTATCGAACTCCAGCAGGCGCCGCACCTGCACGACCGGGTCGGCCGGCTTCAGGTCGAGCTGCCGCGCGATCTCGGCCGGCGCGCGCAGGCGCCGGCACTCGAGCAGCCGGCTCACGTGCGGATGCTCGGCACCGTCGTCGGCCAGCAGCCGCAGGAAGCGGAACTGCGCGCGATCCTCGTTGTGCGTCGCAACAAACGTCCCCTTGCCCTGCCGCCGGACCACGAGGTTTTCGGCGGCCAGTTCGTCGATCGCCTTGCGAACGGTGCCTTGGCTGACCTTGTAGCGGGCCGCGAGCTCCACTTCGCTCGGGATGATCTCGCCCGGCTTCCATTCACCGGATTCGAGGCTCTGAGTGATCAATGACTTGATCTGCTGGTATAACGGGCTGAAGGTCGGGGACGGCGAAGCGGCAGGCGCCGGCGCGGAATCGCCCGCGCCCGGCTGCCCTGGGCCGCCTGCGCCGGTTGGATTCGCGTTGTTCGCCTGGTTCGATGTCATGGCGCGCATTTCATCACAAACCGCGCTTTTTCGTCCACTCAAATTCCGCAAAACATCTGTCTTATATAAGACATATGATACCGTTTGACTTTGGGCCAGCCGGCTCCTACACTCCGGGGCGAGCAAGGGTTCGCGGGTGCAAAATGCGTCCCCGGCTACGTGCCACGGCCGTCTCCAGGTTCACCGCGTGTGCCATTCGCGAGTCCTCCGCCCTGCTTCAATGCAACGCTACGCGTAACGCGCATAGAATGGCGTTTTGCCTAGCGTCCAACGCTTCACCCGTCCTGGAGATTTTCAATGGCTAAGCCCGCAAAGCGCGTTGCCGTCACCGGCGCCGCAGGTCAAATCGCATATTCCCTGCTGTTCCGCATCGCGAACGGCGACCTGCTCGGCAAGGACCAGCCGGTCATCCTGCAACTGCTCGACCTCCCGCAAGCCCAAGCCGCCGTCAAAGGCGTCGTGATGGAGCTCGACGATTGCGCGTTCCCGCTGCTTGCGGGCGTCGTGATCACCGACGATCCGAAGGTTGCATTCAAGGATGCAGACGTCGCGCTGCTGGTCGGCGCACGTCCGCGCTCGAAGGGCATGGAGCGCAAGGACCTGCTGTCGGCGAACGCCGAGATCTTCACGGTCCAGGGCGCCGCGCTGAACGAAGTCGCGAGCCGCGACGTGAAGGTGCTGGTCGTCGGCAACCCGGCGAACACCAACGCGTACATCGCCATGAAGTCGGCGCCGGACCTGCCGAAGAAGAACTTCACCGCCATGCTGCGCCTCGACCACAACCGCGCGCTGTCGCAGCTCGCCGCGAAGTCGGGCAAGCCGGTCGCATCGATCGAGAAGCTCGCCGTGTGGGGCAACCACTCGCCGACGATGTACCCCGACTTCCGCTTCGCGACCGCCGAAGGCGAGTCGCTGCTGAAGCTGATCAACGACGACGTGTGGAACCGCGACACGTTCATCCCGACCGTCGGCAAGCGCGGCGCGGCGATCATCGAAGCGCGCGGCCTGTCGTCGGCCGCGTCGGCAGCGAACGCGGCGATCGACCACGTGCGTGACTGGGTCCTCGGCACGAACGGCAAGTGGGTCACGATGGGCATCCCGTCGGACGGCTCGTACGGCATCCCCGAAGACATCATCTACGGCGTGCCGGTCGTGTGCGAAAACGGCGAGTACAAGCGTGTCGAAGGCCTGGAAATCGACGCGTTCTCGCGCGAGAAGATGGACGGCACGCTGGCCGAGCTGCTCGAAGAGCGCGACGGCGTCGCCCACCTGCTGAAGAACTAAGCAGGCTGCATGATGGCCGGGCCGCCTCCGGGCGGGCCGGTCACGGCACGGGCGGCGGGCCGGCAGCCGGCCCCGCCGCCCGATCCGATCCGCGCACGTTTTGCCGCTCACGCGCCCCGCGCGCCGGCCCAGAACGTGCCCGAATCCGATTTTCTCCACGTTGCCCGCTTTCTTGACGTAGAAGAGATGTCCGCGCTCACTCCTGCACAAGTGCTGTACGACGGGGCGTCGCCGCCCGCGATCCTGCCCTGCTGCGATCACTACGCGGGCAGCGAGAAGCTGATGCGCAAGTCGCTCGCGCTCCAGGCCGAACTCGGCCCCGTGTTCGACATCACGCTCGACTGCGAGGACGGCGCGGCCGTCGGCCAGGAAGCCGCGCACGCGCAGCTCGTCGCCGAGCTCCTCGGCAGCGCCGAGAACCGCTTCGGGCGGGTCGGCGTCCGCATCCACGACTTTTCCCATCCCCATTGGCGCGACGACGTGCGCATCGTGCTGCGCGCCGCGCGCGCACCGGCCTACGTCACGCTGCCGAAGATCGCGAGCGCCGCCGACGCGGCCGAGATGGTCGCGTTCATCGAAGGCACGCGCCGCGAGCTCGGCCTCGCGCAGCCGATTCCCGTCGACGTGCTGGTCGAGACGCACGGCGCGCTCGCGCAGGCGGCCGCCCTCGCCGCGCTGCCGCTGGTCGGCACGCTGAGCTTCGGGCTGATGGACTTCGTGTCCGCGCATCACGGCGCGATTCCCGATGCGGCGATGCGCTCGCCCGGCCAGTTCGATCACCCGCTCGTGCGCCGCGCGAAGCTGGAAATCGCCGCGGCCTGCCACGCGCACGGCAAGACACCGTCACACAATGTCACAACCGAGGTGCGCGACATGGCAGTCGTCGCCGGCGACGCCCTCCGCGCACGCGACGAATTCGCATTCACGCGGATGTGGAGCATCCATCCCGCGCAGATCCGCCCGATCGTCGACGCATTCGCGCCGCGCACCGATGAAGTCGCACTGGCCGCCGAGATCCTGCTGGCCGCGCAGGCTGCCGACTGGGGCCCGACGCGCCACGGCGATACGCTGCACGACCGCGCGAGCTACCGCTATTACTGGTCGGTACTGCGCCGCGCGCGGGCGACCGGCCAGCCGGTGCCGGCCGAGGCCGCGCCGCTGTTCGGCCCGGCCGCCGGAGACGCGCGGTGAGCGCGCGCCGACACACGAATTTCATCGAATCGCCGGGGCGTGAACCCGACACAGGTTTGCGAAACGACAAAAAACGTAACGGAGCCCGAAAACCTGAAATTTGCGCGGCCAAATAGGTGAAAATAGCGGCCGCTGCGCGCTTCCGGGGCGCGTGCAGTTTCAAACCGGCCGGCGGTTTCGATTGCCGGCCCTTGTCAACTGATAATCGAAAGGTTCTGACTCCATGAAGAAACTCCTGATCGCTACCGCCATCGGCGCGTTGTCCGCCACGATGCTGGTGTCGGCTCCGAGCGCGTTCGCCCAGGGTACGGCGACGACCGCGAAGAAGACGGCCAAGCGCCCGGCGCCGGCCAAGCGCATCATCCCGCGCAGCAAGAAGGCTCAGGCGCGCGCGGCTGCCAAGGTCGATACGGTGCCGGAAGGCGCGGTCAAGTGGTCCTGTAAGGAAGGTCTGTCGTTCGACCTCGCCGGCGACATGAAGCGCGACCAGCTCGTCACGGTTCACTGGGCGAAGCGGAACTACAAGCTGCCGCGCGAAGCCACGACGACGGGCGCCGACACGTTCTACGATCCGGCAGCCGGCCTGAAGCTGGTCGTGATCCCGACCAAGGCGATGCTGTTCTCCGACGCAAACGGCGGCGAGCGCCTCGCGGACGAATGCGTGACGCCGGAAATGGCGCAAGGCACCGCGGCACCGACGCAGTCGAACGAGCTGAAGCCGGCAACGAACTAAGCGCGTTCCTCCCCGGCCCCTCGATGTCCGCCCCGGTCTCCAACGTCCGCCCTGCTCCGGATACGGTACTCGTCGATATCGTCGACTACGTGCTGAACACCGGCATCGACAGCGCGCTCGCGCTGGAGACGGCGCGTCATTGCCTGATCGACACGCTCGGATGCGGACTCGAGGCGCTGTCCTATCCCGCCTGCACCAAGCTGCTCGGCCCCGTCGTGCCCGGCACGATCGTGCCGAACGGCGCGAAGGTGCCCGGCACGTCCTTCCAGCTCGATCCCGTCCAGGCCGCGTTCGACATCGGCGCGATGATCCGCTGGCTGGACTTCAACGACACCTGGCTCGCCGCCGAATGGGGTCATCCGTCCGACAATCTCGGCGGGATCCTGGCGACGGCCGACTGGCTGTCCCGCACGGCCGTCGCGGCCGGCAGGAAGCCGCTTGCGATGCGCGACGTGCTCGTCGCGATGATCCAGGCCCACGAGATCCAGGGCTGCCTCGCCCTCGAGAATTCTTTCAACGCCGTCGGGCTCGACCACGTGCTGCTCGTGAAGGTCGCGTCGACGGCCGTCGTGGGCCGCCTGCTCGGGCTCACGCGCGACGAGCTGATCAACGCGGTGTCCAACGCATTCGTCGACGGTCAAGCGCTGCGCACCTACCGCCACGCGCCGAACACCGGTTCGCGCAAGTCATGGGCGGCCGGCGACGCGACGTCCCGCGCGGTGCGCCTCGCGCTGATCGCGAAAACGGGTGAAATGGGCTACCCGTCGGCGCTCACCGCAAAAACGTGGGGCTTCTACGACGTGCTGTTCGACGGGCAGCCGTTCCGCTTCCAGCGCCCGTACGGCACGTACGTGATGGAGAACGTGCTGTTCAAGATCGCGTTCCCGGCCGAATTCCACGCGCAGACGGCCGCCGAAGCCGCGCTGCAGTTGCACGCCCAGCTCGCCGCGACGGGCCGCACGACCGACGACATCCGCCGGATCACGATCCGCACGCACGCGGCCGCGCTGCGCATCATCGACAAGCAGGGCCCGCTCGCCAATCCGGCCGATCGCGATCACTGCATCCAGTACATGGTCGCCGTGCCGCTGCTGTTCGGCCGGCTGACCGCGGCCGATTACGAAGACGCGGTCGCCGCCGATCCGCGCATCGACGCGCTGCGCGCGAAAACCGTGTGCGTCGAGGATCCACAATTCACGAAGGATTACCATGACCCGGCCAAGCGATCGATCGCGAATGCGCTGACGATCGAATTCGCGGACGGGTCGAAGCTTGCCGAAGCGGCGATCGAATACCCGCTCGGCCACCGGCGCCGCCGCGCGGAAGGCATCCCGCTGCTGGTCGAGAAGTTCAGGACCAACCTCGCCCGCCGCTTTCCGGCCAAGCAGCAACAAGCGATTCTCGACGTGTCGCTGGACCAGGCAAAGCTCGAAGCAATGCCGGTCGATGAATACGTCGACTTGTATGTGATATAGCCGCAGGACTCTTTGTTTCCTAGCCTTAAACCCAGGAAAATCACCATGGCCCACAATCTCCACAAGACCCTCAAGGAATTCGACAGCGGTTCCGGCAAAGGCAAGTTCTACTCGCTGCCGCAGCTCGGCAAGGAACTGAAGACGAAGATCGAGCGCCTGCCGGTGTCGATCCGTATCGTGCTCGAGTCCGTGCTGCGCAACTACGACGGCAAGAAGATCACCGAGGAGCACATCGAGCAGCTGGCGAACTGGAAGCCGACCGCGAAGCGCGTCGACGAGATTCCGTTCGTGGTGTCGCGCGTCGTGCTGCAGGACTTCACGGGCGTCCCGCTGCTCGCCGACATCGCGGCCATGCGCGGCGTCGCCGAGCGTTCGGGCAAGAACCCGAAGAAGATCGAGCCGCTGGTGCCGGTCGATCTCGTCGTCGACCACTCGGTCCAGATCGACTATTTCCGCCAGAAGGACGCGCTCGACCTGAACATGAAGCTGGAATTCCAGCGCAACAACGAACGCTACCAGTTCATGAAGTGGGGCATGCAGGCGTTCGACACGTTCAAGGTCGTGCCGCCGGGCGTCGGCATCGTCCACCAGGTGAACCTCGAGTATCTCGCGCGCGGCGTCCACAAGAAGGCGAACGGCGGCGACACCGTGTACTACCCGGACACCCTCGTCGGCACGGACAGCCACACGACGATGATCAACGGCATCGGCGTGGTCGGCTGGGGCGTGGGCGGCATCGAGGCCGAAGCCGGCATGCTCGGCCAGCCGGTGTACTTCCTGACGCCGGACGTCGTCGGCGTCGAGCTGAAGGGCAAGCTGCGCGAAGGCGTGACGGCCACCGACCTGGTGCTGACGATCACCGAAATGCTGCGCAAGGAGAAGGTCGTCGGCAAGTTCGTCGAGTTCTTCGGCGAAGGCACGAAGTCGCTGTCGCTGCCGGACCGCGCGACGATCGGCAACATGGCGCCGGAATACGGCGCGACGATGGGCTTCTTCCCGGTCGACGAAAAGACCATCGACTACTTCGAAGGCACGGGCCGCACGAAAGCGGAAATCGCCGCGTTCGAGAACTACTTCAAGGCCCAGAACCTGTTCGGCATTCCGCAGGCCGGCGACATCGACTACACGAAGACGGTGACGCTCGACCTCGCGACGGTCGCCCCGTCGCTCGCAGGCCCGAAGCGCCCGCAGGACCGCATCGAGATCGGCAACGTCAAGTCGACGTTCACCGACCTGTTCTCGAAGCCGGTCGCGGAAAACGGCTTCGCGAAGAAGGCGGAAGAACTGAACACGCAGTACACGACGAGCAACGGCGTCGACGTGAAGAACGGCGACGTGCTGATCGCAGCGATCACGTCGTGCACGAACACGTCGAACCCGAGCGTGCTGCTGGCTGCCGGCCTGCTCGCGAAGAAGGCGGTCGAGGCCGGCCTCACGGTCGATCCGAAGATCAAGACCTCGCTCGCGCCGGGATCGCGCATCGTCACCGAGTACCTGACGAAGACGGGCCTGCTGCCCTACCTGTCGAAGCTCGGCTTCGAAGTCGCGGCCTATGGCTGCACGACCTGTATCGGCAACGCGGGCGACCTGACGCCGGAGCTGAACGAAGCGATCACGAAGAACGACATCGTCGCGGCGGCCGTGCTGTCGGGCAACCGTAACTTCGAAGCGCGTATCCACCCGAACATCCGCGCGAACTTCCTCGCGTCGCCGCCGCTCGTCGTCGCCTACGCGATCGCCGGCAACATCACGCGCGACCTGATGACCGAGCCGGTCGGCAAGGGCAAGGACGGTTACGACATCTACCTCGGCGACATCTGGCCGACGAGCGAGGAAATCCACGCGCTGCTCAAGTTCGCGCTCGACCCGAAGAAGTTCGAGGACAACTACTCGAAGCTGACCAAGAAGGGCGACCTGTGGAGCAAGATCGAGGGCGAAACGGGCCAGGTCTACGACTGGCCGAAGTCGACCTACATCGCGGAGCCGCCGTTCTTCGGCAACGACTTCTCGATGGAGCCGGCCGATTCGATCCCGACGGTCAAGGGTGCACGCGCACTGGGCATCTTCGGTGACTCGGTCACGACCGACCACATCAGCCCGGCAGGCTCGATCAAGGAAGACTCGCCGGCAGGCAAGTGGCTGAAGGAGAACGGCGTGCAGAAGGCCGACTTCAACAGCTACGGCTCGCGCCGCGGCAACCACGACGTGATGATGCGCGGCACGTTCGCGAACGTCCGGATCAAGAACCTGATGATCCCGGTGAAGGCAGACGGCTCGCGCGTCGAAGGCGGCCTGACGATCCACCAGCCGAGCGGCGACCAGCTGTCGATCTACGACGCCGCGATGCGCTACGTCGACGCCGACACGCCGACCGTCGTGTTCGCGGGCGAAGAGTACGGCACGGGCTCGTCGCGCGACTGGGCCGCGAAGGGCACGCAACTGCTCGGCGTGAAGGCCGTGATCGCACGCAGCTTCGAGCGCATCCACCGCTCGAACCTGGTCGGCATGGGCGTGCTGCCGCTGCAGTTCAAGGGTGCGGACAGCGTCCAGTCGCTCGGCATCACCGGCGAAGAGACCTACGACATCGAAGGTCTCGGCGACGACTTCAAGCCGCAGCAGGACGTCACGCTCGTGATTCACCGCAAGAACGGCGAAACGCAGCGCGTGCCGGTGCTGCTGCGCATCGATACGCCGATCGAAGTCGACTACTACAAGCACGGCGGTATCCTGCCGTTCGTGCTGCGCTCGCTGCTGGCAGCGTAAGCGTCCTGCTTTTGCAGGTGCCGCAGCCGCCTCGCGGCGGTTGCGGCCGATTTGAATGCCCGACCTCGTGTCGGGCTTTTTTTCGCCTGCCGATCGGCGGCGGGAAGGCGGCGGCCGGGCCGTGCGCCCGGTGCGCCGGTGCGTCAGGCGGCCTTGTCGGCTCGCGCCTTCGCGCCGGCGCCGGTGCGCGCGTTCTTCTTCAGGTGCGCGCGGTTGTAGTCGATCGCCGCGCGAACGAGGCGCTTCAGCCCCCGCTTGTCGAGCTTGTCGCCTTCGAGCCAATCGATCGAGCGGCGCGCATTGCCGTCGAGGCCCCCATTGAACAGCCCGTCGGGATCGGGCAGGTGCGCGCCGTGCATGAAGGTCAGCTTCACCTTGCCCTTGTGCGCGTTCGCGACCGCGATCATCCCGTCGCATTCCCACACGGGGCTGCCCATCCATTTCCATTCCTCGACGATGCCGTCGTCGACGGCGAGGATCGTCTCGCGCACCTCGGCGAACGTCTTGCCGCGCCAGTCGGCGATGCCCGCGATCAGCGCGTCGATACGGGCGGACGGCGGGAGACCCGGGTCGGATGCGCTCATGCCCGGCCCTCCCCGTCTTCATCGGCACGCGCGAGCACCTGTTCGAGCGAGTCGAAGAACCGCACCCAGCCTTGCTGCGCACCGCGGTATGCCTGTTCCTGATCGGCGCGGAAGCCGGCCTGCTCCATGCGCAACAGCGTGCCGCCCGGCGTCGGCGTGAGCGTCCATGTGACGACGCTTTCCAGGCCATACGCGGCCCACGTGTAGGACAGCACGCGCTCCGGTTCGATCGTCAGCAACGTGCAGTCGACCGAACCCCAGTCCGCGTGAAAGCTGAACGCGCGGCCCGCGACGGGCTCGAAATCGCTCTTCATCAGCCACGCCTCGATCAGGTGCGGTTGCGTGAGCGCACGCCAGATCTTCTCCGGCGAATGCGACAGTTCCCGTTCGACGACGACGGTGCGTGTTTCGGAAGTGGGCTGGTTCATTGATCCATCCTGTTGAGCAGATCTTCGAGAGCGTCGAACCGGTTCTGCCAGAAGCCTGCCATCTGGCTGGTCCAGTCGATCAACGGAGTCAGCGCCTGCGGCTGCGCGCTGTAGTGCGTCTGCCGGCCCGCGTGACGGTCGCTGACGAGCCCGGCCTGCTTCAGTACACCCAGATGCTTCGATACCGCCGGCTGCGACACGCCTGCATGGGCCGTCAGCGCGGCCACCGTCAGCTCGCCCTCCTCGCACAGCCGCTCGAAGAGCGCGCGGCGTGTCGGATCGGCAAGCGTCCTGAACAGCATGTCGTGAGTGTTTTGCATGTTTCAATCAATAACTCGATGGTTATGGATTGAAGGATAGCCGCGCAATGGTGCGCGTCAAGGAGGAATTTCGCGGAGGGCGTCGTGCGATCCGTTCGCGTGGGTGTTCGTCGCGGCGAGCCGAACAGCGGCGTACCGGCGCGCGACGGACTAAGAGCGCGCGTCGCCACATGAATTCGAGCCCTTCCTCTAATCGGCACACCCGGCTCGAGAACCGAAAGCACGCTGCAAGACTCGGCAACGCGCTGTTCCACAGTTCGGGAAAGGCGCGCGATCGACCGGCCCCGTTTTCGTGAATCCGTGCATCGGCACGTCGTCGCGCGGGTGCCGCGGCAGCACTTGACCACATAGTGCGACGCACGACGCGTGCAGGCCCGATCACGGCCGATGCGCTCGCGCGGCGATGCGCTCCGCAATCGCGCGCATTCCGGTACCGCAACGAACGACGCGTGCGTTCAAACGTCGTCGACCGTCGCGCTGGCGCGCCGCGAACCGGTTCCCTTCATCGGGGCTGCGGCCGCCTGCACGAACGACGTGGCGCAAGCGTGCGAGCAAGCCGATGTCAGATCTGACAGCTATGGAAACTGGCAGCTACCCGAACGGCACCGACGCCCTACGCTCGTGACCGCTCGCGGCCCCACAAGGGCCGCGGGTTCCAGCAACGTCGTCTCTCCTCAAAAGGACTCCCGATGAAAAGGAACACCTGGTTTGCGCTGCCCCTTCCGTCGCCCCGCCACCTCGCGTGCGCGGTCCCGCTCGTGTTCGCCGCCGCCGCGGCCCATGCGGCGACGGATTGGGTCGATACCCATACGAAAGCCTTTCTGACCGGCCCGCAGTTGACGGCGCGCAGCGCGGCGCCGTCGCTCGAACTCGCGGCCGGCGAGACGACGGACATCGTCGTCAGCCTGAAGCTGCGCAACGCCGCGCAGCTCAAGCAACTCGCGCACGACGTGAACCGGCCCGGCAACGCGCACTACCGCCAGTACCTCACGCACGAACAGTTCCTCGCCGGCTACGCGCCGACCGAAGCCCAGGTCAAGTCGGTCGTCGACTATCTGCGCAAGAGCGGCTTCGTGAACATCGAAGTCGCGCCGAACCGGCTGCTGGTGTCGGCGCACGGCACGGCCGGCACGGTGAAGACCGCGTTCAACACGTCGCTCGTGCATTTCGAGTACGCGGGCCGCTCCGGCTTCGCGAACGCGTCGACCGCGCAGGTGCCGCATGCGCTCGGCGACGTCGTCGGCTCGGTGCTCGGGCTGCAGAACGTCGCACGCGCACGGCCGCTGCTGCGCATCGGCAACGTCGCGAAGCCGCAGGCGCTCGCGGCCGGCACGGCCACCGGCCACTATCCGAAGGAATTCCCGGGCCTCTACAACGCGACCGGCGTGCCGACCGCGGCCGGCGTGACCGTCGGCATCATCACGATCGGCGGCGTGTCGCAGACGCTGCAGGACCTCAGGCAGTTCACGTCGAGCAACGGTTACGGCACGGTCACGACCCAGACCGTCAAGACCAACGGCACCGGCACGAGCGGCAGCTACAGCGACGACCAGGACGGCCAGGGCGAATGGGATCTCGACAGCCAGTCGATCGTCGGCTCGGCCGGCGGCCAGGTCGGCAAGCTCGTGTTCTACATGGCGGACCTGAACGCCGCCGGCAACACGGGGCTCACGCAGGCATTCAACCGCGCGGTGTCGGACAACACCGCGAAGGTGATCAACGTGTCGCTCGGCTGGTGCGAGACCGACGCGAACGCGGACGGCACGCTCGACGCCGAAGAGCAGATCTTCACGACGGCCGCCGCGCAAGGGCAGACGTTCTCGGTGTCGTCGGGTGACGAAGGCGTGTACGAGTGCAACAACCGCGGCTATCCGGACGGCGGGAACTACACGGTGTCGTGGCCGGCCGCGTCGCCGCACGTGCTCGCGATCGGCGGCACGACGCTGTACACGACGTCTTCGGGCGCATTCTCGAACGAGACGGTGTGGAACGAGGGGCTCGACGGCAACGGCAAGCTGTGGGCCACGGGCGGCGGCGTCAGCTCGATCCTGCCGGCGCCGTCGTGGCAGTCAGGCAGCAACCGTCAGTTGCCCGATGTATCGTTCGACGCCGCGCAAGGCACGGGCGCATACATCTACAACTACGGCCAGTTGCAGCAAATCGGCGGCACGAGCCTCGCCGCGCCGATCTTCACCGGCTTCTGGGCGCGTCTGCTCGCGGCAAACGGCACGGGCCTGGGCTTCCCGGCCGGCAACTTCTATGCGGACATTCCGTCGAACCCGTCGCTCGTGCGCTATGACGTCGTGTCGGGCAACAACGGCTATCAGGGGTATGGCTACAGCGCAGGCAGCGGCCGGGATCTGACGACCGGCTTCGGCAGCCTGAACATCGCGAACCTCAACAAGCTGATCCAGACGGGCGGCTTCTGAGCGTGACGCGAAGGCCGGCGCGCGACGGAGGTTCGGCGCGCGCCGGCCAAAGCATTTGGAGGCTTCGGTGTGCTACTCCGTCGCCCGCTCCTTCACCGGCACCGGCGCGCCGGCCCGATGCGATGGCGCAAAGAGCCGCAACCCGCTCGCGACGCTCGCGGCGCCGGCAAAGCCCGCACCGAGCATCAACGCGAGCGTCGGCCCGTGGCGTCCGGCGATGCCGAACGACAGCGCGACGAGCGCCGCGCCGGTCGCCTGCCCGATGAGCCGCGCTGTCGCGATGATCCCGCTCGCGCCGCCGCTGCGCTCGGGCGGCGCGCTCGACATCAGCGCCTTCAGGTTCGGCGACTGGAAGAAGCCGAAGCCCGCGCCGCACAGCATCATCCGCCAGCCGATGTCGAAGACGTTGGGCGCGCTCGGTAGCGCGGCGAGCGCCACCATCCCCGCGCTCAGCAGCGCGAGCCCGATCGCGCCGAGCAAGCCGGGCGGATAGCGGTCGGACAGCCGGCCCGCGATCGGCGCGGCGAGCGCAACGACCGCCGACCACGGCGTCATCAGGAAGCCGGTCTCCACCGCGCTGCGATGCAGGACGGTTTCGAAGTAGAAAGGCAGAGATACGAACGCAAGCCCCTGCGCGGCAAACGCGCAGACGGCCGTCAGCGCGGACAGCGTGAACACCGGCCGGCGGAACAGGTCGACCGGCAGCATCGGCGCCGGATGCCCGGCCTGGCGGCGGATCAGCAGCCAGCCGAACGTGAGCGCGACCGCGGCCGCCGCGAACACGACGGACAGCGGCCCGCGCTGCGCGAATTCGCCGAGCGCGAAGATCAGCGACGCGAACGTGATCACGTTGAACAGCGCGGCGAGCGGATCGAACACATGCTTGCCGCGCGCCGACTGCGGCAGCGACGGAATCGCGACGGCAAGCGCGAGCACGCCGAGCGGCACGTTCACCGCGAACAGCCACGGCCATGCGGCCACCGACAGGATCAACGACGCGATCGTCGGCCCCACCGCGAACGACACGCCGACGACGAGCGCATTGAAGCCGACGCCGCGCCCGAGCCGGTGCGCGGGAAACAGGTTGCGGATCAGCGCGACGTTCACGCTCATGATCGCGCTCGCGCCGAAGCCCTGCACGATCCGCGCCGCCGTCAGCTGCGGCAGCGTCGACGCGAGCGAGCAGCCGAGCGACGCGAGCGTAAACACCGCGAGGCCCGCGACATACACGCGCTTGTGACCGACGATGTCGCCGAGCGACGCGAACGGCAGCAGCGTCGCGACCATCGCGAGCTGGTAGGCGTTGATGATCCACACGGATGCGGCCGGCGACGCGTGCAGGTCGGCGGCGATCGCGGGCAGCGCGGTGTTCGCGATCGCGGTGTCGAGCGTCGCGAGCGCGACGGCCAGCAGCACGGCGGACATCGCGCGCCAGTTGACGGCCGGCTCCCGGGCGCCGGCGGGGGAAGCGAATTCGGACAAGATGAGGCTCGGCTGACGAGCGACGCGCGGCGTCGCGGAATTGAGCGGCGCGGCGGCGCATGCCATGCGGTGAAACCGGTTCACGTACCGTCGCGACCCGTATTGTTACAGAGCCGCATCGAACCTGCAGGCAAGCGCGCCGTCAGTCAGCGAAACGAAAGCTTCGGGATGCCGCGCCGGGTGCGCGGCATCGTTGAGGACGCAACGATCGCGCTACGACACCGCGCGTCGCGCGTTGCGTCCGCGCAGCCATTCGAGCGCGAGCAGCAGGCTCGTCGAGAAGATGATCAGGATCGTCGCGAGCGCAGCGATCGTCGGGCTGATGTTCTCGCGAATGCCGGTGAACATCTGGCGCGGCAGCGTCGTCTGGTCCGCGCCCGCGAGGAACAGCGTGACGACGACTTCGTCGAACGACGTCGCGAATGCGAACAGCGCGCCCGACATCACACCCGGTGCGATCACCGGCAGCGTCACACGAAAGAACGTCGTGACGGGATTCGCGCCGAGCGACAGGCTCGCGCGCACCAGGTTCTGGTTGAAGCCCTGCAGGGTCGCGGCGACCGTCGTCACGACGAACGGCACGCCGAGCGCCGCGTGCGCGGCGATCAGCCCCGTGTAGGTGTTCGCGAGCCCGAGCGGCGCGAAGAACAGGTACATGCCGACGCCCACCACGACGACCGGCACGATCATCGGCGACAGCAGCACGGCCATCAGCAGCCCCTTGCCGCGGAAGTCCGCCTTCGTGAGGCCGATCGCGGCGAGCGTGCCGAGCACGGTCGCGACGACGGTCGCCGACGGCGCGACGATGAAGCTGTTCTTTGCGGCCATGCGCCACTCGTCGGACGCGATCAGGTTCTCGTACCAGCGCGTCGAGAAGCCGGGGATCGGATAGACGAGGAACGTGCTCGACGAGAACGACAGCGGCACGATCGCGAGCACCGGCAGGATCAGGTACAGCAGCGTCAGCACGACGAGTACGCGCAGCGCGACATACCACGCGCGTTCGACGAACGACATGTGCGGCGCGAACAGCGGCCTGGCGAGCTTCATGGTCGACATCCCCTTCCCGTTTCCCTGTGCCCGGCGCTCAGCCGAGGCTCACGTTCGAGCGCGTGAAGCGCCCGTACACCGCATACAGCACCAGCGTCGCCGCGAGCAGCAGCCCGCCCAGCGCGCACGCCATGCCCCAGTTGATCGTCACGTTCGTGAAGTACGCGACGTAGTAGCTGACCATCTGGTCGTTCGGCCCGCCGAGCAGCGCGGGCGTGATGTAGTAGCCGATCGCGAGAATGAACACGAGCAGCGCGCCCGCGCCGACGCCCGGATAGGTCTGCGGCACGTACACGCGCCAGAACGCCGCGAACGGATGGCTGCCGAGCGACACGGCCGCGCGCTGGTAGGTCGGCGGGATCGACTTCATCACGCTGTAGAGCGGCAGGATCATGAACGGCAGCAGGATGTGCGTCATCGAGATGTACACGCCGACGCGATTGAACAGCAGCGCCAGCGGATGCGAGATCAGCCCGCTGCCGATCAGCGCCGTGTTGATCAGCCCCTCGCTTTGCAGCAGCACGATCCACGCGGCCACGCGCACCAGCACCGACGTCCAGAACGGAATCAGCACCAGAATCATCACGAGGTTCGCGCGCCGATCCGACAGCGTCGAGATCCAGTAGGCGAGCGGATAGCCGAGCAGCAGCGCGAACAGCGTGACCGCGACGCCGATCACGAACGTGCGGCCGAAGATCGACAGATAGATCGACTGGTCGGGATCGGCCTGCACGATCCGGCCGAAGCCGTCCTCCTTGTGGTCGAGCGCGGCGAGCAGGTAGAACGGCGACACCTGGCTGCCGTTCTTCGCGATCGCCTGCCAGTACGCGGCATCGCCCCAGCGCGCATCGAGGTCGAGCAGTTTCGCGCGCGTTTGCGCGGGCGTCAGCGCCGTGACCGCATCGTTGTCGCCCTTCAGCGGCATCGCACGCGCCGTCTTCGCGACGAGCGAGCGGTAGCCGGGAATCTCGGTGTTCAGGCGCCGTGCGAGCGCGCCCATCGCCTCGCTGTCGGCGACCTTCGTCATGTCGGCCGCAAGCGCGACGTACGCGGCGTCGGCGGGCGGCGCCTTGCGGTCCCAGCCCGACAGCGCGGCGACCGTTTTCGGCAGCGCGGTCGCGATCTCGGGGTTCTGCACCGCGCGCGTGAGCAGCGTGCCGATCGGCACGACGAAGATGAGCAGCAGGAAGATCGCGAGCGGCGCGACCAGCAGCAGCGCCATCGTGCGCTTGCGGGCCTCGGCGGCCTTCAGTTCGCGCTTGAGCGCGGCTGTCGACGGCGAGGAAGGAGCGATCGTCATCGTGTTCAACGGTTCTCTCCGGCCGGGCTCGATCCGGCGGAATGCCGCGCGACGCGTTCGGCGCGTCGCGCGGCAGGTTGCATCAGGACAGCCTGAAGACGCTTACTTCGTGGCCCACGCGCTGAAGCGCTGCTCGAGCTCGTCGCTGTGGTCGGTCCAGAAGCCGATGTCCTCCAGCACCGCGTTCTTGCCGTTGGCCGGCGAGTTCGGCAGGTTCGCGAGCGTCTTCGCGTCGAGCGACTTGATCGCCGCGACGTTCGTCGGCCCGTACGCGATGTGCTGCGCATACGCTTGCTGCGGCTTCGGCGTGAGCGTGTACGCGATGTATTTCTCGGCCAGCGCCTTGTTCGGCGAACCCTTCGGAATCGCCCAGTAGTCGAGGTCGTAGATGCTGCCGTTCCACACGACCTTCAGGTTCTTGCCTTCCTTCTGCGCGGCATCGATACGGCCGTTGTACGCGGTCGACATCACGACGTCGCCGGCCACCAGGAACTGCGGCGGCTGCGCGCCGGCTTCCCACCACTGGATGTACGGCTTCAGCTCGTCGAGCTTCTTGAACGCGCGATCCTGGCCGGCCTTCGTGCCGAGTACCTTGTACACGTCCTTCGTCGCGACGCCGTCGGCCATCAGCGCGAACTCGAGGTTGTAGCGCGCGCCCTTGCGCATCCCGCGCTTGCCGGGGAATTTCTTCACGTTCCAGAAATCGGCCCAGCCGGTCGGCGCGGACTTCAGCTTGTCCGCGTTGTAGGACAGCGCGGTCGACCACACGAAGAAGCCGACGCCGCACACCTGCGGCGCTTCCGGAATCAGGTCGGACTTCTTCGCGATCTTCGACCAGTCGAGCTTCTCGTACAGCCCTTCGTCGCAGCCGCGGTTCAGGTCGCCCGATTCGACTTCGACCACGTCCCAGTTGACGTGCTTCGCCTCGACCATCGCCTTCACTTTCGCCTGCTCGCCGTTGTACTCGACGGCCGTGACCTTGTTGCCGGTCGCCTTCTCGAACGGCTGGTTGAATGCGGCTTTCTGCGCGTCGCCGTTCGCGCCGCCGAAGTTGACGACCGTGAGTTCGGCCGCCGTGGCCGATGCGCCGACGACAGCCAGTGCCAGTGCGAGCGCGGTGCGACGTGCGGTTGAGCTTGCTCCGTTCATGATGGTTCCTCTCCTCTCGTGGTGGAAATGGGCTTTGTTGTTGACGACGTACGTGCTACGGAAAAACGGTGAAACCCGGTGTCACGCGAACACGCGCAGGTGCTCGGGCGCGAAGGCGAGCGCGACCGGTGCGCCGGGCGCGAACGCATGGAGCGCATCCGTGCCGAGCGGCACCTTCACGAAGCATTCCTCCTGGCCCGGCAGCGCGCAGCGCATGCGCACGTGATCGCCGAAATAGATGAGACTGCGCGCCTCGCCGGTCACGCGATTGGCGTGGGCACCATTCGCGTGCCCGTTGGCGGCAAGGCTCATGCGTTCCGGGCGGATGCACGCGACGGCCGGCGCGCCTGCGGCCGCATCGCCGATGCGACGCCCGACGAGCTGCGTGCCGTCGTCGAGCCGGAATTCGCAGAACTCGCCGTCGACGCGCGCGATGGTGCCGCGCAGCCGGTTGCTGTCGCCGATGAAGTTCGCGACGAATTCGTTGCACGGCGATTCGTACAGGCAATCGACGGTATCGAGCTGCTGCACGATGCCCTTGTCGAACACGGCGACGCGATCGGACATCGTCAGCGCCTCGCCCTGGTCGTGCGTCACGTAGACGAAGGTCACGCCGAGCTTCTCGTGCAGCGCCTTCAGTTCGTACTGCATGTGTTCGCGCAACTGCTTGTCGAGCGCGCCGAGCGGCTCGTCCATCAGCACCAGCTTCGGCTCGAACACGAGGGCACGCGCGAGCGCGATGCGCTGCTGCTGGCCGCCCGACAACTGCGCCGGATAGCGCTTCGCGAAGCGTTCCATCTGCACCATCTTCAGCGCATGCGCGACGCGCTCCGCGCGCTCGGCGGCCGACAGCTTGCGCACCGTCAGCGGATACGCGACGTTCTGCTCGACCGTCAGATGGGGGAACAGCGCGTAGTTCTGGAACACCATGCCGATGTTGCGCTTGTGCGGCGGCACGGTATTCAGCAGTTCGCCGTCGAGCCAGATTTCACCGCCCGTCGGAAACTCGAAGCCCGCCAGCATCATCAGGCAGGTGGTCTTGCCCGAGCCGGACGGCCCGAGCAGCGTCAGGAATTCCCCTCGGTGGATATCGAGGTCGAGCGATTTGACGACCAGCGTCTCCCCGTCGTAGGTCTTCCGCACGCCGCGAAAGCTGACGATCACATCATCGGACTTCATCGTGGCTGTCCCCTTGCTGCGCGACAATTGATTATGAGATGAGATTCACTATACGGCGCGCACGGTCCTACAATAGGGAACCATTTCAATATTCCGCGTGGGACCACTTTGGACACCGTCATCGTCGCCGACTGGCTCTCCGGCCGGATCGACCGCAGCTCGCCCGAACCGATGTACCGGCAGTTGCTGCAGCTGATGCAGCAGGCCATCTTGACCGGAGAATTGGGGCCGGGCACAAAACTGCCGAGTTCGCGCACGCTCGCGGCCGACCTGTCGATTGCGCGCAATACCGTGCTGCACGTGTACGACCAGCTCACCGCCGAAGGCTACGTGCTGACCACGACCGGCAGCGGCACCTACGTGGCCGACACGCGGCCGGACGCCGCCGTCATCCACGCGCCGGGCGCCGCGCCGCCGCCGTCAGCCGCCGACGAACCGCCGCTGCCGGACGCGCACGGCGGCTTGTCGATGCGCGGCCGGCAACTGATCGAGCACGCGGGCGTGTCGCGACGTCAATGGGGCGCGTTCATGCCGGGCGTGCCAGACGTGTCGGAATTCCCGAGCCGCACGTGGAGCCGCCTGCAGGCGCGACTGTGGAAGGAAGCGAATCCCGAGCTGCTGACCTATGCGCCGGGCGGCGGCTACCGGCCGCTGCGCCGCGCGCTCGCCGACTACCTGCGCGTCGCGCGCTCGGTCAAATGCTCGCCGGACCAGGTGATCATCACGACCGGCATCCACCAGTCGATCGACCTCGCGGTGCGGCTGCTGTCCGACATCGGCGATCGCGCGTGGGTCGAGGAGCCGTGCTACTGGGGCGTGCGCAGCGTGCTGCAGGCGACCGGCCTCACGCTCACGCCGGTGCCGGTCGACCAGGAAGGCATCGATCCGAGCGCGAGCGACATGCAGCAGCCGCCGCGGCTCGTGCTCGTCACGCCGTCGCACCAGTATCCGCTCGGGATGGTGATGAGCCTCGCGCGGCGCCGGATGCTGCTCGAATACGCGCGCCGGCACCGCTGCTGGATCATCGAGGACGACTACGACAGCGAATTCCGCTACGGCAGCCGCCCGCTCGCGTCGCTGCAGGGGCTCGACGACGGCGGTCGCGTGATCTACGTCGGCAGCCTCGGCAAGATGCTGTTCCCGGGCCTGCGGATGGGCTACATGGTCGTGCCCGAGCATCTGGTCGACACGTTCCGCACCGGGCTCTCGGAGCTGTATCGCGAGGGCCAGCTGATGCAGCAGGCCGTGCTCGCCGAATTCATCATGGACGGGCACCTCACTTCGCACGTCAGACGAATGCGCACGCTGTACGGCGAGCGCCGGCAATTGCTGATCGATGCGATCCATGCGCGCTTCGGCGACGCGCTGCCGGTGATGGGCGACGAAGCCGGCCTGCATCTGGTGCTCGGCCTGCCCGATGCCTGCGACGATCGCGCGGTCACGCAAAGCGCATTCGACGCGGGCGTGATCGTGCGCCCGCTGACCAGCTACTACAGCCGGCTGGACACCGCGCGGCGCGGCCTGCTGCTCGGCTATGCATGCGTCGCGCACGAAGGCATCGGCCCCGCGTTCGACACGCTCGCGGCAACCATCGAACAGCACCTGCCGCGGCACTTCACGCGCGCGGCGTGATGGCGTGCGCCATCGTGCGCGATCACGCGTTATCGTTCGTCATCGCGCGGCCGCCGCGCCGCGGTCGAGCGACGCCGCTCGCACTGCTTCGCCGGGCTTCGTGAACATGCGCTGCCTGAGCGCGGCGACCTGCGCGTCGCGATCCTGCGGCGACAGCCCGGCCGCTTCGATCTGCGCGCGCTGCGCCGCATACTCGGCGTAGCGGCTCTGCCACGACGCGTCGTCCTGCTGCATCTGCGCGACGCGTGCGGCGGCGTCGGGCCCGAGCGTCTGCGTCAGTTGCGCGCGCATCGCGTCGGGCGTCGCCCCGCTCTTCTGCAATTGCGCGATCTGGTCGATCGCGGCCTGCTGCCGGTCGGCCTTCTGCCGTGCCGCGCGTTCGTCGGCCGGCATCTGCTGCGCGAGCGCCGCGAGCCGCTCCGCCTTCTGCGCCTCCGTCAGCGTGCGGTCCTGCGCAATCTTCAACCGGGCGAGATCGTAGCGCTGCCGCCACTGCTCTGCGCCGAAGAACGGCTGGCTCCAGTCGCCGAGCGTCCGGTACGCGATCGACACGCGCTGGTCGAGCGCGAGCTGCAGCGCACCGAGATCCGACTTGTCGACCGCGCCGGCGTCCGGCAGCTTCGCGAGCGCGTCGAGATATGCGCGATATCGATGCCAGACGTCGAGCGCCTCGGGCTGCGCGATCGTGCCGTCGAGCTGCGCGGCGATCTCGCGCACGACGAGCGCATCGAGCGCGGTCGCGCTCAGGTCGCTCCGCGCACTCAGGCAATAGTCGAAGAAATCGCGGACCGCGCGCGACTTCGCGAGATGGCCGCCGGCATCGAGCGGCAGCCGCGGCGCGCTGGAACCGGCGAGCGGCGCGGGCAGGCCCGCGCTTGCCGGCAGTGCGGGCGGCAGCGGTGCGGCGCTGCCGCCGTCGCGCGCCGCCGGATCGGCCGACAGGCGCGCCGTGTCGGTGCCGCGATGCGACGCCGCGCCGCTCCAGATCGCGACGCCGGCGATCGCCGCCAGCCCGACCGCACCGTAAACCGCCACGCGCCGCACCCGCGGCGCGCGTCCTTCACGTGCCGTCATCGATTACACGCCCGCGAGCTTCAGCCGGTTCGCATGCGTGCGGATCACCGCGACCGGATCTTCCGCATACGCACCGCGCACGCCGAGCAACTGGTTGATCTCGTCGACATGGTTCCACTTGTAGTTCGTGCTCAGCACCTTCCCGTACAACGCGCTGCACTTCGACACGAGCCCGTCGTTCTGGCCCGACGCGCGATTGATCATCACCGTGCCCGTGCCGAGCAACGCAAGCGTCGACAGGTCGAGCGCGTTCGCCGGATCGACCAGCGGAATCGTGCTGGTGTCGGTCGCGCCCGTGACGCCCAACGCGGAAATAGTCGGCTGGATCGCCGTGCCGGCCCACGAATACAGCAGGTGCGTATTGCCGCCGACGCTCTCCGTCGGCGCACCCGTCTGGCAACTGCCCGGCGCGCCGAGGCCCGCGCTCGGATAGTTCTGGTTGTACGTGGCGGCCTGGGCGGTCGTCAGCGTCTTCAGCGCGGCGAGCGCGTCCTGGTTCGTGTTGTTGTTGCTGCTCGTCAGGATTCCGAACACATTGACGAACGCAGCGATCACCGACGACGACAGCCCGGTCGGATCATAGGCGAGCACGCCCTGCACGAAATCGGCGAACTCGGAGCCGCGATGCGGCGTGCCGATCGTCGTGACCGATGCGACGAGATCAGGCGCGACGGCCGCCACATAGCGCGACGTGAGGCCGCCCTGGCTATGACCGACCAGATTGACCTTGGTCGCACCGGTCGCGGCGAGCACCGTCTTCACGTAAGCGAGCAACTGTTCGCCGCGTCCGTTCGGACCGTCGTCATTCTGGAATCCGGACAGGTTCGCGACGTAGACGGTCGCGCCGTGCTGTTGCAGGTCCTCCTGAATGCCATACCAGTAGTCGAGCACGCCCGCGTACTTGTCGGTGCCGGTGAGCCCGTGCACGAGAATGATCGGATAACGCGTCGTCGCGTAGTCGTCCGACGGCGCGGTCGCCGCCATCGCCGCATGCGTCGTCGCGAGCGTCATCAGCGCGGTCGCCCCCGCGAACGGCGCGACGCTCATCGCGCATGCCACTGCTCCTGCCACCACCCTGGAACGCATCGATCTGGCCATGCTTGTTCTCCTGATTATTGTGCTGCCGGTGCGAATGAGATCGGATCGACGCGCACGGCACGTTGCCGACAGTCGCGGCCATCGTGTGCGTCGAATGCGGGAGTGAATCACGAGTCGCCAACGTTTGCGCCCTGACTAGATACGGTTCTCTAATCGCTTGACGTGCCCCGCCCGTTCGGGCGGGGTCGCGTGGATGCGCGCGCATGCTGCATCGCACACGCGCCCCAGGGATTACAGCTTCGCGCTCACGCGCACCCATGCCGTACGCCCCGGCTCCATCACCGGCGCATTCGCCGGATAGCCGAAGCCCGCGTTGCCGGCGAGGTTCAGGTGTTCCGCATAGGCCTTGTCCAGCAGGTTGTCGACGCCGACCGAAATCTGCACCTTCTTGCTGACGTTGTACTGCGCGTGCAGCGACAGCACGCCGAACCCGGCGCTCGGACCGAAGTCCTTGCCGACCACGTTGCCCTCGTTCAGCGCATAGCGATGCTGCGGCGCAACGATCCGCCACAAGCCGCCGGCCGACCATGCGCCGCGCGTGTATTCGAGCCCGACGCGCGCCTCGAGCGGCGGCATCTGCGGCAACGGATCGCCGCTCGTCGCGTTGCGCCCCCATGCATAAGCAAGCGACGTCTCGACGCGCAGCGGTGCGACCGGCCGCCACGACACGCCGGCTTCGCCACCGAAGATCTGCGCGTTGACGTTGGTCGCCTGCGTGGTCGGGCCCATCATCCCGGCCGCGTAATTGAACAGGATGTAGTCCTGCACATAGCCCGCGTAGGCCGACACCCACGCATCGACCCGCTCGCTCTTGTACTGCGCGCCGATGTCGAGCTGCGTGGTCTTCTCCGGCTGCACCGCCGAGAACGCGTTGACCGAACCGGCCGGCCCACGCTTCGCGGAGAACAGCTCCCAGTAATCCGGATAGCGTTCCGCGTGACCGACTCCCGCGTACCACGTGACCGGCAGCGACGCGAGATCGCGCTCGTAGCGCACGAAGCCGCTCGGCAGCACGCGCGCGCGATCGTCGTCGAAGGTCGGGTTCGGCTTGCTCGCCATCATCCCGCTCGTCGTCGCACGCTTGTCGCGAGCGCTCGCGTAGTCGACCCGCGCGCCGCCGATCACGCGCGCCGCATCGCTCGCGTACCACGTCAGCTCGCCGAACGCGCCCGCATTCCACATCGTCGCCTGCGCATCCCACGGCTGGTCGCCGTAGTTCTGCCGCCCCATCGCCGAGCGCGCGTCGAGCCGGTTCGACTGCGCGTCGACGCCGGTGACGAGCTTGAAGTCGTCGCCGAAACTAAACGTCGCCGCCGCCCGCGCGCCGAGCGTGCGGCGCCGCACTTCGGATGCCATCCGCATCGGCATGCTGCTGGTCGGGTCGGGCTGCCGCAGCGTGGTGTTGTCCATCACATGGTCGGCTTCGTTGTAGTACACGCGCGCCTCGATGCGCTCGAGCACGTCGCCGAGATGCCGCTTGTCGAACGACAGGCCGAACGTCTCGCGGCGGAAATGCGCGCCGTCCATCCCGCGCCCCGCATAGCGCGCATAACCGTCACCGGTGCCGGCCGTCAGTTCGACGCGCGTGTGATCGTCGGGTGTCCAGCCGAGCGCCGCATCCGCGTTCCATTTGTCCCATTGCGACGGCACGGTGTTGCCATTGCCGTCCTTGTAATCCTGCGCGTGCGCGTGGTTCGCGCTCACGCGGCCATAGACGTCCGGCGTGCCGGCCGTCACGTCGACGTTCTGGTCGTTGCGGCCGAACGACCCGCCCACCACGCTGCCGTCGAAGCGCATGCCGGGGCGCTCGAAACGCGGCGTCACGCGTTCGAACAGCACGGTGCCGGCCGATGCGCCGGGGCCGTACAGCACGGTCTGCGGCCCCTTCACGACCGTGACCTTGTCATAGCTTTCCGGCGCGATATACGAGGTCGGCGCATCCATCCGGTTCGGACACGCACCGAGCGTCGGCATCCCGTTCGCAAGAATGTTCAGCCGCGAACCGAACATCCCGCGCAGCACGGGGTCGCCGTTCGTCCCGCCGCTGCGGATCGACGTGAAGCCGGGGATCGTCTTCAGGTAGTCGGCGCCGTCGCTGGCCGGCAGCGGCTGGCGCGGCGTCTTCGGATCCGTGACGATGACGAGCGGTGTCGTCAGCGGCGACGCGACGACTTCGACGGGCGGCAGCAGCACGGCCGCGTCGTCCGTCGGCGCACCGGCCGCGCGCGCGGCTTCAGCGGCGGCCGCCGCGCTCATCGCGCCGACGGCCAGCGCGGGAATGGTGAGTTTCAGCATGCGCGGCACGCATCGCGCGCGGCAATGGCGCGACGCCCTCGGCGTGCGCAAGGAAGGAATGGTCATGATCGAAAGCCCGAGTGACGCCCTCCACGCGGCCTCGACGGACCGCACGGATGTCGGCGATGAATGGAACGGAAGACAGCGCGTCAGGCGCGCTCGGGCGGTGCGCGTGGATACGCGCGCGGATAGGGTGTGGCGCGCGGCGCGACGGCATGCGGCGCGACGGCGGAAACGACCTCGGTGGGGACGAAAGCGAACGATACGGCGGCCGCGCCGCCGATCGCGGGACTGTGCGCGAAGAAGCCGCAATAGCCGCACGCATCGAGATGGCGCGCGGGATCGTGCGCGTGGCCTGCATCGGGCGCGCGGTGCGCGCCATGCTCGCTACCGCAGACAATCGCGTCGGGGGTGGCCACCCGTGCGAGGCGCCACTGCGACACCAGCGGCGCCGCGATCGCGAGCCAGATCGCGAACACGCCGAGCCAGGCGGTCAGATGACGATGTCGATGCAGCATGCGCGGCGACGCGTAAGCGGAATGTAAAAACAGCCGAGATGTTACCGAAGGTTCGCCGCGAAGGCCAGCCGCGCATCGCGGTAAACGAACCGGGGGCGCATGGTTGTCAACACAACCATGCGCCCCCGGCCGCCGCGCGGCTTCAGCACGCGGCGATCACGGCGCCATGCGTCGCAGCACGTCGTCGCGCCGCACGAAATGGTGATAAAGCGCGGCCAGCGCATGCAGGCCGATCACGAAGTAGAACGCATTGCCGAGCAGTTCGTGGACCTCCTTGATCGTCGGCCGCAGCGCCTTGTCGGGGCCGAACAGCGTGAACGACACGCCGATCCAGTCGAGCGACACGGGCTTGCCGCCCATGTTGATCATCATGATGCCGAGCAGCGGCTGGGCGATGATGAATACGTACAGCGCGACATGCGCGAGCTTCGACAGCCACTTGAGCAGCGGCGCCTGCACGATGGGCTCCGGCACGCGGCTGACCACCCGCCACAACACGCGCAGCACCGAGAGCACGAGCACCGACGTACCCGCGAGCAAGTGCACGTTCATCCAGAACGCGCGACTGTCGCTGCCTTTCGGTCCGCGAATCTCGATGGCCAGGTAGGCCAGCGCCACCAGCAAGAAGATGATCCAGTGAAAGAAGATCGCAGGCGAGCTGTAGCGCGTCTGTTTCGCGAGGATGTTTCTCATGCTTGGTCTCGTGTTTCTCGTTTGTATGTGTGGGGCAGGCAGATGCAGCGCCGGGCGGTACCCGGCGGCTGCACCGATTGTAGCCCCGCGTGCGGCCGCTGTTGCCCGGCCCGATCAAATATCCGAAGAATTCGCGCAGCCACGCGTCACCGCGCCGTCATATGGAAAATCCGCATCGCGCGCGCCGATGGCTGTGGCACGATGAAGCTTTCGTGCGACGTTGCGCGGGCATCATGAGCAAAGCGTTCTTCGTTGCGGCCTACCGGCTGATCGCCGCGTTGCTCGCGGTGTCGACGACGCTGCACAGCGTCGCCGACTACTGGGCCATGCCGACCTTTCATCTCGGCAACTACCTCAGCTACTTCACCCAACTGAGCAGCCTGTATGCGGCGGTCATGCTGATCGCGGGGCTGTCGCGCGTCACGCGCCCGGGCTCGCCCCGCTATGAATCGATGCGCGGCGCCGCCGTGCTCTACATGCTGATCACCGCGATCGTCTACGAGCTGCTGCTCGCCCGGCTCGATGCGCTGCTGCACGTCACACCAGCCCTGAACAACTGGGTCCTGCACCGGATCGTGCCGCTCGTGGTGCTGTGCGACTGGCTGTACGTGGAGCCGCGCTCGCCGATCCCGTGGCGCAGCGCGCTCGCATGGCTCGCCTTTCCGATCGTCTATCTCGGCTATACGCTCGTGCGCGGCTCGGTGGAGAACTGGTATCCGTATCCGTTCGTCGATCCCCGGCCGCACGGCTATCTGCCGGTCGCGATCCAGTGTTCGCTGATCGCGCTCGGCGCGACGGGGCTCGCGGTGGGCATTCGCTGGCTCGGCAATCATGCGAGACAGTCTGACGCCACGGAGCTTAAGGAAGGATGAAGGCGGGAACGTGTGCGCCGCCGGGCGCACACGTCGTGATGCGGCGCGTCAGCCGCCGTTGCGCGGCAGGAAGTTCATCGGATCGACGACCTTGCCGTTCTGCCGGACCTCGAACTCGAACGTCGAGCGGCCGCTCGCGTCGGTGCCCATCTCGGCGATCGGCTGGCCCACACGCACCGCGTCGCCTTCGTTGACGAGCAGCCTGCCGTTGTGCCCATAGGCCGTGATGAGCCCGTTGTCGTGCTTCAGGATCACGAGCGGGCCGTACGCCTTCACGCCGGAGCCGGCGTAGACCACCCGCCCGTTTGCCGCGGCCCGCACCGAATGGTCGGGGCCCGACGCGGCGATCGTGATGCCGCGCGTCCTGCCGGCCGAGAACGGCGCGGCGACGCTTCCCGTCGCCGGCCATGCCAGCGAGCCCGGTTGCGCCGCGGTGGACGGCTGCCCGAGCGACGTCGCGGCAGGCGGCGGCGCGACGCGCAGCACCTGGCCGGGCGACACGGCGTCATTGGGCGACATGCGGTTCCAGCTGGCCAGGTCCTGCACGCGCTGCCCGTAGGCGGCGGCGATGCCGGCGAGCGTGTCGCCCGGATTCACGCGGTAATAGCCGGCGATCACGCCCGGCGTGGCGGCCGACATGGGCGTCGACGGCCGCACCGGCTGCCAGCTGTCGGTCCACGGCGTCATCGTACAGCCCGTCAGCGCGGCGGCCGCGACGACCAACGCCGCCTGCGGCAACCAGCGCGCGAGCGCCTCGTGGATCGGAATCGTTTCTCTCAAGGGTCCTCCCGGATTTGCGTCGATGCGCCGCCCACCGCCCTCCGGCAAGCCACGCACGATGTCCGGCCGCATGGCCGGACCAACCAGTGTCCGACCGCTGTCGCGGCCGTCAGTTTCCACAGCGGGACGCCGACGCGACGGGGCTCACCGGCCCCCTTTTCGCGCCATTTGCACGTCGTCCCGATCGTGAAAGATACCATTTGTCGCGGTCGGGACAGCGACAGGCGCCTGACCCGGCAACAATCTTGCATCGCCCCGGCCACGCGCCGACGGTCCGCAAGCCACGCCACGCGGGCGTCCGGGCGGGTTCCTGTGGCCGGACCGCGATGGCCGGTCGGCCACCGCCCCCCTTGCCGGCCACCTCCTATACTCGGAGATGCACCGCACGATCCGCCAATAAAGAGGAGATCAACATGAACAATGCGACGTTTCTATCCGTGCAGCTCAACGCCGAGGATTTCGCCGGTTCCAGCGGCCTCGTCGAATTGCTCAACCGGCACCTGGTGTTCGCGACGGACGTCGCCGAAGCCGCGGACGCCCTCGTCCAGCTGGCGAGCGTCGCGCACCTGAGCGGCGCGACCCGGCACAGCGTCGAGCTGCCGGTGCTCGCGATCGAGCGGCTGCGCGAGGCGCTCGACACGCTGAGTGGCTACGACGAAGCGTGGCTGCAGGCGCTCGAACCGGCCGAGGCGCTGTTCCGGGACATCGGCCGCGGCCCGCGGCCGCTGCACTGACGCGGCGGACGCCAATGAAAACAGCCCGTCGTTCCGTGATGCGGAACGACGGGCTGCGTGTACTGCTCGGGATCAGCTCAGGCCGCGCATGCGGCCGGCGATCGAAGGCGATTAACGACCCTTGTAGACCGGTGCGCCATCCGACACGCGCTTCACTTGCCAGCCGGTCTTGGCGGCTGCCGGAGCGCCCGACTCTTGCTGGGCGGCCGATTGCGCGCCGTAGCCGCTCGTATCGGCAGCGGCGACGTTTTGTTGCGGGCTCAGACGGGCTTCAGCTGCCTGGATGCCTGCCGGGTAGTCGGTACGGTCGCTGCCCAGCTTGTAGCCGGCCTGTTGCAGCTCGGCCAGCTCGGCCTTGACCTGCGCACGGGTGACGGGCGCGTTCTGTTGGGCAAACGACACGGCGGGAACGGCGAGGACAGCAGCTGCAGCGAACGTTGCGATCAGCGATTTCATGATTACCTCCGGTATTTTTTGCTTCGCCGCACACACCATGTCTGCAGCGATTGATCAAAGTTTAGTCCGGAGATCACCTAGGGAAAACCATGAAAGAACGAAAACACTGTTTCCGCGGAGCCAACAATTCCGGGATCCGGGAACGAAAAACCCTACTCAAAGAATAGAATTTCGCAACAATACCGTCCTCGCAGCCCGTTACGACCAGTTCGCGTGGAAGCTGCCCGGCTTGTCGGTGCGCTCGAACGTGTGCGCGCCGAAGAAGTCTCGCTGCGCCTGCACAAGGTTCGCCGGCAGCCGCTCGGAGCGGTAGCTGTCGAAGTACGCGACCGCCGACGCGAACGCCGGCACCGGCACGCCGGCCTTCACCGCGGCCACCACGACGTCGCGCAGCGACGCCTGGTAGTTCGCGGCGATGTCCTTGAAGTACGGGTCGAGCAGCAGGTTCGCGAGCGCCGGATCCTTCGCGTACGCGTCCGTGATCTTCTGCAGGAAGCGCGCGCGGATGATGCAGCCCGCGCGGAAGATCTTCGCGATCGTCCCGAGGTCGAGGCTCCAGCCGTACTCTTCGGACGCCGTGCGCAGCTGCGCGAAGCCCTGCGCGTACGAGATGACCTTGCTCAGGTACAGCGCGCGGCGCACCGCTTCGATGAACGCCGCACGATCGCCGTCGAACGGTGCCGCGGCCGGGCCCGACAGGATCTTGCTGGCCGCGACGCGCTCCGTCTTCAGCGACGACAGCACGCGTGCGAACACCGACTCGGTGATGAGCGGCAGCGGCACGCCCAGATCCAGCGCGTTCTGGCTCGTCCACTTGCCGGTGCCCTTCTGCGCGGCGCGATCGAGGATCACGTCGACGAGGTGCTTGCCGGTTGCGTCGTCCTTCTTGCCGAAGATCTTCGACGTGATCTCGATCAGGTAGCTGTCGAGCTCGCCCTGGTTCCACTCGGTGTACACCGCGCCGAGTTCGTCGTTGGTCAGGCCCGCGACGTCCTTCAGCACCGCATAGCTCTCGGCGATCAGCTGCATGTCGCCGTATTCGATCCCGTTGTGGACCATCTTCACGTAGTGGCCCGCACCGTCCGGGCCCATGTACGCGACGCACGGCTCGCCGTCCGACGGCGCCTTCGCGGCGATCTGCTTGAGGATCGGCTCGACCAGGTCGTATGCGTCGCGCTGGCCGCCGGGCATGATCGACGGGCCGCGCAGCGCGCCCTCTTCGCCGCCCGACACGCCGGTGCCGATGAAATGCAGGCCCGATTGCGCGAGTTCCTGGTTGCGGCGGATCGTGTCGGTGAAATGCGTATTGCCGCCGTCGATCAGCACGTCGCCCTTCTCGAGCAGCGGCTTGAGCGAGGCGATCGTTGCATCGGTCGCTTCGCCGGCCTTCACCATCATCAGGATCCGGCGCGGCGTTTCGAGCGACGCGACGAACTCCTCGAGCGTATAGGTCGGTACCAGATTGCGACCGGGGAATTCGGCGATCAGTTCGTCGGTTTTCGCGCGGCTGCGGTTGTACACCGACACCGCATGACCGCGGCTCTCGATATTGAGTGCGAGATTGCGGCCCATCACCGCGAGTCCGATCACACCGATGGCTTGTTTGCCCATTATTCAATTCTCCGGAAAAAACGGGGCGCGACCCGAACCGGGCCGCGCGCACAGGCGAAAGGATAGTGGAAACCCGGCCGCGATGCGCGCCGGCGTGTCATTGCTCCGCGTGCGGCAGCCGGCGGAACACGACGCTCAGGTTGTTCGCCGGCATCTCGACGACCTCGGTGCAGTCGAGCCCGCGATCGAGGCCCAGCGCCACGACCGCCTCGAGATCGCGCACGCCCCACGACGGGTCGCGGCTGCGCAGCTGTTGGTCGAAGGCTGCGTTGGACGGCGCCGTGTGCCGGCCTTCGCGGCGATACGGGCCGTACAGGAACAGCACGCCGCCCGGGCGCAGCGCGCGCGACGCGCCGTCGAACAGCGCGTCGGTGCACGCCCACGGCGAGATATGGATCATGTTGATGCAGACGATCGCGTCGAGCGCCGCGGCCGGCCAGGCCGCGTCGCGCACGTCGAACGCCAGCGGCTCGGCCAGGTTCGCGAGGCCCGCATGCGCGACCCACGCGGCGATCGAGCGGCGGGCGTGCGCGTCGGGATCGCTCGGCTGCCAGCGCAACCCCGGCAGCGCCTGCGCGAAATGGACCGCATGCTGCCCGGTGCCGCTCGCGATTTCGAGCACACTGCCGCTCGCGGGCAGCACGCGGCGCAGCACGTCGAGGATCGGCCCGCGATTGCGCTCGGCGGCCGGCGCCGACAGCCGCGCGGACGGATCGGGCGAAGACGTCGGCCCGGTCACGATGCGTGCTCCGGCGCACTGCCGCACACGCCCAGCCGCGCGTTCAGCGCGTCGAGCGCGGGCGCGCAACGCGCCTCGACCTTCAGCGTCAGCATCGGATCGGCGCGCGTACGGCCGAGGTTCAGCGCGGCGACGGGCTTGTTCCGCGCCTGCGCCCACACGCAGAACCGATAGCCGGAATACACCATCAGCGACGAGCCGACGACGAGCAGCGCATCGGCCGCATCGAGCGCCTGCGACGCCAGCGCGACGCGCTCGCGCGGCACGTTCTCGCCGAAGAACACCACCGCCGGCTTCAGCAAGCCGCCGCAGGCCGGGCAGGCCGGAATGCGGAACGTGTCGAGCGCGGCCCATTCGAGGTGCGCGTCGCCGTCGGCGGCAGGCTCCGCCTGCGCGCCCAGCAGTTCCGGGTTGTCCGTTTCGAGCACGGTCTGGATCGTCGCGCGCGCGTGATGCGCGCCGCAATCGAGGCACGTGACATGGTTGATGCCGCCATGCAGTTCGATCACGTCGCCGCTGCCCGCGCGCTGGTGCAAGCCGTCGACGTTCTGCGTGACGAGGCGCTCGATCCGGCCCGCGCCGCCGAGCCGCGCGAGCGCGACGTGCGAGCGGTTCGGCTGCGCGCGCCCGACCACCGGCCAGCCGATCATGCTGCGCGCCCAGTAGCGTCGGCGCGCCGCATCGGAACCGAGGAATTCGTGCAGCTGGATCGGCGGCGAGCGCATCCATTGACCGTTGTGGTCGCGATAGCCGGGAATGCCGGAATCCGTGCTGATGCCCGCACCGGTCAGCACGAGCAGCCGCGGATGGCGCTCGACGAACGTGTGCAGCGCATCGAGCGCGGCCGGATCGACGCTGGCGGATGAGGGGTCGTGCAAGATGGTGTCGTTCATGTTGGCGGCGCGTGTTCGGGCGCGGCGGCAGGTCGTGCACCGCACGGGCGGCCAGCGCGCCAGCACATGATACAGAACGCCGAGCGATCGGGCCGGCGGTCCGCGCGCGAGACCGGCGCGCAAAAAAAGACGCCCATCGACCACATGGTGACGGGCGCTTCAACAATTGATCCATCGGGGTAGTGGATCAACTGACAGCACAATGTCATCGGATCCGCCGCGGCACGGCCGGCGGACCTTCCCCCGGAACTACACCTTCTATTTCCTGTTTGGTGCGCGGATCGCCGCGCTGGACCGCATGCGGCACGCACGCGCATGCGTCGGGCGCGGTGCGCCCGCGTTTCGCGCGTCGGCATGATGATCCGGAAGTCATGGTCGCCATCTGCATGCACCGGCGGTTCATCCCCGACGACCGACCGGCAATCGTCGGCCTCGCGCGTCACGCGTGCACGTCGTCGTTCAGAACGAATCCGGTGGGTTCGGAGGAATGGAAGGCCGCGCGCTCACGTCGCCGCAATCAACGGCGACGCGAAGTCACGGGCAGGTCGGCGATTCATGTTTGCAACACGGCGCGTTGCGATTCGGTCTGTTTTCATTCTGTTGTCCCCGTCTTCTGTACGTCCGACCCACTGAAGCGATCGCCCGGCCCCTGCTGCGCCCGCGATCGCGCTCACGGCACATACAGATATGCAAGGAGCGCACCATGCTTCACTGCGCAAGGCTGCGCGGGCCGCGGAAACGACCCCGATGCAAATCGCGCGGCAATGGAAATGCGTGAATGTTTCGAAAGTGAAACGACGGGAAACGGCCCGGGAGAGCGACGGCGAAGTTGCAGGAGTGGGGATGCGTGCGCCGGCCGTACGCTTGCGCCTGCTTGACGCCTGCATGCCGCCGACGATCTGCTTACAATCGCCCGACGCCGGCCGCGTTCATCGCGCGGCGGTCGGTCGTCGGCGCCTGACCCGGCGTCGCGTCACGTGGCGGCGCGCCTCGGTCTCGCGCCGCAGGGCACGACGCTGCGGATCGCGTCGCGAACATCGCGAACACGTTAGCATTCGGACACCGTACGGCGCGCGAGCGCTTCGCCCCGTCTTCAAGGAATGGACATGTCCCTGCCCGCCTTCGACCGCGCCGACGTCGCGCATCGCGTCTTCTCGGCCGAGCGACTGTCGATCGGCCTGACGTTGCCGCTGCTGCGCAGCGGTCACACCGTCGCGGATTTCAACGAGCAGCTCGAACTCGCGGCGCTGGCCGATTCGCTCGGTTTTCGCGCGCTGTGGATTCGCGACGTGCCGCTGAACAGCGCCGACTATCCCGACCCGGTCGGGCATCTCGATCCGTGGGTGCTGTTCGGCGCGCTCGCGGCGTGCACGCGCCGGATCGTGCTGGCGAGCGGCGCGATCGTGCTGCCGCTGCGTCATCCGCTGCATGTCGCGAAGGGCGCGCTGTCGGTCGCGACGCTGTCCGGCGGACGCTTCATCCTCGGCCTCGGCTCCGGCGACCGGCCGCCCGAATATGCGGCGTTCGGCGTCGACGCGCAAACGCGGCGCGACCGGTATCGCCGGCATTGGGACATCGTCGCGGCCGCGCTCGCCGTGCCGTCCCGCGTGGTGCCCGACGAAAGGCCGCCCGACGCACCCGAGTTCACGCTGCTGCCGCGCGGCGATGACGCGGTGCCGATGCTCGCGGTCGGCACCGGCGGACAAAGCGTCGACTGGATCGCACGGAACGCGATTGGCTGGATGACGTACCATCGCGATCCGGACACGCAGCGGGCGCGCCATTCGATGTGGCGCGCGGCGGTCGAGCGACTCGCCCAACCGGCCTTTCGCGCGTTCGGCGTGTCGATGCGGCTCGATCTCGATGCGAATCGCGACGCGCCGGCCACCGCGCTGTCGCTCGGTTACGCAACCGGACGCAACGCGCTGATCGGCATTCTCCGGGACATGCGCGCGGCCGGCACGCACCATGTCACGCTGAATCCCGGCTCGGACCGGCCGGTGCGCGAGGTCATCGAAGAAATCGCCGAGCACGTGCTGCCGGTCTTTCACGATGAGGAACGCTGATTCGTCAGGAATCCGCATCCAGCATGCCCGGTGCGGTATGCCCGAATCGAATATTCATCGACGGAACTATTCGGCGGCGCTCGCGATCATGTTAACTTCCGTCCATCGTCCAGACCGGCGGGCCACGCTTCGGCGCGCGCCCGCACGCCTACTCATGCGACATTTCCTGCTCGGCTGGCTGCTCGCCGCTGTCGTCTCGGCCGCCCACGCGGCCGCTCCCGCCCATGCCGCCGCATCGGCCGCCTCCGGCGCCGTGCCCGCGCTGACGCCGCAACAGGCGCAGCAGGCGCTCTCCGTCCTGCAAAACCCGCGCGAACGCGAACAGGTCGAAACCACATTGCGCGCGATCGCGGCCGTCGGCGTGCTGAACACGCCCGCGCTGCCGGCGAGCGGCGCGGCGCCGGCCAGCGCGGCATCGGCTGCCGCCGCCCCCGCCGCGCTGACGACGAACGGGCTCGCGTCGCTGGTCGTCCGGCAGGGATCGCGCTGGGCCGCCCAAATCGGCGGCGCGCTGCGCGAATCGCTGAGCTCGCTGCTCGATGTCGGCTCCGTGGGCAACTGGTGGCACGAGCGGCTGGTCCGCGCCGACGCACGGGCGGACCTCACGCGCGCGATCGGGATCATCCTTGCCGTGCTCGTGCCGGCATTCGTCATCGAATGGTTCGCGCGGCGGCTGCTGCGGCGCGCGCTGGGCACCCTGAGCGCGCGTCGCGCCGAATCGTCGCGCGTTGCCGAAGACGAGTCAGCCGGGCCAGCCGAGCCCGCCGGGTCCGAGCCGCCCGGCCCGGACGACCACACGGCGCCAGCCTCGACGGTCGACGCCGCCGCCAGGGCGGACGGCACCGGCAGGCCCGATACGTCGTCGCAAGGCCGCGGCCATGCGCGGCGCAACACCACGCTGCTGCGCCGGATGCCGCGCGCGCTGATCAGCCTCGCGCTGCGGGTCGTGCCGCTGCTGGTGTTCGTCGGCGTCGCGAGCCTGACGATGTCGTTGCTCGACGACGCCGGCACGCCGACCGAAATCGCACTCGAATCGCTGATCGACATCTACGTGATCTGCCGCCTCGTGACGATCGTCAGCCGGTTGTTCTTCCAGCCCGATGCGCCGCAGCTGCGGCTGCTGCACATCAGCGATGCGTGGGCCGCGTTCGCACAGCGCTCGATCGCGCGGATCGCGATCGTCCTCGGCGCCTGCACCGCCGCGGTCGAGCTCGCCGGGAGCTTCGGCCTCAGCGACGCCGGTCACGTCGCGCTGCTGAAAGCCGTCGCGCTGGTCGGCCACCTGATGATCTCGGCGCTGATCCTGCGGTGCCGCCAGCCGGTCGCCGCGCGCATCCGCGCGGCCGGCGACGAGCGGCCGGCCTTCGCGGTGATCGGCAACGCGCTCGCCGACGCGTGGGCGCCCGTATCGGTGTTCGTCGTGATGGCGTTGTGGTTCGTGTGGGCGCTCGACGTCCACAACGGCTACCGCGTGCTGATCACGCTCGGCGGCCGCTCGATCGCCGTGATCGTCGGCATGCGGATCGTGTCGATCGTCGTGTTCGGCGCGCTCGCGCGGCTGTTCCAGCGCCGCGACGACGATCGCACGCTCGTCCACCTGCACGCGTACCGCTACTACCCGCTTATGCGCCAGATCGTGTCGGCGGTGATCGCCGTCGTGACCGTCGTGCTGCTGCTGCAGACCTGGGGCGTGCCGATCTTCCATGCGTTCGGGACCGGCACGATCGGCCATCGGCTCGCATCGGCGCTGATCACGATCGCGATCGCGGCCATCGTCGCGCTGCTCGTATGGGAAGCCGCGAACATCGCGATCGAGCGGCGCCTGCAGCTATGGACGCGCGAAGGCAATCTCGTGCGCGCGGCGCGGTTGCGCACGCTGCTGCCGATGCTTCGTTCGCTGCTGTTCATCCTGATCGCGCTCGTCGTCGTGCTGACGGGCCTCAGCGAAATCGGCGTGAACATCGGCCCGCTGCTCGCCGGCGCCAGCATCTTCGGCGTCGCGCTCGGCTTCGGCTCGCAGAAGCTCGTGCAGGATTTCATCACCGGGATCTTCCTGCTGATGGAGAACGCGATGCAGGTGGGCGACTGGGTCACGCTCGCCGGCGTGTCGGGCACGGTCGAATACCTGTCGATCCGCACCGTGCGGCTGCGCGGGGGCGACGGGTCGCTGTACACGATCCCGTTCAGCTCGGTGACGACCGTCAACAACACGAACCGCGGGCTCGGCAATGCGGCCGTCAAGGTCAGCATCGCCTACGGGCAGGACATCGATCTCGCGATCGCGACGCTGAAAGAGATCGGCGCCGCATTGCGCGACGACCCGAATTACAAGGACGGCATCCTGTCGGATTTCAGCTACTGGGGCATCGACCAGGTCGACGGCGCGATGATCGCGCTGGCGGGACAGATCCAGTGCAAGGACTCGGCACGCTGGGGCGTGCAGCGCGAGTTCAACCGGCGGATCGCGGTGATGTTCCGCGAACGCGGAATCCGGATCGCGAATCCGCAGCGCAGCCTCGTCGCGTATGACGAAGGTTCGCGACCCGTGGGCCCCGAATACGATGGCGATGCCGCCGACATGCCTGCCGCCGACACGCATCCCGCGCCGCCGCCGGAGCGCAAGCCGAACTGATCGCGCGTGCCGCTCAGCGTGCCGCCGGCTTCTTCGTGCGCGGCACGCGCTTCGCGGCGGCGGTCGATGCAGCAGGCTTCGCCGCGCGTTTCACGCCCGCGCCGCGCCGTAAGCCGACCGGCGCTTCGTCGACAATGGCACCGCGCTGCGCATGCCAGTGTTCGAGCAGCACGCGCGTCTGGTCGGCGATCGTCGCCATCAGCAGCGCGCCGCCTTCACCGTCGAACCCGTCCCAGTCGAGCAACTGCAGTGCCGAGCGCTGCACGAGGTGGAACACCGTCAACTGCCCGAACAGGCTCATCGTGCGCAACTGCGTGACGGGATCGTCGGCCGGCCGCCCGGAGATCCGGCCGACCAGTTCGGCGCTCACGTCGTTCAACGGTTTGCGCACGCGCTTCATCAGAATGTCGGTCGCGCCTGCCGGCTCCTGCCCGACCTGCTCGCGCGCGAAGAACATCCGTTGCCCCAGCGTCTTCGGCACCGTGAAGATCCGGTCGGCCAGCGTGCGCAGGATGACGATGAACGCGTCGATCAGCGCGTCGACGTCCGCCTCCGCGTCGAGCGCCGCGCGCGCATGCTCGACTGCCGGCCCGAGCACGCTCCAGCCGATCTCGGCAATCGCCTCGACGCACGCGCGGTACACGCCTTCCTTGTTTTCGAAGTAGTACTGGAGCGCCGGCGCGTTCACGCCGGCCTTCGCGGCGATGTCGCGCGTCGATGCGCCCGCGAATCCGTGTTCGCCAAACAATTCGATCGCCGCATCGATGATTCGCCGACGCGTCTCGTCGCCGCGCGCGTAGCCGCCCGTCGACGTACGGCGCAGCTTCTTCGCTTCGTTCATGTCTTCCTCGTCACTCGATCGAACCACATTCTACTTGACAGATTTTTACCGACTGGAATAATTCGTCCGCCTGGAATAAATTGGATGACCTCATGTCGACGTCGCAACCCCCGTCACTGAAAGAAAATCGTCAGGGAACCGCATCGCCACGCAACGTCGGTTCGAGGCGGCGGCACATCCTGATCGCCGTCGCCGTGGTCGCGGCCATCGGCGGCGCCGTGGCGCTCGGCCGCTGGTGGACGGTCGGCCGCTTCATCGAAAGCACCGACGACGCCTATCTGCAGGCCGACAACATGACGGCCGCGCCGAAGGTCGCCGGTTACGTGACCGACGTCTACGTGCGCGACAACCAGGTGGTCAAGGCCGGCGACCCGCTCGTGCGGCTCGACGTCCGCCAGTACCAGGTGGCGCTCGCGCAGTCGACCGCGACCGTCGACGCGCGCCGCGCCGACATCGCGCGCGCGGAAGCCGACATCAGCCAGCAGCGCGCGAACCTCGAGCAGGCCGAAGCGCAGGCGAAGGTGGCGCAGATCAACGCACGGCACGCGAGCGACGAATACGCACGCTACGCGCCGCTCGCGGCGACCGGCGCCGAGACGCACGAGCGCGTGGCCGACCTGAAGAGCACGCGCGACCAGGCCGCCGCGACGCTCGCCGCGAACACTGCGTCGATCGCCGCCGCCCGCACGCAGATCGCGTCGTTTACCGCGCAGTTGCAGCAGGCGCGCGCGCAGCTCGAAGCCGCGCAGGCCAGCGCCGCGCAGGCACGGCTCGACCTCGACAACACGATCGTGCGCAGCACGCTCGACGGCCGCGTCGGCGACCGCACGGTGCGCGTCGGCCAGTACGTGCAGCCCGGCACGCGCCTGCTGACCGTCGTGCCGGTGGACGCGATCTACCTCGTCGCGAACTTCAAGGAAACGCAGATCGGCCGGATGCGCATCGGCCAGCCTGTCGAGCTGCACGTCGACGCGCTGCCGGACGACACGCTCAGCGGCACCGTCGACAGCTTCGCACCGGGCACCGGCGCGCAATTCGCGCTGCTGCCGCCCGAAAACGCGACCGGCAACTTCACGAAGATCGTGCAGCGCGTGCCGGTGCGCATCCGCCTCGCCGCGAACGCGCACACGCCACGCATGCTGGTGCCGGGGCTGTCCGTGACCGTCGACGTCGACACGCGCCCGGACGACAACGAGAACCGCCATGGCTGATACCGCCGCCACCCCGCCCGCGCCGCCGCACGAAGGCCGCGCGAGCATCACCGACTGGATCGCGGTCGCCGCCGGCGCGCTCGGCGCGCTGATGGCGACGCTCGACATCTCGATCACGAACTCCGCGCTGCCGCAGATCCAGGGCGAAATCGGCGCGACCGGCACCGAGGGCACGTGGATCTCGACCGGCTACCTGATGTCGGAAATCGTGATGATCCCGCTCGCCGCGTGGCTCACGCGCGTGTTCGGGCTGCGCAACTTCCTGCTGACGAATGCCGCGCTGTTCATCGCGTTCTCGATGATGTGCGGCTGGTCGAATTCGCTTGCGATGATGATCGCCGGTCGCATCGGCCAGGGCTTCACGGGCGGCGCGCTGATCCCCACCGCGCAAACCATCATCCGCACGCGGCTGCCGCTGTCGCAGTTGCCGGTGGGGATGACGCTGTTCGGGCTGATCGTGCTGCTCGGCCCGCTGTTCGGCCCCGTGCTCGGCGGCTGGCTCGCGGAGAACGTCAGCTGGAGTTGGTGCTTCTTCCTGAACCTGCCGGTGTGCCTGCTGCTGATGGCGCTGCTGGTGTTCGGGCTGCCGTCCGACCGTCCGCAATGGAACACGTTCTTCAACGCCGACTGGCTCGGGATCGCGGGCCTCGCGATCGGGCTGAGCTCGCTGACCGTCGTGCTCGAGGAAGGCCAGCGCGAACGCTGGTTCGAGTCGCAGATGATCGTCACGCTCAGCTGCGTGTCGCTCGCCGGCATGATCCTGATCGCGTTGTCGCAGCGGTTCGCGCAGCGGCCGATCATGCGCCTGTCGCTGATGCGCAATCCGCGCTATGCGAGCGTGATCGTGATCGTGTCCGCGGTGGGCGCCGGGCTGTACGGCGTGTCGTACCTGCTGCCGCAGTTCCTCGCGATCGTCGCGGGCTACAACGCCGAGCAGGCGGGCGCGATCATGCTGCTGTCGGGGCTGCCCGCGTTTCTCGTGATGCCGATCCTGCCGCGCCTGCTCGGCAAGGTCGACTTCCGCGTTCTCGTGATCTCGGGGCTGCTGCTGTTCTGCCTGAGCTGCATGCTCGACATCGGCCTGACCGCGCAGAGCGTCGGCCATGATTTCGTGTGGTCGCAGTTGATTCGCGGCGTCGCCCAGATGCTCGCGATGATGCCGCTGAACCAGGCGTCGATGGCCGCCGTCGCGCGCGAGGACTCGGGCGACGCGGCCGGGCTCTACAACATGGCGCGCAACCTCGGCGGCTCGATCGGGCTCGCGATCATCGGCACCGTGATCGACCGGCGCACGACCTTCCATGCGGCCGCGCTGCGCGAATCGGTCAGCGCCAATTCGCTGATCGGGCAGGAACGGTTGTCTGCCTACGCGGCGAACTGGTTCGCGAACACCGGCGACCTCGCGTATTCGCATCTGCGCGCGCTCGGTCAGCTCGCGCAGCAGATCCAGATCCAGGCCATCGTGATGACCTATTCCGAAACCTTCTACCTGCTGGGTCTCGCGCTGCTCGCGTGCGTGCCGCTCGCGCTGCTGCTGAAGACGCCGCGCGGTCCGCAGCCGATGTCGTCCGGCCATTGAACCGTCTTACACGATGAAGCCCTTCTCCCTGCCCCGCCGCCCTGCGCTCACGCTGTGCGCAGCCGCTTGCCTGCTCGCCGGCTGTACCGTCGGCCCCGACTACCGCGGCGCACCCGCGGCACCCGACGCGCCGACCTTCGTGCGTGCGCCCACCACCGGCGTCGACTCCACCGCGCCCGCGCCGAGTGCGTGGTGGCATGCGCTCGGCGATCGCCAGCTCGACGACCTGATCGCTGCCGCGCTCGCGCACAACCCCGATCTGCAGGCCGCGCAGGCCCGGTTGCGCGCGTCGCGCGCGCAGCTGTCGCAACAGCGCGCCGCGCAGTTGCCGAAATCGTCGGCCACCGTCGCCGCGATCCGTGCGCGCGAACCGGACGTCAGCGCGCTCGGCTCGCTGCTGCCGTCCGGCAACTCGAACCAGTCGGGCGGTTCATCGCCGTCGCTGGGCGGCTCGGGCCCGCTGCAGCTCTATTCGGCCGGCTTCGACGCGACCTGGGAAATCGATCTGTTCGGCGGCACGCGCCGCGCGGTCGAAGCCGCGTCCGCGCAGGCGGAAGCCGTCGACGCCGACCTCGCCGACACGCAGGTGTCGATCGCGGCCGAAGTGGCGACCGCGTACGTCGACCTGCGCGACCAGCAGCAACGGCTCGCGCTGTCGCAGCGCACGGCCGAACTGCAACAACGGATGCTCGAACTCACGCAGCAGCGCCGCGCGCGCGGCGTCGCGGCCGATGTGGACATCGAACGCCTGACCACGCAGGTCGAAAACACGCGCGCGTCGTTGATCCCGCTCGATGCGCAGGTGACGGAGTCGCTCGACCGGCTCGCGATCCTGACCGGACGCGCGCCCGGCGCGCTCGATGCCGCGCTGTCGGCATCGAGTACGCTGCCGATGCTGCCCGGCAGCGTGCCGGTCGGCGATCCGGCCGCGCTGCTCAAGCAGCGGCCCGACATCCGCGCGGCCGAGCGTCGGCTCGCGTCGAGCAATGCGCAGATCGGCGAGCACATCGCCGACTATTTCCCGAAGGTGACGCTGCTCGGCGATCTCGGCTTCAGCGCGACGGACCCCGGCCACCTGTTCCGCAAGCAGAACTTCACGTGGGTCGGTGCGCCGTATCTGCAATGGAACATTCTCGACTTCGGCCGCACGCGCGGCGCGGTACGGGCGGCCGAAGCGTCGCGCGACGAAGCGGAGGCGAATTACCGGAAAGCCGTGCTGGGCGCATTGCAGGACGCGAACACGGCGCTGCAGCGCTACGGACACCAGCGCGAACACGTGGTCGCGCTCACCAAGGTGCAGACGTCGGCCACGCATTCGGCCACGTTGATGGACCAGCGCTATCGCGCGGGCGTCGCATCGACGATCGATCTGCTTGATACGCAGCGCGAGGCGCTGGCCGCGCAGCAGAACGTGATCGCTGGAAAGGCCGAACTCATCAAGGATTACGTATCGCTGCAGAAGAGCCTCGGGCTCGGGTGGCAGACGAACGCGGGGTGACATGCGCCGGGCGCTCGCCCGGCAAAGTTCGTTGATGGCGCCGGCACCGACGATTCGAATGTTTCTTCCACAACGGTTCGTCCATTACGATTCGAACCGAGAATGATCCGCCCGATGAAGTTGCGATTACAACCAAATCGGGTTTCGAAAATTACAAAATACCCCCGATCTTTTCAAAAGCATTTCAGCTTAATTCATTTAATTTTGTTTCATATAATCAGAAAAAGTTTGACACCGAACTTTCGTTCTTGATACCGTCCGATGCAAGCAATCTGACACATTGCAAACCACGCACTCGATTCCGCTCGACGCATTTCGCTTCCGCTGCACCGAAGTTCTCGCCGCCGATCGCCTCTCATCCGTCGGCGCATGCAACATCCCGATGCATTTCATTGGGCAGCTGCCGTCCGGCAGCGGGCCGAAGGACCGAACCGAATGAGCAGGATACCGAAACTGTTGCTCTAGCGATCCCGCCTGCATCAAGCCTGCTCGCGCGGCCGACCCGCAACGCAGCGCAGCGCCACCACTACCTGGCATTCAAGCATTTCGCTCCCGGAGGCCACCACCTTTCCGGCTCGGGCGAAAGGCCCCGTCGTGCTCGCGCCATCCGCGCGAGCGCGACGGATATCGGCGGCACACGATCCGCGCCGCCGTCGACTGTTGTTGTTCATGCCGTTCGATGTTCAACCGGAGGGGTAATTCAAAATGAATCAGGTTGCAGACAAGAAACAAAAGCACATCCGCATCGTCAAGCTCGCGTTCGCCGCCGCGGCAGCCGCTTCGTTCGGCATGACGGCCGTCCATGCCGCACCGGCCGCCGGCTGGACGGAAACGCGCACCAAGGGATTCCTGCCGCTCGTCCAGCAAGGTGAAAGCAGCAGTACCGCCGGCGCACCGGCCGCCAGCACCGCCGCCGCTGCGGCAACTGCCACCGAGATGGCGCCCGGCGAATCGGTGGACATCGTGCTCGGTTTGAACCTGCGCAACGAAGCGCAACTCGACCAGTACCTGCGCGACCTGCATACGCCCGGCTCGCCGCACTACAAGCAGTTCCTCACGCCGGCGCGGTTCGCCGCGCAGTACGCGCCGACCGACCAGCAGGTTGCCTCCGTCGTCGAGCACCTGCGCAAGGCCGGCTTCGTCAACGTCGTGGTCGCGCCGAACCGCCTGCTCGTGTCGGCATCCGGCACCGCGGCAACGATCAAGTCGGCGTTCCGCACGACGCTCAAGCGCTTCACGCACAACGGCCGCAGCGTCTACGCGAACACCGACGCCGCGCAGGTGCCGAACGCGATTGGCGGCATCGTCGGCGCCGTGCTCGGCCTGCAGAACGTCGAGCTCATGCATACCGGCGCGGGCAGCAAGCCGCAAGGCAACACCAGCAACCTGACGATTCCCGCCGGCGCATCCGCGGTGCCGCACAATCCGACCGAGTTCTCGTCGCTTTATGGCGGCGACGGTACGCCGACGGCCTCGCAGACCACGGTCGGCATCATCTCCGAAGGCGACCTGTCGCAGACGGTCAGCGACCTCAACACGTTCGCCGCGAACAACGGCCTCGGCACGATCGGCAGCAGCGTCGTCCACACAGGGCCGTCAGGCAGTTCGTACACCGATACATCCGGCACCGTCGAATGGAACCTCGACAGCCAGTCGATCGTCGGCACTGCCGGCGGCAGCGTGAAGCAGGTCGTGTTCTACGTGGCGCCGTCGATGACGCTCACGGCGATCACCGCCGCGTACAACAAGGCGGTGAGCGACAACGTCGCGAAGGTCATCAACGTGTCGCTCGGCGTGTGCGAATCGTCCGCGTACAGCACCGGCTCGCAGGCGACCGACGACACCATCTTCAAGCAGGCCGTCGCGCAGGGGCAGACCTTTTCGGTGTCGGCGGGCGACCACGGCGCATACGAATGCGCGAGCGGTAAGCCATCGCGCTCGACCTACACGGTGAGCGAACCCGCGACGTCGCCTTACGTGATCGCGGTGGGCGGCACGACGCTGTTCACCAATACGTCGACCAACGCGTACAACAGCGAAATCGTGTGGAACGATCCGAGCTGGCAGCAGGGCACCGTGTGGTCGACGGGCGGCGGCTACAGCAAGTATGAAGCCGCGCCGTCGTGGCAATCGTCGAGCGTCACCGGGTCGACCAAGCGCGCGCTGCCGGACGTCGGCTTCGACGCCGACCTGCGCACCGGCGCGATCCTGGTGGTGAACGGCCAGACGTCCGACACGCTGTGGGGCTCGGGCTACCTGAACAACGAAGGCGGCACGAGCCTCGCCGCGCCGATCTTCACCGGCATCTGGGCGCGGCTGCAATCGGCGAACAACAACGCGCTCGGCTTCCCGGCGTCGAGCATCTACAAGTACTTTCCGAGCAACGCGGCCGTGCTCCACGACGTGACGTCCGGCAACAACGGCAGCGGATCGTACGGCTACAACGCAAAGGCCGGCTGGGACGCGACGACGGGCTTCGGCAGCGTGAACATCTCGAAGCTGAACACGTTCATCCAGAGCACGTCGGATTTCGCGCGCTGATCGTGCGCTGAGCGGTGCGGTTCCGGGCGCGGATGATTTCGAAAGCCCGCCCGGAACCTGTGCGCGGCGATCCGGGCGTCGCGTCCGGATCGACGATGTGCGTGCGGATACGCGGCCCGCCGTTGTCGCGGGCAAGCGCAAGCGCGATCACAGCTGCGATTCGATCGGAAACAAGCCGAGAAACCACACTTCCATGCGCCGCGCCGCCGACACTTCCGGTTCGTGGTCGAGCTCGATCGCCTTTCCGTCCGCGTCGGTCTGAATCCACTTGAGCTGCCCGTTGCCGGACGGATCGGTCCTCGATTCGACCCGCCATGCGATTTGATCGAGCCGCGGCTCCAGGTCCGTCGCGACGTCGGACGCAATGGCCGGACTTTCGCAATACACGCCGATCTCGGTATTGAGGTTCAGCGAGCGCGGGTCGAGATTCATCGAACCGATGAAGATGCTCTTGCGATCGAACACATAGGTCTTCGCATGCAGCGACGCACGTGAAGAACCGATGATGACCTGCTTCGAGATGCTCGTGTCGCCGGACGGCCGCCGCTCGTAAAGCCGCACGCCGGCCTCGACCAGCTCCCGCCGATAGCGCCGGTAACCCGCATGCACGGCCGCGACGTCGGTCGACGCGAGCGAGTTGGTCAGGATCGTCACGCGCACGCCGCGCGCCGTGAGCGCACGCAGCCGCTCGACCATGTCCTTGCCCGGCACGAAATACGGCGACACGATCAGCAGTTCACGCTCGGGCCGCAACGCGAGCGCGCGCAGTTGCGGCATCAGGTGTCCTTCGCTGTCCGTCGGGGCTCGCGCGATCTTCGCCGGATCGTCGTACAGGACCGTCGCGCGACCCCATGACAACTCCGTGCCCTGGCCATGCACGATCTGGTCGAGCCGCTGGTGCGCCTCGAGCACGTACGGATCGTCCTCCATCGCGCGCAGGTAATCGCGCAGCCGTTCGCGCTCGCGATCGAGGCCGCCCGGCGCGGCGTCATGCCCGACCAGCGCATTGACCGAAAACGCATACGGCGAATTCCAGAACGTGTCGAACTCGGTCGAGATGTCATTCACGACGGGACCGTGCACGACCACGTCGAGGTCGCCGAATTCCAGCATCGACGACGCACCGAAGTACTCGTCGCCGATATTGCGGCCGCCGACGATCGCCGCCTGGTTGTCCGCGATCATCGCCTTGTTGTGCATGCGCCGGTTGACGCGCGAGAACTCGAACACCGTGCCGATCTTCTTGAAGTGGCGCGTCGCGACCGGATTGAATAGCCGGATCTCGATGTTCGGATGCGAGCCGATCTCGAGCAGCTTGCGATCGTCCGCATTCGTTCCGAGATCGTCGAGCAGCACGCGCACGCGTACGCCGCGATCGGCCGCGCGGATGATCGCGTCGGCGAGTTCGTGGCCGGTCAGGTCGTCGTGCCAGATGTAGTACTGCAGGTCGAGCGAGCGGTCCGCGCGATCGGCGAGCAGCACGCGGGCATCGAGTGCGTCGACGGGATCACGCAGCAGATGAAACGCGTCCTGCCCCGGATGCGCGGCGGCCTGCTGGCTGAACGCGATGCCGAGGCGCGTGTTTGCGGTGTCGGTATATGCATGCGTCGGCTCGCGATCGACCTGCGGCGGCAGGCTGGCGCACGCGGCAAGCATCAGCAACGAGAGAATCGCAACCCACGAACGCAGCATGATCATGATGGTCGCCCCACTGTCGGGCGAAGTCGGTGTGTGTTTGTTATGGCTGCCGGACGGAGCGCGGCGCTGGTCTGCGGTTCGCGTGCTCGACGAATCCCGATCGCGCGCGCAGGTCGCGCTACAGCATACTTCGATTGATATCGGGACCGCACGCGCTCCGTGTTTTCCTGGTGGCGGCGATACGACAGGCGGCGCCGGCGCGGACGTGTTCAATACGTTCGACACATTCAGCCGGCGCACAAAGAAAAACCCGCGAAGCGTTGCGGCATCGCAATCCAGCCGGGCAGCGTCAACCGACTGAGTCATGACCTGTCCGCTTATTCTTCTACTCGCCGCCCCGCGCGAACATCGGCATGTCCCGCAAAATATGTTCAAGGAGCTTGAGCGCGGCCGCCGGTAACGGCCGCCCTGCCTTCGCGAGCAACCGCGCCTGGGTGCCCTTGAAGAGCCGATGATCGATCGGCACCACCGTGAGCGTGCCGGCGGCGATCTCCCGATACGCCGCGAATTCGCCGCCGATCAGCGTCATGTAGTTTTCGTAGGCGACGAACTGCTTGAGCGCCGTGAGTGAATTGGTGACCAGCTTCGGCCGTATCGTAATGTTTTCGGCAAATTCGAGCATCTTGGCCGCATGCCCGACACCGAACGATGCCGGCATCATGGCCAGCGGCCACGACAACATGTCCTCGACGCTGGCCGGGCCGCCGCGCAATGCCAGCGGATGGTCGGACCGCACCAGCAGGCCGACCGCCTGCGACGAACTCGCCAGATACTCGATACGCGGGTGCGGCGGCGGGTTGAACGCAAGCCCGAGATGCGCGCGGCTTTCCGCCACGGCTTCCAGCACCTGATCCACTCCGAGGATCTCCATTCCGATGTCGAGCAACGGGTACTGCGCACAGAATGGCGCCAGCACCTCGTTGACCAGCGCATCCACATAGCCTTCGCTCAGGACCAGTTGAACCTGCCCCTGCTTCAGGCCCTTGAGCGCGTGGAGCTGATCCTCGAGCCGCTCCTGATGGGAGCGGTAGCCGCGCCAGAACTCGAGCAGGTGCGCAGCGGCTTCGGTCGGCCTGACGCCGCGCGCCTGCCGCTCGAACAGCGTCGCGCCCAGTTCGTCCTCGAGCAGCCGGATCTGCCGGGTAATCACCGACGGCGAGGTGTTCAGGCTCTCGGCGGCGCCGCGGATGGTCCCTTGCTCGAGCACTGCGCGGAAGTAGCGCAGCCGCTGCTGATTGATTTCACGCATGTCGAACCATCCGTCCGATGATTACCGCCACTATCGCCAGACGCCCACCATACCAGATGCGTTGCCCAGTAGGCAACGAAGTGTGGACATGGTTGCTGTTGGTGATTGCACGTCGCGCTGCCACTATCCGATGCATCAGGGCGGTACCACGTACGACATTGGAGACTGGCATGCTGGCAATCCCGAGCGAAAGTGCGGTAGGCGACACCTCAAACCTCTACAGCAAGATCAACTGGCGGCTACTGCCGTTCCTGCTGAGCTGCTACCTGTTCGCCTACCTCGACCGCGTCAACATCGGCTTTGCGAAGCTCCAGATGCAAAGCGACCTCGGCTTCTCCGATGCCGCGTACGGCGTGGGCGCCGGAATCTTCTTCATCGGCTACGTACTGTTCGAGATACCCAGTAACCTGATGTTGCCGCGCATCGGCGCGCGCAAGACCTTCAGCCGCATCCTGGTGCTGTGGGGCATTACCTCGGCCTGCATGCTGTTCGTGCGTAACGTGCCGATGTTCTACGCGATGCGCTTCGTGCTCGGCATCTTCGAAGCGGGCTTTGCGCCGGGCATGATCTACTACCTGTCGTGCTGGTATGGCCCGCAGCGCATGGCGCGCGCCATCGCCGTCGTGTTCCTTGCCGGCCCGCTCGGCGGCATTGTCGGTGGACCGGTATCGGCGTGGCTGATCACAGCGCTGTCCGGCGCCGGCGGACTGGCCGGCTGGCAATGGATGTTCCTGGTCGAGGGCCTGCCTTGTATCCTGCTCGGCGTGCTCGCCCTGTTCTTCGTGCCGAACCGGCCGGCCGATGCGGCGTGGCTGACCGAGGACGAAAAGCGCCTGCTCGCGAGCGAGATCGGATCCGCGGCGGGGCACAATCATTCTTTCCTCGCCGTGGCGCGTGACGTCCGGGTCTATGTGCTGGCCTTCGCGTACTTCTGCATCATCGCCGCCATCTATGCGATCAGCTTCTGGCTGCCGACCCTCATCAAGGCCCAGGGCGTGAGCGACACCGTACAACTCGGCTGGTACTCGGCCCTCCCCTATATTGCAGCGGCGTTCGGCATGTACTACATGGGGCGCCGGTCCGACCGGGCGGGCGAACGCCGTTTCCATAGCGCGGTGCCCGCAACCATCGGGGGCCTGCTGCTGGCCGCGTCCACCCTCGTCGACGGCAATCTCGCCGCATCGCTGGTGCTGCTCACGCTCGGCACCTGCGCACTGTGGATGACCTACACGGTGTTCTGGGCCATGCCCTCCGAATACATCAAGGGCCCCGGGGCAGCAGGCGGCATCGCGCTGATCAACACGATCGGGCTTTCAGGCGGCTTCTGGGGCCCGGCCATCATCGGATGGGCGAAGACAGCCACCGGCAACCTTCACCTCGGCATGCTGATCCTGGCCACGCTGCCGATCATCGCCGCACTGATCATTCTCGCCAACAAGCTACCCGCAAAGTCGTAACAAGGAGTCGTCATGCTTCTACATCTTTCCACCTGGTCCGAAATCGAGCAGTTCCTCACGCGCAGCCGCACGATCGTCGTGCCGATCGGCTCCAACGAACAGCACGGCCCCACCGGACTGCTTGGCACGGATTGGCTGTGTCCCGAGATCATCGCGCGTGAAGCCGAAAAATCCGCCGATATCCTCGTGGGACCCACGTTCAATATCGGTATGGCCCAGCATCATCTTGGCTTTCCCGGCACCATCTCGCTGCGCCCGTCCACATTCATTGCCGCGATCGGCGACTGGACCCGCTCGCTGGTGGCACACGGTTTCGAGAAAATCCTGTTCCTCAATGGTCACGGCGGCAACATCTCATCGATCGATGCTGCGTTCTCCGAACTTTATGCCGAAGCCAGCTTTGCGCGTCGCCGTGCGGGCTTCGCGCTGAAGCTTTGCAACTGGTGGGATCTTGAAGGCGTGGGCGAACTGGCGCGGGAGCAGTTCCCGACGGGCCACGGCGCGCATGCCACCCCGTCCGAGATTGCGATTACACAGTGGGCCTTCCCCGATTCGATCAAGTCGGCCGACTACGCGCCGCCGATAGCGAATACCGGCCCGATCCGCGACGCCCTCGACTTCCGCGCCCGCTTCCCCGACGGACGCATCGGTTCCGATCCCGGCCTGGCCACGCGCGAAAAAGGCCGCGCACTGGTTGAACTGGCCGCGCAGTCACTGGCGCGCGAACTCGAAGCCTTCGGCCGCGAGCCGATGCCCGCCTGAAACTGACCTGCTGGCGCCCTTCCGATTCTCTCTGGCGCCAGTTGCCTTCACTGCCATTGACCATTCCGAGGCAACCTTCCTGCTACGGTCAATTGCCTGATGCGGGAAGCGTCGGCGATTACGGGAACCGTGCCTCGTCAGATTGCCCGGCGCGTCTGGGTGACTTCAGTCCCCGTGGCCGTCTCTCGCGCCAGCGCAGTGTGTCGATCGCCAATACGAGCGCCGGAGGCAATTGCCGGCGACTGGCGTAATACAGGTGATCGTTCGTAAATAGCGGCCACCAGTCCTCAAGCACCGACACCAATAGGCCACCGCGTTCGACAGTCGTATGCCGGCGTCCGTGCTGATGACGCTACGCGTCCGGCGCGTGAGCAGTCGTACGCGCAAGCGGGCTTCCAAACCGAGCATCGCATGGCTCAGTGCTGAGCGCGATGGACCTCGTCGAGCCGCAGCCCTCGCGAACCTGCGCTCACGTCGCTGAGGTTCTCTTTCAACATTAATGAAAGAGATTCACATGAGTATGCCGATTCCACGGTCTACCGAACCAGTCTCGTAAGCAATAAAGTTCACTGATCCCGTGTGACTCGGCCGGCGGCCAAGTTGGGCGTTGATGAGTTTTACGGGTCCTGCCCGATGACGCCGACAGTGTTGTGTCTGCTGCTCCGGCTATCCGGCGCCAGCGGCATGCATGCCTTGTCAGCATCAGCACCGCGAGCGGCGACGACTATCTCTGCCGATACGCTCAATACCTGTTCCACACATCTCGGAAAACCACTATGACCATCACCTACGACTTCAGCGGCCAGGTGGCACTCGTGACGGGTGCCGCTTCCGGCATGGGCCTGGCGGCTGCACGCGCATTCGCCAACGCTGGCGCCTCAGTCGCCCTCGCGGACATCAGGGCCGACGTTCTCGATGCCGCGACGCAAGAACTTGCGGCGGCGGGCCATCGCGTGATCGGCCTGGCCGGCGACATTTCCGACGAAGCCTACGTCAAGTCGCTCGTCGAGCAAACGGTGAAGACGTTTGGGCGCCTGGATGCCGCGTTCAACAATGCCGGCATTCAAAGTCCGGCCGTCGAAACTGCAGACGTCTCGAGCGAGGTGTTCGACCGCATCAACGCGATCAACCTGCGCGGCGTTTGGCTATGCATGAAATACGAGCTGATCCAGATGCGCTCGCAAGGCAATGGCGCGATCGTCAACAATTCGTCTCTCGGTGGCTTGGTCGGTGTGCCGGGGCGAGCGGCTTACCACGCGACAAAGCACGGGCTGCTTGGACTCACGAAGAGCGCGGGTCTCGAATACGCATCTCAAGGAATCCGAATCAATTCTATCTGTCCCGGTATCGTGGAAACGCCAATGGTCGCCGATATGCTGAAGGGGGAAGCGGCGGTCATGAATGAAATGATGAAGGATGTACCGATTGGCCGACTCGGCACGGCGCAGGAGATCGCCGATGCCGTTCTGTGGCTATGTAGTCCCGGCTCCACCTTCGTGGTTGGCGTCGCACTGCCGGTCGATGGCGGCTACACCGCACGCTGAACGAAGGGATTGAAATAGATGAAAGTCTCGTCGCTCCTGAAAGCGATCCTTTACGTCGCAGCATGTCATGTTGCCGCAACTGATGCTGCCGAGCCACAAACGGCGCCGGCATCGGCAGCAGCTCAACAGATCATGCACCCGGGCAGCCAGCCTTCGATAGCGGGCCCCGCGGCTTACTTCACCGGCAAGGTACGGATTGATCCGGTTTGGCCGGCCAACGGAGACATCAACGCATCGGGCGGTTTGGTGACGTTCGAGCCTGGTGCGCGCTCGGCTTGGCACACCCACCCGAAGGGGCAGTACTTCGTCGTCGTTTCCGGCGTCGGATATACGCAGGAATGGGGAAAACCCATCCGCGAGCTCCATCCCGGTGATGTCGTGTGGTGCCCGCCGGGTGTCAAACACTGGCACGGCGCGGCTCGCGCCAACGCGATGACGCACCTCGCTGTCACAGGCACGGTGGATGGCAAGAACGTCGAGTGGATGGAGAAAGTGACGGATGAGCAATACAACGCCCGGTAGGTCAATCATTCGGCGCCATGGGGCCATTGCTTTGATTATGTCTTTGGGATTGCTGGTGGCAGGATGCCACGCAGCTCCCACTACTCAGGAGTCTCACCAAGTGACAAGCACATCGATCGCATCGGAAACACTGTCGACTCGCCAGCAGGCCATCGTCCCGATCGCGGCATTCGCCGCGAAAGGCGATCTTGCCAGACTGAATGGCGCGTTGAATCAAGGGCTGGACGCCGGCTTGACCGTCACCGACGCGCGGGAAGTCCTGGTGCAGCTCTACGCGTACGCCGGCTTCCCGCGCAGCCTCAACGCGCTTGGAGAGTTGATGAAGGTGCTTGAGACGCGCAGGCAGCGTGGTACCCAGGATGCACCGGGTCACGCGCCCAGTCGTCCGATCCCGACCGGGGACGCGCTACTTTCCGCAGGCACCGCCAATCAGACCAAGCTGGCGGGTGGCGCGGTCAAGGGGCCACTGTTCGACTTCGCGCCGGCGATTGACGAATACCTTAAGACTCACCTGTTCGGCGACATCTTCGAACGCGACAATCTCGATTGGCAGAGCCGCGAAATCGCAACCGTCGCAATGTTGGCTGCCATGCCCGGAGTGGGGCCGCAATTACAAGCGCACATGCGCATCAGCATGAATGTCGGCCTCACGGAAAGCCAACTGCGCCAACTCGGACAAGTCTTGGCTGACCGCGTGGACGCCGATAGCGCGATGCGTGCGCACGAGGCGCTTGAGAAGCAGGTTGCCGCTAAATCCGCACGCTAATGTGTGCGCCGATGGGGACGGCATGGATCCGCGGTATGGCGTCGCCGTTCGTCAGAATGTGATGGGTGGAGTGGCCGACTCATGCTTAACGGCACAACTTCCCTGGATAATCTGGAAGAGAATCTGGTGGGCCCCCCGGGAGTCGAACCCGGCACCAACGAATTATGAGCTTGCTGGTCGAATTTTAGCCCCTTGCAAATCAGGCACTTACGCTCGCCAAGTTGCTGTTTTTATTGAGATAACGCTTCTCGTGTAGCCTAGGTGTAGCCTTTGACCAGACAACAAAGAATCCACTGCTCTCAGCAAAGGGCCTCTGTCCATGGCCCTTCGCTTTATCGCGTTGCATCCTGCTGAGGCCCGCCAGCCATACTTGAGCCTTATTTTCGTCCCTCCGAAGAAGAACGAGTTTTTGCGAGTTCGTACACTGAAGTCCACTGCTCCAAGCCATTGTTTGCCAATCTGGCGTAGCCTAGCCGAACCTCCTCGTACCCATTCGATTTCGTTGTAAGCTGAGACTTAAGCGCCCTAATCTCCTGATGACGAAAACAGCCCCTACAGGAAGAGTTCTGATGACTATCACTCAGATCGACATTGCCAGTTTCGGCAGCTTCAGTGGCTTGAACTGGAAGAAAAGCCTGCGTGACAGTGGCAACACTGTCCAGGACTTCAAGCGCCTGAACATCCTTTACGGACGTAACTACTCTGGGAAGACTACTCTCTCTCGAATCTTCCGAGCGCTGGAGACGGGGCGCATCCCACTGAACTACGCGGGTTCAACCTTCACTGTTCACGGTGACAAAGGAGACGTGATCCAATTGACGTTCTGGTTCATTTCGCACCCGCCGTCTCGGCAAGCGACGGTTGTGCGACAGCGACAGGTTCAACGAACTTATTTAGCTCGTCCTGTTGCTCCAAAAGAAACGGTGCCTCCCTTACCTGTTCATAGAGCTTGAGCAATCGTTGTTCGGCTCTGCTCAGAATAATGCTGTAGAGCAAGGGCTGAATTTTGACCTTGTCATTGTCTTCGGTGCGGGTCCCACCTTCTCCACTTTCAATCTGATCACCAAGAACGAAGCCATCTACCCGTGTCTCAGGCTGAATGTAACCTTTCTTCTTCAGCTCCTTCACGTACTTCCAAATCTGTTCTTTTTCCTTCGAGCCTAGCGAAAGCTTGGTGGTCTTCAGATCAACGATTACAAGATGGCCAACGCCGACCTCTTCGTGATCTTCGTTGTAAGACGGAAGGGAATAGAAGCCTGTGCTGCCGTCGCCACGAATGACAAAGTCGGGACGGTTCAGCGAAGCCTTCTCCGCCTTGCCATCAAATAGCTCGCGGATGACCGTCGTCATCCCTTTGTTGGACGTGAAGTGAATTGATTCAAACTTGTCGCCAAACATCCAAAGACCCTTGGCAAACAGAGGTTGAAGCTCCTTGACCTCGTCAATGCCTGCCACCTGAATCTTGATCCGCAGTTCGTTGATGACCTTCAATCGCCCTTGGATCTCGTCGAGCACCACCTTCGCCATGCCAATGGTCCATTGGCTCAGCACTTCATGAAGGGCGTCCAAGTCGTTCGGATCTTGGTTGTGCAAGATCTCCAGCAAGCCATACTGCGATTTGCTCTTCTCCAGCTTCGCCAGAATGGAGGTTAGCTGAACGACTTCCTGCTCTCCAAAGTTCGGGCATGTATCCACAACCTCATTGACGAAGGTGGTGACTCGCTCTTTGCTCAGTAGCGGAAGAAGATTAACCGACTCACCAACACGCTCCAGAACCGCGATCCGCTTCCCCTCGCGTTCGGCATAACTCGTGTTGGAAATGATTTCCTTGATCTTGTCTTGAACGATTGGCCTAGTCTTCAGCCATGCCTCGTTATTGTCATGGAAGCCGGACCAATCCTCCTTGACTGCATTTTCCTTGTTCAGAAAATCAGCCTGCACAATGAAGGTAAAGCGCTTGGCCTTCTCGGTTCGGCCATCAAGAATGCGCTCCACATCTGTCCCGCGCCACTTGCAGTCACCCACTGCGCGATTCGTCACCCACCACGCGATCCCATGCTGTTTGGTGGTCTTGTCGGCCTTACGCGAATCAATGTGGTAGATCTTTACCGTGCCGTAGCGTGGCACATCAACGTCGACAATGGACAGGGATGACTTGCTGATATCGGCAAACGAAATCGGCGCCCCATTCAGGATGACCTTGAAGGACGGATTGGCGAGGAACCGCCCACCAAGAAGCTCTCTAGCCTGCTCCACGGAGAGGTTGATCTGACGGATTTCACCTTCACCTGTGATGGTCGTTCCATGCCCCTCCACGTCCTTCTCAACGAACTCCACGAGTTCAGTGATTAGCGGTTTATTGGGTGTCCTGCTGACTTTGTAGACGAACTTTTGGCCGTCTTTTATCGAGGTGATCTGATAGTTCTTGGTAAGGCAAAAGCTGGCAAATCGGCCCTTGCCATTCTTGCCGAAGACGAAGCGAGGAAGACCTTCTAAGCCTACTGGCGGCGCAGTTGTGGCACCCCCCTTCGCGATGCGGTCATAGGACATCGCACGCCAAATGTAATCGAACTCGGCCTTCGTCATGCCCTTGCCGTTGTCCGAGATGGAGAACTGCTTGTTGCTCTTCGGATCGGGCCAGCTTATTTTGACCTCAGTGGCATAGGCATCCCAGCAGTTGGCAACGAGCTCGACAATGGCCGTGCTGGGATTGGTGATAATTGCACCTGCCCAGCTTTCAAGAAAGCGATCTTCATAGAAGAGGTCTTCCTGCTGCACTCCTGCGTTGTTCGACGAATCAGACATCACCCCTCCAGAGATTTTATTTTTCGCCATCGTCTTCGTTCCAGTCTTCGAGCTAGGCCAGCCCTTTTCCTATCTTGATCTCAAATCCTCGCAGAGTAGGCTGATATCAACCGAATCCGTCCATGCCCTTAGGCCGATAGGTTTCGCCCGTGACAGAAGCGCGAGCATGTCGATATTCACAATCATAGCCTAGCTTTCTCATAGACCTGGCATTTGAAACTACCAGACATAACGGGCGTAAAAAAAGCTCCCGAAGGAGCTTTCTGAGGGTATTTGGTGGGCCCCCCGGGAGTCGAACCCGGCACCAACGAATTATGAGTTCGCTGCTCTAACCAAGCATGAGCTAGGGGCCCAGATGAGAAGCAAGGCGTGCTACCTGTCGCCCCGGCAACGAAGCCGGGCCGGCATTGTAACAACAAAGACGACAGAGGAGACAAACGCCACCGGCATCACGTGGATACCGGCGGCGTTCGCAAGTGAGACGCTGGAAATCAGTTCCCTTCGAGGAACGACTTCAGCTTGTCGGAACGGCTCGGGTGACGCAGCTTGCGCAGCGCCTTGGCCTCGATCTGACGGATCCGCTCACGCGTGACGTCGAACTGCTTGCCGACTTCCTCGAGCGTGTGATCGGTGCTCATCTCGATACCGAAGCGCATCCGCAGCACCTTCGCCTCACGCGGTGTCAGCGAATCGAGCACGTCCTTCACGACGTCGCGCATGCTTGCATGCAGCGCGGCATCCGCCGGCGCGACCGTGTTGTTGTCCTCGATGAAGTCGCCGAGATGGGAATCGTCGTCGTCACCGATCGGCGTTTCCATCGAGATCGGCTCCTTCGCGATCTTCATGATCTTGCGGATCTTGTCTTCCGGCATCTCCATCTTCTCGGCGAGCGTTGCCGGATCCGGCTCGAGACCGGTTTCCTGCAGGATCTGCCGCGAGATGCGGTTCATCTTGTTGATCGTCTCGATCATGTGAACCGGAATACGGATCGTGCGCGCCTGGTCCGCGATCGAACGCGTGATGGCCTGACGGATCCACCACGTCGCATAGGTCGAGAACTTGTAGCCACGACGGTATTCGAACTTGTCCACCGCCTTCATCAGGCCGATGTTGCCTTCCTGGATCAGGTCGAGGAACTGCAGGCCACGGTTCGTGTACTTCTTCGCGATCGAGATCACGAGACGCAGGTTCGCCTCGGTCATTTCACGCTTTGCCTGACGCGCCTTCAGTTCGCCGGCCGCCATCTGGCGGTTGGTTTCCTTCAGGTCCTTCAGCGGCAGCACGACACGCGCCTGCAGGTCGAGCAGGCGCTGCTGCTGTTCGCGGATCGCCGGGATGTTGCGCGCCAGGACCGCGCTGTACGAATGGCCTTCGGCCGTGATCTTCTCGGCCCAGTCGAGATCCGTCTCGCTGCCCGGGAAGCGCGCGATGAATTCCGAACGCGGCATGCCGCACTTGTCGACGACGATGTGCAGGATCTGACGTTCGACCTGACGCACTTCATCCACTTGCGCACGCAACGTGTCGCACAGACGCTCGACGGTACGCGCGGTGAAGCGGATCGTCATCAACTCGGTCTGGATCGTTTCCTGCGCCTTCAGGTAGGCCTTCGACTTGTAGCCTTCCTTCTCGAACGCGCGGCGCATCTTGTCGAACCACTCGCTGATCTGCGAGAACTTTTCGAGCGATGCACGCTTGAGGGCTTCGAGCTGGGCGGCGTTGGCCGACGCCTGTGCGGCACCGTCGTCCTCCTCCTCTTCCTCTTCTTCCTCTTCCTCTTCGGCTTCCTCGTCCTCGTTCTCGATCGCTTCGGCTTCCTTCGCGGAGAAACCGTCCGTATCGGCGGAGTCCGAAGCATTCGGATCGAGCAGGCCATCGACGAGTTCGTCGACGCGGATCTCTTCGTTCGCGACGCGCTCGGCCATCGCGAGGATGTCGGCGATCGTCGTCGGGCACGCGGAAATTGCCATCACCATGTGGCGCAGGCCGTCCTCGATCCGCTTCGCGATCTCGATTTCGCCTTCGCGCGTGAGCAGCTCGACCGTGCCCATCTCGCGCATGTACATCCGGACCGGATCGGTCGTGCGACCGAATTCCGAATCGACGGTCGACAGCGCGACTTCCGCTTCTTCCTCGACTTCATCGTCCGACGACGCGGCCGGCGCGTTGTCGTTCAGGAGCAGCGTTTCCGCGTCCGGTGCCTGCTCGTATACGGCCACGCCCATGTCGTTGAACGTACCGATGATGCCCTCGAGGGCTTCTGTCTCGGTGAAGTTGTCCGGCAGGTGGTCGTTGATTTCGGCATACGTGAGGAAGCCGCGCTCCTTGCCGAGCTTGATCAGCGCGCGCAGCTTCACGCGGCGCTCTTCGAGCTCCTCGGCCGTGCCGGGCGTGCTCGTCGCGAACGCTTCCTTCAGCAGCGCCTTTTCCTTGGCGCGACGATCGCGCACCTTGGATTTGCCCGGAGCAGCCGCGGGTGCGGGCTGCTCGTCGCTCTGATTTGCGTCGTCATCGACGGATACTTCGTTCAGCTTTTTGGTCATGGAGTTCGCCGTACCGGCTATATCGACTCGCGGCTGCTGGACGACAGCCGGTTGAACCGTGGGTGCATGAGTAGTACGTACTGCCGTTTCGTCCGCGGCGGCAGTCGTGTCCCTTGCGCTTTTCGCACTTGCCCGCTTCGCCGCCGGCTTGGCCGGCCCGGAGTCGGGTCTGGCGGCAGCCCGTGTTCTGGCTGCCGACGCCGGCGCAGCCTGAGCAGTGCCGGCCGCGGTTTTCTTTCCCGCAGGGGCTGACGTGGCCGAAGACGTTGTCCTGGTGGAAGAAGCAGACTTGGCCGCAGTGACCTTCGTGGTCGGCTCCGTCGAGCCCTTGCCCGTTGCTTTCTTTCCGCCTGTCGTCTTTGCCATCGCGATTCTCGCCTCTGCTTGGAAAACAAACCGCTGGAAACCTTATATTATAGCACGCTGGGGAGCCCTCTCCTGGCGCCCCGGCCGCCTACAGCCCGAGCCGACGCTTCATGTCGGTTCGCTGCTGGTTCAATTCCGTTAATTCGGCCAGTTCCTCGGGTGTGAAGGTGGATTGCCGCGCCAGCCGATCGAGCCGGTCGCAGCATGCGTCGTAACGCATCTTGAGCACCGCGGCCTGCAGCTCCTCGCCCGCGATCCGCTCCTGTTCGCGCTGCCGCTCGGGCACCGTCTCGTCCTCCGAATTCTGTAACAGCAAGTCGCGGACGTTTTCATCATAGTCCAGAATTTCGCGGAAGATTTCCTCGTAAGTCGCCCCGTTCGAGGAGGTGCGCAGCACGTCAGACAGCAGCCGGAACTCCGCGCCGTCGCCGAGTGCACGCGCATGCTCGACGACCTCGGCGAACAGCTCGCCGATGCGCGGCAGCGCGCGCAGGGTCGCAAGTTGCTCGTCGTCGAGCTGCGACGCGATCCGCGGATGCATCACGAGCGTACGCAACGCCCGCTTTTCGCTGTCCGTCACGCGTCGCCGCTCGCTGCGCGGGGGCGCGTGGCGCGCCGGCGCGGCAATGCGTGCATCGACATCCGACAGCGCCGCGACTTCCTCGAACGGGATATCGAGACGGTCGGCGAACATGTGCATGATCTGCGCGCGCAACGCGTTAGCAGGCAGCGCCTGCAGCAGCGGCTTCGCGTCGAACAGCGCCTTCGCGCGACCTTCGGGCTGATCGAGCGCCTTGCCGGCAATTGCTTCGTTCAACAGAAATTGCGACAGCGGCATCGCGCGTTCGACCTGCTCGGAGAACGCTTCCGCGCCGAATTCGCGTACGTAGCTGTCCGGATCATGTTCGGACGGCAGGAAAAGGAATCGGATCGTCCGGTTGTCCGCCGCATGCGGCAGGCACGCCTCGAGCGCGCGACGCGCCGCACGCCGGCCGGCCGAGTCGCCGTCGAAGCTGAAAATGACCGTATCGGTCTGGCGCAGCAACTTCTGCACGTGGATCGGCGTACACGCCGTGCCGAGCGTCGCGACCGCGTTCGGGAAGCCGAGCTGCGCGAGCGCGACGACGTCCATGTAGCCCTCGACGACCAGCACGTACTTGCGCTCGCGGATCGCGAGGCGCGCCTCGAACAACCCGTACAGCTCGCTGCCCTTGTTGAACAGCGGTGTTTCGGGCGAATTCAGGTACTTCGGCTCGCCGCTGCCGAGCACGCGACCGCCGAACCCGATCACCTGCCCCTTCACGTTGCGGATCGGGAACATGATCCGCTCGCGGAACCGGTCGTAGCGTCGCGCGACGCCTTGCGCGTCGGTTTTTTCGCTGACGATCACGAGCCCCGATTCGACGAGCGACTCGTCGCGATAGTCGGGGAACGCGGTTTCGAGGTTCTGCCAGCCGTCCGGCGCATAGCCGAGGCCGAAGCGCGCGGCGATCTCGCCGGTCAGACCCCGGTTCTTCAGGTACTGAATAGCGACGGTCGCGCCGCGCAATTGCTTGCGATAGTAGTCGCACGCAACGGACATCACGTCGGACAGCGCCGTCGCGACCGATTTCGACACGGGTGCCGGATAGTCGCCGCCGCCGCCGCCGCCACCGCCGCCGCGCATCGACGGCTCGTGCGGCACGGTCAGCCCGACCGATTGCGCGAGTTCCTGCACGGCTTCCGGGAACGTCAGCCCCGCGTGCTCCATCAGGAAGCCGATCGCCGTGCCGTGCGCGCCGCAGCCGAAGCAGTGATAGAACTGCTTGGTCGGGCTGACGGTAAACGACGGGCTCTTCTCGTTATGGAACGGGCACAGCCCCATGAAGTTGGCGCCGCCCTTCTTGAGCTGCACGTACCGGCCCACCACGTCGACGATATCGACGCGGTTCAGTAAATCCTGCAGGAACGAATGCGGAATCACCGTGGGATCGAGCGAAAAAAGGACAATACGATGCCCCGGCGCACGCCGCGCCAGGAAGCGGGTTTTACTTCGACAGCGCGGCCTTGACCTGCGCGGAGACAGCGGTCATGTCGGCACGGCCGGCGAGCTTGCCCTTCAGCACGCCCATCACCTTGCCCATGTCCTGCGGGCCGGCTGCGCCCGTCGCCGCGACCGCGGCCTGGACTTCGGCGGCCACTTCCGCGTCCGACAGTTGCGCGGGCATGTAGGCGCCCAGTACGGTCAGTTCGGCCTGCTCCTTCGCGACGAGGTCGTCGCGGCCGGCGGCCTGGAACTGGCTGATCGAGTCCTTGCGCTGCTTGATCATCTTGTCGATCACGGCGGTGATGCCCGCGTCGTCGAGGGTCACCTGATCGTCGATCTCGCGCTGCTTGATCGCGGCCAGCAGCAGGCGAACCGTCGCCAGACGCTCGCTTTCCTTCGCGCGCATCGCGGCCTTCATGTCTTCGCTGATCTGCTCTTTCAAACTCATCTTGCACCCGGGATGGAAACGTGACTTCGACGCCCGTGAATGGACGTCAACACAAAAACCCGCTTGGGACTATGTCTCAAGCGGGTTGCTCGAATCCGGCATCGGCGACTCGCAGCCCCCTGATCGACACCGATCGCACGGAGGTCGCCGGTGCGCCGCTCAGTGAACCGCGCGGCGCTCAATCGTTCAGTACAGCTTCTTCGGCAGCGTCTGGCTGCGAATCCGCTTGTAATGACGCTTCACTGCTGCAGCCTTCTTGCGCTTGCGCTCGGCGGTCGGTTTTTCGAAGAATTCCCGCGCACGAAGCTCGGTCAGCAGACCGTTCTTCTCGATCGTGCGCTTGAAGCGACGCATGGCGACTTCGAACGGCTCGTTTTCTTTAACGCGAATGATCGTCATGATCCGACACGAATAAAGGTTTGCAGGGAAGATTCACGAGTATAGCAGAGCGTCGCACAAAGGCCTAAGGGCCGGGTCCCATCAACGACGGGCCTGCGCGGCCCTCTCAGACGCCGCGCGCAAACTCCGCCGCCGCCTGCCCGGCCGCCGTGCCGGACGCCCACGCCCACTGGAAGTTGTAGCCGCCGAGCCAGCCCGTGACGTCCACCGCCTCGCCGATGAAGAACAGCCCCGGCACCCGCGCACTCATCATGGTGGCCGACGACAGTTCGCGCGTATCGACGCCGCCCTTCGTCACCTCGGCCTTCTTGTAGCCCTCGGTGCCGTTTGGCGTCAGCGTCCAGCCGGACAGCGCGTCGCCGATCTGGCGCAGCGTCTTGTCGGGCAGGTCCGCGAGCCGCGCGTCGGCCGCGACGCGATGTGTGTCGAGCCAGACGTGCGCGAGCCGCGACGGCACCCAGTCCGCGAGCAGCGAGCCGATCTGTCGCTTCGACGTGCGCTTCGCGTCGAGCAGGTCGGCCACCGCGTCGCGCTGCGGCAGCAGGTCGATGCGGATCGGGTCGCCGGACTGCCAGTAACTGGAGATCTGCAGGATGCCGGGGCCCGACAGGCCGCGATGGGTCAGCAGCAGATCCTCGACGAATTCGCCGCCGCGTTTCTTGTCGCCGGTCGACACGCGCACTTCGAGCGACACGCCGGACAGCGCCGCGAACGGCTCCCAGTCGTGCTGCGCGAACGTGAGCGGCACGAGCGCGGGCCGCGTATCGATGAGCTTGTGGCCGAACTGCTTCGCGACCCGGTAGCCGAAGTCGGTCGCGCCGATCTTCGGAATCGACAGGCCGCCCGTCGCGACGATCAGCGCGTGTGCGCGGATCGGCCCTGCCTGCTGCGTGTCGAGCGTGAAGCCGTCGGCCGCGTGGCGCACCGCGTCGACGACCACCGGGCGGCGCCAGGCGATGCCGCCCGCGTCGCATTCGTGCTTCAGCATGTCGATGATCGCGTCGCTGCCGTGGTCGCAGAACAGCTGCCCCTTGTGCTTTTCGTGCCAGGTGACGTGATGGCGCTTGAGCAGCCCGAGGAAGTCGCGCGGCGTGTAACGGGCGAGCGCCGAGCGCGCGAAATGCGGATTCGACGACAGGTAGTTGTCGGGGCCTGCGTAGAGATTCGTGAAGTTGCAGCGGCCGCCGCCCGAGATGCGGATTTTCTCGGCGAGCCGCGGCGCGTGGTCGATCAGCACCACGCGGCGGCCGAGTTGCCCGGCGACCGCGGCGCTCATCATCCCGGCGGCGCCCGCGCCGATCACGGCGATGTCATAAGTTTCCATGGCGCGGATTGTACCTGCCCGGCCTCCGGCCCGGGCCGCCCGCGGCGGCGACCGGCTCCCGCCTGCTATAATTTTCGGTTACGTCGACCTACCTGCGGCGCGCTCGACACGCGCGCCCCCGCCCTTACCCATGCTCGTCCTCGGCATCGAAAGCTCCTGCGATGAAACCGGCCTCGCGCTCTACGACACGCAGCGCGGCCTGCTCGCGCACGCGCTTCATTCGCAGATCGCGATGCACCGCGAATACGGTGGCGTCGTGCCGGAGCTCGCGTCGCGCGATCACATCCGCCGCGCGCTGCCGCTACTCGAGGAAGTGATGGCGCAAAGCGGCACGCACCGCGACGACATCGACGCGATCGCGTTCACGCAAGGCCCCGGCCTCGCCGGCGCGCTGCTGGTCGGCGCGAGCATCGCGAATGCGCTCGCGCTCGCCTGGAACAAGCCGACCGTCGGCATTCATCACCTCGAAGGCCATCTGCTGTCGCCGCTGCTCGTCGACGAGCCGCCGCCGTTCCCGTTCATCGCGCTGCTGGTGTCGGGCGGCCATACGCAACTGATGCGCGTGACCGACGTCGGCGTGTACGAGACGCTCGGCGAGACGCTCGACGACGCGGCCGGCGAAGCGTTCGACAAGACGGCGAAGCTGATCGGCCTCGGCTATCCGGGCGGCCCGGAAGTGTCGAAGCTCGCGGAAACGGGCACGCCGGGTGCGGTCGTGCTGCCGCGTCCGATGCTGCATTCGGGCGATCTCGACTTCAGCTTCAGCGGCCTGAAAACGGCCGTGCTCACGCAGATGAAGAAATTCCAGGCGGCGAAGCTGGAAGGCGAAGCGCTCGAGCGCGCGAAGGCCGACCTCGCGCGTGGCTTCGTCGACGCGGCCGTCGACGTGCTCGTCGCGAAGTCGCTCGCCGCGCTCAAGCAGACGAAACTCAAGCGGCTGGTGGTCGCGGGCGGCGTCGGCGCGAACCGCCAGTTGCGCGCGGCGCTGTCGGCCGCGGCGGCCAAGCGCGGCTTCGACGTGCACTATCCCGATCTCGCGCTCTGCACCGACAACGGCGCGATGATCGCGCTCGCCGGCGCATTGCGGCTCGGCCGCTGGCCCGAACAGGCGAACGCCGACTACGCGTTCACGGTGAAGCCGCGCTGGGATCTCGCGTCGCTCGCACGCTGATTCGCGCAACCCGATACCCTGCGCGCCGACACACGCCGGCAAATAAAATGGCCGCTCGATGAGCGGCCATTTTTCATTGCAGCGGCAAAACGACGCAGCGTTACGCGACGTGTCGCTTGTCGCGCTCGATCAGCGCATACGCGCTGTGATTGTGGATCGACTCGAAGTTCTCGGCTTCGAGCACGTACGCAACCACGCGCTCGTCCGCATCGAGACGCTGCGCGACGTCGCGCACCAGATCCTCGACGAACTTCGGGTTTTCGTACGCACGCTCCGTGACGAACTTCTCGTCCGGACGCTTCAGCAAGCCCCACAGCTCGCACGACGCCTCTTCTTCCGCGATGCGGATCAGCGCCTCGACCGGCAGGTCGGCCGCGAGCTCGGCGTCGATCGTCACGTGCGAGCGCTGGTTGTGCGCACCGTACTGCGAGATCTTCTTCGAGCACGGGCACAGGCTCGTCACCGGCACCAGCACCTTCAGGAACAGGCGCGTCTCGCCGTTGCGGCTTTCGCCCGCGAGCGTCACTTCGTAGTCGAGCAGGCTCTGCACGCCCGACACAGGCGCCGTCTTGTTCACGAAGTACGGGAACGTGACCTCGATGCGGCCGGCCTCGGCTTCCAGCCTGACGAGCATCGACGCGAGCATCGCGCGGAAGCGCTCGACCGTCAGCGGCTCGCGGCTGTCTTCGAGCAGCGCGACGAAGCGCGACATGTGCGTGCCCTTCTGGTCGGCAGGCAGATGCACGTCGAGGTTCCAGACGCCGACGGTCGGCTGCACGTCGCCACTTTCGGTGCGCACCGTCAACGGATGCCGGACCGCCTTCACGCCCACGCGCTGAATCGGAATCTGGCGGGTATCCACCGTGCTCTGCACGTCGGGCATCACGAAGGCGGGATTCATCTGGTTCATCTTGTTCAATCCTTGTTAGCCGCGCGTTCGACGACGCGCACGCCGCGTCACGCGGCAGCCGGAAAAGCAACATGGGCCCGCAGGCCCATGTTTTCCGCATCAATGTAGACCGGTTGCACCAGTCGCACCGACGCCGCCCGCAGGCGGCGCCAGCTTACGCGACGCGCTTCGCCTGATCGGCGACGTCGGCCGCCGGGCTCAGGAAGCGTTCGCGAATCGATTTCGCGATGCCCGCGCCGTCGAGGCCGCATTGCGCCAGCAGCTTAGCGGGGTCGCCGTGATCGATGAACTGGTCAGGGAGGCCCAATTGTATTACGGGTCGGATAACCCCACTCTCCATCAGGGCTTCGACGCAGGCCGAGCCCGCACCGCCCATCACGCAGCCTTCCTCGACCGTGACGAGGTAGTCGTGCGTCTCGGCGAGTTCACGCACGAGCGCTGCATCGACCGGCTTCACGAAGCGCATGTTCGCGACCGTGGCGTCGAGCTCGTCGCCCGCCGCGAGCGACGGCGCGACCATCGTGCCGAACGCGAGAATCGCGACGCGCTTGCCTTCCGGCTGCGACGTACGGCGACGCACTTCGCCCTTGCCGAGCGGGATCTCGGTGAATTCCTTCACCGTCGCCACGCCCGTGCCCGCGCCACGCGGATAACGCACCGCGGTCGGGTTCGGCTGCTGAAGCGCCGTGTGCAGCATCTGGCGGCACTCGTTCTCGTCGGACGCGGCCATGATCGTCATGTTCGGGATGCAGCGCATGAACGCGAGATCGTACGCGCCCGCGTGCGTCGCACCGTCGGCGCCGACGAGGCCCGCGCGGTCGATCGCGAACACGACCGGCAGGTTCTGCAGCGCGACGTCGTGGATCAGCTGGTCGTACGCACGCTGCAGGAACGTCGAGTAGATCGCGACGACGGGCTTCAGCCCTTCGGTCGCGAGGCCGCCCGCGAACGTCACCGCGTGCTGCTCGGCGATACCGACGTCGTAGTAGCGATCCTTGAAGCGCTTCTCGAACTCGACCATGCCCGAGCCTTCGCGCATTGCGGGCGTGATGCCGACGACGCGCGAATCGCGCTCGGCTTCATCGCACAGCCATTCGCCGAACACCTGCGTGTACGTCTTCTTCGCAGGCGTGGGCGACGGCTTGATGCCTTCGGCCGGGTTGAACTTGCCGGGGCCGTGATAGAGCACCGGATCCGCTTCGGCGAGCTTGTAGCCCTGGCCTTTCTTCGTCACTACGTGCAGGAATTGCGGGCCGCGCAGCTCGCGAATGTTCTGCAGCGTCGGGATCAGCGAATCGAGATCGTGACCGTCGATCGGGCCGATGTAGTTGAAGCCGAATTCTTCGAACAGCGTCGCCGGCACGACCATGCCCTTCGCGTGCTCCTCGAGCTTGCGCGCGAGTTCGAGCACCGGCGGCGCCACGCTCAGCACGCGCTCGACGCCGGCACGCGCGGCCGCGTAGAAGCGGCCGGACATCAGGCGCGCCAGATGGCGGTTCAGCGCGCCCACCGGCGGCGAAATCGACATGTCGTTGTCGTTGAGGATCACGAGCAGTTTCGCATCCTCCGACACGCCCGCGTTGTTCATCGCCTCGAACGCCATGCCGGCCGTCATCGCGCCGTCGCCGATCACCGCGATCGAGAAGCGGTCGTCGCCGTTCAGCTGGCTGCCGATCGCCATCCCGAGCGCCGCCGAAATCGACGTGCTCGAATGCGCGGTGCCGAACGTGTCGTATTCGGACTCGCTGCGGCGCGGGAAACCCGAGATGCCGTCGTACTGGCGCAGCGAATGCATCTGGTCGCGGCGACCCGTCAGGATCTTGTGCGGGTAGGTCTGGTGGCCCACGTCCCAGACGATCCGGTCGTTCGGCGTGTTGAACACGTAGTGCAACGCGATCGTCAGCTCGACCGTCCCGAGGTTGGACGACAAATGGCCGCCCGTCTTCGACACGCTGTCGAGCACGAACGCGCGCAGTTCATCCGCGAGCGGTTGGAGTTGGCGACGATCGAGGCGGCGCAGATCCGCCGGGTCGTCGATGGTTTTCAGCAAGTCGTACATCGTCGTTCCATTGTAGGAAATCAAACGCGCCCGCATTCTATTGCACGCACCGTAAGCGTGTGCGCAGCGGCGGGCTTCGCGTCAGCTGACCCGGTTCACCACCAGGTCGGCAAGTTCGGCGAGACGCTGTGCGCGTGCGCCGAACGGTTTCAGCGCATCGTGTGCTTCCGCGCGCAGCTGGGCTGCGAGCTCGCGCGATGCGTCGAGGCCGAGGATCGATACGTAGGTCGGCTTGTCGTTTGCCGCATCCTTGCCGGCCGTCTTGCCGAGCGTCGCCGAATCGGTCGTGACGTCGAGAATGTCGTCGACGACCTGGAAGGCCAGGCCCACGGCCGCCGCGTAGACGTCGAGCGCGGCCAGCGTTTCCGCCGACGGCGTCTCGCCGGCCAGCGCGCCCATCCGCACGGCCGCGCGCAGCAGCGCACCCGTCTTCATCCGGTGCATCTTCTCGAGCTGCTCGCGCGTCAGCTTCAGGCCGACGCTCGCCAGGTCGATCGCCTGCCCGCCGGCCATGCCGATCGAGCCGCTCGCCAGCGCCAGCTCGCGCACGAGCGCGGCCTGCTGCACCGGCGACAGCGCATCGACGTCGGTCAGCGCGACGAATGCCTGCGACTGCAGCGCGTCGCCGACCAGCAACGCCGTCGGCTCATCGTACTGCACGTGCACGGTCGGCTTGCCGCGACGCAGCGCGTCGTCGTCCATGCACGGCATGTCGTCGTGCACGAGCGAATAGACGTGGATCATCTCCAGCGCCGCCGCCGCCGCATTGCGCGCCGCTTCCGTCGCACCGGTCAGTTCGCCTGCTGCATGGCACAGCAGCGGGCGAACGCGCTTGCCGCCGCCGAGGACCGCGTAGCGCATCGCTTCGTGGAGTTGCGTGGGCACCACGTTTTCGGCCGGCAAATAGTGGCCGAGTGCGTCCTCGACACGGTCAAGCACGGACCGCATCCATTGTTCGAATGTCATAGATCGTCGTCTTCGCCGTCCGTGGCGGCCGTTCCGGACGAAAGCGGCTTCAGCGTCGCGCCGTCCAGCACGCGAACCTGTTGCTCCACTTTCTCGAGCTGCTGTTGGCAAAACGCAACGAGGTTCGCGCCGCGGCGGTACGCGGCGAGCGAATCCTCGAGGCTCAACGCGCCGCCTTCCATCCGGGCAACCAGCGTCTCGAGTTCCGCGAGCGCCATTTCGTAATTGTCCGGCAACGGTTCGGTGCCATTGTCGGGCGGCGTGGCGCCTGGGGATGCGGTTTTCGCCATGGACGAGGGTGTCAAATTTCAAAACAAGTCGGACATTCTACGGCAAAAGAGAATTCTCCGATCTGCCGACTTGGCGGGCCCGGCACAATTCCGGCCCCATCTTCGACGCACAGTGTGCGCCTTCCGAGTGTCTCCCGACAAAAAATTGACACAAATCAGGCACTTAATCCTAGCCTTGCGGGGCGAACCGGGTATAATTGCCCGTTTCCCTAAATCGATTTTTCGATGGTTGGGTTGTTCACTGCTTTCACGCTAACACCGGGAGTGGGAATGTCCAATCTGAGCGACGCGCTTCAGTTGAAGTCGGCTCACAGCCAGCTTCCAGTCACTGCATATTTCGATGAGGCGCTACTCGAGCGCGAGATCGAAACCCTCTTCAAGAAAGGACCTCGTTACGTCGGGCACGAGTTGATGGTGCCCGAGACGGGGGATTATTTCGCGCTGCCGTCCGAGCAGGAAGGCCGCGTGCTGGTCCGCAACCAGACGAACCAGATCGAACTGCTGTCGAACGTGTGCCGCCACCGGCAGGCGATCATGCTCAACGGGCGTGGCCATGCGCAGAACATCGTGTGCCCGCTGCACCGCTGGACGTACGATCTGGAAGGCCAACTGCTCGGCGCCCCGCACTTCCCCGACAAACCGTGCCTGAATCTCGGCAAGAGCCCGCTGCAGAACTGGCAGGGGCTGCTGTTCGAGGCCGAAGGCCGCAACGTCGCGCGCGATCTCGAGAACCTCGGCACGAAGCATCACTTCGACTTCTCCGAATACCAGTTCGATCACGTCGAAGTGCACGAGTGCGATTACAACTGGAAGACGTTCATCGAGGTCTACCTCGAGGATTACCACGTCGCTCCGTTCCATCCGGGCCTCGGCAGTTTCGTGTCGTGCGACGATCTCAAGTGGGAGTTCGGCGACTGGTACAGCGTGCAGACGGTCGGCGTGCACAACGCGCTCGCTAAACCGGGCAGCGCGACCTACCAGAAGTGGCACGAGCAGGTGCTCAAGTTCCGCAACGGCGTGCCGCCGGAATTCGGCGCGATCTGGATGGTCTATTACCCGGGCCTGATGATCGAGTGGTATCCGCACGTGCTCGTCGTGTCGTGGCTGATTCCGCGCGGCCCGCAGAAGACGACCAACATCGTCGAGTTCTACTACCCCGAGGAAATCGCGCTGTTCGAGCGCGAGTTCGTCGAGGCCGAGCGCGCCGCCTACATGGAGACGGCCGTCGAGGACGACGAAATCGCGATGCGGATGGACGCCGGCCGCCGTGCACTGATGGCACGCGGCGAATCGCAGGTCGGCCCGTACCAGAGCCCGATGGAAGACGGCATGCAGCACTTCCACGAGTTCCTGCGCCGCCACCTCGGCGATCTCTGAGCGCGCGCGGCGCGTTCAGCGCCGCATCGCATTCGGCATATGAAAAGACGGGTTTCGGCCCGTCTTTTTTTGTTTAGACTTGGAGTATCAGGCCAGTTCGCACTCCAGGGAGCCGTCATGCCACACACCCACTACACCACGCTCATCTCCGCAGCCAATCTCGCCGAACGTCTGGCCGCGGCGCCGGGCAGCGTCGCCGTATTCGACTGCCGCTTCGATCTCGCCGATCCGGCCGCGGGCGAAGCCGCCTATGCGGCCGGGCACATCCCCGGTGCGCAATATCTTCATCTCGACCGCGACCTGTCCGGCCGCAAGAGCGGCACCAACGGCCGCCATCCGCTGCCGACACGCGACGCATTCGCGACGCTGATGGCCAGCCGCGGCGTCAAGCAGGGCCAGCAGGTGGTCGCGTATGACGCACACGGCGGCGCCTATGCGGCGCGCCTGTGGTGGCTGCTGCGCTGGCTCGGGCACGACTCGATCGCGGTGCTCGACGGCGGCCTGCAGGCATGGGAAGCGGCTGGTCAGCCATTGACCACCGACGTGCCGCACCCGCCCGCCGGCGACTTCCGGGCGGCAGCGCCGCTCGAATCGACGGTCGACGCGGCAGCCGTGCTCGCGAACGTGACGTCGGCCCAGCGCGTCGTGATCGATGCGCGCGCGCCCGATCGCTATCGCGGAGAAAACGAAACGATCGATCGTGTCGGCGGCCACATTCCCGGCGCACGCAACCGGTTCTTCAAGGACAACCTGAACGCCGACGGCCGCTTCAAGACCGGCCACGAACTGCGCGAGACGTTCACCACGCTGCTGGCCGGCACCGAACCGAACAGCGTGATCCTGCAATGCGGGTCCGGCGTAACCGCATGCCACAACGCGCTCGCGCTCGAAGTCGCGGGGCTGCATGGCGCATCGCTGTATCCGGGCTCGTGGAGCGAATGGAGCGCCGATCCGTCGCGGCCGATCGCGACCGGCCCGACGCCGTAACACACCGGCACTGCGCAAGACGACGCGGCGGCATTTGCCGCCGCTTGTCGTTTACATCACGCCGTACTTGTGGAACCACTCGATCGCGCGCTTCCAGCCGTCCTCGGCATCGCCCTTCACGTAACTCGGCCGGTAATCGGCGAAGAATGCGTGACCGGCATCCGGATACACGACGATCTCGGATTGGCGCGCGAGCTTCGAGTCGCTGGTCTGGATCGCCTTGCGCATGTCGGCCAGCGACGCCTGCGTGATGTTCGTGTCCTTCTCGCCGTACAACCCGAGCACCGGCACCTTCAGCAACGCCGCATGATCGACCGGATTGAACGGCGTCATCTCATCGGTCTTGCCCTCGACGAACCCATACCACGCCACGGCCGCACGCACGTGCGGATTGTGCTCCGCATACAGCCACGCCTGGCGACCGCCCCAGCAGAAGCCCGTCACACCGAGACGCGACAGGTCGCCGCCGTTCTTGCCGGCCCACGCGACGGTCGCATCGAGATCCTCGGTGACCTGGCGGTCCGGCACCTTGCTGACGATGTGCTCGACGAGCGCCTGGATCGTCGGGTACTTCGACGCATTGCCCTGGCGCGCGAAAAGATCCGGCGCGATCGCGAGATAGCCGAGTTTCGCGAAGCGACGGCAGACGTCGGCGATATGCTCGTGCACGGCGAAGATCTCGTGGATCACGATGACGACCGGCAGGTTCGTCTTGTCGACCGGCTGCGCGCGATACGCGGGGATGCTCGCGTCGCCCGAGCGGATCTCGATGGTGTCGACGTCCAGCCCGGCGCTGTCGGTCGTGATGGTCTGCGCCGACACGGGCAGCACGGCCGCCGCGAAGGTGCCGCCCAGCGCGGCCTGCATGAACTTGCGGCGCGAGAACGGAACGTGGGGAACCAGGCTGTCGACTTCGGGTTTCAACATGAATGCACTCCTCGATTGGGGCGCCGCCGTCACGGCCACGGATCCGGATCCGGCCTGACGGGGCATCGCGCCGGCGGACGGCGCGGATGTCGCGGCGGTTGGCACACCGCCGCAAGCGGAAACCCGCACAAGATGCCCAATAATCCGTTGTCGCGTCAACTGTCAGATGTGTAAGACTCGATTACGACGGTGCGATCCCGTCATATCGATCGCAGTGTCGATGGCCGCCCACCGAGCTTCCCCGCCCTTATGCGGCATGCGCGCCACGAGCGTCAGTCGCGCGATCGAATGCTTTCGGATTGAAACGAAAAGACGTGCCGCGCATGGGCAGTCATTCTGCGCCCGAAAAAGACAACGGGCAGGAAACGCGCTCGATGCGCATTCCCTGCCCGCCCGGTGCACGAACCGCGGTCAGTGCAGCTTGACGCGCGGCAGCGTCGTGCGGCGCAGCCAGTGCGCGACCGTATCGAGCATCATGCGCGGGTAGCCGTGCAGCGCCGCGATATGCAGCCGGTACAGCGACATGTACATGAACCGCGCGAACAGCCCTTCGATCAGCATGTTGCCGCCGATCAACCCGCCCATCAGGTTGCCGACCGCACTGAAGTGACCGAGCGACACGAGCGAACCGAAATCGCGATACGTGAACTCGGGCAGCGGACGCCCGTCGAGCCGGCATCCGATCGCCTTCAGCAGGAAGCTCGCCTGCTGATGCGCGGCCTGCGCGCGCGGCGGCACGTTGCGTTCGTTGCCGGGCCATGCGCATGCCGCGCAGTCGCCGAGCGCGAAGACGTTGTCGTCGGTGAAGGTCTGCAGCGTGCGGCGCACGTCGAGCTGGCCGAGCTTGTTGACCTGCAGGCCATCGAGATTCGACAGCACGGACGGCGCCTTGATGCCGGCCGCCCAGACCGTGAGATCCGCACGCACCGCCTTGCCGCTCGCGGTGTGCACGACGCCGGGCGCGACTTCCGTCACGCGCTCGGACAGCATCAGTCGCACGCCGAGCTTTTCGAGCAGTTCGGCCGTCGCGGTCGACACGCGCTCCTGCAGCGCCGGCAGAATTCGCGGCCCCGATTCGATCAGCACGATGCCGACGTCGTGTCGCGGGTCGAGCTTGTGCAGCCCGTACACCGACAGCACCTGCGCGGTATTGCGCAGCTCGGCGGACAACTCGACGCCCGTCGCGCCGCCGCCGACGATCACGACCTGGATGCGCGGCTCGGCCGCAGCGCCCGGCGCGGGCTGCGCCGGCGCCTGGTGCTCGGCGCGCATGCATGCGGCGATCAAGCGTTTGCGGAAGCGCTCGGCCTCACCGACCGTATCGAGCGCGATCGCGTTCTGGGCCGCGCCCTGTACGCCGAAGAAGTGCGTCGTGCTGCCGATCGCGATCACCAGCGTGTCGTATTCCAGATCGCGCGCGGGCAGCAGTTCCTCGCCGTCGCTGTCGTTGACGGGCGACAGCGTGATGCGCTTCGCCGTGCGGTCGAGCGCGGTCAGTTCGCCCTGCTGAAACTCGAAGCCATGCCAGCGCGCCTGCGCCGCGTATTCGAGTTCCTGCGTGAACGGGTCCATGCTGCCGGCCGCGACTTCGTGCAGCAACGGCTTCCAGATGTGGGTCGGATTGCGGTCGACGAGCGTGACGAGCGCACGCGCGGGACGATTGGCGCGCGCGCCGTAACGGTCGCCGAGCCGCGTCGCCAGTTCCAGGCCGCCCGCGCCTCCGCCTACGATGATGATCCGATGCATCTGATTCCCCCTTTGCGATTCGAAACTGCTGCCGCCGGACGATGCACACGCATCCATTCGCGCCGCCCGTTGGATTAACCGGTTCGGACATCATCGATGTGCAGTTCGAAACACTTCGATGCGTCCGATTCCGGAACGCGGGGCGCGCCGCCCCCGCGACAATGATCTGACTCACTTGCATTGTCCGGGAGCTTGCGCGTTGACCACAAGCAAACCATCTCGATATTCAGCATCCCTGCAACAATATGCCGCGGGAAGCGGGAATCGCACGGGGGTGCGTCAGTGTGCCTCTTCCCAGTTCGCGCCGGCGCCCACTTCGGCGACCAGCGGCACCTTCAGCTTCGCCACCCCGCACATCATTTCCGGCAGTTTCTCGCGCACGAGCGACAGTTCGTCGTCGGGCACCTCGAGCACCAGTTCATCGTGCACCTGCATGATCATCCGCGACGCGAGCCGGTCGCGCGTGAGCCAGTCGTCCACCGCGATCATCGACAGCTTGATCAGGTCGGCCGCCGTGCCCTGCATCGGTGCATTGATGGCCGCGCGCTCGGCAGCCTGACGGCGCGGGCCGTTGCCGCCGTTGATCTCCGGCAGCCACAGGCGACGGCCGAAAACGGTTTCGACGTAGCCCTTGTCCTTCGCCGCCGTGCGCGTGTCTTCCATGTACTGCGCCACGCCCGGGTAGCGCGTGAAGTAGCGGTCGATGTAGAGCTTCGCCGCATCGCGCGTGATGCCGAGGTTCGACGCGAGGCCGAACGCGCTCATCCCGTAGATGAGCCCGAAGTTGATCACCTTCGCGATCCGGCGCTGGTCGGAATTGACCTCCAGCGGCGTCACGCCGAACACTTCGGCTGCAGTTGCGCGGTGGATGTCCTCGCCTTGCGCGAACGCGCGCAACAGCGACGCGTCGCCGGAGATGTGCGCCATGATCCGCAGTTCGATCTGCGAATAGTCGGCCGACACGATCCGGTGGCCGGGCGATGCAATGAACGCTTCGCGGATCCGCCGGCCTTCGGCCGTGCGCACCGGAATGTTCTGAAGATTGGGATCGTTCGATGCGAGCCGGCCCGTGACCGCGACGGCCTGCGCATAGTTCGTGTGCACGCGGCCCGTTGCCGGATTCACCATGCGCGGCAGCTTGTCGGTGTAGGTCGACTTCAGCTTCGACAGCCCGCGATGCTCGAGCAGCAGCTTCGGCAGCGGATAATCCTCGGCCAGCTTCTGCAACACTTCTTCGTCGGTCGACGGTGCGCCGCTCGGCGTTTTCTTCACGACCGGCAACTGCAGCTTCTCGAAGAAGATCTGCCCGATCTGCTTCGGCGAGCCGAGATTGAACTCGCCGCCGGCCAGTTCGTACGCCTGCCCTTCGAGCTCGATGAGGCGCGTCGCGATCTCGGTGCTTTGCGCCTGCAGAAGTGCGTCGTCGATCAGCACGCCGGTGCGCTCCATCTTGCGCAGCACGAGCGATACCGGCATCTCGATGTCGCGATACACGCGCTCGAGGCCCGCTTCACGTGCGACCTGCGGATACAGCGCCTGGTGAAGCTGCAGCGTGATGTCCGCATCTTCGGCCGCGTAGGCGGCGGCCTGCTCGAGCGCCACTTCGTCGAAACCGATCTGCTTCGCGCCCTTGCCGGCCACGTCCTCGTACTTGATCGTCTTGACGCCCAGATGACGCAGCGCGAGGCTGTCCATGTCGTGCGTGCGGTGCGATTCGAGCACGTACGATTCGAGCAGCGTGTCGTGCTCGATGCCGTTCAGCGCGATGCCGTAGTTCGCGAGCACCTGCGCGTCGTACTTCAGGTGCTGCCCGACCTTCTTGCGATCGGCCGATTCGAGCCACGGCTTCAGGCGCGCGAGCACGTCGTCGATCGGCAGTTGCTCGGGCATGTCGGGGCCGCGATGCGCGACCGGAAGATACGCGGCCTTGCCGGGCTCGATCGAGAACGACAGGCCGACGAGGCGGGCGGTCATCGGGTCGAGCGCGGTGGTTTCGGTGTCGAACGCGGTGAGTGCGGCCGCATCGATCTTCGCGAACCACGCGTCGAATTGCGCCCAGGTCTGGATCGTGTCGTATTCGCGGACGATGTCCGCCGCGATCACCGGCGCAGGGTCGCCCTCCGGCGCATCGGCGCCGCCGCCTTCGGCGGGCGCGCTCTCGACTTCGCGCAGCCACGTCTTGAAGCCGTAGCGCGCGAAGATGTCGCGCAGCAGGTCGCGTGCTTCGCCGTCCGTCTTCAGCGACGCCTCGATCGATTCGAGATGCGGCGCGAGATCGCAGGCCGTCTCGACGGTCACGAGCGTGCGGCCGAGCGGCAGGAAGTCGAGCGCGCGGCGCAGGTTGTCGCCGACCACGCCCTTGATCTCGCCCGCGTGTTCGATCACGCCGTCGAGGCTGTCGTATTGCGACAGCCACTTCACGGCCGTCTTCGGCCCGCACTTCTCGACGCCCGGCACGTTGTCGACGGTGTCGCCGATCAGCGCGAGGTAGTCGATGATCCGCTCGGGCGGCACGCCGAACTTCGCGATCACGCCGTCGCGGTCGAGCGTCTCGTTGGTCATCGTGTTGACGAGCGTGACGCGATCGGACACGAGCTGCGCGAGGTCCTTGTCGCCGGTCGACACGATCACGTTCATCCCGTGCCGCTCGGCTTCGCGCGCGAGCGTGCCGATCACGTCGTCGGCCTCGACGCCGTCGACCATCAGCAGCGGCCAGCCGAGCGCGCGCACGGCGCCGTGGATCGGCTCGACCTGCAATGCGAGGTCGGGCGGCATCGACGGACGGTTTGCCTTATAGTCGGCATAAAGGTCGTCGCGGAACGTCTTGCCCTTTGCATCGAACACGCAAGCGCTATACTCTGCACTGACTTCCTTGCGCATACGGCGCAGCATGTTGATGATTCCGTAGAGCGCTCCGGTCGGCTCCCCGCCAGGGCCACGCAGATCAGGCATCGCATGGTAAGCCCGATACAGATAGCTCGAACCGTCAACCAATAGCAGGGTCTTACCTTCCAGATTTCGTTCTTCAGGCATTATGAACAAGAGAAAAGTGATTCCGAGTCTGCGTTCGCTCGCAGATCAAGAACGCGCGACGGCCAAGAAGGCGCGCGCATCGTGGCAGATGTTCACGATTATGGCAGAGTTTATCGAGGCGACCGAGTACCTGTCGGAGATCCGCCCGGCTGTCAGCATCTACGGTTCTGCCCGTCTCAAACCCGACACGCCGCACTACAAGCTCGCGGTGCAGATCGCGCGCAAGCTGTCCGACGCCGGCTTCGCGGTCATCTCCGGCGGCGGCCCCGGCATCATGGAAGCGGCGAACAAAGGCGCGCACGCCGGCAAGGCGCCGTCGGTCGGCCTGAACATCGAGCTGCCGCACGAGCAGGCGGGCAACCACTTCCAAGATATCTCGCTGCGCTTCCGTCATTTCTTCACGCGCAAGGTCACGTTCGTGAAGAACTCCGACGCGGTGATCGTGATGCCGGGCGGCTTCGGCACGCTCGACGAACTGTCCGAAGTGCTCACGCTGATCCAGACGAAGAAGTCGCGCCTCGTGCCGATCATTCTCGTCGGCAGCGCGTTCTGGCAGGGGCTGCTGCAATGGTTCCGCGACCAGCTGATTCCGATGGGCCTCATCAATCCGGAAGACATGAATCTGATGCAGGTGATCGACGATCCCGACCAGGTGCTCGACGCCGTGCTCGCGTTCTACGAGGACAGCGGCGAGGAAGAAGGCTCGGACGGCGACGGCCAGCCGCCGCGGCCTGAAGAAGACCGCATGTTCTATCTGTAATTCGATCGATGTCGATGGCCGGCCTCACGGCCGGCATCGCGCATCCGCACCCAGCGCGGCAGGCATGGCGATTTCGCCCCCTGCCGCGTGTCATTTTGTAACGCCGCGTTAATCCCGCTGCGCGTTCACGCACCGCCGAATGTCAAATCCGGGCAGCCTGTGCCGTGCAACGCGAATGCCCGGTTCCGCGCCTGCGCCCGTCATTGTCAAATCGGGCGGCCGGCCATTCATCCGGGTCGGGCCGCCGGCCCGGAATCCGCCGTAACAAACACGCCTCGCCTTTTTCGCGCGGTGCCTGCACACTACATCTCGTCGGCGTGGCGTCCCCCCGGTGGGCACGATCCCCCCTCGCGTCCATCGCGTCGCGCCGGCCTTTTACAACGACATCACGGAAAACAACATGCAACGCTCGCTGATTGCCCTCGCCTTCGCCGGCCTCGGTCTTTCACTGTCCGGCCTCGCCCACGCCGTCAACGTCGACGTCAATATCGGCACGCCCGCACCGGTCGTCGTCGCGCCTGCGCCCGTGGTGATCGTCGGCTGGCACGGCGACCGCTATTGGGACGGCCGTCGCTACTGGGAACGCCGCGAGTGGGAAGATCACGAACGTCATCGCGGTCATGGCGGCTATCACTGCCCGCCGGGACACGCGAAGAAAAGCGAGTGCTGAGCAACTGAACATCGGGCCGGTACGCCCGCACTGAAGCGCAACGAACAAGGCCACACGCGAACGAAGGTTCGCGTGTGGCCTTTGTCGTTGGGGCGCGGCGGCGTGCGGCGTTACTGGAACGCCACTTCCGCAAAACTCCGCAGCTTGCGGCTATGCAGCTTGTCGAGCCCGTTCGTGCGCAGGATCTCCATCGCCTTCACGCCGATCTGCAGATGCTGGTCGACCTGACCGCGATAGAACGTGTCGGCCATGCCCGGCAGCTTCAGCTCGCCGTGCAGCGGCTTGTCCGATACGCACAGCAGCGTGCCGTACGGCACGCGGAAGCGGAAACCGTTCGCGGCGATCGTCGCGCTTTCCATGTCGAGCGCGATCGCGCGGCTCTGCGACAGCCGCTGCACGGGCTCGCGGTGATCGCGCAACTCCCAGTTGCGGTTGTCGACGCTCGCGACCGTCCCCGTGCGCATCACGCGCTTCAGTTCGGCGCCTTCGAGCCGGGTGACCTCGGCCACTCCGCGCTCCAGCGCGAGCTGCACTTCGGCGAGCGCCGGGATCGGCACCCACAGCGGCAGGTCGGCATCCAGCACGTGATCCTCGCGCACGTAACCGTGGGCGAGCACGTAGTCGCCGAGGCGCTGCGTGTTGCGCAGGCCCGCGCAGTGACCGAGCATCACCCACGCATGCGGCCGCAGCACCGCGATGTGATCGGTGATCGTCTTCGCGTTCGACGGACCGACGCCAATGTTGACCATCGTGATCCCGCTGCCGTCCGCGCGCTTCAGGTGATACGCGGGCATCTGCGGCAGCCGCGGCGGCGCGACGCCCTCGACCGGCTCGCTGCCGAGGTTCGCGTTGTACGTGACGACGTCGCCCGGCTCGACGAACGCGCTGTACTGGCTGCGGTACTCGCGCACTTCGGGATCGTCGCTCTCGGTCATCATCGTGCGGCCGAGCTTCACGAATTCGTCGATGTAGAACTGGTAGTTCGTGTACAGCACGTAGTTCTGGAAGTGCGTGGGCGACGTGGCCGTGTAGTGACGCAGCCGGTGCAGCGAGAAGTCGACGCGCGCGGCGGTGAACAGCGCGAGCGGATGCGGCTCGCCGTGCTGCGGCTCGAACGTGCCGTTGACGATGCGGTCGTCGAGGTACGACAGGTCGGGCGTATCGAAGATGTCACGCATCGCGAGCAGGCGGTCGCGATCGAGTTCGCCTTCGAGATGGATGCCTTCGGGGAACGCGAAGTGAACCGGAATCGGCTGCGACGACACGCCTATCTCGATCTTCACATGGTGGTTTTTCGCCAACAGGCGCAGCTGCTCCCGATAGTAATTCGCGAACAGGTCCGGACGCGTGACCGTCGTCTCGAACACGCCCGGGCCCGCGACGAAGCCGTACGAGCGGCGCGAATCGACGTGGGTATTGACCTCGGTACGAATCCGCACGAACGGATAGCACGCGCGCACGTGCTCGGTGATCGGTTCGTGGCGGCGATAACGCGCGAACGCGTCGCGCAGGAAGCCCGTATTGGTGTCGTAGATGGCCGACAGCCGCGCGACGGCGGCGACGGAATCGTCGAATGCTTCGACAGGCGGGCTCTCGGGCATTAGCATCCGGTGCCGGCGGCTCAAATCGTTCTTCATTTTCGATACCTCATCTGATCGAACGACATTACCACGGAACCCGGTCACGCTCATGGCCGCCTGCTTGCAAGTCGCTTGCACATGAGGGCCGGGCAGCGCCCAGTATTTGCTAAAATCGGTGGGTTCACTGGAGACTCATCATGAAGCCGCTCATTCTCGTCGCCGCTGCTGCCGCATTTGCTGGCATGTTTGCCGCCGTCGGCACCGCTTACGCCGCAGGCAGCACGCCCGACGCCGACGCGCAGGCGCGGGCCGAGGCCAACGAAGCCGCCGGCCTGCCCGATCTCCGCAAGATCAACCGGCCCGGCGCCGAAGTCACGTCGAAAGTCGACTTCGCCGACATCCGCCGCACGCCGAGCTTCCATGAAAAGAGCAAAAACGGCACCGAGGTCACCGAGTATCGCGATCGCGGCAAGCCGGTCGAGATCAACGTGAAGTCGAACTTCGGCACGCGCTACCAGATGAGCTCGACGCCCGACACGTCGCCGAAGCCGCACGACGCCGGCGTCCCGATCACGCGCCTGCCGTCGGTGAACCTGCGCTACTGATTTCCCGCCGCGCCGCGTCGGGCGCCACGCGGCGCACCGGCGCTCCCTTCACCTCCTGTCGCGCCGCACGCCGCGCGCGTGCCGACAACTGACCTGACGCATCTCGCATGGCCGTTTTCACCGCTGTTTCCGACTCCGATCTCGCGCAATGGATGCGCCACTACGAACTGGGCGACGTGCTGGCGTTCCGCGGCATTCCGTCCGGTATCGAAAACAGCAACTTCTTCCTGACGACGACGCGCGGCGAGTACGTCCTGACGATCTTCGAAAAGCTGACGGCCGAACAGCTGCCGTTCTACCTCGACCTGATGCGCCATCTGGCAAGCCACGGCGTGCCGGTGCCGGATCCGATCCCGCGCGACGACGGCACGCTGTTCGGCCTGCTGCACGGCAAGCCGGCCGCGATCGTCACGAAGCTCGACGGCGCCGCCGAACTCGCGCCGGGGATCGAACACTGCATCGAGGTCGGGCAGATGCTCGCGCGCCTGCACCTCGCGGGGCGCGACTACGCGCGCTACCAGCCGAACCTGCGCAGCCTGCCGTGGTGGCGGGAAAACGTCCCGGCGATCGTTCCGTTCATCTCCGACGCGCAACGCACGCTGCTCGAGGGCGAACTCGCGCACCAGGCCGCGTTCTTCGCGTCCGATGACTATGCGTCGCTGCCGAGCGGCCCATGCCACTGCGACCTGTTCCGCGACAACGTGCTGTTCGCGCACGCGGCGCCCGGCACCGGTCATGACGTACGGCTCGGCGGCTTCTTCGATTTCTATTTCGCGGGCTGCGACAAATGGCTGTTCGACGTCGCGGTGACCGTCAACGACTGGTGCGTCGACCTCGCGACGGGCGTGCTCGACGTCGCGCGCGCGGACGCGCTGCTGCGTGCGTACCAGACGGTCCGGCCGTTCACGGCCGCGGAGCGCCGCCACTGGAGCGACATGCTGCGCGCGGGCGCGTACCGCTTCTGGGTGTCGCGCCTGTACGACTTCTACCTGCCGCGCGCGGCCGAAATGCTCAAACCGCACGACCCCGGTCATTTCGAACGCATCCTGCGTGAGCGTATCGCCCACACGCCCGCGCTTCCCGAGACCCATACCGCATGCAACTGATCGAAGTACCCGCGAAAGCGGGCTATGTCTGGTTCCGCCAAGGCATCTGGCTGTTCCGCCGGAACCCCCTCGCGTTCATCACGCTGTTTTTCACGTACCTGCTGGCCATCACGCTGGTGTCGATGGTGCCGGTGATCGGCGCGGCGCTGCCGCTGCTGTTCATCCCCGGCATCGCCGTCGGCTTCATGGCCGCGTGCCGCGACACGGTCGCCGGCAAGCCGGTGATGCCGACGATCCTCATCGACGGCTTCCGCTCGTACGGCACCGCGACGACGCAGCGGCTGCTCGTCCTCGGCCTGGTCTATGTCGCACTGATGGTCGCGGTGTTCGCGGCGTCGTCCATCGTGGACGGCGGCGGGCTGCTCCACATGATGCTGGGCGCGACGAACGACACGAGTCCGACGCCGGAAGCGCTTGCCGCGCAGGGCACGGTCGGCGCGCTGCTGCTCGCGACGCTGCTCTACGCGCCCGTCGCGATGCTGTTCTGGTTCGCGCCGGTGCTCACCGCGTGGCACGACATCCCGCCCGCCAAGGCGCTGTTCTTCAGCGTCGTCAGCTGCTGGCGCAATCGCGGCGCATTCGTCGTCTACGGGCTGCTGTGGTTCGGCGTCGCGCTCGGCTCGTCGTTCGGCCTGTCGCTGCTGCTGCAGGCGCTCGGCGCTGGCGCCTATGTGCTGACGATCATGATGCCGGTGACGATCATCATCGTCACGATGATGTACTGCTCGTTCTACGCGACCTATCGCGGCTGCTTCGGCGTGCAGGAACCGGGCGCCCCGACGCCCACGACCGGCCGCTGACGCCAACCCGGCCGGCGCACGCCGCCGGCCGTCCATCCCTTCCCGGGCAGCCCCACCCCGGTTTCGCGGGTTCCGGCTGCCACCCGATCCCTACGCGTTGCCCCTGTTCAATCGAATCTTTTGCGCGCAAAATAATTTGCGTACAAATCGTTAGCGCGTTCGCCGCGCCGCCCGAATCATGGACCGCCTCCCCCCGCTGCCCCAGACGCTCGACGAGCAACTCTGCTTCGCGCTCTACTCGACTTCGCATGCGATGACGAAGGCGTACAAGCCGTTGCTCGACAAGCTGTCGCTCACCTATCCCCAATATCTGGCCATGCTCGTGCTGTGGGAACGCGACGATATCGCGGTGAAGGACATCGCCGCCCGCCTCGACCTCGACCCGGCCACCGTCACGCCACTGCTGAAGCGGCTCGAGGCGCTCGGCTACGTCGAGCGAGTGCGCAGCGCGACGGATGAGCGCGTCGTGAACGTGCGCGTGACTGCCGAAGGCCGCGCGCTGAAGGTCAAGGCGCGCTCGGTGCCCGGCGATCTCTTTTGCGCGATGCAGCAAACCCCCGAGTTTCTGGTCAGGCTGCGCGCGGATCTCCAGCAGCTGCGCAACGCGCTGGCGGCCGCCAACGAAGGCTGACGAGCCGACCGGTCGCGAGCCGGCCGATGCGTCAGCCCTTTCTTCAAAATTTCATTTGCACACAAATCATTTGTGTTCTATATTTATCTCGTGGCCGGCGACATCCCAGTTCGACCGGACCGCTTTCCCCCTTTTCCGACAGGAGCTGCACGATGAACATTCTGTACAAGACCAGCGCCACGAGCACGGGCGGCCGCGACGGCCGCGCGGTTTCCGCCGACAACAAGCTGGAAGTGAAGCTGGCCGCGCCGCGTGAACTCGGCGGCACGGGTGCGGAAGGCACGAACCCGGAGCAGCTGTTTGCCGCAGGTTACTCGGCCTGTTTCCTGAGCGCGATGAAATTCGTCGCCGGCCAGAACAAGCAGACGCTGCCGGCCGACACGCAAGTCACCGCGGAAGTGGGCATCGGCCCGAACGACGCGGGCGGCTTCGGGCTTGACATCGAACTGCGTGTATCGCTGCCAGGGCTCGACAAGGCCGACGCACAGGCGTTGGTCGACAAGGCGCACCACGTGTGCCCGTACTCGAACGCAACCCGCAACAACGTGCCGGTGCGCCTGACGGTGGTCTAACGCGACACGCGGCGCCGAATGCAAAAAGGGCGTGTGCGGCTACTTGCCGCACACGCCCTTTTGCGTGATTCGCCGGACCGGCTGACGAGCCGGCCCGCGCTGCGCTGCTTAACGCGAGCCGAACGAGAACGGACGGTTCATCGCCGCTTCGCGATCGATCTTGCGCATGCGGAATTCGAGGTCATAGATGTCGGTGGCTTCGGACAGGTACGCGTCGGCGCGCTCTTTTGCGGCCTTTTCAGCGTTCTTGGTCAGCATCAGGAAGAGGTGGCTCAGCAGGTACATGATCGATCTCGCAATCCAAGGGTTCTTTGACTAGGGTTTTCCCGAATTATAGGGAAAACCCTAGCTCTTGGCTAGCATCGATCAGACGGTGCGTCGTTCGGTCGCCACAGTGCGACGATTCTGTTCGAAAAAGGACCAGATCATGGCGCTCGCGTCGGGGCCGACCGCCGCATGAAACGGTACGGCTTCGTCGCCGCCAGCCCACGCGTGATCGAGCCCCTTGACGTGGCAAAGCCGCACGACCGGCTCGCCGTCGCGGCGCACGTCGGTGATGTGCGCGCCCGCCTCGCGCGTCTCCACGCGCTCGCCCCCGCGCAGCGCGCCACGGCTGTCCGCGAGGCCGTTCAGGCGCATGAACTGCACCGTGAGCTGGTCCGCGTTCTTGGGCGCGACGACATGGTCGGCGTCACCCTGCACAATCAGCGCAGGCATGCCCGGATACGCACTGGCGTCGATCAGCGCGTCGAGCACGGCCGCCGGGTTCTCTCGGAGCCCGCGCCGCATCACGTCCATCGCACTGATGCCGGAATTCGCCTCGCCGAGCGCCGGGCCCGAGTGCAGCGCGACCGCCGCGAAGTGATCCGGATGGTGCAGTGCGAGCAGCGCCGCCAGCCCCGCGCCGGCCGACAACCCCGCGACGTAGACGCGCGATACGTCGAAACCGTGCTCGTCGACGAGCGCATCGATGAGCGACGCGACCGTATCCGCTTCGCCACGACCCGCGCGATCGGTATCCTCATACCAGTGCCAGCAGCCGTGCGCGTGCGCACGCTGCGACTGCTCCGGATACAGCACCGCGAAGCCGTGCTTGTCGGCCAGCAGGTTCATCCGCGTGCCCTGCGCAAACTCGTCGACCGATTGCTGGCAACCGTGCAGCATCACGACGAGCGGCATCGCACCGCGCCGACGCCCGGGCGGGACATAAAGCCCGTATGCGAGCTGCTGGACGAGGCGGCCGAGCGCAGGCGCCATTGGATGCTCGCCACGCGTCCACTCGCCTGCCGCCCAAGCCGCCGCGCGCGGCCGCACCCGCGACTCGCGCGGCGGGGACAGATCGGTTGCGGCGCTCGAGGCCGCGGCCTCGAGCGTATCGCGCGCGATCCGCTGTGCATCGCGCGCCCCACGTTTGGCGGCCGGGGACAGCATGCGTTTCACGCCGCCCAGCCATACCTTCGTCAGACTTTTGGTCATCAATCGGGCTCGCAGTCAGGAAAAATAGGGTCACGATACTCGGTGCATCGTTCGACTTTGTGCAATGCACCATAACATTGTTTCTGGGATTTTTCCTGCGCGCGGATAGTTCCCGGCGGCGCAAAAAACGGGCCTCGACCGGCCGCGGCGCTATACTGGGGTTTAACCGCTTGTATCCGTTGTAGTCGTTCCGCCCGGCTCGCGCGTTGATTTAAGCATTTGTCCCGCCTCTGTCCGTTCCTTCCCGATGTTCGACCTGCCGTCTCACCTGTGGATCACGATCACCGCGTTCGGTGGCGCTGGCCTGACCTTGCCGCTCGCGATCACGATCGCCGTATGGCTCGCGCTCGGCTACTCGTGGCAGCGCGCCGCCGCGTGGCTCGGCGTGCTCGCGGCCGCGATCGGGGTTGTCGCGCTCACCAAGATCGCGTTCCTCGGCTGGGGCATCGGGATCCGCGCGTGGGACTTCACCGGATTCAGCGGCCACGCGATGCTGTCCACGTCGGTCTATCCCGTCGCGATGTTCCTCGCGCTGATCCGCACGCGCGCGCCGGTGCGGATCGCCGGCATCGCGCTCGGGCTCGCGGCCGGCGTCGCGGTCGGCGTGTCGCGCGTCGCGCTCGCCGCGCATTCGCCGTCCGAATCGATCACCGGCTGCATCATCGGCGCGATCGCCGCACTGGTGTTCATCGCCGGCTCGTGGCAGGCGGTGCCGCACCGCTGGTCGGTGCCGGCGGTCGTCGCGAGCCTGGCGCTCGTCACGATCGCGCTGCATGGCATCACGGTGCCTTCGCATCAGTGGGTCACCAAGGTCGCGCTGGAGCTGTCGGGGCACGAGCGGCCGTTCGTCCGCGCCCGCTGGAAAGCCAATCCGAACTACCGGCCGGCATCGCAGCCGTCGTCGCTGCACCGCACGGGGCTGTCGCTGCCGTCGCTGCACGCGTGACGGGCCGCGCGCACGCCACTCCCGCCGCGTTTCACGTCTGAAGGTTTCATGCGTCCCGGCGCATGAACGGTATGTCGAGCGTTATAACCTCCCCTATATTACGATTACGGTTTTCAACCATTCGAACGACCCGACCATGCGCTCAACCGTCCGCCCGCTTCGCCGCACCCTGCTGCGCCTGTTGCCGCTCGCCACGCTTGCCGCGGGCGTCGCGTTCAGCGCGCCGGCTTCCGCTGCCGACGAGCTGGTCGTGTCGGCGGCCGCGAGCCTGACGAACGCGTTCAAGGCAGTCGGCGATGCGTACCACAAGCAGCACCCGGAGACCAAGGTGCTGTTCAACTTCGGCGCGTCGGACGTGCTGATGCAGCAGATCGCCAAGGGCGCGCCGGCGGACGTGTTCGCGTCGGCCGACCAAAAGGCGATGGATCGCGCCGTCACCGAAAAGGTCATCGTGCCCGGCACGCGCCGCGATTTCGCCGCGAATTCGCTCGTGCTGATCGTGCCGGCGGACAGCCATGCGGCCACGCCGACGTCGCTGAACGACCTGACGGTGCCCGGCGTGCGACGTATCGCGTACGGCGACCCGGCATCGGTGCCGGTCGGCCGCTATACCGAAAGCGCGCTGCGCGCGGCAGACGTGTGGGACGCCGTCAGCGCCAAGGGCGTGCTGGCCGCGAACGTGCGCCAAAGCCTCGATTACGTCGCGCGCGGCGAAGTGGACGCGGGCTTCGTGTTCGGCACCGACGCGGCGATCATGCCGGGCCGCGTGAAGATCGCACTGACCGTGCCGACGCAGACGGCCATCACCTATCCGATCGCGGTGGTCAAGGACAGCCGCCATGCCGCGCAGGCGCAGTCGTTCATCGACTTCGTCGCGTCGCCGCAGGGCCAGGCCGTGCTGTCGACGTTCGGCTTCAAGCCCGCGGGCAAGTGAGCACGGCATGATGCAGGACGCGTGGGTACCGCTGCTGTTGTCGCTGAAGGTCGCCGGCTGGGCGACCGCGCTCGACGTCGTGCTCGGCGTCGCCGCCGCCTTCCTGCTCGCGCGCTGGCGCTCGCCGATGCGCGACGTGGTCGATTCGCTGCTGACGCTGCCGCTCGTCCTGCCGCCGACGGTGCTCGGCTATTACCTGCTCGTGCTGCTCGGCCGGCGCGGCGTGTTCGGCGCGTGGCTCGACAAGCTCGGCATCGAACTCGTCTTCACGTGGCAGGGCGCGGTGATCGCGTCGATGGTCGTCGCGTTTCCGCTGATCCTCAAATCGGCGCGCACCGCGTTCGAAAGCGTCGATCCGCATCTCGAACGCGCGGCCCGCACGCTCGGGCTCGGCGAAGCCGCGGTGTTCTTCCGCGTGACGCTGCCGCTCGCCACGCGCGGCATCCTGGCCGGCGCGCTGCTCGCATTCGCGCGCGCGCTCGGCGAATTCGGCGCGACGCTGATGATCGCCGGCAACCTGCCCGGGCGCACGCAGACGCTGTCGGTCGCGATCTACGCGGCGGTGCAGGCCGGCGACGACAGCACGGCCAACTTCCTCGTGCTGGTGACGTCGATCACCTGCGTGCTCGTGCTGCTCGCGACCGGCTGGCTCGTGCCGTCGCGCGCCGGGCGGAGCCAGCCGACATGACGCGCCGATCGCATCCTTACCGCTGTGCCGACCCGGTCGCGGCGACATGCGTGTCCGTTGTGCGCGCGGTTGGCGGCGCGGGCGGCGCGGGCGGCGCGGGCGGCGCGGGCGGCGCGGGCGGCGCGGCACGACGGAGGTCCGCATGAGCGTCACCGTCGACATCCGCAAGACCTACGCGAGCGCCGAGCGACGCTTTACGCTCGACGTGTCATTCGCGGCCATCACGCAGCGCGTCGTGCTGTTCGGGCCGTCCGGCGCGGGCAAGAGCATGACGCTGCAGGCAATCGCCGGCCTGCTGTCGCCCGACGAAGGCACGATCACGCTGAACGGCGAAACCCTGTTCGATTCCGCGCGCGGCATCGACGTGCCGACCCGCGCGCGCCGCGTCGCGTACCTGTTCCAGGACTATGCGCTGTTTCCGCACCTGAACGTACGCCAGAACATCGCGTTCGGGCTCACGCCCGGCCTGCGCAACCCGCGCGCGAAGACGGCGCCGCCCGAAGTCGCGTACTGGCTGCAGGCGTTCGAGCTCGACGCGCTCGCCGGCCAGTTTCCATCGCAGTTGTCGGGCGGACAGAAGCAGCGCGTCGCGCTGGCCCGCGCGCTGGTCGCGCAGCCGCACGTGCTGCTGCTCGACGAACCGTTCGCGGCGATCGACGGCGCGATGCGCCAGCGCATGCGCCACGAGCTCGCCGAACTGCAGGCGCGCCTCGATATTCCGATGGTGCTCATCTCGCACGATCCCGACGACGTCGCGGCGTTCGGCGACCAGGTCGTGCAATTGAGCGAAGGGCGCGTGCTGGCCGCAACACCGCACGCCGAGTGGCCGACGCGCGTCGTCGGCGCGCACGACGGCCGTGGCCCTGGCGGCCACGCGGGAGCCTGAGGGAAGCCGCACGGCGGCATAAGTTGGAACAACGGGATCGAAGGCGGCGCCTCGTGCAAGTCGCGCGGCGACGGTTTCGCGTCGTCCACCCACGGTCGTCGAAGGCGAAAACCGCGCGCGATCAGCCCGTCACCGCGAGAATCACGCTCGATGCCTTGAACAGCGCGATCGCGCGCCGGCCAACGTCGAGTTGCAACGCTCCAACGCTGTCGTTCGTGATGACGGCCGTCAGCGTGCCGCCGCCGTCGAGCGCCAGCGTCACCTCGCTGTTCACCGCGCCCGCCGCGACAGTTTCGACCGTCCCGCGCAACTGGTTGCGCGCGGACACCTTCAATGTGGCTTCGGCTTCATCGGCGACCGCCAGCACGACCCACGACGCCTTCACGAGCGCGCACGCATCCGCGCCCGGCGCCAGGCCGAGCGCGTCGGCGCTTTCGTGCGTGAGCACCGCGACGATCACCTGGCCGCCCGGCAGCACGAGCGTCACCTCGTCGTTCACCGTGCCGCGCACGATCGTCTCGACCTTGCCGAACAGCTGGTTGCGCGCGCTCGTCTTCATGCCGATCCGGCCGATCAGTGCCCAGTCGACGTCGAAGCCGGACACCACCGCGCTCGCCGCGTCGATGAAGCGGCGATGCTCGCGCTCGATCGTGCGGAACGCGGCGATCAGCGACGTCGCGCGCGGCGTCAGCGTCGTGCCGCCGCCGCCCTTGCCGCCCGTCGAACGCGTGACGAGCGGCTCGCCGGCCAGGTTGTTCATCGTATCGATCGCATCCCATGCGGCCTTGTAGCTGAGGCCGACGGCCTTCGCCGCGCGCGTGATCGAGCCGGTGTCGCCGATCGCCGCGAGCAGCGCGATGCGGGTCGCGCCGCCGAGCGTCTGCGGGCCGGCGCGCAGCCATAGTTCGCCGCCCAGTGCGAGCGGTCCGGCGGAGGAGGAAGGAGGCGACGTGTCGCTCATGGGTAGGTCTGAAAAAAACGGGGAGCCATTATAGGGAGCGGCCGCCGCTCAACGCGGCTTGCCGTCGAGTCGCGGCGGGCGCAGGCTCGCGAGCAGCGCCTCGGCGTCGTGCGCCGCGCGCTGCTCGAGCGCCGCACCGTAGCCGCGTACGAAACCGAGCTGATACGCGGGTGCCGCCAGTTGCTCGAGATGATGCTGCGCGACCATCGTGTCGTTCACTTCGCCGAGCACGCTCTGCACGCGCGCGAGCGTCTTGACCGTTTCGTTGCGCGTGCGGCGCGACGCGAGCGACGCGAAGAATTCGAGCGCATAGCGCAGCCGCTTCGCGTCGATCCGCACCTGGTGCCGCGCGGCCGTATCGAGCGACGTGAGCGACGGCGATGCATACAGATGGCCGAACAGCCGCCGCACGCGCTTGGTCGCGTGTCGCCGCAGCGACGGCGCGTCGTCGTCGCCGGCGGCCGGCGGCAGCGCGAGCGTGCTCAGCCAGTCGAGCCAGCCGAGCGTCAGCCGCGCATAGCGTGCCGAATGCAGCGCCTGGCGCAGTTCGATGCGCGCCGCCGTCGCCTGCGCACGCGCGGCGTCGAGCGTGCCGTTCCAGTCGGCGCTGCCGCCATCGGCCGCGATCAGCGCGGGCAGGCTTTCGGTCGAAAACACGTCCCAGTCGCGCACCGTGCCGAGGAGCGACGCGAGCCAGCGCAGGTCGACACCGAAGGTTTCCTGCCACTGATCGTCCGCGAAGCGCGGAAAGAAGCGCATCAGCGTGCGCAGCCGGCGCAGCGCGACGCGCATCTGGTGCACGAATTCGGGATCGTCGCGATCGAGCACGCCGCCCTCGTTGCCGAGCCATTGCGCGGCGATGTCGCCGGACAGCGCAAACAGCGCGGTTCGTTGCGTGCGGATGCCGGTCAGGTCGACGAGTTTCGCCTTGACCGGCCCGGTGACGCCCGGCTCGCCCGCGCACGCGCGATCGATCACGCTGGTCAGCTGCATGAACGCGGGCCATGCGCCGCTGAGCTCGCGCGCGGCGGCGAACAGCGCGCGCAGCGCGGCCGTGCGGGCGGGGACCGTTTCCCAGTCGGGCGCCGCCAGGCGCAGCTCGACATGGCGGCGCGGCAGGTCGGCGCCACCGTGCAGCGTGACGTCGTCGAGCGTCATCTCGACCACCACGCCGCTGTCGTCCGCCCATCGCCCGCGCCGCCGCTCGGCGACGAGCCGCAACGGCGCCGGCCCGGACGATGCGGCGACGGCCGCTTCGTCAACGGGGCCGGGTGTCGTATCCGCGCCCGTGGCCGACGCCGATTCCGGATCGGCGCGCGGAGCCGGCGCGGACGGCGGCGTGGCCACGGCAATGCCGGCATGCTCAGCATCGAACCGCTCGCGCGCCATGACGCCGGGCGCAAATGCCTTCGTGCGGGATGCGACGACACGCCGCCCCTGCGCGTTCGACTCGATCCACGTCCACCAGCACTCGCCGGGGTTCGGCTCGGCCTCCTCGACCTGGCACGGCTCGATCGTCACGCGCTCGTGGCCGCGCCGCATCCGCACCTGCGGACAGATCCGCCACGCACGGACGAGTTCGGCGCCGAAGTCGCGCGGCTCGCCACGTGCCCGGCTTCCCGACTTGACTTGCCAGGCATCCAGCGACAGGCACAACACGATTTCCAGCACACGCGACATGGAGGCTCCCGCACATGAAGAAGCGCCGGCTCATCCTGCGTGCCGGCGTCGTCCGCGAATCGGCTTCCATAGTACACGGCGCGAAAACGCGCGGGCGACGATCCGGCCCTGCCGCCCTGTCGCGCATCAAACGGCGTATTGCGCGATGCCGTTGCCGAACGACCAGTCCTCCTTCAGCACTTCCACGAGACTGATGAACACGTCCTGCTGCCGCACGCCGGGCTGTCGCGCGAGGTTCTCGGTGATGGTCCGGTACAGCGCCCGTTTCTGCTCGAGCGTGCGCGTGTTGTTCGCGGTGATCTGGATCATCACGAGATCGTCGCTGCGTTCGATGTCGAAGTAGTGGCGGCCGAACACGAAGTTCTCGGCCGAGTGCTCGGTCACGACCATGAAGATGTCGTCCTCGGGCACGTTGAACGTGTGCATCAGCGCGCGATGCACGCCGTCGACGAGCGCCGCGCGGTAGGCGGCCGGTTTGCCTTCGCGCACGGCGATTCGGGTGAATGGCATGGTCCTGCTCCTTTCAGTGACGTTGAAAAATCGGGAACGCAACGTCAGGTTAGGCGCGCATAACTATAATGAACAGTCATCTATCCATATTTCATTCATTTACATCTGAAATGAAAGTCCTCGATCTGGATGCGGTGCGCGCGTTCGTGCTGGTCGCCGATCTCGCGAGCTTCACGCGCGCCGCCGACGCGCTCGGCACCACGCAGTCGGCCGTCAGCCTGAAGCTGAAGCGGCTCGAAGCGCACCTCGGCAAGCCGCTGCTCGCGCGCACGCCGCGCGTCGTCAAGCTGGCGGCGGACGGCGAAAACTTCCTGCCGGCCGCCCGCGCGCTGCTCGACGCGCACGACCACGCGCTCGGCGCGATTTCGGCCGGCGTGCACCGGCTGTCGCTCGGCGTCAGCGAGCACGTCGCGGTGCCCGACCTGCCGGCCGTGCTGACGAGCCTGCATCGGCAGGATCCCGGGCTGTCGCTGGAAATGCATCTGGGGACGTCGTCGAACCTGCTCGCGCAATACGACGAACGCCGGCTCGACGCGGCGATCGTGCGGCACGAGCCGGGCGAGGATCCGCCGCGCGACGACGGCACGCTGCTGTTTACCGAACCGCTCGCCTGGCTTGCCGCGCCCGACTGGGCGCCGCGCGCGGGTGAGCCGCTGCCGCTCGCGGTGCTCGCCGGGCCGTGCGGCGTGCGAGCCGCCGCGCTGCGCGCGCTGGAGCACGCGGGGCGGCCGTGGCGCGAGCGCTTCACGGGCGGCGGCGTCGCGGCGGTCGCGGCCGCCGCCGCGGCCGGGCTCGCGGTGTGCCCGCTGGCCCGGCGCGTCGCGCCGCGCACGCTGGTCGACGTCGGCGCGAAATTCGGCTTGCCGCCGCTGCCGCACTCACAGGTCGTGCTGTATTCGCGCGTGCGCGACACCCGCGCGGCCGCCGCTTTGCGGCGGTTTGCCGACAGTCTTGCAATCTCGGCGTAAACTACGCGCTTCGCCGCCCGCAATCCTCTGACGAATTCGATGAAGCCCGAAGCCCGCAAGCACCTCCGCGCCAACCTGCTGATGCTCGGCGCCGCCGCGATCTGGGGCTCGGCCTTCGTCGCGCAACGGCTGAGCCTCGACGTGATCGGGCCGTTCCTGTTCACGGGGCTGCGCTTCCTGCTCGGCGGCCTGGTGCTGATCCCGCTGCTCACGTTCAACACGGCGTCGCGCACGCAGCTGGCAGCGATCCGTCGCGAACCGGCGCTGCTGGCGCCGGGGCTCGCGCTCGGCGCGCTGCTCGCCGTGTCGATCTCGCTGCAGCAGTTCGGCCTGCAGTACACGCGCATCGCCAACGCGGGCTTCATCAGCTCGCTGTACGTCGTGATCGTGCCGCTGATCGGCGTGTTCGTCCGCCACCGGATCGGCGCCGGCACGTGGTTCGGCGCGCTGCTCGCTGCGATCGGCCTGTATTTCCTCAGCATCGACGAGCATTTCTCGGTGCTCTACGGCGACTGGTTCCAGCTCGCGGGCGCGGTCATCATCGCCGCGCACGTGATGGCCGTCGGCCATTTCGCGAAACGGCACGATCCGCTCGTGCTCGCCTTCCTGCAGTTCGTCACGTGCGGCGTGGTGTGTCTCGCGGCCGGCCTCGTGATCGAGCCGGTCAGCGTCGCGATGCTGCGCAGCGCGCTGCCGACGCTGCTGTACGGCGGGCTGCTGTCGGTGGGCGTCGGCTATACGCTGCAGGTCGTCGCGCAGCGCGATGCGGCGCCCGCGCACGCGGCCGTGATCTTCAGCATGGAAGGCGTGTTCGCGGCGATCGCCGGCTGGGCCGCGCTCGGCGAGACGCTGACGCTGCGCGCGCTGGTCGGCTGCGCGCTGATGCTGGCCGGCCTGCTCGCGTGCCAGTTGCTGCCGAACGGCGACGCCCGGAAAAAGGACGAGGACGCGCTGCCGGCGTGACACGCGCGATCCCTATAATGATGATTCGCGTGTTTTTCATCACAACCGCATCCAACAAACCAGCTCCGTGACGTCCATTCCCGTCGACCCTGCCGCCGACCTGCTGCGCGAACGCGCAGCGCACTATGCCGCCGAGGCCGCGCTGTTCCTGCGCGACCAGGCGCTTTCCACCGCGTCGCACGACCTGCGCAGCCCGCTGAATGCAATGCACAGCTGGGCGTATGTGCTCGAGCGCCAGCTCGCGAACGCCGATCCGAGCCTGCAGCGCGCGCTCGCGGGCATCCGCACCGGGATCGATCAGCAGGTTGCGCTGATCGACGACGTGCTCGACGCGCCGCGCGCGGAAACACGCACGCTCGCGATCGCCGCGCAGCCGTTCGCACTGCGCCCGCTGCTCGACGACACGCTCGCGCTGGTGCGCTTCGCGCTAGCCGACGCGCGGCAGGTGAGCATCGATGCGACGCTGCCCGATGGCGAGCCGTCACTGAGCGCCGATCGCGAACGCCTCGCGCAGGCGCTCTGGACGATGCTGACGACTGCCGTCGAAGCCAGTGCCGCCGGCAACCGCGTGACGTTCGCGTGCACGCGCGACGGCGCGCAGTGCGTCGCGCATGTCACCTGCGGCGTGAGCGCCGCCGCGCTCGCCGATCCGGCGCTACCGCACGCGTTCGACGCGTTCGCCCGTCGCGAGATGCTGCGCTCGCGCGACGCGAAGCGCGTCGCGTGGGTGCTCGCGCTGTGCCAGCGTGTCGCGCTCGCGCACGGCGGCACCTTCACGCACGCCGCGTTCGCCGACGGCGCCGTCGTCACGCTGTCGCTCGCGGTTCCCTGCGAGGCGGCGGGCTAAGCCATCGGCCGCCCGGCACATTACAACTTCCTTTCCGGCCCTATACTGTTGGGCCTGTCATGACTGGAGCGATTCTTTGTTACAGATCTTCGCGCTCATCGGCGCGTTGTTCCTGGTGGCCCTGAACGGGTTTTTCGTCGCAGCCGAATTCGGCCTCGTCAAACTGCGCGCGACGCGCGTCAAGACGCTTGCCCGCAAGCACGGCTTGCGCGGGCGCATCCTCGCCGTCGTGCACGGTCGACTCGATGCGTATCTGTCCGCGTGCCAGCTCGGCATCACGCTCGCGTCGCTCGGCCTCGGCTGGGTCGGCGAGCCGGCGTTCGCCGAGCTGATCGGCCCGCTGCTCGACCTGATCGGCGTGGAGTCCGAGCGCATCGTGCACCTGATCTCGCTCGTGTTCGCGTTCTCGCTGATCTCGTTCCTGCACATCGTGGTCGGCGAGCTCGCGCCGAAATCGATGGCGATCCGCCAGTCGGAGAAGGTCGGCCTGTGGGTCGCACTGCCGCTCTATGCGTTCTACTGGGCGATGTATCCGGCGATCTGGGTGCTCAACAGCAGCGCGAACGCGGTGCTGAGGCTCGCGGGGCTGTCGGCCGACCACGGCGGCGATGCGCACTACTCGACCGACGAACTGAAGCTGATCCTGCGCGGCCGCCGCAGCGCCGCGGGCAACACGGCGCAGCCGGCGCGCGGCACGTACACCAACGACGAGTGGAACACGCTCGCGCATTCGCTCGATTTCTCGTCGATGACGGTGTCGGACCTGATGCGTCCAGCGCATGAAATGATCGGCCTGCGCCGCGACCTGCCGCTGCCCGACAACATGGAAATCGTCGCGCGGCACCGCTTCAGCCGCTATCCGCTGTTCGAGAATGCGTCGCGCGAACAGGTGAGCGGGCTGATCCACCTGAAGGACCTGCTGCTTGCGCGTCATGCGGGCGCGGCGCTGGAGGACCTGTCCGACTACGTGCGCCCGGTGCAGTACGTGAAGCCCGACACGCCGGCGCTGGAGCTGTTCCGCCGCTTCCGCAAGGGCGCGCCGCACTTCGCGCTGGTCGGCAACAAGGGCGAGAAGCCGATCGGTTTCCTGACGCTCGACAACCTGCTTGGCGCGCTGGTCGGCCAGATCCACGACGAGTTCCGCCAGGGCGACTCGGACTGGACGCGCCTCGACGACGGCACGCTGATGGGCAAGGGCAGCCTGCCTGTCGTGTCGCTCGAGCAGGCGCTCGGCATCGACATCGACGAAGGCCGCGCGGAATCGGTCGGCGGCCTCGTGATCCAGGCGTTGAGCGATTTGCCGACCGAAGGGCAGCGCGTGTCGTTCGATCGCTTCGACGTCGTCGTGAAGAAGATGAACGGGCCGCGCATCGTGCTGGTGCGCGTCTATCCGAAGACCGCGAAGGAGGCCGACGAATGACGGCCACCGCTCGCACTTCCCGCCCTTCCCGCCCTCGCCGCATGCGATGAGCGCGACGCTGCCGCGCTGCTGCGTGATCACGCCGGAGCCGGCGTCCGCGTCGGCCGCCGATTGCCACGCGTTCCTCGAGCGACTGTCCGCCGTGCTCGCTCGCGGCGACACGCTCGTGCAGTTACGCGTGAAGTCGTTCGACGCGGCCGCGTTCGCGCGGCTGGCCGCCGAGGCGCTCGCGCGCTGCACCGCGGCCGGCGCGCAACTGATGCTCAACGGGCCGATCGATGCGGCCGGCGTGATGCAGCTCGACGGCGCAGGCTGGCACCTCGACAGCGCCGCGCTGCGCGCCGTCGCGCAACGGCCCTTGCCGGCCGCGCGCCGCGTGTCGGCCGCCTGCCATGCGGCCGACGATCTCGTGCTGGCCGCGCGCGCAGGCGTGGATTTCGTCACGCTGTCTCCCGTGTTGCCGACGCTCAGCCATCCCGGCGCGCCGACGCTCGGCTGGACGCGCTTCGCGGCATTGGCCGCGCAAGCCGTGATGCCGGTCTATGCGCTCGGCGGCATGACGCGCGCGCATCTCGACGACGCGCGCCGCCACGGCGCGTATGGCGTCGCGGGCATTCGAAGCTTCTGGTGAGTGGAGTGCGGCCGGGCGCGCCAGCGCCCAGCCTTCCGCGCGTTAAGCGCCTTAAGCGTTCAGTTCAGATCGGCGCGCATGCCGCGCCATGTGCTGTCGTCGAGCCGGCGCACGTCGTGCGTGAGCGCGTAGTGGTTGACGTCCCCCGTCAGCCACGCAACGAGCGAATACGGCGGCAAATCCCCCTCGTCGATCCGGTCGCGTGCGCGTGCCGGCGTCTCGAACACGACCTGCCCTCTCGGCGCATCGAACGGCAACGCGTCGGGCGACAGGTTCAGTGCGATAGTCAGCGTCTCGTCGTCGGCAAGCTGCCACGACGCCACCAGCGCATCGGCATCGCCATCACCGCCCGCCTTCAACGTGTGCGCGTCCCGCGGCCGGCAATCGGCCAGCCGCGGCGCAATCAGCTTCGCGCGCACGGCGAGCGCCGACTGCACGAAATGCGCACGATCGGCATCGCGCGCGGTTTCGTCGAAGATCAGCGGGATCTGCGGCGTCAGCAGCGACAGCGCGAGCGCGGCGAGCCCCGGCGTCTCGAGCTCGCCATGCTCGCTCTCGCGCCATACGCCGTCGGACAGCACCAGCGAGGTCAACGCCAGCCCTTCGGCGCAGGGGCCGTCGCCAGTGGCGGCCGGCTGGAACGCCGCGCCGGCCGCGGTCAATGCACGGGCCAGCGTATGGATCGACTGGTGTGCCGAAATCCCTTCGTGCGAGGTCGTGCCGCGGTCCGTCAACCGATGCAGCGCGCGTTCGCCGCAACCGTTCCACTGTGCATCGAAATGGGTATCGGCCAGATGCACCGGATGACGCTCGCTGCCGAGCACGAGGTGGATCAGCCGGTCGGCCGGCACGGCCGCGCGCACGCGGTCGGCGATCTCGCGCAGCCACGACGTGCCGATCCGGTCGGCCTCGCGCAGCCGCAGCCCGTCGCAACGGTATTCGTCGATCCAGTACATCGCGTTGTCGCAGAAGAAGTCGCAGACTTCCGGATGATCGAGCGCGAGCGGCGGCGCCTGCAGTGGATCGTCGCGCGTATGGAAGAACGGCACCGCGTAATGGCGCAGTGCGTCGGTGCCGCTGCCGAAGCGCGCGTAATCGAGCTCAAGCAGCACCGCGAGACCGTAGCCGTGCGCGTCGTCGATCAGCGCCTTCAATGCATCGGGGCCACCCTCGGCCGCGAGCGGCGCGAACGGCAGGCTGTCGTGCGGCGACGCAAGCAACTCCAGCGCGGTCACGCCGAGACGCGCGAGCTGCGGCAGCCGGCGGCGCACGCCGTCGAAGCCGCCCACCGCGTGCGGACGGATCGCGTACAGCGCAACGTCTTCCCACGGACGCCCGCGCCAGAACGTGTTGCGCCACGTGAACGCGCGCGGATCGATGACCTCGCTCGGGCCGTTGAGCCCGTCGGGCTGCGAACGCGACGCGGGATCGGGAATCGACACGACATCGTCGAGCCGATAACGGTAACGCGCGCCCGCACCGCATTCGACGAACGCTTCGAACCAGTTCCGACCGGCGGCCGTCATCGGGACGAGCGTCGTGCCATTACCGGTATCGAGTTCGAGCTGAACGTGCATGCTGGCCGGCGCCCACACGCGGAAATGCGTGCGCGGCGACTTGCCGAGCGCGCCGCAGGGCTGCGCGCCGAACGGCAGGCAGTGAATGTAGTGCTGCGCATACGGATCGTGCGAACAATCTGACATCATGCGCTCCTCATGCGTGCCGAGCAGCATGGCCGCGCGAACGGCGCGGCGCAGCGGGCCCGGCATGCGACGGCCAGGCAGGGGGGGAAGAAAAGTATGCGCCTGTTTCAGTTCTGAAACGTATTGATTCCTCACATTTTTAAATGCGAATCGACCCCGACAACGTTTGCGCGCGACGCGCACCGAGTCGGGTAGTCGGCATACCGGAATGGCCACTCGCCTTGTTGCACCGCGGACCGGCGCTTACGCTCGGTGCGATCCGCGTGGACACCCCGTCCGCGCCCGAACCCGCGGCATCCGCCATGTCACTCCCCGCCAGCGCCGCGAAGTTCGATCCGGCACGCGCGCACGAATACGCCGAACAATCCCGCATCGCGCTCGCCGGCTACGACGCATGCCACGAACTCGCCGCGTGCATGCTCGCGGCGTCGATCGGCGCGGCCGATGCGCGGATCCTCGTCGTGGGTGCAGGCGGCACGGGGCAGGAAATCTGCGTGCCCGCCGCGCTCGAACCAGGCTGGCGGTTCACGGCCGTCGATCCGTCCGCGCCGATGCTCGCGCTCGCGCGCGCCAACATCGAAGCGGCGGGTTTCGCCGCCCGCACGCACTTCATCGAGGCCGGCATCGATGCGCTGCCCGACGCGCGGGCCTTCGACGGCGCGACGCTGATCGGCGTGCTGCATCACGTGCCCGGCGACACGGCGAAGGCCGCACTGCTGGACGCGATCGCGCGTCGCGTGAAGCCCGGCGCGCCGCTCGTGATCGCGGGCAACCATCGCCGCTACGCGGACCACCCTCGGCTGCTCGATGCGTGGCAGCAGCGCTGGCGCATGAAGGGCGCGACGCCCGACGCCGTGCGTGCGCAGTTGGCGAAAATCCTGCAGGGCGCCGATCCGCCGGCTTCCGAGGAAGCCGTGTTCGACCTGCTGGATGATGCGGGTTTCGATGCGCCGCTGCGCTTTTTCTCGAGCCTGTTCTGGGGCGCGTGGATCGCGTTGCGCCGCGCCGCGTGACGAGGCGCAACGACGGGTGACGCGCGCCGCTCGACGCACTGGACCATCGCGCGGCAGCCCGACGTGCCGGGCGTCACCCGCGCTCGGTATGATGTCATTCCCGCCCCTCTTCCGGCCTCGACATGCTGACCGTCCATCACCTGAACAACTCGCGTTCGCAGCGCGTGCTCTGGCTGCTCGAAGAACTGGATGTGCCGTACGAGATCTTGCGCTACGCGCGCGATCCGAAGACGATGCTCGCGCCAGCCGCGCTGCGCGCGATCCATCCGCTCGGCAAGTCGCCCGTCATCACCGACGACGGGCGCACGATCGCCGAATCGGGCGCGATCATCGAGTACCTGGTCGAACGCCACGGCAACGGCCGTCTCGCGCCGCCCGGCGGCACGCCCGAGCGGCACGACTACACGTACTGGCTGCACTACGCGGAAGGGTCGGCGATGCCGCCGCTGCTGCTGAAGCTCGTCGCGTTGCGCATCGCGCATGCGCCGATGCCGTTCTTCGCGCGGCCGATCGCGCGCAAGATCGCCGCGACGCTTCAAGCGGGCTTCGTCGATCCGCAGATCGCGCTGCATCTCGATCATATCGACGGCGCGCTGACGCGCACCGGCTGGTTCGTCGGCGACAGCTTCAGCGCGGCCGACATCCAGATGAGCTTCCCGCTCGAAGCCGCGATGGCGCGCGGCGACGGCGGCAGGTATCCGGCGATCGCACGCTTTCTCGAAACGATCCACGCGCGGCCTGCATACCGCCGCGCGCTCGAGCGCGGCGGTCCGTACGAACTCCTGAAATAACCCGCGTCAGCTCAGCAACCCCGCCGCGACGTTGATCGACAGCCCGAGCACGGCCATGTTGAAGTAGAACGACAGGATCGACTGCGCGAGCACCGCGCGGCGCGCGGAGCGGTTCGCGAGCGACACGTCGGCGGTCTGCGACGCGACCGCGATCGTGAACGAGAAATACAGGAAATCCCAGTAGTCGGGCTCGGGATTGCGATCGGGAAAGCGCAGCCAGCGATCGCCGGTCGGCGAGCCGTAATAGAGCCGCGCGTAGTGCAACGTGAAGATCGTCGGAATCAGGAACCACGCGCCGAACAGCGTCGCGGCCGTGATCGCGTAATGGCCGAGCCCCGCGCGAAAGCCGACGCTCTTCGCGGTCGCGAGCTCGATCGCGATCGCGGCGACGCTCGCGACCGTCGCGAGGCAGATGACGGTCAGCACGGTCGTCGCGTTCTCGTCCTCGCGGATCGCGACTTCGCGCACCTTGTGATGATGCGCGGTGACCATGCGCACCCACATCAGCACGAGATACAGCCAGACCGTGCAATCCCAGCCGATCAGCACGCGCGCGGTCGGCCGCAACTGGAGCGGCAGCAGCACCGCGCACGCCACGCCCGCGACGAAGGCGGCGACCATGCGCGGCCGGTTGCGTAATACCTGCGGATAAAGCGTCATCGTGTGATTCCGAAAGCGGATGGAAAGGTCCCGCCGGCGCGCGAAGGGCCGCTGCGCGTCGCCGGCGGGTAGCGCCCCGATTATCGCCATTCCGGCATGTCGTTGCGATGGCCGCGAGCGCCTAAGATATCGGGATGACACCCGCCCTCTGCCACCATCCCGCGAACGCGGCCGGCCGCGACTTCGTCGTCGGCGATCTGCATGGCTGCGTGGATGTGCTGCGCGCGCTGCTGCACGACATCGGCTTCGATCCGGCTTGCGACCGGCTGTTCTCGGTCGGCGATCTCGTCGACCGCGGCCCCGCGTCCGAAACCACGCTCACGCTGCTCGACCGCCCGTGGTGTCACGTGGTGCGCGGCAATCACGAAGAAGTGCTGAGCCTCGTGTCGCGCGGCAAGCTGCCGCCCGATGCATGGCGCGGGATCGGCGGCGACTGGGGCGCCGATCTCCCGCCGGAACGGCTGCACGCGCATGCGGCGCGCGTCGACGCGCTGCCGCTCGTGCGCGTGGTCGGCGACGGCGCCGCGCGCTTCAACGTGCTGCATGCGGAGTTCTTCGGTCCGGACGCGGAACTCGACACCGGCAGCTATTCGCACGACGTGCGCGAGCGGCTGATGTGGGGGCGCGACCTGGTCCAGGGGCTCGCCGACCCGGCGCTGCAGGCCGGCCTGTCGCTGACCTGCACCGGCCATACGCCCGTGCGCGCGCCGCAGCGCATCGGCGCGCAATGGTTCATCGATACCGGCGCTTTCGCGCCGTCCGGACGCCTGACGATCGTCGAACCGCGCACGGGCGACATGTGGTCGCTCACCCAGGCCGACGCGCGCGCCCGTCACGCGGGCGAGTTGCCGCTGCCGTAGGCCGGCAGCGGCTTGGCGGAAGCACGCGCACGCATTTGCCCGCGCGAGCCTCCCCCCGCTAGCCCACCTGGTTCAACTCGAACACCGCATCGATCGCGGAACCGTTCCAGTTGTATTCGAGATACGCCGCGTGATGACAGTCGCGCAGCAGCGTCGTGCGAAACGCCGCGAGACATTCGCCGCCTGAGTCGCGCACCGACGGATAGACGATGCCCGCGCCACCCGCATGGCGCACCGCGCGGCCGAGCGCCTGCCCCGCGCTGTAGTCGAGCGGATCGAGCAGCGCCGGGCTGCGCTGCGGCCATGTGCGCACGTCGGCGACTTCGCCGTGCGCGTACACCGTGTAGAGCCGCATCTGCTGGCGCATCGGCGGCTCCTTCGTCGCGGACATGAACAGCCCGCTGTGATAGCGCGTTTCGGCGATCGCCGTATCGCGCGACCGCCCGCAGTAGAACACGCCGTAGCTGCCGTCGGAAAAGCGGCTGCCCTGCGGATTCAGGTGGGTGAACGCGGCCATGATCGGCCCCCAGCCCTGGCCGTAGCGACGCTCGGCCGGCGGCACGAGCTCGAGCGTACCGACTTCGTTGCGGATGCGGTCGTTCGTCAGCGATTCGAGCGCATAGAGCGCATCGAAATCCTCCGCGGACGCGACGCGGTCGAACAGGTTGATGGCGGGAAAACGGGTGGGAATCACGCGATAGGCAGGCGCCCAGTCGACGACGGTCGTGGGCCAGGCTGGCGCTTCGATCGGCATCGTCACGCCCAGCCACCTCGCATCGCGTCGAGATATTGCCGGACGGCGACCAGATCGCCGACATTGCCGGCGAGCATCCGGTCGAGCGCGCGCTTTCCGCCGAACGGCGCGGCGTCGTTGGGCCGCTTGACCCAGGTATCGGCGGCGGCCGGCTGCGGCAGCAGAATCTGCAGCGCCTTGTAGATGCCGAGCAGCAGCGATAGCCGCTCGAGCGTGTCGCGCGGCAGGCGGGCCGATTCCGGCGCTGCCTTCCACTTGAAGAACGTCGAACGGCCGGGCGAGCCGAGCAGCACGATCTGTTCGTCGATCGTCAGCTCCCAGTCGCGCGCGATGTTGAAGAACGCACGCAGGCCGGCCGCCGACATCTGCGCGACCGAAGCCTGCCGCGGGGCGGAATACGGATCGAAGGCGGGCTGTGTCATGAGCGTTAGTCTCGAAATGAATTCACTAACAAGATTAGTCCATTTCGGTATTTTTGCAAGGGTCGTCCCCCGACATCGGCATTTCCTTCGACAAGACGATATTTTTTGTCCATTCTGGACGAATATTTTGTTTTCTGCGTTAATGGCCGTGCGGACAGCGCATCGCCACGCGGTGCGTGTCTACAGCAACCGAGTCGCCGAGAACCGGATAGACCACGCCAAGGAACCATCATGAAGAGACTGATTGCCGCCGTTTCGATCGCCCTGCTCGCGGTATCGACGGGTCCCGCCGTCGCGAAGGACTGGACCACGCTGCGCTTCGGCACCGACGCCAGCTACGCGCCGTTCGAATCGAAGGCGCCCGACGGCAAGCTCGTCGGCTTCGACATCGATCTCGGCAACGAAATCTGCGCGCGGCTGAAGGCGAAGTGCGTGTGGCTCGAGAACGATTTCGACGGAATGATCCCGGCGCTGAAGGCGAAGAAGTTCGACGCGGTGCTGTCGTCGATGTCGATCACGCCGCAGCGCGCGGAGCAGATCGGCTTCACGACGAAGATCTACAACCAGCCGACGCGGCTCGTCGTGAAGAAGGGTTCATCGCTGCTGCCGACGGCCGAATCGCTGAAGGGCAAGTCGATCGGCGTCGAGCAGGGCACGACGCAGGAAGCGTATGCGAAGGCGTACTGGGCGAAGCAAGGCGCGAACGTCGTGTCGTACCAGAACCAGGACGGCGTGTATGCGGACCTCACGTCGGGCCGCCTCGACGCCGCGCTGCAGGACGAGGTGCAGGCCGCGATCGGGTTCCTGAAGTCGCCGCGCGGCGCGGGCTACCAGTTCGTCGGGCCCGAACTCATCGACGAGAAGGTGCTCGGCATCGGCGCCGGCATCGGGCTGCGCAAGGAAGACACCGACCTGAAGGCGAAGATCGACCGCGCGATCCTCGACATGGTCAAGGACGGCACCTACAAGCGGCTCGCGTCGAAGTACTTCGACTTCGATATCTACGGCGGTTGAAGCGGCGTCGCGCGCGACGGGTGTGATGCCCATCGCGCGCGGCCGGACCGCCCCTCCCCCAAGCGCCGGACGGCGACGCCTCCCTGACGTTTGCCGTCGCGCCGGTTTCATCGACCGTGTCGCCGCGCCTGATACCGCACCGCGTGATCCCGCGTTTCATCCGGATTGCAAACCGCTGACTTCCGCGGGCGATGGCCCGCGTGCGACGTCAATACGCGAAGAGCGGGCGCAGCCGAACCGGCGCGCGGGTGCACATACCCTGGCGGATCCGGTTGGCCAGCGAAAAAGTACCGGCCCGGCGCGGATGACCGGGTATCAGCCGGATCCGCCGCGCACCGGGCGCGCAGAGATGGCCTGTCGACGCATGCCGGCCGGCGGCAAGATGCGCGGACGCCCGGCGATGGGTCGAATCATTGCGTTCGCGGCTGGCCGGCCGCGTCGTTTGGCGATCGTTCATCATTTTTCTACCCCGTATTCGTGCCGTTGCTTGTGCCGGCAACCGGACTTCGCCGGTGCCCCGACGATCCGACGACGACGGCCCTGCCGGTCGGACCCGGGCAGTGCTTGCTGCCCGTCCCGCCGGTCATCCCCGTGGGCTGCGTCCTTGTCGGCTCCTGAATTCGCTGCCGAACCGGCCGGACGCCACGTCGTCGACTCTCGCACCTCGATCAGCGCAAGGAGCGGGCCAGCTTCGGATGAAGCCGGCCGCACAAGGCTTTCGTCGGACAAGCCCGCGGCCGGACCGGGCGGGACACGCGGGAAGTTACGAAACTGAAACATGCCGCGCGCGGGCGGCCGCGGGTGCGCTGCAGCAATGCCTTGCCGGACAAGGCGCGCGGAGGATCCGGAAAGTTTTGCCGGCGCGGGCGGCACGCCGCCGGCCGCGTTTGCCGGGTTATTCGGGTGGCTGCCGACAGGAAACGTTTCACGCTCTTTACATGCCGCCGGCCGTGCGCACGGGCCGGCCGCGAACGCTTCCCCTGCCGCCGTTCAGCCGACGCGCTGGTGGTCGGCGTCGCCGGGCGGCGAACCGTCCTTCCCGCCGTTGTCGCCGTTGTTGTCGTGGTCGTTGAGCCCGTGCTCGATCATCATCCGGTACAGCGTCACGCGCGAGATACCGAGTTCGGCGGCGGCCTTGTTGATGCGGTGATCGTTGCGCAGCAGCGCGTTCTCGATCGCGGTGCGCTCGGCGAGCGAACGCGCCTGTTCGAGCGTCACGGGCTCCGTTTCACCCGGCGTCTCGAGCCCGAGATCGTTCGGGGTCAGCAGCCGGCTCTCGGCCATCACGATCGCGCGGCGCACCCGGTTGATCAGCTCGCGCACGTTGCCGGGCCACTCGTAGCGGCGCATCGCGTCGAGCGCGGCCGACGTGAAGCCGCTGATCTTGCGGCCGCTGTCGGCCTTGTATTTCTGCAGCACGTAATGCGCGAGGATGTCGATGTCCTTGCCGCGCGCGCGCAGCGGCGGCTCGTGAATGCGCAGCACGCAGAGCCGGTGATAGAGGTCCGCGCGAAAGCGTGCGGCTTCGACCGCGCCGTCGAGATCCACGTGCGTCGCCGAGATGATCCGCACATCGACCGGAATCGATTCCTGGCCGCCGAGCCGCTCGATCTTCCCTTCCTGCAGGAAGCGCAGCAGGCTCGCCTGGCTTTCGACCGGCATGTCGCCGATTTCGTCGAGAAACAGCGTGCCGCCGTTCGCGGATTCGATCCGGCCCGCGCGCCGCTGGTTCGCCCCGGTGAATGCGCCGCGCTCGTAGCCGAACAGTTCCGACTGCAGCAGGTGATGCGGAATCGCGCCGCAGTTGATCGCGACGAACGGGCCCTTGCCGCGCGCCGAGCGCTCGTGGATCGCGAGCGCCGTCAGCTCCTTGCCGGTGCCCGACTCGCCGGAGATGAACACGCTCGCGTCGGTTTTCGCGACCTTGCGAATCGTGCTGAACAGCTGCTGCATCGCTTCGCAGTTGCCGATCATCCCGTGCTCGCCGATCGACGCTGCGTAGGCCGCGCCGTCGACGCGATCGAGCGCGGCCATCCCGCGTGCATGGCCGAGCACGTGCGAAATCCATTCGTGCGGCAACGGCAGCGTCACGTAATCGAAACAGTAGCTGCGGATCATTTCGCGCACGGCGGGGCTGATCGTGACACCGGCCTGCGCGACGGAAATCCAGCCGATCGCCGCCTGGCTCAGGCACGCCTTCAGCGCGGGATAGTCGCGCGACGTGAAGCCCGAGAAATCGATGAGCCCGGCGGCGACGTTGACGCCGGACGTCATGTTCTGCGCGGCGCCGGCTGTCTTGGCGATCGAGATATCCCAGCCGAGCCCGCGCAGTTGCGCCAGCAACGGCTCGTCCGGCGAACGCATGATCACGAACAGCTTGCGTCCGGCCTCGGGGGCGGTAACGGATACGAGCGGCATCTCGGGCGCCGCCGTCCCGTTTGCGTCGGGTGACCTTGCAACCATCGTTATTCCCCGCTTGGCGTTGGTATCGTGCGCCGGCTCGCCGCGCGTACGAAGGACCTCGATCGAACCGACATATTGGCCGTATTTCCGTACGAATAAAATCCCCCCGGGCGATAATCGTGCGCCGAACGAATCCTTTCATGAACGGTATATCGATGCCGCGGACGCCCGGCTAGATGGGTGTTTTCCCGGTGGCGGGGTGAACCCCGAAGAAGGCCGTGGAGATCACGAACGCGGGGAACCGCGCCGGTGCTGGCGCACCGGGTCGGCATGCGATGCCGGGCAGGCGGAATCGAATCGGCCGCATGCGCCGGCGTGGCTGGTCGGCCGTCCCGGCGAACGCGTGCGCAATCGTTTCCGGTTGATGCCGGTCAATCGTCAATTAAACGGGGTTGATGCACGAACGCAACACGCGCCGGATCGCGCGGCGGGCGGATTAGCGCCCCGATGCGAGTGGTGCGGGCGCGTGGGCATGAGAGCGACCACGGCCGGCCGCGGCGTCATCGTGTTCGCCGTATGCGGCGACCAGGCCGTCGACACGGGAAAGGTGATGACGGTTGTCGTGGTCCCACGGATGGAAGCCGGGCCGCAAAAAGCTCAGCCACTCCCCCGCGATGCGAGGAAACAGCCCGCGGCGCGGCCCGTACAGGAACGCGATCATGCGCAGCATGCCGCGCATGCGATGCCTGATATCGCGATCGCGCGACAACAGCGTCACGTGGATCAGGAACACGGTCGGCCAGAACGTCAGCGTCGTCAGCAGGTACACGCCGACGCGGATCAGGTAGCGACGCAGGCCCGGCTTCATCACGGCGTTCCACACGTCGTAGGACACGGCCTTGTGCTCGGTTTCCTCCAGCGCATGCCATACCCACATCTGCCGGTAGCCTTCGACCGAGCCGGCGAGACGCGTCGGGTCGCGCAGGAGCCAGTCCGCGAGCATCGCCGTGTAGTGCTCCGCCGCGACCGTATGCGCGAGCTGGACCGAATGCGGCAGCACGCGCTTCGCGAAGCCGAGCACCGTCCATACGCGCTTGTCGAGCTTGCGCGCGGGCAGCCGGTTCGCCTGCATCAGCTCGTTGTATTCGACGTGCTCGCGCGTATGCATCGCCTCCTGCCCGATGAAACCGAGCACCTGGCGCTTGAGCACGGGATCGTCGATCCGGTCGCGATAGTTGCGCACCGAATCCATGAAAAAGCGTTCGCCGGCCGGAAACAGCAGCGACAGCGCATTGAAGAAGTGCGTCACGTGCGGGCCGAGCCCGTGCCAGTCCTTCGCGCGTTCGACCGGCAGGTCGAAGCGCAGGTCGCGGCGCACCGGCATCACCTCGGCTGCGGTGGCGGAAGCGGCTGACTTCATGTTCGTCTTTCTCCTTGTTTTCGGGCGGCCCGGCAACTGCCGCGGCCTTGCCGGCGCGGGCCCGGGCGGCGCATCGCGCAACGCCGAAATCTTGACATCGATAACTGTAAAGATAGGCTCGGGGCGACGCCGCGCGCAAGCCGCGCGGTAGATGCGCGCTTCCAAACAGGACGCGCTCGGCAGCGCGGGAAAAATGATGTTTGGAAGGCGTTCGCGCGTGCCGCGATTCGAACGCTCACAGCGGCGTGCGATCGACAGGCGGGCGCTCAATGCGCGGACCGTAATCGGCTTGAAGGCGCCGTGCGACGGGCGTCTCGCGTGAAGGGTCGGTGGTGTTCAACGCGACGCCGGCTTGCCGCGTCGCAACGATTCATACGCGCGCGCCGTTCGCGCGGTACGACCGCGTCGATCCGGTTCGCGAAGAATTCAAACGCGCGTTCCATTCGCGTTTCCCGCCAGCTGCGTGGCCGCCTCGCCCGCGACCCGCGGTCGACACGCGGTTTGGCCTTCGCCACGCAGGGCGGCCCGCTGCGCGCTCGCCTACAATAGCGGTTTTACCTAACCCCTTTCAGGAGAAGTCATGACTGTCACCACGACCGCATCGGGCCTCAAAATCGAAGAGCTGACCGAAGGCACCGGCGCGGAAGCGCAAGCCGGCCAGACCGTCAGCGTCCATTACACGGGCTGGCTGACCGACGGTCAGAAATTCGACTCGAGCAAGGACCGCAACGACCCGTTCGCGTTCGTGCTCGGCGGCGGCATGGTCATCAAGGGCTGGGACGAAGGCGTGCAGGGCATGAAGGTCGGCGGCGTGCGTCGCCTGACGATCCCGCCGCAACTCGCGTACGGCCCGCGCGGCGCAGGCGGCGTGATCCCGCCGAACGCGACGCTCGTGTTCGAAGTCGAGCTGCTCGACGTCTGACGAAGACGCCGGCCGACTCCCTCCGATGGAACGCATCCCGTCACCCGCCATCGCGCTGCGCCGTTACGACACGTGCGAAGCGTCCGACGTGCACGACTTTCATCAGGTCGTGCTCGGCGTCGATGGCGAGATGGTGATGGCGGTGGACGGCGTCGGCCAGCGCATCGACCGGCACGCGGCCTGGCTGATTCCGGCCGGCGCGCGCCACGATTACGCGGGCCTCGGCGACAATCGCCAGCTCGTGCTCGACCTGCCCGCCGCGTCGCTCGCGGTGCCGCAGCGGCTGTTCGACAGCGCGCGTGCGGTGTCGATCGACCCGGCGCTGACGTCGCTCGTCGCGCAGGTCGCGGCGGCCGCCGCGCAACTCGACGGGCCCGCCGGCGACACGCGACACGCGCATCGCTTCCAGTGGCAGGCCGCGGCGCGTCTGTGCGGCGCGCTGCTCGGCGACACCAGCCTCGCCGCCCCCGCGGCGGGCCTCGATTTCGCGCGCATCGACCGCTGGCTACGCGCCCGGCTGGCGGAGCCGCTGCGCATCGCCGATCTCGCCGCGCACTGCGGTTACGGCATGCGCCGGTTTCATCAATTGTTCGTCGACGCGTTCGGCGAAACTCCGCATCGTTATTTGCAGCGGCTGCGGCTCGACGCCGCCGTCGTGCTGCTCGCCGACGGCCGCCATCCGCTCGTCGACATCGCCGGCATGGTCGGCTTCGCCGACCAGAGCACTTTCACGCACGCGTTCACGAAGCGCTTCGGCGTCGCGCCGGGGCGCTGGCGCGGCGAACGTCACTGAGCGATTTCGCCGGACGGTTCCTGCCTGCCGTAACGCGGTCGCGTGGTGCGGCAAGCCGCCTTTTTTCATGCGTAAATCGATCGCATTGGATCGCAGCCGGCGACCGTATCGACGCATCATGCCTTCCCGAAACCTCGGCCGCACGACACGTACTTCTCCGGGATCGCGCGCTGGGCCGACTATCACGCGGTATTCGAGCGCGATGCGTTCCCGCGCTGTGCGCGGCTCGCCGACGATGCCGATGATCGCGGCCGCACGAATCGCCGCCCGCGTTCGGCTACGGATCGCTGCATTTCGTCGACGCATTGACGCCGCTGACGCTGCTGCTCGCGGCGGTCGATGCTACTCGTCGCAGTGGGGTTGCTCGCGACGCTGATCAGGCCGAATGCGCATCGCGGTGCATTGGCTGCGCGTGAGGCAGCGGCGTCCGTCGATTGAACGGTACGGCCGGCCTTCACCCCCGCGTCGCGCCCTCGTCTTCCCCCACCTTCCGCACGACCGTCTCCGACGCCTTCAGCGGCCGGCCGTCGTCGTGCCGCAGCGCGAGCTTGCGGATCGCGCGGCCCGTCTTGCGCTCGACCAGCACCGAATGCGGCTCGCCGCGCGCGAACAGATTCGCCTCGCCCCACTGCCGCAGCATCACGATCACAGGAAACAGCCCCTCACCCTTCTTCGTCAACACGTACTCCTGATACGCGCTGCCGTCCGACGCGGGCACGACGTCGAACACGCCCGCCTCAACCAGCATCCTGAGCCGGTCGGACAGGATATTGCTCGCGACGCCGAGGCTCGCGCGGAAATCGCCGAACCGGCGCACGCCGTCGAACGCGTCGCGCACGATCAGCAACGCCCAGCGATCGCCGACGATATCGGTCGCCCGCGCCACCGGGCACGGCGAATCCGCATGACTTCTCTGCCTGGCCATATTGCTCTCCGCTGTCGTGCCGGCTGCCTTCCCGGCGCCGGCCATTCGTGCGCGGGCCCGTCGCCCGCCGCCTCATGAAGTTGCATTTTAAAACTACTTTTCCTACACTCACAATAGTTTCAAATTGCAACTACTTGCGTGAGGCAACCGATGGAATCGTCTTGTCGTTCAGGAACCGTCGCGTCGAATGCGGCATCGCGTGCCGCTCGCCCGGCCGATGACACACGCGTGTCCACGGCGCGCGTCGCGCTGCTGGCCGTCTGCTGCGCCGCGAGCGTCGCGAACGTGTACTACGCGCAACCGCTGCTCGACTCGATCGCCCGCGACTTCGGCGTCTCGCAGGCGGCGGTCGGCGGCGTGATCACCGCGACGCAGCTCGGCTGCGCGCTCGCGCTGCTGTTCGTCGTGCCGCTCGGCGACCTGCTGAACCGCAAGCGCCTGATCACCGTTCAGCTCCTGCTGCTGACGGCGGCGTGCATCGGCGTGGCCGCATCGTCGACGCGCATCGCGTTGCTCGCGGGCATGGTCGCGGTCGGGCTGCTCGGCACCGCGATGACGCAAGGGCTGATCGCCTGCTCGGCCGCGCTTGCGGGTGCCGGCGAGCGCGGCCGCGTGGTGGGCGCGGCACAGGGCGGCGTCGTGATCGGCCTGCTGGCCGCGCGCTCGCTCGCGGGTGTCGTCACGGATATCGCCGGCTGGCGTGCGGTTTATCTGGTGTCGGGCGCGCTCGCGATCGCGATGCTCGTCGCGCTGGCGCGGCTGTTGCCCGATGCCGATGCGCCGCGCGAACGCATCGGCTACGCGGCGCTGCTCGTGTCGATGGTCACGCTGCTGCGCACCGAGCGCGTGCTGCGCGTGCGCGGGGCGATCGCGCTGCTGATGTTCGCGGCGTTCAGCATCTTCTGGAGCGCGCTCGTCCTGCCGTTGAGCGCGCCGCCGCATGCGATGTCGCATACGCAGATCGGCGCGTTCGGGCTCGTCGGCGCACTGGGGGCGGCGGCCGCCGCGCGCGCGGGCCGGCTCGCGGACCGCGGGCTCGGCGAAGCGGCGACCGGCGTCGCGCTGGCGCTGCTCGCGCTGTCGTGGCTACCGCTCGCGTTCGGCGGCACGTCGATCGCGCTGCTGGTCGTGGGCATCGTGCTGCTCGATGTCGGCGGGCAGGCCGTCCACGTCGTGAACCAGAGCATGATCCTCGGCGCGCGGCCCGACGCGCATGCGCGCCTCGTCGGCTGCTACATGCTGTTCTATTCGGTCGGCAGCGGGCTCGGCGCGATTGCGTCGACGATGATGTATGCGCACGCCGGATGGATCGGCGTCTGCGGGCTCGGCGCGGCGGTCAGCGTCGTCGCGTTCGCCGTTTGGGCCGTGACGCGCAGGCGGGCATGACGCCTGTCGAAAACGGCGTGCTCATCACGGCGAGTTAGGCAGCGAACGACAAAAAGCCGGCTCGCCCGAATTGGGCGACCCGGCTTGTTGTCCGGCTTGTTGTCCGGCTTGGGTGTGCGGCTTGCGCGACCGGCTCGCAAACTGGCCGCTTGCGCGTGCGCCGCTCTAAATCCGCCGGCGACGCACCGCGTTCGCTTACCCCGCCGCCCGAATCGCCTCCTCGTACACGCCCGCGACCCGCCGCGCGATCACCGCGTTATCGAAGTGCTCACGTGCATAGCGCTTGCACGCGGCTTCGTCCGGCAGCTTGATCGCGCCCGACAGCGCCGCGCCGAGCCCTTCCGCGATCGCATCCGCGCCGGTCGACGGCAGCACGAGATCGTCGGACAGCCCGGCGACCGCCTCGGGCAACCCGCCGACCGGTGTGACCAGCACGGGCGTGCCGGACGCGAGCGATTCGACGGTGATCAGCCCGAAGCCCTCGAGCGCGACCGTCGGCACGACGCTGACCGTTGCCGCGCGGTACAGCGCCGCGAGATGGTTGTCGGGCACGAAGCCGAGCAGCTTCACGTTGTCCTGCAGCCCCGCCGCATCGATGCGCTGCTGCAATTCCTCGCCGATCTTGCCCTTGCCGGCGATCAGCAGCAGCACGTCCGGGTGCCGTTGCTTGACGACGCCGATCGCGTCGATCAGATCCTCCAGCCCCATGCGCCGCACGAGCCGGCGCACAGCCAGCACGATCGGCCGGTCCTGCGGCAGTTGCAGCTTGTGCCGCGCCTCGCTGGGCGTGAGCGGCGTGTCGAACTGCGCGGTATCGACGCAGCCGGGAATCACGCGCACGCGCGACGGTTCGATCCCGTAGCGGTTCGTCAGGATCTGGCCGAATGCCTGCGACAGCACGATCAGCCGCGACGAGCGCGTGTAGACGGCCTGTTCGAGATAGCGCTTCGCGCGCTGCCCGAGCGACGCGGCGCCCTCGACCTGGCTTTCGTCGGCCCATGGCCCCTGGAAGTGCGATACCTGCGGAATCCCGCGCGTCACGTCGAGGCCCGGGAACGTGTACAGCGCGAAGTGCGACGAAATCACGTCCGGCCGCTCGGTGCGAATCTCGTCGCGCAACGCGCGGCGCGCGGCGAGCATCCGGCGCGCGAGCGGCTGCGACGCGGGCCCGAAGCCCTGGATCGCACCGCCCGTGTCGTCGGCGACCTTCGGCGAGCCGGCGACGAGCCCGCGCACCTCGACGCCCGCCCCGGGCAGCGCGCCGACGAGCGAGTAGTACATCCGGTCGAGGCCGCCCGCACGTTCGGGGAACCAGTGCATGCCGATCTGCAACGATTTGATCGGCCGGGAAGATTGGGACATCACGATTGCTCCTGCGTCACCGCATGCTCGACCCGCTCGAAGGCGGACGGCTGCGTGGGTTGGCCGATGCGCCGGTAGAGCGCGACGTACTGGGCGCCCATATGGGCCCAGCCGAAACGGGTCATCAATTCGCGGGCCGCGTCGCCCATCGCGCGGCAGGTGTCGCGCGACGCGGCGAGCAAACCGATCGCCTGCGCGAGCGCCGCCGGATCGTCCGGGTCCTCGAGCACGATCCCGCACTCGCGCGTGATGATTTCCGCGCCGCCCGCCGTGCGTGCGGTGACGACCGGCAGCCCGGCCGCCATCGCCTCCAGCAGCGACAGGCTCATCGCCTCGTAGCGCGACGGAAATACGTACGCGTCGACCGAGCTCATCAGCGTCGGCATGTTCTTCACGAGACCGAGGAAGTGCACGCGCGAATCGATGCCGAGCGCGCGCGCCTCGTCCGGATACGGGCTGCCGGGCAGATAGCCGGCCACCGCGAGATGAACGTTGGCCGGCAGCTTCGTCAGCGCCTTCAGCACGGTGCCGAGGTTCTTGCGCGGCGTGCGCAGGTCGCCGACGAACAGCAGCAGGAACGCGTCGTCCGGCAGCTTGAACGCCGCGCGATCGGGCTGCGCACCCGCGAATGCGCTGCCGTCGACGCCGTTGTAGATCACGCTGATCTTGCGGCTGTCGATGCCGAGCCCGGCGATCTCGTCGGCCACCTTCTGCGACACGGCCGTGATCGCGCGCGAACGCCGGTATGCCCAGCGCTCCAGCGCGGTGTTCACGCGCGTATAGACGTACTGGTAGGCCGACCACATGCCCTTCGTCAGCCCGAACGGGTAGTACGGGCTCTTGAACCAGCCGCCGTGCACGAAGTGCGCGGTATTCACGTCGGCGCGGATCCACGAGATGAAGCCGTTCACGTGCAGCACGTCGTACTCGGCGCGATGCGCGCGCAGCCACCACGCGCTCTTCAGCGCGAACACCTGCTGCTTGACGAGATTCGACGGCCAGAACCGACCGACCTTCACCGGCACCCAGCGCACGCGCGGGTCGGCCAGCAGCTCGGGCGCGACATGCGACGCGACCAGTGTGACCTCGTAGTTTTCCGCCAGCGCCGCGCGCGCGATTTCGTAATTGACGCGGCCCTGGCCGTCGTTATGTCGCACGACGTGCGTGACGATCGCGATTCTCAATGGTCGCCTCCCCGTGATTGCGCGGCGGCCAGCAGGCGCTGCGCCTTCTGCCAGTGCGCCGCGGATAGTATTGAAAAAATGGCCGTGAACAGCAGCAGGCCGCCCGTGCCGATCAGCGAGTTCGTGAACACGAGCATCGCGAACACCGACAGGCACAGGCTCAGGCATGCGCCGACGAACTTGTCCTTGCGCAGCTTGAACGCCGCGCGCAGCGTGCGGCCGAGCAGCATCACGACGCCCGCCAGGTACAGCAGCGTGCCGGGCCAGCCGAGCACGAACGGCACGTTCATCACGCCGCTGTCGAAGCTGCCGTACTTGCCGAGCTCGCCGCTGTCGCTCGACAGCTTGGTCGACGCGCCGGTCGCGCCCATCCCTTCGCCGGCGACGTCGGTGAACGCCGTCTGCGCGAAGGTCGCGTAGAACTTGTTGCGGTCGTCGTAGCTGCGGTCGTCCTTCAGGTTCGTGATCGACTGCAGACGTGCGCCGAGCCGGTCGGCCACGGGGCCGACGGTCAGGAGCGGCACGCACAGCCCGACCAGCACGACGCCGCTGATCAGGATCCGCATCCGCACGCGGTTGCTCGACTGCAGGAGCTGGATCGCGAGCGCGATCACCCAGCCGCCCCAGGTCGAGCGCACGAGACACAACGCGAACGACACGAAGCCGGCGGCGCCCGCGAACCAGCGCACCTTCTGCGGCGCCGCGAACACGAACACCAGCGCGCCCATGATCGCGAACGCGAACGGCCCCGACGAGTTCATCGTGCTGAATACCCGGACGCCGTACGGCACCGGCTCGCCCTGCGAGCCCATGTTCGACCCGATCATCCACAGCACGTCCCACTGCGGCATCACGAAGTACTGCACGACCCCGTACACGCCCATCACGGCCGCGCCCCACATGAACGTGGACAGCAGCACGTCGCGGTACTCGGGATAGTCGCGCGAGTTCACCATGATGTGAAAGCCGATCAGCACCGGATACACCCAGTTCGCGAGGTCGTAGGTCGCGGCCATCACGCCGCTCGACACGATGCCGACCAGATACGCGTACGCGAGCCCGAACAGCATCAGCAGCACGGGAATCCCGCGCCGCTGCGCGAGCACGCGGTAATGCCTGATCAGTCCGAACGCGGCGATCATCGTCACCGCGAGCGGCGCGACCTGGATCAGGCTGGTCGGCGTGAACGCGCCCTTCGACCAGTCGGCGAGACGCCGCACCTCGGGGCTCAGGAACCACACCCACCACATGAAGCCGACGTAGCGCGCGGGGCTCTTGAAATACAGCCAGATGCCGACCGCGATGGCCAGCACCGGAAACGCGAGCGTCAGCACCTTGCCCTGGTGAATGGCGATCAGCGCGGCGGTAAACGTCCACAGCGCGGCCTGCCCGACCCAGTGCTTGCGCTCGGGCAGCCAGCTGCGCTTGCGCGACGGTTCGCGTTCGGCGGCAATCGTGCTCATCGATCCGCTCTCACCGCGACGACGGACGCGAATCCGCGAGCGGCATCGCGAGGCCGGCGGCCGCCGGCGTGCGACGCCGGCGCAGCATGTCGCGCGTGATCCGCACGTGCTGTTCGGCGAACGCCTGCGTGGTCAGGTCGCGCTCGCGCAAACAAGCGGCCGCGGCGCGCGCGCAGTCGAGCGCGGCGAGCGGATCGGCCACGAAGCGGTCGGCGGCCTGGCGCATCGCCTGCGCATCGAACGCCGGCACGTAGGCCGCCGTGTCGTGCGGGAAGTAGTCGCTGAGCCCGCCCACGTCGGACACGATCATCGGCTTGCCGACCGCCGCCGCCTCGAGCATCACGGTGATGCCCGACGCGTGGAAGTTCGGCCGCAGCGGCACGACGATCACGTCGGCCCATGCGTACAGCTCGTGCTGCTTCGCGAGGCCCGATGCCGAGCCGATCTTCACGTTCGGCGCATGCCACTCGCGCGGCACGCGGCGGCGCGTCGCGAGCCGCACGTCGTAGCGCTCGTCGCCGCCGAACGCGGCGAGGAAAGTGCGCCAGTCGCGGTCGCGATCGTTGCCGATCGCGGCGATCCGCAGCGGCCGGTTCGGCTGCCACTGCTGCGGCTCGACCGGCGGGAAATCCTGCGTGTTCAGCCCGTAGTACACGAACTCCGCGTCGCGCCCGAGATAGCGGCGGCACAGCTCGGCGTTGTCGCGCGCGAGTGTCGTCAGCGCGTCGGCACGCGCGAGCAGCTTGCGATACAGCCAGCGGCGCGCGCCGCCGAACGTGTTCCACTTGTCGAACAGCCACACGCTCTGCGCGAGCAGCAGCGGGCGCTTGCCCCGCGCGCCGGCGAACTTCAGGACCAGCGCCGCGGCGAGATGCTCCTGCTCGGTGTGCGTCCAGATCACGTCGGTGTCCAGCAGCGCGGCGCGATTGCGCCACGCGTGCACGACGTCGAAGCCGAGCGCCGCCTTCAGCGCACGGCGCGCGAGGCTCGCGACGCGGTTCTCGCGCCGGTCCTGCGAATAGGTCAAGCGGAATTCGTCGGATTCGGCGTGGTGATAGCCGTACAGGCAGCCGATGTCCTCGCCTTTGCGGTAGGTACGCGGATCGGCGCCGTAAAACAGGTGGACGTGAACCTTCGTTGCAGTCATGTCAGCCTCCGCCGTGCCGTGGGATGCCCCGACAGGCAGGCTTCAGGGAAATGAGCGGGTCGTACCATATCAAGCCCTCCGGGGGTGGCCATGCGTCGTGCGCGGCTCGTTCAAGACGTCACCGGCGGCATTGCCGCGCGATGGGGGGCAAGGTTGGCGCGGCGCGCATCGCGTGCGCCGCGGCGCACCGCGCGCCAGTGCTCGCGCACGCGCTCGCGCTGTGCGGTATGCAGCGACAGCAGCACGTGCGCGAAACCCGGATAGACGCGCGTGCCGACCAGCGTCCACCACCACCACGCGAGCTCGCGCCGCAGCGGCGGCAGATGCTCGCGCAGGATCAGGTGCAGGTTGTACGCGCCGTTGCTGATCGCATTCAGCGACGCGGCATCGCGCCGGTCGTCGTCGAAACGCTCGGCCGGAAAATGATCGACCGCGATCGCCGGGTCGTAGACGAGCTTCCAGCCTTCGCGCTGAACCTGCATGCTGAATGCCATGTCGTTGTGCACCTGCGCACCGGCGCCGCGCAGCCGCGTGTCGAAGCGCAGCCGCTCGATCGCGGCGCGGCGGTAGCTCATGTTCGCGCCCTTCAGCATGTCGACTTCGCGCGCGCCGCCGACGCCCAGGTGATGGTTGCCGATGATCTTGCCGGACAGCGTGAGCTGGCCGACGAGTTCGCGCGACTCGTCGAGCACGCGGCCTTTCTCGTGCACCCAGTCGCGGCCGCCGACCGCACCGACGCGCGGATCGGCCAGGAACACGGCTTCGATGCGCGCGAGCCAGTCGGCGCGCGGCGCCGCATCGTCGTCGGTGATCGCGACGATGTCGCCGTTCGCCGAGTCGAGCCCCTTGTTCAGCGCGGCGACCTGCCCCGGCACGTCGACCGGCACGATCCGCAGCGGCAGCGCGCCGCCGACCGACGGATCGGCGAGGCGCTCGTGCGTGGCATCGTCCTCCGGGCGCGCGACGACGATCACCTCGTCGGGCAGCCGCTGCTGGCGCTGCAGCGCCAGCAGGCAGCGCGCGAGGTCGGCGGGACGCCGAAAGGTCGGAACGAGCACGGAAATTTTCATCGAGGGTTCTCCATTCGGCCGGGCCGGAGCGATGCGCGCCGGCCCGGTTTCGTGCAATGCGGTCAGGCGCTCAGGTATTCGTGGACGGCCGCATAGCCGCGGCCGTAGCCGCGCGCCTTCGGCGGCACGCCGTTGAAGATCCCGCCTTCCAGATCGACGCCCGCGGTGCGCAGGCGCTTGATCGCGTCGGCGATCTCGCCTTCGGTGTGCATGCCCGAGCGCAGCACGAGGAAGGTCGCGCCGGCCATGCGGCCGATGATGGTCGCGTCGGTCACCGCCAGCACCGGCGGCGAGTCGATCAGCACGATGTCGTAGCGCTTGCCGAGCCCTTCGAGGTATTGCGGCAAACGCGTCGACATCAGCAGCTCCGACGGGTTCGGCGGGCGCGTGCCGGCCGAGATGAACGACAGGCCCTGCACCGGCGTCTCGCGGATCGCGTCCTCGAGCGCCGACTGATCGCTCAGCAGCTCGGACAGGCCGGGCTGCGCGGTGAGGCCGAAGTAGCGGTCGAGCATCCCGCGGCGCATGTCGGCGTCGATCAGCAGCACGCGCTTGCCCGAATGCGCGAGCAGCACCGCGAGGTTGACCGTCAGGAAGCTCTTGCCGATCCCCGGCGTCGGGCCGGTCAGCACGATCACGCGGTTCTTCGCGTCCATCATCGCGAACTGCATCGCGGTGCGCAGGCTGCGCATGCTTTCGACGCTCAGGTCCTTCGGGCGCAGGCTCGCGAGGATCGGCCGCGCACGGCCGCCGCCCTTCTCGGCCATCGCGTCGAGCTTCACCTGCTCGGCGCTTTGCGGCACCAGCCCGTACAGCGGCAGGTTGAACGTGCGCTCGACGCGGTCCGGATCCTCGATGCCCTGGAACAGGTTGCGGCGCAGGAACACGACGCCGGTGCCGAGGATCAGGCCCAGGAACACCGCGGCCGACAGGATCAGCACCTTCTTCGGCTTGATCGGGGCGCCCGGGCGCAACGCCGAGTCGATCAGGTGGATGTTGCCGCCCGTGCCGGCCTTCTGCACCGACAGTTCCTGCACGCGGTTCAGCAGCAGCACGTAGATGTCCTCGGCGACCTTCGCGTCGCGCTGGAGCTGGACGGCCTTCACTTCGGTCGCCGGCAGGCTGCGGAAGCGGTTGCTGAACTTGTCCTTCTCGCCCTGCAGCTCCGCGAGCTGCTGCTTCGCGGCGATCACCATCGGGTGCGAGTCGGTGAAGCGCTGCGCGAGCGACGCGAGCTGCAGGCGCTGAGCGGCGATCTGCTGCTCGTACTGCACGCTGCCCTGCAGGTAGACCTTCGCCTCGTCGCTCGCGTTGATCGAGCCTGACGTGCGCTGATACTGCGTCAGCGCGGCTTCCGCACGCTCGAGGTCGGCCTTCAGGCGCGGTTCCTCGCCCTTCAGGAAGTCGAGCATCTTGGTCGCTTCGGCCTGCTTCGCGATCACGTGCTGGTTCAGGTACGACTTCGCGAGCGCGTTCGCGATCGCGGCCGTCTGGTCCGGATTCTTGCCTTCGAGCGAGATCTGCACGACGCCCGTCTGCTTGCCCTGCTCGCTCACCTGGATGCCCGACTGGAAGCCGGTGATCGCGTCGAGATCGTTGTAGCGGACCACCGTGAACTGCGTGCCCGGACGCGCGACGAGCTTCTGCACGAGCAGCGTGACGCCGCCGCCCTGCTCCGATTCGCCGACGCGGCCCGACAGCAGGCGGCGGCCGTTCTGGTCGACCACCGTGTAGGTGCCGTCCGGGCCGGCCGTCAGCGTCATCTTCTTGCCTTCGAGCTCGGGCACGACGTTGATCGAGTCGATATCGGCGACTTCGCCGCCCCACGCGTACGACCGCAGGCCGAACCACGCGCGCGACGGCTCGCCCGGCGTCGCGATGCGCGCGGCCAGGCTGCCGATCAGCGGCATCGTCTTCGGCACGACCGAGAAGTTCAGCTTGAACTCCTCGACGACCGGCGCGACGACGCCGCGGCTCTTGATGATCTCGATTTCCGCATCGGTCGGCGCCTGCTGCGGGCCGCTGTTGATCGATGCACCCGTCTGCGTCTGCGTGAGCGCCTGCGACGTATTGTCGTTGCCCTCGACGCGCACGTGCACGTCGGCCTGATAGACCGGCTTCGCGACGTAGCAGTAGAGGCCGGCGAGCGCGATGACGGTCACCGCGATGCCGAGCAGCAGCCAGATGTCGTCCATGATCACCTGGAGCAACTGGCCGAGGACGACGTCCTCTTCCTCGGTTTTCGCGGCCGGACCCGCGTAGGTGTGTTTTGCTTGCGTGTTCACCATTCGTTCCCGCTTGAGTGGTGCCGGGGGGCAGGTGCCGCCCCGGCGGGCTATCAGCGCGTGATCTGCCGCATGTAGAAGATCGTCTGGATCGTCGGCAACACCTGCTGCAGCACACGGTTGAACTGCACCGAGCCGGCCGTGCTGACGTAGACGACATCGAGCGGCTGGAGCGGGAAGCGGCTCGACAGCATCAGCGCATCCGGCTGCGTCATGTCGAGGCGATACACTTCCGGCTTCGTCGGGTTGTCACGCATCCCGCGCATCACGTAGATCTTGCGCGGGTTCGCATCGGTGTCGAGGATGCCGCCGCCGGCGGTGAGCGCATCGGCGATGGTCAGCCTGCCCTTGAGCATCGGCACCGTGACCGGCGTCTTGACCTCGCCCATGATGAACACGCGGCTGTCGCTGCGGTCCGGCACGTTGACGATGTCGCCCGGCTGGAGCATCACGTTCTGCTTCACTTCGCCGCGATCGAGCACGCCGTTCGCGTCGAGCGTGTAGAGCTTGCCGTCGCGCGTCAGGCGCACGCGCTGCAGGTCGGCCTCGTTGGTCGAGCCGCCCGAGCGCGAGATCGCGTCGACCAGCGTCAGCGGCACGTCGCTCACCGCGAGCGGGCCCGGCTGCTTCACCTCGCCCGTCACCTGTATCTTCTGGCTGCGGAACGACAGCACGCGCACGTCGAGCTGCGGATTCTTCACGTAGCGCGCGAGCGTGGACGACATCTGCTCGCGGATCTGCGCGACGGTCTTGCCCGCCACGTGAATGCGACCGACGAACGGGAAGAAGATCGAGCCGTCGGCGGACACGGTCTGGCCGTACGGATCGGCCTGACCCGGCAGCGCGGTCGTATACGGCTGCTGGAGCGCGCCCGCGACCGACTGCGTCGTGTTGCCGCCGCTCGAGAACGACTGGCCCTGCGGCGTCGTCAGTTCGGGGTGATCCCACACCGTGACGCCGAGGATGTCCTGCGGGCCGACGCGGTAGACGTACTGCGACGGATCGGTGTAACGGCCCGGCGGCAGCGGGTGCTCGACCTGCTGCTTCTGCAGCTGATCCATCACCAGCTTCGCGTCGATGTAATGAACCGGATAGGTTTCGGCCTGGCCCTGGCGGCCTTCGTCCTTCAGGTTCGACGAATCGAGATAGTTGCCGGGCGCGGTCGCGCAGGCCGACAGGAATGTCGTCATCGCGACGGCGAGCGCCAGCGGGCGCATGGGACGTTTCAGCATAGTTTTTGCAGCCATCCTTGAACCAGACGTTCGATCAATGAGTAGCTCTCGCGATAGTCGGCCTCGGGGCCGCCATGCGGATCCGCGATCTCGGCGTCCTCCCACTTGCCAAGCAGGTGAACCTTGCCGCGCGCGAACGGATCGACCGATTCGACGGCCGCGATCTGTCCGCGCTCGCTGACGAGAATCAGGTCGGCGTCGCGCACGAGCCGGCGCGACAGCCGACGCGACCGGTGCGTCGTCGCATCGACGCCGCGCTCGGCGAGCAGTTGCCGCATCACCGGATCGATGCCGTCGCCGTCGTTCGCGCGCACCCCCGCGGAATGGAACGTCACGCGCGGGCCGCCGCGCGACGCGGTGTGCGACTTGAACAGCATTTCGGCTGCCGGGCTGCGGCAGACGTTCGCGTGACAGACGATCAGGATGTTGCGGAACATGGCGTCTCGAATCAGGTAACGGGGAACGGTGACGCGCGGGTTACGCGTTCGCGCGCGCGGCGCCCGCCACGCGGGCGGCGACGGCCTGACGCGAGCCCGGGCGGCCGATCGGGTGATATTCGATACCCTGCTCGCTCATCGCTTCCGGCTCATACAGGTTGCGGCCGTCGAAGATCACCGGCGACTTCCACTGTCGGCCGAGCGCGATGAAATCCGGGCTCTTGAACGCCTTCCATTCGGTGACGATCACGAGCGCGTCGGCATCGCGCGCGGCCTGCGCCTCGTCGTCGACGAAGCTCAGGCGTTCGAGCCAGCTCGGGTGATCGGCGAGATCGAGCGCGAGCACGCGGCGCGCTTCCTGCTGCGCGACCGGATCGTATGCGGCGATGCGCGCGCCGCGCGACAGCAGCTCGGCGATCAGCTCGCGGCTCGGCGCCTCGCGCATGTCGTCGGTATTCGGCTTGAATGCCAGGCCCCAGATCGCGAACGTGCGGCCGGTCAGGTCCTCGCCGAAGCGCGCGACGATCTTGTCGGCGAGCACGCGCTTTTGCGTCGCGTTGACCGACGACACGGCCTTCAGGATCTGCAGCGACTGGCCATGCTCGTCGGCCGTGCGGATCAGCGCCTCGACGTCCTTCGGGAAGCACGAGCCGCCGTAGCCGCAGCCCGCATACAGGAAGTGGTAGCCGATGCGCGGATCGGAACCGATCCCGCGGCGCACGGCCTCGATGTCCGCGCCGAAGCGGTCGGCCAGGTTCGCGAGCTCGTTCATGAACGAGATGCGGGTCGCGAGCATCGCGTTCGCCGCGTATTTCGTGAATTCGGCCGAGCGCACGTCCATGTACAGCGTGCGTTCGTGGTTGCGGTTGAACGGCGCGTAGAGCTTCTTCATCAGTTCGCGCGCGCGCTCGCCCGGCACGTCGTCGTCGCAGCCGATCACGATGCGGTCCGGCCGCGTGAAATCGTCGACCGCCGCGCCTTCCTTCAGGAATTCCGGATTCGACACGACCGAGAACATCTGGTCGTCGCCGCGCTTCGCGAGTTCCTCGGCAACCGCCGCGCGCACGCGCTCGGCCGTGCCGACCGGCACCGTCGACTTGTCGACGATCACCTTGAAGCCCTTCATGTAGCGGCCGATGTTGCGCGCCGCCGCGAGCACGTACTGCAGGTCGGCCGAGCCGTCCTCGTCGGGCGGCGTGCCGACCGCGATGAACTGCACGTCGCCGTGCGCGACCGCGGCCTCGATGTCGGTCGAGAAGCGCAGGCGGCCGGCAGCGCGGTTGCGCGCGATGACTTCCTTGAGGCCCGGCTCGTGGATCGGCACGCCGCCGTTGTTCAGGATGTCGATCTTCGCCTGATCGACGTCGAGACAGAACACGTCGTGCCCGATGTCGGCGAGACAGGCGCCGGTGACAAGTCCTACGTAACCGCTGCCGATGATAGTCAGATTCATGATGTGTCGGACCTCGTGACCAATGATTCGAAATTCGTAAAACCGGAACGCCTGAGCAGGCGTGCGTCAATAAGCGTTGCTGCCGGTGAAGCCTTTCCAGAGCGTCAGCACGACGATCTTGATGTCGAGCCAGAACGACCAGTTCTGCATGTAGTACAGATCGAGCTTCACGCGTCCCATCATCTTCTCGATCTGATCGGTCTCGCCGCGAAAGCCGTTGATCTGCGCCCAGCCGGTGATGCCCGGCTTGATCCGGTAGCGGAACATGTAGCCCTTCACCAGATCCTTGTAGATGTCGTCGTGCGCGAGCGCATGGGGCCGCGGGCCGACGACCGACATCTCGCCCTTCAGCACGTTGATGAACTGCGGCAGTTCATCGAGGCTCGTGCGGCGCAGGAAGCGGCCGACCGGCGTCACGCGCGTATCGTTCTTGGTCGCCTGCGTGACCTGCCCCGCGACTTCCTGATGCACCTTCATCGAGCGAAACTTGTAGATCTCGAACTCGTGCCCGTCGATGCCCTTGCGTTTCTGGCGAAAGAACACCGGCCCGCGCGACGTCAGCTTGATCAGGCATGCGATCAGCAGCATCAGCGGCGCCAGCGCGGTGAGCGCCGCCAGCGCGAACAGCCGGTCGAACACGAACTTCGGCAGGATCCGCACGTCGGTGATCGGCGACGCCGCGAGGTTGATCGCCGGCACGCCGAGCACCTCGACCACTTCCTGGTTGAAGAACGACAGCGTGCGCACGTCCGGAATGAAGCGGATGTTCACGAAGTCGTGGCGGAACACCGTCACGATCTGGTGAATCCGCCGCTCCTCCGTGACCGGCAGCGTGAGCCACAGCTCGCTGATCGCGCGGCTGCGCACCAGCCACACCAGCGATTCGAACTGCCGCTCGATGCGCACGTCGTCGAGTGCGACTTCGCCCGGCACTTCGCTTTCGTCGTAGACGCACACCGGGTTGAAGCCCGCTTCCGGGCGCGCCCGCATCTGCGCGATCAGCCGCCGCGCGGCCGGCGTACCGCCGACGATCGCGACCGCCTTCAGGTTGTAGCCGCCGCGCCGCAGTTGTCGCAGCACGACGTGCACGCAGGCCTTCGAGCCGGCCAGCAGCGCCATCGTCACGAGCGCCCAGTAACCGAGCCACAGCCGCGACAGATCGCCCGACTGGTGAAAGCTGAAACTCATCAGGATGCCCGCGAGCTCGACCACCAGCCACGCGAACGCGACACGCCCCACCAGCCCGACGAGACGCTTGCCGCGCCACGACTGATAGATGCCCATCGCCGGAAAGAACACGACGACCAGCAGGCAGTCGAACAACACCGTCGTGCGTTGCAGATCGTTGAGCCAGATGCTGCCGCCGTGCAGCGCGGCGGCGATCAACGCCCCCACCACGACCATCGCGATATCGATGACTCTCGCCAGCACGCTCAACATGTTCGCTTCCTCTTTGAACAGGCGTTTGCCGAACAGCTCCTCGTGCAGCCCGTGCCGCACATTCGATTCAAACGTTGCATGACGCTATTGAAGCGGTAAGAAAATTCATCCTCAAGCGCACAAGTATTTCGAAAAATAATCGGAAATTCTTGCCGCGATATTCTTGAATTAAATCGGCAGGTTTTCCCGAATCGAGCCCGAATCGGGGCATTTTTTGAAAACTTTACGGTTCTCGCCGAGCCTTTGCGGCAAGGCATGCGCGCGCGATTCGCGGAATTATTTTTTATTTTTTCTTTGCGCCGGATGTCATCGCGGAAAATTTTCCCGGATATGCGCGCGACGAACGTGCGCGACGAATATCGTGCAAGGCGCGCGGTTTTATTGTCGATTTACTTCATGCTACAAACAGGCACTGACTTCAATCGAGGAGAGTGTCATCATGAATGCTCCGGCCGTGGTAGCCGATACGCGCCCATCTTCTTCCGCCGCAACCGACGCCGGTACGCGCGTCGCGGTGCAGCCGGTGATTCTCGCCGGCGGTTCGGGCACGCGTCTGTGGCCGATGTCGCGCGAACACTATCCGAAGCAGCTGATCGGCCTGCTCGGCGATCATTCGCTGCTGCAATCCACCGCGCTGAGGCTCGACGGCCTGTCGACCGGTCATCCGCTGAACGACGACGTGCTGATCGTATGCGGCGAGGATCACCGTTTCACGACCGCCGAACAACTGCGCCTGACCGGCAAGCGTGCATCGATCATGCTCGAGCCGCTCGGCCGCGACACCGCGCCCGCGCTGACGCTCGCCGCGCTGCGCATCGTCGCCGGCGGCAGCGATGCCGTGATGACCGTGATGCCGGCCGATCACGCGGTGGCCGACCAGCCGCGCTTTCATGCGGCGGTCGCGGCCGGCGTGCACTGCGCGGCGCAGGGCAAGATCGCGACGATGGGCATCGTGCCGGGCCGCGCCGAAACGGGCTACGGCTACATCCGCGTCGGCGCGCCGCTCGGCGACGCCGGCACCGGCGACCTCGACGTGCGCCGTCTCGACCGCTTCGTCGAGAAGCCGCATCTCGAACTCGCGCAGCAGTACGTCGCGTCCGGCGAATACTGGTGGAACAGCGGCATCTTCATCGTGCGCGCATCGGTGTGGCTCAACGCGATCCGCCAGCTCGAACCCGAGATCTACGCAGCCTGCGAGCAGGCCGTCGCGAACGGCAAGGAAGACGGCGACTTCTTCCGCGTCGATCGCGACGCGTTCGCCGCTTCGCCGTCGAACTCGATCGACTATGCGGTGATGGAGCCGCTCGCGAACCTGCCGCAGCTGTGCGAAAGCGTGGTCGTGCCGCTCGACGCGGGCTGGTCCGACGTCGGCTCGTGGGACGCGATCTGGCAGATCCTGCCGAAGGACGATGCCGAGAACGTCGGCCGCGGCCACGTGCTGTTCGAAGACGCCACGTCGACCTTCGCGCATTCGGAAAGCCGGCTCGTCGCGTGCGTCGGCACGCAGAATCTGGTCGTCGTCGAAACGCCCGACGCCGTGCTCGTCGCCGACAAGTCCCGCGTGCAGGACGTGAAGAAAATCGTCGGGCGCATCAAGGCCGCACGCGGCGCGGAAGCGACCGATCACCGCAAGGTCCACCGCCCGTGGGGCCATTACGACTCGGTCGACATGGGCGAGCGCTTCCAGGTGAAGCGCATCGTCGTGAAGCCGGGCGCGCGACTGTCGCTGCAGATGCACCACCACCGCGCCGAACACTGGATCGTCGTGCGCGGCACCGCGCGCATCACGCGCGGCGAGGAAACCTTCCTGCTGTCCGAGAACGAATCGACGTACATCCCGCTCGGCGTGTCGCACCGTCTCGAGAACCCGGGCAAGATGCCGCTCGAGCTGATCGAAGTGCAGTCGGGCGCGTATCTCGGCGAGGACGACATCGTCCGCTACGACGATACCTACGGACGCCAGTGACGCAGCGGATGCCGGGTGCGCCCTGTCGACGGGGCGCCCCGCATCACGCGGATGGAGGAGACAAAAAAATGCGCGGGCGCCGTGACACACGACGACCCGCGCGTTTTCGTTCGGACGACGATCAACCTACCCGATACGCATACTCGCGGCGCTCCGACTGCACCGGATCGTTGCGGCCCTCGGACAGCACACCCGCGCGACGCTCGGCGATGAAGCGCTTGATGTCCGACTCCGCACGCGCCAGCGCGGACAGGCCGGCCAGCACTTCGCTTTGCGGCACGCGCACCGGCTCGTCGCTCGCACCATGGCGATCGATCCATTGGCGCGCCCAGTCGAGCGCGTACTGCTCCGCGGCTTCCGCGTCGGTAAAGCGCGGGCCGATCAGGCCCGAGCGCTCGACGCGCCGGTCGTCCTGCATGATCTCGGCCCACGCGCGGTACATCAGGTTCTGCACCGGCTGCGCGCTGCCATAGATCGTATAGCCGCGATACTCGTCGACTTGCGGCTCGGCCGCGGCGAAGCTCGTCGCGCCCGCCCGCCCGCGGCGCAGCCCGGCAGGCTGCGCGCCGGGCACAGCGAACGATGCGCCGGACGATTGGTCCGTGCCGGTGCTCGGCCTCGCGGCCACCGTCGCGCCCTCGCCCTCCCAAACGTTTGCCTGCGCGACCGGCAATTGCCACGACTCGGGGTTCTGCCAGAACACGCCGCGCAGACGATCGTTGTCGGGCACCGGCTCGGCACGGCACGCGGGTGCGGCGGGCACGGGCGGCGGCGGCACATACGCGAACGTACGCCCGCTGAATTGAGTCAGCACGTCGATCATCTGCAGCAGCGTGCCGTTCGCGAGCCACTCTTCGTAGCGGCGACGGCACGTCGGCCCGGACGGATAGCGCCCGGGCAATTTCGACCATGCTTCACCGGTCGTCAGGATCCACAGGACCGCATTGGCGACAACGCGCGGTTCTGCACGTGGGCGGCCTCGACGGTTCAGCCGGATGGGTTCATCGGCGATCAGCGTTGAAAGACGAACCCACTCTTCATCGTTAAGCTCATCGAAGAACATAGTAGATCTCTCCACGCAGCCAGGCCGGGCTGCGATTGTCGGCGCCGTCGTCACGCATCGCGTGACGGGGCGGCCCGGTTGCACATTATGGTTATCCGAATGTTGTGCATGCCGGCGCGACACCGCACGTTCACGGTGCCGCCATTCCCGGCAATGGCGCACAAATCACGGTCTCACTCCAATGTGGGAATTTTTGTGCACGAAGCATACCATCCTCAGGGTTTCTCTCAATATGACAATGACTTAATGTTACGTACTGAAACAACCTGCCATGGATGCGCAAACCATTTACGCTTGAATTTTTTTACGCGATCTTTATGCGTGAGGCTGGGAAGCCCCGTCTGGCGGGGCTCTGCGGGGTGCGGCCGACGCGCGGCCGGCGGCGCTTCCCGGCTGTTCCGACCCTGCGCCGTAACAATCGCGGAGATTGCCGCCTAAAATCGGTAAATCAGGGAAAATTTCGTAACAAGATATTCACGGATCGGTAAATCGTTCAAATACCGCTGAACCGAATTATCTCCGTGCACAATCTTTTTATTGTTTACCTGCGAGTAATGAAAGCGACCTGACGTGCAATGCACATTGTTTCCCGGCATGCAAGGGCGCAGGGGCTTGTTACATCCTCGGACTGAAGGGCAGTCGGTCGCGCGATAGAGCCGGTGGAAGCGTCGAAACGATGCGCGCGACCGTAGATCAGCGCAGATCGCCGGCGAGCGACGCGGCCACGTCCGCGTCCAATGGTTGCGGCGGCATCGTATAGGCCGGGTGGTCGCAGCCGATCGACAGCGTCGCGCCGTCCTTGAGCGCCGCGCGCATCGGCGCGCTCAATTCGAAGCGCACGAAATGTACGGCGGACGTCTTCTCCGCGTTGTCGCGATCGAGATCCTCGTCGGCGATCGCGTACACGGCGGGATGCCCGTCGACCTGCAGATACACGCGATCCTCGACGCCGATCAGCCGCGCGAGCGCCGCCCGCCGTTCGGCCTCGTGCTCGTATTCGATCTGCAGCGTCGCCTTCAGGTTGGTGCCGTCGGGCACGAGCGGCAGATAGGCTTCCAGTTCGCCTTCGATGCCCGCCTCGTCGAAGATCTTCTCGATGTGCAGCATCTCCTGGATCTGGTAGCGGATCGTGGTCTCGTCCTCGAACAGCAAGCGCAGATGGTTGCCGAGCGCCACCGCGCGGCGGCGCTTGTACGCGACGAGCCGCGCGTGTTCGGTCTTGCGGATCTTCGCGTACGCTTCGAGCGTGAGCAGCGAGTCGCGGGTCAGCGTCATGGGATGTCCTTGGATGGGAGTCGATGGGTTCGCCGGGCGGCCGCCTCAGATGCCGTACGCGCGGCGCAGCAGCGTCAGCGGATGCGCGAGCGGCGCGGCCGGCAGGCCCTTCTCGTCGATGCCCTGCACGATGTGATGGCCGGCGAGCGCGCAGTCCGACGACACGAAGTCCGGCTTCGGCTCGGCCATCGCCTTGAATACGGGCGCGCCGATCCGCATCGCATCCGCATGGAAGCCCTTCTTCACGCCGAACGTGCCCGCGTGCCCCGAACAGCGCTCGACCACGTTCACGCGCGTATCGGGCACGAGCGACAGCGTGTCGGCCGTCTTGCGGCCGATGTTCTGCACGCGCGCGTGGCACGGCACGTGATACGACACGGTGCCGAGGCCCTGCTTGAAATCGGTCTTCAGCAAACCGTCGCGATGCCGCGCGATCACGTATTCGAACGGATCCCAGAATGCGTCGGCCACCGCGCGCACGGCTTCGTCGTCGGGGAACATCAGCGGCAGTTCGCTCTTGTACATCAGCACGCAGCTCGGGATCGCGCCGATCAGCGCGTAGCCGTCGCGCGCATAGCGCTCCAGCACCGGCATGTTCACGGCCTTCTTCGCGGCGACGCCCGCGAGATTGCCCTGCTCGAGCAGCGGCATGCCGCAGCAGGCTTCGCGCGTGACGAGCTCGTACGGGATCTCGTTGTGCGCGAGGATCGCGAGCAGGTCGTGGCCGATGCCCGGCTCGTTGAAGTTCACGTAGCACGTCGCGTAGATCGCGACCTTGCCGGGCGTGCGCTCGCCGTCGCGCACCGGCGGGCCGTCCGAGCGCTTCGCGGTGCGCCGGAACTTGCGCGGCGCAAACTCCGGCAGCCATGCGTCGCGATCGACGCCGAGCACCGCTTCGAGCGCGTGCCGCGCGGGCGGCGTGCGGTTCACCGCGTTCACCGCCTGCGTGACGATCGGAATGCCCGCGAAATGGCCGAGCGCGTCGGTGTTCGACAGCACCTTGTCGCGCAGCGGCGCTTCGCCGCGCTGATAGCGCGCGGCCTTGCCGCGCAGCATCAGGTGCGGGAAGTCGACGTTCCATGCGTGCGGCGGCACGTACGGACATTTCGTCATGTAGCAGAGATCGCACAGGTAGCACTGGTCGACGACCTTGCCGAACGCCGCCTTCGGCACTTCGTCGATGGTGCCCGTCGGCGTGTCGTCGACGAGATCGAACAGCGTGGGGAATGCGCCGCACAGCGACACGCAGCGCCGGCACCCGGCGCAGATGTCGAACACGCGCGTCATTTCCGCATCGATCGCGGCCTGGTCGTAGAACGCTTCGGACTGCCAGTCGAGCGGATGCCGGGTCGGGGCTTCGAGGCTACCTTCCTTGTGGGGCATGGGGCGCTCCAGCGTGGCGCGCATGCGCGCGGACGCGCCGCCCGCGCGGTGCGGGCAGCGATCGACGCACGGCCGCCGGCCGGCGACATGCTCCGACCGGGCCGTGCGGCCTTGCAGGGGGCCGCGTCAGTCGACGAGTGCGTCCAGCGCCTTCGTATAGCGGTTCGCGTGGCTGCGTTCGGCCTTCGCGAGCGTCTCGAACCAGTTCGCGATTTCGTCGAAGCCTTCTTCGCGTGCCGCCTTCGCCATGCCCGGATACATGTCGGTGTATTCGTGCGTCTCGCCGGCGATCGCCGATTCGAGGTTCAGCCGCGACGAGCCGAACGGCAAACCCGTCGCCGGATCGCCGACTGCTTCGAGATATTCGAGGTGGCCGTGCGCATGGCCGGTTTCGCCTTCGGCGGTCGAGCGGAACAGCGCGGCGATGTCGTTCTGGCCTTCGACGTCAGCCTTCGAAGCGAAATACAGATAGCGCCGGTTCGCTTGCGATTCGCCCGCGAATGCGGCCTTCAGGTTCTCTTCGGTTTTGCTGCCCTTGAGTTGAGCCATTTGCGCCTCCGTTCGAGTCGGCGCAGCCGCGTGCGAAGCCGGGCCGATGATGTATGTAGGGCACGATGCTTGCGTGTGGCGCACGCATCGTGCCTTTTAATCTAGGCGCTCACGATCGCATCACCCAATAGGCTTTTTCAATCCGGGCGATAGTGCGCCGACGGAATTGGGGACGGTTTCGGTCCCCCGCTCCGGCGGCGCTTGCCGTGCGTCACGCGTCCGTCGCCCGCTTGAGCAGCAATTCCCTTTCGCGCTCGTTGCGGGTCAATTCCGCCGCGCGGCGGAACTCGACCTTCGCCTCGTCCGTGCGGCCGAGTTTCGCGAGCAGGTCGCCGCGCACGCTCGGCAGCCAGTGATAGCGCGCGAGCGCCGGATCGTCGCGCAGCACGTCGACGATTTCCAGCGCCGCGGCCGGCCCGAACGCCATCCCCACCGCCACCGCGCGGTTCAGCTCGACGACCGGCGACGGCGCGACTTCGGCGAGCGCGTCGTACAGCGCGACGATCTGCGCCCAGTCCGTGTCCGACGCGTGCCGCGCGCGTGCATGGCACGCCGCCAGCGCGGCCTGCAGCGCGTACGGGCCGCGCACGCCGCCGAGCTTGGTCGCCCGCTCGAGCGCCGCGAGGCCGCGCCGGATCAGCAGCGGATCCCAGCGGCTGCGGTCCTGGTCGAGCAGCAGCACCGGCCGCCCCTGCGCGTCGGTGCGCGCATGCATGCGCGACGCCTGCAGCTCCATCAGCGCGACCAGCCCGAGCACTTCGCTTTCGTCCGGCACGAGCCCGGCCAGCACGCGGCCCAGACGCAGCGCCTCGTCGCACAACGCCGGACGCGTCCAGTCGTCGCCGGCGGTCGCCGCGTGCCCTTCGTTGAACACGAGGTAGATCACTTCGAGCACCGACGCGAGCCGTGCGGGGCGCGCGGCGGCAGACGGCACCTCGAACGGCACGTGCGCCGCCGCCAGCGTGCGCTTCGCGCGCACGATGCGCTGCGCGATCGTCGGCTCGGGCGCCAGGAACGCGCGTGCGATCTCGCTCGTGGTCAGCCCGCCGAGCAGCCGGAGCGTGAGCGCGACGCGCGCATCGGTCGACAGCACCGGATGGCACGACGTGAAGATCAGCCGCAGCAGATCGTCGCCGATGTCGTCGTCGCTCGCGTCGGCGAGCGCCTCCGCGATGTCGGGCACGACGTGCGCTTCGAGCGCGTCCATTTCATGCCCGAGCTGATCGCGCTTCGCCGCATGCAGCGACTCCTGCCGGACCCGGTCGAGCGCGCGCCGCTTCACGGCCGTCATCAGCCACGCGGCCGGGTTGTCGGGCACGCCGTCGACGGGCCAGTGCTCGAGCGCCGCGACGAGCGTGTCCTGCGCGAGTTCCTCCGCCACGCCGACGTCGCGCACCACGCGTGCGGCGCGGGCAATGATCTTGGGCGCCTCGATTCGCCAGACGGCCTCGATCGCACGATGGGTCGCCTCGAGCGTCACGACGCCGGCTCCTGCCCGGCCGCGGCCTGCTCCACGAATACCAGCCCCCATTCGTGGCCGTCCGGATCGGCGAAATCGTGGCTGTACATGCCCGGGTACTCCTGCGCCTGCCGCGGCACGGCGCCGCCGGCCGCCCGCGCCTTCGCGACCACCGCGTCGACCTCGGCACGGCTGTCGCACGACAGGCACGGCAGTACCTGCACGTGCGTCGCCGGCTCGACGATGGTCTTGCCGGTGAAGGTCTGGAAGAACGGCCGTACCAGCAGCATCACGAAGATCGCGTCGCTGATCCGGATGCAGGCGCCCTGCTCGGTCGTGTAGGCCGGCACGACCTCGAAGCCGAGCGCGACGTAGAACGCCGTCGCGCGCGGCAGGTCGGCCACCGGCAGGTTGATGAAGATCGTTTTGTGCATGAAGCTCGCTCCCGGCGACGATGGATTCAGACGGCCTGGCCGCGTCCGACCTGGAGTTCGCGGAACCGCTCGACCGCGTCGCTGGGCGTCAGGTCGTCGAGCTCGAACAGCGGACGCACCTCGATCTCGCAGTCCATTTCCGCGCCGAACGGCGCGGGGAACCGGCGCGTCCATTCGAGCGCCTCGTCGCGCGAGCGCACCTGGATCAGCGTATAGCCGGCAATCAGTTCCTTCGTCTCCGCGAACGGGCCGTCGATCACCGTGCCCTTGCCGCCGGTGTACCGCACGCGCCAGCCGCGCGCGCTCGGCCGCAGGCCGTTTGCATCGAGCAGCACGCCGGCCTTGGCCAGTTCCTCGTGATAGACCGTCATCGCCTCGACCAGCCGGTTGTCCGGCAATGCGTCGGATTCGCTGACGGCGTTCGCCCGGATCATGATCATGAATCGCATCGTTCACTCCTTGTCGTCGGTGGAAAGCGGCGTCCGTTCATCGGCGCCTTATCCGGACGACGGGCGACAGGCTGCCGGATCGACGTGCCGCGCGACGAGCGCGGGTAAACACCAGGGCGCAGCCGTCACAGTCACAGGAAGCACGGGCCGACCTTGCGCACTTCGACCGTGCACCATTGTGCCGCCGGGCACTGGCGCGCGATCTCGATCGCTTCGTCGCGCGTGTCGACGTCGACGATGAAGAAGCCGCCGACCATTTCCTTCGCCTCGGCGAACGGGCCGTCGACGAGGCGCGTCTCGCCGTCGCGCACCTCGACCCGCGTCGCGCGTTCCGAGCGCTCCAGCGACTCGACGCCGCGCAGCACGCCGCGCGCTTTCAGCGTCTCGGCGAAATCGACCATTCGCGCGTAAAGCGCCTGCCCGTCTTCGAGCGTGCGTTCGGCGCGCTGGCCGGTCGGTTCGACAATCAACAGCATGTAGGACATGGAAATCTCCTGTTGGGGGCCGTGCGCGGAAACACCCGGATCGCAGGCCGGAATGACACGTCAGGTGCGAAGCGTAACAGCCCCGGCCGGCCTTGCCGTCATCGTTGGCCATTCGGCACTGGCCTGATGGCCAATTTGATCGCGGCACGCGATTTTGCCGTCAAGATGCATCCCGAACCTTCGAATTTTCTTCCTGTGTGCCACGCCATGTCACTCCTGCCGTCACCGCTCGCGCTTGCCGCCTTTCTCGTCCTGTCCGTTCCGCCCGCCACCGCCGCGCCGCCGGTGAGCACGGGCTGCGGCGGCGCCACCACCGCGATCGCCGACATCCGGCATCCCGCAGGCCGCTCGCCGCTGGCCGGGCACACCACGTCGATCGAAGCAGTCGTCACCGCGGCGTTCGGCGGCCCCGATGGCTTCGGCGGATTCTTCGTCCAGCAGGCGGACGCGCAGCGGCGACACCGGCCGGGCGTGCCGGAAGGCCTGTTTGTATATGCGCCGCATGCGCATGTGCAGCCGGGCGAGCGCGTGCACGTCACCGGCAGGATCGAACAGAAATACGGCCGGACGCAACTCGCGCTGTCAGGCCGCGTGGCCGTCTGCGCGCGCGGGCAGAGCGTCACGCCGGCCGCGCTGATGCTGCCGGTCGATAGTGACGCCGTATTCGCCGCGCATGAAGGCATGCGCGTGCGCTTTCCGCAAACGCTGACGGTCAGCGATACTTACGAACTCGGCCGCTACGGCAGCATCGTGCTCAGCCACGGCCGCCTGTACATGCCGACTCACGTGGCGCCGCCGGCCGAAGCCGCTGCGCACGCGGCGGCCAATGCACGCAACCGCATCGTGCTCGACGACGGTTCGAGCCGCGTGAACCCTGCAACCGCCCGCTATCCGCCGCCTGCGCTCAGCGCCGCCAACACGCTGCGCGCGGGCTACACGGTGCGCGGCATCGAAGGCGTGCTCGAGCGGCGCTTCGGCACGTGGCGACTGCAGCCCGTCGCGTCCTCGCCGCCCGCCTTCGAGGCCGCGTCGAATCCGCGGGCCGATGCACCGGCACGGCATCCGCAAGCCGACGTGCGGGTCGCGTCGTTCAACGTATTCAACTACTTCAACGGCGACGGCACGGGCGGCGGCTTCGGCGATCCGTCCGGCCGTGGCGCGAAAACCCCCGCCGCCTTCGCGCGGCAGGAAGCGAAGCTCGTGGCCGCGCTGCGTGCACTGCGCGCCGACGTGATCGGCCTGATGGAAATCGCGAACAACGGCCACGGCCCGGCGAGCGCCGTGCAGCGGCTCGCGGCCCGGCTCGGCGGCGGCTGGCGCGCGGTCGACCCCGGCACCGCACGGCTCGGGCGCGATGCGATCGCGGTCGCGCTGCTGTATGACAGCCGGATGATCGAGCCCGTCGGGCACGCCGCGACCGTCGCGCTCGACGGCCGGAATCGCCCGCCGCTCGCGCAGACGTTCCGTCGCGTCGGCGGCACCCGCGCGTTCACGGTCGCGGTCAATCACCTGAAGTCGAAGAACTGCCCGCACGCCACCGGCCCGGATCTCGACCAGTCGGACGGCCAGGGCTGCTGGAACGCAACGCGCACGCGCGCGGCCGAGCGCGTCGCCGGCTGGCTTGCGACGTCGCCGACTGGCGCCGCGGCCGACGGCGTGCTGCTGATCGGCGATCTGAACAGCTATGCGAAGGAAGACCCGCTGCACGCGCTCGAATCGCGCGGCTACGCCAACCTCGTCGCCCGCTTCGCCGGCAATGCCGGCTACACGTATGTATTCCGCGGCGAAGCCGGCAACCTCGACCACGCACTCGCGACGCCGCCACTCGCCGCCCGCGTGAAAGCCGTCCATGCGTGGCACATCAATGCAGATGAACCGATTGCACTCCAAGCCGTGCCCGATTACAAAACCCCGGCGCAACAGGCCGCCTATTACGCGCCCGATGCATACCGTTCGTCGGATCACGATCCCGTCGTCATCGACCTTACGCTGGAGGAAGGCGCCACCTGAAGCAGGGCGGGCACAAACCCTGCTCCACGAAAGCATGGCGATTAGTGCAATTGCATCAACAGAACGCATGCAATGGCACTATTTACCTGACAGGCCGGGCGACGCCATATTTACCGGGCTTTTCACGCCCGGCAATGGTTTTCTTTATGTCGCTTCGCTCGATCTCGAAATTTTTTCAACCGCTGTCCGGCCCCACTCGCGGGGCTTCCAAGGGATCTTGCCGACGAATTGAAAATTTGTCTCGAAACTCAATTGGCTGATTTGAATCACACAGGTTGCTGGGATTCGTCTTATCTTCAAATTGGCCTGTAAATCAAATCGAAGGAGGATAAACACCATGGCGCTCACCGACTCGATCGAACACAAGCTGGATCGCGGCCTGTCCGAAATCCGTCGCACCGGCCGGCGTGTCGGACGCACGACGCGCTCGGCGGCCCACGACCTGCATGCGGATGTGACCGACGATCTGCGCGGGCTGGTCGACGAACTGGAAGACCTGCTGAAGAACGATGGCGACGGCGATATCGCCGCGTTGCGCAAGCGGGTGCAGGCGCGGCTCGACGAAGCGCGCAGCACGCTCGACTACGCGTCGGGCACCGCGGCCGCCCGGCTGCGCGAATCCGCCGAACGCGTGTCGCAAGCCGTGCATGACAACCCGTGGCAGACCGCGGGCGTCGTCGCGGGCCTCGCGTTCGTCGCCGGCCTGCTCCTTTCTTCCCGCCGTTGAACGGGGCCGGCCGCCCCGCTGCACGCACCCGGACCGTCCGTCCTCAACCCGACAACGAAGGAGAATCGCCATGCAGAAATCCCTCGCCCTGAAAGCCGCCACCGCCGTCATGGTCGGCAGTCTCGCCCTTGCCGGTTGCACCATGACGTCCGACAAACCCGACAACGCGGCAGCCAGCGCGTCGAAACGCCAGTCGATCGACGCGAGCGTGAATGCAACGCTGTCGCGCCTCTATTCGACGGTGCCGGGCTCGCGTGAGCTCGTCGCGAAGTCGCGCGGCGTGCTCGTGTTCCCGAACGTGCTGCAGGCCGGCCTGATCGTCGGCGGCCAGTCCGGCAACGGCGCACTGCGCGTCGGCGGCAATACCGTCGGCTACTACAACACGTCGTCGCTGTCGGTCGGCCTGCAGGCCGGCGCGCAATCGAAGGCGATCGTGTTCCTGTTCATGACGCAGGATGCGCTCGACTCGTTCCGCAAGTCCGAAGGCTGGTCGGCCGGCGCCGACGCGTCCGTCGCGGTCGTGAAGGTCGGCGCGAACGGCGCGGTCGATTCCAATACGGCCACCGCACCGGTCCAGGTGCTGGTGCTGACCAATGCCGGCCTGATGGGCGACCTGTCGGTGAACGGCACCAAGATCACCCGGCTCCACATCTGACGATCCGGCGCGGCGCCGCCGCGCCCTTCCCGCCAACGCCGCGGCTTCGCCCGCGGCGTTTTCGCGTGCGCCGCGCGCAGCGGCTATGATGGCGGCACCTTTGCGGGCATACTGCCGGTCGGGCCGCCCGCAGCGTGCTTCGCCGCGAACCCGTGACGTTCGCGAGCCGATCGCGCCCGAGGCGACGAGATTCAATCAAACCAGGCATCAATGCGCGAACCATCCATGGATAGCGGACACGATCACCAAAAATTCTTCTATTTCCTGCTGTTCGCGGTCACCGTCGGACTGTGCTGGATACTCGCGCCGTTCTCCGGCGCCGTCTTCTGGGGCACCATTCTCGCGATCCTGTTCCAGCCGGTGCAGCGCTGGCTCGCCGCGCGTTTCGGCAAGCGGCGCAATCTCGCCGCGCTCGTGTCGATGTCGCTGATCATCCTGATCGTGATCCTGCCGCTCGTGTTCGTCACGGCGACGCTCGTACAGGAAATCGCGTACGTGTACCAGGAACTGAAGGACGCACAGCCGAATTATTCGCGGTACTTCCACGACATCATTCACGCGCTGCCGACGTCGATCCAGAACCTGCTGCAGAAATACGGGCTGTCCAACATCCCCGGCATCCAGAAGAAGCTGACCGACGGCGCCGCGCAGATCAGCCAGTTCGCGGCCACCCAGGCGCTCAGCATCGGCCAGAACACTTTCCAGTTCGTCGTCAGCTTCGGCGTGATGCTCTACATGCTGTTCTTCCTGCTGCGCGACGGCGGCGAGATCGGCCGCCGCGTGCGCCGCTCGATACCGCTCGACGAAGAGCACAAGAACCTGCTGCTCGCGAAGTTCACAACCGTTGTGCGCGCAACCGTGAAAGGCAATATCGCGGTCGCGCTCGTGCAGGGCGCGCTCGGCGGTCTGATCTTCTGGATCCTCGGAATCGAGGGCGTCGTGCTGTGGGGCGCGCTGATGGCGTTCCTGTCGCTGCTGCCGGCGATCGGCGCGAGCCTCGTGTGGATACCCGCCGCGCTCTACTTCCTCGCGATCGGCGCGATCTGGAAATGCGTGATCCTCGTCGCGTTCTGCGTCGGCGTGATCGGCCTCGTCGACAACCTGCTGCGCCCGATCCTCGTCGGCAAGGACACGAAGATGCCCGACTGGGTCGTGCTGGTCTCGACGCTCGGCGGGATGGCGCTGTTCGGGATCAACGGCTTCGTGATCGGGCCGCTGGTCGCCGCGCTGTTCATGGCAAGCTGGGACATCTACGCGCGCTCCGAACAGGGGGAATGACGCCGCGCGTTACGGATGACGAATCCTGATCACGACGGGCGCCACGGCGCCCGTTTGCATTTCCGGCGCGGCCACGGTGCGTTGCCTTCGTTCGCATGTTTCCCTCCCGTCTCGCCACGCCAATAAAAACGGCGGCGTGACGCGCATGTCACGCCGCCGTTTGCTGGCGATTACTGTAAGGAGAGCAACCGAAACGATCTATGGGACAAGTCCTAAAACAATGTCCGCCGGTTCGAACTCAATGCGCACGGGCGCTCACGCGTCGGGATCGACGCGCAGCACGAGCTTGCCGCGATGGTCGCCGTCGAACAGGCGATTGAGCACGTCGGGGGCGTTTTCGAGCCCGTCGGCCACGGTTTCCTCGGCCTTCAGACGGCCGTCGCGCAGCCAGCCGGCGAGCGTCTGCACCGCTTCGCGGCTCTTGCGGTAGTCGAGGATCAGGAAGCCGCGCATCGTGATGCGCTTCGAGATCAGCACGCCGACGTCGTCCGCCGCGCGGCCGCTGTTGTAGTTCGAGATCACGCCGCACAGCGCGACGTGCCCGCCGATCACCATCCGCGACAGCACCGCGCGCATCACTTCGCCGCCGACGTTCTCGAAGTTCACGTGCACGCCGTCCGGCGTCGCCGCCTTCAGCTGCTCACGGAAATCGTCGGCCTTGTAGTCGACGGCCGCGTCGAAGCCGAGCGTCTCGGTCAGGTAGCGGCACTTGTCCGCGCCGCCCGCGATGCCGACCACCCGTGCGCCGTGGATCTTGCCGATCTGGCCGGCGATCGAGCCGACCGAGCCGGCCGCCGCCGACACGACGAGCGTCTCGCCGGGCTGCACCGGCGCGATGTCGGTCAGCCCGTAGTACGCGGTCAGGCCGCTCATCCCGCACGCGCCGAGCAGCGTCGGCAGCGGCAGGCCCGACTGCGCGGGCAGCTTCACGAGCTGCGCGGCCTGGTCGGCCGCGACGACCGCATAGTCCTGCCAGCCGACGAGCCCCTGCACGAGGTCGCCTTCCGCGAAACCCGCGTGACGCGACGCGACCACGCGCCCGATGCCGAGCGCGCGCATCACCTCGCCGATCGCGACGGGCGGCAGGTATTGCGGCACGTCGCTCATCCATACGCGATTGGTCGGATCCATCGACAGATACAGCACGCGCACGAGCACTTCGCCGTCGGCGAGCGCCGGCACGGGCGTTTCGACGAGCGAAAAGTGTTCGCGGCCGACCCGCCCTTCCGGGCGCGTTTTCAGCAGCAGCTGGCGGTTCACGGGTGTCGACACGATGTTCTCCTCCGGTTGGTGTTATCGATTGCGCGTCAGACCGCGCACATGCCGCCGTCGATCACGAGTTCGGCGGCCGTCACGAAGCGGCTTTCGTCCGACGCCAGATAGACGGCCGCATGCGCGACGTCGTCCGGATCGCCGAGCCGGCGCAACGGAATGCCGCGCGCGAGCTTGCGCGTCGCATCGCGTTCGCCGAGCGACTGGAACAGCGGCTCGACGATCCCCGTGCGAATGAACGCCGGGTGAATCGAGTTGCAGCGCACGTCGAGCTCGCGGCGCGCGCAATCGATCGCGACCGACTTCGTCAGCGATGCGACCGCGGCCTTCGACGCGTTGTACGCGGTGAATTCCGGCTCGACCTTGAACGCGGCCACCGACGAGATGTTGATGATCGACGCCGGCCGGCTCGCGCCGAGGTACGGCAGCGCATGCTTGCAGCCGAGCACGATGCTCTCGACGTTGATCGCCATCACGCGCCGCCACTCGTCGATCTCGATCTGCGCAGGCGTGCCGATCGACCCGACGCCCGCATTGTTGACGAGCACCGACAAGCCGCCCATCGCTTCGTTCGCCTGCGCGAGCAGCGCCTGCCAGTGTCCCTCGTCGCGCACGTCCTGCGTGGCCGCGAACGCGACAGGCGCCGCGTGCCCCGCATTGAGTTCGTGCGCGAAGGCGTCGAGCACGGCCGCGTCGGCGATGTCGGTCAGGAACACGCGCGCGCCCTGCTCGACCATCCGGCGCGCGATCGCGCGTCCGAGGCCGCCGGCGGCGCCCGTGATGTACGCGCACTTGCCTGCGAGGCGCGAGGAAACGACTGTCATGGGACCTGCTCCTATCGTGAATCGTCGTGGCGGACCGGTGCCGCGACGGCGGTTGCCGTGCGCCGGCCGACGGCCGCGCGGTTTGCGCGAGTATAGCGAGCCGGCCGCACCGCGCCGGACCCATCGGGCAGGCCGCGCTGCAGGCCCCGATCGAACGAACGCCAGCGTACGCGATTGCCGCCGATCGATGAAATGAATATTCGTAATGCCCAGTCATAGATGCGGCTGATGGCCTTGGCAGCCGCAGCCGGTGCAACGCGCGGGCGCAGGCGCAGCGCGGCCGATTACCGCGAATACCGATGCGACGAAGGCCGCACGCGGGGCGTTTATCGATGACAGGGAACGAGTGAAACAAGAAATAACGCGCGGGCAGCCGCCGGAGCGACGACCGCATCCGGCACCGAGGCATCGATGCCCCGAAACCACCCGCCGTCAGAACCCGTCGCCGGATGCGCGCATGAACGCGCAGACTTGCGGGGAATGCGTGTCGATCATCTGCTGGAACGGTGCGCGATTGCCGTACGCGATGCCGGACACGAGCAGCAGGCAGACGGCCGCGATGCGCGGCGAGGACGAGCGCTTGTGCGCGTGGGCGTACGCGCGCAGGAACACGAGCGCGACCAGCGCGCCGAGCAGCCAGCCGACGACGACTTCGGGAATCGTGTGCGAATGGTCGAACACGCGCGCGACGGCCGTCACCGCGCCGACGGCGAGACCGGCCGCCACGCCCGGCGCCTTGCCCGGACGAAACGCCTGCCACAGCATCGACAGCGCGACGGTCCACACGGACGTCGACAGCATCGTATGGCCGCTGATCACGCGGAAATCGAACTGCGGGATCTCGACCCCGCAGCCCGCATAGAGAATCTTGGTGGCCCCGACCAGGCTCATGCCGGCCGCGAGCAGCACGATCCAGCGCACCGCGAGCCGCCAGTTGGACAGCGCGAGCCAGACCGCGCACGTCAGCGCGACCGGCAGGGTCAGCGCGGCGTCGCCAAGGTTGCTGATTTCACTCCACATAACACACATCGAACCGCTAGCGAAAGGGGGCAGTTTAACGCAAGCGCGCGCCGCGCCTGTTTCTGCCTGTGACAGCCTGTATCAGCCGGCGACACCCGTAATCAGCAGCAGGTTCGTGCCGGTGATGACGACGAACAGTGCCCATGCGGCGAACTGCATCTTGCGGCCGATCGCATGCTCGCCCATCGTTTTGCGATCGCTGACCGACTGGATCAGCGGCCACATCGCGAACGGCAGTTGCAGGCTCAGCAGCACCTGGCTCCACACGAGCAGTTGCCCGACCGACCCTTCGCCGAGCCACAGCACACCGATCAGCGCGGGCACCAGCGCGAGCCCGCGCGTGATCAGCCGGCGCTGGTAGCACGGGATTTTCGTGTGCAGGAAGCCGTCCATGATCACCTGGCCCGCGATCGTGCCGGTCAGCGTCGAGCTCTGGCCGGACGCGAGCAGCGCGATGCCGAACAGCAGCGCGGCCGCGCCGCCCGCGATCGGCGTGATCAGCCGGTACGCCTGTTCGATGTCGGTGACGTCGTGCTGGCCGGTCGCATGGAACGCCGCGCCCGCGACGATCAGGATCGCCGCGTTGACGAGCATCGCGACGAACAGCGACACGCAAGTATCGATCCGCACCAGCGCGAGCGTGTCGCGAATCAGCCCGCGCGCGCCGCCGACGACATGGCGCGTCTGTACGACCGACGAATGCAGATACAGGTTGTGCGGCATGATCGTCGCGCCGATGATGCCGAGCGCGAGCACGATCGCGTCCTTGCTGTCGTGGCCGGGGTTGCCCGGCACGAGCCCCTTCGCGACCGCATGCCAGTCGGGCGGCGTGATCGCGACCTGCGCGACGAAGCAGAACGCCATCGTCGCGATCAGCCCGAGCACGATCGCCTCGATCTGCCGGACGCCCGTGCCTTGCAGCCCGAGCACGATCACCGTGTCGAGCGCGGTCAGCACGATCCCCCACGCGAGCGGCACGCCGAGCAGCAGCTTGAATGCGAGCGCGCAGCCGAGCACTTCGGCGATGTCGCACGCGATGATCGACACCTCGGCCGTCACCCACTGCACGACGCGGCCGAAGCGGCCGTAACGATCGTAGCTGGCCTGCGCGAGATCCTTTCCCGCGACGAGGCCGAGCCGCGCGGCGAGCATCTGCAGGAAGATCGCGGCGACGCTCGAGAACGCGACGACCCACAGCAGCGAATAGCCGAATTGCGAGCCGGCCTGGATGTCGGTGGCCCAGTTGCCGGGATCCATATAGCCGATCGCGACCAGCAGGCCCGGGCCGAAGAAGCGCTTGAGCTTCATCCAGCGCGACGCGCCGGCGTCGATCGTGATGCTGCCCTTTACTTCCGACGGGCAGAAGGGGGCGGTAGCGGTAGTGGGGAGCAAGGGCATGGAAACCGGGGATCGTGATCGCGACACGGTGATTTTACGGTCTTCCGCTCCGTTTTCCCGCGCGGCTCGACGCGCCCGCCCCGGTTCGCCCGCTCGCCATCAGTTTTCGCGGGCCGCGGCGCGGGCTGCGGGTCGGACTGCGGATCGGCCGCCCCGGCGCCGTTCGTCAGGATCCGCTCGCGCTCGGCGATGCGAAATTCGGTCGGCGACATGAGCAGACGCTGGCGAAACAGCTTCGCCAGACGCTCGCCGCTGCCGAAGCCCGTGCGCCGCGCGACCTTGTCGGCCGGCAGCGTCGTGTGGATCAGCATGTGGCACGCGCGCTCGAGCCGCACGTGCTGCACGAATTCGGTCGGCGTCACGCCGATTTCCTTCTTGAAGCGCCGCAGGAAATTGCGCTCGCTCATCGCGGCCGTCCGCGCGACTTCCGCGATCGAAATGCGGTTCGCGCTCTGCGCGCGCAACCGCTGCGCCGACATCCGGATCGACGGGCTCGCGCTCAGCTCGCGAAACGCCCACATCGACTGCGTATAGCGTTGTTCGACCGGCCGCATCAGGTTGCTGGCGATCTCCTGCGCGGCGCTGTCGCCGAGATCGGCGCGGAACATGTCGAGCACGGCCGCGAACACGTCGGCCTCGCCGCCCTGCGGTTCGATCGTGACCGCCGCGCCGCGGGTGCGATCCGTTCGCGATTGACCGGCGTCCGTCTGCCGCTGCGACGCCGCGAGCGTCGACAGGTCCATCGCATCGACGATCCAGCGCGCATGCCGATGAATGTCGGTCAGGCGGCGGCGCAACGCATCGCTCCAATTGACCGACGCGCGATCACCGTGAAGATGAAAGAACGCGCGCGCACGATGCCCGTGCTCGTCGCCGAGCGCATCGGCGGCGATCTGCACGCCGGACGATGACTGCAGCAATCCCCCGCTTTCGGATACGTACTTCAACTGGTAATCCGCACTGAGCGCATGCAGGCGATTCGCCAGGTTGAAGGCCTCGCCGAGACGCGCGGCCTGGGCCAAGGAAAACCCCGTACTCAAATAGACAACGACCCATCTCTGATCTGCTGCTTCCACTGACCAAGCCCCCGGACTGTTTCGACTTCTTGTATTACCGTCGAACTGTCAGGCTTATATTTGGTTTGGACACGTGCGACAGGACGGCTATCTCAAAATATGAAGCGACGGCATCTTAGCCGAAGGGGTCCTCTATTTGGCGCGAAATGGCCGACCGCGACAGCATGATGGCGGATTACTACAGGCTGTTGCCGAGCGCTGGTATAGCCGCGCGGAAATACGCATGAAAGGCGCACGCGCTGCGTTGCCGATCGTCGCGATATTCGCGGCAACGCCGGGTGCGAACGAACGCGCGCATGCCACATGCGTTCCGTTGTCCGCGTGTCAATTAGAATCGCTCAACGTCCACCACGCCGACTTCGTCCGTGCCCGCCGATCATCGTCTCGACCTGAACCTGTTCCGCGTGCTCGACGCCGTCTACGTGAACGGCGGCATCGGCGCGGCCGCCCGCGCTCTGCACCTGACGCAGCCGGCCGTCACGCATGCGCTCAACCGGCTGCGCGCGCATTTCGACGACCCGCTGTTCGTCCGCCAGGGCAACCGCGTCGTGCCGACCGAGCGCACGCGCGCGATCATCGCGGACGTGCAGCTTCACCTCGCCGGACTGCAGCGCACCGCGCGCGACCCATCGGCGTTCAACCCGGCGACGCTCGACCTGAGCATCGCGGTCGGCATTCGCGACGTGCTCGAATCGATCGCGCTGCCGCAGATCGTCGCCGCGTTCGCCGACGAAGCCCCCGGCCTGCGATTCGTGAGCCGCCGCGTCGCGGTGCACGACATCGAACGCGAACTCGCGTCGGGCAATCTCGATCTCGCCGTCGATCGGCGCGTGCAAACCGGCCCGCGCATCGCGACCGAACACCTGCTCGACGATTCGCTCGTCGTCGCGATGCGGCACGATCATCCGCTGACGAACGGCCCGCTGCGGCGCGCCGATTATTTCGCCGCGCGGCATATCGCGGTGTCGCCGCTCGGCGAACCGCAATCGCTTGACGTGCTGCTCGGCAACGACGGACGCTTCCGGCACATCCAGCTCGTGTGCCAGCATTATTTCGCCGCGTGCCAGATCGCGGCGGCGGGCGATCTGCTGCTGACGCTGCCGCGCTCGTATGCGCTGCGCATGGCGGCGTTGCTGCCGGTCGCCGTGCAGCCACTGCCGCTGCGGCTCAAACCGTTTCCTCTGCTCGCGTACTGGCACGAATCGCGCGAGGCCGACCGCGCGCATCATTGGGTGCGCGAACGCGTCGCCGCGCTCGTGCGCGGGACGGCCGGCGTCGCCGTCTGATCCCGTCGAGCGTCGTCGAAGCACGCTGCGCCCGCGGTTTTTGCCGGGACGGTATGCTGACGGCTCGTCCGCCGCGCATCGTCGCGGCCCCCTCTTTCCCGCTTACCGGAGACTTGCCATGCCGCTCATCCACGCTGCCGCCACCCTCGCCGCCGACGCGCCCGACTACGTCGTCCAGCTGCAGGCCGGCACGCATGCGCTCACCGGCGACGAAGCGCCGCGCGAAGGCGGCCAGGGCCTCGGGCCGGCGCCGTTCGAGTTCGTGCTCGCCGGTCTCGCGCAATGCACGGCCGCGACGCTGCGCATGTACATGCAGCGCAAGACGTGGCCGGCCGTGCGCATCGACGTGCACACTGAACTGCATGCCGATCGCGAAGGCCAGCAATACGTGCGCCGCACCGTCACGCTCGAGGGTCCGCTCGACGACGCGCAGCGCCAGCGTCTCGCGGGAATCTGCGAGAAGACGCCGGTGACGCTGTTCATCAAGCGCGGCACGCGCATCGAAACGACGCTGAACTGACGCGCGCCATGCCGGGCGTGCGGGTTGGGCGGGGTCGGACGGGATTTGCACCGCAGCGCCGCACGCGATCGACGCGCAACAAACAAAACGGGCGGGCCGCGCACGATGCGCGGCCCGCCCGTTTGCGGATATCGTCCGGCGCTTAAAGGCCGAGCGCGGACAAGTCCAGCTTGCCGTCCTTCACCGGCGGGCACCAGAAATACGCGCCCGTCAGCGGCCGCGTGAAGCGGAACAGGCCGTCGACGATGCCGTCATCCGCGCCGCTCATCCGGCGCATCTGCACGTCGAACGCGCGGAACGAACAACCGAACGCGACGAAGTAGAGCCCGGCGCGACGCGCATCGGACCACGGCGACGAACGGCGCAGCATGAACGCCTCCGGCTCGAAGCTCTCCTGCGCGGTGCGCTTCACGTGCGCGAACTCGGGTGCGTCGTCGAGTTCCTCGTTGTCCGAGCGGCGGCGCCCGATGATGTGGTCCATGTCGCCCGACGCGATGCGCTCCATCTGGTCGAAGTCGTGCAGCCATTGCTGAACCGCGACGAAGCTCGAGCCGTCGAGCCCGGCGCCCTGCCCGGTGACGATCGCCGCGGCGAGCGCGTCGTCGCCGGTCGGGTTCTCGGTGCCGTCCTCGTAACCCGACAGGTCGCGATCGTTCGAATAGCGGAACCCGTCGACCGCGTCCTGCAGCGCGAATGCCGGCGCCAGCGCCCGCTCGATCGCCCGCGTGCGCAGCACGAGATCGCCGCGATCGTCGCCGCGCAGCCAGACCCATACGTCGGCCGGCGTGATCGGCAGCGTGCGGTCGTTCACCGCGAATGCCGGGTATTCGGTCAGGCCCGGAACCGGGCGCCCGAGGTGCGCGGCCAGCGCATGCCCGAAGCCGGCGACCGTGCCGCGCCCGTCGACGAGCTCGCGCAACGCCCTCAGCGCCGCTGCCACATTGGCGTTGTTCGAAATCGTGAAAGTGAGGTATCGGGCCGCCGTGTCGATCGGAGCCAGGATGCCTTGCTGAACGTCGCTCATCGTTTCCTCAGGAATGGTTCGGGGTGAATCCGCGGGGCCGCAGCGGCCGGCGCGCAACCGCGAAGTGTAATCGATGCGGCGCGCCGGGCTTTTTGCCGTGCGGCAGCGCCCCGCGGAACCTGCGCGGGGAAAAGGGCCGAAACGGCCCATACACTAACGGGCCGACCGTATCGACGCTGCAACGCCGCATTCGTCAGACGTTGCGGCGAGTCCCGCACTGCTGATAAACTCCCTACACGTCTTTTCGACGCCCTTTCAATCGTTCACTTCAGGGAGGTGCAGATGTTCCGAATGCCAGCAGCCTTCCCGAACGTGGTCTCGCGACGCGGCTGATCCAGCCCGTCGTCCGCGCCGGCTCCCGGGTTCTCCGCTGACCCGCCGGCCCGCGCACTTTCCCGACAGCCCGTTTCATTGCGCCCGCGTCGTTCGCGCGGCCCGGCTGTTGCGTTTTCGACGTTCTCCGAACCGGAAAGTCCCGTCGCGCGATGCGCCGGGCAACGATATATGACCAGAAAAACCACCCATCTGGGCGGCCAGGCGTTCCAGGCCGTCTTCGGCTTCACTTTCCGCTACTGGCGCAAGCAGCCGGTACGCATCGCGACGATCACCACACTCGCGCTGCTCGGTGCGCTCGCCGACGTGCTCACACCGCTGTTCGCCGGGCGCCTCGTCGATGCGCTGTCGACCGGCCTGACCGAGCGCGCCGCCGCATGGCATTCGGCCCTCGTCGCGTTCGGCACGCTGGCCGCGCTCGGCATCGCCGCGACGCTGCTGCGGCAAGGCGTCTACCTGAACATCATCACGCTCACGCTGAAGATGATGAGCGAGATCGCCGCAGCATCGTTCCATCGCGTGCAGCGCTTCTCGACCGACTGGCACGCGAACAGCTTCGCGGGCTCGACCGTGCGCAAGATCACGCGCGGGATCTGGGCGCTCGACCTGCTGAACGACACGGTGTTGATCGCGCTGCTGCCGTCGGTCACGATGCTCGTCGGCGCGACCGTGCTGCTCGGCACGCACTGGCCGGTGATGGGGTTCGTCGTCGGCGCGGGTTCGCTGCTGTACATCTCGGTGACGGTCGCCGTGTCGCTCGGCATCGTCGCGCCGGCCGCGCGGCTCGGCAACATGTGGGACACGCGCATGGGCGGCGCACTCGCGGACGCGGTGAGCTGCAACGCGGTCGTCAAGGCGTTCGGCGCGGAAACGCGCGAGGAAGCGCGGCTCGCGCGCGTGATCGGCAAATGGCGTCAGCGCACGCGCCGCACGTGGGTGCGCGGCACGCTGAACGGCGGCCTGCAGGGTGCGATGCTCGTCGCGATGCAGGCGGCGATGATCGGCGTCGCGCTGCGGCTGTGGGCGAACGACGAAGCGAGCGTCGGCGACATCGCGTTCTCGCTGACGATGTTCTTCATGCTGCAGGGCTACCTGCGCGACGTCGGCATGCATATCCGCAACCTGCAGCGCTCGGTCAACGACATGGAAGAGCTCGTCGCGCTCGAGCGCCAGCCGCTCGGCATCGACGATCGTCCCGGCGCGCCGGCCATCCGGATCGGGCAAGGCGAGATCCGCTTCGAGCACGTGACGTTCCGCTACGGCAATCATCCGGTCCCGCTGTACGACGACTTCTCGATGCGCATCGCGCCCGGCGAGCGCGTGGGCCTCGTCGGTCATTCCGGGTCGGGCAAGACGACGTTCATCAAGCTGATCCAGCGCCTGTACGACGTGTCGGGCGGCCGCATCACGATCGACGGCCAGGACATCGCGCAGGTGCGGCAGGATTCGCTGCGCAGCCAGATCGCGATCGTCCAGCAGGAGCCCGTGCTGTTCCACCGCACGCTGGCGGAGAACATCGCGTATGCGCGCCCCGACGCGAGCCGCGCGGAGATCGAGCGCGCCGCGCGTCTGGCCAGCGCGCACGACTTCATCGTCGCGCTGCCGGACGGCTATGACACGCTCGTCGGCGAGCGCGGGATCAAGCTGTCGGGCGGCGAACGCCAGCGCGTCGCGATCGCGCGTGCGTTCCTCGCGGATGCGCCGATCCTGATCCTCGACGAAGCGACGTCGAGCCTCGACAGCGAAAGCGAGCTGCTGATCCAGCAGGCGATGGAGCGGCTGATGGTCGGCCGCACGACGCTCGTCGTCGCGCACCGGCTGTCGACGGTGCGCTCGCTCGACCGGCTGCTCGTGCTCGATCGCGGCAAGGTGATCGAGGAAGGCAGCCACGATGCGCTGATCCGCATCGACGGCGGCACGTATCGCCGGTTGTTCGAGCGGCAGGCGCTGGAGCTGGCGAAAGGGCTCGCCGATTCGCCGCGGCGCCTCGCGGATCGCGATGCCGGGCCGCTAGGGGAGCCGGCGAAGGTGTGACGCAAGCGCGTCGCGACGCGACGCAATGCGGCCCGGCCCGGCGGCGCGGTCATCGCCGCCGGGCCGGGTCGGCGCAGATCCGGATCGAGGCCGTGCCGCGCGCACGGCCTTTTTTACGTCCACCGCACGTGCCCGCCGGCGCCGAACCGTGCGCCGCGGCGTGCTCGCCGCCGGGATCACTTATCATGTCGGCCAGCCAATTTGCGACAAGGGATCGATCATGTTTACAGGCATTGTTCAGGGCGTGGCGACCATCGGCGCCATCAAGGATTACGGCGAACTGAGAACGTTCAGCATCGAATTCCCCGAGCGCTTCACCGACGATATCGAGATCGGCGCGAGCGTGTCGGTCGACGGCGTCTGCCTGACGGTCACGACCATCCACTCGCCGGTGCTGATCGACTTCGACGTGATGTTGCCGAGCCTGCGAATCACCACGCTGGCCGATCTGACGACCGGCGCCCGCGTCAACGTCGAGCGGGCCGCGAAGGACGGCGCGGAAATCGGCGGACATCCGCTGTCCGGTCACGTCGACTTCATGGGGACCATCCTGCACATCGCGTCTTCCGAACATAACCGGATGATCCGCATCGGCGTGCCGGCCGATTTCAGACGCTACGTGTTCGCGAAGGGCTATATCACGATCAACGGCTGCAGCCTGACCGTGTCGGACGTCAATCGCGACGAAGGCTGGTTCGAAGTCTGGCTGATTCCCGAAACGCGCCGCGCGACCACGTTCGATGCGAAGGGCATGAACGACAAGGTCAATATCGAGATCGAGCGCAGCACCCAGGTCGTCGTGGATACGATCCGGGAATCGGTCAAGGAAACGCTGGGCGAATTGAACGGCGTCGTCACCGCGCTGCTGGCGGAAAAAGGCATCGATATCGAGGAACTGCTGGCGCGCAATGTCGCGCGCCTGCCGAAGCAGTAACGTGTGATTACCCGCGTGCTAGGTGATCCGCTGGATCACCGAGTACCGGCTCCCGTCGAAAAACACCTCGACCCACGGTTCCGACTCCTCGAACGTCCAGAGGACGAGTTCGAGATCGACCGGCTCGTCCCCGTCGTCGGGCCACGGCATGTTCCACCCGCCCGCGACGGCCACCACGCCGCCCGTGTAGAGCGGGCATTGCGCGATCCACTCGCGCGCGTAGTCGTGCGCGGCCGTGCCCTTGAAGTTGTCGTTGAATCCCCAGTCGCGCTGCCAGCCATGCGCGTCGAGGTAGGCGCCGATCGCGGCTGAGCCTAAGCGGAACACTGCATCGACCGGCGGCAGCGACATCGCGTCGGATCGGCACAGCGGGCGGTCTGAACGGACGGGTTGCGTAGTAGTTTCCACGTGGCCTGACGCGCCGCTATCGTCGAGATGCACGTTCAGCCACATGCCGTCACGCTCGATGGAGATGCACAACGCGCCGGCGTCGACCCCGTGCCAGTAGCCGGTGACGGGTTCGCCGTCGTCCGCGAAGCGGTATTGACGGGATGGCCTGGCGAGGCGCCGCGCTTCGATCAGAAAGTCTTCCAGCGTCATTGAATGTCGTTCTCCTCGCTTCTTGGGCCGCAGATACCGCATGGGCGCGTCGGGCGATCGACCACGCCCGGATACGGACCGTGTCCACCCGATGGCATCGACGCCACGATAAAGCGTTCGATGTCGGCCGCCACGTGTTCGGGTGGGCCGTCGCTCGCAAACCGCTTGCAGTTCAGGCGCATGAACGCGGGGAACCGATCGCGGATCTTGCGCATCTCGTCGCCTTCATTCGCATTCAGATACGGCCGGGACATGCATCGCGCTCCCGCAGCAGCCGCGACGAATCTGCCTTCCGCGCCCGCATCACTCCACCTCCACCTGCGCGCCCTTCCCCACCGCCACCCGCTGCGACCGATAAATCCCCGCGTGCCCGGAAAACAGATAGGCGACCACGCAGGCCACGATCGCATACACGCCGACATCCGCGCCGAACAGTTCGATCGCCATGATCGTGGACGCGATCGGCGTGTTGGCCGCCCCCGCGAACACCGCGACGAAGCCGAGCCCCGCGAGCACCGGCACCGGTAGCGCCAGCACCTGCCCGAGCGCATTGCCGAGCGTCGCGCCGATGTAGAACAGAGGCGTCACTTCGCCGCCCTTGAATCCCGAGGCGAGCGTGACGACGGTGAACGCGAACTTGCCCGCGAAATCGTAAGCCGGCAGCGGCCCGTGAAACGCGGCCTCGATCGTCGGAATCCCGAGACCGAGATACTGCGGCACATTCAGCACGGTGGCCGCCACGGCCACGATCGCGCCGCCGAGCACCGGTTGCAGCGGCGCATGGCGGACGACGCGCCGGAACCACGCGGTCAGCGCATGCGTGGCGAACGCGAACAGCCGGCCGACGACGCCGAACGCGACACCCGCGACGACCGTCGCGGCCAGCCCCGTCGCCGAGACAGCCGGCACGAACGGAATCGCGTAGACGGTGTGATGCACGCCCCACGCGCGGCACACGACATCCGCAACGATCGCGGACGCGACGCAAGTCAGCAGCGCGTCGTACCGGACGCGGCCGATCGCGAGCACCTCGAGCCCGAACACGGCGCCCGCGAGCGGCGTACCGAACACCGACGAGAACCCGGCCGCGATGCCGCCCATCAGCAGCACGCGCCGATGCTCGCGATCGAGCCGGAACAGGTGCGTGATGCGATCGGCGAGCGCGCCGCCCATCTGCACGGCCGTCCCTTCGCGGCCGGCCGAGCCGCCGAACAGGTGCGTGACGACAGTCGCGACGAGCACGAGCGGCGCCATCCGCTTCGGCACGAGCGCCTTCGGGTCGTGAATCTCGTCGATCAGCAGGTTGTTGCCGCGCGCGACCGACTGGCCGAACCGGTGGTAGACCCAGCCGGTCGCGAAGCCGGCGGCCGGCAGCCCCCACAACAGCCACGGATGCGCGACGCGCGTGCCGGTCGCCCAGTCGAGCGCAAGCAGGAACAACGCGGAAGCCGTGCCGGCCAGCGCGCCGAGCAAGGCCGAGAGCGCGAGCCAGCGGCACACGTAGCGCACGGTCGCGAAAAAATCGGCAGAAGTCGAGAAAAACATGATTTCCAGATTCGACAGGACATCAAAACCTGGGCGGCAGAATACCGCATGGACGGCCTGCGACCTCCTGACGACCCAGGAACACGCAGGCATCATCAGCCGGGCAAACCGGCGGTTGAGGGCCGAACCGCACGCGAGGCGCCGGGATCGACCGCAGGGAGGCATGCCATCTCCGCTGGCGGCGATTGTACGCGACGCCGCACATCGCACGCAACGCGGCCCGGCCGGGCCGCCGCGCACCGTCAGTCGAGCGGCACGCGCGTCACGCGCGAAATCAGCTGCGGCGCGATCCGGTCGAGCGGCAGGATCGCGGACGCCGCGCCGATCGCCGCGGCCGCCTTCGGCATCCCGTAGACGGCGCTCGTCGCCTCGTCCTGCGCGATCGTGTAGCAACCCTTCGCGCGCATCGCCTTCAGCCCCAGCGCGCCGTCGCGCCCCATGCCGGTCAGCAGCACGCCGAGCGCGTCGCCCTGCCAGCCGTCGGCGACGCTGTTGAAGAACACGTCGATCGATGGCCGGTACGGCGTCTCGGCCGGATGCCGCGTATAGCCGAGCACGCCGCGCGGCGACAGGCACAGGTGGTCGTTCGACGCCGCGAGCAGCACCTCGCCCGCCTGCGGCACGCTGCCCGGCCGCGCGACGCGCACGGGCAGCCGCGTATAGCCGTCGAGCCACTCCGCCATGCCGAGCGCGAACGCCTGGTCGACATGCTGCACGATCACGAGCGCGGCCGGAAAATCGGCCGGCAGCGCGCGCAGCAGCGCGGTGAGCGCGGTCGGGCCACCCGCCGACGCGCCGATCGCGATCAGCGTCGGCTGGCCGCGCGCGGGCGCCGGCACGGGCGGCACGAGCGTCGCGGTCCGGCTTTCGAGCAGCCGGCCGATCTGGTCGATCTTCGCGAGCAGCGGCTGCGGCGCGGCATCCGACGGCAGGCCAAGCGCGAGCGTCGGCGTGTCGACCGCGTCGAGCGCGCCGGCGCCCATCGCCTCGTAGACCGACGACGTGTTCGCGCTGACGCTCGCGGTCACGATCAGGATCGCGCACGGCGCGCGCGCCATGATCTGCCGCGTCGCGGCCACGCCGTCGAGCTTCGGCATCACGAGGTCCATCAGCACGAGGTCGGGCGGATGCGCGACGCAGAAATCCACCGCCTCGTCGCCGTCGGTGGCCACCCACAGCACGCGGTGATCGCTGCGCCGCGCGATCACGTGGCGCAGCGCCTCGACGGCAAGCGGCAGATCGTTGACGATGCCGATGTTCATCCGCGTGCCCCGCCGATCAGGTCGTGCACCGCATCGAGCAGCGCCTCGTCGTGGAAACTGCTCTTCGCGAGATAGTAGTCGGCGCCGGCATCGAGCCCGCGCCGGCGATCCTCGTCGCGATCCTTGTACGACACGATCATCACGGGCACCCGCTTGAGCGCCGGATCGCTCCGGATCAGCGTGACGAGCTCGATCCCGTCCATGCGCGGCATGTCGACGTCGGTGACGACCAGGTCGAACGCATCGCTGCGCACCGCGTTCCAGCCGTCCATCCCGTCGACCGCGACGGTCACGTCGTAGCCGCGCTTTTCCAGCAGCTTGCGTTCGAGCTCGCGCACCGTCAGCGAATCGTCGACGACGAGCACGCGGCGGCGCCGGTCGGCCCGCGCGAGCTGCGGATCGCGCGTGAGTTTCGCGAGCTGGCCGCCGCGCACGAGCTTGTCGACGGAGCGGATCAGGTCCTCGACATCGACGATCAGCACCGGATCGCCGTTCTCGAGCAACGCGCCGGCCGCGATGTTCTGGATCTTCTGCAGGCGGCTGTCGAGCGGCTGCACGACGAGCATCCGTTCGCCGAGGAAGCGGTCGACGGCGACGCCGTACAGCTCGGGCTCGCCGCCGACGACCACGACCGCCGTGCTCGTGCGCGTGACGGCGGGCTCGCCCGCATCGAGCAGCTGATGCGCGCCGACGAGGCCCGCACGCCGGCCGTCGAACGGAAAATGCGGCTGCCCTTCGAGCACGTCGATGTCGTCGTGCGACAGTTCGAGCGTGCGGCGCACGTGCGCGAGCGGGAACGCGTACGGCTCGCCGCCGACCTCGACCAGCAGGCTGCGGATCACCGACAGCGTGAGCGGCAGCTGCAGCACGAAGCGCATGCCCGCGCCGGGCTCGTTGAAGATGCGCACCGCGCCGCGCACGCCGCGCACCATCTCCTGCACCGCATCGAGGCCGACGCCGCGCCCCGACACGTCGGTCACCGCATCGCGCATCGAGAAGCCCGGCAGCAGCAGGAATTCGAGCAGTTCCGGGTCGGACAGCCGCGCGGCCGTCTCGTCGTCGGTCAGGCGCTGGCGCACGACCGCCGCGCGCAGCGCGTCCATGTCGACGCCCGGCCCGTCGTCGATCACGCTGACGAGCAGCGAGCCGGCGCTGTGGCGCGCTTCGAGCGTCACGCTCGCCTCGGCCGGCTTGCCGCGCGCGCGACGCGCATCGGGCGAGTCGACGCCGTGATCGATCGCGTTGCGCAGCAGGTGGCCGAGCGGCGCGTCGAGCAGGTCGAGGATGTCGCGGTCGACCTGCGTGCCTTCGCCGACGATCGAGAAGCGCACCTGCTTGCCGAGCGAGCGCGCGAGATCGCGGACGATGCGCGGATACGCGCGCGTCGCGTCGCCGAACGGGCGCATCCGGCATTGAAGCGCCTCGTCGTACAGTTGCTCGGCGATGTGCGTGCTGCGGCGCTCGAAGCGGTCGAATTCTTCCATGCGCTCGGCGAGCGAACGCTGCACGTCGTTGAGCATGTGCCGCACTTCGTTGACCGACGCGAGCACGCCCGCATCGAGTTCGTCGGCGAACCGTTCGTACAACAGATCGAGCGAGCGGGCCGCGTCGCGCTGCGCGCGCTTCACGCGCAGCATCGATTCCGCGAACGGCTTGAGCCAGCGCGATTCGACGAGCGACTCGCCGGACAGGCTCAGCAGCCGGTTCAGCGTATCGGCCCGCACGCGGCGCATCGCGCCCGCGCCGGCCGCGCGTCCCGCCGGGACCGGATCAGGCACGGCCGCCGACAGGGCGAGCGGCGGCACCGCGGCACCGGCTCCCACGGGTTCGTTCGCGGCGCCGTCGTGATCGCGAAACGGCACGCTGGACGGCGGCGCCGGCGGCGGCGAGAAAGCCGGTGCCGGCATCGCGTGCGCGCCGTCGGCGCCCGTGAGCGCCAGCGCGAACGCGTCGATCTCCGCCGACGATACGGGCGGCGCCTGCGGATCGGCGACGCGCACCAGCAGGTCGACGCCGGCGAGCAGCACGTCGACATGCGTGGCCGTCAGTGCGATGGTGCCGGCCTGCGCGGCGACGAAGCATTCTTCCATCCGCCCCGCGATCTCGACGCCGAGCGGCACGCCGACGATGCGCGCGGCGCCCTTCAGCGAGTGCGCGGCGCGCATGCACGCCTCGAGCGCGACGGAATCGGGCTCGCCCGATTCGAGCGCGAGCAGGCGTTCCGACAGCGCCTGGGTTTGCGTGCGCGTCTCCTCGCGATACAGCTCGAGCAGCGACAGGTGGCTCAGATCGTCATCGCCGCTCATCGCATGCTCCGTGTGACGGCGTCGAACAGCCGATCGTCGTCGAGCAGGCCCACCGACTTGCCGCGCCACGACAGCACGCCGCGCGACAGGCCGGCGCTCGCGCGCCCGACCGTCGCCGGCACGGGCACCCATTCGGATGCGCCGAAGCACAGCACGCCCTCGACTTCGTCGACCGGAAACACCACGGGCTCGCCCTGGTGCGCGGCGACCAGCAGTCGTGTGAAGCGGCCGTCGTCGCCGCTGCTGCCGCCGCTCCCGCCGTTGCCCGCCTCGAGGCCGAGCAGCGCGCCGATCGAGATCGCGATGCGCAGCGTGCCGCGAATGTTGACCACGCCGCGCACGGCCGAATGACGGCGATACGGCAGCGAATGGATCCGGCGCGTGCCGGCGATCTCGCGCAGCACGCCGATCGGCAGCGCGAGCCATTCGTCGGCGACGCGAAACGCCAGCGCCGCCTGGCGCGTATCGTCGGCGCCGTGCGCGCCGGTCGCGTCGAACGCGCTGATCCGCCGCGTGGCGTCGGCCATCTCGGCCGCGCCGAGCGGGCGCTCAAGCAGTTTCGCCGCGTGATACGCGTACACCGGGCAGTTCAGGCAGCGCAGGCAGTCGGCCAGCCGCTCGCACGAGCGGTCGCCGCGCGTGCCGATCCGGTTCCAGCAATCGTCGACGCCGATCGTCGTGTCGTCAGTGGCAACGGCGTCGCGGTTCATTCTTTCCTCGGTCATCCCGATGTCGGCTCCCAACCCGTATTCTCATCACCCTGCCGCGCGCCGCGCACGCTCGAGCAGCCATTGCGCGCCGGCGCCGTCGCCGCCGACGTCGAGCAAGGTCGCCAGATGCGTCAGCGCTTCGTGGTGCGTCGGCCGCAGGTACAGCGCCTTCCGGTAGAAGTCGCCCGCTTCCGCGACACGCCCGCACGCATCCGCGATCAGCCCGTTCAGGTAGAACGCGTCCGCGTGCGGCCCGGCGTGCGCGGAGAATCGCGCGAGCACGCGCTCGGCCTCGTCGAACGCACCGGCGTTGGCCAGCGCCTGCGCTTCCTCGAGCGTTGGGGTGGCGATGTCGGCGGGTGGTGGTGCCGGGGCTGCGTTGACTGCGTTGACTGCGTTGACTGCGTTGACTGCGTTGGCTGCGTTGGCTGCGTTGGCTGCGTTGGCTGCACTTGGTGCACTTGCTGCGTGGGCTGCGTGGGCTGCGGTGGTTGCGTTGGCTGCGTGGGCCGCGCGGGCCCCGTGGGCCGCTTGGGCCGCATTGACCACATCAGCTGCGTTGGTTGCCTTGGCCGCATTGGTCAGCGAACCGACGCGCATGTCGGCCCGTGGCTCGAACGCCGTCGGGCGCTCGGCCGGCGCGAGCCCGGCGGGCGACGGCGCGTTACCGCTCCACGTCGGCGGCACGACGGCCAACAGCGGGCGCGCCGCGGCGGGCGGCGCCACCGTCAAGCGCTCGGCACGCCGGTACGGCGCAACCGCGGGCGTCGGTGCCGCATACCGCGCCGCGCTCGCGTCCGCCGCCGCCCCCACCGCCGCACCGCCATGATCGCGATGAAACGCGAACGCCAGCGGCACGCGCGCCGAACGCATCCCGTGCCGCATCGCGACGCCCGTTTCGGCCGGGCCGACGAACAGCATCCCGTCGTCGGCGAGCCAGCTTTCGAGCGAACCGATCACGCGGTCCTGCGCGTCGCGGTCGAAGTAGATCAGCACGTTGCGGCAGAACACGAAATCGTAGCGAATGCCCGTATCGACGCCCGGTTCGATCAGGTTTGCCTGGCGAAACTGGACGCGCGCACGCACGCGCTCGTCGAGCAGCCAGCCGTCGGCGGCCGGCGTGAAGTAGCGCGCGCGGAACTCGGTCGCCGTGCCGCGAAACGCATTGCGCCCGTAGCAGCCGAGCCGCGCCTGTTCGATCGCGCGCGCGCTCAGGTCGAGCGCATCGATCATGAAGCTGGCCGGATCGAGCCCGGCGTCGAGCAGCGCCATCGCCGCCGAATACGGCTCCTCGCCGGTCGAGCACGGCGCGCTCAGCACGCGGATCATGCGCCCGGGCGTCGCGGCAAGCCGCTCGAGCGCAAGCCGCGCGAGCGTCGCGAACGCCTCGCGATCGCGGAAGAACCATGTCTCCGGCACGACGAACAGCTCGATCAGCGCGCGCCGTTCGTCGGCCGACGCGTTGAGCTGCTGCCAGTACGCGTCGAGCGCTTCGGGCGTGACGGCCGGCCGCGCCGCTGACGGCAGCCGCTCGCCGTCGCCCTGCAACGCGTGCACGCGCTCGGTCAGCGCGCGGCTCAGGAAATCGTTGCCGAGCGAATCGGGGTCGATGCCGGTCTCGCGCAGCAGCCAGCCGCGAAATCGCGAATCGGATTCTTTCATGCGGACTCCCCTCCGTGGCCCGGCAGGCCGTCGAACAGATACAGGCGCGCAACGTCGTCGATCAGGTCGGATACCGAAACCTGCTGCACGATTCCGTCGGGCGTGTTCGCGACGTGCCCGAGCCAGCGCGTGCGCGCGGTCGATACGCCGCTCGCGCGGAATGCCGTGCGATCGATTCGCAGCGTCTGCGTCGCGCGCTCGACGATCAGGCCGATCACGCGCTCGCGGTCGAGCGGCTCGACGCGGTAGCGCACCATCACCAGCCGCGTCGAACGCAGCGCATGCGCGCGCCGCCCGAGCGCCAGCATCGGCACGTCGATCACGGGCACCGGCTGACCGCCCCGCATCAGCAGCCCGGCGATCCAGTCGGGCGCGCCGGGCACGGCCTTGGTGGTCGCGAGCGGCAACACTTCGTCGATGTCGGCCGCGTCGAGCGCATAGCGCTCGCCGTCGAGCTCGAACATCAGGAACAGCGCATGCGCGCCGCCGTGCGACTCGGCGCGCGTCACGCGTCGACCTTGAAGCGCGACACGCTGGTGCGCAACTGGTTCGCGACCAACGTCAGGTCATCGATCGCCTGCGACGACTGGCGCAGCGATTCGGCCGTCTGCTGCGCGGCTTCCGACAGCTGCGACAGCGCCTGCGTGATCTGCTCCGCGCCGTTCGCCTGCGTCTGCATCCCTTCGTTGACCATCTGGAACCGCGGCGAAAGCGTCTGCACCTCGGCGATGATCTGCGACAGCTGCCCGCCGACCTGCTGCACGTCGAGCATCCCGCGGCGCACTTCCTCGGAGAACTTGTCCATCCCCATCACGCCCGCCGACACGGCCGACTGGATCTCCTTCACCGTCTGCTCGATGTCGTAGGTCGCGACCGCCGTCTGGTCGGCGAGGCGGCGGATCTCGGTCGCGACGACCGCGAAGCCGCGGCCGTACTCGCCGGCCTTCTCGGCCTCGATCGCCGCGTTCAGCGACAGCAGGTTGGTCTGGTCGGCCACCTTGGTGATCGTCGCGACGACCTGGTTGATGTTCAGCGCCTTCTCGTTGAGGATCGCGAGCTTCGCGTTCACCGAACCGGCCGCGTCCATCACGCTGCGCATCGTCTCGCCCATCCGCGTGAGGCCGCTCTGGCTCGCGCCCGCGAGCGTCGCCGACTGTTCGGCCACGCCGGCCACCTCGTTCATCGTGCGCAGCAAGTCACGCGAGGTCGCGAAGATCTCGCGCGACGTCGCGCCGATCTCGGTCGTCGTCGCCGCGGTTTCGTTGGCGGTCGCCTGCTGCTCGCGCGACGTCGCCGCGATTTCGGCCACCGACGTCGTCACCTGCAGCGACGACTGCTGCGCGCGCGCGACCAGCTCGGTCAGTTCGTCGGCCATCCGGTTGAAACCCGTTTCCAGCGTGCCGAACTCATCATGGCGGCGCAGGTCGAGGCGGCGCGTCAGGTTGCCGGTGCGCATCACGTCGTGCACTTCCACGAGCCGCGCCATCGGCACGGTGACCGCGCGGAACAGCCCGTAGCCGAGCGCGAGCGCGGACAGCAGCACGAGGCCCAGCGCCAGCGCGAGCACGACCTCGGTGTCCTGCACGGACTGGCGAATCAGCTTCGCGGAAGTGTCGGCGAACTTGCGGTTCTCCTGCACCAGGATGTTCGCGTTGCGCACGACTTCGGTCCATGCGGGCAGCGTCCGCGCGTAGGCTGCGACGGCTTCCTCGCGCGACACGCGGCTCTTCTGGATCGCATCGTTGAGCAGCGGCACGTAGCGATCGTAGGAACCGCGAAACGTCGAGAAACGCTGCCGGTCGTCATCGCGGAACGTCGTGTTCTGGTAGTCGACCGACAACGACTCGACCTCCTTGAGCGCCTCGGAGATCTTCGCGAAATCGCGCTGCACGAACTCGGGATCGGTATCGACGAACGTCGCCTGCTGCAGCATCGCGAACGATTCGTTGACCGAGCCGCGCAGCGACGCCGCGAGATAGACGCCGGGCAGCGAGTCGCGTTCGATGCTGACGGCTTCGGTGTTGATCGCATGCAGACGCGCGTACGATACGCCGGCGGTCACCAGCATCAGCACGAACAGCACGCCGAAGCTGAGCAGGATGCGGTTGCCGAGCGTCAGCCGGCCAGCGCCGATCGTCGGATGCAGACTTTCATTGGTCGCGCGGGGCGTCACGGTGGCCATGTTCGTTATGGGCTTTCTAAAATCAGCGTTGAAAAAAACCGCGCCCGCTGCACGCCGCACGGCGCGCCACGAGCGCATCGTCTGCGGGCGGCACGGCACCGGGGGGCCGCGCCGCGAAATCACCGGTCCGCTTGCGCCGGCAGCCGGAGCGCGACCATGAAGCCGCGCGCCGTATTGCGCATCAGGATCTGGCCGCGATGCCGCGCGGCCGTCGCGCGCACGAACGCGAGCCCGAGGCCGAAGCCGCTGCGCGCCGCGCCGTGCACGGATTCTAGCCGCACGAACGATTCGGTCGCGGCCGTGCGCTGCTCGGGCGCGATGCCGTTGCCGGCGTCCTCGACGCCGATCAGCCACGCACCGTCATCGTCGCCCAGCGTGCAATGCACGTCCGTGCCGGCCGGACCGTATTTCAGCGCGTTGTCGATCAGGTTCGCGACCGCGCGCGTGAGCATCATGCGGTCGCCCATCGTCACGCACTCGGTGTCGGGCACGTGGGCCACGACGCGGCTGCCGAAGCCGGCCGCCCTCTCCCACAGCTGATCGACGGCGTCGAGCACGATTTCGTTCAGACTCAGGACCTCGTGCGCGCGGCGTTCCGACTGCGCGCGGGTCAGGTGGATGAAGCCGTCGGCCAGCGCCAGCGCGCGCCGTGCATGACCGGCAATGCGCTCCATGATCGCCGGCATGTCGCCGTGCTCGCTGCGGTAAACCTCGAGCAGCGCGAGGATCGACGTCTGCGGCGAGCGCATGTCGTGCGACAGGAAATCCAGCGCTTCGTCGCGCTGCCGCGACATCAGGTACGAATTCGAGTGATAGCGAATGCGCGCGGTCAGCTCCATCGCGTCCGGGAGCTTCACGAGATAGTCGTTCGCGCCGGCGATGAACGCCTCGCGCTTGACGATCGGCTCCTCTTTCGCCGACAGCACGATGATCGGCACGCGTGCGGTGCCGGCGTCCGCGCGCCACGCGCGAACGAGGTCGAGGCCGTCGATTTCCGGCATCACCAGGTCCTGCAGGATGACCGTCGGCTTCACATCGCGCGCGACCGCCATCGCCCGGTGCGCGTCGGTGCACACATGCAGGTCGATATCGTGCTCGCTGCGCAGCGCGCGGCGGATCACCTCGCCGACGAACGGCTGATCGTCGACGAGCAGAACCGATAGCCCCGATTCGAGACAATCCGGCGCATTTTCACCGCTCGATTCTTTCATAAATACCGTTTCAAACGCCAAATCTCCAATTGATTCTTTCATAGGAGTTGTTTATCCGACTTGGACGCCATCTTAATTTAGCGGTCGAGAAATCCGCTTGTTGTTGCCGACCTGGCCTGTCGGCATTGCCTCACGGGGATCCGAGCGCCGATTTTCCCCCGACGACGGTCGTATTACCTCCGCGTGCTTTCTCTCAATAAAGATAACCGGCTGATTCTAAATGAAATTAGAACACAGCATCTATCTCCTTCCGGTTTAGTTTTGCCAAATATGGTGAAAGAGAGGGATTCAGTTAAATCAGATCATTTCCGGACGCGAAACACGATAACGTTTGCGAGGCCGATGCGACGAGGCTTGCATGCGCTGCAAGGCTTGTGTGTTGGTGGTATTGGGGCCGGTTTCCGGTGCAGGGAATCGGGGAAATGGAGGGGAAAAAGTAGCGCGCCGTGACCGGATTGGCCGCGACGCGGATGCCTGGGACGTGGCCGGGCGGCACCGGCAACCGGCAACCGGCAACCGCAATCGCAACCGCGACGCCGACGCCGACGCCCACGCCCACCCCGACGGCGTGTGGCGTGTGGCGTGTGGCGTGCGCCGTTCGCCGTTCGCCGTGCGCCGTGCGCCGTGCGCCGTTCGCCGTTCGCCGTTCGCCGTTCGCCGTTCGCCGTTCGCCGTTCGCCGTTCGCCGTTCGCCGTTCGCCGTTCGCCGTTCGCCGTTCGCCATGCGCCATGCGCCGTGCGCCGTGCGCCGTGCGCCGTGCGCCGTGCGCCCCGCGGCAGCCTATCCGCGCGCGTGCTGCGCGGACACTTCCTGCAGATCGAGATCACGCTCGAGCATGTGCAGCATCTCGTCGTGGATGCGCCCCGAACGATGCAGGCGCAACAATTCCGCACGTCCGGCCTTGATCGCGGCCAGTACGACGTCGTAGTGCGCGGTGCGCACCTCCGCCGGATACGCCGGCTCGTTCTTCGCCCGCTCGGTCAGTTGCGCGCGATACGTGTATTGCTCCAGCAGGCGCGGGTGAATCACGTTGCCGCGTTCGTCGCGCACCAGCGGCTGGATCGCCGCGAGCTGCGCCGCCTCGATATGCGCCCATGCCATCGGCTCGGTCAGGTGATGCGCGGCGCGCGCTTCGTGTTGAGGCAGGCGCAGCAGCCGGATCAGCGGCCCGATGGTCGTGCCCTGCAGCAGCACGGTGACGAGGATCACCGCGAACGACGCGACCAGGATCACGTCGCGGCCCGGCATCGCCTCCGGCAACGACAACGCGATCGCCAGCGTCACGACCCCGCGCATCCCGGCCCAGCTCATGATCGTCGCGGCCTTCCAGTCGGGCGCGAAACCGCGCCTCATGATCCCGCGCACCGGCAGCTTCAGCGCCTCGACCGCGTAGATCCACACGAAGCGCGACACGACCACCGCCGCCAGCACCGCGAGCACCGGCGGCACCATCGTGGCGAGCACCTGCTCGAAACCGCCGAGCCGGTGGATCGCGCCGCGCAGCGACAGCCCGATCAGCACGAACACCATCGCCTCGAGCAGGAACACGATGACCTGCCAGAACGCTGTGCCGCGCGTGCGCACGGCGGCCGAAAACACCTCGTGCTGATGCCAGCCGACGATCATGCCGGCCGTCACCGTCGCGATCACGCCCGACACCTCGACCATCTCGCCCGCGATGTATGCGATCCAGCCGGCGATTACCGCGACGGTAATCACCAGATAGTCGTCGTCGAGCAGCTTCAGGAACCACACGACGAGCTTGCCGACCAGGTAGCCGACCACGACGCCGCCGAGCCCGAGCTCCGCGAAGCGCACGACCGCGTGCTCGAAACTGAACGCACCCGTCAACGCGGCGGCGACCGCGAAGCGAAACAGCACCAGGCCGGCCGCGTCGTTCAACAGGCTTTCCCCTTCGAGCAGCACCATCAGCCGGCGCGGCAGCGCGACGCGCTCGAGCACCGCCTTCGCAGCCACCGCGTCGGGCGGCGACACGATCGCGCCGAGCGCGAAGCATGCGGCCCACGGCAGCGACGGCACGACCCAGTGCACGGCCAAGCCGACCGCGAACGTCGTGAACACCACCGCGCCGATCGCGAGCATCAGGATGCCGCCGACGTTGCGCTTGAACTCCTCCCATACGGAGAAATACGCGCCGTCCATCAGCAGCGGCGGCAGGAACACGAGCAGCACGAGTTCCGGATCGAGGTTGATCGGCGGCAGACCGGGAATGAACGCGATGCCGATGCCGCCGATCAGCAGCGCGGCCGCGGGCGGCAACCGCAACCGCTTGGCGATGCATTCGAGCGCGACGATCGCGAGAAACGACAACAGAACCAGCTTGAATGCCGAGACGGGGGACATGAATCGACCTTGTGAAGAATGAATGCGCACGCCAACCGGTTCGTACCCGGGTTGGCCATTTCGCGCGATTACATCACGATGCGATGCCGGCAGTCGAGCGCGTTCGGCAGGCGCCGCGCGCGGTGCCGCGTCGATACCACACGGCGGGGAATCGCCGCCCTTCCGCGGGTGTCGAAATGAAAAACGGCACGCGGGCCGGCGCGATCCCGCGATCGCCCGCCCGCGTGCCGCCTTGCCGCCTGCGATCGCGCTAGCGGCGCCGCACGACCATCAGCCGCGGCTCGGTCATGTCCTCGATCGCGTAGCGGATCCCTTCGCGGCCGAGACCCGAGTCCTTCACGCCGCCATACGGCATGTTGTCGACCCGGAACGACGGCACGTCGTTGATCACGACGCCGCCCACTTCCAGCTCGTCCCACGCGCGCTGCGCATGCGCGAGCGAATCGGTGAACACGCCGGCCTGCAGCCCGAAGTCGCTGTCGTTCACGCTCGCCAGCGCATCGTCGAAGCGGTCGAACTTCTCGAGGATCGCGACCGGGCCGAACGCCTCCTTGCGGTACAGGTCCTGCTCGCGGCCGACGTTTTCCAGCAGCGTCGCCTCGAACATCGCGCCGTCGACCTTGCCGCCCGCGACGATCTTCGCGCCCGCCGCGACGGCCGCATCCATCCAACCGGACAGCCGGCGGGATTCGGATTCGGAGATCATCGGGCCGACGAACGTCGACGGATCCTTCGGATCGCCCATCTTCAGCGAGCGCGTCTTCGCGATCAGCTTGTCGCGCAGCGCGTCGTACAGATCGGCATGCACGAGGATGCGCTGCACGCCGATACAGCTCTGGCCCGACTGGTAATACGCACCGAACGCGAGCCGCTCGACCACGTAGTCGAGCTGGTCGTGCTGATCCGCATCGACGATCGCCGCCGCGTTGCCGCCGAGTTCGAGCACGACTTTCTTCTTGCCGGCCTTCTCCTTCAGCGCCCAGCCGACGGCCGGCGAGCCCGTGAACGACAGCAGCTTGAAGCGCTCGTCGGTCGTGAACAGGTCCGCGCCGTCGCGATGGGCGGGCAGCACCGAAAACGCACCCTTCGGCAGGTCTGTTTCCGCGAGCACCTCGCCGATGATCAGCGCGCCGATCGGCGTGCGGCTCGCGGGCTTCAGCACGAACGGGCAGCCGGCGGCCAGCGCGGGGGCGACCTTGTGCGCGGCGAGGTTCAGCGGGAAGTTGAACGGCGAGATGAACGAGCACGGGCCGATCGGCACGCGCCGCGTATAGCCCGTGTAGCCTTGCGCGCGCGCCGAGATCTCGAGGTTGATCACTTCGCCGTCGATGCGCACCGACTCCTCGGACGCAACGCGGAACGTATCGATCAGCCGCGTCACTTCGCCCTTCGAATCGTTGATCGGCTTGCCGGCCTCGATGCACAGCGCCTCGGCCAGCTCGTCGAAACGCTCGCGAAAGCGCGCGACGCAGTGGTCAAGCACCGCCTGCCGCTTGTAGGCCGGCAACTCGCGCATCGGCTTCGCGGCATCGACCGCCGCGCCGATGGCCGCATCGATCGCCTTCGCGTCGGCGAGCGCGACGCGCGTCGCGACCTTGCCGCTGAACTTGTCGGTCACGTCGAGATCGGTGTTCGCGTAGACGGCTTCGTTGGCCAGGTAATACGGATAGGTATCCTTCAACATGGAACGCTCCTTCCGGTGAACTGCGGATTCAGAGTTGCGCCGACAGGCGCTTGATTTCGCGGTTGAGCACGCGCTCGTTGTCCGAATAGTCGATCGGCACGTCGATCACATGCACACCCGGCGTCGCGAAGCAGTCGCGCAGCAGCGGCTCGAGATCGTCGGCCCCTTCGACGCGATGCCCATGCGCGCCATAGCTCTGCGCATACGACACGAAATCGGGATTCTTCAGCGTCATCGCGAAATCGGGGAAATTCATGTTCTCCTGCTTCCAGCGGATCATCCCGAACGCATCGTCGCGCAGGATCATCACGACGAGGTCGAGCTTCAGCCGCACGGCCGTTTCGAGTTCCTGCGAATTCATCATGAAGCCGCCGTCGCCGCACACGGCGATCACCTTGCGCTGCGGATGCACGATCTTCGTCGCGATCGCCGACGGCAGGCCCGCGCCCATCGACGCGAGCGCGTTGTCGAGCAGCAGCGAGTTCGGTTCGTGCGCACGCCAGTAGCGCGCGAACCAGATCTTGTACATCCCGTTGTCGAGGCAGACGATGCCGTCCACCGGCAACGCGTTGTACAGGTCGTTCACGATCCGCACCGGATACATCGGGAAGCGCGGGTCGTGCTGGCCCTTCTGCAAGTGCGCGTCGAAATGCTCCTTGATCATCGTGAAGCGCTCGAAATCCCAGTGCGGCTGGCGCGTGACCGATTCCTTCATCTGCCACACCGCGTTCGCGATGTCGCCGACCACCTCGATCTGCGGGAAATAGACGGGATCGACCTGCGCGCCGAGGAAGTTCACGTGGATCACCGTCTTGTCGTCCGCGCGCATGAAGAACGGCGGCTTCTCGATCACGTCGTGGCCGACGTTGATGATGCAATCCGCATGCTCGATCGCGCGATGCACGAAGTCGCCGTCCGACAGCGTCGCGTTGCCGAGCCACAGCGGATGCGTTTCGTCGATCACGCCCTTGCCCATCTGCGTCGTGAAGAACGGGATACCCGTCTTGTCGACGAATTCGAGCAGCATCTTGCAGGTCGTCTTGCGGTTGCCGCCCGCACCGATCATCAACAGCGGATGGCGCGCGGCCTGGATCGCGTCGATCGCGTGCGCGACCGCCTTCTCCTCGGCGATCGGCCGCCGGCTGTAGCTGCGCGGAATCGGCTTGCCGTCGCCCTCCTCGTGCGCGATGTCCTCCGGCAGCTCGAGGTGCGCGGCGCCCGGTCGCTCTTCCTCGGCGCGGCGAAACGCCTCGCGCACCGCCGACGGAATGTTGCCGATCGACACGATCTGCCGCGTGAACTTCGTCAGCGGCTGCATCATGTCGACGACGTCGACGATCTGGAAGTGGCCCTGCTTGCTGGACTTGATCGGCTTCTGCCCGGTGATCATCAGCATCGGCATGCCGCCGAGCTGCGCATACGCGGCGGCCGTCACGAAGTTGGTCGCACCCGGCCCGAGCGTCGCGAGACACACGCCGGTGCGGCCCGTCAGGCGGCCGTAGGTGGCGGCCATGAACCCGGCCGCCTGCTCGTGCCGGGTCAGCACGAGCTTGATCTTCGAGCGCCGCAGCGATTCGAGCAGATCGAGGTTTTCCTCGCCGGGAATGCCGAATACATACTCGACGCCTTCGGCTTCCAGCGCCTTCACGAACAGATCCGATGCTTTCATGGGGGGACTCTCGGTTATGCCGCCTGCCCGGCTTACGGGCGCGCGACGTTCAGAACGCGCGCCGGCCTACGGCACGCGGACGCTTTACCTACTGGACACAAACCACGACACGGCACGCGCGCGGCAAGCACGCGCGGTCGACAAGGACGTTTTCGATTGTAGACGGATTCGCGCAATCCCGACTTCGACCGAATGGCCGAGGGTGGCCTCGCGGCAGGATCGGCCTGACGGCCAATTCAACGTCAAACGGCGCGCGCGGCCCTACTGTGGAGGCAACCGAATTCCATCTACCGAATCTGTGAACCATGGTTGACATGCTGCGATTCATGCCATACAGTGCACCAACATTCAGTATCCGGACCACCGACGTCTTCGACGCGTGGTTTGCCGGCCTGCAGGATCGCGTCGCGAAGCGGCGCATCCAGGCGCGCATCGACCGTCTGTCGATGGGCAATCCGGGCGACTGGAAATCCGCCGGCTCCCCCGTCGTCGAAATGCGTATCGATCACGGGCCCGGCTATCGCGTCTACTACGTCAGGCGCGGAACGATATGGGTGATCCTGCTCTGCGGCGGCGACAAGTCGATGCAACAGGCGGACATCCGCGCCGCGCACGCGATGCTCGCGCGGCTCGACCTGGAGTGATCGATGGACAAGATCAAGACCCGGCCGTGGGACTCGGCCGAACACCTGAAAACCGACGACGACATGGCCGACTACTTCGAGGCCTGTCTGCAGGAAGCCGGCGACGACCCGGCCTTCATCGCGCATGCGCTCGGCGTGATCGCCCGTGCGCGCGGCATGTCGCAGGTCGCGCGCGACGCGGGCCTGTCGCGCGAAGGGCTGTACAAGGCGCTGTCGCACGACGGCAATCCGAGCTTCGGCACGATCCTGAAAGTGATCAAGGCGCTCGGCCTGCAACTGCACGGCGCGAAGGCGCACGCATGAGTCGCCGGCGCGCGCGGGCGCGCCATGTGCACGATGGCCGCGATGGCCACGTCAATGCAGCCATCCGCCGGCCCAATGCGGCACCAGCGACACCACGTACAGCCCGAGCCCGATCAGCCCGCCGACCAGCGTGCCGTTGATGCGGATGTACTGCAGGTCCTTGCCGATGTTCAGCTCGATCTGCCGCGACATTTCGCGCGCATCCCAGTTGCGAACCGTATCGCGGATGTGACGCATCAGGAAATCCGCGAAATCCGGTGCGATCTCGTGCACGGCCTTCTCGATATGCTCGTTCATCGACGCGCGCAGCGCCGGGCTTTCCGCGAGCCGCGCGCCGAGCCAGCCGCCCAGCGTCGCGGCCTGCCGATGCAGCGACGAATCCGGGCGCGCGAGATCGGCTTTCAGCCACGCGCGCAACTGGTCCCACAGATCGCGCGCATAGTCGTTGAACGCGTCGCCGTCGCGGATGTAGCGCTTGATCTCGTCGCCCTTCGCGATGAACACGGGATCATGCTTCAGCCGCTCGGTCAGCCGCACGACCGTGCGGTCGAAGCGCTGCCGCAGTTCGTGTTCGGGATCGGCCGCCACCCCCTCGAGCACGCGGCTCACCGCGCTCGCCAGCATGCGCGCGCCGTTCTCGCCGAACCACTGCGTCGGCATGATCTTCTCGACCTTCGGATATTGCGTCTTCAGCCATTCGACGATGAAGCCCGCGATCACCTCGCGGTTCTCCTCCTTGTCGAGCACGTCGACCACCTGTTCGATCGCATCGTCGAGCAGCGCCTGGTGGCGGCCGTCCTTCGTCAGCGTGTCGAGAATCACGCCGGCCGATTGCGACAGGTCGATCCGGTCGATCACCGCGCGGAACGCATCGCGGACGAACGACTGGATCCGCGCATCGTCGGTCATGTCGAGCGCGAAGCTCATCAGCTTCGTCACGTAGCCGCCGAGCGCGTCGGTGTTCGCCGGTTCGCCGAGCCATGCGCCGAGCTTGCTGGCGGGATCGTGCTGGCGAATCTGCGCGGCGAGCGCGTCGGGGCCGAGGAATTTCTCGCGCACGAATACCGCGAGGTTGTCGGCGATCTTGTCCTTGTTCTTCGGAATGATCTCGGTGTGGCGCGACACGAACGGGATCGGCACGCGCCGGAACAGCGCGACGACCGCGAACCAGTCGGCCAGCGCGCCGACCATCGCGGCCTCGGCCACCGCCTTGATACCGTCGACCCACGGGCCGCGCGGCAGCAGGATCGTCGTGACGAACACCGCGACGGCGGCGAGCAGCAGCCATAGCGCGCGGCGCTTGCTGCGCTTCAGTTCGAGAGCTTTGTCTGGCGTCATGGGCGACCGGTGAAACGGCAATGCCGCTAATATGCACCGATCGCCGGCCCGCGACAAACCCGCGCGCATCGGGCGCGTCGGGACGGTTGCCCGGAAGGCGTTCCTTCGATCGACTTTCCGGCCGCCCGCCGCTTGCCGGCAGACGCCGGGCACCGACGCGAACCCGGCCACGCCGGCCGCGTTCGCGCGCTGCGTCAGAGGAACGTCTTCAGGTTCACCGCCGGGTCGGCGAGCTTCACGGGGTCGGGCACAGCCCCTGCCGCGATCAGCCGGCGCGACGCGCCGATGTCGCGCCCAAGGTTCGCCGCGGCCACCGCGACGATCCTGCCATCGTCGCCCAGCCCGAACACCGTGAACGGCCCGCTCGCCGGATCGCCGCGCACGACGGTCGTGCGTTCGCTGCCGAACAGGCCGAGCATCTGCAGGTTGCAGTCGTACTGATCGGACCACAGCCACGGCAGCTCGGCATAGGTTTCGTCCGCGCCGAGCAGGTTCGCGGCCGCGACGGCCGGCTGGTTTTCCGCGACCTGCCACGACTCGATCCGCACGTGACGCCCGAGCAGCGGATTGAAGTGCATCGTCACCTCGCCCGCCGCGAAGATCGCGTGATCGGCCGTGCGGCAGCCCGCATCGACACGGATCCCGTTGTCGACCTCGAGGCCGGCCGCCTGCGCGAGCTCGACGTTGGGCACGACGCCGATCCCAACCACGACGATATCGGCCGGCACGTCGCCGCGATCGGTCTCGACGATCGCACCGCCGCCCGCCGCGCGGCGAATCGCGCGCGGCAGCGTCGCCATCTGAAAGTTCACGCCGTGCGCGTCATGCAGTTGCCGCGCATACGCGCCGACGACTTCCGGCAACGCACGCTGCAGCAAGCGCGGCGCCGGGTCGATCACCGTCACGTCGCAGCCGCGCTGGCGCGCCGCGGCCGCCACTTCCAGACCGATGAAGCCGCCGCCGAGCACCGCCACGCGACGCCCAGGCGCGAGCTGCGCCCGCAACGCGCGCGCGTCGGCAACGGTGCGCACGTAATGCGCAACGACGCCTTCGTCGATCGGACCGCCAAACGCTCGCACCCGCGAACCCGTCGCGAGCACGAGCCGTGCGTACGGCAACGTCGCGCCGTCGTCGAGCCGCACACGCCGCGCATCGCGTTCGATCGCCTCGACGCGCGTGCCGAGCCGCAGCTCGACACGCTGCGCGTCGTACCACGCGGCATCGCGCACGAACGCGCGCTGCTCCCCGCCGTCGCTCAGCAGTGCGTCCTTCGACAGCGCGGGCCGGTCGTACGGCAGCTCGCGCTCCGCGCCGATCATCACGATGCGCGCATCGGCATCGCGCGCGCGCAGCGCCTCGGCCGTGCGCCGCGCCGCGTGGCCGGCGCCGACGATCACGAACGGGTCAGTCGACATTGACTTCCACCTGCCCGTCGACGATCCGGATCGGATAGGTCCGCACCGGCTCGGTGATCGGCGCGCATTTCGGCGCACCCGTGCGAATGTCGATGAGCCCCTGGTGCAGCGGGCACTCGACGCAGCCGTCCTCCACATAGCCTTCGGACAGGCGCGCGTGACCATGGGAACAGAGGTCGTGCATCGCGAACAGTTCGTCGCCGATCCGGAACACCGCGATCGGCTTCTGGCCGGCGACGCGCGCCGCCGGTTCGTCTTCGGAGAATTCGTCGAATGCGCCCAGCGGATGCCATTCGGCGAGCGTAGCTTCGGTCATGTCGGTTTCCTTGGCTGTCAGATCGGCGTCGCGAGCAGCGTCTGCACGCGCGACGTGTCGTAGATCACGCGCTTGGTCTTGTAGCGCAGCCCGTCAGGCGTGCGCACGACCGTGTCGTAGTACTTGCCAGCCTGGTACACGTTCGATTCGCCGTTGCTGCGCGTCTGCACGACCACGTAGTTGCTCTCGGTGTCGATCTCGCCGTCGCGCTGCGCGACGATCGTGAGACCCGACGTCATGTGCCGGTACGTGTGCTCTTCATAGATGTTTGCGTGCCGCAGCGACACCACGCGATCGCGCAGCATCCGCTGGTTCGTGCAGTGAACGATCCCGACCGGCAGCCCGAGATCCGCGTTCTCCTTCGGCACGATCTCGTACGTGCAATCCTCGGTGAACATTTCCGGCCAGTGTTCGAGCCGATCGTTGTCGAGGTGGCCGATGTAGCGGTTCTGGAGCATGTAAATCTCGAACCACGTCTTCATGTCTTCAGTCAGGTTTTCCATCATTCCGCGCTCCCGCTTCGATAGCCCATCAGCTTCTGGTAGCCGACCCAGAACTTGCGGATCAGGCTTTCGGTGATCACCGTGTCCTGCTGGTCCGGATTGCCGCGCGACATCTCGATCACCGACGTCGCATCGGCGTCGCGCACCGTGCCGCGCTGCACGAGCTCGGTCGCCTCGGTGTCCTCCATCGAGATGTAGCCGGCCGGCCCGACCAGGTTCGCCTGCTTGATGCGCAGCGCGCGCAGCTCGGGCGTGTCGTCCGCGTACCCGAAGAAGTGGAAGATCAGCTCGAAGTTGTCCGGCCCCTTCGGCAGGATCTGGCGCGCGACCAGCGTGTTGTGGATCTGCTGGATCACGAGCTGCGGGAAGATCGGCTGGATATGGTTCGTGCAGTCCTCGTCGTATTCGGACACGAGATCGAGGATCGACTCGTCTTCCAGATGGAAGCCCTCGTCGAACGAGCGGATGTTCTGCTGCTTGTACGCGGCCGACGTGTCGTCGCCCGTCTTCGTCACCGTGATGATGCTGTGCAGCCCGTGATTCGCATCCGGAATCGAGCGCGCCTTCATCCCGACGCGGAAGATGTTGAAGGTCGTATGGAACAGATGCAGCATGCTCGCGTGATACGGATCCTTCACGTTCTCCATGTACAGCTTCCAGTTTGACTTCGAATACTGTCTCGTGCAGCCGAGATACTCGATCGGCTTGTGGAAGATCCGGTCGATCCACGGGCGCATCTGCTCGCCGAGATAATCCGGCAGCGGCATCACTTCGTCGCTGAAGGTGGCGAACACGAGCCCGCGATAGCTGTCGACGCGCAGCTTGCGCAGCCCGTGCTGCTTCGGGTCGAAGTCGGCCGGCATCCCGGTCATCCCCTTCTGGCCGCGCCGGAACGGCACGCCGAGCAGGTTGCCCTGGTTGTCGAAGCTCCACTGGTGGTACACGCACGTGTGCGAGCTCGCGTTGCCGCGCGACTTGCGGCAAACCTGCGCGCCGCGGTGCGCGCAGCGGTTCACCCACGCGGACAGCGAGCCGTCCTCGGTGCGCGTGACGACGACCGGCGTGTCGCCGACGAACGTGCTCTTGAAGTCGCCGGCCTTCGGGATTTCCGCTTCCAGCGCGACGAAGTTCCAGGTCGGCCCGCGGAAGATGCGTTCCTGCTCGCGATCGTAGACCGCGCGTGAGCTGAACACCTTGTAGGGCACGCGCGAGCCGTCGTCGTGCGGAAAACGCACATCGGACGCGTCGTCACGCGCGGCGAACACGACGGGCGATTCTGTCTGCTCCATGTCGGACTCCTTGTGGTTCCGTTTCGTTGATTGCATGGAGCCCATTTTTGAAAAGCTAATATTCGCCGTCTATCCGGAAAGTGCGATTGCGGCGGCGCAATATCCACTTTCGGCGGATTTCTGCGCTAGCATGGCGACACACGCGACCCGCGCCCGATCGCGACCCATTCGTCGGATCGAAGCGCGCGTCCACACCAAGGCCGATGCCCATGTCCCCAACGTCGTTCGAGCCGTATGCGCTGCGCGCGCACCGGCTGTTCGAATCCCGCGATCTCGACGAGACGCGCGAGCGGATCTCACGCGTGATGCAGCCGCACGCGCTGCTGCCGAGCGGCCGCGTGCAAGGCGCGTCGCACATGGATTTCGTGCGGCTCGGCGGGCTCGGGATCGGAACCATCGCATTCGGCGACGCGATGCGCGTGCAGGTCGACGCCGTCGACGGCTATTACCTGCTGATGTTCTGCCTGTCCGGGCAGGCGGAAGTCCACGCGATGGGACGCCAGCTCGGCGTCGACGGGCAGACCGGCGTGCTGTGCGCGCCCGGCGAGCGCTTCGATGCGGTGCTGTCCGCCGACTGCGAGCAGTTCGTGCTGCGCATCGACGCGGCGACCGTCGGCTCGCTCACCGGCGACCCGCGCGCGACGCTCGACCCCGTGCTGCACATCAGCGACGCCGCGCTCGCCGCGTGGCGCCAGCAGCTGATGCTCGTCGCCCGCTCGCCCGAACTGCTCGAACGCGCGAACGCCAATCCGCGCGTGGCGTCGCAGCTCGAGCACCTGCTGATCGACCTGCTGATCGAAGGCCACCCGCCGTCCGTGCTGCGGGCGTCGCACCGCGACCCGGCGCCGGGCTTCGTGCGGCGCGCGCAAGAGTTCGTGAACGCGCACTATGCGCAGCCGCTGCAGCTCGCGGATATCGTCCAGGCCGCCAACGTGCCGGAACGGACGCTGCGCGACGCCTTCCTGCAGTTCCGCGGGATGAGCCCGATGCAATACCTGCGCGCGACGCGGCTCGACCATGCGCGGGAGTTGCTGCGCGGGTCGATGTCCGAGCGACGGATCGCCGATATCGCGCTCGATTGCGGATTCACGCACCTCGGGCGGTTTGCGCTCGCGTATCGGGAGAAGTTCGGCGAATCGCCGTCGGAGACGCTCGACGGCAAGCGGTAGGGGGTGCGGGGGCGCCGAAACCGACCGTTAGTTGCAGTCGGCGCGCAAACAGCACCGCCCTTACACCACCGGCACGATCATCTCCCGCGCGATCGCACAGAATGCGCTCGTCGCGGCACTTTCCCCATGCAGCCGGCGGCTCATGATGATCGGCGACGTCGCCGTCGGTTCCGGCAGCCGCCGGTAGACGACACCCTTCACGCGCACGCCCTCCACGCTTTCCGGCACCAGCGACACCCCCACCTGCGCGGCGACGAGCCCGAGCGCCGTCTGCAGCTCGCGCACCTCGTGAACGGCCGCCGGCACCAGCGCGCCGTCGCGCAGCGCGGACAGTTGCTGATCCGCGAAGCTCGGCCGCGGCGTGCTCGGATAGACGATCAGCGTCTCGTTCGCGATGTCCGCCAGCGTCAGCGGCCGTTCCGGATCCGCGAGCGGATGCCCGACCGGCAGCGCCGCGATCAGCTTTTCCTCGATCAGCGCCTCGCGCACGAGCTGGTCGTCGTCGAAGCGCAGACGACCGAACCCGACGTCGATCCGCCCGCCCTTCAGCGCGCCGAGCTGTTCGAGCGTGAACATTTCGATCAGCGACAGCTCGACGTTGGGCTGCGCCTCGCGAAACGCGCGGATCACGTCCGGCAGCGCGCCATAGAGCGTCGACGGCACGAAGCCGATCACGATCCGCTCCGACAACTGCGCGAGCCGCCGCGTCAGCGGGCCGAGCTCGTCGGCCTGCTCGACGACGCGCTTCGCCTGCGCGTAGAACACGCGTCCCGCGTCGGTCAGTTTCAGCGGCCGCGCACCGCGCTCGAACAGCGGCAACCCGAGTTCGTCCTCGACCGCCTGAAGCTGGCGGCTCAGCGGCGGCTGCGTCATGTGCAGCCGCTCCGCCGCCCGCGTGATGTTCATTTCTTCCGCGACCGCGATGAAGTACCGGAGCTGACGCAATTCCATTTCATGCCTCAAAGGTATGGAAGTAGTCGGAAAGAGTGTTGGACGACGCCGGGCGGGAATTCCTACCATGTGCACCAACAGGAGGAATCGCATGATAGCAACTGCCGCCACCATCGAACGCATCGACACGCTGCTGGTCGACGTGCCGACGATCAGGCCCCACAAACTGTCGGTCGCGACGATGAATTGCCAGACCCTCGTGCTGGTCCGCGTTCGATGCACGGACGGTATCGAAGGCGTCGGCGAGGCGACAACGATCGGCGGTCTCGCGTATGGCGAGGAGAGCCCCGAGAGCATCAAGGTCAATATCGACACCTACTTCGCGCCGCTGCTGCAAGGCATGGACGCAACGCGCCCCGGCGCCGCGATGGCGCGTGCGCGCAAGCTGTTCCAGGGCAACCGGTTCGCGAAGTGCGCGATCGAAACCGCGCTGTTCGACGCGCAGGCGCGCCGCCTCGGCGTGCCGCTGTCGGAACTGTTCGGCGGCCGCACGATGGATGCGATGGACGTCGCATGGACGCTCGCGAGCGGCGACACGCAGCGCGACATCGCGGAAGCCGAGGCGATGCTCGACGCGCGCCGCCATCGCGCGTTCAAGCTGAAGATCGGGTCGAACGCGGTCGACGACGACGTTGCGCACGTGATCGCGATCAAGCGCGCGCTCGGCGAGCGCGGCGACGTTCGCGTCGACGTGAACCAGGCATGGAGCGAAACCGACGCGATCCGGGCCGGCGCACGACTCGCGGACGCCGGCGTGAGCCTCGTCGAGCAGCCCATCGCCGCGACCAATCGCGCGGGGCTGAAACGCCTCACGCAGCTCGCGCGAATTCCGATCATGGCCGACGAAGCGCTGCACGGCCCTGTCGACGCGTTCGCGCTCGCGCAGGACCGCGCGGCCGACGTGTTCGCGGTGAAGATCGCGCAATCGGGCGGGCTGCTCGGCGCGGCGAGCGTCGCATCGATCGCGTCGGCGGCCGGCATCGACCTGTACGGCGGCACCATGCTCGAGGGCGCGGCCGGCACGATGGCGTCCGCGCAGTTGTTCAGCACGTTCGGCTCGCTGAAATGGGGCACCGAGCTGTTCGGCCCGCTGCTGCTCACCGAGGAGATTCTCGTCGAGCCGCTGCGCTACCAGGATTTCAAGCTGCACCTGCCGGCGACGCCCGGCCTCGGCATCACCTTCGACTGGGCCCGCATCGAACGGATGCGACGCGACGCCCGCTGAACCCACCCCACACGACTACCGAAACCGGAGACACAGATGAATAAGCAAGCCATCGACGCCCTGCTGAAGACGTTCGACGACGCCGCGGAAAAGCCCGGCAACCCGCGCGTGCGCGCGATCGTCAACCGGATCGTGAAGGACATCTGCTACACGATCGAGGACTTCGACGTGCAGCCGAGCGAATTCTGGACCGCGCTCAACTACCTGAACGAAGCCGGCCGTGAATTCGGGCTGATCGCTGCGGGCCTCGGCCTCGAGCGCTTCCTCGACGTGCGGATGGACGAGGCCGAGGAGAAGGCCGGCTTCCACGGCGGCACGCCGCGCACGATCGAGGGGCCGCTGTATGTCGCGGGCGCACCGGAATCGGTCGGCCATGCGCGCCTCGACGACGGCACCGATCCGGGCCAGACGCTGATCATGCGCGGCCGGGTGCTCGGCCAGAACGGCGCGCCGATCGCGAACGCGCTCGTCGAGGTGTGGCACGCGAACCACCTCGGCAACTACTCGTACTTCGATCAATCGCAGCCGGCGTTCAATCTGCGCCGCTCGATCCGCACCGATGCCGATGGCCGCTACAGCTTCCGCAGCGTGCTGCCGGTCGGCTACAGCGTCCCGCCGGGCAGCAAGACCGAGCAGCTGCTCGACCAGCTCGGTCGCCACGGCCATCGTCCGGCGCACATCCACTTCTTCGTTTCCGCGGACGGATATCGTAAGCTGACGACGCAGATCAACATCGAAGGCGATCCGCACATCTGGGACGACTTCGCGTTCGCGACCCGCGAAGGGCTGATCCCGAAGATCAAGCAGGCCGAGGGCGCGGAAGGCAAGCCGTATGGCGTCGACGGGCAGTTCGCGCTGATCGACTTCGATTTTTCGCTGCTCAAGGACAAGCAGGACGTGCCGGCGAGCGAAGTCGAGCGGGCGCGGGCGCAAGCCTGAACGGCCGTCCGGTTCGACGCATCGATAACGCAAGGAGTACAGAATGCTGTTTCATGTGGAAATGACCGTCTGTCTGCCGGCGGACATGGATCCGGTCAAGGCGGCCACGCTGAAGGCCGAAGAGAAGGCGATGTGCCAGCGGTTGATGAACGAAGGAGTCTGGCGGCATCTGTGGCGGATCGCGGGGCAGTATGCGAACGTCAGCATTTTCGATGTCGAGAGCGTGCAGCAGCTGCATGACGTGCTGAGTCAGCTGCCGTTGTTTCCGTATATGGAGATGGAAGTGCGGGCGCTGTGCCGGCATCCTTCGTCCATTCGGGACGACGATCGGTGAGTTTTGCGTGACCCATGCCGCCGGGGGGCCGGCGGCATGGGGCGGGAAGCGGAAGTGACCGCGGTTACTTGGGGATGTCGCCTGCCATCTCAAGCCGATTCGACGTCAATCCGATCCGTAGCGGCTTGTCCGGATCGAGTCTCTTTTTCTCGACGACTCTTTTCCAATCTTCGGCGCTTCCCGGAACGCGGTACAACGCGACGATCGCCACATACTTCGTCTCCCGTTGCATCGGTTGCGACAAGCTCGAAGAAGCCCCGGGGCTCACGGTAGCCGACATATCCGCTTGCAGATCCTGGGCAAGCACCGTGCGATCGTTCTTCAACAGGTCGTCATACGACGTCGCATCGAACATCTTGCGATCCTTCAGCTGGTAGACGCGCACGGCCACCGACGTCGGTCGCCCCGCGTCGTCCGGGTTCAGCGCCGCGCGTGCAGTCAGATCGACGTCAAGCACCTTCACCTGCTTGAAAAACACTGCGCGATAGGCATTCGACGACGCATCCGATACCGACTGCCACGCACCACAGCCCGACAGAAGCAATACGGCGGCAGCCGTAGCCGCACTCATTCGATAGAACATGAAGACTCCGGAATCAGATCGTGCGCGGCACGAGATGCGGGTTGGGTTGCGGCGCGGGCAATGCCTCGTAGGCACCCAGCGCAATATCGATCAGCCGTTCGTCGGCAGACGGCAACACCGTCGTCCAGCCGAGACGCGGCGCTGGGCCGGCACGCTCGATCCCGACGGACGGATGCGGAACGAACCGTGACGACACCTCCATCCGCAAATACACATCGGCCTTGATGCCGACATACAGCTGGATGAATGCCATCACCTCTCGATGCAGCCATGCGCCCGGCAGCAGATCCTGAGCCTGCCGCGCATCGGCTGGCCGCAATGTCACGCGCACTGCCCGGCTGCGATACGTGAGACGCCTGCCGAGCACGTAACCGCCACCGAGCCCATTGCGCTTGCCGTCCGGCAGCCCGCCCGCAGCCGGCTTCGTCGACGTCAACGGCTTCGGCCGACCGGTACTCGTCGTCACCGCCCAGAACTCATCGACGCGAACCTCCGCCCCCGGCGCGGCGAGCGCCACCACGCCGGCCAGCCCTTCGGACGTCCGCGTGCGCTGAATCAGCAGCCCCGACAATGCGAGCATCCGCGAATCCGGCAGGCCGGCCCGCAAAGGCTTGTCGCCCCATCCGAACCCCAGCAGACACAACAGGCTCCGCGAATAATCGTCGACACCACCGGCCCGAAAACGCTCCGGATAGCGATACTTCTTCCACGCGCGATACAGCAGCGTCGCGATGCGGTGATTGAACGGGTCGAGAAAGGCCTCGACCGCTTCATGCCCCTCTTCGCGCAGCACGATCTCGTCGATCGTATGCGACGGCATCGCCGCATCGACGCCGTAAAGCCCCATGAAGGTCGTGCGTACGGTCGGCGGTGCAGCGGGATGCTCATCGTCGAATTCGACCGCCGCCATCTCGCCTGCGGGAAAGCCCAACCGAGGACGCGGCCGGAATCGCACCGGCTCGTGCTCCGGCGTGTCGCGTGTGCCGAATCCGGGACGTTCAGGCGCACACGCCTCCAAAAGACGACAGAACTGCATGAAAGTCATCTTCGGCGCCCGCTCGAACAGCCTCGCAACCAGGGCCGACAGGCCCTTCGATTCAGCGGCTTCAGTGCTCATCCGATCGATCGATGCACTCATAGCGGTGCCCGCCCCGCCTTGCTGCGCGGCCACTCCGTCCGCGACCGCGATGGCAGGCTGACGATCGCCAGCTTCGTGAACAGATTGATCTCCGCGTAGGCGCCGAAGAACCGGTGCAGCAACTCGCCGAACAGCATCACGTCGCCTTCGCCCGAGAACGCATGCGCATCGAGCGTGACCTCGATCAGCACGCCGCGCTCGACCGCGCCGCCCGACACCTCCTCGATCATTTCCTGCGACACATGCAGGATGCCGGCGAGCCGCCGCCGGTTCAGTTCGTCGTTCGTCCAGTCGTACAGCGCCAAAGCGCCACGCAACACCTCCGCGTTCATCATCGACAGGAAGTTGGGGGCGAGATGCGACAGCACACGCCACTGGAAACGATCTTCGGTCGGCGGATGGAGCGGCAACGTCGGCGACACGAGATTGCGCACGCTCGCGACGTTCGGCGTGCTGGCCGCCAGCTCGTCTAGACTTGCCTCCCGCAGCCCCTTGCGCGGCAGCAGCCCGTTCGTGCCCGTCACGCGCAACGACAGGCTTTCCTCCGGCAGCGTATCCATCGTTTCCCACGCATGACCGCCGAGAATCACCCACATTTCGTGCAGCCCCGATACGCCGGAACGCACGCGTGTATGGAAATAGCGCTCCGGCGCCTCATGCCGCAGCATGCCGCCGCGATGCCGGAAGGTCGTGAACGGCACGTATTCGTATCGCTCGGCCGTATCGTGATCGAACGTCGCGATCGCATCGACCGAATACGTTTCGACATGCTCGCCCTGATGACCGGCCGGCACGACGCGATACTCGGTTTCGTGATGGTCGATCTCGATCGGCTCGGCATCCAGTTCGAACAGGTTGATCACCGGCGAACAGAACAGTCGCACGTTGTCCGCGCTGAATCGCTGATCCGACGGATAGGCATCCTTCAGAACGATCTCCAGTTCGAAGCGGGTCGATTTTTCAGGCAGCTTCGTGATGTCAAGTCCGCACAGATCGACGAACAGGAATTTCTCGCGAAACGTGAAGTATTCGAGCAGCAACTGATATCCGGAGAATGCCGCATCGGCTTTGGGCCACAGCCGTTCTTCCGTGGAAAATCCCGCCGGCTCGATCGTGACGCCCGGCAGCGGCACGGATTCGCCATCGCGTATTTCCGGGACGCGCCAGTGAATCGCGTCGACCTGACGCGTCAGCGCAAGATGCATCGCGAATGCAGTCGGCAAATCAGCGTTCAAATGCAGCCGCAGCCGCGACAGATCCGTCTCCTTGCGCAGCGCCGACGCTTGCAACGCGAAGCCGAAACGGATCACCGATCGGCCATCGTGTCGCACGGCCGGACCGGCATGCGTGAGCGAGACCGGCTGCAGCGCAACATCCTGCGTGGTGCGGTACAGACATCGCACGCTCATCGGTGCCGCGCCCTCCGCGCGGCCCGCGGACGGCACGCTGATCGGCGCGGAACGCACCGGCACGCCGGCCGGTACGACTACCGTTTTCTGCAGTTTCTCCGCGAACGGCGTCAGCTCGACGATCGACAGCGATGGAATCATCCGCAAATAGTGCGGCCACAACAAGCTGACGAGTCCTTCCGTCAGTTCGGGCAGTTCGTCGTCGAGTTTTTGCTGGAGCCGGCCCGTCAGAAACGCAAAGCCTTCGAACAGGCGTTCGACATACGGGTCGCGATCGCCGACGCGGTCGAGGTTGAGCAGGCGCGCGCGATCGGGATGCGCCTTCGCAAATTCCTTGCCGGATTCGCGCAAATAGCGCATTTCCGCTTCGTAGTAGCGCAGGATGGGATCGTTGTTGTCCATGGGAATCCGTTACGAAAGGGTCAACGCGCGGGCGGGATCGAGTACCGTGAGTTCCGCATGCAGCTCGCCGATGCGGCGTGCGAACGCCTGCTTGTCGGCGTCCTTGCGGCTGCTCATCGCTTTCAGTGCTTTGATCAGTTGCTGCTTGACCTCGAACGTCAGCGCCGGCTCCCAGCGCATCAACGGCAGCGAACGGGACGTTCCGTCGAGTTCTGCAAGGAGTGCGAGCGCCGCATCGTGACGGCCGGCATGGTCGGCCAGGCGGGCCATCACGAGCCGCTGCAAATAGCGATGTCGATCGGTTCTCATCCCGGGCAGCGCTTCGAGCCACGCAAAGGCCGTTTCGATGCCGTCACGGGCAGCCAGTTCGCGAGCCTGGGTTTCGATCTCCGGCCAGTCGCCCGCCGCATCGCCCGCGCTATCCGCGGAAACGGGCAGCGGCGCAACCGTCTCGCCCGCTTCCAGATCGCGCACGACAGCATGCCGGGCGATCCATTCGAGCGTCGTGTCATCGGCGAACGGTGTGCCGTCGCTGAATGCCAGGCGTTCGATGCCGGGCAGTCGTTCGAGAAACAGCGCGAAGTCGGTGCGCAGCAATTCACGCCATGCGCTGTACGGTGTGCCGACGTGGTCGAGCCCAACGTGCTGGAAATACTGCAGGTCGAACCACAGGTGATTCACGCTTTCCATGAACGCGCCCTCGACACGCTCCAGCAACTCGTGCCAGTGCTTCTGCAGGACAAGACGCTTCATCTGCTGGCGCAATTCGGCACGCGGCGGCGCCAGACGTGTATGCGACGCGGCATCCGACGGCGGCACGTCGTGCAGCGTGTCCCAACGAATGCTTCGCACAAGGCGCGCTGAAGACAAGTAGCCGTTTTCCTGATCCCTGAGCCACGCCGACATCGCTCGCGCCTGCTCGAGCAGATCGCGCGTAGACGCGATCGATCCGGCTGAAGTCTTTCCCGTGGCCGTCACAGGCGGCATCGCGACACCGGCATCGACACTGCGTGCCGGCCCTTCCTTTTTCTCGAAGCGGGAAACGAGTGACTGCAGATTCGGGCGAGCCGCATCGGGCCACGCCGCCGTATGCGTCACGAGCACATCGAGCGCGGCCAACGCGCGTTCCAGATCGACCGGCGCAAAGTCGCCACGACTATCCAGCGTCTCGATCACGCGCGCAGTCGCGAGCATTTCGAGCGCGGCCTTCTTCGCTTCGTGACGGGCAGGCAAAAGAGCTTCGCCAAACCGGTCGACGAGTGCGGCAGCCAGTTCGAGCCCGTCGGCGAATCCGGCCGGGCCGTCCTGCCGCAGGCGTGCGAACGCGTAGTAGCCGGCGACGCGCAAATCCTTGCCAGTCTCCTTGAGCAGGTGTTCGCACACGCGGACGATCAGGCCGTCATCGATTCCCGACAGCTTGCCGGCTTCATCCTTCAGTTCGAAGAACGCGTCTTCGTAGCCGGGGTCGCGCCCGCATGCGGAATCGCCCGGTATCGGCGCGACCCATGCGGCCCAGGTATCCGTCCGTGCCTTCCGGAGCGAATCGATGCGGGGACCACCGACGAGTGTCTTCACAAAATTGGCAAGCGTCATGGCAGGTGTCAAAAAACGAATACGTCAGCCGGCAGCCCGAGGGCGTGCCCAAACGGACGTGGGGAGGAATCGGAGAGTCCCGACGTGGTCGCCAACGGCGAAATCGCAGCGTTGGGCGTGCTCGTCTGTTTCGCCGGGCCGGGCTCGGCAGTTCGCGCTTTCGCCCGAGCAAGGTCGAGCGCGGTGCGTTGACCTGAGGCCTGCTCCGTCGGCGCCCGCATGGTGTCGTCCGGCAAGGGGCTCCCGCCCGGAAGCCCCGGCGGCAACGGCACAGCCGCATGCTTCGCGGCAGCGATCGCCGACGCCGGCAACGGCGGCGGCCCGATCGTCGACACCCGGGGCCCTGCGCTCCGAGATCCCGTCACGAAAACGCGGATCGGCAACGTGAAATTGCGCAACTGGAGAACGTCGAGCGGGCCGCCGCCGGCTTCGCTGCGCAATTGCACCTTGAGCGGAATGCCCTGACTCGTGTCGGGCGTCCAGGTCAGCAGATAGCGGGCGTTGTCCTGCTGGGTGACCTTCGCGCGCTCCAGCAATCGAACGAGGCCGAAACGCCCCTGCGAATCGAGCGCGGTACGCAAGCCGCCCTGCTCCGTTTGCCATTCGATATGCGACAGGTTCTCGAGCGACTGTCCCGGCCATTCGAACGGCGTCCACTCCTGCTTCTGGTTGAAGTAATGCAGTTCGCGGCCGGACAGCACGAATCTCATGTCGGTGACGCCCGGCGTCGGCTCGGCCCGCAGTTCATAGCGCACACGCGCGTCGCCCGACGGAAACAGGACCGTCGACGTGCGCGTGAGCTTGTTCAGACCGTTGAGGAATGCCGGATCGATCGTCAATGCGCCGGAATCGGCTCCCTGTGCGGCGACCCACCGGTCCCCCTGCCGTTCGACGACACCGGCCAGTTGCGACGTCACGAATTGCGCTATCACGCCGCTATCCGGGCGCATGAAGCGCGCCATCTCGGGCAGCGATGCATCGTTGTCGGAATCCGCGAACGGATAGCGGCCGCCGAAGGTCTTGTTCCAGTCGGCCACGATCGCGGTGCGCCACATCTCGTTCAGGCTCGATGCGGCCGGCTGCACGATGACCTGCCACGACTGATCGAACGGCGCGCGGAACAATGCGCCAAACCCGGACCACTGTTCACCGAGGCTCGCGGCGACACGACTCGCGTAATCGCGGCTGTCGGCGATATCGGACGTCTTGCCTTGCAGCACGGCTTGCGCGGCCAGACGTGCGATCGCGTCCGGATCCGGGCTGGAGACGATCTGCGATGTCTTCAGGCGCATCGCCGTGATCCGCTCCAGATAGCGTGCCAGGCTCAGGTCGCCGGTCGCTGCCATTTGCGTGGTGGCCACCTTGCCGTTCGTCGGCATTCCCGACGCGAGGTCGCTGCCGGTCAGGCGCAGGATCGGGCCGAATGCGGCGGCCAGCGGTGCGAGCTGCGGTTTGGCCTGCTTCGACGGATCTTTCTCGTCGGCGCCGACGAGCTGTTGGGCCTTGCTGATTAGCGTGTCGGACAACGATTGGGCATTGGCGCCCGTTCCCGCCTGATACACGATCGCATTCATCAACGCGACGAGCGGCGAGCGTTGCGGGTCGCCCAGTAGCGTGAGTTGGTCGGCCGTGGCTGATAGCGTCGGTGCGGGTTGCCAACGCAGACTGTTGAGGAATAGCGCCCATGCCCGCGCGTAATCGTCGAAATAGCGCTGACGCAGTTCGGTCTTCAATGTCGACGGAGATGAATGGGCAACCTTGGTATCGGAGAGTACCCAGTCGCTCGCCACATCGCGTTGCTCGCCGGCTTCGTCGATTGCCTTCGAGATGCGCTCTTCCCACGCTGCACGCGTGAATACGCCCGGTACCGTGGCGGTCGTGCCGAACAGGCCCCGGCTCGTCGCACCGCCGGAAGAGGATTGCGACGCTGTGTCACCGAGCAGCGTCGCGAGCGACAGCGGCGGATATTTCGGTGTCGCTTCGTCGATGATCTGCTGGTAGATCGCGTCGCCGGAGTTCTGGATGCCGCGCACGCCGATGATCGTCTGACGGGTCGAAGCGATCAGGCTTCCGTCGGGGACAATCGCCAATGCGGTGTGACTGGACGCGGCACCCCGCCCAACGTGTTTCGCGAAGAATGCGATCGCTTGCTGACGAAGGTCCTCCCACGTGCCCTTCGACAGCGGCGAATCGGCCGGGCGTTCAGGTGCGGCAGCGGCGACGAGCTGCGGTATCAGGAATGCGGCTGCCGCCCGCTCGGGTTTGGCGAGCATCATGTAGGTCTTGAGCGTATCGTACGCGGCTTGGACCTGGGCGTCGCCGCCGCTGGCGATTTCGGCGTCGGACAGGGTCGCGAGCTGATGCAGCCTCGCTTCGAGCTTCTGGCGGATCGGGCCGACGAGAATCCGGTTCGCGGCATCGGCGTAGTAAGGCCAAAGGGCGTCGAGTAGCGCGTGGTCGCGGTTCAGCGCGAAACGGGAAGTCAAAGGCGCACCGGCACGTTGGTGGATTTCGAGCGTGTCGATTTGACGGTCGAGATCGGTCAACGTTTGCAGCGATTGCGTCGAGTTCAGGGCTCCCGCGAGCTTCGCAACCGTATTCGCGGCCGTCCCGATCGTTGCACGGTTCGCGAAGCCGGACAGCAGCGTGCCAACCAACCAGCAGCTGATCAGGGCCGTCATCATCCACGCCGCCGTGGTCGACAGCGAAAAGCCAATGCGGCGACCTTGAACCTTGCGACTGTGGTCGGCGATGGTTTGCCAGATGGTTCGGGGTTGAGGATTGAGCGGCGCAGCAGGATCATTCGAATCGTCGGCTGGCGAATCGAAATCCTGAGACAGGGGCGCCCTCTCCTTAAAGAGAGGCGCAAACAATAGTCCGTGAATCGGATGCCGCGAAACGGTGGATTCAGCGGTACGACGCAGCAGGTCGGATAATCCTGCGCGCAGCCTCGAAACGTGCTGCGCCAGTTCAGCCGGGTAGCGATCATCGGTATTCACGGCAAGGCGCACGACACCGGCGTCCGAGAGGTTGCCGATGAGATTTCGCAGCGATTCGTCAATCACCGCCGCGCTCAAGCGCGCGTCGGCCCATGTGAAGCCCATCGCTTCGTCCGAAGTGACGCCTGCGCTGCCGAAATCCGTCACGTCCAGGAGATAGGTGGGTGCAGCCCAGCGCAACGCGCGTGCGTGACGAGCAAGCCGCGCAGCGAGTGTATCCACGTCAAACGATGCATCGCTCGAACTTCGGTGACGGGTAATGGCCACGATTGCGTCGACTGGACGGCGACGGCGCAGGTGACGAATCCGATCGAGCCATTCCGTGTCGAGTTTGTCGTCGATTTGCCGCGCATACAGCACGACCGTATTGCCGAGAAGCGCGTAGCCGGTATCCGCCAATCCAGGCGCGAGACGCCGCACGAGCGGATAGTCACCGGCAACAAGAACCCAACGATCGCGATAGCGCCATCGCCAGCCGTGCCTCTCCTTCTGGGCCTGCATGAGCGATGCGGCGAGAGTCGCGGCATCGGCTGCTGGACCACTTCCCGACGATGCGGGCGTGAGACGAGTGTGATCACTGACCCATTTCTTCACGGCACGCCACGCGTTGGCCGGCCTCGACGAATCACTGAAGCTGAAGATCAACAGGAGTGCGATAAATATGGCGCAGAAAATCACGACCGCCAATCCTCGATCCGTATCGGATATTCCGATCCAGTGCGGTCGCTTCCAGGCGATCAGCCCAGGAATGACGACAAGAACAAGGGACCCGAACAGGTCAAGTTTGAATATCCGGTTCATGCGGAAGTGCGTGTGTTGTTGATGCGTTATCCATGTTCGTCACAACAGCAATGAACATGTGGTCTTCGTCGCGGTGTGCGACCAGTTGCGGTTTCGTCGATTGACCGGCCATGTACGTCGCGCATGCCGCGGCAAGCCATGCTGCCGAGGCGCCCGTCTTGCCGACGATTCGATCGAGTTCAAACTCCGGTACCGCTTCGTCGCTCTTGCCTTCCGGTCGACCCGCGCTTAACGCCATGCGTAGCGAAGCGGCCGCCCGGCTGTCGAATCCGCTCAACCACACCGTCCCGACTTCGTCCGGCGAGGTGTCGCCCCAACGGAGTCCGTAGGTCAATGCATGGCCGGGGTCGTCATTGCCTGCTCGCCGGGGACGATGGAACGCAGCGAGCGGCTGCAATTCGAAGCGCGCCGCAAGCGCCTTTGAAACCAGCAACAAGCCGACCGCGGCCTCGGCTGAATCGGATGGCGGCGGCTCGGCAATGACTTTGCTGAGCGCAACGGATACGAGTAACACCGCATGCTGATGCAACGGCCCGTTCCGAGCGTCGAGCCAGGAATCGATCGTCATCAAATCAAGCGATTCGGGCGCACGCTCGATCTTCGCGAAGCGCAACTTGTGACGTCTCCATTCCTTCCGCCATGGTTCGATCACGTCGGACGCGCCGACATAGCCGGAAATATCGAGCAACACGCGCAACGGCAGATCCGCAGGAAGCGCGTTCAAGGGTTCCTTCAGGTCGTTCAGCAGCCGCTCGTACAGCCATTCGAGAACCTCATCGTGACGTTGTGCATCGTCTGCAGCGAGGCGCGCTTCGATCGGATCGAACCATCTCGCCGAAACCGATTCGTTTGCTTCCTGATCGGAAGCTTTGGCATGCAACGTCATCGTTCCATCGGCGATTGGGTCGATACCGTTTTCCGTATCGTCGGCAGTGACGCGTGCAGCCACTGCCAGGACAATCATCGGCACGCTTTCTCGCGCAAAGGCCTGCGCGTTGTACTTCCTGCTTGCATCGTTCCAGGCCTGGACTTTCGCGCGTTCGAGTTCGTATGCCCGATAGCGCCGGGACACGACGAAGGCGGCAAAACCCGTCGGGTATACGGACATGCAGATCCAGAACCACGGCGTGTGAGTCGGCTCATCCGCCGGCCAGAGCATCAGCACGGCTACTACGCCTGCCGCCGTCAGCGCGATGAACACCGCAGCCCAGAGAGTCCGCGACGGTGATTTATCGGGAACCGGCTTCTCCGGCGGAAGGGACGAGAAATCCAGCGCCATTACCTAGCGGCGCCCGCTATTCGCAAGAGAAGAAATCAAACGGCAACCGCACCCGCACAAGTCATCGTGCTGGGCGACCTCGCGACCATTATCGAATGCACCCGAAGTAGCCATCGCGATGCGGTTGTCGCCGTGCCGCGGGCAGGTCACGGGATCGTGGAGCCGCGCAAGCGCACGCCCCATGAAAAAGCGCGTATCCGAACCGGACGTTACGTAGCCGCCGCCGGTGTGGCGGTCTCCGACGCGAATGATGCCCGTCATAGGTATCTCCGAAATGAATCGACTCGCCACTGCGGTTCGACAGTGAGCGGTCGATATCGAGTTATAAGCGCCCCGGCAGCCGGGCTGCGGGCTTAATCGCTTCGCTGGCCTGCCTGACGCGCTCACCATGTTTTTCGTCGCGCTTGCGCTTCTTGTCTTCGCTGACGTAGTTGCTGGTTCCGAACGTGTCGATCGCACGTGTCTGGAAGTACAGATTCGACGACAGCACGTGGTCGTGCCAGCTCGTCAGCATCGTGTCGTGAACCAGCAGGTCGAAGAGCGCCATGACCTTGGGCGGCAGCGGGTTCTTGCCGCTCAGGCCCATCTTCCATGCCTGGATCAGCGTCTCCTCTTCAGGCGTCATCTTCCAGGCCTCGATCATCGATGCGCTGAACTCCGGGTTTGCGTCCCACGGCAACGACCCCTCTTGAGCCATTTCACGTATGCGATTCGCTGACTTCTGCAACCCGGCCTGTAGCGATTCGCGCCGCATCAGCGCTTCGGATTCGCTTTGAATGCGGTCCCAGACGCCCACGGGGGGACGCTTTTTCTCGATACCCGCATCGCGACCGGAAAGCATTTCCGGCAAAACCGCGTTCTGCCAGCGCGCGTAGGCCCTGCCAAGCGTCTCTCGATCCGCAGGCGGCCGTTGATTGCGCAGCGCGAGATACGCGGCCTCGGCATCGTTGCGCTCCTTCAGAAGCTCCCGGTGCTGGGCGGCGAGGTCATCGAAGTGACTCGTCACGGTCGCGCGAAATGCCGGGGATTGGTAGCGAACCGCCATCCAGCGCAGGAATACCTGCATGTGTTCGACAAAGTTCAGACGCGCGACGTAGGGAACTATTTGACGGTAGGCGTCAATCAGTTCTCCGATTTTGTAGGAGGCTTTGCCGTCGGAGATGGGGTTGGCGAGCGTGAACCTCTGAAGCACCTCTGGCTTCCATTTCGCCAAGTCCTCCATCGTATCCAGCACGACTCCATGCGAAACCGCCTCATTGAGCATGTCGCGCAAAACGACGCGCTGCAGTTCCGCGCGTGCTCCGAGCGTTCCTGGTGGCGCCCCGCCGGTGATGTCTTCGCTGGTTCCCGGATAGAGGTACTGGAGTCCACGCGTTTTCTCGAGGCTATCGAGCCGTTGATAGAACCGCAGTTCGTGAGCCGCGGCGAAATGCACACATCGCTGCACCGAAGCCGGTATCGATAGCTCGCGGTCACCGTAGTTTTGCTTGAGCAGGCCTAGCACCGGCACGATTCCCAGCAACTTGTTTTCTTCCATCACCGAAGAAACGGCGTCCAGTAGCCCGAGAAACCTGATCTCGACCGGAATAGCCGTTTGGTTGGGATCTTTCGGGTCGGTAAAAGCCAGCTTCGTGTCGCTCGGGTGCTTGTACCGTCGTGTCAGTTCATTCGCCAGCGCCCGGGCGAGAACACAGCCGCGATCGGCACCGAAGATGGATACCTGGATCCGCTGGACCTTCGGCATTTTCTGCTTGGTGTCGTCAATCGATTTTTCGAACTGCTTCATCGCGGCCATCAGCCGGTCCTCGACGCCTGTTCCAAATACACGGGCGATGGCGCGGTTGTCACGAAACCACGGAATCGAATCGATCACCACGCCGAAGAACACCGACTTGGCGGCATTCCATCCAATAGACAGAAAGTTCTTCTTCGTATCGTAAAGAAACAAGCGCGTAGCCGCCCGACCACGTTGAACCCAGCGGTTGTCGCGCTGCAGTTGCAACACTCGGCCGATATTGCGCGGCGCGGATTCGACCGAGTCGACCAAATCTTTGAATGACTTCACGATCGGCCGGTACGAAAATTCCTTGAGCCCTTTCTTGAGCCCCTCGGTGATAGTGCCTTTCGGATCGATGGGAAGCCGTTTCACGCCGGTTACTTTCTTGCCGGTGCTAACTGCGATTGAACCTGCAGCTTTGGCGCCCTGCTTTCCAAGCTTAAATGCGGCGGAGACGATTTGACCGTTTCTCGCGTCCTCATTCAACTCGGTTCCGAGCCCAGAATAGTAGAGTCGGTACCAAAACTGGTTGGGCTCCTCTTCTCGGCGTGGGTCCTCGTTATCGCGATGAGCCTCCCATAGTCGACATATGTTCGAGTATCGGGAAGTATTCCTTTCATCGTAGTCACGATGCCGGCCAAACCCATCAAAGAAAAAACCGACATGTATTACGGCGCCACATGGAATGCAGCCGTCCTGCGGATACGCTTTCCGATTCTCTCCAATTGCAGCACGTACTTCGGGCGGAGTCCGATCCGCCGGATCACGGATGGTTTTATCAGCCATGCTGCCTTCTCGACGTATCTCGTTCAAAGCGATTGCTCTTGATTTCCTGAACGATGGCATCTGGCAGGCTTTGCATCGCCGCACCGAAGGCACCAGGCGTGCCTTTCGTGTCCTTCAAGATCCGCTGCACGACGGGGTGCTCATCGAACTTGGGATTAACGATTTGGGTGTAGTAAACGTACTGTTCGAGGTCCTTCGTATCAGTCAGGTGATACTTCAACCAGCCTTGTGAAGCAATGCGGGCTGTACGTCTAAACGCAATAGCCATATCTGCGCCGTCCGGGTTGGCCGCCTTCCCGTACTTGGTTTTCAACCAATGATAGACCTTGGCATAGGAGATTCTCGATCCACTCATGTCGTTACGAATCTCAAACTCGATGTGATCGTCTGGATAAAAGTGCACGGCAAGCACGTCCTCCCCAGCGCCGCCCTTGACCTTTGCCGGTGGAAATTTGACCTCGGTCTTCTTGTGGATCTTCTTGATGGGCGCATATAGGTCCTTGATGGCTTCATCCGCGTCATAGACCTCCCACTCAACCGTGAAATCCGTTCCCTTCAGCTTGTAGCAGCAAGTTAGACTGCCGGCTCCCGAACCCGGCGGCAAATCCCCCCCTCCACTCGCTCTGTTGCCGTATTTGTCACGAATCGTGAAATCGCTCAGATTGAACGGCGTGTAGTTGAGCCCCATGATGCTGATGCCACGGTAGGTCGGCTCGGACGAAAACGCATCGCAACCGGCTAACGTCAGTACGACACCGAGCAACATGACAACCCGTTTAATCATTGCTTGAATACCTCGAAATCAAGAACACAATCCGTCACGTAAACGGCCTCTCGCAAACACGTTCGTCCTATCAGAGCCGCCTCTGATGATCGATACCCAACACTACGAAACAATGCCTAATCGAAGCGCCCTTGCTTGATCTCCTGTACAACAGCATCTGGCAAACTCTGCATCGCTGTGCCGAAGGCTCCAGGCTTGCCTTTGGTGTCCTTCAAGATCCGCTGGACGACGGGATGCTCATCGAACTTCGGGTTGATGAGTTGCGTGTAGTACACGTACTGCTCAAGATCCTTCGTGTCGGTCAAGCGATACTTCAGCCAACCCTGCGACGCAATCCGGGCTGTACGTCTAAACGCGACGGCCATATCTGCGTCGTCCGGGTTGGCCGCCTTTCCGTACTTGGTTTGAAACCAGTAATCCACGTCCGTGTAATCGATCCTCGTCCCGCTCATGTCGTTACGAATCTCAAACTCAATGTGATCGTCCGGATAAAAGTGCACGGCAAGCACGTCCTCCCCCGCTCCGCCCTTGACTGTTGCCGGTGGAAATTTGACCTCGGTCTTCTTGTGGATCTTCTTGATGGGCGCATATAGGTCCTTGATGGCTTCATCCGCGTCATAGACCTCCCACTCAACCGTGAATTCCGTTCCCTTTAGCTTGTAGCAACAACTCAACCTGCCCGCGCCAGTACCCGGCGGCAAATCACCTCCGCCGCTGGCTCGGTTGCCGTATTTGTCACGAATAGTGAACCCACTAAGATTGAACGGCGTGTAGTTGAGCCCCATGATGCTGATGCCACGGTATGTCGGCTCGGATGAAAACGCGTCGCAGCCGGCTTGCGTAAGCGCTATCGCGACCACCAATAAGGCGAAGAGCCACCTAATCATGCGAGGCCCCTCCCGCATCCACGAAATCCGTCGTCATGCGAGACGCCTCCCGCAACACATCAGCGTCGATACGACTCAACGCATCCCCAAACTTCTGCTCGCCGCTCATCGCGCGGGCCAGCCGCTCTCGAATCATCGGATGTTCATCGAACCGCGGTGAAATGACGACGCCCTTTGAGACGTAGTTCAAGAGATCGTCATCGTCGGCTATACGGTAACGATCGGCGCGCTCCAACTGTTCAGAAACACGTTGGTAAAGCGTTAGATCCGTAAAATCGTCGAGCATCGCTCCATACATCGTGCGCAGTTGCATCACGAGCTTGTCGGCACGACCAAGCTGCAGCAACGCCGTGTGCTGCTCCACCGTCATCGCCTGCTCTTCCCCGGCTATACCATCGGTCACACCCGCATCGTTACACCATACGATCTCGCTCATTTCGCGATCGCGATACCAGATCTCGGCGCACGGCGAGAGAAACGTCTGCGCCTGTTCCCCGGTCCAGACCGCCCTCAACCGCGCAAGAATCCGGTTATCGTAGAAATGCAGGAAGTACGCGCGCTTGTCCGGCGTCGAATAACGACAGAACGATCGAAAATGCTCAACCAGTAACTGAGTCGGAAACGGAGACCATATCCACGTCAGCATGTGCAGTTCGGTCGCCTCTTTCCAGAGCCGCCGCACGAGCCGGCTCTGCAGATCGCGCGCATCATCCAACGCGAAGCGATCGATCGCAATCAGATACGGGGCGATGTCCGTATAGGACTCGAGAACGGTGCCGCCCCACAGCGACTGCCATTCAAGCCTGGGGACCTGAACCAGCAGTTTGTCGAGATCCGGATTGGCACGCGCATCGGCGAGTACGTACAGGTAGGCCGAAACGTCCTCGGCATCAAACGCTTCGAATTGCGCCAATAATCGGTTACGCCACACCTCCCATGCCGCGTCCGAATCACCGGTCGACATCGCAAGCTTGGTTCCGGTCATCAGGCGACCTCCGTCATCGCTTCGACACCACGGTGCGCATCCAGCAAACACTCCTTGCATGGCCCAATGGGCATATTCGGCAGGGGAGCCGAAAGAGAAGCGGGACCGGTCCAGTGGAAATTTCCACACTTGAGCGTGATATCGCCCGGGCATCCGAGTTCGATGTTGCCGCCATCGATCTTGAGATAGGCGCCACCGCTTGTCAGTGTCAGCGCACCACGCGAGGCCGCGAGAATCGCGCCATCGCTACTGGTGAAGTTCAAGTCCTTCGATGCCGATAGCGCCATCGCACCCGTGCGGGCCTGGACGACAACGTCCTGTTTGGCTGCGGTGACCCGCACCCCCTGGGCCTGCGCGAAGAGCGACACCTGTTTTCCCGCCGCGACGGTGAAGTTCCGCATGATTCCGACGTCGAAATTCCCGCCGGCGGTCGCGATCAGATTCCGGTCTGCATTGACCTGTAAATGCGCCCCGGACGTGAGCCCGATACCCGAGGGTGCACTCGCGAGAATTGCAGAGCGTTTCAAGCCATCCAGTGCTTCCGCATAGAACGACTTCTGTTGCTGCAGCTCGGCGACGGTCGCCTCTGCAGCTCGCACCGCCTCGGAAAGCGACTCCATGCGATCGATTGCCCGCTGCAGCTGCTCCTGCGCGTCTTTCATGTCGAGCTGGTGCCCCGACGCTCCAACCTGCGCCTCGGTACTCAGCAGCATGCCCTTCGGGCCGCGCGCGGCAAGATGCCCGTCGGTACGTAGCTCGGCCCCTTGACCTCGTTCGTGACGGGCATCGTCAACCATGTGCCCCAGATTCAGCTCACTGGTCTGAGTTGGCGTCGTGAGATGAATATGCTCACTCCCCTCCTTGTCCTCCATCCGCAACTCATTCCGCGCAGCCGTCCGAATAAGGTTCCGCGTATGGTTCAGGTTGTTCACCAGATCCGGATGCACGCTGTCATGCATCGCCCCGATGATCACCGGCCGGTTCGGATCGCCGTCCGTATGGACGATCGCCACCTCCGCCCCGTCGATCAACGGAAAGTGATGCCCATAGTTGTCGCCGCTGTACGGCTTCGCAAACCGCACAGGCCGGCTCGTCCCACCCGGGCTCCATTCATCGAGATCGAACGGCAGCTTGATCACGTACCAGCCCTGCTCGGTCAGATACGCATACTTGTAGTTGCCCGGCGATGTAATCCGCGCCGGCAGAATCCCGTCCACCACCGGCCGCGAAACCGAAGCCACCGGCGTGCGCCACACGCGATCCGACGGAATGCCCTCGAACGCCACCCAGAACGACTCATTCCGCCCGCCGTGCGACTCGACCGACGTAACGAAAACGCCGTGCTTCGCGTCGGCAGGTTTCGGCTCGACCCGCATCACCTCGCCGGCTTCGAGCCAGAACGGATTGCCCGTCCCCTTGAACGTAATCTGCGTCGCCAGATAGGCCTCGTGCCGCAACCGCGCAACCCGCTTGCCCTCCTCCGGCGTTTCGTAATGCTCACCCCAGCGATAATCGACCGCGTTCGTCGTCTTGTCGTCGCGCGCCGCGTTTTCCTCGACCAGCAGCGATACCTCGGCTTGTCGATGGTTATAGTCGTGCAGCCGCACCGCCTCCGGCACACGCTTCATCTCGCGCCCGAGCGTCTTGATCGCATCCGCACCGACACTCTCGAGCCCCGAGTCACGCCGATACGGCACCGTACGCTGCTTGCGCGCATAGGCATCCAGATCGTCGCCGAACACAACAACCGCGCGATCCTTCTTTTGCTCCCAGCGAAACCAGATCCCTTCTTCCGCGCAAAGGCGCTGAATGAAGGCAAACGTCGTCTCGTGATACTGCGTCACGTACTCGCGACGTTTGTACTGTCCACGCAGCTGAAACTGGAAATCGACACCCGCGCGGTACCCGTAATGTCGCAACGTGTCGGTCACGATCTCCTCGACCGACTGCTTCTGAAACAACCGGCTGGTCACGCCGCGATCGAGATCGGCCAGTGTCGGCTCCAGCACGACCCGGTAGCGCGTTTCGTCCGCCGACGTCTCCAACTCGTCGAACTGCGTGATCACGCCATGAACCGTATACGCCGCCGGCTTTGCGCTGAACTGCGCGGCGTTCTCCCCGAACATCTTGCGCAGGTAATCCATGTTCGAATCGACCGGATCCGCGCTGAACTTCGCCGGTCGCCCCAGCACCTGATCCATCGGGATCCCTGCCATCGGGCTCGTGAATTCGATCTCGTATCGATAGAGCTGGCTCACGCGGTCCAGCCCGGTGAACTTCAGGATCGAGAACGGCGCCGGATGCGGCGCGAGTTTCAATTCATAAGCCTGCGAAGGCAGAATCATCGACATGGAATCTCTCGGTTGCGCGACTGCACGGCACGCCGGGGTGCCCCTGTCCACCCCGGCGCCACTGCGACTAACGTCAGATCAGTTCTTGGACTTCGGCATCTGCGACACGAGCGACAGCCCGATATCCATCCCTTCGACCTGGAAGTGCGGGACGATGAACAGCTTGATCCGGAAGAAGCCCGGGTTGTCCTCGATGTCCTCGACCGTGACCTTCGCCTCGCGCAGCGGATGCGACGCCTGCAGTTCGTCACCCGGATCCTTCATCTCGGTCACGAGCCCCTTGATCCAGTTGTTCAACTCGAGCTCGAGCAGACGACGATCCTTGGTCGTGCCGATGTTCTCCCGCTGAATCAGCTTCAGGTAGTGCGCGATGCGCGACAGCAGGAAGATGTACGGCAGCCGTGCGTTGATACGGCTGTTCGCGGTCGCTTCCCGGGTCTCGTACAGCGCCGGCTTCTGCGCCGAGTTCGCGGAGAAGAAGCACGCGAAGTCGTGGTTCTTGTAGAACGACAGCGGAATGAAGCCGAGATTCGCGAACTCGAATTCGCGGGTTTCGGGGATCAGCACCTCGGTCGGGATCTTCGGCTGGTGGCCGGTGCCGAGGTCGTACAGGTGAACCGGCAGATCCTCGACCTTGCCGCCCGCCTGCGGACCGCGGATCTGCACGCACCAGCCGTTGCTAACAAAGCTGCGCACCATGTTCGCCGCGAACGCGAACGACGCATTCATCCACAGGTACTTGTCGTGGTCGGGGCCCTTGACGGCCTCCTCGTAGTTGAATGCCCGCACCGGTGCCGTGTCCTTGCCGTACGGCAAACGGCCGAGCACGCGCGGCATCGTCAAGCCGACGTAACGTGCATCGTCGGTATCGCGGAAGCTCTTCCACTTGATGTACTCGGCGCGATCGAAATAGTTGCCGATATCCTGGATCGCGGCGACTTCCTCCATCGACTGCTTGCCGAAGAACGCCGGGCCGACCGAGCCGATGAACGGCATGTGCGCGGCGGCCGCCACCTTCGAGATGTTGCGCAGCAGTGCGACGTCCATCGGCGAATTCGCGAACTCGAAGTCGCTGATCATCGCGCTGATCGGCTGGCCGCCCGGCGTGTCGTATTCCTCGATGTACGTCAGGCGATACAGGCCGCTCTGGATCAGTTCCGGCGTATCCTCGAAGTCGCGCTGCAGCGCGTCCTTCGACACGTCGAGCACTTCGATGCGTGCGTTCTTGCGGAAATCAGTGCGGCTCACGAGCATCTTCAGGCCGCGCCAGCGTGCCTCGAGCGCCTGGAATTCCTGCGTATGCATCACGGCGTCGAGCTGGCGGCTGATCTGCCGGTCGATCTGGCCGATATGGAAATCGAGCAGCGACTTGTCGAGGCGGTCCACCGGCTGGCTCGCGTTAGCGACGAGTTCGAGGAATGCGCCCATCCCGCGCGCGATGCGCTCATCGGCCGACGCCTCGGACAGCATGTCGTTGTCGCGGAACGCCTCGAGCGGGCGTGCTTCGCTGACGGGCTTCAGGTTGATCTTGCTGCACAGCGACGCATAGACGCTGTCGATATCCCCGTGCGGGGCGTCCAGCACGACGGTCTCGCTCGCGCCGGCGTGCTGCGTTTCAGTGGATTTCATGGCGTGTCCTGTCTGCGATCGAATCGCTACGATGTTGCGGAATGCGCTGAACGCGCGTTTTTCCCGGCGCGTGTCACGCATGCCCTTCCGGCTGCGTCGCGGCGGTCGCGATCTGCGCGAGTTCGCCGCGCAGCTTCGCGGACAGGCGATCGTCCTTCAGCACCTTCTCGAACTCGCGACGGAACGTGCCGTTGTCGAGCAGGTTCGATTTCAGGTCGCGCAGCAGATTGCGCATCGCGAGGAGCGCCTGCAGCTCGGGAATCTGGCGCGCGACCTGCTCGGGCGCGAAATCCCTGATCGAGCGGAACGACAGGTTGACGGGCAGTTCCGAACCGTCGCCGGCCAGCGTGTTGTCCGCGGCGATCCTGAGATCCGGCGCATAGTCGGCCAGCACGGCATCGAAGTTGTTCTTGTCGATGTTCACCTTCTTGCGCTCGGCAAGCGGCGCCTGCTCACGGCCGGCACTGAAGTCGCCGGCGACCAGCAGCTTCAGGGGCAACTCGACCTTCTTCTGCGCTCCACCCGTATGCAGGTCGAGCGTGATCGACACCCGGCTCTTCGGGATCTCTCGCTGAAAGCTATCCAATTCGTTCTCCTTATCTCAGGAAGCTTGAAGACTCCGCGACACGCACCCGCAAGTCATGGGTGCATCGCCGTCCGTAACGCCCATGCCAACCCCGCAACGTGCATCGACGAACGGCCCATCCGGATATTCGCGGCCCGATATCCGACTCAGGCGGCAGAAAATATCACGCCCTTTGTCGGCGAGTAAACCCGAAACACGGAAAATTGAAAATTAACGACACAAGTTCTTTTGCAAATAAGACTAGTCCGATTCCCTGATGCATTCCAGACACGCTGTCCGAATCCCCCACGCTCGCCCGCAAATCACTATCAATCAAATTTACAACGATCTCACAACTGCTTGATTTATATGCGACCTCCACAAAAAACACGGAACACAAAATCTCAATAAAAATTCCACTCGACACAGCTCGCACCGACGAAACACCCCGCACCCAATAAATCTCAAAATAAACACCCTATTTATCTCAATTTATTCGAGACACTTCTCAACAAATTCGAATAAAACGGGGTATACGAAATCAGAAAACGATGTATAGAATCGGCGCCTCATAATTCCTACATCGGTATTGACCACACCATGCGGATCGACAAACCGCTCTGGCATGAAGGGCTGATTCTTACGCAGCAGCATTTCCAGCAGCAGGAGCGCTGGAACGGGTTCGCGCTGCAACAACTGGCGTCGGCTGTCGCCGTATCGTCATGGGGAACGCTGAACGTCGACATCGACGAGGAGGCACTGTCCTCTGGCCGCCTGAAGCTCGCGCGGCTGCAATTGCGTTTCCCTGACGGCACGCCGATCGACACGACCGTCGCCGACGCGTTGCCGCCGGCGCGCGACCTCGTCGGCGAAATTCCCGCCGATACGCAGACCGTCGACGTACTCGCCGCGCTCGCGCTACCGGACGCGAACGGCAGCAACTGCCGTTTCGACGAAACGGCGCTGGCCCGCCCGCGTCGCGCGTATCGCGAGTTCGTCAAGGTGACGGACCTGAACGGCTCGGCCGAAACCGAAATTGCCGCCGAGCGTCACGCCGTCCGGTTGCTGTTCGGCTTCGAATCGCACGCCGACGACACGGCATGCGCGATCGCACGCCTGACGCGCACGACGAGCGGGCAGTTCCAGGTCGATCGCCGATACGTGCCGCCCTGTCTCGCGCTATCCGGGCACACGCTGCATATCGAGCGTATTCGGCGGATCGCCGACATCCTCGCCGCCAAAAGTGCGCTCCTCGGTGCGCGCCGCAGCGAGCGCATCGAGCAGGTGGCCGAGTATGGCGTCGCCGACGTCCAACTGTTCTGGCTCCTGCATTGCATTCACCAGGCGTGGCCGCAACTGCGCTTCCTCGCGTCGCATCCGGCGCAGCCGACCGATCGCCTGTACCAGGTGCTCGCCCAGCTGGCCGGCTCGCTGATCACGTTCTCGACGCGCGTGTCGCTGACCGACATTCCGCCGTACGACCACGCGAGCGCCCATGACGTGTTCGCGGCGCTCGAATCGCTGATCCGCGATCTGCTCGACGCGATCATTCCGTCGCGCGTCGTCTCGATCGGGCTCTCGCATACGACGCCTACGACCTGGGTCGGTCAGTTCCGCGACGAGCGCATCGTCGAAGATGCCGCGGACTGGTATCTGTCCGTCAATGCCGCGTTGCCGGCGTTCGAGCTGCTCGAACAGTTTCCGCGCCTCTGCAAGATCGGCGCACCGGACGACGTCGAGCACATCGTCAATTCCGCGGTGGCGGGAATTCCGCTCAAAGCCGTGCAGCGGGTGCCCGGCGCCATACCGGTCCGGCTGGACAACCACTATTTCGCGCTCGATGCGCACGACGCCGCGCATGCGCGGATGCTCGCCGCGCGCGCTTGCCAGATCTATCTGCCCGCGTCGATTCCGGACGCGTCGCTCGAACTTTATGCGGTGCTGCGCTGATGAATGCCGTCGCCTCCCTGCGTCACGAAACCGCGCTGCTTGCGCGCGATCCGTCATCCGGTCATTCACATCGAGCCTCCATGCGTGCGCTGTTGCGCGATACCGCATTGCTCGTCAGTCAACTGTCGAACGGCGGCCAGGTCGACAACGCCGCGAGCCTGCGTGAGCAGTGCCGCCTGCTGGTCGCGCAGTTCGCGACCGCGCTCGATGCGCAAGGCATTGCCGCGGACGTACGGGACGACGCGATCGTCGCCCAGTGCGGCCTGATCGACGAAGCCGCACTGCGGCACCTGCCGGCTTCCGCCAAGGCGAAGTGGGAATCCACGCCGCTGCAGGTCGAGCGATTCGGCACGCACGATGCAGGCACGCGCATCTACGAGCGGCTCGACTACCGGATGCGCGAGCCCGTGCCGAACGTCGACCTGCTCGAATGCTATGCGGCCGTTCTCGGCCTGGGATTCCGTGGCCGGTATGCCGCCCGCTCGGGGCCGTCCGCGGGCGCCCATGACGGTGAGGCGAAACGTCAGGCACTGACCGCCGCGCTGGTTGCACAGATCGATCAATTGCGCCCGGCAGTCCGCCCGGGGTTCGTCACCGATCGCTCCAGCACGCGACTGCTCGACCGGCTCAGGCATGTGTCGCCTTGGGTGGTCGCGGGCGCGGCGTGCGTCATCGCGATACTCGTCTGGTTCGCGTGGGATCGGATCCTCGATGCCGAACTGGCCCAACTCATCCAGCAAGCGAAACGGCCGTGAGTTCGGGCACCATGCTCCCCACGGCGGCAACCCGCGCCGATTCCAATGCGGCACGCGCGGCGTTGTCGGGCCTCGGCTATCCGCTCAGGACGGTCGTGACGCTGTCCGCGGCACTGGCACTGGCTGTCGTCGGGTGGGTTGTACCCATCGAGCGCGGCGTCATGTGGGGATGGGTAGCGCTCGTCGTCGCGCTTTCCGCGCTGATCGTCTGGTTGCATTCGCGCGGATTGACGCGCGCCCGCGAACAAAACGTTCAGGTGATTGCGCAACTGGGCGCGGCGACCGCCGACCTGCCCGTCACGATGCGCACGAGAATGCCGCTCGCGCTCGTCACGGGCGACGGTCTGTCCGCGTTGTTCGATCGCGATACGGCCATGTCGCGTTTCGTACATGTCGGCGACGGCGCGATCTGGTTGCGAGCCGACCGCCCTCAGGATCTTCCACGGCTTGCGGTCGCGGTCCGCCAGTGGCGGGACGGTCATGCGCCGGATTGTGTCGTGCTGGCGGTCGCACCGGCCGTTCATGCGAACGACGACACGCTGTCGCAGTCGCTGCGCGTGATCCGGCAAGCCGTAGCCGATGCGTCCCGCATGCTCGGCACGTCGCTGCCGGGCTATGTCGCCCTCTATCAGCGGCTCTCGAACGCAAATGCCGCGACGACGACGCAGGCTGTCGAATCGGCGGCCCGGTGGTATGGCATGTCGACCGGATCGGCCATCGTCAACACGCATCGCTTCGACACCGCGATCGACGCGGCCGAGTCGGATGCGCTTCATGCCGACGGAAGTCCGGCGGTCGCGGCACGCGCCGCCGGCGTCGCATCGATGATCGGATGGACCCGACGCGTCGTGTTCGACACGCTGACGGATCGACGCCAGCCCGCATCGCCGTGGCCGTTGTTCGGCGCGGGCTGGATCGACCGTGGCCCGGCGAGCGGCCCCGGCAAACCGTGGGAACGTGAAGTCCGCAGCCTGACAGGTATCGCCCCGGCCGCACTGCCTGCGTCGCCGACGCCATGGCCATTGCCGCAACCGTTGATCGACGCGATGCCGCGCCGCACGTGGCGGTCGCCGCGCATCACCGCCGCCGCGCACGTCATCGCGATCGTCGCCTGCGCCGCAATCGCCGCCATCTGCGGCGCCGCAAAGAACAACGATGCGCTGATGACCCGCATCGGCGAGCACCTCCAACACTACAACCGTATCCCCGCCACGCACGACACGGCCAAACGCGACGCGCTCCGCGTCCTTGTGTCGGACCGCGATCAGTTCGACCGGTACGCACGGGTCGGCGTGCCGCTCCGGCTGTCGTTCGGCACCTATCGCGGCGCACCGCTGCTGCCCGTCCTCAACGACGCAATCGCGTCGTACGAACCGCCCCCGCCGCCGCCCGCCGTCGTCACGCTGGACAGCATGTCGCTATTCGACAGCGGCAAGGCAAGGCTCCGAACGGGCACCACGCGCGCGATGGTCGAGGCGCTCGAACTGATCAAGGCACATCCGGGCAAACGCGTGCTCGTCGCCGGCTATGCGGACGATCAGGGTCGGCCCGATCGCAATCTGAAGCTGTCGATCGATCGCGCGTCGGCCGTGCGCGACTGGCTCGTCGAAGCGTCCGGTATCCCGTCGACACGGTTCGCGATCCAGGGCTACGGCGATACGCGGCCGGTCGCGGACAACGCCACGCCGGAAGGGCGGGCGAAGAATCGTCGGGTCGAGATCACGCTCGTGCCCGATACACCGGTGCCTGCCGTCCCGACCGGCGCCGCGAGGTAACACGCGTTTGGGTTCCCGGGGCAGTCGCCCCGGGTTTATCAGCGCCGGAATCCGGTTCCGGCGATTCGCAGTACGAAGAAGAAGGAGTGAACAAATGGCAATTCCGGCCTACATGTGGCTCAAGGACGACGGTGGCGCGGACATCAAGGGTTCGGTAACCGTCCAGGATCGCGAGGGTAGCGTCGAACTGGTCGCGTTCGATCATGGCGTGCACATTCCGACCGACGGCAATACGGGCAAGCTGACCGGCACGCGCGTGCACAAGCCGATCACGCTGACGAAGGAGACCGACGCGTCGACGCCGTACCTGTACAAGGCCGTGACGAGCGGCCAGACGCTGAAGTCGGTCGAGATCAAGTGGTATCGAATCGACGACGCGGGCAAGGAAAAGGAATACTTCAACACCAAGCTCGACAACGTGAAGATCGTCGCGGTGAAGCCGAAGATGCTCGACATCAAGAACCCCGACTACGAGAAGCACAACCATCTCGAAGACGTGGAACTGCGTTACGAGACGATCACGTGGTCGTACAAGGACGGCAACATCATCCACAAGGACACCTGGAACGAACGTTCCTGATGGACTGACCGGCTGGCGGAATCCGTCGCGCTTGCGCGGCGGGATTCCGCTCCTGCGGGCGCCCGCCCTCTTCCCTTCCTGATCCGATACCGACATGACGCCGCCGCTCCGGGACGCTTCCCATCTCATTCGCCGCCTCAATCCTCACTGCACGCGCACACTCGAAGCCGCGGCGAATCTGTGCCAGACCCGGCTCGCGGACGAAATCGCGGTCGAGCACTGGGTGCTGAAGCTGATCGAAGCCGACGACGGCGACATTCCCGCGCTGCTGCGCCACTACGACCTCGACATCGACGCCGTGTGGGATGCGATGATCGACGTGATCGAGCGCATGCCACGCACGTTGCGCGGCATGCCGGCGCTGTCGAGGCAACTCGCCACGGTGCTGGAGGATGCGTGGGCGCATGCGACCGCCGACGATCCCGACGACTCGATTCGTTCGGGGCACCTGCTGCAAGCGATCGTCGACGCCCCTCATGTGCTGCGCACCCAGCGTGCGTGGCCGCTGCTGTCCGTCTCCAGCGCGCAGATTCGTCGCGTGCTGCCCCGGCTCGGGCGGCGCTCGTGCGAAAACGCGGTTGACGACCCCGTATCGGCACGCGAAGCCGACTCGACCGGCGATCCGCGCGCAACCGGAACGCCGACGTCGGCGGCCGCAGCACACCCTGCCCCCACGCGCGCGATCGAGCGCGACGCACTCGCGCGCTTCACCCTCGACATCACCGAAAAGGCGCGCCGCGGCGAGATCGACCCCGTCTTCGGACGCGACCGCGAAATCCGGCAGATGATCGACGTGCTCGCGCGCCGCCGCAAGAACAATCCGATCCTGGTTGGCGAGCCGGGCGTCGGCAAGACCGCGCTTGTCGAAGGGCTCGCCTTGCGCGTGATCGACGGCGGCGTGCCGGAAACGATCCGCGACACGCGCATCCTGACGCTCGATCTCGGCTTGCTGCAGGCCGGCGCCGGCGTAAAGGGCGAATTCGAACAACGGCTGAAGAACGTGATCGACGAAGTGCGAGCTTCGACGACACCGATCCTGCTGTTCATCGACGAGGCGCACACGTTGATCGGTGCCGGTAACGCGGCAGGCGGCGCCGATGCCGCCAACCTGCTCAAGCCGGCGCTCGCACGCGGGGAGTTGCGCACGATCGCGGCCACCACGTGGGCCGAATACAAGCAATACTTCGAACGCGATGCGGCGCTCGAACGGCGCTTCCAGGTCGTCAAGGTCGACGAGCCGGACGACGAAGCCGCCTGCCTGATGCTGCGCGGGCTCGCGAGCCGCTATGCGGCCCATCACGATGTTCACATCCGCGACGAGGCGATCGTCGCGGCCGTGCGCCTGTCGCGCCGCTACATTCCGGCGCGCCAGTTGCCGGACAAGGCCGTGGATCTGATCGATACGGCAGCCGCGCGCGTGCGGATGGCACTCGACGTCCTGCCGGCGGAACTGCAACAGGCACATGCCGCGCTGGCGGCACTCGAGCTGGAACGCGCGGCGCTCGATGCGGACGCCCGCGCGGGTATCGCCGGCATCGCGGAACGCCGTGCCGCAATCGATACGGAGCACGACGCGATGCGCGACACGGCCGACACGCTGCTCGGTCAGTACGCACGCGAGCGCGAACTCGTCGATGCACTGCGCACGCTTCGTGGTGCGGCCGACCCCGCGCCTGATCCGGCCGACGTAATCAATGCGATCGACGCGCTGGCGAGCGCTCAGGGAAAGTCGCCGATGATCTCGCCCGACGTCGACGCACAATCGATCGCGCGCGTCGTCGCCGAATGGACGGGCGTACCGGTCGGCAATCTCGTCGAGGACGAACTGCGCAGCCTGCTCGCGCTCGAGTCCACGCTCGCGACACGCGTGGTCGGACAGGACGATGCGATCGGTGCATTGGCGGAGAGCCTGCGCACCGCCAAAGCTGGCCTGAAAAGCGAGCACGCGCCGCTCGGCGTATTCCTGCTCGCCGGGCCGTCCGGCGTCGGCAAGACCGAGACGGCGCTCGCGCTCGCCGACGTGCTGTTCGGCGGCACCGCGGCGCTGACGACGATCAATCTGTCGGAGTACCAGGAAGCGCACACGGTATCGCAGCTCAAGGGTTCGCCACCCGGCTATGTCGGTTACGGACGCGGCGGCGTGCTGACCGAAGCCGTGCGTCAGCGTCCGTACAGCGTCGTGCTACTGGACGAAGTGGAGAAGGCGCATCGCGACGTGCTCGATATTTTCTATCAGGTGTTCGATCGCGGCACGATGCGCGACGGCGAAGGGCGCGAGATGGATTTCCGCAACTGCGTGATCGTGATGACGTCCAATCTCGGCAGTACGCAGATCGACGACGCGACGGCCGAGAACGCGTCGATCACGCAGGTCGCGTTGCGCGAAGCCATTCATCCGCAGCTGGTCGCGCATTTTCAGCCGGCGCTGCTCGCACGCTTCCAGACGCTCGTCTATCGGCCGCTCGATACCGCGTCGCTTGCATCGATCGTACGGATCAAACTGGACAAGATAGCCGAACGCCTGCATCGGCAACACGCCGTCACGCTCACTTGCGACGACGATCTGATCGAATCGATCACGCAGCACTGCGTGTCATGGGAATCCGGCGCACGCGGTGTCGATGCATTCCTGAACCAGCGTGTACTGCCCGTCGTGTCCCGTGAGCTGCTTGCCCGGATGGCAACGGGTGTCACGCCGCGACACATCGTGCTGTCGACCGGCGTTGAAGGTGCGTTGACGATCGATTTCGTCGATGCCGCGGCCACGACCGATAACCGCATCGAGCAACTGAACCACCGATGACCGCCGGCCCCTCCCTCTATGACATGCTGCTCGGCCAAATCGGCGGCGAGCCGATCGGCGCCTACGACGACCGGACGCTCGAATGCCTGAGCGTGCAGCAGAACGTGCGCCGCATTCTCAATACGCGGGCCGGCGCGCTCAAGCACCTGCCCGACTACGGGTTGCCCGACCTCACGAACATCTACAAGGCGCTACCCGCGTCGGCGCATCTGCTCAAGCAGCAGATGGAAGCCACGCTACTGAAGTACGAGCCGCGCATCCGTTCGATCGACGTCGCGATCGTCGAGAACCGCGATCCCGGCATCCTGGTCAGCTTCGAAATGACCTGCCACCTGAAGAACACGGGACTCGTGCGCTTCGGCACCTACTTCGAACCGCCGGGCCGCCTGCGCATCGAGCGGCGCATCGACCGGCCGTGATCGCACACCGTCACTGCTCGTGCGCGAGGTGCGCGGCAAATCCCGCCTTCTCCGGCGCGATCCCAGCCTTCAGCGTCAGCGCCGGAATGTCGTAGTCCCCTGCATTCTGCCGCCGGAACGGAAGCGGCCGTGCGGTCCACAGTTCGTCCAGACGCTTGCCGAGCGCCGCGCGGGTTTCCTCGAAGCGCGCGTCGTTCATCCGCCCCGTCCGGTAGATCACGAACGGCGGCAGCACGTCGAACCCCGGGTAATACAAAATCCCGTGCTGGATCGGAAACAGCACGTCGTCGATCGGCCCGTTGATGCCACGCGCGCTGTAGTGCGACTCCCAACCGCCCGTCGTGACGATCACCATCGCTCGCTTGCCCGCCAGCGAGCCCTCGCCGTAACGGTCGCCCCAATGCTGGTCGGAATGCTCGCCGACGCCGTACGCGAAGCCGTACGCATACACACGCTCGACCCAGCCCTTCATGATCGCCGGCATCGAGAACCACCACAGCGGAAACTGCAGGATCACCGCGTCGGCCCACTTCAGCTTGTCCTGTTCGCGCGCGATGTCGTCGCGCTGCGTGCCCGTTTCGAACGCACGCTTCGAATCGAGCGCGGGATCGAAGCGCGCATCGGGCGCACGGTCGGTCACGTCATGCGCGTCGAACGCGGCCTTCCAGTTCATCGCATACAGATCAGTCACCTGCACGGCATGGCCGGCCGCTTCGAGATGCTCGACCGCGAAGTCCCGCAACGCGCCGTTCAGCGAACGCGGTTCGGGATGGGCATAGACGATCAGCACATTCATGTTCACTACTCCGTTGATTGAATGACTGCAGGATGCCGTCGCCAACGGTATATTGGAAATGAATTCCCGATATTCCAGGTATAACCATGAATAATCTCAGACGACTGGACCTGAACCTGCTGGTCACGCTCGACGTGCTGCTCGCCGAGCACAACGTCACGCGGGCGGCTGAAAAACTGAACATGTCGCAGCCGTCGGTCAGCGTGCAGTTGCAGAAACTGCGCGACCTGTTCGGCGATCCGCTGCTGCTGCCGGGGCCGCGCGGGATGCGGCCGACCGCCCGCGCCGAGACGCTGCGCGAGCCGTTGCGGGACGCGCTCGACGCGCTCGAGCGGGCGGTGCTGACGGCCACGCCGTTCGATCCGGCGACCGCGACGAACACGTGGCGCGTGGCCGCCACCGACTACGGCGAATCGACGATCGTGCTGCCCGCGCTGAACACGCTGCGCTCGGCCGCCCCCGCTACGCGGCTCGCCGTCGTCGAACTCGTGCCGCCGCGCATCGAGCAGGACGCGGAGCGCAACGGCATCGACCTGGCCTTCCATACCAGCGAAGGGTCGCCGGACGGCATGCGGCGCCTGCCGCTGTTCGTCGAGCGATACGTGCTCGTCGGTCGTGCCGGTCATCCGAAGCTGAAACGGCGCCCGACGCTCGCGCAGTTCAGCACGCTCGAACACGTGATCGTGTCGCCCGACGGCGGCGGCTTCTTCGGCGTGACGGACGAAGTGCTCGCAAAAGCGGGCGCTGCGCGGCGTGTCGTGCTGTCGGTTCCGCATTTCCTGTTCGTGATGTCGGCCGTCGCCAGCACCGATCTCGTCGCGATGCTGCCTGAGCGGCTGGTCCGCAACATACCCGCATTACGCGTCGTGGAAGCGCCGGTCGAAGTCCCCGGCTATGAGATGTCCATGCTGTGGCACGAACGCGTGCATCGCGATCCCGCGCATCGATGGCTGCGCGAGACGATCGCCGCGTCGGTGTGAATCGCCGCACGCTGCACACGCATATTCATTCAGCACTTGAAACCGCCCCAAACACTGTATATATTTACAGTGCTTTTGCACCATTTGACCCGAATTCCGTCACCCACGACGGACGGACTTTTGTGAGGCGACCATGTTTCAGTCATCCGCATTCGATCCCGAGCAACCCGGCTTCAACCCCGGCCACTTCGAGCGCGCCGCGCAGCGCGCGGTCGTCGATCTGCAGCGTGTCGTCGGCGGCCCTGCGCAGCGCGCGCTCGGCCTGCGACGCCGCACGCATCCGGCCGCCGTCCGCACGATGAGCTGGCAGGCGCTGCTGAACGTCGAGGAACTCGCGTTCTCGAACGCCGGTTTCCTGAGCCGCAACGATCCGACCGTCGTCGACGCGTTCATCCGCCTGCGCGACAGCCGACTGGTCGCGGCGGACGTCGAGGAGCCGGTCGACTGGCGTCGCGATGACGACGACCTGCCGGCCGTCTACCTGATCGTCAAGGCGATGCTGGAAGCGGAAGAGGAGGAACGGGCCGAAGCGGCCTGATACACGCGGGCCGGGAGCGGATGGCCGTGTGTGGGGATCCCGCCGCGTGGTGACGCGGCACATCGGTTCGACGTGCTCAACCTCCCTGTGGAATCACGGAGCGGAAAACCGCACGCCGTCGCGCAGGCAAACCACCGCCGCGCGACGCACACCGCCCCGGCACCCGAAACGATTCCCCATTACAGCCGCGCGGCAAGCCGCGAACCCTGATCGATCGCACGCTTCGCATCGAGTTCGGCAGCCAGTTCCGCGCCGCCGATCAGATGCACCGATCGTCCGGCCGCCTGCAGCGGCACCAGCAGCGCACGCTGCGGTTCCTGCCCCGCGCACAGCACGATCGTGTCGGCTTCGATCAGTTCGTGATCGGTGCGCTGTTCACCGTACGACACGTGCAACCCGCGCGCATCGATCAGTTCGTAGTTCACGCCGCCGATCATCTTCACCTGCTTCATCTTCAGCGTCGCGCGGTGAATCCAGCCGGTCGTCTTGCCGAGCCCCTTGCCGAGCGGCGCGGCCTTGCGTTGCAGCAGCGTCACTTCGCGCGCGGGCGGCCCGACCTGCGCACGCGTCACGCCGCCGCGCGTCGCGGCCGGATCGGTCACGCCCCACTCCGCTTTCCACTCTTCCAGATCGAGCGTCGGCGACGCACCGTCCTGCACCAGATACTCGGCGACATCGAAGCCGATGCCGCCCGCGCCGATCACCGCGACACGCCGGCCGACCGGCTGCCTGCCGGCGAGCACGTCGATATAGCTGAGCACATTCGGCCCGTCCTGCCCGGGAATCTTCGGGTCGCGCGGCGCCACGCCGGTGGCGAGCACGATCTCGTCATAGCCGCCCGCGATCAGGTCGCTCGCGGCGACGCGGCGGTTCAGGTGCAGGTTCACGCCGGTCAGCTCGACCTGCCGGCCGAAGTAACGCAGCGCTTCATCGAACTCTTCCTTGCCCGGGATCCGCTTCGCCATGTTGAACTGGCCGCCGATCTCCGCAGCCGCGTCGAACAGATCGACGTGGTGGCCGCGCTGCGCGAGCACGGTCGAGCATGCGAGCCCGGCCGGCCCCGCGCCGACGACCGCGATGCGCTTCGGCTGTTGCACCCGCGTGTAGACCAGCTCCGTCTCGTGGCACGCGCGCGGGTTCAGCAGGCACGACGCGATCTTGTTCTTGAACGCGTGATCGAGACACGCCTGGTTGCAGCCGATGCAGGTGTTGATCTCGTCGGCGCGGCCCTGCGCGGCCTTGACGACGAACTCGGCATCGGCAAGGAGCGGACGCGCCATCGACACCATGTCCGCGCAGCCGTCCGCGAGAATCTGCTCGGCCACTTCGGGCCGGTTGATCCGGTTGGTCGTCACGAGCGGGATGCCGACCTCGCCCTTCATCTTCCTGGTCACCCACGCAAACGCGCCGCGCGGCACCGACGTCGCGATCGTCGGCACGCGCGCCTCGTGCCAGCCGATCCCCGTGTTGATGATGGTCGCGCCCGCGCGCTCGACGGCCTTCGCAAGCTGCACGGTCTCGCGCCAGTCGCTGCCGTCCGGAATCAGGTCGAGCATCGACAGCCGGTAGATCAGGATGAAGTCGCGCCCGACCGCTTCGCGCGTGCGCTCGATGATCTCGATCGGCAGGCGGATGCGGTTTTCGTACGAACCGCCCCACTGATCGCCGCGCTTGTTCGTATGCATCGAGATGAACTGGTTGATCAGGTAGCCCTCGGAGCCCATGATCTCGACGCCGTCGTAGCCGGCCTCGCGCGCGAGCTGCGCGCAGCGGACGAACGCCCGGATCTGCCGCTCGACGCCGCGCGCGCTGAGCTCATGCGGCGCGAACGGCGAGATCGGCGACTTGATCTTCGACGGCGCGACCGCGAATGGGTGGTAGCCGTAGCGGCCGGTATGCAGGATCTGCAGCGCGATCTTGCCGTCGTCCGCATGCACGGCGTCGGTGATCACGCGATGGCGCCGCGCGCCGGCGGACGTCATCAGCGTGCCGCCGAACGGCTTGGTCCAGCCGGCCACGTTCGGCGCGAAGCCGCCGGTCACGATCAGGCCGACGCCGCCGCGCGCCCGTTCGGCGAAATAGTCGGCGAGCCGCGGCAGCGTCTTGCGGCTGTCCTCGAGGCCCGTGTGCATCGAGCCCATCAGCACGCGATTCTTCAGCGTGGTGAAGCCGAGGTCCAGCGGTGCGAGCAGGTGCGGAAAGGGGGTCGTCATGATGAGTCTGCCGGTAAGCGATGGGTGTCATCGTAGGCGCGCGCCGCCTTGAACGTGAGGGGGCAAACAGCCATAATGCTTGTCATTTCCGGCCAAATCGACATGACCTCCCCGTCACGCAAGGATCACCTCGGGCTGCGCCGACCGACGATTCCGGTCGCCTATCCGCGCCTGCTGCTGCAGGCGCTGGCCGCGCGCGGCGTCGATCTGGCCGCGGTGCGCGCCGGCACCGGGCTGCGCGACGCGGTATTGGCCGAACCGGACGCACGCGTCGCGCCGTCGCAATGGGGCCGGCTCGTGCTCAACGCGATCGAGATCGGCGGCGATCCGGGCATCGGGCTCGCGTTCGGACTGCTGCTGAAGCCGACCGTGCACGGCTTCCTCGGCTATGCGACGCTGACCGCGCGGGACATCCGCGACGCGCTGGTCGTCACGCAGCGCTACTTCCGGATGCGCAATCGCCAATATCGTCTGACCTACGCGGAGGACGAACACGGCGCAACGCTCGAACTGCACGGCGTGCAGGCGAGCCCCGTGCTGCAGCATCACGTGATGTTCGAGTTCGTGCTGACCGGGCTTGCGCAAAATATCTCGCAGTGGTCCGGGCGCGCGTCGCCGCCGATCGCGCTGCGCTTCGCGTGGCCGGAGCCCGGCTATTTCGCGCGTTATCGCGACCAGTTGCCGCCGGTCGAATTCGGCTGCGCGGCGAATGCGCTGTGGATCGCGCGCGACGTGCTCGACTGGCCGCTGCCGCTCGCCGACGAAGTCGCACACCGGCAGGCGCTCGTGCAGGTCGAGCGCGAGTATGCGCAGGTGCGTCAGGAGGAAGGCGATCTGGTCGAGCGCGTGCGCGCGGAACTGGCGCGCACGGCCGGCGACTATTCGAGCCCGGAGGCGCTCGCCGACGCGCTGCTCGTGTCGACGCGCACATTGCGGCGCCGGCTCGAGGAAGCCGGGTCGAGCTATCGGCAACTGCTCGACGAAGCGCGGTTTCGCGATGCGAAGCAGTTGCTCGCGGCCTCGGATCTCGATCTGAAGACGATCGCCGAGCGGCTGCAATTCACCGACCCGGCGAACTTCACGCGGGCGTTTCGACGGTGGGCCGGGCAGACGCCCAGTGCCTATCGGGAAGCGGCCGGCGATCCGGCGCGCGAGTAAGCGGGAAGGTCAGCTGTCGACGTCAATCCGCGCGCCGCCATCACCTTCGCGTGCCTCGATCCGCACCGGCCCCGATGACGCGACAATCGCGTCATACACGTCGTCCGTCACGCAGACCACCGGCACCGCGATCGCATAGAGCTCCGCCGCCACGATCGCGCCGATCGAGATGATCAGGTCGCGCTCCTTCATCACGATCCCGACCGGCCCCGTGCCGTTGCGCACCGCTTCCGCGAGCACGCTGCTGCTCGAACTCGAGCCCTTCGCGTGTGGCATCACCATGATCCGGCCGGCCAGGCTTGCGCCGGCCTGCGGATGCCCGCGATCGACGATCCGCCCCGCGCCCGAGTCGTAGCCGCCCCAGAAGCTGAGCGGCTTGTCGAGCACGATCGTGTTCGCGCAGGCGCTGCCCGGCACGAGCGTGTCGCCCGTCAGTTGCCCCGTCGTTGCGTCAGTCATCGAATCGCACCTTTCCGTCGAACGCGGAGCGCACGCACTCGCGCATGCTGCCGTATGCGACCGTGACGCCAATGTTCGCGGGCGCATACGACGCCCACTTCCCCGAGTTGGTCATTACCAGGCCCGACAGCTGTTTCATCACCGGCGTGATGTACGTGCAGGTGTCGACGACGATCTGGACGCCGCGCGCATCGAATTTGCCGGCGAGCCCGAGCTCGCCCAGCTCCCACAGGATGAAGCGGCTCGTGTTCACGTAGAAATCGCACTTCGGCTTGCCGTCGAACTGGTCGAGCAGCGCGTCGAGCGTGCGGAATTCGGCCAGCGAAAAATGCGGCGTGCCGAGCGCGACCGCGACGAGCGCATCGCCGGCCGCGCCATGATTCAACGTGCGGCGGATCTCGTCGAGGTCGGCCATCGCGACATCGACCGTTCGCTGCGCCGCCTGCCCGTGCAACGCGGCGTCGAGCGTCGGCGCCTCGGGCGTGACGCCCACCGCATGGAACAGCGCGACGGCCCCGCTCGATGCGGCGGCCGCGCCGAGCGCCTTGAGTTCGTCCTCGGTGGTGTCCGCGGGCAGCCCGACGATCGCAGGGACGATCGCGCCCGCGATCCTGCCGATCAGCAACCCGAGCGCCGCGAAATAGATGTCGCGCGACGGCCGGTTGCCGAACTCTGGCGCGTTGAATACGATCCGCGCCGCGCGATTCGATTCGACGTGCAGGCCCGCATACGGCGCACGCCCGGTGATCGCGGCGGCCAGATCGAGAAAGTCGCCATAGCGGCTGGTACGCGCACCGAGCACCGAATTCGCGAACACGATCGCATTGGATTCGGCCCACGCGATCTGCTCGCCCACACGCGGACGATGCTTCAGCTGATACGGCGCGCACGTGAAGCTCGATTCGCAGCCGAGCTGCAGGTGCGCCTCCATCAGCCGCCGCGCGTCGCGCTCGATCGTGCGATCGCCGTGATACAGCTCGGGATGGATCAGGTCGAGCGACCCGACGTTCAGGGTGGTCGGCACCGCCACTCGCGCGCCGGTGTCGACGAAATACTCGACGAAGTCGAGGCTCGTCCGGCCGTGGTAAAGGCAGCCGTCGATATGCGCGGACGTGATGTCGATCAGGTGCGGCGCCGACATGACCTCGGCCGTGCGCGTGACGATCCGCATCGCGCGTGCGACGCCGTCGCCGAATGCGCCGCGCAACATCGCGTCGTCGCGCTCGCTCAACTGCAGCATGGGGGTGCTCCTCGTGTCTCGTCCGGCGGGCCAGGATCGCTTTTGTCATACTACCGCGCGTGGCGGCTATCGCTGCGCCGTCAGGCTGAACAGTTCGTCGCGCAGCGCCTTGGCGCGGTCGCGGCCGAACTGCGTGTCGAACTCGTCCTGCGCTGCCTGCCACGCGACTTTCGCCTGCGCATAGGTGCGCTCGCCGAGCTTCGTCAGGCTGAGCGCGTGCGCGCGTGCGTCATGCTCGGACGCGGCCGCGGCGACGAATCCGTCGCGCTGCAGCGGCTTGAGCGCGCGCAACAGCGTGGTGCGGTCCATCACCAGCGTATCGGCAAGCTCGCTCATCACGAGGCCCGGCCGGCGCGACAGGTTCGCCATGATCGAGAACTGCGCGGGCGTGACCCCGACCGGGCCCAGATGCCGCTCGTAGAGTTGCGTGACGAAGCGCGCCGCCTGACGCAGCGCGAGGCAATTGCAGGCCTGGGCGATCTGGATATCGTTCATGATCGGCAATTTATATGTGCATATGCATAAAGTCAATGTACACTCCGCCGTAACATGGCCGGGCCGGCCGCTTGCACCGCGCCGCCATCGCCGCGAGGAGACGAACATGGACTACATCGACAAGCTGCGGATCTTCCGGTCGGTGGTGGAAATGCGCAGCTTCACGCGCGCCGCCGACATGCACGGCCTCGCGCGGCCGGTCGTGTCGCGGGCGGTCGCGGATCTCGAGGCGCGCTTCGGCAGCCGCCTGCTGCACCGGACCACGCGCCAGGTCTCGCTGACCGAAACCGCCGAGCGCATCTACGAACGCTGCGCGGCCGTGCTCGACGAACTCGACTCGCTGGAAGCGCAGGCGCAGTCGCACACGCGCGAGCCCGAGGGGCTGCTGCGCCTCGTCGCGCACACGACGGCCGCGCTGAACCGGCTCGTACCGCTGATCGCCGGCTTCAAGGCCGCGCATCCGAAGGTGCGCCTCGACGTCACGCTGACCGAGCGCCCGGTCGACCTCGTCGGCGAAGGCTACGACATCGGCATCGTCGTGCCGTACATGCTGACGAGCGAAACGACCGTGGTGCGCCTGGTCGAACGCATTCCGGTGGTGATCGTCGCGACGCCCGCGTATCTGCGCGCGCATCCGCGCCCCGAAACGCCGGCCGCGCTCGCCGAGCATGCGTTCGTGCCGCTGTCGCCGTCGCTGCGCCGGCCCGCGCTGTCGTTCCGCGTCGACGGCGACACGCTGACCGTGCCGTTGAGCTTCGACATCTCGTCGAACAGCCCCGTCTTCAACCGCGAAATGGTGATGCACGACTTCGGCATCGGCGTCGTGCCGAGAACGCTCGTCGAGGCCGAACTCGCGTCGGGCGCGCTCGTGCAGTTGCTGGAAGACGCCGATCTGGTCGACGCGTTCGTGGAGATCAAGCTCGCTTACGCGAACCGCGCGCTGCTGCCCGCGAAGGTCAAGGCGTTCATCGACTACACGGCCGCGTACTGCGACCACGATGGCCGGATTGTTCCCGCCGCCGCCTGATCCGGCGCGAAAACGCGCCGTCCGGCCGCCGATTGGTACAGCCACGACACCAATCTGATCCCGCGCCGCCGCTCGCTTCAGCCCGCCTCGCCACCTAATATGTGCACATGCACACGACCACCCTCACCGATGACGATTGCTTCGCGGTCCGGCAGGCCGCGCGGCGAATCTCGCAGTTCTACGAGCGCTATCTGTCGCGGGCGGGCGTCACGCCGTCGCAGTACAGCATTCTCGCGCTGCTGCGGGAGCGCCCGGGCCTGACGATGGCGACGCTGTCGGCGGTGCTGGTGATCGAGCGCACCGCGCTCCTGCGCGCGCTCAAGCCGCTGATCGGCGCGGCGCTCGTGACGGGCCGGATGGAGCCGCGTTGCCGCCGCCAGACGTTCGCGCTGACCGAGCACGGCGAAGCCAGGATCGCCGACGCGCACGTGCACTGGCTCGCCGCGCAGCAAGCATTCGAGCAGCGGTTCGGGTCGACCCAGGCGGCCCGCCTCAGAGACGAATTGTTTCGGATCACGCACAACCTGCCGGAGCGCTAGCCCCCTTTCCCGATCGATGCGACATCGTCGATCGTTTTGATAAGTGCATATACATAGGTGACTCGATGGAAACGACCCAAGCCGCTGCTTCCCGCGAAGCAGCCACAATCGACCCGCCCGCGAAGCAGCAGCGCCGCGTGCCGTGGATGCGTATCGCGGTGGGCGCCGTGGTCGTCGTCGTGGCCGCGGCCGCGCTCGACTGGCTGTTCGTGCTGCGCTTCCAGGAAAGCACCGACGATGCGTATGTCGGCGGCGACGTCACCGTGCTCGCGCCGAAGGTGAACGGCTTCGTCGACAAGATCCTCGTGACCGACAACCAGCGCGTGAAGGCCGGCGACGTGCTCGTGCAGCTCGATGCGCGCGACTACGATGCGAAGCTCGCGCAGGCCGCCGCGGAAGTCGACAGCGCGCGCTCCGCGGTGACGGAACTCGAAGCGAAGCAGCAGCTGCAATACGCGGTGATCGGCCAGCACGCGGCGGACCGCAATGCGTCGTCGGCCGAGCTCACGCGGGCGTCGTCCGACCGCGTGCGCTACCGCGAGCTCGTCAAATCCGATGCGGTGTCGAACCAGATCGTCGAGCGCGCGGATGCCGACTATTCGAAGGCGGACGCGGCCGTCGCCCGCAGCGACGCCGCGCTGCTCGCATCGAAGCGGCAGCTCGACGTGCTCGGCGCGCAGCTCGCCGATGCGCGGGCCCGCGTGAACACGGCGCTCGCCGCGCAACGCGTCGCCGCGCTCAACGTCGAGTACACGACGATCCGCTCGCCGGTCGACGGTTACGTCGGCAACCGTACGAGCCGCGTCGGGATGCTCGCGAATGTCGGCGTGCCGCTGTTGACGGTCGTGCCGGCGTCGGGGCTGTGGATCGACGCGAACTTCAAGGAAGACCAGCTGCGCAAGATGCGCGCGGGCGATCGCGTCGACGTCACGCTCGATGCGTCGAGCACGCGCCTGCACGGCCGCGTCGACAGCCTCGCGCCCGCGACCGGCGCGACCTTCAGCGTGCTGCCGCCCGAGAACGCGACCGGCAACTTCACGAAGATCGTCCAGCGCGTGCCGGTGCGCGTGCATCTCGATCCGCAGGCGGGCCTCGAGCACGTGCTGCGCCCCGGCCTGTCCGCGGCCGTGACGGTCCACACCGACCACGCGAACTGACCGGGAGCCGACCATGACCACCGCGTTTTCCGGCGACCCCGCGTCGCAACCGACGAAGCAGCGCGTCTTCGCGTTCGCGCTGATGTGCGTCGGCTTCTTCATGGCGACGCTCGACATCCAGATCGTCGCGTCGTCGCTGCGCGACATCGGCGGCGGCCTGTCCGCCAGCCAGGACGAGCTGTCGTGGGTGCAGACGGCCTACCTGATCGCCGAGATCATCGTGATTCCGATGTCCGGCTGGCTGTCGAAGGTGATGTCGACGCGCTGGCTGTTCGTCGCGTCGGCGGTCGGCTTCACGATCACGAGCATGCTGTGCGGGCTCGCGTGGGACATCAACTCGATGATCCTGTTCCGCGGGCTGCAGGGCGCGCTCGGCGCCGCGATGATCCCGACCGTGTTCACGACCGCGTTCGTGCTGTTCCCGGGCAGGCAGCGGCTGATCGCGTCGACGACGATCGGCGCGCTCGCGTCGCTCGCGCCGGCGATCGGGCCGGTGATCGGCGGCTGGATCACCGATCAATGGTCGTGGCACTGGCTGTTCTACCTGAACCTGGTGCCGGGCATCGCCGTGGCCGTGCTGGTGCCGCGCTACGTGCATATCGACGAACCCGACCCGAGCCTGCTCAAGCGCGGCGACTATCTCGGCATCGCGCTGATGTCGGGCTTCCTCGGCTGCCTCGAATACGTGCTGGAGGAAGGCCCGCGCAAGAACTGGTTCAGCGACGACGCGATCGTGATCTGCGCGTGGATCTCAGCCATCTGCGGCTTCCTGTTCATCGTGCACGCGCTGACCGCGGACGATCCGGTCGTCGACCTGCGCGCGCTCGCCGTGCGCAACTTCGGGATCGGCAGCCTGCTGTCGTTCGTGACGGGCATCGGCATCTTCGTGACGGTGTTCCTCACGCCGCTGTTTCTGTCGCAGGTGCGTGCGTTCAGTTCGCTGCAGATCGGCATCGCACTGCTGTCTGTCGGCGCGTTCCAGCTGCTCGCGCTCTGCGCGTATGCGTTCGCCGCGCGCTACTTCAGCATGCGCGCGCTGCTCGTGTTCGGGCTTGTCTGCTTCGGCCTCGGCTGCTACCTGTACACGCCGATCACGCACGACTGGGGCTGGCGCGAACTGCTGCTGCCGCAGGCATTGCGCGGCATCGGCCAGCAGTTCAGCGTGCCGCCGATCGTGACGATGGCGTTGGGCTCGCTGCCACAGTCGCGGCTGAAATCGGCGAGCGGCCTGTTCAACCTGATGCGCAATCTCGGTGGTGCGATCGGCATCGCGGTGAGCGCGACGATGCTCAACGACCGGCTGAACTTTCACTACCTGCGGCTGAACGAGCACGTGAGCGCCGGCGAGCCGCAGATCGCGTCGCTGCTCGATCGCCAGGCCGCGTACTGGACCTCGGTGGCCGGCAATACGCTCGATACCGCGCAGGCCGGCCTCGCGAACCTGCACCGCCTGATCTATCGCGAAGCGCTGACGCTCACCTACGCGGATGCGTACTACGCGCTGTCGCTGTGCTTCATCGTCGCGCTGATCGCCGTCGCGTTTTCCCGCCCCATTACCCTGAACGCGCCGCCGCCGGACGCGCACTGAAGCCGAGGTCATCGTTATGAAAAAGCTACTCGTCGCGCTGGCCGTCAGCGCATTCGCCGCCGGCTGCGCGGTGCAGCCCGCACAGCATCCCGCGCTGCATGAATCCGTTCAATCGCTCGCGCCCGCCGCGTGGGACACCGACGTGCCGCGCGCGGACATCGACGCCGCCGCGTGGTGGGCGCGCTTCCACGATCCCGTGCTCGACCGGCTGATCGCGACCGTGCTCGACGGCAACCTCGATCTGCAGGCCGCCACCGAGCGCGTGAAGCAGGCGCAGGCGCTGACCGTGCAGAAGCGCGCGGCGCTGCTGCCCGAACTCGACGCGACCGCGCATGCGTCCGACGCGCGCCAGAACACGCCGCCGCCGCTCGGCTACGTGCGGCAGGCCGGCATCGGGCTCGCGCTGAGCTGGTCGCCGGACGTGTTCGGCGGCGAACGGCTCGATCTGCTGGCCGCCCAGGCCGAGCTGGTCGGACAACGGCATGCGGAAGACGCGATGCGGCTCGCGCTCGCGGCCGATGCGGCGTCCGCGTACGTCGACCTGCGCTGGGCGCAGCAGGAACTGAAGATCCTGCAGGACAACGCGGCGATCCGTCGGCATGCGCTCGAGCTTACGCGCAAGCGCCAGGCGTTCGGGCTGTCGACGGAACTCGACGTCACGCGCGCGCAGAACCAGCTCGATGCGCTCGAAGCGCGGATTCCGCCGACGCAGGCGCAGATCGCGCATCAGCTCAACCTGATCGCCGTGTATTCGGGCCGCACGCCGGAATCGGTCGACCGGCTCGTGCTCGCGCAGGCCGGCGCGATTCCCGCGCCGCCCGCCGGGTCGCCCACCACGCTGCCGTCGCAGGCGCTGCTGCGACGGCCCGACGTGCTCACCGCTTACGCGCAGGTCGAACGGCGCGCGGCGCAGGTCGGTGTCGCGAAGGCCGAGCGGTATCCGAAGTTCTCGCTGAACCTGGCGGACGGGATTCTTGCCGCGTCGTACCTCGGGTTGCCGACGCTGACCGACAACCTGTTCAGCGCGGCGTTGAGCGCGACCAGCCCGATCTTCAACGCGGGGCGGATCACGGCCGACATCACGCAGAGCGAAAGCCGGATGCGCGAGTCGGAACTCGGCTTGCGGCAGACGATGTTGCAGGCGCTGCGGGAAGTCGAGGATGCGCGCGCGAACCTCGTCAGCAGCGATGAAGCGACGCGGCGGCTCGACAGTGCGCTGTCGGCGTCGGACAAGGCGCTCGGGCTGGCGAATCAGCTCTACAAGGGCGGCGCGACGGATTTTCTCGATGTGCTCTCCGCGCAGGAGGTCTATCTCCGGGACTCGGATGCGCTCAATCAGGTGAGGCGCGAGCATGCGCTCGCCGCGGTCGCGTTGTATCGGTCGCTTGGCGGTGGATGGAGCAGGAACGATGCGGCGGGCGGGACGGACACGCAAGCGGTGGCCGTCGCGGCCACGGTCGCGAAGGACTGACCACGGCCACCCAGCGACGCCTTCGTCGCCCCTGCATGCACGGGGGCGCCGGGCAACAGCGCGATCATCCGGCGTCAGGCCACCGGTATCCGATCACTTCGCTCAGCGGATACGCGAGTTCGCGCACCTCATCCAGCTGATTGCCGCCGAACAAATGCACGTGTTCGTCGTCATGACGCAGATAGAACCCGACGTGGCCTTTCCAGCTCGCAGGATCGTCGCGCGTCAGGATCGCGATGCAGCCGTACACCGGGCGCGTCAGCGGCCGCCCCCACTCGAGCCATGAACGCGCGAGCGCCGACCCCGTGCCGCGGATGCCGGCATGCGTCATGCACCAGTTGACGAACGACGAGCACCACGAAATCTTGTCGTCGTAGCCGACGAGATTCGTGTGGTTGTTGTATTCGACGATGCGCGGATTGATGCTGCCGGGCGGGAAACGGCGGATGCCCAGCTCGGCCAGCGCGACGGACATCCAGGGCGGATGACCGGATTGCGGATTGCCTTCGGGATTCGATCGGATCACGACGGTCTCGAGTTCGGTGGTCGGATAGAGGGTTAATGTTCGCACGAATGGCGGCGTTGTGAGTGCACCGCTTCGTGAGCAGCCCGCGATATCCGACCACCATCGTCTACTCGATTTCCGACACAGGCGCGAACAATGGGCCGGATTTTTTCGCCTTTCGCATTCGTGCGAATTCCGGATGCGGGACGCGAGCCATTCCGCGAGATCGACTAACATCTGATCATTCGTCGATCTCCAGAACACCTCCTCCGGAAAAGAGCCACGCGCCATGACTACCCGCTCAGACGGCACCTTGTCGTCCGGCATCGCCGACACGTCGAACCCATCAAGACAGGGCACCGGCGCAAACCCGCGCGTCATTACGCTACCGGCGCATCTTCGGCAGATTCCGTCGTGTGAAGGGATTCCCGACCTGTTCAACACCTATCTGGTCAATATCGGCTTCCTGCTGTTTTTCGGCACGATGTTCGTCGGGCTGCTCACCGCGCCATTCGGCGATGCGTCTTTCGCGCGAGGCGGCTTCATCGGATTAGTTTTGTGGCTCGGCATATTGGGCTGCCTCGCGTGGGCGGTGGTCGTCGTCGTTCGGGCCATGCGGAATACGGGCGGCTGGTTTCATGTCGATGCAACCGGCTTCCGATATGGGATCGGCAAGCGCTCGAATGCGGCGGCCCTGCAGCAGGAACGTCACATCGAATGGCATGAAGTCGTACCCAGCCAGGACCTGCGCTGCGACGTCGAATACAACACGGCATCCCGAGTGGCCATGAGGCCGGCGAGTTTCCAGTTCTGGCGACGCGGTGCCAAGCGCGAACCGGCGACGCGATTCACGCTGCGCACGAGTCTCGTGGATTACGACTCTGACAGTGCCATCCGCTGCGTTCGCTTCAAGAATCATCACGAACTGGTTGTCGCGCTGCTGTGCGGCCTCGCGCATCAGGGGCTGCGTTTCAATCCGAGGACGTTCATCGCCGCGGGGATTCACCCTGAAACCTGGCAGCCGCTCGCAACAGCGCGACGCCCGGCGATGATCGCTTTTTCGATTATCGGCGCGCTCGGGCTTCTCGCCTTCTGGGCATGGGGGCGCATGTCGCTGCCCTTTTCGGTGGCGATCCTCATCGTTTCCTTCGCGTATTACTGGGCCGAGGGCAGGTACGCTTTATCGCCGGATATCAAGCACTATCCGCGCGATCCGATCGTGTTCCTCATCGACGACGACGCTCCAGCCGACGACGCGAAACCGTAACGGACCGGGCGGCCGCGCACGAATCGCGTCGGTTTGCCCGCCGCCATTCCGAGGCTGCTCCGCATCTCACCGAAGCAGCCACGTCGAGCCCCCTTCCCGTCACTCCACCGTCACCGATTTCGCGAGATTCCTCGGCTTGTCGATATCCGCGCCGCGCAGGCACGCCGCGTGATAAGCGAGCAATTGCAGCGGCACGACGTGCAGGATCGGCGACAGCAGCCCGTAGTAATCCGGCATCCTCAGCACCGATACGCCTTCGCCGTTGTCGATCCGCGTATCGGCATCGGCGAACACGTAAAGCTGCCCGCCGCGCGCCCGCACCTCCTGCATGTTCGATTTGAGCTTCTCGAGCAGCGCGTCGTTCGGCGCGATCGTCGCGACCGGCATCGCGTGCGTGACGAGCGCGAGCGGCCCGTGCTTCAGCTCGCCGGCCGGATACGCTTCCGCGTGGATATACGAAATCTCCTTGAGCTTCAGCGCCCCTTCGAGCGCGATCGGGTAATGCAGCCCGCGCCCCAGAAACAGCGCATTCTCGTGCCGCGAGAACTCCACCGCCCAGCGCTCGATCTGCGGCTCCAGCCCGAGCACGTCCTCGAGCGCGTCCGGCAATCGTCGCAGTTGCGTCGCATAGCGGGCGAGCTGCGCATCGTCGACATAGCCGCGCAGCCGGCCGAGCGTCACCGCGAGAATGAACAGCGCGACGAGCTGCGTCGTGAACGCCTTGGTCGACGCGACGCCGATTTCCGGGCCGGCGCGCGTCAGGAACCGCAGGCTGGTCTGACGCACCATCGCGCTGGTCGGCACGTTGCAGATCGCGAGCGTGTCGACATGACCGAGCGCCTGCGTGTACTTGAGCGCGGCAAGCGTGTCGGCGGTCTCGCCGGATTGCGACACGCTGACCACAAGCGTATTCGGCAGCGCGAGCGCGTCGCTGTAACGGTATTCGCTCGCGATCTCGACCTGCGCGGGCAGGCGCGCGATCGTCTCGAGCCAGCGGCGCGCAGTCAGGCCGGAATAGTAGCTCGTGCCGCACGCGAGAATCAGCACGTTGTCGATCTGCTCGAACGCCCGCGCGGCATCCGGGCCGAATGCCGCCGGATCGAACAGCCCCGCATCGGGAATGGTCGCGGCCACGGCCTGCGGTTGCTCGAAGATTTCCTTCTGCATGAAATGCCGGTACGGTCCGAGCTCGACCACGCCCTGCGTCGACGAGACGGTCTGGATCGGGCGTTCGACCGGCGTGCCGCCGCGCTCGAGAATTCGCACGCCGCCCGGCGTCAGCTCGACGATGTCGCCTTCCTCGAGAAAGATGAAGCGATCGGTGATGCCGGCGAGCGCGAGCGCGTCGGACGCGAGAAAACATTCGTCGTCCTTCAGGCCGACCACGAGCGGCGAGCCGACACGCGCGCCGATCAGCCGCTGCGGCTCGTGCTTGCTGAATACTGCGATCGCATATGCGCCGTGCAGCTGCGACGTCGCATCGCGCACGGCGGCGAGCAGGTCGCCGCGATACTTGCTGTGGATCAGGTGGGCGACGACCTCGGTGTCGGTCTGCCCGTCGAATTCGTAGTGCTCGTCGGACAGTTGCCTGCGCAACGTTTCGTGATTCTCGATGATGCCGTTGTGCACGAGCGCGATTTCGTCGCGCGAGAAGATCGGATGCGCGTTGCAGGTGGCGGGCGCGCCGTGCGTCGCCCAGCGGGTGTGCGCGATGCCGGTGGTGCCGGACAGCCCGGCGCTGCGCACGTGCGCGTCGAGATCCGCGACGCGCGACACGCTGCGCTCGCGGCGCGCATGGCCATCGACGACGGTCGCCACGCCGCATGAATCGTAGCCTCGATATTCGAGGCGGCGCAAACCTTCGATCAGAATCGGAACGATGTTCCGTTGCGCGACCGCGCCGACGATGCCACACATGACACGTCTCCTTCCCTTTGTCCGTTCATGAACCGCGGGCCGAACCGTGCGCCGTTGTATCAGCGCGATCCGGTCACCGTGACCTCCGCCGTCGTGAACCCGCATTTGGCGGGCGCGAGCGGATCGGTCATCCTGTTTTCGAATGCCAGGTACAGTGCCTCCTCCAGTACATTCCAGTGCGGGCCGTGACGGTACGGGCCCGAGCGGGCATACCAGCAGGCGACGGTGTTCCAGTCGTTCATCTTGTATGCGACCAGCGCGATCAACCCCCACGGAAAATCGGAGCCGGCGAGTTGCATCCAGGTCTTGCCGTACTTCTGCATCCACTGCGCGTAGATCCGGTCGTTCGACTGGTCCGGCACCTGGATGCCCGACAGGATCGGGAAAATCTGCGCGACTTTCGCCGGATAGAAGCTCGCGTCGCTGATCTTCTGCGTGCTCGCGCGAAAGCCGGATTGCGTGCCGCGCCAGAACACCTTTACGATCGCCGACGACAGCCGGTCGGCGCGCTGGCTCCACGGCGCCGCACGCGCGGCGTCGCCGCGGCGCATGTAATACGCGGCGAACGCCTGGAACGCGCTGTGCACCTCGACGTTGTCCATCAGCAGCGCGACATGCAGCGACGACGAGATCTGATAGACGCCGGTCGGCTTGTCGAGCAGCGCGTCGAGGTGCGCGCCCGCGCGGTTCAGGCTGAGCTCCCACGCGGCCGGCATTCCGTCGGGCGGTGCGAAGCGTGCGAGCAGCTCGATCCAGGTCGCCATCATCGCGTCGTCGGCGTCGGCTTCCGCGCACCGGTTCGTCAGGCCGTCCTTCACGCAATAGCGGTCGAAGCCGCCGTCCGGGCGCTGGCGCGGCAACAGCCATGCGATCCACGCGAGCGCCGACTGCCGGGCGTCCATCCGCGTATCGGCCGCGGCAAGTAGCGCCTTCGCCGCGAAATAAGGATCGATGCCGGCCCCGTTCAGCCGCACGGTGATCGCGCCGTCCGGGCGCTGATACAGCCCGTTGAGCTGGAGTTCGGCGGCGCCCGCGGGCAGCACGGAGCAACACGCGGCGACGCAGCAGGCAATGCGCCACGCATGGCACAGCCTGACGGTGGCCGCCACGCACGTGCGTGCGGCGGGGAAAAGCGCGGGCCAGTTCATGATGTGGGGCTCCTGCGCGGTAGTCCTGCGCATTCGTCGCCGAACGCGGCGTTGGCCGCGTCGCGTCCGGCGAACAGGTCGACGGTGTGACTCAGTGCAGCTTGACGCTGCTGAACTTGAGGCTGGTGCCGCTGGTCGCGGTCACGAGCCAGTACGTCGAGTCGGTGATGCCGATGGTGCCAATGCCTTGCGTGATGATCGGCGTCCCGAAGCTGGCCTTCGGCAGCAGCCACGTCATGTTCGCGAGGCTCGTCGGGTGGCTGGCCGAGAAGGCCCAGCCGCTGCCCGTGTCGGTGGCCGACCACGTGACGTTCAGGCGTGCGCGGTCGAACACCGTGATGTCGGTCATCGTGTACCACCTGAACTGCCCGGTCAGCTTCAGCGTGTTGGCCTGCGAGAAGATCGCGGACAGCGTCGACGTGTACGACGACGCGCCGAGCGGGTGCGCGTAGATCAGCCGGCTCGTGCGGTTTGCGACGACGAAATTCATCAGCGACGCGTACCAGTTGTTCACGTCGCTCGTCGGCACCGCAAACTGCTGGAACTCCTCGAACGTCGCGTACTTGCCGAACGGCATCACCGGATAAGCCCACAGGCCCGGGTTCAGCATCGCGCCGTTGCGATACGCGCGGGTCGGCGCCGAGCCGGTGTGGCCGGTGAAGTAGTACCCGTTGAAACCGTTGCTCTGAAGCCAGTTCACCGACCAGGTCGGCGTGTTGCCTTCCGGCGCCGCGTATTCGACGTCCGGCTGAGCGGTCACGGCCTGCACGGCCTGATGGTTCATCACCAGGTACTGCGTGAACGTGCTCGCGTTCGTTTCGCTCGCATTCGCGCCCCAGTAGTCGTGGATCCAGCCGCCGTGACTGCCGACGCGATGCCCCTTGAGCAGGAAGTACTTGAGGAGATTCTGCGCGGACGGATTGTTGGCGAGATTGATGCCGCCTCCGTCGCCGAAGGCTGCTTCGTCGGGGCCGGCCGTTACCACGAGCGAGAACGGCCCGTTGTTCCACACACCGAGGCTCTTCAGGTAAAGCGCCGGCTGGATCTGGTCGCCTGCGCAGAAGTGCCAGTTGAACACGAGCCCGGCCTGAGCCTTCGGCAGCGGCGACAGCGACGGCAGGTTCAGCAGCTTCATGCCGAAATAATGCAGGTAGCCGTGGATCAGCATCCCGTCGGTCTGGCCGTCGAGGTAGGCCAACGGCAGGTTGACGAACAGCACGCCGCCGTTGCCGTACGTGTTGTAGCCCGATACCAGCCCGAACGTCGGCGACGTCAGGATCGTGGTGCCGGTGTACGTGCCTTGCGTGACGAAGCTCGGATAGCTCAGGAAGCCATATACGTAGCCGGAGATCCCTTCGAGCGTGTCGGTGGTGGTTGCCAGTGTTGATGCCAGCGTGTTGGCGGTCGTGCCCGTCGCGGTGCTCAGCAGCGAGCCGGCGCTATACGAAGTGGTCTTCTTCAGCTTGTCGGTCACGGCGCCCGTGATCTTCGGGAGGGACTGGCTCAGCACGCCGCTGCCGGCGGGCGGCGTCGAGTACTGGAACCACGCGCCGTGGTTGTAGTTCGCGAGGCCGCCCGGGTTCGACGGGCTCGCGGGCAGGAACAGCGCGCTGCCGGACGTGGACCCCGTCAATGCCGAAGTCGTCGACGTGCCGGAGCTGCTCGTCGACGCGAACGACGTCGCGGGGCTGGCGGTCGTGCCCGACGCAGTCGTCGTCCAGGCCATCGACTTGCCCGGAGGCACCTGCAGCGTGCGCAGCCAGCTGCTCATGCCGGTCACGGTGCCGAGGCCGATCATGTTGCCGCCGTATTGGTCATACAGCACGTAGTCGACGCCGGCCATGCTGCTGAAGCGCGATTTCGGGCTCACATAGAAGCCCGCAGCGTTCAGTACGCCGAAATCATAGACGAGCATCACCTTGCCGCCATTGAGCGCATAGTTCTGGATTGCCGTCACGAGCGTGTCGGCGGCCGTCGTATGAATCTGGTCCGGCAGGATCAGGCCCGGATACTGCGACAGCGTCGAGCCGGCGGCCATGAACTGGCTGTCGGTCATCACCTTGATCTGCAGCCCTTCTTCCTGCGCGGTATCGAGCCACGCGGACACGCGCGGATCCGGCAGTGTCAGCGTGTCGGGCACCAGCAGCAGCAGCTGGTTGGTGGCCGCCCGGACGACGCCCGGACTGAATGCGATCGCGAGCGCGAACAACGCAAACAGAATCCGCAAGAACTTGCCTGACTTTGCCAACATGGTGTGCTCCTCGCTTCAGGAATGAGTGGCGCGCGGCGGCAGCGCTGCGCGTGCCGTCAGGTCAACCAACCTTGCCCGGTGGATGTGTGGGGCTGCCCGGTTCGTCGAGCATCGAACGGCATCTGCCATCGGCAGCCCGACTGATGAATCCGTCCCGGCGTGCCGCGCCGTCTTCTCCGGGGAAAACGAATCGATGCGACGAAGGAGAAGAAGCGAACAACGTGCCATTGGCGCCAGAGCCCCGGTCGCGCTCGCTTCGTGCGCCGGGCTTCCGGCGGGCTGGCCGAAAACGCGGCCGAATCGTTTCATCACTGATACGGCGGCGTTTGCGCGCTATCTCCGCGCGAACCATCTAAGGATTCGTCAGCGAGCCGGGCCAGCTCGCGCAGTAGGTGTAGAGCGTGACCAGCAGGCCGATCAGCAGCGGGCCGCCAAGCAGGAAATAGCAGAACGGCAAGAACAGCAGCGAGCCGTGATGGATGATGACCGCGTGCAGCAGCATCACGAACGGCAGCGCGAACACGAAATAGCCGACCACGAGCACCGACGCGACGATCTTTTGCAGCAGCGAGAAATCGAGCGGGTAGTAAAGCGCCGCCATCACCAGCGGAATCACCGCGATCGCCGCGCCGTGCAGCACGAACATGTCGCGCAGATGCAGCATCGGCACGTACGGAAACGCACCCGGCGCCAGCCAGAAATACGCGCAGATCAGCAGCTGCGTAAAGCTCGCGATACGTAACAGATATGCAACGGGCAGCCACTTCGCCCGCCGGAAAAACGACGCGCCGAAGCCGATCGCGCAAATCGCGGCGGTCACGGCAAGCTGCGTTGCGCTCGGCATCCGCGCGGCGAGATCGATCGACAGCAGCAGTACGCGCGGCGCATCGGGCGGGTAGCCGAGGGCGATCACGTGCAGCGCCGGATCGAGCTCGTGCGCGCCCCATGCGAGGACCGCGCGCCAGTAGCGCCACGCCAGCGGCAGGCCGAGCCACAGCAACGCATAGAGCGTCGGGGTGAGCAGCACGATCGACGTCAGCCAGCGCTGCGGATGCGGGTGGATTCGCAGCGACCGGTCGACGGGAGGACGGACGGGATGCGTCTGCATGGCGCCCGCCCCCGCTACCAACGATAGAACACGCTCAGCTCGCCGCCGATCCGTGAATAGTAGGGGTTATGGTAGTAGTCGAATTCGAGTTGGGTACCCCACTTGCGCGTGAACCAGTAGCGCCACTTCGCGGAAAGCTCGTGACTGCGGAAATCCGCGATCTGCGAGCCGGAACCGGTGATCTGATACGCCTCGCGACCGAACCCGCCGCGCAGCACGATTACGCTCTTGCCGACTTCGCCGTAGGTGACGGCGCCGTAGTACTGGGGCGCCTTCACCGAACCCGGCGAATCGACCGTATAGTTCGCGCCCGCCTCGAAGATCCACTTCGGCAGCGCGTACCAGATCACGCCGGCGTGATACAGCTGATCCTTGTGGCCGCTGCGGTTGCGTGCATAGCCGGCGCCCAGCGACACGATCAGCGACCGGTCCGGCAGCAGCTTGCGGTTGATCGACAGGTCGACGCGCATGCTCGGCAGGATCGTTCCGGACGTGGTGCCGGCAAAGCCGATGCCGCCGAACCAGTTCGGTCCCATGTCCTGCACGTACGTCAGCGAGCCGAGCTGGGTGTTCTCGCCGAAACGGTGCAGTTGCGCCAGCTCGCCGAGTATCGTGCGGCCACCGTCCTGATAGATGCCGCGCACATGCACGCCGTACCAGTTGCCATACCCGTGCGTCAGGTGCGCGCTGGACACGCCGAGCGACATCTCGGCATGCGATTCGCTCGGCGCCTGCACATGCGCGATCACGGCGTCGGGCAACGGCGGCCGATTCGTATCCTCGGGCGTGAATTCGGCGAGCGACATGCCATCCGGCAAGCCTTCTGGCGTCACACGCACGAACACGGGAGCGTCGAGCGTGCGCGGCACGATGACGGGCGAGGCGACGGGCACGGAGACTGGTGAAGCGACGGGCGCAGCGACTGGTGCCGCAACGTCGGGCGACTGCGCGGGTGGCGGCGCGCCGGCATCATCCGGCTGCGCCGCGAGCGCCGGCAGCGGGCCGACGGCGACGCCGTACAGCACCGCCAGGGCGGCGACCGGCGCGCGCGCGCCGCGACGACGAAAACGATCGGACATGAGAAGGCGCTCCTTAACGGGATGCGTGGAACCAGCCGCTGCGGCAGGCGACGAGGTCGCCGTGCACGCAGGCATGACCGATGACCGAGACGTCGCGTGCGCATGCGCTGACAGGATGGCCGGGGGCGCCGATGCGCCCGCCGGTCAGGCGCAGCAGCCCGCCGGCGGACACGACGCCATCGATGCAGCTGCCGCTCGCGAGCAGCACGTCGTCCCGCGCGAACACCGCGCCATGCAGGAATGCGTGGCGTTCGAGCTCGACGCGATGCGCCTTGACGCTGCCGCGCAGCACGCAGCCGTCGCCGAGCACCAGCGTGCCGTCCACCACGAGGTTGCCCTGCACGACCGTGTGCGCGGGCAGACGCACATCGCAGGGCAGCAGGTAGCGGCCATGCACGTAGCGATACGGCAGCTTCGCGAAGTGGCGCGTCAGCGAGACCGCGCGGCGCGGCGCGCCGGCCGTATCGGCGGCCGGCAGCTCCGGGGCCTTGCCGAACACGATCGGCTCGCCGTACAGGCACACGAAGCCGCCCGCGCCGTGCAGGTACATCGTCCCGCCGACCACGACGCCGCGCAGCACCGCGCTTTCGACGTCGATGTGCGATGCGTGCGCGAGCATGCCGATCGTCGCGCCCGCGTGAATGTCGATGCGCTGCTCGGCGAACGCATACGCGGCCCGCGCGCCGCCGTCGAGCGTGATCGCGCGATCCGCATACAGCACGTCGTCGCAATGCTCGTGACGCAACACGCGAATCTCTTCGTCATGCCGCACCAGCAGCCCCAGCGCGTGCCACGGCGGCGCGGCGGACGGATCGGCCGGCGGCACATCGTCGGCGTGCATGCGCAGCGCATCGTGCCAGCGCGCGGCGAGCAGCGCCTGATCGACGAACGGTCCGTCGCCGATCGGCAGCGCCGCGACGTCGCTGCGCCGGATCAGTTCATGCAGCAACGGCAGGAACGGCAGGCTGAGCACCCCGGCCACCGGCACCATCACATTGAAGGTCGTCATCGTTCATCGCCCCGGTTTCAGTTGCCGGCGAAAGCGCTCGGTCTTGTCCCATTTCAGTTCGCGGCGCAACGCGATGTCGAGCGCGAGCCCCCACAGCGCGGACACCACCGCCGCAATCGTCACGCAAAAGCCGACCACGTTGACGGGCACGAGCCGCAGGCGGGTCGCGCGACCGTCGAGCCGGGCGGCGACGACGATCTCGAAGAACACGCCGAAATTGCCGAAGGTGCTGAAGCCGAACAGCGCGAACAGCGACACGAGCAGGCCGAGCGCCGTCGAGTTGACGCCGTTGAGCAGATAGAGCGTGATCGCGGTCGCCCATGCGATCGCGAGCAGCGCGGGCATCAGGAATACGCCGAGCAGCAGCGCGCCGTCGAGCCGGCAGCGCCGCGACAGCAGCGGATTGCGCAACACCGGGCCGAGATAGCGCAGCAGCGTCTGGTTATGGCCCTTCGCCCAGCGCGTCAATTGCCGCGCGCGCACCGCCCAGCGCTCGGGCACTTCCTCATAGCATTCGGCGTGATTCAGGTAGACCGTGCGCCAGTCGCTCAACAACAGGCGATAGGTCATGTCGGTATCCTCGGCGAGCGTGTCGTCGCACCAGCCGCCGACCGCGTCGAGCGCGCTCTTGCGGATGCCGCCGACGGTGCCGCCGTATTGCGGCACCAGGTTCAGGTTGTTGCGCGCTTGCTGATTGACCTGGTAGCCGCCCGCGCGCTCGAGATCGAGCAGCCGTGCGAGCAGGTTGCTGTCGGCGTTCTGCGGTACGACGCGGCCCATCACCGCGCCGACTTCCGGATCGAAGAACGGCGCGACGAGTTCCTTCAGCAGCCCGGGGCGCGGCAGGTAGTCGGCGTCGAACACCACCATGATGTCGCCGCGGATGAAACGCAGCGCATCCTTCAGCGCGGCGGCCTTGCCCGGCTTGCCGCTCTCGCGGTGAAACGGCTTGACGAGATCGGGCGCAAGCGCCTGCACCTCGTCGATCAGCGCACGCGTGTTGTCGGTCGAACGGTCGTTGACCGGAATGATCGTCAGCCGGTCGCGCGGATAAGTCGTCGCGAGCAACGCCATCAGGCAATCGACGACGACGGCCTCCTCGTTGTGCGCGGCGACGAACACCGTGAGCCGCGGCCATTCGCCGTGGGTAATCGTCTGATAAGGCGCGTGCTGCGGCTTGAACAGGCGGTCGAGACTGAATACGTAATGCCGCGCGGCGTAGACGCACGTCAGCAGCGTGAACAGCCACAGGTACGCGACGCCCGGCATCAGCAGCGTGTCGGGATCGAACGTGATTGGCGCGTCGTCGGCCCGCGCCGTTTGGAGCAGCGCGTTCGCATCGGTCGACTCGCGCACCACGAGCGGCGCGGCATCGCGCACGCTGCGCTCGGCCGCATCGGCCGCCGACATGCCGACGCGCACCGCTGCGGCCGCCGGCCGCGTGGCGGTGTCGCGCACGGCCAGCGCGCAGGCCAGCACGATCAACAGCAGAATGCCTTCGATGCAGAGCGACACCGACCGACGGTTCTTCATGTCCTGCCCCCGTGCCGGCGACGGCGGCCGCCGAGCGCTGGAGCCCGGGCCGTGAGTCGCGCGGATGTCAATGGGAAGCGGCTGCACGTTCGTCGCGCATGCGCGGCCTTCTTCCGCGCAGGACGAGCGTGGTGTGCCGCTTTCCGGATTCGCTGCTGTGGCGCTCCGTCCGCTGTCGTAGCAACACGTCGGAACGCGCCTGTCCGGCCAGAACAAGCAAGCGGCGAGCCATCGGCCGCCGTGCCGCGTGCGGCAAGGGCTAGCCAGCAAGCGGCGCGCGCGGTCGGGGTCGCGGGCGGAGTTTTTGATTCATCTGCGAATCAGCTTTTCGGCGATACGCGCGGCCCGGACTCGCGCCGCGTACGCATCCGGCGGCGAATCGTCTGCTCTTCACGTGCGTGTCGCCTTGCGCGACGCGGCTCACGAACGTAACCGATCGCGAATCGCCGTGGCATGGACCGCGGGCGGCAAGCGTGCGCGGCGCCCCGCTGCGGTGCTCTGCGGATGGACGCGACACGGATGCGGCCACGTCATTCCGGCCGCGCGTTACAGATACGCAACATTTCGAGCCTGTCAGCCCGCACGACGCCGCCGCTGCTCCGCGGCGACGAAATCACGCGTGCGCGACCGGAATCGGACGCGCGATGACGCTGCGTTCATTGCCCAGACAAAATTCGCAGATCGAAGCGATTCAATGCGCTTCGAAGGATGCATGACGTTCGACCACCCACCGATGCACGACCCCCATCGCTGTTCGCCGAATGATGCGAGCGTGCCGATCGCACGCGCGGCCGCCCGTTTATCTGCGTCGCGACCGCCCGCCGATGGGGCGTCCGTAGCAGTTGTGAAACGTTCCTTGACGAACCGCGCGGGCCCCGCGATCCGGACCATTCCGGAGGGCGGCTGGTTTGAATATTGCTGTATCGAACGCAGGGACACCCGCCGGGTGCGCCATCGCGTGGCAGTGCGAAAGGTGTGACGGAAGACGTGACGATCGATACAGCGAGGAACGCTCATGACGTGATCGACGAGATCCAAGGTAACGGGCGTAGTCCGACGATTGCGCGGCGCAGACCGCGCGGACAGAAGCGGCGCGCTCGCCCGCACCGCCGCCGCATGTCGCGCGGCCGGCGCCGGTCGGCGCGACCGCGTGCGGGCACGGGACGGTTCGCCAGCCACCCTGCTTGGCGCCAGGTACCGGGTCGTACGGTGCGAAGAAGCTCAACGAGGATAACGATGAAAAAGATCTTGCTTGTGTTCGGGACTCGGCCGGAAGCCATCAAGATGGCGCCGCTCGTGCGCGCACTCAAGGCGCGCAGGGATGTCGACGCCCGCGTATGCGTCACCGCCCAGCATCGGGAAATGCTGGATCAGGTCCTCACGTTGTTCGGCATCAAGCCCGACTACGATCTCAATCTGATGCGTCAGAGCCAGACGCTGACCGACGTGACGACCGGCATTCTGCAGGCGATCGGCGTCGTTTTCGAGGATTTCCATCCGGACGTCGTCCTGGTGCACGGCGATACCACGACGACGCTGGCGGTGAGTCTCGCCGCGTTCTATCGCTATCTGCCGGTCGGACACGTGGAAGCCGGTTTGCGCAGCGGCGACATCTGGTCGCCGTGGCCCGAGGAACTGAATCGCCGCGTGACCGACGCGGTGTCGTCATGGCATTTCGCGCCAACCGGCCGGGCGCGCGACAACCTGTTCAGCGAAGGTATCCCGGTGGGTGCGGTCGTGATGACCGGCAATACCGTGATCGACGCGCTGCACGACGTCAAACGGATGCTCGATCACAATGCCGAGCTCAGCGACACGGTCGCCGCGCACTTTCCGTTTCTCGAGCCGTCGCGTCGCGTCGTGCTGATCACCGGCCATCGCCGCGAGAGCTTCGGCGAGCCGTTCCGGCATTTCTGCAACGCGCTCGGCGCGCTCGCGAACCGCTATCGCGATGCGCAGTTCGTCTATCCGCTGCACATGAATCCGAACGTGCGCGAGCCGGCGCGCGCGCTGCTCGGCGACGTGCCGAACATTTACCTGATCGATCCGCAGGAATATCTTTCGTTCGTATTCCTGATGTCACGCTCGCATTTCATCATCACGGATTCTGGCGGCATCCAGGAGGAAGGGCCGGCGCTCGGCAAGCCGGTGCTCGTCACGCGCGAGACGACCGAGCGCCCCGAAGCGATCCAGGCCGGCACCGCGCGGCTCGTCGGCACGGACCAGGAACGGATCATCTGGGAAGCGTCACGGCTGTTCGACAGCGAAAGCGCGTATGAGGAAATGGCGCGCGCGAGCAATCCGTATGGCGACGGCCATGCGAGCGAGCGGATCGTTCACGCGCTGATGCATATGCCGGGGGCGAGCGCGAACGCGACGAGCTTTTCGATGGGCGCCGCGGAGATGCCGTTCAACGCGCTCGCGCTGGGGTTGCAGGCGTTGCGCTCGCCTTGAAGGCTTTCGTCTGACGGCATCCCGACGGGCAGCGACGCGCGCGTGTCGTTGCCCGTTTCCCGCTATCGGACCACCGCATCCGCCATCGATTGCGCCTGCGCGATCAGCCGCGGGTAAATCCGCTGGGACGCCATCTGTTTGGCGAAACACGCCTGCCGCGCATCCTCGGGCACGCGCGCCGCACTGCATGCCGCGATCGGGCGCAGCGTCACGCTCTTCCACAGGATGTACACCCGTTGGCCCTGCCGCACCGACACGGCCAGCGTGTTCGCCCCGTCCGGCACGCCGTCCTGGCTTTCGCCCAGCAGCAACGCCTTCACGACGCCGTCGGCCGGCTGCCGCTTGACGGGCACTTCAGCGAAGCGAAACGCCGCGGCGTCGTCGCCGAACACGTTCGTGTAAAGCGTTTCATTGTCGAACATCGCGGCGACGTCGTCGGTCGGCTTGATGCCCGCATCCGCGGTACTCGCCCACGCCTTCAGCAGCGCAACCGTCGTGACGACGAGATTCGTCTTGCCGTCCTCCGACTTGAAGGACAACCCGTCCGGCCCCGGCGGCATTCCGTCGACGGGGCCGACGCTCTGCACGGTGCCCTCCGCCTTCGCGGCAAACCCTCGCGCGCGGACCGTGCCGATCAGCTTCGCGAGCCGTGCATTCACGTCGGCCGTGTACTGCTTGTCGAGGGCCGCCCGATCCTCGATCCGCGCCGCCGCGAGGCTCGCCGCAGCCTTGCTCCGATAGGCAAGATACGACTGCGCCGGCGATGCGATCACCTTCGCCCCGACTACGGCGAGCAGCGCCGCGACCACCACCACCCCCGCCCCGATCTTCAGTCTTGATATGCGCTTCATTTTTTATGACGTTACCGAACCCCGCGCCGACAGCGAAAACGGCTGCCGTCATCCCGCGGCAGCCGTCCCTCAGAAACGCTTCATTCTAACGTCGCGCAGGCTTCATTCGTCGACCTTGAACGCCGATACCAGTCGCGTCAGTTCCGCCGCCTGTTGCTTCAGGCTCTCGGCGGCCGCCGCGCTTTCCTCGACCAGCGCCGCATTCTGCTGCGTCATCTGATCGAGCGACTGCACCGCGTCGCCGATCTGGTCGATGCCCGCGCTCTGCTCCAGGCTCGCCTCGGCGATCTCGCTCATCATCGCGCTGACGCCCTGCACCTGCGACACGACATCGCGCATCACCTTGCCGGCCTCGCTGACGAGCCGCGACCCGGTGTTCACCGTGCCCGCGCTGTGCTCGATCAGCGCCTTGATCTCCTTCGCCGCCTGCGCGCTGCGCTGCGCGAGGTTGCGCACTTCCGCGGCGACGACCGCGAACCCGCGCCCCTGCTCGCCGGCCCGGTCCGCCTCGACCGCGGCGTTCAGCGCGAGGATGTTCGTCTGGAACGAGATGCTGTCGATCATCACGATGATCTCGGAGATCCGTTGCGACGCATCGCTGATCTGCTCCATCGTGGACACGACTTCGCCGACGACCTGCCCGCCGCGCGACGCCGTATCGGATGCGCCGGTGATCAGCTTCGCGGCCGTCGTCGCGGTTTCGGTGTTGTTGCGCACGACCGCCGTGATTTCCTCCATCGACGAAGCCGTGCGCTCGAGGTTGCTCGACTGTCCTTCGGTGCGCTCGCTGAGATCCGCGTTGCCCGACGCGATCTGCGCGGAGCCGGTCGCGATCGACGCGGACGCCGCGCGAATCCGATGCACGAGCGTCGACAACGACGACACGAAGCGGTTGAACGCGTCCGACAACTGTCCGATCTCGTCCTCGCTCTCGACCGTCATCCGGCGCGTCAGGTCGCCCTGGCCGCTCGCGATCTCGGACAGCAGCGTCGCCGCGCGGCGGATCGGCGCGGCGATCGCGCGCCCGACCAGCCAGATCACGACCAGCGCGACGCCAAGGCCCACCACCGCGGCGACCAGCGCCGCGCTGCGAATCGCGCGCGTGACCGGGCCGAGCAGTTCGGCCTGCGGCACTTCGACGACCACGTACGCATTCAGCTCCGGAATGAACGACGTCGCGATGAAGCGCGCACCGCCGTCGCCGTCGTAGCTCAGGTATGCATACGGTTTGCCGGCCAGCAGCGTCGACGCCGCGTCGCCGGGCAGGCCCGCTTCGTCCTTCAGGAAGTGCTTGCCGTCGATCAGCGACGTATCGCTATGCATCATGAACGCGCCGTCCGGCCGCACGAGGTACGCGAACCCGGTGTCGCCGATCCGGTACGCGGCGATGCCCTTCGCGAGCGCATCGACGGACAGGCTCATGCTGGCCGCGCCGATCGGCGCGCCGTCGAGCTCCACGCGGCTGTTGATGAACATCATGTAGCCGCCGAGCGTGACTTCGCGATCCATGTTCACGTCGAAGGCCTTGCCGGATGCGAGAAAGTTCGTCAGCCACCGATCCTCGCCGGTGACCTTGCGCTGCAGGCCGCCTTCGTTGTAGTAGTTGCCGCTCTTCACCGACACCCACTGCACGGACGCCGCCTTCTGCTCGTCCTTCACGTTCTTCGCAAGCTGGATCCAGTTGCGCGTGCCGGCATCCGGCTCGCCGTCGGCTTCCCATTGCAGCAGGAACGCATCGCGCGCGAGCAGGCGCGACGCGGCAATCGGTCCGGCCATCTGCCGCTGCACGTCGGCCCGGATGCCGCTGACGGCCGTCGGCAGCTCTTCGCGGACGACGCGATCGCGCACCGCGTGACCGATCAGGCGGACGCTCAACCCGCTCGAGATCGCGACGAACACGAGCAGGCAACTCGTCATGCTGAGAATCAGCTTGTTCTGAATGGACAGCTTGCGCCAGAAATGCATGGGGAACCCTCGATAACCGCTCGGTCTGAGCCAGCTTGGGTTATCGGCAGGCACGCGCGAAATCGCATCGCCGATTTCACATGTCCGTCATGCGGGATCCGATATGGGGTCGACTGGCGGGCGTGGCGGCCCCGCCGAACGTCGCGCGATCAATATGCGACGAAGATCGTCACGCGGCGGTTGCGCGCCCGCGCGGGCGCATCGTCGCCGGCGACGAGCGGCTGCGTGTCGGCTCGCCCGATCGCCGCGAGCCGGTGGGGCGCGACGCCGCGCTCGGCCAGATAGCGCACGACGCTGCCCGCCCGCGCGGATGACAGCTCCCAGTTCGATTCGTATTTCGCGTTCGCGATCGGCGCACTGTCGGTATGCCCCTCGACGAGTATGTCGCCGGTCGCATGCTCGCTCAACGCGCGCGCGATCTCACTCAGCACCGGCGTCGCGTCGGGCAGCAGGCGCGCATCGCCGACGTTGAACAGGATCTTCGCATCGATGCCGATCTCGATGCCGTGCGGCGCGCGCACGAGCGAGATGCGGCCGTTCGTCTTCAGCGCATCGAGCGAGGTTAGCCATGCGGGCGCGCGCTCGGGTGTCGCAGGTGCGGCCGCCGTCACGCTTGCCGCGCCGCCGTCGTGCCGCGCGAGCGTCTGATAGCGCGCATCGAGCGCGTTGTATTTCGCGAGCTGCAGCACGTACAGCGCGAGAAACAGCACCATCAGCGTCGTGATGAGATCCGCGTACGAAATCAGCCAGCGTCCGGACTGCGTGCCTTCCGCTTCATCGTCGTCGCGGTCGGCCGCGGCCGAAGCCGTACGCATGCCGTCAGTTCGAGCCGTCATGTCGAAGCTCCCGGTGCGTCATGCGAGCGATTCCGCCGCGCGGCCGCGCACGTCGCCGGTCAGCCGCGTTTCGATCGTATGCGGCGACTCCTTGCGCGAGATCGCGAGCAAGCCGTCGAGATACAGCTTGCGAAACCGCAGCTCGCTGTCGATCTGCGCGCGCAGCTTGCCGTAAAGCGGCAGGAACACGAGGTTCGCGAACGCGAGGCCGTAGAGCGTCGCGATGAACGCAACCGCGATGCCGGGCCCGAGCTGCGCCGGTTCGAGAATGTGGCTCGTCACCTGCACCAGCCCGAGCACCGAGCCGAGGATGCCGAACGTCGGCGCATAGCCGCCGGCCTGATGCCACACGCGCGCGGCCGCGAGCCGGCTGCGCTCGTACGCGTCGAGCTCGCGGTGCAGCGCGTCCTCGAGCACGGCGGTCGACACGCCGTTCGCGAGCAGTTCCAGCCCGCGCCGCGCGAATGGGTGAATGCCGCTCACGTCCATCGATTCGAACGCGAGCAAGCCGTCGAGCTTCGCGCGATCGCCCCACTCCAGCAGGTCGGTCAGGTGCTTGCGATCGACTTCCTGCGCGCGCACGAACGCGAGCCGCAACTGCTTCACCGCATCGAAGAAGCGCGCCCACGTGTTCTGGATCATCACCGCGCCGAGCGTGCCGCCGAGCACGATGACGAGCGCCTCGACCTGGAACAGCATCGAGAAGTGGCCGCCTTCCAGCGCGAAGCCGAACACGATGGCCGCGCCGCCGAGCACCACGCCGGCCAGGGTCAACAGGTCCATATGCGTCTCCGTCAGGTCGAGTGTTACGCGTCGGATGCAGCGAGGGGCGCGGACGGCGCCGGCGCCTTGGCGACACGCACGGCATCGAGCACGCGCTGCCCGATCTCCTCGATCTCGATCGGATCGAGCTTCAACTCGCGACGCATCACCCACGACACTTCGTTGCGCCGTGCCTCCGTCATCACGGAGAACAGCTTGTCGGCCACCGCGCGATCATCGAGGCTCGCGATCAGCTTCGCGAGATCGTACGTGTCGAATGCGCTGATCACGTCGAACAGCGTGCGCTGATCGATCCACACGATGTCCTCGAGCGCGCGCACGTCGCCGCCGGCGCGCGGGCTGCGGCGCGAGAAATACGCGACGCCCTTCTGCTCGACGTAACCGAGCACCTTCGACTTGCGGAACGCGAACACCTCGTCGGCGATTTCGCCGTGCGACAGCTTGTTGAGCAGCAGCTTCCGGTCGACGCCGATCAGCGCCTCCAGGTCGGCCAGCTCGATCAGCTCCAGCTCGCTGTTGATCGACAGGTCGAGATCGTGATCGGCGACCTGCTGCGCGCGATCGATCACGCGCGCCGCATCGAACGTGACGACCTGACGCGCATCCGACGAACCCGCGTAATCGCCCGCTCCGCCGGCATGGTCGGCCTGCGCGGCTTCGATCGTGACCAGATTGAGCTTCTCCATGCGGTGCAGCATCGCGAGCACGTGCGGGCGCGAATGGCCGGCGATCGCGCGACAGCGGCGGATCACGTCCGCGAGCGGCACCGACGTTTCCGCCGCATGCGCCTGCATCGGCCGGCGCGACCATGCGTCGTCGGAGCCGCGCGTGTCGGCGCCCGCCATCAGCGACAGCACATGCGCATACGACAGCACGCCCGGCATGAAGTCGGCGTGCGTATAGGTCGCGAGCTGGTCGTCCTTGCGCTTCACGCGCCGGATCATCGTGCGCACGACATGACGAAGCAGCGCGGACACGTGCTCGATCTCTTCGTCGAGCACCGCGGCCGGCACGACCGTGAGCTGACAGAACGACAGCGCCTTCGCGGTATGCGCGCGAGGCTCGGCCGCGAGCAGCGCGGATTCGCCGAAGAACTCGCCGCGCCCGAGCGTCGCGACGACGACGCGCTTGTCTTCGCAGCGCGTCGACAGCTCGACCTTGCCGTCGGCGATCAGAAAGATGACGGGCTCGCCGGCGAAGCCCTCCGAGTAAATGATTTCTCCAGGCGCCGCTGTACGCGTCCACGATTGCTGACGATTCACGTCGATCCCCCTGCTGCGCTGAATGTTGCGGACTGCGCGTCGCCTGTCGGAAGCATGCGATCGCGAGTCATCCCCGTGACTCGTTTACGTCATCGGGCGCAACATCCTTTAGGGAGTTCGCACTCGCTTTTGCGCGAAATCAACGTGAAACGTTTGCGGGTTGCGCGGCTGTTTCGCAATGTTCACTTCGATTGTTCACTTCGATGCGCGTGCGTGTAGTGCAATTGAAAGCGCAATGCGATCCCGCGCGTCAAAACTCCATGTCGAGTTCGTCGATGTCTTCCTGCTCCGCCTTCGCCGCGTCGATCCACTCCGCCACGAACGGATGCGCGAGCACCTGCATGCAGTACTCGGCGATATCCGGCTCCAGCTTCACGTCATAGGTCAGGAAGCGCGTGACGACCGGCGCATACATCGCGTCGGCGATGCCGATCTCCGCGCCGAACAGCCAGGGGCCGCCGTACGCGGCCAGACACTCGCGCCAGATCGTCACGATCCGCTGGATGTCGTGCTGCGCACGCGACCAGATCCGGAAGCCGGGGAAATGCGCACGCAGGTTCATCGGCAACGCGGATCGCAGCGCGCTGAAACCGGAATGCATCTCGCCGCAGATCGACCGGCAATGCGCGCGCGCATGCCGGTCTTCAGACAGCAGCCGCGCTTGCGGCCGGATTTCGTTCAGGTATTCGGCGATCGCGAGCGTATCCCACACCGCATTGCCGTCGTGCGTCAGGCACGGCACGAGAATCGACGGCGACAGCAGCAGCAATTCCGCCCGCGACGCGGCGTCGATCGGCACGCTGACCGTGTCGAACGCGAGCCCGCTCAGCTTCGCGAGCAGCCAGCCGCGCATCGACCACGACGAGTAATTGCGGCTGCTGATGGTCAGCGTCGTCTTTCCGGTGGATTCCATGTCGCTCCCCTACCCAATGCCGTTCGTGCCCCTGCACCGAAAACGGACGCTGCACGGCGTCATCCGCACCATACCCGTGCGGCGCATTCGCCGAACCGGCGCAGCGTCGCACCGTATCGTGGTACGGGCCACACGCCGGACCGGCGCGGCAACGCATCGCCTTCGGCCGTCCGTCATCGCGTGCCACCTGCGCCGCCGCACTCACGAACTGCGTGCAACGCGCGTGCCAGCCGCGCGCTGGCACACGGCTTGCCTCGTTTGATGCAATGCAGCGCAACGAGCGACGGTCATGAACCTGCTTGCCTATCCGTACTATCAATGGTCTGCCGAATGCCTGCGCCCGGCGCGCGCATGGGCGGCCACTGCACGCGCGACGATGGCGCTGTGGCCGCCGTCCACCACCACGCCGACGGGCCGCACGCTCGACGCACTGTGCGAACTACTCGAATGCTGCGCGTTCTCGCACCGGCGTCCACCGTTCGGCATCCGGTCGATCGTCGTCGACGGGGAAACGGTACCGATCGTCGAGGAGGCTGCCGCGGCCACCCCGTTCGGCACGCTGCTGCATTTCCGCAAGGCGCGGCCGGTCGCACCCCAGCCGCGCGTGCTGATCGTCGCGCCGATGTCCGGGCATTTCGCGACGCTGTTGCGCGGCACGGTGCACACGATGCTGGCCGACCACGACGTGTACATCACTGACTGGCACAACCCGCGCGACATCCCGCTGACGGCCGGACGGTTCGGCTTCGACGAATACGTCGTGCACGTGATCGACTTCATTCGCCAGATCGGCCCCGACGCACATGTGCTCGCGATCTGCCAGCCGACCGTCGCCGCGCTCGCGGCGGTCGCGCTGATGGCGGCCGGCGGCGATCCGGCGCAGCCCGCGAGCCTGACATTGATGGCGGGCCCGATCGACTGCCGCGTGAATCCGACGAAGGTCAACGCGCTCGCCACGAGCCAGTCGATCGAATGGTTCGCGCGGAACCTGATCAGCGTCGTGCCGGCCGGCTTCGTCGGCGCGCAGCGGTGCGTGTATCCGGGCTTCGTGCAGGTCGGCGCCTTCATGTCGATGAATCCCGACCGGCATGCGGCGTCGTTTGCCGATCTGTATTACGAGCGCGCGAAAGGCGACCCCGCGAAAGCCGACACGCTGCGGCACTTCTACGACGAATACTTCGCAACGGCCGATCTCACCGCGGAGTTCTATCTGGAAACGGTCGAGAAGGTGTTCCAGCAATATGCGCTCGCGCGCGGCGAGTTGACGGTCGGCGACAGGCTCGTGGAACCGGCGGCGATTCATCGCACCGCGCTGCTGACGATCGAAGGCGAGAAGGACGATATCTGCGCAGTCGGCCAGACGATGGCCGCGCAGGAGCTGTGTTCGGGGTTGCCGCCATATCTCAAGACGCACCACGTGCAGACGGGCGCGGGCCACTACGGGGTGTTCAACGGCACCCGCTGGGAAACGCAGATCTATCCGATCGTGCGCGCGACGATCCACGACAACGAGCCGTACGATCGCACCGCGGATTCGGAAGGCAACGCGAACGGCACGCACTACGTCACGCTGCGCGCACTGCTCGATGCGCGCGCAACGACGCACGATGCGGTGGCCGAAACATGATCGCATCACGCCCGCTGAAGCCGAGCGGCACGGTATTCGCCGGCGTTGCAAATGAATCGCCCCGCCGTTGGGGCGGGGCGCGATTTCCAGCAGCGTTCAGCCGACGCGCGAGCGAGCGAACCCGCGCGCCCGGCCTGCGTTACGAACAGGCCTTGCCGTGCGATGCATGGAAGCCCTTCGTCTTCGCCTCCGCTTCCGACATGTAGCTGCCGTGCTTCGTCTTGCCGTAGTACTTGTCGGTCGAGCAGTGATAGACCTTCGTGCTGTCGTTGGCCCACACCTGGCCCGCGCCGCCGCCCGGCGCTGCCGCGGTCGTCGCCGGCGCGCTCTTCGCGGGCGCGGCGGCCGATGCCGGAGCAGCGGATGCCGCCATTGCGGGCGCCGCGGCCGGTGCGCTGGCCGCCGCAGCAGCCGATGCGCCGTACCAGGCCTTCACGCCCTTGTGACCCGCGCATGCACCCTTCTTCGACGCGCCCGAATAGAACGACCCGTCCTTGCACAGACCGGTCGTGCCCGCCGGTGCGCTGGCCGGAACCTGCGCGAACGCAGCGGTCGACAGACCGACGCCGGCCGCAAGCGCGGCGATCAACATCATCTTTTTCATGGTCCTCTCCTGATTTGCCTGACGGGTGAAAGCGTCCCGGAGCCGCGCCGGGAAAACCCTGCTTAGTGCACCCAGTGGCACACGCGATGGTGGTGGTGATTGAAATGGCACACGCGGTGCGAGTGCGCTTCGGCGAGGGCCGGCACGAGAACGGCACAAGCCAGTGCGGTGGCCGTCAGGATCTTCGCGATGCGGTTCATGGACATTCTCCGGGATAGGTCAGCCGGTGATCCGGCTGGTATCTGCTTAACGCCGATCACCCGATCTCCGTGCACCGCACCTGCCCGCAATTGACGATCTTTGACATCGGCCGCTCGACGACGGCTGTGCACTCGCATGCTTTCGAAGCTTTCATCAGCACAACGCTCTGGACTTCGAATGAAGCGCCGCCGCCGGAATGGGCGAGCGCGTGCAAGAGAAGGGGTCAGGAAAAGAAACGGCGCGATGACCAATCGCGCCGACAAGCAATGAGAAACAATACGAAAAACCACCGCGTGCCGCGGCACGCGATCTCGCGACTTACTTCAACCGCCCCGACAGGAACTGCCCGAGCCGCTCGCTCTTCGGATTGACGAGAATCTCCTGCGGATCGCCCTCTTCCTCGATCTTCCCTTGATGCAGGAAGATCACATGATTCGACACGTTGCGCGCGAAACCCATCTCGTGCGTGACGACGACCATCGTGCGCCCTTCCTCGGCCAGCTTCTGCATCACCTTCAGCACTTCACCGACGAGTTCCGGATCGAGCGCCGAAGTCGGTTCGTCGAACAGCATGACCTCGGGCTCCATCGCGAGCGCACGCGCGATCGCGACACGCTGCTGCTGGCCGCCCGACAGGTGCGACGGATACATGCCCTCGACGCGCGGCGCGAGACCGACCTTCTCCAGATACGTGCGCGCGCGCTCGACCGCTTCGCCCTTGCCGATTCCGAGCACGGCCATCGGCGCCTCGATCACGTTCTCGAGCACCGTCATGTGCGACCACAGGTTGAAGTGCTGGAACACCATCGCGAGCTTCGTGCGCATCCGCTGCAGTTGCTTCTGGTCGGCCACGCGCAGCGAGCCGTTGCGGTCGCGCGTGGTCTCGATCGGCTCGCTGCCGATCGTGATCTGCCCCGAGCACGGCTGCTCGAGGAAGTTGATGCAGCGCAGGAACGTGCTCTTGCCGGAGCCGCTCGAGCCGATGATGCTGATCACGTCGCCGGCCTTCGCCTTCATCGACACGCCCTTCAACACCTCGTTGTCGCCGAACTTCTTGTGGAGGTTATCAACGGTGAGCTTGTACATGCTTGGTCCTTCCTTGCATTAATGGCCGCGCGGCGAGAGGTACGCGAGCCAGCGCGTCTCGAGCTTGCGGAACGCCCAGATGAGCGTGAACACGACGATGGCGTACAGCACGGCCGCGATGCCGTAGGCCTGGAACGACATGTACGTCGCGGAATTGACGTCGCGCGTGACCTTCAGGATGTCGGGCACGGTCGCGGTGAACGCGAGCGTCGTCGCGTGCAGCATCAGGATCACTTCGTTGCTGTAGCTGGGCAGCGAGCGGCGCAGCGCGGACGGCAGGATGATGCGCGTATAGAGCTTGAAGCGCGACATCCCGTAGGCCATCCCGGCCTCGATCTCGCCGGCCGACGTGGCCTTGATCGCGCCCGCGAAGATCTCGGTCGCATACGCGCATTCGTTCAGCACGAACGCGAGCAGCGTGCAGTTCATCGCGTTGCGGAAGAACGTGTCGAGCAGCACGTGGTCGTGCACGACCTGCAGGCTGTAGATGCCGGTGTAGCACATCAGCAGCTGCACGTAGAGCGGTGTGCCGCGGAACACGTACGTATAGAGCCACACCGGGCCGGAAATCCAGCGGTTCGACGACGCGCGCGCGATCGCGAGCGGCACGGCCAGCGCGAAGCCGAACGCGATCGACACGACCAGCAGCCACAGCGTGATCGCGAGGCCGCTGAAGCGATAGCCGTCGGTGTAGAGATAGTTTTGCCAGTATTGGCCGATGAGTTCGATCACAGTGCGAGCCTCCGGACGCCGACGGAATAACGCTTCTCGAGGTGGTGCAGCACGACGTTCGACACCGTCGTGATCGCGAGGTAGATCGCGCCCGCCGCGAGCGTGAAGAAGAAGAAATCGAGCGTGCTCTTGCCGGCATCCTGCGACGCCTTCACGACATCGGCGAGGCCGATGATCGACACCAGCGCGGTGGCCTTCACGAGCACCTGCCAGTTGTTACCGATGCCCGGCAGCGCGAAGCGCATCATCTGCGGGAACAGGATCCGGTGGAACACGCGCCAGCCGCTCATCCCGTACGCGAAGCCCGCTTCGAGCTGGCCGCGCGGCACCGCGAGGAACGCACCGCGGAACGTCTCGGTGAAGTACGCGCCGTAGATGAAGCCGAGCGTGATGACGCCGGCGACGAATGGATCGATGTCGATCTGATCCCAGCCGAGCGCGTCGGTCGCCATGTTCAGCAGGATCTGGATCCCGTAGAACAGCAGCAGCATCAGCACGAGGTCGGGCACCGCGCGGATCAGTGTCGTGTAGAACGTGCCGAGCGCCTTGAGCGCGCGGTTCGTCGACAGTTTCGCGCTCGCACCGACCAGCCCCAGCACGAGCGATGCGGCGAGCGACAGCACCGCCAGCTTCACGGTTTCCACCGTGCCGGCCCACAGCAGCGGGCCAAATCCCTGGAAAATCATGTCAGCGTATCCATCCAGAAAGACGGGCGGCGCAGCGCGGCCGGAGCCGCGTGCGCCGCGAAGGCGTCAGCCGCCGTAGACGTCGAATGCGAAGTACTTCTTCTCGAGCTTCTTGTACGTGCCGTCCTTGATGATGTCGGCGATCGCGTGGTCGATCTTCGCCTTCAGGTCGGCGTCGTCCTTGCGCAGGCCGATGCCCGCGCCGTTGCCGAGCGTCTTCGGATCGTCGATGTCCTTGCCCGCGAATTCGAAGTTCGCGCCGCGCGGCGTCTTCAGGAAGCCGAGGTCGGCCTGCACCGCGTCCTGCAGCGCGGCATCGAGGCGGCCGGACATCAGGTCCTGGTACACGCCATCCTGGTTCTGGTAAGACATAATCTGCACGCCCTTCGGCGCCCAGTACGCCTTCGCGTAGGTTTCCTGGATCGTGCCCTGCTCGACGCCCACCGACTTGCCCTTCAGCGATTCGGCCGTCGGCTGCAGATGCGCACCCTTCTTCGAGACGAGCCGCGTCGGCGTGTTGAACAGCTTGTCGGAGAACGCGATCTGCTCGGCGCGTGCCGGCGTCATCGACATCGACGACAGCACGCCGTCGAACTTCTTCGCCTTCAGCGCCGGGATCATTCCGTCGAAGTCGTTCTCGATCCACACGCATTTCGCCTTCAGGCGCGCGCAGATTTCGTTGCCGAGATCGACGTCGAAGCCGACGACCTTGCCGCTTGCGTCCTTCGATTCGAACGGCGGATAGCTGGCGTCGACGCCGAACCGGATCGTCGACCAATCCTTGGCGTGGGCACCCACCGCGATACACGCGAGGGCAATACTGAGGGCGAGTTTCTTCATGGCGTTCCTGTCATAGGCGAACTGGGCACGGGCCCGTCGGGCGTCGCCGCCGCGAACCCTTCCAACCGGGAAGCCGTCATCTAGACGGCGCCCCAAGTTGTACATACAACTTTGCCTTTTGTGAGGCACCCCCAGCAATCCGTGTTTATCTCTAGTTGCCGAAAAAGCGCCGTATCGCGACGAGATTCCCTTATATTTCAATCGATTATGTTTACGTCCGGTTGTAACGGCGCTTTTATGCGACGAGTCCGCGCTTCTCGGTCGCGCGCGCATTTGTCTATACTTTTCCGTTTGCCGTGCACTCGCGCCTCGTGCGCGACGTTCGCCGGAACCACGCCTGTGCGCGATTTCCCGTGTGGATATGTGCCGAAATAATGGGGATCATGCGTCGATGGCCGGGCGGATCCCGCATCGAACCCGGTACACTCCGCCGGGCCTCGCACGAAGGCCGGACTGCGACGGCACGCGGCCGCCGTCACTTGAACAGCAACCCCATGACCACACCGATCTATCAGGAAATCAAGGACTTCATCCTCGCGCGCATCCACGCGGGCGAGTGGGCGGAAGGCGACCAGGTGCCGTCGGAGAACGAGCTCGCGCGCGAATTCAACGTCGCGCGGATGACGGTCAACCGCGCGCTGCGCGAGCTGACGGCCGAACAGGTGCTTACGCGCACGCGCGGCTCGGGCACGTACGTCGCGTCGCCGAAATACGAATCGACGCTGGTCGCGATCCGCAGCATCTCGGATGAAGTCGCCGCGCGCGGCCATGCGTATCGGGCGCAGGTGCTCGAGGTGGGCGCGGCCATCGCCGACGCGCAGCTTGCCGACGAGCTGCGGCTCGACACGGGCAACCCGATCTTCCATTCGCGCGTGCTGCACTTCGAGAACGACACACCCGTGCAGCTCGAGGAACGCTGGGTCAATCCCGCCTGCGCGCCCGAATACGCGTTGCAGGACTTCACGACGACGACGCCGAACCAGTACCTGACGCGTGTCGCGCCGCTCCAGCGTGTCGAATACCGGATCGAGGCCGCGATGCCCGATGCGCCGACGCGCCGCCACCTGACGATGGACGAACGCGAGCCCTGCCTGCTGCTGCATCGGCGCACGTGGTCGCAAGGGATGGTCGCGTCGGTCGCGAATCTATGGCACCCGGGCAGCCGCTACCGGTTCACCGGGCATTTCTGACGCGCGGCTCGCGCGTTCATTGCGCGCCGCGGCGCGCCCAGCGTTCGATCGCGTCGACCGCGACACGCAACCCGTCCTCCTGCCCGAGCCGCGCACCGAGTTCAGCGGCCCGCGCCTGCGTGTCGGCCCGCGCCGCGAACGCGATCGCGCGTGCGAGCCCGGCGGCGCGCACGCGGCGCCCGGCCACCGGCGCATCGGCCACGCCGAGCCGCTGCAGCCGGTTCGCCCAGAAGAACTGATCGCCGGCGAACGGCACGACGACCGACGCAATGCCCGCCCGCGCGGCCGAATGCGTGGTGCCCGACCCGCCGTGATGGATCGCCATCGATACTTGCGGAAACAACCCGTCGTGCGGCGTGTCGCCGATCACGCACACGTGCGCGGGCAGCATCGACGCATCGATGCCGCTCCAGCCCGGCTGGAACAGCGCACGCCGGCCGTCGAGCGCCCGTACCAGCGCGTCGACCATCGCGGCCCGATCGAACCCGGCCATGCTGCCGAAGCCGATATACACGGGCCGATCGCCCGCTTCCAGAAAGGCCGCGAGCGCGGGCGGCGGCGTCCACGCCGGCGCATCGATACGCCACTGACCGCATGCCAGCACATTCGGCGGCCAGTCGGCCGGCTCGGCGAGCAGCACGGGCGACACGCCGTACAGCATCGGATGATCGGTCCACACGCGCCGGCGCGGCGGCAGTCCGCACACGCTGGCGCGCGCCGCATTGGTCGCCTTCCTGAACGCGTGCCACAGCAGCGCGTTCACGAACCGGTGGCTGGCGCGATTCAGCCAGCGCGGCGCCTTGCCGGGCGGCAGGAACGGCGACGCGAACGCCGCGGTCGGCGTGATCGGGATCATCCCCGCGCCGATCGCCGGCACGCCGCGATACTCGGCGACCGACAGCCCGACGAACGACGCCAGCCCCGACACGAGGATCGCATCGCAACCGGCCGACGCGTGCGCGACTTCGCGCATCCACGCTTCCGTGTTCGCATTCGCGATCGCCGCGAGCGCCTTCGACGTGTCGTTGAAACCGCCGCGCCCGCGCACCGCATCGGACAACGCGCCGTCCGGCGCGATCGCCGCGCGGATATCGCCGGACAACGGCGCGCACGGCACGCCAAGCGCGGCGGCCGAACCGAGCGTCGCCGCGTCGGCCAGTAACCGGACCTCATGGCCGGCTACCATCAGCGCGCGACCCAGCGCCGCGAGCGGACGCGTGTCACCTTCGGTGCCGTAGGTGGCAATGATGAGTTTCATGCGTGACTCCTCGCACACGGCGAGAACGAGTGGATTCAAAAAAGTGCACGTCGTATACTAATGCAATTCGTACACTTTCCGTCAACCCCGAGCCATGCCGATGACGACCGACGATCCGGGCCGCCGCGCGCGCAAGCGCATCCAGATGCTCGCGCACCTCGCCGCCACCGGCGCGCGCCTGTTCGATGCGCACGGCTACGACGCCGTCACGATGGAGCAGATCGCCGCGCAGGCCGACGTCGCGAAACGTACGCTGTACAACCACTTCCCGACGAAGGAAGCCGTGCTCGCGCACTGGCTCGAAGGCGAACTCGCGCGCGACCTCGCCCATCTCGAGCGCGACGTCGCAAGACGGAAAAGCTTCGCGTCGCGGATCGCCTGCGTGCTCGATGCGTCGGCCGCATGGTGCGAACAGCACCCGGTGTATCTGCTCGCATACCTGCGGCATCGATTCCTGAGCATCGGGGCAGCGCAAGCGGAAGGTGCGACGGCGCACGGCACCGACATCGCGCTCGTGTGGCAGCAGCTGATCGCGGCCGGCCAGCAGGCCGGCGAGCTGAACCCGGCGCTGGCGGCCGACCAGCTCGCGACGTGGTTCCATCACCTGTATCTCGCGGCGATGCTGCGCTGGTTGACCGTGCCGGGGTTGTCGCTGAAACGGGAATTCCAGTCGGTCGCGAAACTGTTCGTCGAAGGCGCGCAAGCGAAGCCGTGAGCGGCCGCCGCGGTCGGATACCGCGCTGATTGTGTCGCCCGCCGCGCAGGGGTTTTTACAACGAATGATCAGACGGGATGCCAAATTTCCCGCGCGGCAGTATGCTGGTGTCGTACGGCCGCGCCCGATACATCGGGCAATCCCCTAGTCCGCACGTCGCCGCGCCGCCGTCGCATCCGCAATCATGCATTGCAAGGAGGGCTTCGTGATGGCTACGACACATCAGCACTTCCACCTCGAGCTACGGCACGCCACCGCGCCGACGTATTTCATCAGCTACCTGTTTCCCGCCTTGCTGTTCGTCTACGAACTGCTGCGCGTCGGCCAGTGGATCCGCGATCACGGGATGCAATTCGCCGCGTTCAAGCAGATGGGTTACGAGTATCTGCTGATGCTGCTGTTCGTCGGGCTGCAGATCGTCGTCGAGGCGATCTTCCTGCTCGGCGCCGCGATGCGCCGCGACCATCGCGATTTCGAGCACCGCCTGCCGAACGTGGTCCTCGGCATCGGCTGCTCGATCGCGCTGCTCGCGATCGATCTCGCGATCCAGCTGGCGTTCTGAGCGCCGGCGGGTTCGCCCCGCCGGTCGCATAGGTTGGTACGTTCAGGCGGGCGCGTCGCGCAGCAACGTCGCCACCGCCGCGAGTACGTCGTCGGGCCGCTCGCGATGCGGGATGTGCCCGCATCGGTCGAGCAGCAGGAACGTCGACGGCCCAGCGACGCGCGCGGCGATCCGCTTCGGATGCACGTCCGACCCGTATTCGTCCTGTTCGCCGTGAATCGCGAGCGTCGCGCAGCGCACGCGCGGCAGTTCGTCGTCGAGGCTCCAGCCGCGAAACGCTGGCGACAGCCACGTATCGACCCACGCACGCAGCACCCATTCGGCCTTGTCGCCGTGATAGCGCGCGAGCCGGTCGAGCTGGCCGGGCGCGTCGAACTGCTGCGCCGCGTCGCGAATGCCGTCGCGCGTGCGATCCTCGACGAATGCCTGCGCGGCGACCGTCACCAGCGCGCGGCAACGCGCCGGATACGCGGCCGCGCACCCGACCGCCATCCCGCCGCCGACGCTGTGCCCGAACGCGACGAACGCATCGATGCCGAATCGTTCGAGCAGCGCATGGAATCCGTGACCAGCCTCGTCGCGCACGAACGTCGCGGCGAGCTGCCCCGGATGACGATCGGATCGGCCGAAGCCGAGCCGGTCGTACGCGATCACGTCGCGGCCGGTGGCGCGCGCGAGCTGTGCGGGGAAGTCGCGCCATAGTTCGACGCAGCCGAGCGAATCGTGCAGCAGCACGATCGGTGCGACCGGCGTAGGTGCGACCGGCGTAGGTGCGGCCGGCTCAGGTGCCGCCGTTTCCACTGCGCTCGCACCGCGCCAGCGCTTCGCGAAGAGACGCCCTTGCGGCGTCTCGACCCAGGTCTCCTCGGTCACGATGTCAGTCATGTGTATGTCGTCGTCTGCATGAAGGCGGCCGCACGCGGGCGTGCCGCATCGAATGCCGACGATGGTGGCCCGGCGACGCGCGCGGCGTCAAGCAAGCCCCCACCGCCCGCACGCTCATTCGGGTTGCGGCGGCAGATACTCCATCTGCGCCTCGTCGTAGAGCCGGTAGATCAGCGCCTGCATCGCGCGGATGTCCTCCGATTCGTCGAGCATCCGCATGCTCATGATGATCGGCGACACGAGGTTCGGATCGTCGAGCGGCTTGTAGCTGATGTCGTCGCGCTTCAGCCCGTACACGCTGTGCGGCACGACCGACACGCCCTCGCCCATCGCGACGAGCCCGAGCGCGATCTGCAGCTCGCGCGTCTCGTAGATGCGCCGCGGCTGCAGCGCGCGATCGTGGAATGCCGCGAGCACCTGGTCCGCATAGCTCGGCCGCGGCGCCTTCGGAAAGATGATCAGCGTGTCGTTCACGAGATCGTGCAGGGACAGCACGGGCTTCGCGCCGTCGAGCACGTGACCGACCGGCAGCGCGACGATCATCCGTTCCTCGCGCAGCACGACGCGCCGCACGCTCGGATCCTCGTGACGGATGCGCCCGAATCCGACGTCGATGCGCCCTTCCTTCAGCGCCTTGATCTGGTCCATCGTCGACATCTCGTGCAGGCTCAGCTCGACGGCCGGATACTCGCTGCGAAAGCGCCGGATGATCTTCGGCAGCATCCCGTACAGCGTCGAGCCGACGAAACCGACCGACATGCTGCGCTCGATCTTGCCGACCCGCTTGGTCATCGATTCGAGCTCGGTCGTCTGCGCGAGCAGTTGCACCGCGTGCGAATAGAAGAAGCGTCCCGCGTCGGTCAGCTTCAGCGGCCGCGCGTTGCGCTCGAACAGCGGCACGCCGAGCGCCTCCTCGAGCTGCTGGATCTGCCGGCTGAGCGGCGGCTGCGCGATGTGCAGGCGCTCGGCCGCACGCGTGAAATTCCGCTCCTCGGCAACCGCGACGAAGTAGCGGAGGTGTCTCAACTCCATGTTCGAACCCTCCCGGACAGGCCACGGACGTTCATTCGGCCCCGCGCGGATGCGTCCCGCGCCGGTCGCCCGCGCTGGTCGCCCACGCCGGTCGCCCCGTGCTCGCCTGATCCCGATGCCATGACGATACCTTACAGCGCGCCGATACCGGCGCGAGCAGCGTCGCGCCCGCACGCGCGTCCCGCACCGCGCAAAGCAAAACGGGAAGCCGCGAGGCTTCCCGTTCGTTCATCGACGCCGCGTCGCGGCATCGTCCCGGCCGCGCGTCACGCCTCGGTGGCGTACAGCGCATCGCGCTGCGCGTCGCTCAGCGAATCGAGCGGCACGTCTGGCAGTCGATAGCAGATCATCGCGCCGTACAGCTCGGCCAGGCAGTTGCTGCCGGCGTCGAGCGCGTAGCCGTCCTCGCCGTCCGGCGCCGGCGGATACACTTCGCGCCACGCATTGATCGCGGCTTCGATTCGCACGATGGAAACGGGTCCGGCCTTCCGCTCGGCGGGTGATGCGCTCATGAATTCCTCTGGGTTGCCGCTCCGCGGGCCGTGCCGGCCGCGGCGGAACGATTGAAACGCCGGGCGCCGCCGGCCGCCGCAACAGGCGCGCGCCGGATGCCCGATCCGCGCCGCGCTCGTCGCGCCGGCCGGGCCGTGGCCCGGTAGGGTCGGGAAATATAACCGGCTTTGACCCCGTGCAGGGGAAAGCCGACAAAAAAAACGGGAAGCGCGCGGCTTCCCGTTTCATCGCATCTCGCGCGGCCGTGCCGCACCGCTATCAGCCCGCGGTTTCGCGGTTCGCCACGCGCTGCGTCTGCGCGCCGCGGTTCGCGGCCACCCACGGCGCGATTTCCATATCCTCGTAGCGCACGAAGCGGCTCTTGTTCAGGAACCGGTAGCCGAGCCAGACGACGAGGAACAGCGGGATGCCGACGTAGGTTGCGGCCACGCCCGCCCAGTCGATCCGGTTCGCGAGGAACGCCTGATAGTCCTGCCCCAGCGCGATCACGAGACACAGCACGAACGCGAACAGCGGGCCGAACGGGAACCACTTCGACTGGTACGGCAGCTGGTCGACCGCGTAGCCCTGCTTCACGTAGCCCTTGCGGAACCGGTAGTGGCTGATCGCGATGCCGAGCCACGCGATGAAACCGGTCATGCCCGACGTGTTCAACAGCCACAGGTACACCGTCTTGTCGCCGTACAGCGACGTGAAGAAACACAGCGCGCCAACGGCGGTGGTCGCATACAGCGCATTGCGCGGCACGCCGCCCGGCGACAGCTTCGCGAACAGCTTCGGTGCGCGGCCTTCCGTCGCGAGGTTGTAGAGCATCCGCGTCGACGCGTACATGCCCGAGTTGCCGGCCGACAGCACGGCCGTCAGGATCACCGCGTTCATCACGCCGGCCGCGAACGCGAGGCCCGCGTGGCGGAATACGAGCGTAAACGGGCTCACGCCGATGTCGGTCACGTCGCTCTTCAGCAGGCTCGGATCGGTATAGGGAATCAGCACGCCGATCACGAAGATCGCCAGCACGTAGAACAGCAGGATCCGCCAGAACACCTGGCGCACCGCGCGCGGGATCGTCGTGCGCGGATTCTCCGATTCGCCGGCCGCGACGCCGATCAGCTCGGTGCCCTGGAACGAGAAGCCGGCGATCATCGCGACGCCCATCAGCGCCGGCAGGCCGCCCGCGAACGGCGCGTCGCCGATCGTCAGGTTGCCCCAGCCGTTGCCCGGCGCGCCCTTCAGAATGCCGAAGATCATCAGCAGGCCGACGCCGATGAACGCGACCACCGTGACGACCTTGATCAGCGCGAACCAGTATTCGGCTTCGCCGAAGCCGCGAACGGTCAGCGCGTTGAGCAGGAACATCACGGCGAGGAACGCGGCGCTCCACCAGACGCCCGGCACGTCCGGGAACCAGTAGTGCATCACGAGCTGCGCGGCGACGAGTTCGACCGCGATCGTCACGGCCCAGTTGTACCAGTAGTTCCAGCCGAGCGCGAAGCCGAAGCCTTCGTCGACGTATTTCGCGCCGTAGGTCGCGAACGAGCCCGATACCGGCATGAACGCGGCCATTTCGCCGAGGCTCGTCATCAGGAAGTAGACCATCAGGCCGATCAGCATGTACGCGACCATCGCGCCGCCGGGGCCGGCCTGCGAAATCGACGCGCCGGACGCGACGAACAGGCCCGTGCCGATCGAGCCGCCGATGGCGATCATCGTCAGATGGCGCGCCTTCAGCGCGCGATGAAGCTTGGGTGGGTTCGCGGGCGAACCGGATGGGTCGGAATTCGGAAGTGCGGACATAAACGAGACGAACGTTGAGCGGGCCGGCATCCGGAGCCGGCGCAAGCGGGATCGGGGTGCGCCGCCTGCGATGCATTCGATGCGGCCCCGATACGCGTTGCGCGCCGGGCGCCTGCGGCGAAGCGCGGATTCTACCTGATTCGTCATCGGGATCGCTCGGGTGCGAACGCCCGCGGAATCAACGGGTTGAGTGCGGCACGAGCGGCCACGCGCCACTCGCGGTGCGCAGGCGGCAAAACGCCTATTCGCCGAACGGTTATCCGTCATTCCAATCCAAGCCATGCTAATCGGCTTCGCCTCGTATGCCGATTCCGCATTAAAGCGACAAATCAATCGACATACACGGTAATAATCAGACGAAATGTTACGGACTGGCGATTGATTCATATCAAAATCGTCCGCAAGGCATGCAGTAATGATGCGTAACCGCCGGAAACCCGGTAATTTGCGCAGCATGTTTTGCATCGCGCGGCCAGCTTCAAGATTTCGCGACATAATACGGGTTAATTCGAAATATTCAGCGCGCGGCCCCCCGATACACAAATACCCGCCGCCTGCCGCCCCCGAGGATGAATTCATACCCGCTGCCTGCTACGCTGCGCCGCCATACCGTGTCGGCTGTGGCCCGCATTCTGTCGCCCCGCGGCGTACTCGTCGCGGGCATCGTGCTGCTGCTGCTCAGCTGGGGATTCTCGGCGTCGCTTTTAATCGAGGCACGCAACGACGCGTACGGCCATGCGGTCGAAAATGCGCGGAATCTGATGCTGCTGATCGAGCGCGATATTTCACGCAATATCGAACTTTATGATCTGTCACTACAAAACGTCGTCGACGGTCTCTCCGATCCGGAACTAATGGCATTACCGCCGCGCCAGCGTCACCGGCTGCTGTTCGACCGCGCCGCGACCGGCGCGTATCTCGGCGCCATTTTCGTGATGGACCCGCACGGCAATATCGTGATCGACTCGGCCAGGTCGCCGCCGCGGCAAGGCAATTTCGCCGATCGCGACTATTTCACCGTGCATCGCGACCGGCTTACGCCGGGCCTCTACATCAGCCGGCCCTATGCGTCCAGGCTGCGCGGCGGCGCACTGACGATCGCGCTCAGCCGCCGGATCGTCCGGGCCGACGGCACGTTCGGCGGGATCGTCGTCGGCACGCTGAACATCGATTACTTCCGCGCGCTGCTCGACGGGGTCGCCGTCGGCAAGCACGGCAGCGCCGCGGTCATCGAGGACAACGGCGCGCTCGTGTCCCGCCTGCCGTACGATGCGCGCGTGGTCGGCCTCGATCTGCACGACTCCCCGCTCTTCATCGAGTCGCAGCGCCGCAGCGAAGGCGCGCTCACGGGCGTCGGCGCGATCGACGGCGTGCGCCGCATCTATGTTTACAAGCATCTCGCGAATCTGCCGCTGCTCGTCGACGTCGCGCCCGCCGACATCGACATCTACGCATCGTGGCGCCATCGCGCGATCTGGACCGCCGTGCTGATGGGCCTGTTCACCGCGTTCATCGCGTGGGGCTCGCTCGCGCTGTCGCGGGAACTCAGGCGCCGGCAGATCGCCGAGTCGAAGCTGTACCGGCTCGCGCACACCGATTCGCTGACCGGCCTCGACAACCGCGGCACCTTCGACGCGGTGCTCGCGAAGGAAGCGCAGCGCGCGTCGCGCAGCGGCCGCCCGCTGTCGGTGCTGTTCGTCGACGTCGATCATTTCAAGGCGTTCAACGACTACTACGGCCACCTCGCCGGCGACGACGTGCTGCGCCGTGTCGCGCAATCCGCGTCGCGCTGCCTGCGTCGCGACAGCGACCACGTCGCGCGCTACGGCGGCGAGGAATTCGTCGTCACGCTGCCCGACACCGATGCGCGGGGCGCGGCGACCGTCGCCGAGACGATCCGCCGCGCGATCGCCGGGCTCGACATCGCGCACGGCCGCAGCCCGTACGGGCACGTGACGACGAGCATCGGCACCGCGACCGCCACCGGCGGGCGCGTGAATGCCGCGGCGCTGCTGCGGCAGGCCGACGAAGCGCTGTACCGCGCGAAGTCCGGCGGCCGCAATCGCGTGTCCGACGCCGAGGCGAGCACGGCCGACGCGTGACGCGGCGGCCGCCCACTCCCCCACGCTCCGCCGCCTCGCCGTGGACAGCCCGCGCGCGTTCGGCTAGCGTTACGTCAGCTGCGCGTGCGGCGCGGCGCCGGCCCGCGCAGGCCGCCCGCGTGTATTGTGGCCACCCCGGCGGCCACCCCGCCGGCCCCCCCGCTCCGTCATGACTGCCCAGCTCCCTGCCCGACTGCCGCCCCTCCTGCGCCACGCGCTCCGTCCTCTGCTGGACCCGTACCGCCGCTACCGGCACGCGAAGCTGATCCATGCGGCGCGCGTCGCGCTCGCGATTCTCGTGTCGATCGGCTTGTCCACCGGCCTGCGCGTGCCGCACGGCGAATGGTCGACGATCACCGTGCTGATCGTCGTCGGCGGGCTGCAGCACCACGGCAACATCCGCAAGAAGGCGGCCGAGCGCGCGCTCGGCACGTCGATCGGCGCGCTCGCGGGGCTCGCGCTGATCGTGTTGTATTCGGTCCTGCACATGCCGTTCGCGATCTACCTGCTGATGTCGATCGCGTGCGGGCTCTGCGCGTATCACGCGATCGGCAAGGCCGGCTACATCGCGCTGCTGTCGGCGATCACGATGGTGATCGTCGCCGGACACGGCGACAACGAGATCGTCGACGGCCTGTGGCGCGCGGTGAACGTGCTGGTCGGCATCGCGATCGCGCTGGCGTTCTCGTTCGCGCTGCCGCTCTATGCGACCTACTCGTGGCGCTACAAGCTCGCCGACGCGCTGCGCGCGTGCGCGGCCGTGCACGCGCGGCTCGCAGGCGACCGCCCCGTGAGCGACGACGCACACCTTAAGGAAATGGCAGCGCTGAGCGCGCTGCTGGTGCAGCTGCGTTCGCTGATGCCGTCGGTGTCGAAGGAGTGCGAGATCTCGGTTACGCACCTCGAGGCGATCCAGCGCAGCCTGCGCCTGTGCATCGGCTACCTGGAGATCCTGTCGAGCGCCGTGCCGGCCCGCGACGACCTCGCCGCCCGCGAATACATGCGAACCGGGATGAAGGCCGTGAACCGGCGCATCCGCGACACGCTCGTCGGCGCGAGCCGCGCGCTCAAGTTCGGCACGCCGAGCCGGCTCGCGCCGCGCCGCCGGCCGGCCGACGCGCCGCACGACGCGCCGCCGCCGGAATTGTCGGGCTACGTGTCGATCACGGCCAAGCTGGCCGCCGAAGTGGATCAGTTGCGCGAGAAACTGCTCGATACCGCGCAGGCGTGGAATATTTGAAGGTGTGAAGGTGTGAATGTCTGAAGCCGACGGATTTAGGCAGACGCCGGAAATCTTTCATCTTTCTTTCATCCGGGCGAGCCCGCGTCTTGACGACATCGGCCGTACTTTTCGGACGATCCGGCCCTGGAAACAGCGCTTGCGTACCGGCGCGTGCCCACCCGTTTCGACCGCCTTTCGGCGCCGCTTCGCGGCGGATTCTCCGGCCGGTTAACCGCCCTCCAGGCCCGCCGCGACAGGCCCGACGACGCATTGGCGCGAAAATCAGGTCTTGCCCCAACTTCCCGGACAGCCGATACTCGCATATTCCGCGAAATACGATCCCACCGGCTTCAATCCACGGTAATTCCTATGAGCACGATTCTCGAAAGCCTCCCGACCGGCCAGAAGGTCGGTATCGCCTTCTCCGGCGGCCTGGACACCAGCGCCGCGCTGCACTGGATGAAACTGAAGGGCGCCGTCCCGTACGCATACACGGCGAACCTCGGCCAGCCCGACGAAGACGATTACGACGCGATCCCGAAACGCGCGATCGAATACGGCGCAGCCGGCGCCCGCCTGATCGACTGCCGCGCGCAGCTCGTCGCCGAAGGCATTGCGGCGCTGCAAAGCGGCGCGTTCCACATCACGACCGCCGGCGTCACGTACTTCAACACGACGCCGATCGGCCGCGCCGTGACGGGCACGATGCTCGTCGCCGCGATGAAGGAAGACGGCGTCAACATCTGGGGTGACGGCAGCACGTACAAGGGCAACGACATCGAGCGCTTCTACCGCTACGGCCTGCTCGTGAACCCGGATCTGAAGATCTACAAGCCGTGGCTCGACCAGACGTTCATCGACGAACTCGGCGGCCGCGCCGAAATGTCCGAATTCATGAACCAGGCCGGCTTCGCGTACAAGATGTCGGCCGAGAAGGCGTATTCGACCGACTCGAACCTGCTCGGCGCGACGCACGAGGCGAAGGATCTCGAAAGCCTCGAGAGCGGCATCAAGATCGTGAACCCGATCATGGGTGTCGCCTTCTGGCGCGACGACGTGAAGATCGCCGCCGAGGAAGTGACGGTGCGCTTCGAAGCCGGCCAGCCGGTCGCGCTGAACGGCGTCGAGTTCAAGGACCCGGTCGAACTGCTGCTCGAAGCGAACCGCATCGGCGGCCGCCATGGCCTCGGCATGAGCGACCAGATCGAGAATCGCATCATTGAGGCGAAGAGCCGCGGCATCTACGAAGCCCCGGGCCTCGCGCTGCTGTACATCGCCTACGAGCGCCTCGTCACCGGCATCCACAACGAAGACACGATCGAGCAGTACCGCGAGAACGGCCGCCGTCTCGGCCGTCTGCTGTACCAGGGCCGCTGGTTCGATCCGCAGGCGATCATGCTGCGCGAAACGGCGCAGCGCTGGGTTGCACGCGCGATCACCGGCGAGGTGAAGATCGAACTGCGCCGCGGCAACGACTACTCGATCCTGAGCACGAAGTCGCCGAACCTCACGTACCAGCCGGAACGCCTGTCGATGGAGAAGGTTGCATCGACGTTCTCGCCGCGCGACCGGATCGGTCAGCTGACGATGCGCAACCTCGACATCACCGATACGCGCGACAAGCTGCGCGTGTATTCGCAAGTCGGGCTGCTGACGCCGGGTGAATCGTCGGCGTTGCCGCAGATTAAGGGCGATAGCGACAAGTAAGCCGGTCGCTTTCGCGGGCGGGCGGATGGGTGGTATGAAAACCGCCTGCCCGCCCGCAGCACTTCCCTCCCCGCCTTTTCTTCAAGCCCTGCCGGATTCGGATCGCGAACGCGTGTCGCGACGATCCTGCACGCGCATCACGATCATTTCGTGGCCGAGGCCGTCGCGGTCGCAGTGGCCGCAGTCGTCGTCATCGTGGTGGAAGCAGTCACCGGCGCCGGCGTGCGTGCCAGATCCCGACCGATCATGTCCGCGACCGACTTCTCGCACCACTTGATCCCTTCCACCGACTTGTCGAAGTTCTTCTCGAGATCGCTGAAGCTGCCATGATGTTTGGTTATTCTCCCGCCCTCTCGGACGTCACTAGCTCATAACAACGCTTTCCGTCTGCGTCAATCTCGACGCTCATTACATGGTAGACACGCCAGAGCGCCAGCCATGGAGAGGACTGTACCTCGCGACCGAACGCGTCAAGTAAGCGAATGCACTTAACTCTCATGGCTTCCGGTGTACATGTTCGTCTTGCGGGACAAACCACAAAATACGTCGCCTGTCGTCAGCCCCATATAGAAATGCAGCTGACAAAACCAAGCCGGGCCTTGATAGGTCGTAGCGTATATTTTCTGAAGCCTACTGGGAAATTAGGATTGGCAAATCACTTCACATCAAGCCCAAAAATTGATCGCCCATCGTCAACTCCCCGAATGACCGTAATATTTATAGGTCACCCCATAAACTGCCCGAATTTAAAATACATCCCAAAATCATACAATTCGCCAACCACAACCCAAAACAAAAACACATCAAATCACATATTCCGACATAAATTCAAATTCGTCGAAATATGATTCAGGCTCACCTCTCGAAATCCACTCCCTCGGCACATAAGGGCTATCAATATTAACTTCATAACCGTGCCGCCAAGCAAGACTACTGTAGATAACTGCCGACGCGCATATTAAGCTGGCAAAAAACCCCCGTCCAGAGCCGCCCGCTTGCGAACTAATTCCGTCGAAACCAACTCATCAATTGCAACCTCCATTCCATTAACATCCCCTTCCGCAAGAGCCAAATAAAATTTATGATCAGGTAAAAATTTTCTCTCTACTCCCCTTGGGCGGATTCGAAATTACCCGCTCGCACCGATCCCTCAAAGCATTCCAATCTCCCCGCAACGCAATGAAAAACTGCTCCGTCCAAAAATCGAATAAATTAGGATTATTTATCCTCTTGCCATCGAATGCAGAATCAATTCCACCGCACCAGTCAATCAGCCCCTGATGACCCGAAACCAAATAATAAATCCCATTAATCGCCCTACGCTCATATGCCAATGCACCAATAGGCTCATTATATTTCGACTGAGAAAGAATATACTCGAGCTTCGCACGAACATAGAACCATTGCTTAAAGGCTGCAACATCACCAGTTTCGTACCATACCGCGATTGCCGCCGCCTCCGCATAGCTCATTAATGTGCGCAAACATCCAGATGGATCGCCTAAACTACCCTCTATATTGGCAACACAATTATCCAGCACACCGCTTGAAACATCGAACGCATGTCTTTCCACGACATGTCTCAACCGATTAGCCGCATCCTCAGTAGGTGGAATTTTTATCATGAGCCTCTTCATGATTTCACCTTCACAGGCACAATCACCAAGCTTCCAGTTGCCTTATTCACACCAGCAACCGCCGTGAAAAGCTGCCCATTATTTCGAGCGCTTGTAATAGCAATTCTCGCAGGGGAATTGCTCGGCAAATTATCCAAGGTCGCATTTATCCAACTTGAACTGGCCACGGACGCACTTCATTGCGCCACGCTCCCTCAATCATCACCTCTCTTGTACGAACTGGATCTAAGAGCATACGTGCCTAAACAAAGTTTCCACTGCGGAACCGATGATGAACAAAGTCCTTTCGCCCGCTGGACCTTACGGACTTAGTAGCGGCAATTCGGGCTGGGGCCTGGTTGACGATCCTGCGTGGTTGATGCCGACATTTCAGATCCGCGCGAACTTCGAAACGCTAAATGATGACGGTTTTGGTGATCATAGGTTGCTGTGAAGAGGACTGTCGAGGTGCTGCCGTCGACACAATGCCGTTCGACACCACAAAGTGCGAACTCGGCTCGCCGCCGAGTTCGCGCAATCGGTTGATATCGAAGAGACGCCGATCCTCAATCAGGCTACGTGATTTCGTCATTCATATATCTTCGCAGCGTAGAGAATATCGCCCAACGTTCTCCAATTCGGAGTTACCGGAACTTCTTGGTTGGTGTTTTTGTAAAAACTATCCATAGATCGGATCCAACTTTCCATTGCAAGAAGAAACCGCTCAAGCGTTTGATTTTCCCACTCGGCTCTATTTTCATCCAAATCCTTCAGCAGTTGACCCACAAAATCCGCCAACTCCTCTTTGGATTCAATTCTTGAAACCAACTCCGACAATTCCATGTTTTTCTCCTACGGCTTGGGCCCACCTTTCACGCAAATGAGCACCCTTGATTTGGAGAATTCGACCTCGCAGTTACCGTCACCGTAGTCCTTAATGGCGTAGCCGATATCCTCCGGTCTAGTGAGGAAACCAGACCTCTCGGCCCCACGAATCTCACTCTGTCATAAATACGAATCGTCATTTCGCGCTCCGCGCAAATTCAGAGAATGATATATTTAACTCGATGGAACCATCACTTTGAATCACCCTGGCAGAGCGCAGATAGCTCGTTTGACGAGCTGCCGACCCTTCCCCAGGGAGCACAATTTCGTTGTTAATGCGTTGGCCGCATTGATCCAGTTTACCAACCATATATTGACCGCGGGCGTATTTTTGCGCAGCTGCGCATTTGAGCGCGCCCCAGTATACACGCGTCTGAAGAAACCGATACGTCACGAATCCGGCCAATGCCGCTTTTTTTGATAGTACGGCGGGTGACTGATTTCTGCTGCCAAGCTCCGTTCCAGCCCCGCTAGGGCATTGCCCCCTTGCCAGGACCGCGAGCCGGGGGCTAGCCTAGTACTGGCGCATTTACTTCGTGTTGAGCCGCCCTTCTCGCCCCCAGCCGCTACATTCCCCATCGGATACGATTTATTTGGTACGAAGCACCCACCATTTACAACTAATGTCCGGCTTGAGGATGACAATTGCCTCCGAGGTCACGCCCTGCAGGATGAACACTGCGCGAATACCACGTCGTCCTTGCTCGCGATAGAATCCGATCAGTTCCGTTCGCTCGCTCACGAGAGCCATCACCTCGCGACCACCACATTCGAGCCGCATCTGAAATGACTCAGCAACACCGCTGAAGGACACCTCAATTTCAACAGTACTTTCAAATTTCGCAGCTTGTCCGGACCGCCCAATAAAAACCGAATCTCCAACCTCAAAATTTCTGAATCGCCCTTTCAGGCTCCGCGTAAACCGCGCTGCACGATCGGGGCGGCGACAACGCCTCGAACGGCGGTTTTCAATGCTACCCGACGATCACTTTTGCAATGCCCTTGTCGCCAGAGAAGGAAATTTCTTCGCCGACATTCCACGCCTCATCCTCTTTTTAGCGAGAGATTCGCCCAATATTCATACATTTCCCGCAATTGTTTTCCGTCTTTTTCCCCGTTAGCAACGCCATATGCGAAAGAACTCACGATCCTTACGGGATTAATTGGCACAGCCTCGCCTCCCGCAATTGTGAGCTGCCCGTAGTCAGCGAACCTTTTATTTCTCAACTGCTGCTCCCACCTGACATTCGGCACATTATTCAATGCGACATCGCCGTAATACATACCGACGTAAGTGATTAGGCGCCTTGTTTCATCAGTCAAATCCAACCGGGAAATATTAACACCCCTTCCCAATCTACTCTCGATCTCTCCCATCTCAACCGATGTTAAATCCCGCTTTTCAATCTTTCCCGCCAGCCATGTACCCAAACTCTCCAAAGAACGGGGCGAGCAATCCGGAAACCAGTTTTCAAACCCCGGCGTGCTTCGTACCAGTTGCGTCAACTCCTCAATGAAGTACGGCAAATTCAACATAAACCACTCATTAAACTCCTTGAGCTCTTCCTTCTTCATCGACGAAAATTCCGTGGTTGCAGGATTATAGTTAGCCGAAAATTTCATTTGTGAATCACCACCTTGATATTTGCATCGGCAATCATCTTGAGCAATCCCGGCGCCGGGCCACCCATCCCCGTTATTGGGCTAGTATAAAAAATGCCACACCACCCCATTAACCGCACCTGTTTTCATTCGGATCGCAGCGCTAACAGACACGCACTGACGGAACGTTGCGTGCACGTCGGTGGAACGCTGTCGGTACACCGCTGGAACGCCACGCGCGTCAGCATCTGGGCGCTGAAGTACATTCAGCCGTAACTCAGGGCGTCAGCGGAGCATTCTCTAAATGTTCGACTGCAATTACTTCTTGTACTCGAGTTGTACCGTCTGCATTGGAGAATTCGACCTCGTAGTTACCGTCACCGTAGTCCTCAATGACGTAGCCGATATCCCCCGGTCTCAGTGAGGAAACCAAACCTCTCGGTCCAACGAATCTCACTCTGTCATAAATACGAATCGTCATTTCGCGCTCCGAGTAAATCCAGAGAATGATGTATTCAACTTGATGGAACCATCACTTTGGATCATCCAGCCAGAGCGCAGATAGCTTGTTTGGCCAGCTGCGGCTCCCTTCCCAGGCAGCGCAATTTCGATGTTAATGCGCTGGCCATATTGATCCAGTTTACCAAGCGTATATTGACCTTGGGCGTATTTTTGGGTGGCTTGTTGTTCCCACATCTGCGTCAGTGAAACAGAGTCAGCGCCGGAGTATCCCAATGATTCAAAAACGGCGTTCTTGCCGTGATCAGCGCCCGTGGCAAATATGTAGTCCAAGAACTTTCGTGAATCTGCTGTAGCAAGAGCAGCAACGTCTCCGCCCGCAGCAGACCTACCGATACCCATAAGCGAAGCCGCCCCGACCGCTCCCACCAGCGACACCAAACTCCCGAAGTCCGGATCGTCATATGGCAGCATCGCACCGTTGAGGAACGGCACGTAATCCGGATAGCCCGGCAGCGCCCCATTCACGAAGTTCGGAATCGCCTCAACCGTCCCAACCGCCGTGTTCCATGCCACACGTCCCGTATCTGCGATCGCGCTTTTCAATGTGCCGCAGTTGTGGCCGGCCGCACACGTATTGTTCAGCGTCTCGTTTTGTGCTGCCGTCAGCGCACCCTGCACGTTCTGGCCAAGCAAGCCAGCTGCTGCGCCACCGAGCAGCGACGTCGCCGTTACGATCGCCGCAAGCTACCCCTGATCGGTAACCCCTTGCCCACCCGTCACGGCGGTCGCGATGCTGTTCGCCATCATCGCCGACACGGCCCCGCCAATCGCACCACCGCCGCATCCTTGCCCCGTCGCCGCACCTGATGCGCATCCGAGCGCAGCATGTTCGAGGACGTTCTGAATGGAATAAGGACTCGTGGTGTCACCAATGCCGTACGCGACTGCTGCCGCAGCATCCTGAACCAAGCCATCTCGCAGACGATCGAGGAAACGTCCCCCGCCGATCAGCGTCTGCACTCCTGCCTGAATCGTCGCGTCCGCGGACATCGCCAACACGGCGGCCGGCAACGATCCCGATGCGGCACCAGCCTGCGGCACCAACGCATTCCCCGTCGTCTGCACACCGGCCAGTGCCGAAAGAGACGGCGCACTTCCTTCGAATGCAGCATTCGCGCTGAACCCGAACGACCCCGTACCGCTATCAAACGTGATGCCGTTCGTCAGCCCGGCAGTCACTGCTCCGATCAGGCCATTCTTCAGGCTCGCGCCGAAATCGATCTGTCCCGTAGCAACAACCTGCCCCAGCGCGCTCGATGCAAACGAGCTCACCCCGACTGCGATCATCGTGTTGGCCAAGCCGCCAACGGCCAGCGAACCACCCGCCGCACTCGCCGCCGCGGTAAGGGCCGCGCCCGTCAGCCCCTGCTGGGCTGCCATAAACGCAGCCATGGTTGCCGCTTCGGCAGCGCCCGACATCGACGCGATCGCAGCCGAGATTTCCGGCTGCACGACGAACATCGCGTCATCGCCGGTTGTCGACTCGCTGCCGACGATGAATCGGGCAAATGGAACGAAGACGACGCAACACCCGTCGACGTCATAAAACACAAACCCGGCACGTGGCCGGGTTCGTCTCATTGCTGCTATCCGGACAAAAGCCGGCGCGGGCCTATCCAGCACGCGTAACCGTAATAAGCCCTAGCCAGTGCACCGACCGAACGCAAGACGCAACGCTGCGCCAATCTCAACCGAAGAACTGTCGCGGGGAATGGTTACGTCCTCAATTCCGTCGTCCTTCGCCCGACTCCAGCTATCCAACTTATCGTGGTGGCTCGGGGATAGAACTAACTCGTCCGCAGATAACACGATGCTGCAACTCCGCATATTTTTGAACAGCGCTTGCTTGGTTCCGTATCCGTAACGATCCATCAACGATCTCACCCACTCTGCGTAGCGCGAATCAGCCGTCAGTCGCAACACATTGGCCTGATCGAGAGACAAGAATCTGCTTTCAGCTAGCGCGCTCCGAATTGCTTCGCCTAACACATCGTCCTGGACATCTGGAGCCAACACGTACTCCGCAGCCGTCGGCTCCGCCATAGCTAACCGGTACCCCGATTGAGGTACGAGGCAGATAAATTTTTCATTAATTTTCGCCGTTACCCGGCTCTTCCAACTTGGTTCGCTCGCCATCACTTCACCGGAGTAATAATCACTTTGACGCCCAGACCCTGACCATACTGGATCGCGCGGTAAATTTGCTGCCATTGCGCCGGGGTCGTGCCAGTAGGCACGGCCACCTGCAGTTGCCGGGCAGCAATTTCATCCACTGTTAATGTCGTGGTCCCAAGGCTGGCTTCTGTAAAATTCGCCACCGTGTCGATATTACCCTTGAGCGACGAATAGACCTGCGTCGGATTGGCTATCTTAGCTGCGGTCGTGGTGTCCAGCGTCTTGGCACTGATGGCAACACCCGTGGCTTCATCGTAAAAATCGAAGGTCCTAAAACCCGTCGGCAGCCTCAATCCGGCGGGCAACTGCGAAGCAAGGTAATTTGCCCACGGTATGCCTTGCGCCGCGATGCCCTTGCCCCACTGAATTCCAGCGTCGATGATGCCGTGGTCGCCAATCAGCGATCTCACTACAGTGCTGATCGCACCGACCGCAGCGGCAATGCCCGGATTGTCGATCGGCGCAAACTGCAGGGCATCAGCCGTGCTTTGGGCCAGTTGTCCGTCGAACGAATTTGCATAGGCGGTCTGATATGGATCGCCGAGGGCCTTGATCGCCGGAGCGTTCGGATCGAACGCATAGGCCGTCCCATTGATGAACTCGACCATATTCCCACCGGCCAACGCGGCCGTCATCGCTCCCCTTACAGGCAGGCGTGCCGCCCCCCCTGCACAAGCATTCGCCAGCCATGCATCGTTCTGCTGCGACAGCGTCTGAAGCGTTTTTGCCGTGGCACATGCCTGCTGGTCGCCGTTGCCGCATGCCGCTACCGCATTGTCGTAACGCTGCTGGTCCGACAGAAGCATCAGACTCGATGGAACGTGATTCAGCCAGTTGTTCAGCGTCTCGTTCTGGGCCGCCGTCACTGCGTCCTGAACATTGAGGCCGAGCGCTCCAGCGACGCTACCGCTCACCAGCGTCTCAATCGCCGCTAACGCAGCCGGCGGAATGTTCCCATTCCCATCAATGATCGGATTTAAGCCGGCTGACACGGCCCCGCCAATCGCTCCGTATCCAGCACCCCGACACGGCCCGCGTTCGCAACACCCCGCAACCCTAGACGCTGCGCGGCTTCGCAAGCGACTGCCGCCTTGATGCGGTTCGTCATTCCTGTTTTTCGCCGAGACGCACTTTCCAGCTTGACGGATCAACGCACCGATTCATCAGACCATCTCTTCTTCTCACAATTACTGCGCAAATACCTCGAAGCGACACCACTGTGGAAAATCGCCCATAAAAATGAAAAAGTCGTCTATATAGCCAAGCCCCAGCTTCTCAAGCATTCTCATACAGTCATCTGCCGCATCGCCGCCAAAAAATGGCCCCAATGAGATGAATTCATTTGATTGGTCAAAATATCCCTCGAAGTGAAACTCGATAAGGACCGGAGACAAATCAACTTGTTTTTCTTCCAAAGCCTTGCGGCGCACTACAATTCCGAAATCTGAGGAAACTCGCATGTCTCACTCCTACTTAGCTTTTGGCAGAATCATGCCGTTCGGCACATTGATTGTGACGTTGTAGATCGGCCGACTCGCTGATGGTTGCAGTATCTGGAAATTATTAGATGCGTTTCCGGGTTGCAACATACCGCTTGGCACAGCGAAATCAATTCGTACGGTTCCGTTCGCGCCCGGGGGGTATGGTGCTCCCGCAGTAGTCACGTAGACTTGCGGCGTACCATTTTGTGGTATCCCAGAAGGAATCGCCGTCCCTTGGTTTTGAACCCACAGGGACGCCTCAGCGGGAGACACCCACCGCGAAACCGTAACATATCCTGGCGGCAATGGCCCGCTGGCAGCACCCGACCCCATTGGATATACGGCGTACGTCTTCGGCGGCGGTGCGATCGTGTTTTTGGCTCCGCCAGCGGCCCCCGCCACTGACGAGGACGACCCTACCGTCACGGCTTCCGCATCCGTTCCACCACCGCCGCCCTGCTGCGCCTGATTGACCGGCGCACCCTGCGGCGTCGGATTCACTACAAACTTCTCGCCCTCGTTCTGCTGCCCCGGTTTACCGCCTGTTCCGTCCGGGGTAACGTGCGACGTCGCATTGTTCAGCGCCTCGTTCTGCGCCGCTGTGGCGCCCGCCATCGCATTTTGGCCCGCGAGTCCGGCAAGACCGCCACCGGCAAGCGTCGCCAGTGCGGTGATCGCGGCTATCTGACCTTGATCCAAAGGCGCATGCGTCGGATCGATCGCGTCAATAGCCAGCGGCGACAGGATAGCGCTCGTGGCCCCGCCAATCGCACCACCGGCACATTCTTGACCGCTGGCCGCCGCGGCTACGCATCCAAGCGCCGCATGCGAGGCGAGATAACCCAACTCTCCCGGCGCCCCGGCGCCAAAGGTTGTATCTTGCGCATTCCCTATCGCATAAGCAGTAGCGGCGGCTGCATCCCTGACGAAGCTGTCTCGCAAACTATCGAGGAAACTTCCCCCGCCAATCAGCGTCTGCGTGCCGGCCTGAATCGCCGCATTGGCAGAGAGAGCCAGCGCTGCGGTCGGTAGCGATCCAGCCGCCGCACCAGCCTGCGGCACCAACGCATTCCCCGTCGTCTGCACACCGGCCAACGCCGAAAGAGACGGAGCGCTTCCTTCGAATGCAGCATTCGCGCTAAATCCGAACGAGCCCGAACCGCTATCAAACGTGATGCCGTTCGTCAGCCCGGCAGTCACTGCTCCGATCAGGCCATTCTTCAGGCTCGCGCCGAAATCGATCTGTCCCGTAGCAACAACCTGTCCCAGCGCGCTCGACGCAAACGAGCTCAACCCGACTGCGATCATCGTGTTGGCCAAGCCGCCAACGGCCAGCGAACCGCCCGCCGCACTCGCCGCCGCGGTAATGGCCGCGCCCGTCAGCCCCTGCTGGGCTGCCATAAACGCAGCCGTGGTTGCCGCTTCGGCAGCGCCCGACATCGACGCGATCGCAGCCGAGATTTCCGGCTGCATCATGATTGCTGCAGCAACGGCAACCACCATCGAGGCGATCTGCATCATCCCGAACGAGCCGCCTTCCTTCACGAAATCCTGATGAAGGTTGTCGCTCAGGGTCGTCTGCGTGAAATTGCCGCCGAGTTGATGTTGAAGTGCAGCAAGCGCGTCCTGGGTGCCTGCCTGATCCATCGTTCCGTCAGACGCCAGCTTCTGCAGCGCCCCACCAATCTGATTGAGCGCCTGAACATTCAACTCCATGTTCGCCGCGCTCATGAACCCGCCCGGCTGCACCACCGTCCCGGTCGTCTTCAGATACCCGTCATCGACCTTCTGCCAGATCTCACCGACGTTGACCTGATTCGCCTGGTTCGTCAGCGTGTGCGTGTCGACGCTCAGCGTCCCCGACGCAGTGATGCTCCCCGTGTTGAGAATGCTGCCGTTGCCGTCCTGATTGAACTTCAGCGTGACGTCGTGTCCGGAGATATTGCCGCCCGCCGACAGCGCCTGCGTGTCCTGCGGCAGATACACCTGCGGCATCAATGCGGTGATCGTCGGGCACGTCGCCGTGCCCGTCGCGTGGCACGTCGGATCCGGCACCGTCTGCTCGACATACCACAGCATCGGCCGGTCGAGCGCATTGATCTGCTCCTGCGTCAGCGCAGCGCCGAGTTGCAGGTCGTGTGCCTTCGAGTAGTCGATCGCGTTCTGGTACAGGTACTCCTTTTCCTGCGTCGTCACCGACACGTTGTTCTTGCTGTCGTACGTGAGCCCGTCGACAAAGCTCGACTTCCCGGTCTGCTTCAACGCAGCCTGCTGCAACAGCAGGTCCTCTTCCTGCGGGTTGTAGTAGAACAGCGTCGACGACGGCTGAAGGCTCGACGGCAGATTATTCAGGAGGTCCTGCGGACCGAGCGAGCCGATCGCGGAACCGCCGAGCGACGCATCGACATACGACGCAGCGCCCGGGACCGGGGTCGGCAACTTGCCAGTACCGACCGCGCGCGGCACCGACAGGTTCAGCCCCGGCAGATCCACCGGACTCAACGAGATGACTTGCGACGGCGCGTTCACGCGCGGCGTATAGGTGTTCGCCGTCGTGATCCCGTTGATCAGCTTCTGGCCCGTCAGCGACACGTACGTGCCGATCACATTGCCGACGTTCTGGATCTGTCCGCTCGACGAGATCGACAGGTTCGGCGCCTGAATGGTCGCCGCGATGTTGCCGACCGGCGTCGGCGGATCGATCGTGCCGCCGGTGCTCGTGTACGCGCTGCCGTACAGCGCCTTGCACTGCTCGGGTGTACCGCAGGCCCAAATGTCGTGACGCTTGTCGCTGCTGAACATGCCGGTTTCCTGCACCCAGTGTGAGTGCCAATAGGCGTTCAGCACCTGCGCCTCGTTGACGACAGGGCCTGCGACCGCGATCGTCGCGTTGTTACCGGCCGCGATCAGGCTGCCGATGTTCGTCAGACTGCCCGCGTTGATCTGCAGGTTGTTGCCTGCGCTGATGACCGACGAGCTCCCCGACTGCTGGTCGACATAACCCTCGCAGTAGCTTTCCTTGTAGCCACCGGCAGTCATGCAGCCGGAGTACTGCTCTTGCTTGCCGTAGTTCTCGTGTACCGGAACGGGTGGCGGCAGGTTGTTGGTGATCGCACCCGATACGTTGAGCTTGATGTCGTTGCCGGCGACGATGTTGCCGGACGTGTTGTTCAGGCTCTGCGCGGGCGTGGTCGAGCTTGCCGTCGAGCCGACACCGCCGATGACGATGTCATGGCCCGCGAGCAGGTTGCCGTACGTGTTGTTGATCTGGCCGGCTGCGATGACGAGATCGTGGCCGGCGTAGATCGTCGCGTCGTTCTGGCTGTAGCCGAACGTCGTCGTGGTCGGGTTGTTGCCGCGCGGTTGGCCGGCGTTGCCGCAGGCCGAGTTCGGCACGCCGGATGCGCAACCGACCTGGCTCGCGTAGTTTTGTTGGTTGCCGCCCTGGTTGGTCAGCGTGCCGGACGTAATGGCGACGTTGTTGCCGGCATACAGGAGCCCCTCGTTGGTCAGATTGCCGCCGCCGACCGTCAGGTTGCTGCCGGCTGCGATCATGCCCGTCGGCGTCGTGAAGGTCACCGTGCCGGTAGCAGCAGGCGCGGCTGCACCCGTGTTGATCTGGAACGTGGTCGGCAGGTAAGGCGAGCCCACCTGGCAATAATTGCCCCCGTCGCAATTGAATAGCCCGGTCGGGTTGCCGGTACCCTGGACCCCGATCGATCCGAGCGCCGCCAGTTGCGTCAGAAAGTTCGCGTATTGGGCCTGGTCGACATAGGTCGTGCTGTTGACCGTCATGGTTGGCGCAACCGCGCCGTTGCTCAGCGACTGGACGTTGAGCGAGATATCGCCTTGCGCCGCGATCTGCCCGCCGCGATTCGACAGGGTGCCGGCGGTCAACGAGATCGAGCCGCCGGCGGAAATGACGCCCGATGTCCCGGCCTGCTGGTTCGTCGTCGTTTGATAGACCGTCGGCAACGTGAACGTCGCCGATTTGAGTGCACCGGCCGCAGGCCCCGTTCCGACAAACCAGTAGTTCGAATCCTGCGAAACGCCGTGGTCGTTGGTGCCGGTAAGGACGTGGTACTGATTGAACGTCACCGTACCGGACGTCGCGACCGGATCGGAAGCCGACAATAGTCCGCTGTTCGTGGTCGAGCCCGTCGGTGCCAGCAGGCCGCCGAGCGTCGCCGACGACGTCACGTAAGCCGCTGATACCGTTTGCTCATGACCCGAGATTTTTTCGTAGCCGGCGGTCACCGTGCCGACCGCCCCCGACATCAGGAGCGACGGATCGCTGACCTGCGTGGTCGTCGTGACGGCCCCTTGCGGAGCAGTCTGGTCGTTGATCACCTGCGCAGCAGAGATGCCGATGTTCCGTCCGGCGAATATCGAACCGCCCGTATTGAGCAGCGAGCCGCCCAGATTGAAATTCGCGTCGCCACGCGACTGGGTCGTCGCGCCCTGGTTGTCGTAGTTGCCGCCATTGACGTTGAGAACATTGCCCGCCTCGACGGTCCCCCGGTTCGTCGTGTTGCCATTCAGCGTCAGGATGTTGTCCGCATGCATCACCGCCCCGGCCGCGTTGTTCAGCGTGCCGTTGAACGTCACGTCCGACCCGGTGACCTGCCCGTGATTCTCGAAACTGCCGCCAGCCGTCAGCGTCAGCGGCGCCGTTCCGGTGATCGTGCCGTCGTTCGTGATCCCGTTCAGCCCAGTGAGCGAAACGCCCTGCCCGCCGTAATTCCACGTGCCGCCGACATTCACGTACCCCGCCGTGATGGACAGGTTGCCGCCCTGGCTGATCGTCCCCTGCGACGGATCGAACGCCATGTTGACCGCGCTGATCCCCATGTTCCGTTGCGCGAGCAACTGTCCGCCCGCGTTGTAGAGCGCGCCGTTCCCGCCATTGATCGTCAGCGACACGTCGCCGGTCGCACCTGTCGCGGCCTGCGGGTTGCCAGCAAAGACGATCCCGTTCTGGTTGTTCAGCGTCCCGGTATTGACGTTGAGCGCATTCACGGCCATCAGCGATCCGCCGACGTTCGTCAGCCCACCGCCAACGCTGACGTTGGTCGTCGTTCCGTTCACCAGCCCTGCGTTCGCGAAATTCGACGCGGTGATCGTCGTCGTGCCGATCGATGCCAGCGACGCACCGGCCGCATTCGTCAGGTTCGCGGCGGATACATCGAGCGATCCGGCCAACACGTTCGCGGCGTTATACAACCCGTTCTGCGAAGTCAGCGTCGCGTTGCCGACGACGTTCACTGCCTTCCCGCCGGCCAGCGTGAGTTGGTTCGACGCCTGCGCTCCGAGCGATCCGCCGACCGTCGCATTGCCGAGCGTCACGTTCGCGCCGTTCACCTGCAGGTTCTGCGACGCGACGAGCGACGCATTGCCGGCATCGATCGTCCCCGACGCTGAAACGGTCACGTTCTTCGATCCGACTGCCGAACCGCTCAGCGTAACGTTGCCGCCCGACACGCCCAGTTGCCCGGCAACAGTGCTGTTGCCGCTCAACGTGACGGTCTGCCCGGCATGCAGCGTTGCGTCGCCATTCGACGACACGCCCGCGACCGACACATTGCCGTTGATCCCGTTGACATCGACTGTTCCCATCGATGCCGCACCGCCCGCGAGCGACACGTTGTTCGCAGCCTGAACCGTGACGTTGCCGCCCGATTGCAACAACCCGCCGAACGTCACGCTGCCGGCGTTCGACTTTGCCGACACATCGCCGACCGCGGTCGTCGCGCCGAACGACATGTCGCCGCCCGACACCGCCGTGAACTTGCCAGCGCCTTGAACCGCGCCGAGCGTGATGCCGCCGCCCGCATTGACTGCGATGTCCTTGCCGTACGTCAGCGCCGCGCCACCCGCAATTGCGCCGCCGGCATTGATGCTAGCGCCGCCGAGACCGAACAGCGCGCCGCCGAGCGTCATCGCATCGCCCGACGTCAACGCCGTATCGCCGTTCACGAGCCCGCCGGAAAGCAATGCCAGCCCACTACCCGCATTTGCACGGAAATTCCCGGTCGACACGATCGGACCTGCGACGCCAAGATTGCCGGCCGTCGCAGTCAGCGCCGCATCCCCGCTCGAATTGATCGCCCCCGCGACACCGAGGTCGCGTCCGGCAGTCACGTTCAGCGCGCCGCCGCTCGACACCGCGCCGCCGACGCCCGCGTCGCGCGCGGCCGTGATCGTCGTCGCCTTGCCGGACGCCAACGCGCCGTTCACCATCACGTCGCCGGCGCCGTTGCGCCCCTGTGCCTGCAAAGCGATTGCGCCGGCCGCCTGCACCGAGCCTGCCGACAGATCGTTGCCGGCCGTCATCGCGAGATCGCCGTTGGTCCCGACGCTCCCCGCAACCGCGATACTGCCGCCCGCATTGACGGTTGCCTGCTGGGCGAACGCGATCGAACCGGCACTCACCGAGCCGCCCGCCGTCAAGGTGCCGCTTTGCTGCGCACCGATGCCGCCTGCCAGCGTCATGTCGCGCCCTGCGTTCAACACAGCACTGCCGCCCGCGACGGTCTGTCCGGCGACCGCAATGTCCTGCGCGACGCCGACGTTCAGGTCGCCCTGCGTCGTCAGGCTTGCCGCCGTCGCATTGCCGCCCGATGCGGTGATGCCGAGATTACCCGCCGAATTGACCGTCGAAAGCGCGACACCGTGCGCCGCATTGATCGTCGTCGTGCCGCCTGTATTGATTGCGCCCGCAACTGATACATCATGTGCGGCTTGCAGCTGCATCGCACCGAACGCGGTTGCCGGCCCGCCGATCGTCACATCGCCGCCGCCCGCACCGCCTTTGGCGGTCACGTCGAGATTGCCACTGACGGCCTGGACCGCGCCGAGCCCCGCATTGTTCCCACCCGTGACGTTGACGCTCGCGCCTTGCAGCGCGCCCGTCAATGCGACGTCGTGCGCCGCGTCGAGCGCCGCCACCTGTGCGAATGCCGCCGAACCCGCACCGCTGATGTCGCGCCCCGCGCTCAGCACGCCGTCACGCTGCCCCGCGAGTGCCCCCGTCAACGCGATATCGCGGCCGGCCTGCACGCGGGTCTGCGTCGCCACCGCGATCTGGCCGCCGAGCTGCGTATCGAGTCCGGACATGCTGTTGAACGCGCCCGCGGTCGTCACGGAGCCGGTGAGCAGCACGCTGCCATTCGTCGCGGTCGTGTTCAGATCTCCCCTCGACTCCACGCCGCCACTGACCGACACGTTGCGTTGCGCACTCAATGTCAGCGCATCGCCGCTGCCGAGCGTGCCGCTGACCGAGACGTCGCGCGCGCCTGTAAGGCTCGCCGCGCCCTGTGCCGAAGCCGCGCCGGTGATACCCGCATCGCCTGCGCCGGCATTGCCGCTCGCGGTCAGCGTCAGCGTGGTCGACGACGACGCGTCGTGCAGCGATGCATTGTTCCCTCCGATCACCGTGATCGCAGCAGCCTGCACGCCACCCATCAGCGCAACGTCACGCTGCGCCGTATAGTTTGCGGTGGCGGCAAACGCCTGCTTGCCGCCGCCGTTGATGTCGCGGCCGGCCGTCACCGTGCCGTTCGCCTGTCCGACCATCGTGCCGTTCAGCGCGGCATCGCGGCCGGCCGTCAGCACCGCATCGCCGATCGCGCTGGTGCTCGCGCCGAGCGACAGGTCGAGGCCGGTCGCGATATCGAGCTTGCCGCCGCTGTTGATGCCGCCGGTTGCGTTCAGGCTGCCTTGCCGTGCAGCGAGCACCGTGTCACCAACCGACTCGATCGCGCCGCTCACCGCGATGTCCCGCTGCGCAGTAACGCCGACCGTCGAACCACTCGCGACCTTGCCGCCAACCGCAACATCGTTCCGCGCGAGCGCCGTGATCGCGCCGGCGGCGGCGACCGAACCGTCGATGCGCAGATCGCCTGCGCCGGTTGCGGTGTTCGTGCCGTTCGCGCGTAGCGCGATCGTGCCCGTCGACTCGACGTTGTTCACGGCCGCATTGCCGGCCGCCGTCACGCTGACCGACTGCCCCTGAATCAGCCCTCGCTGGGCAACGTCGCGCCCGGCGTCGAGCGTCGCCTGTTGCGCGAACGTCAACGTGCCCGCGCCGACGATGTCGCGCGACGCGTTGACGATCCCTTGCCCCTGCCCAGCCAGCGTGCCGGTCACATTCACGTCGCGTCCCGCGACAAGCATCGTGTCGCGCGACGCGGTCGCGCTGCCGCCGAGGTTGATGTCGCTGCCGGCCTGCGCGTCGAGCGCGCCGTTGCTCGCGATCGCGCCCGTCGATCCGATGCTGCCGCCGCTCGCCCGCAACGACGTGTCGCCGGCCGATTGCAACGAACCGCTGATGTTGATGTTGCGCGCCGCAGCTAGCGCAACGTCTGCGCCACCGGTCACCGCACCCGTCACGCTCAGGTCGGTCTGGGCGCCGAGCGCAAGCGCCGATGCGGCTTGCACGTCATGCAGCGTCGCGGATCCGCCGGCCGCCGTCGTCACGTTGGCGCCGCGCAGCGAGCCGGTGAGAGTCGTATCGCCGCCCGAGCCGATCTTCGCCGCGAGCCCGAACGCAACCGCGGCCGCCCCGCCTATCGCGCCGCCGGCGTTGAGCGTGCCGTTGCCCTGCGCCACGACGGAGCCGTTCATCGTCAGGTCGCGGCCCGCGTCCACGCTCAAGTTGCCGAGCGCCGACGTCGATTGCGTGCCCAGATCCACGGACTGCGCGGCGATCACCGACAGGTTGCCTCCCGACTGGATATTGCCGGTGCTCGCCAGCGAACCGGCCGCGTTTGTCAGCGCGACGTCGCCGTTCGACTGGACCGTCCCGCCGATCGACGTGTTGCGACCGCCGCCGATGGCCAGGCCGCTCGCCGTCCGCAGCGTGCCGTTGACGGTCACGTCGCGCGCCGCGTCGATCGCTCCGTTCATCAGCGAATTCACGTTGCCACCGATCAGAATGTCGCCGGTGCGTGTCGCGAGCTGGAGCCCCGCGTTGGCTTGCACGTCGTTCAGCGCGATCGAACCGGCCGCCGTCATCGAGACTGCGTGCCCCTGGAACGCACCCGTCACGTCGATGTCGCGACCCGAGATCAACGCCGTGTCCTGCGCGAAGCCGCTGTTGCCGCCGGCGACGATGTCGCGCGCGGCGGTGAGCGTCGCGACACCCTGCCCGGCCAGTTCGCCGCCGATCGTGAGATCGCGGCCAGCCGTTGCGGTCACGTCGCCCGTTACGGTCGTCGCGCCGGTTAGCGCGACATCCTGCGCGCCCTGCGCCGTCAGCGCGCCCGCGCCGTTCAACGTGCCGGCCGACATGACGCTGCCGCTCGCCGCCGTCATCGCGAGATCGCCGACGGCCTGCACGGTGCCGCCGCCGTTGATGCTTACGTTGCGTTGCGCGGCCAGCGCGACCTGCGCGCCGCCGGCGAGCGTGCCGTTCACGACCACGTCGCGCGCCGCATGCACGTCGGTCGCGCCGAGCGCCGCCGCGTTGCCGTTGAACGTCACGTCTCCGCCACCCGCGACGCCGTTTGCCGTCACGCCGAACGTACCGCCCGCTTGGACGGTAGAAAGAGTCACGTCGTTACCCGCGTCGATCCGCAGACCATTGGCGAGCAGCTTGCCGGTCAACGCAACGTCATGCGCCGCATTCAACGCACCGTTCTGCCCGAACGCGATCGAACCGCTTCCCGTGATGTCGTTGCGTGCGCTCAGTGTCCCGTTGCGCTGGACGATCACGACACCCGATGTGTCGACGTTGCGTCCGGCGCCGACGCGCGCGTCGGTTCCGACCATCAACGAACCGCCGACCGACGCATCGCGCGTGACATCGGCCGCGAACGTCGTTCCGCTCGCGAGCGATCCGCTCACGCTCAGGTCGCGCCCCGCCTGCACGCCGACTGCGTTCTGTGCGGTTGCCTGCGACGCGACGAGGGTGTCCTGACCGGACTTCAGCGCCAGATCGCCACCGCTCTTCACCGTCGCATGAGTTGCGACATTGCCCTGCGTGGCGGTCAATGCCAGAGCGCCCGAGGTCTGCAGCGCCGCATTGATCGTCGCATCACGTTGCGCGGTAATCAGCAGCGTGTCGCTGTTCGTCTGTCCGTTCACGTTGACGTCGCGGCCGGCCTGCACAGCCGTAGCGCCGGTCACGACCGACGTGCCGTTCAGATTCACGTCGCCGGTGCCGTCCGCGCCATGCGCGGTCACCGACAGCGCGCCGCCGCCCTGTACGTCGCCGAGCGCCACGCTCGCACCGGCGGTGATGGTCATGTTGCCGCTCGCCTGCGCATTCGCCACGCTCACGTTGCCGCCTGCGGAAACGGCAAGCTTGCCGCCGGACTGTATCGACCCGGCCGAGGTCACGTCACCGTTCGCGTCGATCGCATAGCCGCCGACCCCGATGTGCGCGCCAGTCATCGACACGTTGCCCGTGCTGTCAATCTTCGCCTGCTGCTGCGCGGCGGAACCGGCAACCGCCACGTCGCCGTTCGCCGACAGCAGCAGATCACCCGCATTCGCGGCGAGCTGCGCGTCGGCACGCACGCCCATCCCTGCCGCCGTGCTGATCACCTGGATCTGGCCGGCCGTCATCGCGCCGAATGCGGTCGCGTCGATCGCAAGCGACCGGTTCGCGCCGCCGTTCGCTGCGTTGATCGCCCCGGCGGAATTGTCCGTGCCGTTCGATGTCGTGCCGTAGGTCGTGCCGTATGCATCGACGGCGGCCGGCGCCACGAACTGACGCCCGGCGATCGCGTTGATGCGCGTGCCCGCATAGAGCGGTGCATTGATGCCGATCGTCTCGCCGATCAGGTCGATCGTGCCGACGGTTCCCTCGATCCCTGCGCCGGGCCCATTGACGCCGGCATTGCCCTCGATCTGCAGGTGGCCGCCGGTCACGTTGTAGCCGATCGCCTTCGCGTTCGCGAAGCCGGTCGGGGTGCCCCCAACCCCGCTCAGAAACTGCGGCGCGCCAGTCGACAGCGTGACGCCGATCGTGTTGGTGAAGCCCGTGCCGCGCGTCGTGATTCCGTTCGGGTTCGCAATGACGACGGTTGCCGGTGCGCCGAACACTTCGAGCGGGCCGTTCAGCAAGCTCGCATACCCGCTGCCCGTCGACGTGACCTGGTTGACGATCACGCTGGCCGTGCGGCCGTTCAGGTTCGGGTTGGCCTGCACATTGCCGCCCGTCAGCGACGTACCCGACATCAGGCTGTTGTTCAGAATCAGCCCGACGGGATCGATATTGAATTGCTGATACTGGTTCAGCGAAATGCCGGCCGCGTTCGGCGCGGTGATGTTGACGATCGGTACGCCGCCACCGGCCCCCGTCGACTGCGTGATGGCCGGCTGAAACGAGATCGGCGCCGCGGGGTCGGTAATCGGTGCGGCGGCCGCGAGTTGCATCGAGAAGCGAACGCGCAGCGACGCAAGATCGAGCAGCCGCTGCCATGCAGCGTCGTCGATGCGGCGATTGTCCGCGCCGAGCACGCCAGCCGCATCGCGGCACTGCTCGACGGTGACCGTGATCGGCCCGACGAACATCGTCAGCGCAACGAGCGCGCTGATCGCGCGCTGCCACCAGCGGTACGAACGCGTAACGGGCGCACCCGCCAGAAAGCGCGGTGCGCCGGCCATCGATTGCTCACGCGCGCCGATTCGCGCCGCTGCTGCTTCGGCAAGCTGCTGCAAGGTCTTACGCTTGGACGTGTTCATCTTCTGTTGTTCGCTTCGTTTTATGGCTCCGCGCCGAACGCCATCGGCCGGCCGACCGTGGCGCCGCACGATGCCGGGATTTCCCCGCCCGGCATCGCATGCGTGTCCGCCGGATCGTCGTCCGACGCTGCTGCGTGCTACTTGTCGTTTGCTGCCTACTGCTGGATGCGCGCGTTGCGGATCAAGTCCGCGACCACCTGGGCGGTCGCCTTCTCCACCGCGACCTGCTCGAGTTGCTGCCGCAGCGTGTCCTTCGCCTGATCGAATGTCGGCACCTGCGTCTGCCGCTTGTCGTCAGCGCGCACGATCCAGTACATGTCGCCGATCTGCACTGGCTCGCGCGTGAGGCCACCCTGCGGCAGTTTGACTAGCGCCTCGGCGAGCTGCTGCGGCCAGTTCTGCGTATGACCCGCTTCGATCGGCGTCTTGAACGAGATCCAGTTCAGCGCGCCGCCCTGTGCTGCCGACGGCCCCTTGCTGAACTCCCGCGCGAGCGCGCCGAAGTCCTCGCCCTTTCTGAGCCGCGCGATGATTTGTTTGGCAGTGTCCGCATCGTTGACCGCGATCACGCTCGGCTTGTATTCGTTCTCGCCGAGCGTCGCGACGATCGCGTCGTAGCGTGCCTTGACGTCCGCATCCGTGACCGGGACCGGCTTGACCTGATCCCGCAAATACGCCTGCGTCATCGCGAGCGCCTTCGCCTGCTCGACCGCGGCGACGACCTGCGGCTTCGTGTCGTAGTGCTGCTTCAGCGCCGCCTGGCGAAACAGCTCGCGGGCGATCAGCTGATTCTTCAGTGCCGCGCGCAGCGCCGGCGTATCGGGTGCCTTCGACAGGCGTACGGCTTCGTCGACCTGCGCTTGCGTGATCGGCACGCCGTTCACGCTCGCCACCGCGTCGGCTGGGAGCGCGACGGTCGCGTCGGCGGGCTTCTTCGCCGCTTTGTTCAGCGCGTATGCATGTGGTGCCAAGGCGCCGCACAGCGCCGCCGCGACGAGTGCGACGCTGATCTTGCGGATGCGCGCCGGCAGGTTCGATTGCATCGCGATCTCGCGACCGTTCGACAGGCGATTCATGAGGTTCTCCATCAGTCCGTCCAGTTGAGTGTTGCCAGCAGCACGGTTGCCTTCTTGCCGAGTGCGGCGGGTTGCGCCAGCGCCTGCCCGACCAGCACTTCGGCCGACACGGTCCCACCTTTCAGGCGCCATTGCGCACGCGTGCCGACGCCCGTGCCGACCAGCGACGGCCAGCCGCCCTGCGCGTTCAGGTGCGTTTTGCCGCCATCGAGAAATACGTACGGCTCGATGCGTGCGTCATGCCAAGCGGGCACGTTTTGCCAGGCCAGCTCGTTGCGCACGAACGCGCCGCTGTCGCCCGCGATCCCGCCCTCGGTAAACCCGCGGACCGAGCCCATGCCACCGAGAAAGATCTGCTCGTTGCCGAACAGCGCGACACGGCTGTACTGCGCGCGCAGCGTGCCGCGATAGGCCCACGCGGATCCGGCCAGATTGCCGAGCGCGAATTGCAGCGTGCCGGTGGCGTCGAGCTTCGTGAACTGACTGTGCGCGTCGTCGATGCCGATCTCGGATGCGTCGTGGTTGGCCGCAAGCCACGGCAAGCCCTGCGATACGCCGATATCCCATGTCGCGGCCGCACCCTGATCGCGCATGACGAAGCGGGACAACCCGTTCAGCGCGACGCGCAGCACCGTGAGGTTCTGCGGCGACAACGGAATGCCGTTGACGTCGCGCTCGGTGCGCAGCTTGTTGAGCGTCACGTCGACGCTCATGCGCCCGCGCGGCGACCGCACCAGCACGTCGTTCCAGCCGAGCATCTGGCTGAACGTGCGCCCCGCGAGCAGCGCGACGTCGCCGATCACCTGCTGGTACTCGGACATCGACGCCGTGTAGCTGAAGGTCTGATACCCGTACGGCACCGCCGCCGAAAACACGACCGCATTCGTGTCGGTCGTGCCGACGTAGCTGAACGACAACGACTCCTGCAGTCCGATCACGTTGTCGGCTTCTACACCGGCGCGATAGCGCGTCGTACCAGTCTGCGAACTGCCGTAGTTGTCGATGCCGAAGTCATAATGAAGCCGATCGCCGTAGCGGTTCGAAATCGCGACGATCGAATCGCCCGGTGCTTCGCCGGGCAGAATCCGGATTTCAGCCTGATTGCGTCGCAGCCGGTTGATCTGATCGACGCCCTGTTCGAGGTCGGGCAGGCGCAGCACGTCGCCCGGCGCGCTCGCGAATGCCCATGCGGTGCCGGCTTCCGTCAGTAGCCCACCGCCCCGCACTTCGTACCACTTCTCGTCCGGATCGCGCGGCCGCAATGGCTTGCCGTTCAGCGTCAGCGCGGCCACGCGCCCGGCCACGAGATTGATCTTCAGCGTGCCTGTCGCGAGATTCTGCGGGCCGAGATACGCACGCGTCGTGATGTAGCCGCGCGCGATGAATGCTTCGGTCAGCCGGCGCAGCAGCAGGTTGATGCGGTTACGTCCGAGCTGCTTGCCGATGAACGGCGCCGCGATGCGGTCCAGTTCCGGCTGCCCGAGTATCGTGTCGCCGGTGAATTCGATTCGATCGATCGCGAAGGTCGGCGCGATGTCCGGCAGCGTCTCGATGTCGGCGCCCTGCGGCAGGTCCGGCATCGCCGGTTGCTCGGGCAACGCGATCTGCGCCGGCGGTTGCGCAATCTCGTCGCGGCGCTGTCGATCGCGCTGCTCCTGCAGCAAACGCTGCGCGGGATCCTGCTCCGCACGCGGCACCGCGAAGCCGGACGGCAGCGAGCCGAGACCGGGCAGCGGGCCGGCCGGCAGTGCACCCGCGAGCTGCGCATACGCGCACGGCGACGTCGCACCGATTGCCAGCGCGAGAGGTGCGGCAATGCGGAGCCGCGCGCGCGACATCACAGACCGAACCAAGACACGAGCCCCATGTGATTGCGGTTGCCGACCGTCACGAGATCGCGATGGGGCAGCCGGATCGTCACGATGCCGCCCGCCGCCGCTACCCCGTCGGGCGCGCTGTACGCGCCGCCGTCGATATCGGCCTCGCCGGTCAGGCGTACCTTGCCGGTTCCGCCGGTGAAGACGCCACCGGTGTCGGCCGCATAAATAGCCGCCCAGCGATTGCCGAACCATGCCTTCAGGTCGTGGTTGCGGTTGATCACGGTGTAGCCCGGCACGCCCTGCGCGAGCGTTTTCGGCGCGTCGAGCGTCAGTGCGCCGAGCGCGAGCACCGTTCCACCCGTGTTCGTGATCTGCGTGCCGGCCTTCAGTTGAATGTCGGACTGGGCCTCGATCACGCCACCGAACGCCTGCACGTTCGACGATGCGCTCGCGCGGCAGAACACGAAGCACGAGCGTCGGTACGATGCCTGCCCGGTGAAAATGGCCTGCGTGAGGATGTTGTCACGCGCGGCGATGTCGATTGCGCCGCCATTCGACAGGATCGACCCGCCGATATTCGTCACGTTCGCGGCACGCACCGATACATTCCCCGCGTCGGCCGTGATGTACGCGAGCTTCGATGCGTCGTCGAGCCCGCCGTAATCGACGGTGAATCCGTCGTTACGATGCTTGAGGAACAGGAAGCGGCCGCCCTGTTCGGAGAAGCCGACCACCGCACCATTCCGCACGCCGGTGCTGTGGTCGACGATGTTCTGCAGGTCAGCGCCCGCGTCGATCGAAACGTTGCGGTTCGACAGGATCCGTGCATTCTGATTGACGACATCGGCACCCGCGGTCAGCGACACGTCGCCTTGCACGCCGAACAGAATGCCGATCTGGGTCTGCGGCAGCGACTGATTCAGAATGCGCCCCGCTGCATTCAGTGTCACCGCGCCGGCCGAATCCGAATCCCCGTCGATCGCGGTCTGCCCCTGCACGAGCGAGCCGATGTTCACGATGTCCGCCGCGCTCTTGAGCACGACGCCGCTTTGCGTCGACGCCACGGTGGCACCCTTCATCGCATCGTCGGGCGTCAGCGCGATCCGCGTGCCGTTCAGCTTTACGCTGCCCGAAGCCATCAGGCTGCTGCCGGTCAACGCGATCGCATCGGCGGCGGACAAATTCGCGTGGCCACCGGTCGACTTCATTTCGGTGTCGTTCAGCGCGATGCCGCCCTGCACGGTAACGTCGAGGTCGCGCTCGACGCCGATCTTGGCATGCGACATCTCGACGTTGCCGTTCGATGTCAGCGTGAAATCACCGAGCGACGCATTCATCGCGCCGGCACTGCGCACACCGGGGCCGCGGTCCGTGACAATCAACTGCACGCGGCCGCTCGTCACGCTGCCCGCGGCGGTGATGTCGATCGCGTAGGACGATGCGGTGTCTGGATTCGTCGTCGCACTGCGCGAGAGCCAGTCGTTGGCGTTGTCGTTCGGCGACAGCCCCGTGTTCAGCTCGACGCGACTGCGGCCGGCGAGCAGGCGCGCGCCGGCGGTCGCGGACGAGAACGTGTTGTTGATCGGACCGTCGACGACGATGTTCTTCGCGATCAGATCGAGCCCGATCAACGCACCGGCCAGGCCGCCCGGACCAACGACGATCGTGCCGGTCGACGTATCGAGCACGACGTTGCGCTGAATGACGCCGGGCGCGATCTGCAGGTCGTTGAAGGTCACATTGCTGGTGGACAGCGCCACGTGCCCGGTATTGACGAACGATCCACCGTTGACCGTAATGCCGTTCGGGTTGGCCAGCACGACGTTCGCGCGCGGCCCCGCCACGGCGATTTCGCCTTCGATCAGGCTCCGGTTCGTGCTCGTCACCTGGTTGACGATCGTGCGCGCGTTGATGCCGGCGTTGTTCAGCGTTGCGCCGGCGGTCGTCACGTTGAACGACGAATACGTGTTGTTCGATACGCCGGCGACAGCCGGCGCGAGATTCACGAGCTGCCGGCCATTCGGCGCGTTCGACACGCTCGTCGGCGTGCCGCCGTCCGGGACGATGCCCGCAGCGGCCGCGCAATGCGGCAGCAGTCCCGCCGCGGCCAGGCAAAAGCACAGTACGCGCCGGCCCCCGATGCCCACGCGCCCCTTCGAATCGGTGCGTCCCATCTTCTGATCAAGCACGCGGCTTCGCCGGCCGTGCATCCTCGGTTATTTGGTCGTGTGGTTGTACTGCTTTATTTAGTAAGACTTTTATGAACTACCGAGGAAGGGTAACGGCAAGCCCCCGCCCTTTCTTTAGGGTGCTTTATTGAATATTTCTTCCAGTCGCGCCGCCCCACACATTACAAAAACATTTCATGCCGAAGACAATGCAGGATTCCGATCGAGCTTGCGCCCAGGGTTTCTCGAACGACCTGCGCCTCGCACCGTCATCCACGTGAACGGCCTCGCCGTGTGGCGCTTCCCGCCCATTGACGCGCCCGCTTCGATCGCGCCGTAGCCGGGGACGTCGTCACGCCGTGTATCCTCGAGGCTTTTCGCCAACCTGGAACGACACCCGATACAACATGACAACACGACTCGGCTCTCTTCTCGCGTGGCTCGCGGTCATTGAAATCGTCGCGCTGGTGATGTGCTACGGCTATGCCAGCTCGATGACCGATCCTTACGCAGGTGTCGGCGTTCTCGGCTTCGGCCTGCGGAGCATGGCCACTGTCTCCGTCCTGGCGCTTGCCGTCGGCGTCGGTTGTCTCGTGGCCCACACGTCGAAACCGGACCAGCGTCCGGAAACTTCATTCCGCATCGCGCTCCCGCTGCACCTTCTGCTCTGCATCCCGGGCCTGTGGTTCTGGTTCAACGCGTAACACATGCCCGAACCGGCGAATGCGGGCGCGCAGCCTTCAATGATGCTGCTGCGCCCCCGTCACGACGTGCGCCCTCGCCTCCTTCCGACTCAGCATCAGCGTAACGACCGCCGACACCGCGAGCGTGCCCGCCACCACGTAAAGCCCGGCCGCATACCCGCCCGTCACATGCTTGAGCCAGCCGATCGCGAACGGCCCGACGAAGCCGCCGAGGTTGCCGATCGAGTTGATCATCGCGATCCCCGCAGCCGCGCCGGCGCCTGACAGGAACGCGCTCGGCATCGCCCACAGCGGCGCCTTCGCGGCGCTGATCCCGATGTTGACGACGACCAGCGCGAGCACGGTCAGGAGCGCGGTGCTCACCTGCCCCGCGAACACGAAGCCGATGCAGGCCAGCACGCACGGAATCACGACGTGCCACGTGCGCTCGCCGCTGCGATCCGAATGCCGCGCCCAGACGATCATCGCCACGACCGCGGCGATGCTCGGGATGCCGGTGAGCAAGCCCGTCTGCAACGCGGTGAAACCGAACTGCTTGACCATCAGCGGCGCCCACAGGCCGAGCGTGTACAGCCCCGCCGACGTGCCGAAGTAGATCAGCGCGAGCGCCAGCACGCGCGGGTCGCGCAGCGCCTGCCATGCGCCGGCCGTATGCCCGGCATGCGTGTGGCGCGCGTCGGCTTCCGTCTTCAGCTTCGCGATCAGCCAGTCGCGCTCGTCCGGCCGCAGCCACGCGGCTTTCGACGGCGAATCGGTCAGGCACTTCAGCACGACGAAGCCGAGCAAGACCGCCGGCAGCGCTTCGATGATGTACAGCATCTGCCAGTCGGCGAGCCCGAACATCGGCGGCATCTGCATGATCGCGCCCGACAGCGGCGAGCCGATCGCGGTGGAGATCGGCGCGGCCGCCATGAACCACGCGGCGGCCACCGCGCGCTGCTTCGCGGGAAACCACAGGCTCAGGTACAGGATGATGCCGGGGAAGAAACCGGCTTCCGCCATGCCGAGCAGGAAGCGCAGCACGTAGAAGCTCGTCGGGCCGGCCGCGAACGCAGACACCGCGGACACGATGCCCCACGTGATCATCACGCGCGCGATCCAGATGCGTGCGCCGACGCGATGGAGAATCAGATTGCTTGGCACTTCGAACAGAAAGTAGCCGATGAAGAACAGGCCGCCGCCGAATCCGAACGCGGTCGGCGACAGGCCGATCGCCTTGTTCATCGTCATCGCCGCGAAGCCGACGTTGACGCGATCGAGAAAGCTGACGAAGTAAAGCAGCATCACGAACGGAATGATGCGCCACATCAGTTTCCGCGCGACACGCGTTTCAAGATCCGCTTGCATGTGTCTCCTCCTTGGAGGTCGAGCCGTGCGCAGTGCGCGCGTGCCCGGTGGGTGCCGGCCGGTGTCACGACGACCCGTGCGCACCGGCGCCCGGCTCGCGTCGGATGCGCGAGTCGCAGGCAGAAAATTCGGGGCGGTAAATCGACGGCGAACGGCTGCGCGCACGCGCGGCCGCTACCGTCCTCGTTGCCGTCAGGCGACGACCGCCGCGCTCGCGACGCGCTCGCAGACGGCCGCCGTCACCTGCGCGGTGCTCGCGCTGCCGCCGAGGTCGCGCGTATGCAGCGATGCGTCGGCCGTGACGGCTTCGATCGCCTGCATCACGCGCGCGGCGGCATCCGTCTCGCCGAGATGCTCGAGCAGCATCACGACCGACCAGAACGTGCCGACCGGATTCGCGAGGCCCTTGCCCATGATGTCGAACGCGGAGCCGTGGATCGGCTCGAACATCGACGGATAGCGGCGCTCGGGATCGATGTTGCCGGTCGGCGCGATGCCAAGGCTGCCGGCGAGCGCGGCGGCGAGATCGCTGAGGATGTCCGCGTGCAGGTTCGTCGCGACGATCGTGTCGAGCGACGCCGGGCGGTTCACCATGCGCGCGGTCGCGGCGTCGACGAGTTCCTTGTCCCACGTGACGTCGGGGAATTCCTGCGCGATCTGCTTCGCGATCTCGTCCCACATCACCATCGCGTGACGCTGCGCGTTGCTCTTCGTGATGACGGTCAGCAGCTTGCGCGGACGCGCCTGCGCGAGCCGGAACGCGAAGCGCATGATGCGTTCGACGCCGGCGCGCGTGAGGATCGACACGTCGGTCGCGGCCTCGATCGGATGCCCCTGATGCACGCGGCCGCCGACGCCCGCGTATTCGCCCTCCGAGTTCTCGCGCACGATCACCCAGTTCAGGTCGTCCGGGCCGCAGCGCTTCAGCGGCGCGTCGATGCCGGGCAGGATGCGGGTCGGGCGCACGTTCGCGTACTGGTCGAAGCCCTGGCAAATCTTCAGGCGCAGGCCCCACAGCGTCACGTGGTCGGGGACGTCGGGGTCGCCCGCCGAGCCGAACAGGATCGCGTCCTTGCCGCGCAGCGCGTCGAGGCCGTCGGCCGGCATCATCGCGCCGTGCTGGCGGTAGTAATCGGCGCCCCAGTCGAAATCCTCGAACTCGAACGCAAAGCGGTCGCTGCCGCGGGCCAGCGCTTCCAGCAGCTGCTTGCCGGCCGGCACCACTTCCTTGCCGATGCCGTCGCCGGGAATGGTCGCGATACGGTAGGTCTTCATGCTGACATCCTCGATTGATCGTAAGCGTGAATGCACTTTACCGAACCGGCAGTACGGGAACCGGTGCTAGACTCAAAGCATCTTTAACTTTGATTCACGAATCCTGTCATGGCGGATACCGTCCAGCCGGCCGATCTCGGCTTCTTCTCGACGCTGGCCGCGTCGGGCAGCCTGAGCGCGGCCGCGCGCGAACTCGGGCTGACCGCGGCGGCCGTCAGCAAGCGGCTCACGCAGATGGAGCGCCGCGCCGGTGTGACACTCGTCAACCGCACGACGCGGCGCATGATGCTGACGCCCGAGGGCGACATGTATCTCGACTACGCCCGCCGGATCCTCGATCAGATGGACGAACTGGGCGAACTGCTCGGCAGCGCGAAACAGCGGCCGAAGGGGTTGCTGCGCGTGAACGCGACGCTCGGCTTCGGGCGCAGCCACGTCGGGCCGGCGATCTCGCGCTTCGTCGCGCGCTATCCGGAAGTGTCGGTGCAGCTTCAGCTGTCGGTGATGCCGCCGCCGCTGACGGACGACGCGTTCGACGTGTGCATCCGCTTCGGCGAGCCGCCCGATACGCGCGTGGTCGCGCGGCGGCTCGCGCCGAACCGCCGGTTGCTGTGCGCGGCGCCCGCGTATCTCGCTCGGCACGGGACGCCGGGCACGCCGCACGAGCTGACGCGGCACAACTGCATCGGCATCCGGCAAGGCGATGAAGGCTACGGGATCTGGCGGCTGACGGGCGGACGCGGCGCGGCGCGCAACACGGAGGCCGTGCGGATCAACGGCAACCTGACGACGAACGACGGCGAGATCGCGGTGAAGTGGGCGCTCGACGGACACGGGATTTTGATGCGCGCGGAATGGGATATCCGCGACTACCTGGCCGACGGGCGGCTCGTCGTCGTGCTGCCCGATTACGAGACGCCGGCCGCGGATATTTATGCGGTGTATGCGCAACGGCATCAGATGTCCGCGCGGATCCGCGCGTTCGTGGACTATCTGGCGGAGGAGCTGGGTGGGTGACGGGGGTGCGGGCGGACGAGCCCCAGTGCGCCTGCATGGCGAAGTGATACCGAGTGTCCCCGTATAAACCACGTCCAGCGTTGACTCGCCCGATCGGGAAAATGCCAATATTTCGGTGTTTTCTCACACAAAAAGCCAGAATATCTACACTTTCCTCTTGCGCCATCGGTTCGAATCATCGCTTGCACCCCGCCAAAGTGCTATTATTTTGGCGTTATCACGTAAAAAGTGCTGAAATAATAGCTCCCACCATGGCCAAGAAAACTGCCCCGCTCTTGCCGGCATCCAGTCGGCTGCTCGCCGACCTCGGCGAGCGGCTGAAGTTGGCACGTCTGCGCCGAAAACTGACGGCCAAGCAGGTCGCAGAGCGCGCCGGCATGTCGCCGATGACGCTGCGCTCCCTCGAAGCAGGCAGTTCTGGAGTGACGATGGGAGCCTACCTTTCCGTCATGCAGACGCTCGGGCTCGAGGGCGATCTGGAACAGCTGGCCGCCACGGATCCGCTCGGCCGCCAGCTTCAGGACAGCCGCCTCGCATCGCCGCGGCGCCCGAAGCGCGTCGCGCCCCCGGCGACCGCCGCAGCGTCGCGCACACCCGACAGGCGCGCGCGCGTCTCATCCACATCCCAAGTCGAGGAAACAGCAACCCCGGCATCCGATCGCGCACTGCCTGACGACAATCGCGGCACGACCGCAGCGGAGCTTGCCGCATTGCTGAAACCCGTCGGCAAGCGACACGGGGGGACAACCAGGAAATGACGACCATCTCCGTCTATGCGGACTGGAGCGGTCTGCCCACTCCGTTGAAGCTCGGCCTTCTGCACGGTCGACAGACACGTGCCAGCGAACGGTTCGAATTCCGGTACGACGCGGCTGCGCTGGCTTCTCCCGAGCTTGCCGGCGTGCAGCTCGACCCCGGAATCGGCCTCTTCGAAGGGCCGCAATACCCACTTCCGCCACAGAACGCGTTCGGCGCGTTCGCCGATTCGAGCCCCGATCGCATTTTGCATCGGCCATGACGATGACCGGCCATGTCGACGGCGACGATGCATCCACCGGCGTCAGCTACCTGGAACTGGCGGAAGTCCTCATGCGACACGGCGCGCAACCGAATGCCGACCTGCGCGAACTATGGACCCGGATCGTCTTCAACCTTCTCGTCTCGAATACCGACGATCATCTTCGCAATCACGGGTTCATTCTCGAACCCGGTGCGGGCTGGCGACTCTCCCCAGCCTACGACATGAATCCCGTTGCCGTAGCCGAGGGCCTCAAGCTCAACATCACGGAAGCCGACAACGCGCTGAACCTCGAACTCGCCCGCGAGGTATGTGAATATTTTCGGGTGAGCCTGAAGGATGCCGACGAGATCATCGACGACTTCCGCGAAGTCGTCGGCCAATGGCCCACACTCGCGACACGACTCGCGCTTTCCGCGCGGGAACAGGAGCGCATGGCCGACGCGTTTCGCCTCGCGGGCACCTGACAGCGTTCCGCGCCGCCGGCAACCGCGCGGCGAACCGAATACAATGCGTCGATCCTCCCCCGCCGCTGCGCCCACCTTGCTGGAGCCGCCATGTTCGACCTGACCACGCTGACCACCTTCACGGCCGTCGTTCTGGGCCTGTTCCTGATCCCCGGCCCCGCCGTGCTGCTCGTGCTGAGCCGCACCGTGCAGGGCGGTCGCAAGACCGGCATCCTGACCGGTCTCGGCGTCGCGAGCGGCGATTTCGTGCATACGCTGTTCGCGGCCGTCGGGCTGTCGGCACTGCTGATGACGTCGGCGCTCGCGTTCAACGTCGTGAAGCTGGTCGGCGCCGCGTACCTGATCTACCTCGGCGTGCGTGCGCTGCTCGACCGGCCGTCTCCCGATCCGTCGCTGCCGAAGGTGTCGGCCGTCACGCCGCTGAAGGCGTACCTGCAAGCGATTCCCGCCGAAGTGCTGAACCCGAAGACCGCGCTGTTCTTCCTCGCGTTCATGCCACAGTTCGTGCATCCGGAACGCGGCTCGACGTTCGTTCAGTTCGCGGTGCTCGGGCTGATCTTCGTCGTGCTGAGCTCGCTCTACACGACGCTGATCGCGTGCTCGATCCGCCCGCTCGGGCGCGTCGTGAAGCGGCTCGCATGGCTCACGCGCTGGCAAGGAAAGATCATCGGCACGATCTTCATCGCGCTCGGGCTGCGCGTCGCGGTGCAGCAGCGCTGACCCGCGCGTTTCGCATGACGTCCGACGCCGCGCCTGCCGGCGAACGCCTCTATACCGACCCGCGCCTCGTCGCGGTCTACGATCGGTTCAACGCCGGTGATCGCGACTTCACGTTCTACGCATCGCGCATCGGCGCCGCGCGGCAACGGATTCTCGATCTCGGCTGCGGCACCGGCACGTTCGCGCGGCGGCTCGCATCGGCCGGACACGACGTCGTCGCGATCGATCCCGCGCCCGCGATGATCGACCATGCGCGACGCCAGCCGGGCGCCGACGCCGTGCGCTGGTTCGCGTGCGGCCTCGACGGCCTGCCGCCCGGCGCGCCATTCGACGCCGTCGTGATGACCGGGCATGCGTTCCAGTGCCTGCTGACCGACGCGGACATCGAAGCGACGCTGCGCGGCGTGCGGCGCGTGCTGGCTGACGGCGGCCGCTTCCTGTTCGAAACCCGCAACCCGCGTGTCGAGCCGTGGCGTGCGTGGACACCGCAGGCGTCCGTATCCCGTATCGATTCGCCCGAATTCGGCATCGTGGAGCTGCACCACGCAGTGACCGCGATCGACGGGCCGATCGTTTCGTTCGACACGGTCTACCGCTTTCACCGTGACGATACGCAGGTGAAAAGCGCGAGCCGGCTGCGCTTCATCGCGCAAAGCGAACTGCAGGCGCGGGTCGCGGCCGCCGGTTTCTCGTCGGCTGAGTGGTGCGGCGACTGGCACGGCGCGCCGTTCGATGAAGCAGTCAGTGCGGAGATCATCGCGATCTGCCGCGTGTGAGCGGCGAATATCGCGGCGGTTCGACTACCTCGCGTCCAGCACCTGCCGCACGCCCTCCCAATCCAGCCCGAAGCGCGCGAGATACTTGCGCAGCCGGTCCGCATCGTTCGGCTGCTTCTTGTTCTGCCGCGACACAGCGAACAGCGTGCGCCCGGCTTCCGACAGGCTCGCCGACACGCGGCACACGTCGAGCACGCGTTCAAGCTGCGCGCGGTCGAACAGGTCGAGTTCCGCCGCACGCATGCCGAACACGGCGTCGACGTAGCCATCCGACGCACCCGCGCCGCCCGGTGACGACCACGTGCGCGTCAGCCGCTCGACCTCCTGTTCGGCAATCGCCTCGGTAATCCGCCCTGCATCGGCGAGCGTCGCCATCCGCGTGATCGATGCAGACAACTCGCGGAAGTTGCCAGCCCATGCCGCGCGCGGCGACGCCGCGAACGCGAGATAGCGCCGCTTCGCTTCCACGTTGAACCGTACCTGCTCGCCCTGCTCGCGGCCGAATCGATCGAGTTCGAACTCGAGGTTCGGCTCGATGTCCTCACGACGCTCGGCCAACCCCGGCAATTCATACGTCCACAGATTGATCCGCGCATATAAATCCTCGCGGAACGTGCCGGCCGCCACCATCTGCCGCAGGTCGCGATGCGTGCCCGCGATCAGCTCGAAATCGCTGGTTGCCTCGACGTCCGCGCCGACCGGCAGGAAGCGCTTCTCCTCGATCGCCTTCAGCAGCATCGCCTGCTCGTCGAGCCCGAGTTCGCCGATCTCGTCGAGAAACAGCAGGCCGCCGTCAGCCGCGCGCAGCAAGCCTGCACGCGCGGATTGCGCGCCGGTGAACGCCCCCTTCACGTGACCGAACAGCGTCGACATGGCCGCGTCGCCGCGCAGCGTCGCGCAATTGATCTCGATGAACGGCCCCGCGAGCCGATGGCGCCCGCGCTTCAGCTCGTACACGCGTTTCGCGAGAAACGACTTGCCGGCGCCCGTCGGACCGACGAGCAGCATCGGCGCGCGCGAGCGCACGGCCACGCGCTCCAGTTGCTCGATCAACGCGTTGAAACGCGCGTTGCGCGTCGCGATGCCGGCCTTCAGGAACGACACGGTTTCGTCGCGCTCGCGCGTGAAGCGCTGCGCGATCCGGTTGTAGCGCGACAGGTCGAGATCGATCACCGACACCGTGCCGGGCCCGCTCGGCCCTTCGTCGGTCTGCTTCGGCGGCCCCGTCTGCACGAGGCGCGCGGGCAGGTAGCGCGCTTCCGCGAGCAGGAACCAACAGATCTGCGCGACGTGCGTGCCCGTCGTGATGTGGACCAGGTAGTCCTCGCGGTCCAGATCGAATGGATAGGCGCGCGCGAAGTCGTGCAGCGTCGCGTAGACCTCCTCGAAATCCCACGGATCGCGGATCGTGACCGGCGTGAGCCGCACCTCGGTATCCGGCGACAGATGCGCGAGATCGTCGCGCACCTGATTGGCGAGGCGCGTGTGGCCCGGCGAATGCAGCAGCTCGAGCCGGTCGATCGCGAAGTCCGGCTGCATGCAGAGCGACACGGTCGGCCGCCACTTGCGGTAACGGCGCGGCGCGCGGCCGCCCTGATCGAGCACGGTACCGAGAAAGCCAATGGCGACGGTCTTGCGCATGTTTATCTCATGGGATAAGAAGCGATCCGATTGTATCGGAATTGGGTGACGAAGAGAGGCCAGCGGATTCCGCCGGCGCCGACCAAAAATCAAAAATTATTCTGTTATTTCAAAGGCTTGATGGAATTTTTCGTCACGCACCCCGCCCGCTGGCACGCTCCTCGCTAAATAGAAAGCGCCGGATGTCCCGCTGGCCCGCGAGCCAGGGTTCACAAAGCCCTGCTGGTGCGCCGCCGCCGAACCTCGTTCGTCGCGGTCGCGCATGCCGCCATGGACAGACGAAGGCAAACGGGCGCGTATTGGAACTTCGCCCGGGTTCGAATCCCGGGGCGCCCTCCGTTCGGTAGCTCATTCGGGTAGAGCAGCCGGCGCAAGCCGGTGTGTAGCGGGTTCGAATCCCGCTCGAACACTGTCCGCAAAGACAGTCTGTTGATAGAAGCAGTACCCGCCGGTGCGGGCCGACAGGCCCGCCGCGCGTCGGACCGGTCGCGGTTCCGCGCGATCGGCCGGGCGGCCGGACGGCCCGCGCGAATGCGCACGACGACGCGATGCAGGATGCGTCGCCGTGCGACCGCGCCGGACCTCCGCGCCGCCCGCCCGATCGCGTCGCACCCCGATCCGTGCGATGCGTGTCGCCCGGCGGCCATTGAAGAAAAGGACAAGAATATGTGGAAGCGTCATGTGGTGAAAAAGAACGAACGCGCGCTGCTGATGAATGAGGGCGATTTCGTGAAGGTGCTCGAACCGGGTGTGTTCAAGGCCTTCGATCCGTTCAAGCGTCTGTCGGTGCAGACCGCGCGTCTCGACGCGCCGCTCGCCGATGCCGCGCTGGCCGACTACCTGCGTCACGACGCACCGGACGTGCTCGCGCACTACTTCGTCGCAATGGATTTGGGCGACGACGAAGCTGGCCTGCGTTACGAAGACGACGTGCTCGTCGAAATCTTGCCGCCCGGCACGCGTCGGCTGTACTGGCGCGGCCCGATCGCGCACCGGCTGGAGCGCGTCGATCTCGCGCAGGACAGCATGCTGCCGGCCGCGCTCGCGAAGCGCATCGCGCAACCGGCGCTGCGTGCGCGCGGCGTGGCGGGCCTGACGGGCGTGCTGCTGGCGCAGGTGCCGGCGTATCACGTCGGTGTGCTGAAGATCGACGGCAAGATCGAGCGGCTGCTCGAACCGGGCGTTGCAGCGTACTGGCGCTTCAACCGCGACGTCGCGGTCGAACTCGTCGACCTGCGTTTGCAGGCACTCGAAGTCGGCGGACAGGAAATCCTGACACGCGACAAGGTCGCGCTGCGGCTGAACCTGTCGGCGACGTGGTGCTATGCGGACGTGCTGCATGCGTTCGGCCAGCTGCAGAAGCCGGTCGAGCACCTGTATCGCGAGTTGCAGTTCGCGCTGCGTGCGGCCGTCGGCACGCGCTCGCTCGACGAGCTGCTGGAGGACAAGCAGGCGATCGACGACGTCGTGATCGCGCAGGTGCGCACGCGGCTCGCGCAATCCGGCGTGGACGTGCGCAGCGTCGGCGTGAAGGATATCGTGCTGCCGGGCGACATGAAGACGATCCTCGCGCAGGTGGTCGAAGCAGAAAAGGCCGCGCAGGCGAACGTGATTCGCCGCCGCGAGGAAACGGCGGCGACGCGCTCGCTGCTGAACACCGCGAAGGTGATGGAAGAGAACCCGACCGCGCTGCGGCTCAAGGAGCTGGAAACGCTCGAGCGCGTCGCGGAACGGATCGACCGCATCTCGGTGTTCGGCGGCCTCGACCAGGTGCTGAACGGACTCGTCAGCATCAAGGGCGCGTGATGGATGAACCGGCGCGGCGCATGCGTGCCGCGCCGGACGAATGAACGAATGAAGGGTGATGCAAATGAGTAACGACGACTTTCAGGTGATGGAACTGGCGAACGGCAAGCCGGTGAAGATGTGGACGCAAGGTGTCGCTGTCGAGGACGAAGCGCGCGCGCAGCTGCGCAACACCGCGCAGATGCCGTTCATCTTCAGGCACGTCGCGGTGATGCCGGACGTCCACCTCGGCAAGGGCTCGACGATCGGCAGCGTGATCCCGACGAAGGGCGCGATCATTCCGGCCGCGGTCGGCGTCGACATCGGCTGCGGGATGATGGCCGCACGCACGACGCTCACCGCCGCTGACCTGCCGGACTCGCTCGGCGCGCTGCGCAGCGCGATCGAACGCGCGGTGCCGCACGGCCGCGCGCCGGGCCGTCGCGATCCGGGCGCATGGGGCGACCGCACGCCGGCCGCCGTGACCGAATCGTGGAAGTCACTGCTGCCGGGTTTCAAGCGGATCGTCGACAAGTATCCAAAGCTGGAAAAGACGAACCACTACGCGCATCTCGGCACGCTCGGCACCGGCAACCACTTCATCGAGGTGTGCGTCGACGAAGCGGACCACGTGTGGTTCATGCTGCACAGCGGCTCGCGTGGCGTCGGCAATGCGATCGGCAGCCTGTTCATCGAACTCGCGCAGGCCGACATGCGGCAGCACATCGCGAACCTGCCGGATCGCAACCTCGCGTATTTCACCGAGGGCAGCCGGCACTTCGACGACTACGTTGAAGCGGTCGGCTGGGCGCAGGACTACGCGCGGCGCAACCGGCAGGCCATGATGGATGCGGTAATCGGCGCGGCGCGCAGCGTGATCGCGAAGCCGTTCTCGGTCGACGAACATGCGGTGAACTGCCACCACAACTACGTGCAGCGCGAACGCCACTTCGGCGAGGACGTGCTCGTGACGCGCAAGGGCGCGGTGTCGGCGCAGAAGGGGCAGCTCGGGATCATTCCGGGCTCGATGGGTGCGAAGAGCTTCATCGTGCGCGGGCTCGGCAACCCGGAAAGCTTCTGCTCGTGCAGCCACGGCGCGGGCCGGACGATGAGCCGTACGGAAGCAAAGCGCCGCTTCACGGTCGACGACCAGGTGAACGCGACGCGCGGCGTCGAATGCCGGAAGGACGCGGGGGTCGTCGACGAAATTCCGATGGCCTACAAGGACATCGATGCGGTGATGGCCGCACAGCGCAGCCTCGTCGAAGTGGTGCATACGCTGCGGCAGGTGGTGTGCGTGAAGGGATAGCGCGGTGCGCGGCCAAGGGCCGGCGGCCGCGCACAACGAAAAGGAAACGACAACAATGAAAACGGAAAAATTGGCACCGGTGCGAAGCGCGCACCCGGTCGATCCGGCCGTACGGGCGCGCGTGATGGTGGAACTTGCGGAAGTCGAACGCCGCCACGATGTGAGCGTGCTGTTCGCGTGCGAATCGGGCAGCCGCGGCTGGGGCTTCGCGTCGCCGGACAGCGATTACGACGTGCGCTTCGTGTATGCGCATCGACGCGATTGGTACCTGAGCGTCGAACCGCAACGCGACGTGATCGAGCGGCCGCTCGACGACGAGCTCGACGTCAGCGGCTGGGAGCTGCGCAAGGCGCTGCAGCTGCTGCGCCGCTCGAACCCGACGCTGCTCGAATGGCTCGACTCGCCTGTCGTATATCGCGAAGATGCGCGCTGGGCGCCACGGCTCAGGTCGCTGGCGTCGGCGTTCTTCTCGCCGGTGCGTGGGCGTCACCACTACCTCGCGATGGCGAAGAAGAATTTTCGCGGCTACCTGCAAGGCGACACGGTGCGCTACAAGAAGTACCTGTACGTGCTGCGGCCGCTGCTCGCGGTGCGCTGGATCGACATGGGGCTCGGGATGCCGCCGATGCGCTTCGCGGATCTCGTCGCCGGCACCGTGCACGAGCCGGCGGTGCGCGCGGAGCTCGACGCGTTGCTCGCGCTGAAAATGAGCGCGAACGAAAGCGAATACGGGCCGCGCCGGCCGGCGATCCACGCGCTCGTCGAGACGATGCTCGCCGATACCGAACACGATCGAGAGTACAAGCGGCCGTGGGGTGACGTGGCGATGCTCGATGCGTTCCTGCGTGACGTGGTCGACGGTCGATGAAAAGCGAATGGCGCGATGCCTGCGGGCATCGCGCCGTTTTCGCATTTGCACTCGTCCGACCAATGCAGGCCCGCAACGTACGTGCCCGCACACTACGCGTCGTCGCCGCGATCACCGCCCGTTGCGGCGGTATACTCGATGCCGTTCCGTCAAGCGCACCACCGCATGCGCCGCAGCCTTCGACGAGCCCCGCTTGCTGACGATGCGCTTGCACTCCGACATCTTCCGCCCGCCCATCCATAGTCGATACGAACCGTCATGTCGCACCGCCTTTCGCTCGCCGTCGCTGCCCTCTTCACCGTTTCGCCGATCGTGGCTCAGGCTCGTCCGCTCACGCGGCCGCCGGTCGAGCGCGACTTCAAGAACTGGTCGGTCGTCTGCGACAACGGCAACCGTTGCATTGCCGAAAGCGATAGCGACGAAATCAATGAAGCACGCTCCCGTCTCATCCTGCGCGTGACGCGCGATGCCGGCCCGGACGCGCAAGCATCGCTCGACATTTACGCGTCGGCGCCGCTGGACCTGCGCACCGCACGCGCGGACGGCCGCCCGTTCGATGCAATGGCGGCCCAATGGCATGCATCGGGCGGCAAACCCGATGGTGACGACCCATACCCGTTCCGGGTCCGGACCAATGATCCTGCAACGGTTGCCGCATGGCTCAGCGCGTCGCGCAATGCGCAGTTGCTGAGCTTCGGCGATTCGGCATCGGCACAAACCGCACGCATGCCGTTGGCGGGCTTGAATGCCGCGTTGCTGCTGATCGACGACACGCAGGGCCGCGTCGGCACCGTCACGGCGCTGCTGCGCCCGGGCAACCGGCCCGCGTCTTCGGTGCCGGCCGCGCCGGCACTGCCGCCCGCGGTCACACCGGCGCCGGCCGTCGCCAACCTGTCGGCCGTCGAGCAGCGCCCGCTCGTCGACGCGGTGCTCGCGAAGTTCAGTGGCGACGTGAAGCAATGCGCGGCCGATGTCGAAGACGAAATGTCGGCAAGCGATCGCAGGAAAGCGTCGCGCGCGGTGGCGATCTCGGCCGACGAAGCGCTGGTCGCGATACCGTGCCAGACCAGCAGCATGTATAACCACACCGACCTGTGGTATCGCGTGCGACGGACGGCACCATTCACGCCGACAACGATGAATTTCGGCGAGAACGCGAACGCGGGACTCGATCCGGCGTCGTTCGCGAACGAGCTGACCGAGGCCCGCTATGACCGCACCAGCGCGACGCTGTCGAGCAAGGTCCGGCTGCGCAATGCCGGCGATTGCGGCTCGACCGCATCGTGGATCTTCGACGGCCGACGCTTCCTGCTCAACGACATCGCCACGCGTGGCACGTGCAACGGCCTGCTCGACGATCAATGGCCACGCCTGTATCGACGTGCCGATGCGGCAGCAAGCCCGCGCTGACGCGTCACGTCACCCGCCGACGATCGAGATCGAGAACCCGTCCCAACCCTTCTGCCCGACCGTCTGCACGGCCGTCGTCGTGAGGTTCGGCTCGGCCACGAGACGCGCGAACCCGTCGCGCACGCCGACCACGTCGGGCTCGCGATTGTCCGGATCCGCCACGCGGCCGCCACGCACGACGTTGTCGACGACGATCACCGTGCCGGGCCGCGACAGCTTCAGCGCCGCGTCGAGATAGACCGGGTTGCTGTCCTTGTCGGCATCGATGAAGATGAAATCGAACGGCGCTTCACCCGCATCGACGAGCCGCGCGAGGCTGTCCTTCGCGCTGCCGACCACCACCGTCACGACCTCCGCGAACCCGGCACGCGCGATGTTCCGCGTCGCGACTTTCGCATGCTCGGGGTTCAGTTCGAGCGTCACGAGCGTGCCACCCGGCGGCAACGCGCGCGCGAGCCAGATCGTGCTGTAGCCGCCGAGCGTGCCGATCTCGAGAATCCGGCGCGCGCCGCGGATCGTCGCGAGCAGTTGCAGCAGCTTGCCCTGGTTCGGCGCGACGTTGATCGCGGGCAGCCCGGCCGCGTTGCTCGCCGCCAGCGCCGCGTCGAGCACGTCGTCGGACGGCACGAGCGTCGCGGAGAAATACGCATCCACCTGGTTCCAATGATCCTGATTCATTGCGCACCCCTTGTTTGCGGAAAAGGCATTTTATGCGCCGCGTTGCCATAAGCAACAAACCAATCGTTCTAAGGGTAGCCGCGCACGTCCTCCTATAATCGCTCGACCACCACAACAACAGATGGAGCACCCATGACCGATCAGGCCGCATCGAACTGGCGCCTCGAAACCATCGCCGTGCACGGCGGTTATCGCCCCGACCCGACCACGCGCGCGGTCGCGGTGCCGATCTACCAGACCGTTGCGTACGCATTCGACGACACGCAGCACGGCGCCGACCTGTTCGACCTGAAGGTCCAGGGCAACATCTACACGCGCATCATGAATCCGACGACGGACGTGCTCGAGCAGCGGATCGCCGCGCTCGAGGGCGGCATCGGCGCACTCGCGCTCGCTTCGGGCCAGGCGGCCGTCACGTACGCGATCCAGACGATCGCGGAAGCCGGCGACAACATCGTGTCCGCCAGTTCGCTGTACGGCGGCACCTACAACCTGTTCGCGCATACGCTGCCGCAATACGGGATCACGACGCGCTTCGCCGATCCGCGCGACCCCGCATCGTTCGAGCCGCTGATCGACGCGCGCACGAAGGCGATCTTCGCCGAATCGGTCGGCAACCCGCTCGGCAACGTGACCGACATCGCCGCGCTCGCCGACATCGCGCATCGCCACGGAATCCCGCTGATCGTCGACAACACGGTGCCGTCGCCGTATCTGCTGCGCCCGTTCGAACATGGCGCGGACATCGTCGTGCACTCGCTGACGAAGTATCTCGGCGGCCACGGCACGAGCCTGGGCGGCGCGATCGTCGATTCGGGCAAGTTCCCGTGGACGCAGCACGCGGACCGCTTCAAGCGGCTCAACGAGCCCGACGTCAGCTATCACGGCGTCGTCTATACGGAAGCGTTCGGGCAGGCCGCCTATATCGGCCGCGCGCGCGTCGTGCCGCTGCGCAACATGGGCGCGGCGATCTCGCCGTTCAACGCGTTCCAGATCCTGCAGGGCATCGAGACGCTCGCGCTGCGCGTCGAGCGCATCAGCGACAACGCGCTGAAGATCGCGCAGCATCTCGCGCGCCATGAAAACGTCGAATGGGTGAACTACGCGGGACTGCCCGATCATCCCGACCATCCGCTTGTCGCGCGCTACCTGTCGGGCCGCGCGCCCGGCATCCTGACCTTCGGCGTGAAGGGTGGCCGTGACGGCGGCGCGAAGTTCCAGGACGCGCTGAAGCTGTTCACGCGGCTCGTCAACATCGGCGACACGAAGTCGCTCGCCACGCATCCGGCCTCGACGACGCACCGCCAGCTATCGCCCGCCGAACTCGCGAAGGCCGGCGTGAAGGAGGAAACCGTGCGGCTGTCGATTGGCATCGAGCATATCGACGACCTGCTCGCCGATCTCGATCAGGCGCTCGCGCAGGTATGACGCGAGGCGGGCGTGCTGAGGCGCCCGCTTTCAGACATCTTCACCTTGCAACGGCTTCAACGTGTTCGAGCCTGAACCGCCGCCGCATGGCGCGCGCCCGCGCGATCGCGATTGTGCGACGACGGTTTCGTCACCGATCGAAGGCGAATCACGCGAGTCACACCGCGACGCATTCGCCGCTGCATGACAAAAATTTCATGTTCCGATCAGCTTCGCGATGGGTCGCTTCGATACGATCGACAACGTGACGGGCAATGCCCGTTACACCCACGCAAGCGATTCGCTGCCGCACGGCACGAACACGCGTTAGGCCCGGACACGTGAAGTGCCGGGCCTTTTTTTGGTTCATCGCGGATTACGGGGGGAACGCAGGGGAGGAACGTCGGCGTTCGGCCAATTTGAGACATATCGCTGCGCTCTTCGAATGTCGCATCTTGGCCGACACCGTCATTGCGAGACCTGAGCGGGTACATGCTCAAAGCGCACCTCCTTTTTCCGGATTCGGGAAAAAAAGTCCCGGGCAAAGCCGGGACATGGGCGCCATTGATCAATCTGCGAAATCGGTGGCTTCGGACGCCCCCCTCCACGTGTCGAGATCCTTTGCGACGGCGCTCGCCTTCGCCGCCGCAAGTTCATTGGCGATCTTGCCGGCGAAAAGATGCAGCGGCGCCGTTTCCACAGTGGCGGCCTGGATGATCAGGAGTGCAAGCTTGTCCGGGTCGCCTGCCTGATGGCCATGCAACGTATCGAGATGCAGGTCCAGCGAAGCTTTCGCCTCCGCGTAGTCGTCGATCTGGCGCTTGGCTACCGCCAGAGCACCGTTCGACAGAAAGTCCGTGCGCACGGGGCCCGGATACACCACCGTCGCGCGGATACCCAGTTCGGCAACTTCTGCCGCGAGGGATTCCGTCAGGCCCGATAGTGCGAACTTGCTGGCAACGTAGCTGCCCCACCCCGCATACCCACCCTGGTAGCCGACAATGGAAGAGATGTTGATAATGTGTCCACTGCGCTGGCGGCGAAGCTGCGGCAGCGCATGGCGCAGAACAGCCATGGGCGCGAAGAAGTTGACCTCGAAATTGCGGCGCAGCTCTTCGTCCGACAAGGCTTCGACGGTACCTTGCTGGGCGTAGCCGGCATTGTTCACGACTACGTCGATGGCGCCGAACCATTGCACAGTCTTCTCGATCGCCTGCTGCACACTGCGATCATTGGTCAAATCGACCTCCAAAGGTAGAAAGCGGTCGGATGCGTCACCGAACGTCTCTGTCAGCGAAGCTGCCGAGCGCGAGGTTGCCGCCACCCGATGGCCTTGTTCCAGCAAATGCGTAACGAGTTTCTGGCCGACGCCCTTCGATGCGCCGGTGATGAACCAAATAGGGGATGCCCGTTTCATGATGCGAATTCCTTGAGTCAGTACAAGAATGGGTTGCGGAGTGAATGGGCTTCAGGGCAAAGCCACGCTCATGCCACCGTCGGCCATAACCACCGCGCCGACAATAAAGCTGGCCTTCTCCGATGCGAGAAAAGCGATAACCTCTGCAATTTCCTTCGGCTGCGCCGCACGGCGGATTGGCGCCTTCTTGCCATGCTCGGCCAGGAACGCCTGGCCGTCGGCATGGATGTGGTTGGTAATGTTGGTGATGACATCGCCAGAGCCCACCGCATTGACGCGAATGCCATGCTCGATGGCTTCCAGCGAGAGGGCGCGCGTCAACTGCGCCAGCGCCCCCTTCGACGCCGCATACGCTGCAATGAGCGGAAAAGCCTGATAGCAGGCGTAGGAGCCCACGTTGACGATGGCACCCGTCTTTGCCGGCACCATGACGCGCATGGCCTCACGGGAGAACAGGAACGCGCCGGTGGCATTGACGGACTGGATGCCATTCCAGTCTTCCAGCGACATATCGACCAGCGGCTTGTTGATGATGACCGCCGCGTTGTTGACCAGGATGTCGAGCTTGCCGAACCGCTCGATTGCCGTGGCAACGGCCCGCACGGCGCTTTCCTCTCGCGCTACATCGGCAACGATGGGAACGATGCCCGGCCGCGCCAGCGCTTCCACGTTGGCGCTGCGCCCAACGGCAATCACGTTTGCGCCTTCGGCGTGGAGCAGTTCCGTGGTAGCCAGTCCAATGCCGCTGGCTGCACCGGTCACGATGGCGACCTTGCCTGCAAAGGCGCCGCTTGCTGTGTTGCGTGTCGTCATGAATATTCTCCTGACAGGATTGCTTACTGAATGCTTGCTCGGTGGGATGGATCAGAACGGGCTGGCGGTTGGCCGTACCACGATCTCGCTGACGTCGACTTCGGCGGGCTGCTCCACCGCGTATGCAATGGCGCGTGCGATGGCGTCGGGCGTGATGGCAATGCGACGGAACTCCTGCATGGCACTGCGCGCGGTGTCGTCGGAAATCGAGTCGGCCAGTTCGGATTCCACGACGCCGGGGCAAATCACCGTCACGCGGATCTTGTCGGTTTCCTGACGCAGCCCATCGGAGATAGCGCGTACGGCGAACTTGGTAGCGCAGTACACTGCGGCCGTCGGCGACACGGAAAGCCCGCCAATCGAGGAAATATTGATGATCTGCCCTCGCCCTTGCGCTTCCATCGTGGGCAGCACGGCGGCGATGCCGTGCAGTACGCCACGGATGTTCACATCGATCATCCGGTTCCACTCGCCGACCTTCAGGGCGTTGAGCGGCGAAAGCGGCATCACGCCGGCGTTGTTGACCAGCACATCGATACTGCCGAAGGCATCGAGCGCGAACCGTGCGAATGCGGCCACATCATCGGCCGAGGTCACGTCGAGTTCGCGGTAACGAACGATACCGCCGGACGATTCGATCGATTGCGCCAGCTCGGCCAGCCTGTCGGTGCGGCGTGCACCGATGACGAGCCGGTGTCCTTGCCTGGCAAGCAATCGGGCGGCGCCCTCGCCAATGCCGCTGCTGGCGCCGGTGATCAGAATGACTTTCGATTCGTTGGTGAAGATTGTCATCTTGCATACTCCTATTGTTGGTTCGGGTCCGGCCGGGCGGGGCCGTGCTGTGCGTGGCACGCCTCGCAGCCGCGTTTCGGCCTTCAATGAAGTGGTATGGTTCGTTGGCCGGTGAGGGAATGATAGGGATGGCCTACCTGTTGGCGAATACACGGACCGATGCCGTTATTGCCTATTCCTATCGACCTGGCTGGTACAGCGGGAGAGGCGCGGCTAGAATGGCGACTGTCGGCAAACAACAGGAGACTGCGGTGTCGAAGGTCCGCTCCCCCGCTTCCGTCAAGATGGTTCGTCTGATCGAGAAACTGGCGCCCAACGAGGGCTACACACAGTCGACGCTCGACAGCGTTCGGCTGATGCGCTCGGACCGTCCCCTTGGGCGCACGCCGGTGCTGTACGAACCGAGCATCGTGATCGTGTGCCAGGGCCGCAAGCTGGGCTTCCTGGGCAATGAGGTCTATGTCTACGACGCACAGCACTATCTGGTACTGTCCGTACCGTTGCCGTTTTCCACGGAAACCCAGGCTACGCCAGAAGAACCCATGTTGGCGGTGTCCATCCGTCTGGACCTCATCGAACTCAGCGAGCTGATCACGCAGATCGGCGCCGCAGCACATCAGCCTGAAGCGCCGCCGAACGGCATGGTGTCCACGCAACTGGAGGAGAATCTGGCCGCCGCAACCGTCAGGCTGCTGGAGGCACTAACGGTGCCGATGGATGCCCAGATTCTGGGTCCAAGCCTGGTGCGGGAAATCTGCTACCGCGTGTTGACGGGGGCACAGGGCGGTGCAATGCGTGCCGCCCTTGCCCATCACGGGCGCTTCGGCCGCGTCGCGAGAGCGCTGAAGCGTATCCATACGGACTACGCGTCGCCGCTCAATGTGACGCGCCTGGCTGAAGAAGCCGGCATGAGCGTGCCAGCCTTTCACGCCAACTTCCGAACGGTGACCCACACTTCGCCAATCCAGTACATCAAGTCCACCCGCCTTCATCAGGCGCGCCTGATGATGATTCGCGACGGCGTCACCGCTGCGGCTGCAGCGGGACGCGTCGGTTACGAGAGCACTTCGCAGTTCAGCAGGGAATTCAAGCGGCTTTTCGGGCGAACGCCGATGGAAGAAGCACGCGACATGCGTGAGTCCTTCACGCTCTCGCCAGCGGTGCGATTTGCCGCTTAGGCGAGCGCTACCGGGCCACGTCCACAACGATCTTGCCTCTTACGTGGCCGCCCTTGCTGTGGTGAAGCGCCTGCCCGACGTCCGAAAGCCCAAAGACCGAATCGATATGGGCACGCAGATCGCCCGACGCATGGAGCGTTGCGAGGTGCCCGAGCTGCGTCGCGTCGCTACGCGTGGCGAAGTGTCTGCCGGTTGCCTGGGCGGCTTCGGCGCGCGCTGCATCGGGTCTGGCGACCGTCGACACCAACGTGCCGCCCGGTTTCAGTACGGACCATGATTTCTCCTGGGTTCCGCCGCCGATCAGATCCAGCACAAGATCCACCATCGACACACGCTCGGCGAAATCCTCCGTGCGGTAATCGACGAAGGCATCAGCGCCTAGACTTTCCACGTATTGGCGGCTCGCGCCGGAGCCCGTGCCGATCACGCGGGCACCGGCCAGCCTGGCAAGCTGCACGGCTGCACTGCCGACGCCGCCTGCCGCACCGTGAATAAGGACTGATTGGCCGGGTTGCAAGACACCATGCTCGTGCAGCGCCTGCCATGCCGTCAACGTCGCCGCGGGAATCGCGGCGGCGCCTGTGAAAGCCAGGGACGCGGGCTTGCGTGCCAGCCGGGTTGCCTCCACCACGGCGCGCGTGGCGAAGGCGCCGACAATGCCGATGAATCCCATCACCTCATCTCCCGGCTTCAGCGTGGTCACGTTGCGCCCGACGGCGATGACGGTCCCTGCTGCGTCCACGCCCGGCGTGAACGGCAACGGCAGCGGGATGAAAGCCTGCATGGCGCCGCTTACGATTTTCCAATCAATGGGATTGACCGACGCGGCGGCAACGTCGATCAAGACTTCGTTGTCGCCCGGTACGGGATCGTCCGCCTCGACCAGCGTCATGCCGTCGGGGCTGCCGTACGCAGATACGTGGATGGCTTTCATCAGATGCTCCTGGAAGCGACGCCCACTACAGGGGCGTCGAGGGCAAGGGCTGCCTGGACCGGGTCGAAATACTCGCGCAGATGCACGATGCGACCGTCGCGGGCAGTCAGAAACACGACATACTCCTGGCGGTAGGTGCGGCCGGTCGCCGCGATCACGCCCTCTCCACGCACCCGTGCAATCGCATGCTGCGGGTCGTCCGTCGCAGTCACGATGGCATCGGAGAAGCGAAAGTTCTTGACTGCTCCCACGAACCAGCTCGCATGCCGCAGCACGGATTCGCGTCCTTCGAGTTTCAGCGGATGACCCAGGCTTGGTGCGTACGGCAGATCCCAGACGATGCTGTCGGAGATCAGTTCCCGCCATTGCTCCGGCTTGTCGACCAGGAACTGGAGATGTTGCTCCAGAAGCGTTGTGGCAATGCTCATGATGTCTTCTCCTGCGATGTATCAGGCGACAACGCGCTTGGCCGGCGCGCGACGGTTGTCCAGGCTCAATGCGCCGGCGCCGAACGCGACCACCTGCAGGAGACCACCGGCCATCGCCAGGTTCTTCAAGAAATGGAACATCTGGTTCTGGTCAGCGAGCGCGTGATGAAAGATCAGCGCCGTCACGACAGCGTAGCCAGCGAGCAAGAGAGCCACCACGCGCGTCTTGTAGCCAATGACCAGGAGCGTGGCGCCCGCCAGTTCCAGCACCAGTGCGCCAATCAGTCCGAGCGCTGGCGCGGGGAGGCCCAGCGATCCGATATAGGCCATCGTCGCGTCAGGGGCCATCAGCTTGCCGAAGCCGCTGATGAAGAAGATGGCCGCGATGAGGGTGCGGCCCATAAGGGGAATGGCGGAGGGTTCGTTCAGCGAGGTGTTCAGGTTCGAGTTCATGGTGTTCATCCTTTCAAAGAGGGGATGAACGAAGCGTAAAGATTTGACACCTATCCAGGTAGCCTATATTTTTAGATTCAATCCATCTACTACATAGATACATGCTCGACGCCGTCTCGCTGGACCAGATCCGCACCTTCATCGCCGCCGCCGACGAAGGCAGTTTCTCCGCCGCCGGCCGCAAACTCGGGCGAGCGCAGTCCGTGGTCAGCCATACACTGGCCAACCTGGAAGGCCAGATTGGCGTGCAACTCTTCGATCGCGCGGGACGGTATCCCAGGCTGACGGACGCAGGATCGGCCCTGCTGGCACAGGCGCGGCTGGTGGTAGGCGGCATGGACGGGTTCAAGGCGAAGGCGCGGGCAATGTCCGAGGGCCTCGAGCCGGAGTTGTCCGTGGTGGTGGACGTCATGTATCCGATGGCATCGTTGACCGACGCAGTCGGTGCGTTCCGAAGCGAGTTTCCGCATACCCCCTTGCGGCTTTACGTCGAAGCGCTTGGCGCCGTCATGCAGCCGGTACTGGCCCAGACATGCCGGCTCGGCATCAGTGGCTCGATGCCATCGGTGCCAGACATTCTCGATGCCGAAAAACTGCTGGATGTGCCAATGATGACGGTCGCGGCCGCGTCCCATCCTCTGGCGTCAAAGCATCGGATCCTCCGGCCCGCCGATCTCGAGGCGCACGTGCAGCTTGTGCTGACAGACCGCACGACCCTGACGGAGGGCACGACTTTCGGCGTTTTCTCACCGCAGATATGGCGCCTTGCCGACCTGGGGGCCAAGCACGCCTTCCTGCGAGCTGGCTTTGGATGGGGCCATATGCCGGTAGCCATGGTTCAGGACGATCTGGATTCCGGCAAGCTCGTGCCCTTGCGGCTTGAAGCGTTCCAGCCACATACACCGCCCATCGCCATGTTTGCAGTCTTCAGGAAGGACACACCGCCCGGCCCTGCCGGAAGGTGGTTACTCAAGCGACTGGGAGACGCACGCGATACCCACTAGCGAGAAGCAACTGGAGAAGGCTTAGGCTTCCTACTCATCCGATTTCGGCCAGATACGGTGGCGACATGACGGACCGAGATGGGTCGGCAAGCGACGTCGACGGAAATCCACGAAGAACTTTTTTGCATGGTCTTTCACGCGGTCACAGTATTCAGCGCGCGACGTTGCGCTGCGGAAACAGGCACGGGTGCGTCTTCACGTACAGGTTCGGATTGCCGCAGCGATGCCCCGCGTAGTCGATCTGCCCGCCTGGCATCAACTCGCCGGCGACGGGCTTTGCTTTTGGCGCACTGGTCGATGCGGCCGGTCCGGTGCCTGGCCGCACGGACGCGCAGCCTGCGAAAAGCGAGACGAGAAGCGCGACGACCGGCATGACGAGGTGCGACGAGCGGGCAGACAAGCAATTCTTTGGCGAACGATTGGAAGAGTCGTGATGGGCTCGTCCGCTGTCGAGACTCTCGCGGCGAACGATGCGCATGCCAGCGGCCGGATCGCATATCGGCGGCAACGCGCCCGACATGTCCGCCGCTGGTTGACTGCATGTTCCGCTTTGATCCCGTCGCATGCATGACTCGAACATGACGATTGCGTCACGCGCGTCATCCCCCTATCTGACGCACTTTTCATCTTCCGATCACGGTCACGCCCGGCTGCTTTCGCATACTGAATGCATGGATCGCCACCCGGCGGCCTCATCAAGGAGAGCTCCATGCACACGACAAAACTCACGGCCCTGTTCGTCACCGCCACGCTGTCGCTCGGCATCACCACGCAAGCCGCGTTCGCGCAAACGCAAACGCAGGGCAAGACCCGCACGGAAGTCATCAACGAACTGAAGCAGGCGCAACACGACGGTGTAGTGCCGACGAGCAAGACGCAGTACCCGCCGACCAGCGAGATGATCGCGCGCAACAGGGAACTTCACGCGATTTCGATGCATGCCGGGGAGAATACGCCGCAGGTCGACCGTCACGACAGCCTCGCGACCCGTTGATGCCGGTCAGGCGCGTGCGCTGCCCGGCGATCGCGGGCAGCGTGTCGCGCGGTTCATAAGCGCGCGCATTGGAAAGCAGGTTGCTCAACGCGCGCTGATACAACGTGAGTTCCGCATCGCCGCCGCATAGCCGTCCACCTTCACCGACACACCCCATCCTCCTCGAGCGGCCCGTAGTAGCTGGCGACGCGCGACGCTTCCTCGGCCGCATCAATCCTCCGCACGTCGATCGGCGTGCCGGCCCGCTCCAAGCACGAGACACAGCATGTCCGCGACAAGCGCTGATATTCGTCGATTCTTTTGTGGCGCTTTGTACCCCCGAACCATCGTGCATCCTGCCCGGATGGGTCATCTGTACGCGACTTCTAACACTCGCGTGCAAACCGATGATGCCGTCAAAGCTCATCGAACGCGTCGCATCGTTTCCAATCATCCAATTCGGCTACGTCAAAATCACAAAAATATTCTTTGCATTCCAAAATTTCGAACGAGTTCTATAGACATCTTCACTCGAAAGGATGACTGTTCAAGGTTCCGGGGACACGAACGCAACCATGCCGCTCCGTAACCCCGCAGTTGTGCGCTCGGATTTTCACCAACTTCAATTGAGGAGCCGACGAACGATCGGGAACGACGACCCGACAACAATGCGCCGCTTCGCTACTGATACGCCAACATCCTTGAAAATAGACACAGCGAGACTTTAAAGCAATGAATGATATTTCCAATCACAACGAGTACAACTTTGACGCTGACGAAGACAATGAATGGTTCCTCGTTCATTCCGGGGCCGTCACCAACACAAATCCGGGATCGATGGTACATGTTCACATCAACACAACGCCCATTTGCCCGAACATGACCAACAGCGAATTTCGAATAATGGTAGCGCGGCTTAATAAATGGGCCATTATTCTAATTGAGCGAAGGATCGCCGACCTGAAGTGGTACGACGAAAAAACCAAAGAGAGAATGATCTATTGGTTCAATCGATACGATGAAAATACTCGACACTATCTTATCGGTGGCTTCTCACGACACCTCTCTGTTCTTAAAATGCTAACGCCACACAATTTCGTTCGAAGCGATCCGAGCCTCGATAGAATGCTAGGGTGCGTTCCGAATATGAGCAATATCGATCACGAAGCCGCTCATGTTTGTGGACCCAACACTGAGCGCAGGCTTATAAGTATTGCGATGAAGTTTTGTACCGGCTTGCGCGATCAGAATATGTTCGGGGATTCCCGCCTGTCCACTCTCATTCATGAAGTAACCCATTTCATTGACACCTTTGGCAGCGACGACGCTCGCTACGGGCTCGACCCCACAGCGGCTGCATGGGCAAGAGCCAATCCTGACCTGGCATTGAGAAATGCGGATACACTCACCGGATTCGTGATCTACGGCGAAGACTTATTTGCAGAGTAAGGAGTGAAATTCAGCATGAGAATTTTTATTTCAGCACTAATCTCGACCCTGTTCATTTTTTCGGACAATGCGACTGCAGAATGCCAAGGATCACAGAATCTTCCATCACAACAATTGTTCGTGGCCTTTTCACCCAATAGTCACGAGATCGCCGGATCGGAGCAAACACGAATCGGGCAATGGGTCTCGTCAATCAATTCCAGGTATCCGATTCAAAACTGGATCTACATAATTGGCAGCGCGTCCAAAAATGAAACCTCGCCCGATAAACTTGCAACGAAACGCGCCACCATTGTGGCGAAAACCATCATAGACGATGGGCTGATAAACGCACCACTTCAGATAAAAACGCAAATTTATCCGGCCGGTAGCACAGCCGAATCGACATCGGAAACCCGTGAGGTCACCGTCCAAGTGAGCCCCGGCTGCCCCGACAATTGCTGCACCGGTCATTGACCTGAGAGTTGACTCATTTGTCGTCGCCGCACGTGCGATAAGCGCGCACATCCAGCACTCGCGGGCGACGGTCCGTCAAATCGATTTGGGCGACCTATCCATCGCCGAACCGATGATGCTGTCAGGATGTTCCCAAAGAATCAAACGCTCCCCCGCGTCGCACGCCGACGCCGCACCAGCCATTCGAGCAACTGCCGCCCGTCTCGCTCACCAAACCAGCGCGCGTGCCCGATCAGATAACCGTCGTACGCGACATCGACGATCGCCGGCGCGTCGATGATGCACCCGAAATACGCGACCTCCGACAACGCGAACTCCGTATGCACGATCGGCAGCATCGCGACCAGCGCCGCGTACGCATCGTCGCTCAGCGGTTCGAGCGATTCGTAGCCGTCGAGCAGCGCATCGATGTGCGCGTATTCGATGCGACGCGCGTCGGGCGGCGCCATCCAGTCGACCGTGTTGCGCTCGATCGCAAGCGCGACGTCCATCACCGCGCAAGTGCGATCGGACAGACCGAAGTCGAGCACCGTACGCACCTGCGCGCCGGGGCCGGCGCTGGTCCACAGCAGGTTCGACGCGTGCCAGTCGCCGTGCGTCCACAGCGGCGGCAGCGCGGGCAGCAGCGGCACGAGGCGCGCGTGATACGGGCCGATTGCATCCGCGACATCGCCGCGCCAGTCGCGCGTGCCGAGCGCGCGCACCAGCAGCGGCTGCGCGTCGACCCAGCGTTCGAGCGCGCCCGCCAGATCATCGGACGACAGCACGCGGAAACTCGACAGCAGCGTGCGCACGGGCCGCGCCGGCGCGTCGTAACCGGCCGACGCGCGATGCAGCTCGGCCAGCGCGCGGCCGGCCGCGTAAGCGTGCGAAGGATGCGTGAACGGCTGCCACGACATCACGCCGCGATACGCGTCGACCCCGGGCGCGACCACATGCACCTCGTACGTCCAGTCGCCGCACGCAAAGGCCGTCGCGCCGTTGCGATCGGCCAGCACGTCCACCACCGGCATCCCGCGGGCGCGCAGATGCGCGATGAAACGATGCTCTTCCTCGAGCCCCGCGACGTCGCGCAGGCTCACGTGATGACGCTTGACGAACAGTGCGCGCCCGTCCGTCATCCGCACCAGCGTGGCCGCCGCGAACTGCCGCGGACTGTGCCAGGTCAGCCGCGCCGGTTCGCCGGCGCCGTCGATGCGCGCGAGCAGCGCCGCCACCTCGTCGTGCGTCATCAGCGGCCAGTCGCGTTCGGCCTGCTCGCCGTCGACACCGAACTGCGGCGGTGCGACGTCCGGCGACAGCGGCCGGTCCGGCTCGAGGGGAAATGACATGAACGACGTAGCTCCGTAGTTGAATCGGCGCGTGAATCAGCCCGCCGGGTTCGCGCTCGCGCGCAGCGCGTCGGCCGTCCGGCTCCAGTCGCGCCAGCCGACGACGGCGAGCGCGATGAACAGCGCATAGAGCCCGGCCGTCAGATACAGTTCCTTGAACACGAACATCCCGACGTACACGACGTTCACGACGATCCACAGCCCCCACGACGCGATGTAGCGCCGCGCGGTCCAGTATTGCGCGACGAGGCTGAACGCGGTCAGCGACGCATCGACGAACGGCAGCGCGGCGTCGGTCCAGCGCGCCATCATCCCGCCGAGCAGCGCGCTGCCGACGACGGCCGCCATCAGGTCGGGCAGCATCTGCCGCGGCCGCACACCGGCGACGGGTGCGACGTCGCCTGCCGGCGCCGCGCCGCCGCTCGCCTCCAGCGTACGCTGCGCGATCCAGCGGCGCCAGCCGTACACCTGCAGCACCGCGAACGCGCCCTGCAGCAGCATGTCGGAATACAGCTTCGCATCGAAGAAGATCCAGCCGTACAGCGCGACGGACGCGAGCCCGACCGGCCAGCACAGCATGCGCCGCTTCGCGGTCAGCCAGATCGCGAGCGCGCTGACGATCACGCCGGCGATTTCGAGTGGGGACATCGTCCATGCTCTCCTGGTTAGCTGCCGGAGCCGCGTGTCACGCGGCCGAATCCGGTCGATCAGAAATCATAGGTCAGCGACACGCGCGCGGTGCGCGGCGCGCCCGGGAACAGGTACGCGTCGCCCTGCTGCTCGCCCGCGTCGCGCCAGTAGAACTTGTTGAACAGGTTGTCCACCGACACACGCAGCACCGTGCGATGGCCGCCGATCTTCGTCGTATAGCGCGCGCCGAGATTGAACACGAACCACGACGGCACGCGGGCGGTGCCCTCTTCGTTCGCGTTGCGGCCGCCGCTGTACTCGACGCCGCCCAGCATGTTCAGGCCCGCGACGCCCGGCACCGCGTAATCCGCGTACAGCGACGCACGCAGCGCCGGCACGTTGATGATCTGATGCCCTTCGTACGCCGGCGAGCCCGAATCGTACGCACGCGCGCGAATCGCCGCGACGCTGGCCGTCAGCGACAGCCGCTCGGTCACGCGCCCGGCTGCGCCAAGCTCGATCCCCTGGTGGCGCTGCGTGCCGCGCTGCACGAACGCGTAGCTCGTGCCGGACGCATCGGGGTCGGCGAACTGGAACGGCTTGCTGATCGAGAACACGGCGGCCGTCAGGCTGAGCCGGTCGAGCCAGTCGTATTTCGCGCCGAGCTCGAACTGGTGCGATTCGACCGGCGGCAGGAACGCATACGCGTTGGTCGCGCGCACCGGCGCCTGGTCGCCGAGCGACAGCGCCTTGCTGTACGACGCGTACAGCGACAGCACGTTCACCGGCTTGTAGACGAGCGCGACCTGCGGCAGGAACACCGAGCGGTCGGTGTGCGTCGCGTCGCCATCGAGGCTGCTCCAGCTGCGCTGGCGCAGCAGCACCTCCTTGCCGCCCGCGAGCACCTGCCAATGCTCGCCGATGCTGATGCGGTCGAGCCCAAACACGCCGTACTGCCACGAATCGAGCTGCGGATACGACGGCCCGGCCGTGTTCGACGACGGCGCGAACGCGACGTCGGGCCCGTAAATGTTCTCGCTGCCGACGTAGTCGTACACGGCGTTCGCCATGTGCACGACGCGGCGCTGCACGCTCACGCCGAGCGTCAGCTCGTGACGCAGCGGCCCCGTCGCGAACTTGCCCGTCGTCACCGCGCGCAGGTCGTCGTTGCGGCGGTATTCGCCGGGGCTGCGGAAGTCGTACACGTCGTAGTCGCCGTTCGCGCCGAAGAAGAACGGCGACGTCGCGCCGGCCGCGCAACTCGACGCGTAATAGCAGCCGTACGCGAACGCGCTGTTGTCGTCGATCATCGTGCGGCTGCGGCCCGCGGCGATGTAGGCGTTCCAGTCGTCGTTGAACCGGTAGTCGAAGCGCGCGTTCAGGTTCAGCGCGTCGGTCGTCACCGGTTTCGCCCACGGCTGCGTGCCGAGCGCCTTCGACGTCGTGTTGACGGACGGCACGACGGTGCCGCCGAGCAGCTGGTAACCGGGTGCGGAACGCTGGATCCACTGCTGGAATTCCGCATTGAACTGCAGGCTCGCGCGCGGGCTGATGTCCCAGTCGGCGGCGATCGAGCCGAACGTGCGCCGTCCGTTCGTGCCGTCGATGTACGAGTGCATGTTCTCCTTCGCGGCATTGATCCGGAATCCGAACTGGTGATCGGGGCCGAAGCGGCGGCCAAGATCGACGGCCGCCGACGTCGAGCCGCGGCTGTCGACGCCGGTCGTCACGCTCGCGACGTTCGCCGAGCGCTTAGTCACGAAGTTGATCACGCCGCCCGGCGCGACCACGCCGCTGTCGATGCCGGCCAGTCCCTTCAGGATCTCGACGCGCTCCTTGTTCTCGAGCGGCACGTTCTGCTCGCCGGACACCGTCAGCCCGTCGATCCGGATCGCGCTCGCGAGATCCACCGGGAAGCCGCGAATCGCGAAGCCTTCGAAGTAGCCAACGGGCGCGTAGTCGTTGACGACCGACGCATCGTTGCGCACCACGTCGCTCAGGCGCTTCGCCTGCTGGTCGTCGAGCTGCGCGCGCGTGACGACGCTGACGGAGGCCGGCGTGTCGCGCAGCGGCGCGTCGTCGAGCCCCGCGACCGACGCTTCGCGCGCGCGAAACGCGCCGCCGCGCTCGCCGCTGACCGCGATCGCCGGCAGCGTCGCGCTGGCGGCCGCATCGGCTTCGGGAGCCGGCGCGTCGCCCGGTGCCGCGGCGGCCTGCGCCGCGAAAAGCGTGATGCCGAGACCGACGCCCACGCCGACCTTCGCGCGCCGCCGCCGTGCGGGCGACGCTGTTGTTCTATTCACCGTCATTGTTCTGGATGGAAAACTCGCCACTCGACCCTGTCGAAAACACGTTATGCAGCCGCGAAGCGCGACCCCGCGCATGACCCGGCGAGCCGCCGGGCACGACATTCACCGGACGAATCTGACCATCCGGCCGCTTGCGTGCCGATCGATCGGGAATGCGCAGGATGGGACATCGGATGCCGGTGACGCGCCAGGCGCCGACACGGCGGCCGATCCGTGGATCGGATGCGTGTCGGGCGACCGGCTATGCCGCGCGGTGTTGTCATGCAGGGGACGCTTCGAACGCCCCGGTGCGGGCGCCGGGCATTTGCGTGCACCGTTCGTCGGAACGGCGGAATGCCCGTCGCACGCGACATCGCGGCGTGGCGCGCATTTTACCCCGGGCGGGGCTGGCGGCCGGAGAATCGGCCGAAACGGAAGGCGGGAAGCGGGAGGGGGAACGCGGGCACGGCGACCGGCGTGATTCGGCGAGCGCTCAGAACCCCTGCATCGTCACCGTCGGATCGACGACCAGATGGACGACGCCATAGATCACCGCGCCGACCAGCACCGCGAGCACGATCGCGACGAACGGCAGCAGCGTGAAGTTGACGTTCGCGAGATCGGACGCGTGCGCCTTGCTGTTGCGTACGCCGAAGAAACTCCACAGAACCAGGCGGATCATGCTAAACAGTTTCATGATGTTGCTCCTTTTCCTCTATCGGTTGACGCTATCGTCGATCCGACAGGCCTCCTGAAAAAGAAGCAGTTGCGTGCGTTTTTTGCGCAGCACGGGCTGTGCGACCGCATGCCGCACGCGCGTCAGCGGTCGAGCACGAGCGGCTCCGTGGCCCCCTCGGCAGGTTGCGCGACGCACAGCAGCGCGCAACCGGGCTCGACCGGCGCGTCGTACGACTGCACGTAATCGACCGCCCCGGACAGCACGCGCGTCGCACAGGTGCCGCACGACCCCGACCGGCATTCGGACGGTACCGCCACGCCCTGGCCTTCCGCGAATTCGAGCAGCGTGCCGTCGGCGGGCGTCCATACGGCGTCGCGCGCGGAACGTCGGAACACGACAGGCACGCTCGCCACCGACGGCACTCCCGTCGCGCGGGCCGCACTGCGCACGACACTCGACGGCCCGAACGCCTCGAAGCGGATACGCTCGTCCGGCACGTTCAGCGCACGCAATCCGTCGTACAAATCGCGCATGAACGCGGACGGCCCGCACAGGTAGAAATCGTAGTCGTCGAACGGCAGGATGCGCTTCAGTTGCGCGACGTCGATGCGGCCCGGCCGCGCCGCGCCGTCGCGCTGCGGCCGGCTGTCGAACCAGTGCAGCGCCACGCGTGCGTCGGTGTCGGCGATGCGCGTCAGCTCCGCCGCGAACGGCCGGTCGGCCGTATCGCGCGCGCCGTGCACGAACACGACGCGGCGCGACGGCGTGTCGTCCGCCAGCGCGCGCCGCAGCATCGCGAACATCGGCGTGATGCCGATGCCGGCCGACACCAGCACGGCCGGACGGGGGCTCGCGACGTCGAACGTGAAGCGGCCGCGCGGCATCTGCGCATCGAGCGTCATCCCGGCATGCGCGTGGTCGTGCAGCCATGCCGACACGCATCCTTCGCGCTTCACGGTGATCCGGTAATGCGGTGCGCCGGGTGCATCGGAGAGCGTGTAGCTGCGGATCGCGGGCGCGTCGCTGTCCGGCAGCGCGATACGCAGCGTCAGATGCTGGCCGGCTTCATGGGCTGGCAGCGCGCCGCCGTCCGCCGGTTCGAAATGAAACGAGCGGATCGCGCGCGCTTCGTCGACGATCTTCGCGATGCGCAGCGGGCGCCAGTTGGACGGCGATGCGGATGCGGGCTCCGAAGCCGCCTGCGCACCCGCGTTCGCCGAGCCCGCGGCCATCGCCGCAAACTGCGGCGCCCGCTCGGGCACCGACCACCGGAACGGCAACGCGCCCCGCGTGCGCCGCACTTCGTCCACATGAAACCGCACGACCCGCTGTGCGCCGGCGAACGACGCGACGAGCGGCCCGTCCCACACGATCTCCGCCCGCGCGGCGACATACAGCACGTCGCCGCTGTCGAAATCGAGGAACAGCAGCCCCGCGCGCGGATCGTGCTGCAGGTTGCCGAGCGTGTTGAAGAAGCGGTTGCCGCTGAAATCCGGCGTCGTCAGCGTGCACGCGTCGTCGACGCGCACGAAGCCCGGCATGCCGCCGCGATGCGACACGTCCGCGCCGCCCGCGGCGCCCGCATCGGCCGACGTATTCGCACTCGCGACGAAGAACGTATCGGCCTGCGCGAGCAGCGCGCGATCCGCGTCGCTCAACCGATCCGACACGTCGGCCGCGCCGGACGCATCGCCTTCCCGCGCGACGAACGTGGCTTTGCGACCCTGGATGTACTTCGCGCAGTTGCCGAAGCTCTGCTCGACCGCGATCGTCAGCGCGCCGCCGTCGACCGCACGCACGACGCCGTTCACGCGATTGCGCCGGCGCGTGTCGAACTCGATGCCGAGCCCGCCGAGCGGCGCACCGGGCTGCCACGCACCGGCCAGCGGATCGCCGGGCAGCGCATCGCCGCCGATGTGCAGCGTGCGCGCGTCCGGCGCCGTCACGAAGCCGGGCATCCCTACCCGCAGCGTCGCCCACGGCTGGCCGTGCGCGTCGACGCCGCCGAGCACGAAGAACGGCAGCTGCGCAAAAAACGCCCGGTGCTGGTCCGGCATGAAGCGACGGATCCCGCGCCGGCCGGCCGCCCCCGCGGCCTCCGTCACGCCCGCGCGCTGCTGCACGGCGAGCTCGCCCGCATGAAAAGGCGCAACGTCGAGTTCCCAGCCCGGTACGGCGGCGGTCGGCGCGGTCATCGCATTTCTCCCGGTAAAGACGTGTCGTGGCGCGTCAGGCGGCCAGCAGGCCGGCACGGGTCGTCGGCATGCCGACGAAGCCCGGCAGCGCCTCGACGCGCGCGAGCCACGCCCGCACGTGCGGATACGGTTCGAGCGACACACCGCCTTCCGGCGCGTGCGCGATGTACGTGTAGGCGGCGATGTCGGCGATCGTCGGCTGCGCGCCCGCGGCGAACGGCTTGCCGGCGAGCTCGCCGTCAATCACCGCGAGTATCTTCGCGGCGGTGCGCTTGGCCGCGTCGTGATCGAGCGGCGCGTTGAACACGGTGACGAGCCGCGCGGCCGCCGGCCCCGACGCGATCGGCCCGGCCGCGTACGACAGCCAGCGCTGCACGGTCGCCGCGCCGGCCGCATCGTCGGGCAGCCAGTGCGCGTCGCCGTAGCGCTTCGCGAGATAGACGAGAATCGCGTTCGAATCGGCGAGCACGGTGCCGTCGTCGTCGATCGCCGGCACCTGGCCGAGCGGATTGACGGCGAGGAACGCGGGGTCGCGCTGCGCGCCGGCCGCGAGGTCGACGTCGACGATGTCGGACGGCAGCCCGAGCAGCGACAGGAACAGCCGGACGCGGTGCGCATGCCCGGACAGCGGGAACGAATAGACACGAACTGGACGGACGGGCTTGCTGGCGGCTGGCATGGAAAGGCTCCTGGATCTCGCGCCGCCGGAAATCGGCGACGACCAGCCCGCAGCGTAGCGCTCGCCGCTCACATCCAGAAGGCGGATAATCGCTGAAACATTATCCTTTCCCATAGGACAATCAACGATGGCCGACCTGCGCGACGTGAACCTGAACCGGCTGGCGATCTTCGTCGCGGTGGTCGATGCCGGCTCGCTGACGGCCGCGGCCGAGCGGCTCGGCCTCGCGAAGACGGTCGTCAGCACGCACATGCAGCGCCTCGAATCCGAAGTCGGCGCGAACCTGCTGGTGCGCACCACGCGGCGGCTGAGCGTGACCGATGCGGGGCGCGCGTTCTACGACGCGTGCCGCGACATCGTGCTCGCGACCGAAAGCGCGCTCGACGCTGTGTCGTCCGACGCGGGCCCATTGCGCGGCACGCTGCGCGTGAGCGTGCCGATCGACTACGGCGCGCTGGTCGTCGCGCCGGCCATCGTCGCGCTGCGCGATGCGCATCCGGGGCTCGACGTCGAACTGATCGCGAACGACCGCGTCGTCGATCTGGTCGCGGACAACCTCGATGTCGCGATCCGCCTCGGCCGCCTCGCGGATTCGAACCATCGCGCGGTGCAGCTCGGTCAATACGAGAAATGGGTGGTGGCGAGCCCCGCGTTCGTCGCACGGCATGGCCTGCCGCGCGATCCGGACGCGCTCGCCGCGCTGCCGTTCGTGATGCTGTCGACGCCGTCACGCCCGCATACGCTCGAACTCCACGACACGAGCGGCGGCCATGCGTCGGTGCGCTGCACCGCGCCGGTCGTGTCGAACACCGCGACGGCCTGCCGCGCGATCGCGCTCGCGGGCGGCGGCTTCGGGTTCCTGACGGATTTCGCGACCGCGGAGGACATCGCGGCCGGCCGGCTCGTCCGGCTGCTACCCGCCTGGCGTTCGGCGCTGGCGGGGATTCATGCGGTGTATCCGTCGACGCGGTTGCCGTCGCGGACGGTGCGCGCATTCATCGACGCAATGAAGGCGCGGATCGCGGAAACCGCGCCGGCGGCAACGGATTTTCTCGCGCCGAATTAATCGCGCCATTTATTCACAAAAAATCTCATATTGATTTTCGAGATTTTCATCTAACCTTATTCCCGGTAATGCGCGGAATCGCGTTTTACCGAAACACTTCAATTCTCCGCCTTATTCCAATCAAGGAGTTTGAACATGCAAACCGCCGCAATTTCCTGGGGAACCACGCCGTCGATTCGCGTCTACACGGCCAACGGCAACAAGATCACCGAGCGCTGCTACGACGGGTCGAACTGGTACACGGGGGCGTTCAACCAGGCCGGCGACAACGTGTCGGCGACGTGCTGGCTGAGCGGGAGCGCCGTGCATATCCGTGTGTACGCGACGAGTGGGGGCTCGACCACCGAGTGGTGCTGGGATGGTGATGGCTGGACCCGGGGCGCATACACGGGCTTGTAATCTCGCAGTGCACGCGCGCGACACGTTTCGCGTGCAGGGCCGACGCAACGTCAATTTTCATTGGCGTCGCGCCGGCTTGTTTCATTTAAATTCGATTATATATATTCGCAAACCGACAAATCAAAAAAATGAATATAGCCAATGACAATTTCGTGAAATTCTGCGCCTTGTTAATATCGATCCCCACCCGTTAATTATCGGTATCGATTGCGCGTAATGAATTCACCCCGGCGAAAAACGTAAATCAAATCGCAACATGCGCGCAATTGGCTTCGACCCCTTCATTCCGGGCGCCACCAAGCGCTTGGCCCAGCTACCCCTCTTCCCTCAACGTACCTAGCAGCACTTTCCTGCAACTCGCGATCATCTGCGCCTCCGGATCGCGATACTCGGTGAGCAGCCATGCGGCGCCGACATTCGTCATCGCGCCGACCAGCGCGAGCCCGACGAGCCGCTGCTCGGTGCGCTCGGCGGGCGTCACGGCCTCGCGCGCCGCGCCGATGGCCATGATCAGCTTGCCGAAGTCGATCAGCATCCGCTGGTAGGTCATGTCGGTATCCGCGCTCACGCCCATCACCTCGAGCAGCAGCACGCGCGCCGCGCACGGGTCGCGCAGGAAGCCGAAGAACGCGGCGAGCCCCGCGTCGACGCGCTCGCGCAGATCGCCGCCGCGGTCGGCCACCGCCCGCTCGACCGCGTCGTGCAGTTGCTGCGCGTGATGCAGGTAGGTGCAGCGCAGCAGATCCTCCGTGCTGTCGAACGCCGCATAGAAATAGCGGTCGTTCAGCTTCGCTTGCTGGCAGATCGACCGCACGGTCGCCTTGCGGAAGCCGACCGTGCCGAACATGTGCGTCGCCGCGCGGATCAGCGCGTCGCGTCGCTCGGCGGCGCGCACCTCGGGCGCGACACCGCCGTACGCGCGCCCCCGTTTTTCCGTTTCGAGTGCTTTCTCCATTTCGCTATTTGACATCAGGACACCCGAAAACTAAAGTGGTGACGAACATCACCACAATAAGCACGCCGCCGGCGCAGTGCAAGCGGAACGGGAGGAAGACGAATGAAGGGTTTTTCCGGCAAGGTCGCCGCGATCACGGGCGCCGCCTCCGGCATGGGCCGCAGCCTCGCGGTCGAGCTCGCGCGGCGCGGCTGCGAGGTCGCGCTCGCCGACGTCAACGATGTCGGGCTCGCCGGCACAGCGGCCGCGTGCGGCAAGCACGGCGTGCGCACGAGCATGCGACGGCTCGACGTCGCCGACCGCGACGCGGTGTTCGCGTGGGCCGATTTCGTGCGCGCCGAACACGGCAAGGTCAACCTGGTCTTCAACAACGCGGGCGTGTCGTTGGCCGCGAGCGCCGAGACCGCGCGCATCGCCGATCTCGAATGGATCGTCGGCATCAACTTCTGGGGCGTCGTGCACGGCACGCAGGCGTTCCTGCCGCATCTGCGCGCGTCGGGCGACGGGCACGTGATCAACACGTCGAGCCTGTTCGGGCTCGTCGCGATGCCGACGCAGAGCGCGTACAACGCGACCAAGTTCGCGGTGCGCGGCTTCACCGAGGCGCTGCGGATGGAGCTCGAACTCGACGGCGCGCCGGTCAGCGCGACCTGCGTGCATCCGGGCGGCGTCGCGACCGGCATCGTCGATGCGAGCCGCGTCGACACCAGCATCCGCGCGCTCACGGGCCAGGACGAAGCGACCCACCGCCGCCAGGCGAACCGCCTGATCAACGCGACGACGGCCGACGACGCCGCGCGGCAGATTCTCGCCGGCGTCGAGCGCAATGCGCGCCGCGTGCTGGTCGGCGCCGATGCGCGGCGCCTCGACAGGATCGCGCGCCTGCTCGGCGCCGGATACCAGCAGCTGGTGTTGCGCTACGTGCGCCGCGCACGCGCACGCAATCTGTGCCCGAAGGCAGCCGCCGCGGGAGAACGCACGCACGCGCCGGCCGCACGCCCCACCCCACCGACCAAGGACCTGGCATGAGCTCGACGACGACCGACCGGCGCGACGCGCCGTCCGCCTGCGGCGACAGCCGCGACCTCGACGTGCTGATCGTCGGCGCCGGCCTGTCCGGCATCGGCGCCGCGTATCACCTGAAAAAGCGCTGCCCGTACGCGAGCGTCGCGATCGTCGAGGCGCGCGATGCGATCGGCGGCACGTGGGACCTGTTCCGCTATCCCGGCGTTCGTTCGGATTCCGACATGTTCACGCTCGGCTACAGCTTCCGCCCGTGGCACAGCGACAAGGCGATCTCGGACGGGCAGACGATTCTCGACTACATCCGCGACACGGCACGCGCGTACGGCATCGACAAGACGATTCGCTACGGCCAGAAGGTGATCGCGGCCGACTGGGATTCGAACCGCGCGCGCTGGACGGTGCGCATCGAGCGCACGCGGGACGGCACGGTCGACACGCTCGTCTACACGTGCCGCTTCCTCTACATGTGCAGCGGCTATTACGACTACGACGGCGGCTACCTGCCCGACTGGGCCGGCATGGAATCGTTCGAAGGCCGCATCGTGCACCCGCAGCAATGGCCGAAGGACCTGTCGTACGCGAACCGGCGCGTCGTCGTGATCGGCAGCGGCGCGACGGCCGTCACGCTGGTGCCGTCGATGGCCGCCGACGCGAAACACGTGACGATGCTGCAGCGCTCGCCGACCTACATCGTGTCGCTGCCCGCGCGCGACAGGATCGCGAACGCGTTGCGCCGCGTGCTGCCGTCGCGGCTCGCGCACCGGCTCGTGCGCGTGAAGAACGTGCTGCTGACGATGTACCTGTACAACGTGTCGCGCCGCAAGCCCGAGCAGACGAAGCGGTTCATCATCCGCGCGGCCGGCAAGCAGCTCGGCCCCGACTTCGACGTCGCGAAGCATCTGACGCCGCGCTACATGCCGTGGGACCAGCGCGTGTGCCTCGTGCCGAATGGCGACCTGTTCAAGTCGATCCGCGCGGGCCGCGCGTCGATCGTCACCGACGAGATCGAACGCTTCACGCCGACCGGCCTGCAGCTGAAGAGCGGCCAGCAGCTCGACGCGGACGTGATCGTCACCGCGACCGGGCTGAAGGTGAAGATGCTCGGCGGCGCGCGCGTCACGGTGGACGGCCGCGCGGTCGACTTGCCGCAGACGGTGTCCTATAACGGAATGATGTACAGCGACGTGCCGAACCTCGCGTCGTCGTTCGGTTACACGAACGCATCGTGGACGCTGAAGGCCGAGCTGATCGCGCGCTACGTGTGCCGGCTGCTCAACCACATGCGGGCGAACGGCTACGACACCTGCGTGCCGCGGCTCGGCGCCGGCGACCTCGGCGACGTGCCGGCGGTGAACCTGAGCTCGGGCTACATCCAGCGCGCGGCCGGCATCCTGCCGAGGCAGGGGCACCGCAAGCCCTGGAAATTCCATCAGAACTACGTGCTCGATCTCGCGTCGCTCAAGTTCAGCGGACTCGCCGATTCGGCGATGAAGTTCGAACGCCGCGCGACAGCCGGCGCGGCCGCCGCGCCGGTTGCCGAACCCGTACTCGAAACCCGTTGAGGCCGACATGAGCCATACGCTTCATCTGATCCAGAACGTGCTGCTCGGCGTCGTCGTGGTGCTCGCCGTGCTCGCGCTGTTTTCCGGCTTCATCGCGCGCCGCGTGACGCGCGCGTTTCCGCCCGAAGGGCGCTTCGTCGACGTCGGCGGCGATCGCATCCACTACGTCGAGTACGGCAGCGGCCCGCCGCTCGTGTTCGTGCACGGGCTCGCCGGACAGTGGCGCAACTTCGCGTACCTGCCGCTCACGCGGCTCGCGCAGCACCATCGCGTGATCCTCGTCGACCGGCCCGGCGCCGGCCGTTCGCTGCGCGCCGCCAGCTCGCAGGCGAACGTGTTCGCGCAGGCCCGCACGATCGCCGCGTTCCTCGACGCGCTGAAGCTCGACCGGACGGTGCTCGTCGGCCACTCGCTCGGTGGCGCGATCGCGCTCGCGGTCGGCCTCAACCATCCGGAGCGCGTGAGCCGGCTCGCGTTGATCGCGCCGCTGTCGCACGACCAGACCGAACCGCCGGCGCCGTTCAAGCCGCTGATGCTGCCGTCGCCGCTGGTGCGCCGCTTCGTGTCGTGGACCTTCGCGGTGCCGCTGACGATCCTGACCGGCCGCAAGGCCGTCGACCAGGTGTTCGCGCCGGAAGCCGTGCCGCGCGACTTCCCGGTGAAGGGCGGCGGTTTGCTCGGGCTGCGCCCGCACGTGTTCTACGCGACGGCGACGGACCTGCTGTCGGCGCCCGCCGACCTGCCCGCGATGGAGCGACGTTACGCGGACCTCACGCTGCCGGTCGACGTGCTGTACGGCCGCGCCGATCCGATCCTGAACTGGCGCGCGCATGGCGAGGCGCTGGCGAACAAGTCGGCGCGCGTGCGACTGACGGTCGTCGAAGGCGGACACATGCTGCCCGTCACGATTCCGGACGCGACCGCGGACTGGCTGCTCGAGGTTGCCGCCGCGCCGGTCGACGTGCCGGCGCAGGGTGCGCACGTCGAGCATTGAGCGTCATCGGGTAGACGGGGCGAGCGCGCTGAGGATGGCGGCGCGCCGGCGCTGCGGGGGCGGGCACCGCGCGTCGGTCACGCTTCGTCGTCGGGCAGCGACAGCCCGAGTTCCGCGATCACCTCGCGCGCGCTGCGGAACGCTTCGACCGCGGCCGGCGCGCCCGCGTACAGGGCGCTGTGCAGCAGCACCTCGCGGATCTCGACGAGGCTCGCGCCGTTGTTGAGCGCGCCCCGCACGTGGCCCTTCAGCTCCGCGCTGCGCCCCAGCGCCGCCAGCATCGCGCACGTGCAGAGGCTGCGCGTCTTCAGGTCGATGCCGTCGCGCTGCCAGGTGCTGCCCCATGCGTGCTCGTTCAACCAGTTCTGCAGCGGACGCGAAAATCCGTCGAGATCGCGCATCGCGCGCTCGACGAATGCGTCGCCCATGACTTCGGCGCGGCGCGCCTTGCCCTGTTCCCTGTCCTGTTCGCTCACGTCGGTGTCCTCTCTGAAGTCGCGACCGCTTCGGCGCCGGCCGCGGCCGGGTGGGTTCGCGTCATGTTCGCGGCACGCGGGCGTTTCGTCAAAGAGTCGGCGTTCCGGTCGCGGCCACCCGCGTCGCGGCGGGACGAACGCTACGTAACATCGCGCCGCGCGTTACGGCGCCTTACGGGAACATCGCAGCGGGCGGATTGGCGCGCTTGGTATGCCCATCTCGCGAAACCGCCATTCCTCCGTTTAAATCGCGCCGGTATTCCCGATTTCCGCAACAAAGCGCCGGCGCGTCGCGCGAAAGATGCCATGGCGCGGAATTTGCAGTAATGGCCCTCGGCACAACTTCCAATGTCGAGGGCACCATGCACCATTACTTCAAGAAAACGACGGTATCGCTGGCCGTCCTGTCGCTCGTCACACTCTACGGATGCGGGTCGGTCGACGGGCCGGTCACGCCGTCGGTCAAGCCGAGCACGTCGGGAACGTCCGGCATTTCGGGGACCTCGGGGACTTCGGGAGCATCCGGGAACACCTCGACGGGGACGTCCGGTGGCGGTAGTTCGGGGACTTCCGGTGGGGGGTCGTCGGGAACGTCGGGAGGCGGTAGTTCGGGGACTTCGGGGACTTCGGGGACTTCCGGCACCTCGGGTACGTCCGGCACGTCGGGTACTTCCGGCACGTCGGGTACGTCCGGCACGTCGGGTACTTCCGGTACCTCGGGTACTTCCGGTACGTCGGGTACTTCCGGCACTTCCGGCACGTCAGGCACTTCTGGTACGTCGGGTACGTCCGGCACCTCGGGTACGTCCGGCACGTCGGGCACTTCCGGCACCTCGGGTACCTCCGGCACCTCGGGCACTTCCGGCACGTCGGGCACTTCCGGTACGTCGGGTACTTCCGGCACCTCGGGCACCTCGGGCACTTCGGGTACGTCGGGCACTTCCGGTACGTCGGGTACCTCCGGCACCTCGGGTACTTCCGGTACGTCGGGTACTTCCGGCACCTCGGGCACCTCCGGTACGTCGGGCACTTCGGGTACGTCGGGCACGTCGGGCACCTCCAGCAACGTCACCCCGCTCGGCAACGTCCTCCAGCAAACCGGCACGCTCGTCACGGGACTTGGCACGACAGTCGCGAACGGCGGTACCCAGATCGGCGGCGTGCAGGTCCCCGGCACGAGCCCGACGACGGCCACCAGCATCGGCAACGCGGTCACGAGCCTCGGCAACGGCGTGCAGTCGCTCGGCAGCGGCGTCGCGGCGGGCCTCGGCTCGATCGGCGTGTCGCCGAACCCGCTCGGCCCGACGCTCACGTCGACCACCGGCCTGCTGACCGGCGCCGGGGGCGCGGTCAACAACCTCGGCAACGCAGTGACGAGCCTCGGCAGCGGCCCGCTGTCGCCGCTCGCGCCGGCCACGACGCTGGTCGGCGATCTGGTCAACACGGTCGGCACCGCGGTCAACTCGACCGCCTCGGCACTCAACACGGCGCTGAACAGCGCGCCGGTCCAGCAGCTCGAGACGCAGCTCGGCAGCGTGATCAACCCGATCACGAACACGCTGACCGGCGGCGTCACGACGCCGGGCGCCACGCAGACGCTCGGCAACGCGACCCTGCTCGGCGCGCCGCTCAGCGGCCTGCTGAGCACGCTCGGCAGCGGCCTCGGCCTGGCCGGCTCGCAGGTCGGCAGCGCGACCGGCAACCCGGTCGGCACGAGCGCCGGCGGCAGCGTGTCCCAGCTCGGCAACACGGTGGCGTCGGCCGGCGGCCTGCTGTCCAGCGGCAGCTCCAGCAGCGGCACCAACCCGCTCGCACCGATCACCGGTCTGCTCGGTACGCTGACGGGCGGGCTCGGCGGCGGCAGCAGTTCGAGCGGGTCGGGCGGCACCAGCGGGACGAGTGGTACCAGCGGCGGCCCGCTCGCGCCGATCACCGGCCTGCTCGGCACGGTGACGGGTGCGCTCGGCGGCCTCGGCTCGAGTGGAACGAGCGGAACGAGTGGCACCAGCGGCACGAGCGGCTCGGGTGTCGGCGGCCTGCTTGCGCCGGTCACCAGCCTCGTCAACTCGCTGACCCCGCTCGGCGCCAGCCTGACCGGCACGGTCACGACGCCGGGCGGCGGCCTGACAGGCAACCTCGGCGGTGCGCTGACGAGCGGCCCCGTCGGCACGCTGACGGGTTCGCTGACGTCGCCGGCCGGCGCGCTGGGAGCGCTCGGCACGGCGAGCCCGAGCGGCGCGGCCGGCACGGTGACGACGCCCACCGGCAGCAGCACCGTCGCGACCGGCCTGACCGGCGGCTCGACCAGTGCCGCGGGCGGCACGAACAATCTGCTCGCGCCGGTGACGAACCTGCTCGGCGGTCTGCTCGGCGCCACCCCGAAGAAGTAACGCTGCACCCATCAAAACCACAGGCCAATGGCCGGGCGCGTACCAATCCAATGCCCGGCCGACGGCCGGCGTCACCCGCCAAGCGGGGGCGCCGGCCCTCATCCCGACGAGGATTCGATCATGAATTCCACCATCGACGGCATCGCCGCCGTCCAGGACCGCCCGCCCCGTTCCGCCACACCATTGCGCGCCGGCCTGCTCGGCATCGCGGCCGGCCTCTTCGCGCTGTGGATCACCCGCGACCAGCCGACCCTCGACGCGGCCACACGCGCGGTCATCGCCAGCCTCGCGATCATCGGCACGATCGCGCTGCACGAAATCTTCATCTCGCGCGTCTACCTGCGCCCGAGCGCGGGCCTGTCGCGGCAGGCCGTGCGCACGCTCGGGCTCGCCCGCGTCGCGACGCGACTCGGCGCATTGACGTCGATCTACGCCGGCATCGGCCTGCTCTACTGGCTGCTGCCCGAATATCACGGCGCGTTCTACCTGCCCTTCTGGTCGCTGCTGCGCTCGCTCGCGCCGTACGTGATCGTCGCCGCGCCGTTCTACTTCGCGTGGATGGATCGCCACCAGCGCGAGACCGACGACGCGTACCTGCTGTGGGGCCGCTTCCTGTTCCGCCGCGAGCAGCCCGCGAGCTGGCAGCCCGTGCGCGAGATGCTCGCCGGCTGGGGCGTGAAGGCGTTCTTCCTGCCGCTGATGACCGTCTACCTGTCGAAGGACGCCGATCACCTGAGCGCGTCGCTCGCGAACGCGATGCACGCGCCGATGACGCTCGCGACCTTCGTGTTCCTGTACGACCTGTCGTTCACGATGGACCTGATGTTCGGCACCGTCGGCTACCTGTGCACGTTCCGCATCCTCGACAGCCACGTGCGCACCGTCGAGCCGACGACGCTCGGCTGGGTCGCCGCGCTGATGTGCTACCAGCCGTTCTGGTCGCTGATCTCGAACAACTACATCCGCTACGAAGGCTCGCTGTTCTGGGACAACTGGCTGTTGTCCGCGCCGATGCTGCGCGTGATCTGGGGCGCGGTGATCATCCTGTTGCTGATGACCTACGCGCTGTCGACGATCTCGTTCGGGCTGCGTTTCTCGAACCTCACGAACCGCGGGATCATCACGTCGGGCCCGTACCGCTTCACGAAGCATCCGGCGTATATCGCTAAGAACCTGTCGTACTGGATGGTGTCGGTGCCGTTCGTCGAGCCGCTCGGCTGGCAGCTCGGGCTCATGCACTGCGCGGGGCTCGTCGCGGTCAACCTGATCTACTACACGCGGGCGAAGACGGAAGAACGGCATTTGATGCGGGATCCTGACTATCGCGCGTATGCGGAATGGATCGCTCGGCACGGGCTGTTCGCGCGGATCAAGCACGCGTTCGGGGGGCAGCAGGCGGTGTGAGGATGTCTCGCGCTCATCGGTTCGATGAGCGCCTCCGGTATGGAAGTCCCGGCGGAACGCGTGCGATGGACGCAGCGGCTACCGTGTCGTGTCGCGCATGTGCGATACAAACCCACTCGCGATGTCGCACCCCGGGCCGGCGCACGCAAACGCATCGCCATCACACGCCGCCCCTTGCGGCCAATTGTCGCGAAACACGCCGATTCCCCACGTTTCGTCGCTTTTCTCCCGCCGCCAGATTGCCCGCCCCGTATCCGTCGCGTATGGTGCTGACCGTCCGCGCGCACCTGTCGCCGGAACTCCGACCGTCGTCGCGCACGACGGCCGCGCGGGCCGTGCCCGCCGTCACCGTCTCCGCGGCACGTCCTTCGGCGCCGCGCATTCAAGAGGAGAGAGGCGTGATCCACAAAGTCCTGATCCTGTTCGCACTCTGCATCGCGGGCCTCGCCGCGATCGCCGCCGGCTTCCGTCTCGGCGAATTTCCGCTGTTCAATCCCGATGCCGAACATCCGTCGCCGGCCGCGGTGCGCGACCTGATCGAGCGGCTGAACATCGCGGACGGCGTGCTGATCGCAAGCCCGGAATACGCACACGGCGTGACGGGCGTGATGAAGAACGCGCTGGACTGGGTCGTGGGATGCGAAGCCGTCGTGGACAAGCCGGTCGCGGTATTGAACGCGTCGCCGCGCGCGACGCATGCGGACGCGGCGCTGCGGGAAACGCTGTCGGTGATGTCGGCGTGCATCGTCGAGCGCGCGTCGATCGCGTTGCCGATCCTCGGCAGCCAGCTCGATGCGGCGGGCATCGCCGCGCATCCGCCGTTCGCGTCGGCGCTCACCGATGCGTTGCACGCGCTGCGCGCGGCGATCGACGCGCAGGCGCCGGGCCGCTAGACAACGATCGGCGCGGCCGACCGCGTGCGTTATCGCGCCTTGGTGCGCGTGGTCTTCCTCGCCGGTTTCGTCGCCGGTTTAGCCGGCTTCGCGGCCTTCGCGCGCGGCGCTTCCTTCTCCGGCTGCGCGCCGCCGCCGGCCAGATCCTCGAGCCACGCGAGCGCGTCGATATACGACAGGAATTGCTGCAGATATTCCGGCGACAGCTCGCGCATCGTCGCGAGCGACCGATGCACGAGGCTGTTCGAATTGAGCGGCCCCGCGTTGCGCGGCACCTGGTCGAGCGACTGGCGATACTGCTGTTCGGTCCGGACCTTCGACCACATCGTGCGGAAGTAGTCGATCAGCTCGGGATCGACACCGCGCCGGTCGGCCTGCGCATCGCGCGCGAGCTGCTCGACAAGCCCGCCGAGCGCGCTGCGTGCAGGCGCCTGCGCGCTTGCTTGCGGCGGCTCGCTCGCGGCTGCCGCTTCACCAGCGCGCGCGACGATCTGCGCAAACCCTTCCAGCAGCGTCGCGAGCCGCGCATCGAGCAACGCGCGCGCGTCGCCGTCGAACGCGGCCGCGCGCTTCTCGAGCGCGTCGAGCCGATGGAAGCGCACCGGATCGAGCCGGTCGGCGCCCTGCTCGCGCCACGCGTCGAGCGTTGCGCGCACGTGGGTCGCGTCGTCCGTCACTTCGGCTTCCCTCCGTTCGATGCGGACTTGCGCGGCACCGGTGCGATCTCAACGCGACGGTTCTTCGCGCGGCCTTCGTCGTCCGCATTCGAGCTGACCGGCTGCTCGGAACCGAACGCGGCCGCGAACACCGACCGCGCCGGCACGCCGGCGTCGATCAGTGCCCGCGTGACCGTGAGCGCGCGCTTGGCCGACAGCTCCCAGTTGTCCGCGAACTGGCGGTTGCCGGCACGCACCTGCTGGTCGTCGGCGAAGCCGCTGATCATCAGGATCTCGTCGCGCGTCGTCAGATAGGCGGCCAGCGGCCCGGCCAGCGTCTTCAGCAGATCGCGGCCCTCGGGCTGCAACTGGTCGGAGTTCAGTGCGAACAGCACGGCGCCGCTGATGCCGATGCGGCCGTTCACGAGCGTCACGCGGCCGGCCGCGAGCGGCCCGGCGAGCGCCTGTTCGAGCGACTTGCGCTGCTGCGCCTCCTGCTGGCGCGCCCGCACGGCTTCCTCGAGCTTCGACGTGAGCTGCAACTGCATGCCGATCACGCCGACGAGAATCAGCACGAACGCGCCGAGCAGCACCGACATCAGGTCGGCGAACGCGGGCCACACCGGCGCGGAAGGCGCGCCGTCGTCGATTTCGTCATGCATGCGTCACGCTCCGACCGATGCGCGCCGACCGGCGATCTGCTGGAGATCTTCGACGATCTGCTTCTGCGACATCATGCTCAGGTCGATCACCTCGCGCGCCTGCGCGACGTAGTACTCGAGCTGCTCGTCGCTGCGCGCGAGCGACTTCTCGAGCGCGGCCTCGATGCGCTGCAGGTGGTTCAGCAGCTTGTCGTTCGATTCGCCGAAGATCTGCACGGCCGCACCGAATGCATCGCCGAGGCTCGCGACCTCGACGGCGCCCGCCGTGACCTGCGCGGCCACCGCATCGAGCTTGCGCGTTTCGGCATCGACCGTATCGTTGAAGCGTGCGCCGACGCGATCGAGCAGGTCGGCCGACGTGCTGACGAGCGCGTCGATCGCGGTGCGCTGTTCGGTGGACGCGTGATTGACCGCGCCGAGCAGCGTTTCGAGCGTCGCGAGCAGGCGGCTGCGCTCCTCGAGCATCGCGGTGTCGCGCACCATGCTGTCGGACAGGCGCTGGCGCAGCTCGGCGACGACGTCGGCCGCGGCCTTCGGCGCTTCCGACGCGGCCTGCACGAGGCGCGAGATTTCGTTGATCGTGTCGCTCGCGTGCACCTGCGCCTGCGCGGTGATGTCGTTCGCGGTGCGGGTCAGCGTGTCGCAGATGTCCTGCTGGCGCGTCGCGGCCTGTTCGCTCGTGCGCGCCCATTCGTCGCGCAGCGCGGCGGCCATCGCGGCGAGCGAGTCGTTCCAGGCCGACAGGCGTTCTTCGTCGCGCGCGGCCAGTTGCGCTTGCAGGCTCGTGTGCGAATCGCGGATCGTCAACAGCAGGTCGTTCGAGCGTTGTTCGAACGTTGCCGCCTGAGTGGTCAGATCGCGCGTCGTTTGCGCAAGCGCGTCGCAGATTTCCTGCTGACGGCCCGCGCTGTGCACGCTGGCGCGCTGCCATTCGTCGCGGAGTTTCGTCGCCATCTCCGTGAGCGAAGCATTCCACGTCGCCAGGCGTTCTTCGTCGCGCGCGGCCAATTGCGTTTGCAGGCCCGAGTGCGAATCGCGGATCGTCGACAGCAGCTCGTTCGAGCGTTGTTCGAACGTTGCTGCCTGTGTGGCGAGATCGCGCGTCGTTTGCGCAAGCGCGTCGCAGATTTCCTGCTGACGGCCCGCGCTGTGCACGCCTGCCCGCTGCCACTCGTCGCCGAGTTTCGTCGCCATCTCCGTGAGCGAAGCACTCCACGTCGCCAGACGTTCTTCGTCGCGCGCGGCCAGTTGCGTTTGCAGGCCCGAGTGCGATTCGCGGATCGTCGACAGCAGCACGTTCGAGCGTTGTTCGAACGTGGCTGCCTGAGTGGTGAGATCGCGCGTCGTTTGCGCAAGCGCGTCGCAGATCTCCTGCTGACGGCCGGCGCTGTGCACGCCGGCTCGCTGCCATTCGTCGCCAAGCTTCGTCGCCATCTCCGTGAGCGAAGCACTCCACGTCGCGAGACGTTCCTCGTCACGGGCGGCCAGTTGCGATTGCAAGCCCGAGTGCGAATCGCGCATCGTCGACAGCAGATCGTTCGAGCGTTGTTCGAACGTCGCCGCTTGCGCGGTCAGATCGCGCGTCGTTTGCGCGAGTGCGTCGCAGATCTCCTGCTGACGGCCCGCGCTGTGCGCGCCCGCGCGCTGCCACTCGTCGCCGAGCTTCGTCGCCATCGCGGTCAGCGAAGCATTCCATGCCGACAGCCGTTCCTCGTCGCGCGCGGCCAGTTGCGTCTGCAACCCCGTGTGCGACTCGCGCATCGCGGCGAGCACCGCGCCCGAATGCCGCTCGAACGTCGCGGCGGCGTCGCCCAGTGCCTTCGCATGCTGGCCGGCCAGCGTCTCGCCGACTTGCTCCTGACGCGCGAGCGCGTCGCGCCACGCGTCGGACAGGCGGCTTTCGGTCGATTCGAGGCGCGTCGCGACACCGTCGAGCAGGTCCGTCGAACGCTGCGCGAAGGTGTCGGTGAACTGGCCGAGCGTCGTCTGCAGCTGCGTTGCGACGGCGTCGCCCGTGCGGCGCTGCTCGTCGAGCGCGCGGTTCCATACGGCCGTCACGTTTTCAGTCGTCTTCTCGAAACCGTCCGTCAGCCCGTCGAGCTGACGCTGCACGGCGCCCGTCACCGTGTCGCGCAGTGCGGCCATCTCCTGCGCGAGGCCCGTCATCGTCGCCGCGACGACCGGCTGCAGCGCGGCACCGGCCACGCGCGCGCTTTCGGCGGCGCTTTCCTTCAGCGCGTCGCCGACGTTCGACGCCAAACCGGCATACGCGCGCTCGGTGCGATCGAAGAACGCCTGCTGGCTTTCGATCTGGCGATCGTGCAGCGCGACGCTGCGCGCCTCGAGCGTCGTCATCATCGTCTGCAACCGGTCGACCAGCGCCGGCATCACGTCGGCCTGGCGCTGCAGCAGCCGGAACGATTCGTCGCGCTGATGCGCGGACGAATGCACGCGCAACGTCGTCGCGATCTTCGCGTCGAGCTGCTGGCCCGCGTCGACACGTTCGCGGCGCACGAGCGCGGACAGCAAGCCGAGCATCGCGGACGTCGCGACACCCGCGATCGACGTGCCGAACGCGAAGCCGAGGCCCTTCACCGGCGCGATCAGCGACGCGCGGATCGCGTCGAGGTCGGTCGCGCTTTCGAGCGCGGCGCCCGTGCCCTTCAGCGTCACGACCATCCCGAGCAGCGTGCCGAGCATGCCGAGCAGCACCAGCAGGCCGACGAGATACGGCGTCAGCGACGGACCCGGCAGCGCGACGCGCGCGCCTTCGACCCGCGCACGCACCGCGCCGCGCAGGCCCGGGTGCAGCGTATCGAGCCACGTGTCGAGGGTCGCCGGCGGTTGAGTCAGGCCGGCCACCGCACGCGACAACGTGGCGGTCGCCTGCCGGTAGCGCAGCAGTTCCCACGCACCGGCGACGTAGCACGCGCCGATCAGCAGCGTGACGGCCGCCGCGAGCGGGTTCGACGCGACATAGCCGACGCCGATCCAGCAGACTGCGAGCAGACCGGCGATGAAGACAACGAGATCAAGACGAATTCTGGACATAGCGTAGGGATTAGCAGGTACGAAGGGCTGCGAGCAGCCCGTCCACCGTTTGAAACCGGACTTCGAGTTCGGCGAGCAGGATGCTTTTCATCTCGTCGCGGAACGTATCGAGCCACGTGCCGGACACGATTGCCGCGGCGGAAGGCGCGTCGCCGTCGGCGCCGGCATCGGCGGCCGCTTGCGCATCGGCCAGCGCCTGCCGTTCCGCGTCGCGCAGCCGCTCGAAGCGCGTGCCGAGCAGCGCGGGCACGGCGGACAGCAGGCTGCGCTCGCGCGCGCCGAGCACGCGCTCCATGATCGCGTCGAGCGCCGCGAGCCGCGCCATCCCGGACGAACGCGCGGCGAGCGCGACCCGCAGGCGGCCGCGCAACTGGCCGATCGCGGTCTCCATCTCCTGCTGCAGGGACAGACAGCTCTGGCGGAAGTCCGCGAAATCGGCCGTGTCGGCGGGCGGCGGCGGCATCTCGCCGGGGCGTCGCCGCGTGCGTGGGCGGTGGGCGGCCGTGATCGCCTGCGCGAGGTCGTGGCGCACGCGCGCGCCGTCGCGCTCGGCGTCGTAACCGCGCACGCCGGCCGCGACGCCGGGCGGGGTCGCATTCAGCGCGGACGACAGCGTGATCGCGTCGGTCCAGCCGAGCCACTGGCTCAGGCGGTCAGACAGCGGCTGCCGGGATTCCGCGACGTCGGCATCGGTGAGGCGCGCGAGCAGCCGGACGAGCGTCGGGCCGCTCAGTGCCGGGCGCGGAGGAGCTTGCACCATGCTGCAAACCGTCAAAAAGGCAGCAGTTTACACGTCGGCGGCAGGTCGACCGCCAGAATCGGGGAAGCGCGCCGGCCCGGGATGCCGTGCAACCGGCGCTAACGCCCGCCGCACAAGGCTCGCGGGCAGATCGGCGGGTTGGCGGACAGTGGGCCCGGCCCTGGCGACGTGCCCGGCCGCCCGCCGAGTTCGTGCGCGAGCCTCGCGCCGGCATCCTCATCGACGTCCACCAACACCGCCTTGCAGCCTTCGGCCACCACCATGCGCGCGACTTCGGCGCCCGGCCCGGCGGGCGCCGATCTTCACCGGCCTACTATTTCGCCACGCAGGTGCGGTACCATCGCGACACCCGCCGCGCGATCGCGCCCGCTGCGGGCCCGCGCCGCGATGCACCCGGCGCGCGGGCCGCCGGACGCGTGACGGATATCCGGCCGATATCCGCGGGCCGCAGTCGGCGCCCCCGGCGAGACGGGTGCCGCCGCCCATGACAACAGAACCAATAACAGACGGGCCCGCCCGACCGCTCACGATGCTTTCAGACTTCGTCGCGCGCCTGCGCGAGCGTTTCAGCAAACCGCCGACCCGGCAGGACTTCGCCGAACGCCTGATCGCCGCGCTGCGGGCGACCGGCGACACGCGCGAGTGGCTTCACGAGGACGACAAGGGCCGTCTCGTGCAAGCGGATGTCCCGTCGAACATCATCAACCTGCACAACCTGTTCCGCGATTACGCGGGCGCGAAGCCGGCCGAGCGCGAAGCGACGCTCAAGCGCCAGGCGAACGCGATGCTGCAGCACGAGATCCCGTCGAACTTCGCGGACGTGCGCCCGCGGCTGCGCCCCGTGATCCGCAGCGCGACCGAGCGCGGCGCGGTCGCGCTGCAGCTCGCCGGACAGCCCGGCGCGTCGGAGGTCGCGTTCCGGCCGCTGTGCGAGAACCTCGAGATCGGCATCGCGTACGACGGCGAATTCAGCGTCGCGCGGCTGACGACCGCGCGGCTCGCCGAATGGGGCGTCACCTTCGACGACGCCTGCGACGTCGCGATCGACAACCTGCGCGGCATGTCGTCGGCGCCGTGGGCCGCGTTGCGCGACGGCGTGTTCCTGTCGCAGTTCGGCGACTACTACGACGCGGCGCGCCTGCTGCTGACCGACCTGCTGCACCGCCAGCCGATCTCCGGCGCGCCGGTGGTGATGGCGCCGAACCGGACGGTGCTGCTGCTCACCGGCGACCGCAATGCGGCCGGGCTCGCGACGATGGTCGAACTCGCCGAACAGGCGCGCGCGCAGCCGCGCCCGCTGCCGTCGCTGATGCTGCGCTGGGACGGCGCCGCGTGGCGGAACTTCGTTCCGCAAGGACTGGAAGCGAAGCTGCATGCGCTGCGCGTGGACGAACTCGCCGGCGACTACCAGGATCAGCGGGCACTGCTCGACGAGTTGCACAAGCGCGACGGCACCGACATCTTCGTCGCGACCTACACCGTGTACCGGCGGCAGAACGGCGAGCTGTTCAGCGTCAGCGTGTGGAGCGACGGCGTGCCGACGCTGCTGCCCGAGACGGACATCGTCGTGCTGTACCGGGAAGCGACGCGGCAGTCGGCCCACGTGCCGATGGCCGCGCTGCGGGACGCATGCGGCGACCTGATGACGGCCACCGCGCACCGGCCAGTGCGGTATGAAGTGACGGCGTTTCCGGATGAAGCGCGGTTCGCGGCGCTGATCGAGCGGTTTCCGGCGGCGTGACGCGCGCTTGCGCGCGTCGGATGGAACGGCTGGCCCAGCGCCCGCCGGCATGGCCGGCCGTGGCGGCCTGCTTGACGGGAATAAAAACGGCGGGGCGCCACGGCGACACCGCCCGTCGTCAGATCCCGACCTTCGGCGCGTTCAGGATCAGCCGCAGCCCGAGCAACGTGATCGCACCGGCCGCGACGCGGTCGACCCACTTCTTCGCGCGCAGGTAAAGCTCGCGCGGCCGGCGGGTCGAGAAGCACAGCGCGACGATCGTGTACCAGCCGCACTCGACGCCGAACACGAGCGGCGGCAGCGCCAGGTAGCACCACAGCGGCGGATGCTGCGGCAACAGCGCCGCGAAGATGCTGCCATACCAGATCGCCGTCTTCGGGTTGCTCAGCTGGGTCGTGAGGCCGATCCAGAACGACTTGCGCGCGCTGCCGGTGACGGCTGCCTGCGGGTCGTCCATCGCGATCGGCCGCTCGGCGCCGCGCCAGATCTTCGACGCCATGTAGATCAGGTACGCGCCGCCCGCCACCTTGAGGCCCACGTACAGCCATTCGACCGTCTGCAGCAGCGTGTAGAGCCCGGCCAGCGCGACGCCGCCGAACGCGATCCCGCCGACGCCCATGCCGAGCGCGGTAGCGAGCCCGTCGCGGCGCGACAGCCCGATCGAATTGCGGGCGACCAGCACGAAACTCGGGCCCGGAATCATCGCGCCGAGCCACAGCGCGGCCAGAATGGCGAGTACGGCAGCCGATGCAGTCATCGAAGTCTCCTTGATCAGCGACGCCGAAGCGCCGGCGCCTGCGTGTCGGTATCGTGTCGATTCCGACGGTGAAGTCGCTGATTCTGGCACGCTTCGCGAGCCGCCGAAAGCACCGGCGCGCTGCTATGCTGGCTGCCGTTCCCGCCATCCCGCACCACCCGCCATGATCGAGCTGCCCGAATTCGCCGCCGCAAGGCAACTGTATGGTTCGCTCGGCTTCACGCCCGCGCCGCCCGTTGCGTCCAATCCGGTGCCCGGCACCGCGTTTCTCGGGCGGGATCTGTGAGGAGCACGATGCGCGCGCCGGGCGCGACGGTTCGTCGAGCCCTCCTCGTTCCGCTGTTCGCCGCGTGGTGCTGCCATGCGCAGGCAGCGCCGCCGCTGCCGCCGTCGATCGCCGCGCAATTGCCGGCCGGCTATCAGCCGTTCGTCGCGCAGCCCGGCCCGGCACTCGGCAACGGCCGGCGCAGCCTGCTGGTCGTCGTGCATCGCGCGACCGACACACGCGAGCAGCCGTCGCCGCGCCCGCTCCTGATCTATGAGGAACAGGCCGACCACACCTATCGGCTCGCCGCGCGCAACGACGACGTCGTGCTGCGCGCGAACGACGCGCTGCAGTGCGACCCGTTCGATCCGGAATCCGCCGCCGACGGCGGGATCGCCGTGAAGGGACGCTATTTCACGGTGCAGAACGACGTCGCATGCGGACAGCACTGGAGCGACTACGTGACGTTCCACTACGTCCCGCGCACGCACGAATGGGTGTTTTCCAGCCAGATCCACACCGAATCGTTTCCGGTCGATCCTGGCAAGCCCGACATCGTCAGCGTGGTGCGGGCCGATGCGCGCAAGCCGGTGTCGTTCAGCCAGTGGCGGCGCAAGGAATGAAACCCGCGCGGCGAGCATGCGCGGGTTTCGTCATGCGCATGTCCGTGTTCCTGACACGCCGCGACTAGCGCACATTCGATTGCATGCCCGGCGCGCTCGCCTGCGTGTGCCGCTGCGGCGCCGGCGGTCCCGCGTCGTGCTCGTCCGCGACGAGCGACTCCGCCCCGGCGCGACGATCGAGAACGGCCCGGGCCTTGTCGAGGTCCAGCGCCCCTTCCCAGCGTGCCACCACGACCGTCGCCACGCCGTTGCCGATCAGGTTCGTGACGGCGCGCGCCTCGTTCAGGAAGCGATCGACGCCGAGCAGCAGGACCAGGCCCGATACGGGCATCTGATGCATGGTCGACAAGGTTGCGGCCAGCGCGACGAAACCCGCGCCCGCGACACCCGCCGAGCCCTTCGACGTCAGCAGCAGCACGCCGAGCAGCAGAAGCTGGTCCCAGATCGACAGGTGGATGTTGAATGCCTGCGCGATGAACAGCGACGCCATCGTCAGGTAGATCGCGGTGCCGTCGGCATTGAAGGTATAGCCGGTGGGCAGCACCATCCCGACGACCGGCCGCGAGCAACCCATTCGCTCCATCTTGAGCAGCATCTGCGGCAGCACGGCTTCCGTCGATGCCGTGCCGAGCGTGATCAGGATCTCGTCGCGGATATAACGCAGGTATTGCCACAGCGACAACCCGCACACGCGCATGACCAGGCCGAGCGCCACGACGACGAACAGGATCGACGTGACGTACAGGCACAGCATCAGTTGTCCGAACTGTGCGAGCGTGCCGATCCCGTATCTGGCGATGGTGAACGCCATCCCGCCGAATGCGCCGGCGGGCGCCACATGCATCACGATGCGCACGACCCCGAACATCCCTTGCAGGAACATGTCCAGCATGTCCACGAGCGGCGCGGTCCTCGGGCCGAGTTTCGCGAGCGCGACCGCGAAGATGACCGAGAAGAAGATGATCGGCAGTATCTCGCCGTTCGCGAAGGCGCCGACGACACTGCCCGGCACGATGCTCATCAGGAAGTCGAGCGTGCCGTGATGCTGCGCCGCGTGCGTGTAGCTGGCGATTGCGGCACCGTCGATCTTCGCCGGATCGACATTCATCCCGCTGCCCGGCCGGACCAGGTTGACGACCGCCATTCCGACCACGAGCGCGACAGTGGACGCGGCTTCGAAATACAGCACGGCCTTGACGCCCACCCGGCCGGCTTCGTGAAGATCGGTCATGCGCGCGATGCCGACCACGACCGACGCGAAGATGATCGGCGCGAGCAACATCCGGATCAGCTTGATGAACAGGTCGCCGAGCGGCTTGAGTTGGGCGCCGATATCGGGGTAGAAGTGCCCGACGAGGATGCCGGCGACGATGCCGATCAGGACCTGGACGTAGAGTTTGGAAAGCGTTCTGCGAATGCGTGATGCCAGCATGACTGTCTCCTGTGCATGGCGTCCTGTTTCCGGAAAGCGCACGCGTGCCGGCGATGCAGCCGATCGCGCGGAACGCCAACGCCGATTCCGCCTGCCCGATTGATTGTTTTGTAATGTGATGCGGTGCGCCGTCGAGCGTCCGGCGCACCTGCCGACAACGCTTATGCGGACAGCTTCCGCATTTGCGCGTACAGGTCGGCCTTGCCTTCGAAGCCGATGCCCGGCAGGTCCGGCATCGTGATGTAGCCGTTGTCGACCTTCACGCCGTCGGGGAAGCCGCCGTACGGCTGGAACAGGTCCGGGTACGACTCGTTGCCGCCGAGGCCGAGGCCGGCCGCGATGTTGAGCGACATCTGGTGACCGCCGTGCGGAATGCAGCGGCTCGGCGACCAGCCGTGCTGGCGCAGCATGTCGAGCGTGCGCAGATACTCGACGAGGCCGTAGCTCAGCGCACAGTCGAACTGCAGCCAGTCGCGGTCGGCGCGCATGCCGCCGTAGCGGATCAGGTTGCGGGCATCCTGCATCGAGAACAGGTCCTCGCCCGTCGCCATCGGCTTGTCGTAGTAATTGCGCAGCGTCGCCTGCAGCTCGAAGTCGAGCGGATCGCCCGGTTCCTCGTACCAGAACAGGTCGTATTGCGACAGCGCCTTCGCATAGCGGATCGCGGTGTCGAGATCGAAGCGGCCGTTGGCGTCGACGGCGAGCTTCTGGCCATCGCCGAGCACGCTGAGGATCGCGTCGATGCGCCGCAGGTCTTCGTCGAGCGATGCGCCGCCGATCTTCTTTTTCACGACCGTGTAACCGCGGTCGATGTAGCTGCGCATCTCGTCCTTCAGCTTCTCGTGATCCTGGCCCGGATAGTAGTAGCCGCCCGCCGCATAGACGAAGATCCTGCGGTCGGGCCGGCCGTCGCCGTAGCGGTCCGCCAGCAGCTGAAACAACGGCTTGCCTTCGATCTTGGCCACCGCGTCCCACACCGCCATGTCGATCGTGCCGATCGCGACCGAGCGCTCGCCATGGCCGCCCGGCTTCTCGTTCGTGAACATCGTCGCCCAGATTCGGTGCGGATCGAGGTTGTCGCCGGCATCGTTGACGAGCGCGCCGGGGTCGGCTTCGAGAATGCGCGGGATGAAGCGCTCGCGCATGAGCTTGCCCTGGCCGTAGCGGCCGTTCGAATTGAAGCCGTAGCCGACGACCGGCTTGCCGTCGCGGATCACGTCGGTGATCACGGCGACGAGGCTCAGCGTCATCTTGCTGAAGTCGATGTAGGCGTTGCGGATCGGGGAACTGATCGGAACGGTTTGTTCGCGAATCTCGACGATTCTCATGGCGGCGTCTCCTGGACTGGCACGTTTGCGGGTATCTCGATTGCATGCACGTTGCTGCAACGAGACCGAGCATAGTCCGCGGAGAGCGCCCTATAATTCACCTCAATTCATTTCATTTTTTACCAAAAGTGAGAACTGATTCGACGTCCGACTTCGAGTTCTTCGTCCAGCTCGCCAAACTGAAGAGCCTGTCGGGCGCGGCCCGCTCGCTCGGGATCACGCCGCCCGCGGCAACCAAGCGGCTCGGCATTCTCGAAGACCGGTTCGGCAAGCGGCTGGTTAACCGCACCACCCGCAGCGTCAGCCTGACGCCGGAAGGCGAGATGTACGCGCGGTACGCCACGCAGATTCTCGACCAGGTGCGCGAGATGGAGGACGCGATCGCGGGCACGCCCGCCGACCCGCACGGGCGGCTGCGCATCAATGCGACGCTCGGTTTCGGGCGCACGACCATCGCACCGCTGGTGTCGGAATTCGCGAAGCGCTATCCGAACGTCGATGTCCAGTTCGTGGTCACCGATCGCCCGGTCGACCTCGTCGAAGGCGCATTCGACATGGCCATCCGGTTCGGCGAGTTGCCGGACCAGCGCTTGAGGGCGCGCCGCCTGATGAGCAATCGCCGGTTCCTGTGTGCGTCGCCGAAGTATCTCGAGCGCAACGGCGTGCCGCAGTGCAAGGAGGATCTCGCGCATCACCGCTGCATCATCCACACGCAGAACGACGATGCGTTCGGCGTGTGGCGCTTCATGCAGGAGGATCACCTCGAAGCGCTGAAGGTAAGCGGCTCGCTGTCCAGCAACGACGGCGACATCGTGCTGCGCTGGGCGCTGGACGGTCACGGCATCCTGATCCGCTCGGAGTGGGATCTCGCCAAATACATCCAGAGCGGCCGACTCCGTCTCGTGCTGCCCGACGTCGTCCTGCCGTCCGCCGACCTCTTCGTCTACTATCCCGGGCAACGCAACGAATCGACGCGGGCCCGCGCGTTCATCGACTTTCTCGTCAAGCACTTCGAGGCACCGTTCGTTCCGGTCGACGTAGCCAACGCGGCGCCGGACCGCAAGCGATCCGCTCGATCGAAGCGTTGACACCGCGCCGGCCCCGCCCCTTCCGGCCGCGGGCGGTCGATGCAGGGACACATCACGCGGCCGCATTGCCACGGGGCGGGAAGCCGCCAGCCGGCCGGGAATGAAGCATGTTCCGTCTCGCGCGCATCCATGCAAACTCGCACACCCGCGCCAACCGGTCTACCATAGGCGCTCGTCGCCGTTCAGGGGCGCGCCGGCGCGGCATGCGGCTTGCGCGCCGCCCTTCCCACGTTGAACCCGCGCAGGAGGACGTCATGACGCAACAATTCGACGCGATCGTCATCGGCACCGGGCAAGCCGGGCCGCCACTCGCGGCGCGGCTCGCCGGCGCCGGCATGAAAGTCGCGATCGTCGAGCGCGGCCGCTTCGGCGGCACCTGCGTGAACACCGGCTGCATTCCGACCAAGACGCTGATCGCGAGCGCATACGCCGCGCAGCTCGCGCGGCGCGCGGAAGAATACGGCGTGTCGGTCGGCCCCGTCAGCGTCGACATGAAGGCCGTGAAGGCGCGCAAGGACCGGATCTCCGGCCGCTCGAACCACGGCGTCGAGCAATGGGTGCGCGGGCTCGACAACACGACCGTGTTTCAGGGCCACGCCCGCTTCGAGCGCGCCGATGCAGTGCGCGTAGGCGACGAACTGCTCGAGGCCAAGCGCATCTTCATCAACGTCGGCGGGCGCGCGCAGATCCCGCAGATGCCGGGCCTCGACTCGGTGCCGTACCTGACCAACTCGACGATGATGGACGTCGACTTCCTGCCCGAGCATCTCGTGATCATCGGCGGCAGCTACGTCGGGCTCGAATTCGGCCAGATGTACCGCCGCTTCGGCTCGAAGGTCACGATCGTCGAGAAGGGCTCGCGCCTGATCCATCGCGAGGACGAGGACGTGTCGCAGGCCGTGCGCGAGATTCTCGAGAACGAAGGCATCGACGTGCAGCTCGATGCGAACTGCCTGAATGCGCGGCGCGACGGCGACGGGATCGTGGTCGGCCTCGACTGCGCGGGCGGCGGTCGCGAGGTCGCGGGCTCGCATCTGCTGCTCGCGGTCGGCCGCGTGCCGAACACCGGCGACCTCGGGCTCGACCAGGCCGGTGTCGCGACCGACTCGCGCGGCTACATCACGGTCGACGATCAACTGCGCACCAACGTGCCCGGCATCTGGGCGCTCGGCGACTGCAACGGGCGCGGCGCGTTCACGCACACCGCGTACAACGACTACGAGATCGTCGCGGCGAACCTGCTCGACAGTGATCCGCGCAAGGTGTCCGACCGCATCGCCGCGTACGCGATGTACGTCGATCCGCCGCTCGGCCGCGTCGGCATGACGCTCGCGGAAGCGAAGCAGACCGGCCGTCGGCTGCTGGTCGGCACGCGGCCGATGACGCGCGTCGGCCGCGCGGTCGAAAAAGGCGAGAGCCAGGGTTTCATGAAGGTGATCGTCGACGCGGACAGTCATGCGATTCTCGGCGCGTCGATCCTCGGCGTGACGGGCGACGAGGTCGTGCACGCGCTGCTCGACGTGATGGCCGCCGGCGCGCCGTACACGACGATCAGCCGCGCAATGCACATTCACCCGACCGTGTCGGAGCTCGTGCCGACGCTGCTGCAGGACCTGCATCCGGTCGAATGAGCGGCGGCGGGCGCGCGTCGCCCGCCTCGCAGCCACGCCGAACCGGTGTGGAACCCTGTGCGAAGATGGCTGTTCGCTACGACATCCGGAAGCGCCATGGACCGTCTGCAAACGATGCAGATCTACGTACAGATCGTCGAACGCGGCAACTTCACGCAGGCCGCCGATGCGCTGCAACTGCATCGGCCGGCCGTCACGAAGGCCGTGCAACAGCTCGAACAGGAACTCGGCATCCGGCTGCTGAACCGCAGCACGCGGCGCGTCAGCGTGACGGCCGAAGGCGAGGCGTTCTACGCGCGCTGCGTGCAGCTGCTCGGCAGCATCGACGATGCGTTCGCGTCGTTCCCGAAGCAGCGCGTCGTGCCGAAGGGCCGGCTGCGGCTGGATATTGCCGTCGCGCTCGCGAAGACGTTCGTGATTCCCGCGCTGCCCGAATTCCAGCAGCGCTATCCGCAGATCGAGCTCGTGCTCGGCGCGAGCGATCAGCCGGCCGATCTGATCGGCGAAGGTATCGACTGCGTCGTGCGGGTCGGCACGCTGAAGGATTCGAGCATGATCGCGCGGACGGTAGGCGCGGTGCGGATGGTCACGTGCGCATCGCCCGCCTACGTCGTCCGCCACGGACTGCCGCGCACGCTGGACGAGTTGCGCACGCACCGCGCGGTCAATTTCTTCACGGGCGCCAATCGCAAGATACTCGAATGGACGTTCCGCGCGAACGGCGAACTCGTCAACGTGAAGCTGCCGAGCAGTCTCCTCACGAACAACTCGGAAGCGCTGCTGTCGTGCGGGCTCGCCGGCCTCGGCATCGTGCACGCGTTGCGGCCCGCGCTGCAGCCGAGCATCGATTCGGGCCAGTTGATCGAGCTGTTGCCCGGCGTGCCGGCCGAGCCGAAGCCCGTATCGGTGATGTACCCGAACCGCGCGCACCTGCCCGACAAGGTGCGCGTGTTCATCGACTGGCTCACGGAATTGTTCGCGCGTCGGTATCCGGCGTAGCGCCGCCGGGTATGACGCGCGAGCGCGTCACCCCGTCACCCGATAACCGACCGAACGCTCCAGGTATCGCGCAAGCTGCTCGCGGGAAAATGCCGGCTGCTCGATCCCGCTGCCTTCGAGGAATTCGATTACATTGCGGCAGTCCCATACGTAGTTGTTCTGATAGAGCTCGGCAGTACTCATGCCATCGCGAATGTTGTCATCGAAGAGGCTCAACAACGGATAGAGCGGTGCATCGATATCCGTCTTCCACGCGCCGAGCCATTCACGGAACGGAACGACGCGAAACCGCAGGCCGAAGTATCGCTCCAGCCGCGCGAAAAACTCCTTGAGCGTGATGTTGGTCTCGGGCGAATTGATCAGATTAAATTTGCGCCCGAGCGCCGCCGGATTACGCGAAATCCTCGCGAGCGCTTTCGTCATGTAATCCACGCTCGTCAATCCTTCGCGCAGATCGTCGAGATCGGGGACGGTACCGAGCGCGATGCAGGTCTTCACCAGCCGCCCCCACCACTGATAATCGGCGCTGACGCCGGTCTCGCCATGAAACGTCGCGTAGCCGAGCCGGAACGTCATCAGCGGCAGACCGCGCTGCGCGGCCAGATCGGCCATCTTCTCCATCACCCATTTGCTGCGCGTATAGCCGATGTCCTCGAGCACCGCCGGCAGATTCTGATCGATGTCGTCGGCTTCGGTCATCACGGTCTTGCCGGTGAAACGATGTCCCCAGCTGTACACCGAGATCGTCGACAGCAGAATCAGCGCCTTGGTTCGCCGGCACCCGGCGAAAGCGAGGATCTGCGTCAGCCCGTCCACATTGATCTTCTTCATGTACGAATACGGCTGAATGAAATTCACTGCGCCGGCCGAGTGGTAAACGATGTCGATTTCGTCCGCCAGCTCCGCGTAGTCGCGCTCGTTCATGCCGAAGCGCGCCTGCGTGATATCGCCTGCGCACACACGGATGCGGGAGCGCGCGTCCGGCCGGACATTCACGTCGTATGCGCGCAGCTTTTCGTCGATCCGCGCGCGCCCCGCCGCGGCATCGTCGGCGCGCACCAGACAATGCACCACCGCCGACGTCGTCGCCAGCAGTTCGGCCAGCAAGTGAACGCCGACGAATCCCGTGGCACCCGTCAGCAGGATCGTGTGCGGGCACGCCAGCAACGCATCGTCGAACGGGCGGCTGAAATCCGCCTCGTCCGGCACGCGAATATCGTTATCCAGCGCATAGACGGGTTCGCGCTCGATCTCGAGCGCCGCGGCGCCGACACGCCGCTCGATTTCGCACGCCAGCGCCGCCACCGACTGGTGCTCGTAAACATCCCGGATCAGCATCTTCGTACCTGCGGCATCCGACAGCGCCCTTGCGAGTTTCGCCGTCAGCAGCGAATTGCCGCCGATGTCGAAAAAACTGTCGGTCTTGCGAAATGATGCATGGCCGATCAATGCGATGAATGCGTCTGCAACGATTTGCTCGGCGGGCGCATACGGCTCCTTCTCCGTCCGCTCGCGCTGTTCCGCGCGATAACGCTGTTCGAGCGCGGCTCGGTCGGTCTTGCCGTTTGCCGTCATCGGCAGATCGTCGAGCAGCACATGGCCGACGGGCCACATGTAATCGGGCAAATCGTGCCGGACGCTCGCCCTGAGCGCATCGACGACATGCGCGGCCGGCTTGGCCGGATCATGCGGCACGACGAACGCGACGAGTTCGACCCCGCTTCCGGCCGCATTGGGCAACGCCAGCACCACGGCCTTGCGTACCTCGCCGGATCGGATGAGCGCCGCGTGAATCTCGCTCAGCTCGACCAGATTGCCCCTGATCTTGACCTGATCGTCGACTCGGCCGAGGAACTGAATCGAGCCGTCATCCAGCCGGCGGCCGCGGTCGCCGGTGTGGTAGATCGTGCTGCCCGGCCGCAGCGGATGAGGACGGAACTTCGCGAGGGTCAACGCGGCGTTACCCAGATAGCCGCGGGCGAGCCCGGGCCCGCCGATGCAGATCTCGCCGGTGTTGCTTCCCGTCACCGCTTCGCGCGCGTCGTTCAGGATCAGGATCTCCGTATCGCCGACAGGCCAACCGATCGACTCGGGACGGCCGAGCGTCGCGCTCGGAACGACGTGGCACGTCGCGAAGATCGTCGCTTCGGTCGGCCCGTAGTAATCGATCACCGCGTAATCGATCCTGTCGGTATCGATCGGGACGAGCTTTTCGCCCGCCGTGAACAGATATTTCAGCATCAGGCCGGCAGGCTGCCCGACACCCACCACGTCGGCGACCATCGCGGTGGGCACGTATGCATGCGTGATCCGATGACGAACGAAGAAGCCGACCAGTGCATCGGGATCGAAGCGCGTTTCGTCATCGGGCAAAAACAGCGTTGCGCCCGCGCAGAGCGTCGACCAGATTTCCCACTGCGATACATCGAAACCGAGACCCGCCATCAATGTCGTGCGGCATTCGGCATGCATCGCAAAACGCGCGTTGTGCCAATCGACGAGTGCCGCGACGGCGGCATGTTCGACGATCACGCCTTTCGGCGCACCGGTGGAACCGGACGTGAAGATCACGTAAATCGCTGCGTCCCGTGCATCCGCATCGTGCGTCGGGCGCGCGTCGTCACGCGCCGACCGATCCGCGGACAGGTCCGCCACGCCCGCGAACCGGATGGCTGCGTCCCGACGTGTCGCGCCCGTCGTCAACACCAGCGCGGCGTTGCATTGCTGCAGGATGTAGCGCTTGCGCGCATCCGGATAGCGGTCGTCGATCGGCACATACGTCGCGCCCGCCTTCAGAATGCCGAGGATGCCGACGATGAAGTCGGCGTTGCGCGCTGCCTCGATCGGCACCAGGCTGCCGCCCGCGATTCCCCGGTCGCGCAATTCACGCGCAAGCGTATCGCTACGCCGATCGAGTTCCCCGTAACTCACGCATTCGCGCGCCGAGACCACGGCCGGCCGCTCCCCGTCGAGCGCCGCACGCAGCCGGAATTTTTCGAGCACATTCGATTGAGTCGTCATCGTTTTTATTCCTCACATCGAAAAGAACTGATCCCAATATAGACAGCAAGCGGTGAAAAGCAATTTCGCGCCCGATGCTGCTTGCGATCACGAACGATCGGGCAGTCAGGCTGTTGCGTGGCACTCGGTTGCCGCAACATCGCGCAACAATGAAGGCGTTTGATTCGATTCGAGACACGACATCGATGCGCGATGGGCTCGTATCCCAATGCGATGTCGAATCGCTCGATCAGCGTAGCGCATCGAATATCGACGGACTGCCACGCGAATCGGGCGCCTATTGTTATTCGTCAAATAACAATCAATGATCAGGCCGTGCGTTTATCAGCCGCGCTCCCCCGCCTACAGTTCTCCTTCATCTACCCCGTTCATCGAAGGAGTGCACCATGTCCCGTGTCATTCGTTTCCATCGTGTCGGCGGCCCCGACGTGCTGCAGATCGATACCGTCGACGTCCCCGCGCCCGGCCCCGCCGAAGTGCAGCTGCACGTGAAGGCGATCGGCATCAACCGCGCGGAAGTCATGTTCCGCAGCGGCGAATACACGATCCAGCCGCGCTTTCCCGCGTCGCTCGGCTACGAGGCGTCGGGCGTGGTCGCCGCCGTCGGGCCGGACGTGACGGCGTTCGCCGTCGGCGACGCGGTGAGCGTCGTGCCGTCATTCTCGTTCGCCGACTACGGGATGTACGGCGACGTGGTCAACGTGCCCGTGCATGCGCTCGTCCGGCATCCGGAGAACCTGTCGTTCGTGGAAGCCGCCGCGACGTGGATGATGTTCGTCACGGCATGGGGCGCGCTGATCGAACTCGGTGGCCTCGAGCACGGCGACGCAGTGCTGATCGGCGCCGCGTCGAGCAGCGTCGGGCTCGCGGCGATCCAGGTCGCGAACCGCGTCGGCGCGGTGCCGATCGCGCTGACGCGCAGCGCGGCGAAGCGCCAGGCGCTGCTCGACGCGGGCGCCGCGCACGTGATCGCCGGCAGCCCGGCGGACCTGCCGCACCAGGTCGCGGAACTGACGGGCGGCCGCGGCGCGCGCATCGCGTTCGATCCGGTCGGCGGCCCAGCCGCGGCGAACCTGCTGCGCGCGCTGCGCACGAACGGCACGTTCTTCCAGTACGGCGCGCTCGACACGCGCGACATCCCGGTGCCGGTGATGGACCTGCTCGCGCGCCACCTGACGCTGCGCGGCTACGAGCTGTTCGAGATCACCGGCGACGCGCAGCGGCTCGAACGCGCGAAGCGCTTCATCGTCGACGGGCTCGCGGCCGGCGCGCTGAAGCCGTCGATCGACCGCACGTTCGCGTTCGACGACATCGCGCAAGCCCATCGGTACATGGAAGCCGGCACGCAGGTTGGGAAGATCGTCGTGACCGTCTGAGCAGGAGCGCGACGGGCGTGCCGACCGAAAACGACGGCACGCCGCATGCGCGCGTCAGGTTTCGAAATACCGCGGCCGGTCGATGTCGGCCAGCAACCCGACCTGCGTCGGCGCCCAGTCGAGCCATGCGCGCGTGCGCTCGCTCGTTGCGGGCGCATCCATTCCCGCGAACATCGCGAACCAGCCGAAGTGCTCGTCGGCTTGCGCGGCCGATTTCGACACGACCGGCACGTTCAGCCGGCGACCGATCACTTCCGCGATCTCGCGGAACGGCACGCCCGTCTCGGCGACCGCGTGATAGCGCGCGGCCGGCGCACCGCGCTCGACCGCGAGCCGGTACACGCGCGCCGCGTCGAGCCGGTGCACGCCGGGCCAGCGGTTGCCGCCGTCGCCGAGATACGCCGATGCGCCCTTCTCCCGCGCGAACGCGATCAGGCGCGGCACGAAGCCGTGATCGCCGTCGCCGTGCACGGACGGCGGCAGGCGCACGACCGACGCGCACACGCCGCGCGTGGCCAGCGCGGCCGCGGTTGCTTCGGACGCTCGTGGATAGCCGGCCGATACCGGCACGTGCGGATCGTCCTCGGTCGCCGCGCGGCCCGGCGCGACGAGCGCAAGGCCCGACGTGACGATCAGCGGCCGCGTCGAGCCGGCGAGCGTCGCACCGATCGTTTCGATCGCGCGGCGGTCGAGTTCGCAGTTTTCCGCGAAGCGCGAGAAGTCGTGATTGAATCCCGTGTGGATCACCGCATCGACGCCCTGCGCGCCGCGCGTGAGGCTGTCGATATCCTCCAGCGACCCGCGATGCACGTCCGCGCCCAAGGCGGCGACCGATGCAGCCGCCGCGTCGGAACGCGCGAGGCCGAGTACGGAATGCCCGGCGGCCACGAGTTCGGCGACGACCGCGGAGCCGACGAAACCCGACGCTCCCGTAACAAAGACACGCATGTTCAGCACCTCCGGATGAATGAGAGGCTTACTATCTGTCGAGCGTCGCGGACGGTGAAGACGTGACGGTTTACCGGTAAACGAACTAACAGGCTATGGCTGACGCACCCGACAACCTGCTCGGCGCGTACCTTCGGGACCGCCGCGAGAAACTCGATCCGGCCGCGCTCGGGCTGCCCGTCGCGCGCCGCCGCACGCCGGGCCTGCGCCGCGAGGAAGTCGCACAGCGCGCGCACGTGAGCGCCGCCTGGTACACGTGGCTCGAACAAGGGCGCGGCGGCGCACCGTCGGCCGACGTGCTCGAGCGGCTCGCCCGCGCGCTGCTGCTGAACGACGCCGAACGCGAGCACCTGTTCCTGATCGGCCTCGGTCATCCGCCCGAGGTCCGCTATCACGCGAGCCGCGACGTGACGCCGCGCCTGCAGCATGTGCTCGATTCGCTCGACGCCAGCCCCGCGATCGTGCGCACGGCGACGTGGGACGTCGTCGCGTGGAACGACGCGGCCGCCGCCACGCTGACCGACTACGCGACGCTGCCGCCGCCCGCGCGCAACATCCTGCGGCTGATCTTCATCGATGCCGCGGTGCGTGACGCGCAGCCGAACTGGGAACGCGTCGCGCGATTCGCGGTGGGCGCGTTTCGCGCCGACATCGCGCGCGGTGGCGCGACGCAGGCCGTGCAGGCATTCGTCGACGAGATGCGCGCGGCGAGCGCCGAGTTCGATGCGATGTGGCGCAGTCACGACATTCATTCGCATGACGAAGGGACGAAGGAGATTCGTCATCCGCAGGCCGGCCGGATCGCACTCGAATACTCGGCGTTCTCGGTGACCGGCCGCCCGGATCTGAGCCTCGTGGTCTTCACGCCCGCGACGCCGGCCGATCGTGCGCGGATCCGGACGCTCGTCGCCGCCCGGGAACAGGCTCGCGAACACGTCCGCGACCCGCACGCGCCGGCCGCGTAGCGGCGCGTCGAAGGTGCGCCCGGAATCGCACCGAACCCGCCGCGCCGCCCGTGCAACGAGCGCCATCCCCCGGCCTCGCTCATCCCCCCCCGTCATACCGCGCCGTGCCATCACGATCCGCACTGACACCCAGTCGAATATTTAATTTTCCGCGGGGCAAGCGCGCCTTTACCCTTTCGGCATCGCATCACAGGGCCACCGGCCCCTTCCGGAGCATCTCGATGACCGACCCCGCCACCGCGCAAGCCGTTCCCCGCACGCACGCGGCTTCCGTATCCTATGGCGCGCTCGCCCTGCTGGTGCTGGCCGGCCTCAATCTGCGTCCCTTCCTGACCGCGTTCGGCCCCGTGCTCGACCTCGTGCGCGCCGACACCGGCCTCGGCTTCCGCGCGGCCGCGCTGCTGACCACGCTGCCGTTCGTGCTGATGGGCGTCGTCGCCGGCATCGGCGTCGGGCTCGCGCGGCGCGTCGGCGAGCAGCGCGCGCTGAGCGTCGCGCTGGCGCTGATCGCCGCGGGTTGCACCGCACGCCTGTGGACCGGCGGCAGCACCGGGCTGGTCCTCACGGCGATCGTCGCGGGCGCGGGCGTCGCGGTGATCCAGTCGCTCGCACCCGGCCTCGCCAAGCGCTGGTTCGTCGACCGGCTGCCGCTCGCGATGGGGCTTTATTCGGCCGCGCTGGTCGGCGGCGGTGCGTTCGGCGCGATCGCGAGCCCATGGCTCGCCGCGCATGGCGGCTGGCGTCTGTCACTCGCCGTGTGGGCCGTGCCCGCGCTCGTCACGCTCGCGCTGTGGCGCGCGAAGGCGCCGCGCGACGCGGTGCACATCGCGACGGCATCGACGCCCGTCGCCGCGTTCGCACGGATTCCGCGTGCGTGGCAGCTCGCGTTGTTCTTCGGCCTCAGCAACAGCGGCTATGCGAGCCTCGTCGCGTGGCTTCCCGCGTTCTATCGCAGCGTCGGCATGAGCCCGCAGGCGAGCGGCAACCTGCTCGCGTGGATGGCGCTGTTCCAGGCGATCGGCGCGCTCGCGATGCCGCTGCTCGCGAAACGTTCGCACGATCGCCGCGCCGTGCTGTGGCTCACGCTCGCGTTGCAGACGGCCGGCTTCGTCGGCTTCGCGACGATGCCCGCGTTCGCGCCGTGGCTGTGGGTCACGAGCGTCGGCGTCGGGCTCGGCGGCTTCTTCTCGATGAGCCTGATCGTCACGCTCGATCATCTGCCCGACGCGCGGCTCGCGGGCGCGCTCGCCGCGTTCGTGCAGGGCGTCGGCTTCGTGATCGTCGCCGCCAGCCCATGGTTGATCGGCTGGCTGCGCGACGTGGGCGGCGGCTTCGCGATCGCGTGGTGGCTGCACGTCGGCGTGATCGCGTCGACGGCCGCGTTGAACGCCACGTTCTCGCCGGCCGGCTACCGGCGCAGCATGGCGCGCATCACCGGCGCCGTGCGCTGACTCGCCGACTTCGTTCGACATCCATAATTGACGGATGCGAGCGGGAAATGCAAAGGGGCGTCGTGCTCGCGTGCACGACGCCCCTTCTTCGTTTCAGGCACCGTAAAGATGCTCAGAGCCGCACGACAGTGCGGCGATCCGAGGATCGCATATTCATTACCGAGCGAGTGCGGTGGCACTACCCAGCACAACTGACGGTATCGATAATTACGTTGTGGGTTCCAGTAGACCCGTTGCGAAGGACCTCGCATGCGCGACGGCCTCTTGCGGGTCGGGGAACACGCCAAGTTCCTCCCACTGCTCTTCGGCCGCGTATGTGCCTTTCACCGCGAGCGCCCGCTGAACGCGCAACTGCGCCGCGTATCTGCCGTCTTCGAGTGGCCGGGCCGTCGCGACGACCTTGTGCGGAAGACCGGACCGCTCCGGCTGAACCAGCTCGACCGGGCCGTCGGCCGCGCCAACATTCTTCAACTCGTTCCTGGCCTTGCAGTCCGGGCAGTAGAAGCACCAGCCCGCGTCCTCCTCACGTGACCTGACTTGCCCTCGAGCCAGCACGGCACGGCATTCAACGTTCTCGCAGATGAACGGCATGGCAGTCTCCGAAGTTGTTTGTCGGAAATCCTAGCATGTCCGCCGACCATCAACCATCGGCATCGACAGTGCAGCGATTTCGGCTCGGCGCGGCAGTCGCGCGAGCGCCAGCGTCTTCTCGTTGCACGCGCACGGAACCGGAAGCCGTCCTTGCGCCCGCGACAACGATGTCGAAACTCTCCGCAATCCGGCAGCGACTGTCAACCGCGCGTTCGCAAACGACATCGCGCCACGAAGCTGACGGCGCGTCTTCTCGCAATGCATCAATCGTCGATTCCTTTTGACCCACGACCTGCGCTTTGGCGTCGTTCAATCGTCCGACTACGACCTCGTTGCGCACGAAACGACGAATGGTGCACCGCGCCGAACACGCAGTAGCGACCCGCACATGCAAGCGAGCCAGCCCGCGGGCCCAGCGACCGTCGAACGCGCAACAGCATCGGCGGCTGCCAGCATCGAATGCGCCCCGCAGGCATGAAGGTTGCGCCTTCCGCCCGCTCGCGTTTTCCGCACGGCGAGTGCGCGTCGCTTCGCGGCGGCGATGCGTGATCGGCTGGCCAGCGCCGCATCCAATAACGAAGGAGACGTTGTCATGGACGAGTCGAATGCATATCGCCGCTACAACCGCCGCCGTTTTCTGGCCGGTGTTGCAGCAGTGGCCGGCAGTGTCGCATTGCCGGGTTGCGGAGGCGGCGGAGATGGAGACATCAATTCACCGGACGGCAACGCGCCCGCGCCGTCGATCGGCGACACGCCTTCGCCGAATGCCGGCGATCGCTACAGCCTGCCGCGGCCGAAGTTGCCCGACCCGGCGAGTTCGGGCATCGATCACATCGTGCTGATCACGATGGAAAATCGCTCGTTCGATCACTTCCTGGGCTGGGTGCCCGGCGCCGAGGGCATGCCCGCGAACCGCCAATACAAGGACGCGTTCGGCGCCACCCACGCACCGTTTTCACTGTCGGCCGATCCCGCATACGGCTATCAGGCGTGCGCGTACCACGACCCGAACCACGGCTACGAGGGCGGACGCGTGCAGCTGGCCTCGGGGGCGATGAACGGCTTTCTCCTCACACCAGGCACGAGCCAGACGCAGGGCGACCTGCTGCCGATCGGCTTCTACGCGGCGGCAGACCTGCCGTTCTTCAACGCGGTGGCGAGCAATTACACCATCGGCGACTTCTACTTCACCGGCGTGCTGACCGACACGATCCCGAATCGCCTCTATCTGCATAGCGGTGCCACCGACCGCCTCACCGACAGTGTCGACAACTCGTCGCTGCGCACGATCTGGGACAACCTGAGCGACGCCAACGTCGGTTGCAACTACTACTACCACGACGTGCCGTTCACCGCGCTTTACGGCACGCGCTATCTCGGCATCTCGCGTCCGTTCTCGGAGTTCCTGTCGAATGCGGCGGCGGGCACGCTGCCGCCATTCTGCATGGTTGATCCTGTTTTCTCGGGCGAGCAGGCCGGTACGTCCGCCGACGACCACCCGCACGCGGACATCCGCAACGGGCAGGCATTTCTGAACCAGGTGTATGACGCGCTGCGCACGAGCCCGACGTGGAGCCGCACGCTGATGATCATCGTCTACGACGAATGGGGCGGCTTTCTCGAGCACGTGGTGCCGCCGATCCGGCCGATCAGCAACAACGAGCACGCGGTCGGCAACGACGGCAAGCTCGGCTTTCGCGTGCCGCTTGCGCTGCTCGGCCCGCGCGTGCGTGCCGGCACGGTCACGCGCTATCCGTTCGACCCGAGCTCGATTCACGCGCTGCTGCAATGGCGCTTCGGCCTGAAGCCGCTCGGCGTGCGCGGCAGCGATCCGGCGACCTTCAATCTCGCGTACGCGCTCGATCTCAACGGCGCGGCGCGTACCGATGCACCGGTGTTCACGGTCGCGCAAGGGCCGTTCGGCGGAACGTGTCCGGGAGCCACCGCGCCTTCGCCGTCCAGCTCGGTGTCGGGCATCGATCCGTCGCAACTGGCGGCCAATCCCGCCGCCGACCGGTTCTCGGACCTGCGTGCGAAGGCCGCGGCGCTCGGGTTCCAGACCGGCGGCTGACGGCAACGCGGGTGCGGCAGCTGCAATCGCCACCGATGCGGCTGCCCACCCGCGCCCTGCCACCTTCACATTCAGTACACTGCCCCGCCGCGCCAACGCATGCCGGCTCCCCTTTCTGTCGCATTCCGTCGGGTTCGCGTCGCGTTCGGATAAAAACTTCCAGTCATCGCCGCCGTTAACTCGTTCGCAATCCCGGCGCCCCGCATCGCGACGCGGCGCCCGTCGTCGTTCGTGCTCCGGAATCCATATCCGCCGTCGGCCGCCCGTTGTGCCGCCGGCAAGGGAACGTCATGCGAAAACTCACCATCCGCGGCGGACTCGTCGCGACCATCGCCGGCTATACGGCGCTGCTCGTCCTGGTCGTCGGCGCGTGCATCGCCGCGCTGTATGCCGGCAACGGCTCGCTCGAAGCGATGTACCGCGACGACACCGCGTCGCTGCTGCACCTGAAAACCAGCTCGGAGCGCATGCTCGTGCTGCGCGAACGCGTGAGCGACGTCGCGCAGATCATCAGCGCCGGCCAGCCCGCGAAGGCGGAAATCGCGCAACTCCACACGCTGCTCAAGCAGAGCAACGACGAACTCGACGCCTACACGCGCCTGCATGCACGCGACGCCGACGAGCAAGCGCTGTTCGACACGCTGCAAACGCGTCGTCGCACGCTGCTCGACCAGGTGTTCCTGAAGGCGATGTCGCAACTCGACCAAGACAACGCATTCGACTTCCTCGACACGCATCGCACCGCACAACCGGCGCTGTTCACGGCTTACCAGGATGCGATCGACGCGCTCGAATCGTTCCAGGTCGCGCGCCAGAAGGCGCGCTACGACGCGGCCGGCGCGCGCTTCCATCGCATCGTGTGGGCGATGGCGGCGGTCGCGCTGTTCGCGCTGATCGTCGGCTTCCTCGCGCAGCGCGTGCTCGCGAAGGCGATCATCGAGCCGATCCATCTCGCCGTCGACCACTTCGACAGGATCTCGAAAGGCGACCTGACCGGCACGGTCGTCATTCCCGGCAAAAACGAAATGGCGTATCTGCTGAACGCGTTGAAGCGGATGCAGGACGGCCTCGTCGAAACCGTGACGCAGGTCCGCACGAGCACGGAGACGATCGTCGGCGACGTCCGCACGATCGCGAGCGGCAACGTCGACCTGTCCGCGCGCACGGAGCAGCAGGCCGTGTCGCTGCAACAGGCGGCGGCGAGCGTCGAGCAGCTGACCGCGACCGTGCGCCAGAACGCGGATAACGCGCGCGATGCGCGCACTTACGCGCAAGGCGCGGCCGGCATCGCCGCGCGAGGCGGCGACGCGATGCAGCGCGTCGTCGAAACGATGTCCGCGATTTCGCACAGCTCCGCGCGGATCTCCGGCATCGTCGGCGTGATCGAGAGCATCGCGTTCCAGACCAACATCCTCGCGCTGAACGCCGCGGTCGAAGCGGCGCGCGCGGGCGAGCAGGGGCGCGGCTTCGCGGTCGTCGCGACCGAGGTGCGCGGGCTCGCGCAGCGCTGCGCATCGGCGGCGAAAGAAATCCGCGAGCTTATCGGCAACTCGACGCAGCGCGTGGAGGACGGCAGCGGCCTCGTCGCGCTCGCCGGTTCGGCGATGTCCGAACTCGTCACCGCGGTCGAGCGCGTCAACGCGATCATGGGCGAGACCAGCATCGCCTTCGACGAGCAGACGTCCGGCATCGAGCAGGTGAATACCGCCGTCATCCAGATGGAGCAGACGATGCAGCGCAACGCCGCGCTGGTCGAGGAGGCCGCCGCCGCGGCGCTGTCGCTCGAGGATCAGAGCACGCGGCTCAGCGATGCCGTCGCGCAGTTTCGGGTTGGTGAAGCGGCGCTGGGGTGATTGAGCAGGCCGTCCGTGCCGTCGCGAGCAAAAACGAAAGCGCTCGACAACGCGCGCTTTGATCAGACGTAAAGAGCTCGCATCAGCAAGCTAACGAACCAGCGACGCGCGACGCATCTATACCGTTTTCCCGGCCAGCCCATGCATCGGCCGCCGCAACGCGGCGTCGAACGGATTCGTGCGCGGGCCGATCGCGTCGGCCTGGCGCCTGAGCAGTTCGACGACCATCGGCATCCGGTCGTCGCCGAGACGCGACGCCAGCGTGCCGACGCTCAGCGCGCCGACCGGATACCCGGTGCGGTCGAGGATCGGCACCGCGACGCCGGCCATCCCGTCGAGCACGCCGCTGTTGCGGCCCGCGTAGCCGAGCTGCCGCACGCGTTCGATCTCGGTGCGCAGGTACACCTCGTCGAGCACGCCGTAGCCGCGGATGCGCGGCACGTTGAAGCGGATCACTTCCTCGCGCTCGGCCTCCGGCAGGAACGCGAGGATCGCGAGGCTGCCCTGTCCGACGCCGAGCGCGATGCGCCCGCCGATGTCGCCGGTAAACGAGCGGATCGGAAACGGCCCTTCGCACAGGTCGAGACACACCGCGTCGAAGCCGCTCTTCACGAGCAGGAAGATCGTCTCGCCCAGGCTCGCGCACAGCCGCAGCAGCACGGGCCGGCACAGCGTGCGCATGCTGCTCGGATTGCCGGCCAGCGCGGCGAGCGCGAAGAAGTCGACGCTCAGCCGGTACAGCTTCGACTGTTCGTCCTGCTCGACCATCCCTTCGGCGATCAGCGATTGCAGGATCCGGTGCGCGGTGCCCTGCGTGAGGCCGACGGCCTTCGCGAGGTGCGTGACGCGCACGCCGTCCTGCTGCATGCCGGCCAGGGCGCGCAGGATCGCGAACGCGCGCTGCAGCATACCGGTGCCCGGCGCGCCGGCCGGATCGGCGGCGTCCTCGTCCGGGCGCGGCGCGCGTGCGGCCGGCGACGTTCCGGGCGACTGGGGTTCTGGCATGCCGGCTCTCCTCGATGATTTCATTGAACGGAATACGGTAGCCGCCATTGTCGTCCGGCCGAAATTGCGCGGGCATCCGGGTGTGCACGGGATTGACGTGTGCATTTCGCGGGCCGGCCGCCCTTCATTCACCGGAACGATTTCGACGTGATTCGACGTTCCATTCCGCTCATCGGAATTTTTTCGAAATTTCTCCCGTTGAGCAGAATTCCAAATTGACGCTCCGAAATATGGCTGGCTAGAGTCCGCGTCATCGGTGCACCGGCCACGGTGTGCGAACCCGGAGCTCCCCATGTCGTTTCTCACGCTTACGGATCTGACGAAATCGTTCGGCGAGCTGACCGCCGTCGCCGACGTCAACCTGTCGGTCGAACAAGGCGAATTCGTGTCGTTGCTCGGCCCGTCGGGCTGCGGCAAGACCACGACGCTGCAGATGATCGCCGGCTTCGTCGACGTCACGCGCGGCCGCATCGCGCTCGACGGGCAGGACATCACGCACATGAAGCCGAACCGCCGCGGGCTCGGCATCGTGTTCCAGAGCTATGCGCTGTTTCCGCACATGAGCGTCGCGGAGAACGTCGGCTTCGGCCTCGACATGCGCGGCGTCGACAAGACCGAGCGCGCCGAGCGCATCCGCGCGGCGCTCGCGCTCGTGCGCCTCGATGCGCTCGCGCACCGCTTCCCGCGCGAACTGTCCGGCGGACAGCGGCAGCGTGTCGCGATCGCGCGCGCGATCGTGATCGAACCGCCGGTGCTGCTGCTCGACGAGCCGATGTCGAATCTCGACGCGAAGCTGCGCGAGGACATGCAGTTCGAACTGCGTGCGATCCAGCGCAAGATTGGCACAACGACGATCATGGTCACGCACGATCAGTCGGAAGCGCTGTCGATCAGCGATCGCGTGGTCGTGATGGAAGCCGGCCGCATCACGCAGACGGACACGCCGTACCGCGCGTATGAACGTCCCGAGAACCATTTCGTGTCGCAGTTCATCGGCAAGGCGAACCTGCTGCCCGGCACGATCGTCGCGCACGACGGCGACGCGATCCGCATCGACCTCGGCCACGATCTCGCGGAAACGGGCCGCACCGCGCACCTGCCGGCACGCGAGCGCGACATCCGTGTCGGCGACGCCGTGTCGGTCTGCATCCGCCCGGAAAAGCTGCGACTGTGCGCGCCGGGCGCAGGCCGCTTCGCCGCGACCGTCACGAGCCGATTCTTCCTCGGCAGCCAGTGGCTGTACCGCGTCGACAGCGCACTCGGCGAAGTGCTCGTGTGCTGCCAGAACGAAGGCGCGGAGCCGCTCGCGGAAGGCGCGCCGGTGGGCGTCGACTGGCATAGCGACGCGGTGCGCGTGATGCGCCGGGAGGCCTGAATGGGACAGCCTACCCGCCCGCTACCCGCCGACGGCGCGACGGCCGGCCTCGCACCGTCCGCCGCCGCAGGCGATGCGGTGACGCCGCGCGCTGCCGGCGGCCGCGTGCCGCGCGCCACGTGGCGCGCGCATGCACCGCTGTGGTTGATGTGCGCGCCCGCGTTCGCGCTGTTCGCCGCGCTCGTGCTCGTGCCGCTCGCGATGACCTTCGCGCTCACGTTCTATCGCTTCGACCCGGCCACCGGCCCGATCGCCGCGTTCCAGTTCGGCCACTACGCGGAAGTGCTCGGCTCGTCGTACTTCCACACGATCTTCGCGCGCACCTTCGGCATCGCCGCGCTGACCACCGCGATCTGCGTCGCGATCGGCACGCCGGAAGCGTACGTGCTGTCGAAAATGCGCGATCCGTGGCGCTCGCTGTTCCTGCTCGTGATCCTCGCGCCGCTGCTCGTGTCGGTCGTCGTGCGCGCGTTCGGCTGGAGCATGCTGCTGAACACGAGCGGACTCGTGAACCAGGCGCTCGGGCTCGCGGGCCTCGGGCCGTACAAGCTCGAATACACGACGTTCGCGATCGTGATCGCGCTCGTTCACGTGATGCTGCCGTTCATGGTGATTCCCGTGTGGACCGCGCTGCAGCGGCTCGATCCGCAGACCGAACACGCGGCGCTGTCGCTCGGCGCGTCGCCGTTCACGACGTTGCGCCGCATCGTGGTGCCGCAGCTGATGCCGGGCGTGCTGTCGGGCAGCCTGATGGTGTTCGGGCTGTCGGCGAGCGCCTTCGCGATTCCGGGCCTGCTCGGCGGACGTCGCCTGAAGGTCGCGGCGACCGCCGTCTACGACGAATTCCTCGGCTCACTGAACTGGCCGCTCGGCGCGACGATCGCGGTGCTGCTGCTGATCGCGAACCTCGTCGTGATGCTCACCTACTACCGCGTGCTCGAACGCCGCTACGCGCGCAGCCTCGGAGGCGCTTCCCGATGAGCAAGAACGGCCCCTTCGCCCTGGCGTTCCATACGCTCGTGATCCTGTTCGTGCTTGCGCCGCTCGCGATCGTTGTGCTCGTCGCGTTCACGCCCGACGAAACGTTGACGCTGCCGACGCACGGGCTGTCGCTGCGCTGGTTCCGCGCGATCCTCGACTATCCCGACTTCGTCACCGCGTTCGTCAACAGCGTGAAGCTCGCGTTCGCGTCGGCGACGCTGTCGCTCGCGATCGCATTGCCCGCCGGGCTCGCGATCGGCCGCGCGACGTTTCCGGGCCGCGCGTTCCTGAACGGGCTGCTGCTGTCGCCGCTCGTGATTCCCGGTCTCGTGCTCGGCATCGCGCTGCTGCGCTTTTTCGCGCTGATCGGCGCGACCGGCTCGTTCACGTGGCTGGTGCTCGCGCACATGATCGTCATCACGCCGTTCGTGATGCGGCTCGTGCTCGCATCCGTCGCGGGCCTCGACCGCAGCATCGAGCAGGCCGCGTGCTCGCTCGGCGCCGATCCGTGGACGACGTTTCGCCGCATCACGCTGCCGATGATCGTGCCCGGCATCACCGGCGGCTGGCTGCTCGCGTTCATCAACAGCTTCGACGAGCTGACGATGTCGATCTTTGTCACGTCGCCGCAGACGGTCACCCTGCCGGTGCGCATGTACATGTACGCGACCGAATCGATCGATCCGATGATGGCGTCGGTATCGACGCTCGTCATCCTCATCACCGCCGGCGCGATGCTGCTGCTCGATCGCGTGTACGGCCTGAACCGCATCCTGATCGGCCAACACTGACGATGACTTCCGTTTCCCGTTCCACCGACATCGCCGACGACGGCCCGCAATTCGTGCGCGTCGCCGAACGCGAGCGCGCCGCCGTCGCGTTCACGCTCGACGGCCGCCCCGCGCATGCGCTTGCCGGTGACACCGTGCTCACCGCGATCCTCGTCGCGCAGCGCCGCGTGCGCGTGAGCGAATTCAGCGGCACGCCGCGCGCGGGTTTCTGCCTGATCGGCGCGTGCCAGGACTGCTGGGTGCGCACCGAGGCCGGCGCACGCGTGCGCGCATGCTCGACGCCGATCGCAGAAGGCATGCGGATCGTCACCGGTGCGCAGCATGTTATCAACGGAGACGCATCGTGAGCGACGCACTGCGACCGGTGATCGTCGGTGCGGGGCCGGCCGGCGTGCGCGCGGCCGAGGCGCTGGTCGACGCGGGGCTGCGCCCCGTCGTGATCGACGAGAACGCGCGCTGGGGTGGGCAGATCTATCGGCAGCCGCCGGTCGACGGCGCGTTCGCCCGCGGCAAGCGTGCGCTGTACGGCTTCGAGGCCGCGAAGGCGGACGCCGTGCACCGGACGATGGCCGCGCTGCTGCCGCAGGTCGACTACCGGCCAAACACGCTCGCGTGGGCGTGCGGCGCGGGCCGCGTCGACACGCTGCAGGACGGCCGCGAAACGACCGTGCCGTTCTCGCACCTGATCATCGCAAGCGGCGCGACCGATCGCATGCTGCCGGTGCCGGGCTGGACGCTTGCCGGCGTCTATACGCTCGGCGGCGCGCAGGTCGCGCTGAAGTCGCAGGGCTGCGCGATCGGCAGCCGCATCGTGTTCGCGGGCACGGGGCCGTTGCTGTATCTCGTCGCCTACCAGTACGTGAAGGCCGGCGCGCAGGTCGCGGCGGTGCTCGACACGAGCCCGCTGCGCCAGCAGGCGGCCGCGACACCGGCGCTGCTGCGCATGCCGGCGACCTTCGCGAAGGGGCTCTATTACATCGGCTGGCTGCGCGCGCACGGCGTCGCGATCGAAACGGGCGTCACGCTCGAACGCGTACTCGGCGAGCGACACGTCACCGGCCTCGCGTGGCGCGCGGCCGGTAGCGATGCACCGATGCGCCGGCTCGACTGCGATGCGCTCGGCCTCGGCTTCGGGCTGCGTTCGGAAACGCAGCTTGCCGATCTCGCCGGCTGCCGGTTCCGTTTCGATCCGCTCAACCACGCATGGCTGCCGGAACGCGACGCGGCCGGCCGCACGTCGGTGCGCGGCCTCTACGTCGCGGGCGACGGCGCCGGCATCGCGGGGGCCGACGCGGCCGAGGCGTCCGGGCGACGCGCGGCGCTCGCGCTGCTCGACGACGCGGGCATCGCGACGTCCTCTCCATCGCCGGCTGGCAAGCCCGATGCGGCCACGCTCGAACGCACGCTCGCCCGGCTCGGCGCATTCCGTGCGGGCCTCGAGGCGGCGTTCGCGCCGCCGCCCGAGCTTGCCGCACGCTGCCCGGACGACACGATCGTATGCCGCTGCGAGGAGATCGACGCGGGCACGCTGCGACGCTGCATCCGCGACGGCGCGGCCACCGAGCTAAACCGGCTGAAGGCGCTGACGCGCGCCGGGATGGGCCGCTGCCAGGGCCGCATGTGCGGCGACGCGACCGCTCTCGTGCTGGCCGCCGAAACCGGCCGCCCGCTCGCGGACGTCGGTCGGTTGCGCGCGCAACCACCTGTGAAGCCGTTCCCGATCTCGGCCGCGCTCGCGGGCGACGACGTCGCGGCGATTCCCGACGAGGCGCGCGATGAGTGAACTTCGTCACTATGATGTCGCGATCGTCGGCGGCGGCCTCGTCGGCGCGTCGGCCGCGCTGGCGCTGGCGCGGCGCGGGCTGCGCGTCGCGCTGTTCGAGCGCCGCGACTGCGGCGCGCAAGCGAGCGGCGTGAACTACGGCGGCGTGCGCTGCCAGGGCCGCCCGGCCGAGCAGCTGCCGCTCGCGCTGCGCGCACGGCGCATCTGGGACCGCCTGCCCGAGCTGATCGGCATCGACGGCGAATTCGTCGTGTCGGGCCACTTGCGGCTCGCGCGCAGCGACGCCGACCTCGATGCGCTCGATGCGTATGCAACGGTCTCCGGCGAGCACGGCCTGCCGCTGCAGGTGATGCGCGGCGACGCGTTCCGCCGCCGCTACCCGTGGCTCGGCCGCGCGGCGCTCGGCGGCTCGCTGTGCGCGACCGACGGGCACGCGAACCCGCGCGTCGTGTCGCCCGCGTTCGCGCGTGCGGCCCGCGCGGCGGGCGCCGACGTGTTCGAGCACGCAGCGGTCGATGACGCCCGGCACGACGGCATGCGCTTTCACGTTCAGGCAGGCGGCCGCAGGTGCACGGCGACGTGGCTGATCAATTCGGCCGGCGCATGGGCGAACACCATCGCCGAACGCTTCGGCGAAGCCGTGCCGATGGAGCCGATCTACCCGAACATGTGGGTGACCGAGCCGCTGCCGCCGTTCATCACGCACAACCTCGGCGTGTACGGCGGCGGGGTGTATGCGCGGCAGGTCGCGCGCGGCAACTGCGTGATCGGCGGCGGACGCGGCCGCGGCGACGGCGAATTCGGCCAGCCGTCGGTCGACACGACGCGCGCGGTGATGCGCGACGCGTGCGCGCTGTTGCCCGCGCTGCGCGATGCGCTGCTGATCCGCACGTGGAGCGGCGTCGAAGGCTGCACGCCCGACCACAACCCGATCATCGGCGCGAGCCGCACGACGCCGAACCTGTTGCACGCGTTCGGCTTTTCCGGCGGCGGCTTCCTGCTCGCGCCGGGCGTCGGCGAGGTGCTCGCCGAGCTCGTCACGACCGGCGAAACCGTCACGCCACTCGAAGCATTCTCGATCGGCCGCTTCGCGCCGCACACGCCGATCGCCCCTTTCCGTCAAGAGGAGACCCACAAGTGAAACTGTTCGGAACGATCGCGGCCGCCGCCGCCCTCTGCGTCGCCGGCGCCGCCGCGCCCGCGTTCGCGCAAACGAAGACGATCTACGTCGGCATGAACGGCGGCCCGATGGAAAAGGCCTATACGAGCCAGGTGCTGCCCGAGTTCGAGAAGGCGAACAACGTGAAGGTCGTCGTCGTGCCCGGCACGTCGTCGGACGTGCTCGCGAAGCTGCTCGCGAACCGCAACAAGCCGCAGATCCACGTCGCGTTCCTCGACGACGGCGTGATGGCGCGCGCGGTCAGCCTCGGCGTGTGCCAGAAGCTCGACGATTCGCCGGTGCTCAAGGAGCTGTATCCGTTCGCGCGGATGAAGGACGACGTCGGCGCGGGCGTGCAGCTCGGCATGACCGGCATCGCGTACAACAAGAAACTGTTCACGGAGAAAGGCTGGGCGCCGCCCGCGTCGTGGATGGATTTCGCCGACCCGAAATACAAAGGCAAGGTCGTGTTTCAGTCGGCGTCGAGCAGCACGTTCGGGCTGCACGGCTTCCTCGCGATCAACCGGCTGCTCGGCGGCAGCGAGCAGAACGTCGAGCCCGGCTTCAGCAAGTGGGCGAGCACGGTCGGGCCGAACGTCGTCGAGTACATCCCGAACTCGGCGAAGATCTCCGAGATGGTGCAGACCGGCGAGGCCGGCCTGTTCCCGCTGACGCCGACCGGTGTCGGCGACCTGCAGGACAAGGGCATTCCGGTCGCGTATGCGAACCCGAAGGAAGGCCCGGTGCTGCTGCTCGTCGACCTGTGCGTCGTCGCGAACAATCCGGATCCGCAGCTGGCGCAGAAGCTCGCGCAGTTCCTGCTGTCCGCGCCCGCGCAGACGAAGGCCGCCGAGGCCGGCAAGCAGATCCCGACCAACCGCCTCGCGAAGATGCCGGCCGCGATGCAGCAAAGCCTCGGCAACGTCGACGATCTCGTGCGCAAGGTGACGGTGGTCGACTGGGCGGCGATCAACGCACGCCGCGCGCAGTGGGATACGCGCTGGAACCGGCAGATCGAGCGGTAACGGGCGACGGCGCGCGCGGGCACGGCCGCGCGCGGCGCAGACCATCATCAGCGGGAGTGATGACACTCCCCTTTTTTTGTGGATTTGACCGGGGCGGCGGTGCCGACAACACTAGCCCGCAGTGCCGCATGCGTTCTCCAGAGACGGCACGCGTTCGTCCCCCTTCAGAGTCCGCCATGTACCCGACCGACACCGTGCAATCCCCGAGCGCCGCCCGGCCGCTCGCCGACCGGCAACTGCGCCGGATCGTCATCGCCTCCGTCGCCGGCAACGCGATGGAATGGTATGACTTTTTCGTCTACGGCACGGCCGCCGCGCTCGTGTTCGGCCACGTGTTCTTTCCGCCCGGCGCGTCGCCGCTCGCGGGCAGCCTCGCCGCGTTCGCGGCGTTCGCGCTCGGCTTCGTCGCGCGGCCGCTCGGCGGGATCGTGTTCGGCCACGTCGGCGACCGTTACGGGCGCAAGGCGTCGCTCGTGTGGACGCTGCTGATCATGGGCGCGTCGACGTTCGCGATCGGCCTGCTGCCGACCTACGCACAGGTCGGGCTGTGGGCGCCCGCGGCGCTCGTCGTGCTGCGGCTGCTGCAGGGCGTCGCGTCCGGCGGCGAATGGGGCGGCGGCGTGCTGATGATCAGCGAGAACGCACCGCCCGAGCAGCGCGGCTACTACGCGGCGTGGAGCCAGCTCGGCGTGGGCGGCGGCTTCGTGCTGTCGTCGGCCGCGTTCCTCGCCGCGCAGGCGCTGCCGGACGACGCGTTTCGCACCTGGGGCTGGCGGCTGCCGTTCCTCGCGAGCATCGCGATCTTCGCGATCGGCGTCTATATCCGCCGCCACCTGCCGGAAAGCCGCGACTACGAGCAGGCCGCCAAGCGCGGCGCGCACACGCATTTGCCGATCGTCGAGTGCATCCGTCGTCATCCGAAGGAAATCCTGCTCGCGATGGGGCTGCGCGTCGCCGAAAACGGCGGCGCGTACATCTTCCTCGCGTTCTCGCTCGTCTACGGCAAATACGTCGGCATCCCGAACGGCGTGATGCTGACCGGCGTGATGATCGCGATGATCGTCGAAATGGGCGCGATGCTCGCGTGGGGCCGCCTGTCCGACCGGATCGGCCGCAAGCCCGTGTACCTGATCGGCGCGCTGAGCCTCGTCGCGTGCGCGTTTCCGTTCTTCTGGCTGCTCGACACGCGCGCGACGCCGCTCGTATGGCTCGCGCTGACGATCGGCACGGCGGTGAGCCATGGAGCGATGATCGGCACGCTGCCCGCGCTGGTCGGCGAGCTGTTCAGCACCGAGGTGCGTTACTCGGGCGTCGCGCTCGGCCATGAAGTCGCGTCGATCTTCGCCGGCGGGATGTCGCCGCTGATCGCGACCGCGCTGCTCGCGCGCTATCACGCGTCGTGGCCCGTGTCGTTGTTCCTCATTGCGCTCGGGCTCGTGACCGTCGCGACGCTGTGCGTGATGCGGGAGACGCGCGGTATGCCCGGAGCCGGTACGCCCGCAGCCGGTATGCCCGCCGCCAGCACGCGCGGCGACGCGGCATGACCGCGCGGCCGCGCGCCGCCGGACGCTCACGCGCCGGAATCGCGCCGGGCGGCATCGAACGCGGGCGCGAGCCCGAGGTGGTCGAGCAGCCGCGCGAACTCGCCGAGCCGTTGCTGCATGTAAGCCGGCACGTCGACCTGCGCATAGTCGTGGAACCCGGTGCCCGTACGCATGCCGTCGCGCCCGGCCTCCATGTTGTGCACGACACTCGCGGCCGGCGCGAAGCGCGGACCGATCTCGCCGGCGAGGTACGTCGACGCGTAGTACAGGATGTCGCAGCCGCCCCAGTCGATGAACTCGAGCAGCCCGAGCACCGCGAAGCGCGGGCCGAAGCCGGTGCGGATCGCCGTGTCGATGTCCGCGGCGCTCGCGACGCCCTCCTCGACCATCCGCGCGGCCTCGTTCATCGCGAGCGCCTGGATGCGCGGCACGATGTAGCCGGGCGCCGGCCCGCAGATCACCGGCTTCTTGCCGACGCGCTCGAGCAGCGCGGCGAGCGCATCGACAACCGACTGATCCGTCACGTCGCTGCGGCTGATCTCGACGAGCGGCATCAGCAGCGCCGGGTTCAGCCAGTGCGCGTTCAGCATCCGCTCCGGGTGCGGGACATGGCGCTGCAACGTAGTGACGACGAACGTCGACGTCGTCGACGCTATGGTTGCACGCGCATCGACATGTTCGCCGAGCCAGTGCAACGCGTCGGCCTTCGCGTCGAGCACTTCCGGCAGCGCTTCGAACACGATGCCGGCGTCGCGCACCGCGTGCGCCGCGCCATCACGCGCGACCAGCGCGATGCGCGCGACGACGGCCTCGGCCTGCGCGCGATCGATGCGGCCGAGCGCGACCTGCGCATGCAGCGGCCGCAGGATCTCGCCGCGCGTGCGCTCCTCGAATGCGCGCCATCCTTGCGCGTCGCGCGGCTTGAAGTCGATCAGCGTCACGTCGAGGCCCGCGAATGCGAACACGAGCGCGATCCCCTGCCCCATGCGTCCCGCGCCGAGCACGTGCACGCGCGTCACGTCGAGGGCGGCCTTCATGCGGCGTACCCCGCATCGAGCAGCGCGCGCAGTGCGTCGCGCGACAGCGCGGCAAGACCCAAACCGTCCAGCGTGCGCCCTTGCGCATACAGATCGCGGCCGGTGACGGCCGACGCGACGCTCAGCAGCCCCTGCGCAACGGGCGTCGGCACGTTGGCCCAGCGTCCGCACGACACGATGAAGGACAGCCCGAGCCGGGTGTCCTCGAGCATGTAGCGATGCGTGCACAGATCGATCTTCTCGCGCCAGTCGCCGCTATCGGTCAGCTTGCCGTGCGCGCCGCGCCCGTACATCCATTCGTCGCCGTCGGTCGCGTAGTGGTCCGCGAGCGGGAAATGCGGCGCGCGGTAGCCGAGCGCCTCGCGCACGGCGATGCGTTCGGCGTCGAGCGCGTTCGTCACGCGGCGGATCGACGGTTGCGTGCCCTCGTTGTGGATGTCCCACGCGTCGAAGTGTTCGAGCGGCCCGGCGTTCATCAGGATCAGCGGCGGATGGATCACCGGGCCCGCGTTCATCAGCGCGCCGGACAGCGCGTCCTCGACCGGCTCGACCGACGGATAACCGGCGCGCAGCACGTCGAACGCCCAGCCGGCCGCGTTCGCGGGAAACACGCCGGTCGGCAGGCGCGTCGCGTATGCGCTGATCACGACCGCGTTGTCGCCATGCTTGCGCACCAGGTACGGCAGCGTGCCCGTCTCGGCGTATGCGACGCGCGCACGGTTGCCGGCGTCGGCCGCCGCGCGCGCGAACACGAAGCTGCCGAATGTGCCGGGCGGCAGGAACACGACCTGGCCGTCCTCGAGCAGCGGCGCGACCTGCGCGGCCAGCGCGTCGTGCGACACGGCCGGCAGCGGCACCACGACGAGCCGCGCGCCGCGCAGCGCGGCCGCGAGATCGTCGGTCAGCCGGATCGCGCCGGGTGTATCGCCGAGCGGCACCGCGCGCTCGCCACGATAGTCGGTCACGTGCAACGCGCCGAGTTCGCGCAGCCGCGCGTGCGGTTCGCGGTCGCGCCGCCACCACGTCACGTCGTGGCCCTTCTCGAACAGGTCGATCGCGGCCGCATGGCAGCCGTGGCCGCCGCCCAGTACACATACCTTCATCGTTTTCTCCCGGTGAGTGAGTGTTGCCGAGACTACGCGGCGGCGCGCATCGCGTCGCTTCAAAACGCGCAACGGCACGCCCGTTCGCGCAACGCAATCGCGGCGCCGCGCATGGCGCCGTACTCACGCATCCGACACGAGGCCACCGCATGGACATCGCCCTCTCCCGACATGCGCCGAACCGGCTCGGCACGCTGCATGCGCCCGACGAAGTCGAACGCGCGGTCGCGCACCGGCTCGGGCCGCACCGGATGGCCGCGCACGGCCACGATCCGTTTCATGCGGAGCTGTACGAGGTGCCGCTGCATCACGGCGCGCTGCTCGAACTCTGCTACGGCCGCGAAACGCGCATCGATTTCGGCGACGATGCCGATCACTTCCTGTTCCGGCTCACGCTGTCGGGCGCGTGCGAGTTGCGCGCCGGCCAGCGGATCGCGCGTGCGGGCCCGGGCGAGCTGACCGTGTCGTCGCCCGCGCTCGCGAGCCGCCTGAGCACGAGCCCGGATTGCCGCAACCTGGTGCTGCGGCTGGAGCGCGGCGCACTCGAACGCAAGCTGCAGGACATGCTGCACGCGACGCTCACGCGGCCGCTGCACTTCGATCTCGCCGCCGGCGGCAACGGCGCGGGCGCCGCGCTCGTGCCGCCGACGTTCGAGTACCTGTGCCGGCTCGGCGCGCAGCCGGGCCTCGGCACATCGGCGGCGACGTTCGGCGCCGATCTCACCGCGTGGCTGATGTCGCTGCTCCTCACGCACCTGCCGCATTCGTACAGCGCCGCGCTCGCGCGCGGCACGCCGCCGCTGCCGGCGCACGTGCGCCGCGCATGCGACCACGTCGACGCGCACCTGAGCGAACCGCTCGCGCTTGCCACGCTGGCGGCCGTCGCGGGCGTCGCGCCGCGCACGCTGCAGCATGCGTTCCGCGCGTTCCTGAACACCACGCCGGCCGCCTACGTGCGCGAGCGCCGGCTGGCCGCGGTGCACGCCGCGCTGCAACGCGGCGACGCGCGCAGCGTGACCGACGTACTGATCGCGCACGGCATTCATGGCTTCGGCCATTTCGCGAAGGCCTACGCGCGGCGTTACGGCCACGCGCCTTCCGTCACCGCGAGGCAAGCACCATGACGCACTCCGCCACCAGCCGGCCGCCGGCCCCGGCCCGCGCCGAACCTTCACCGCACGACGGCGATTCGCCCGACGGCCTGCGCGTGCAGGATCTCGATCTCAACTTGCTGAAGACGTTTCGCGCGGTGTACGAGGAGCGGCACGTGGGCCGCGCGGCGCTGCGGCTCGGCGTCACGCAGCCGTCGGTCAGCTACGCGCTCGGCCGCTTGCGGCTGATGTTCCGCGACGCGCTGTTCGTGCGCACCGGCACCGGCGTCGAGCCGACGCCGCGCGCGCAGCGGCTCGCGATCTCGGTCGACAAGGCGCTCGCGATCCTGCAGGACGTGCTCGACGAAGGCTCGCGGTTCACGCCGGACAGCACGCAGCGCGTGTTCCGGCTGCACATGAGCGATTTCGCGGCGAGCGCCTTCCTGCCGACGCTGCTCGCGGCCTTCGACCGGCGCGCACCGGGCGCGGTGATCGAGACGCTGCACGTCGACGAATGCCAGCTCAACGTCGCACTCGAATCGGGCCGCATCGATTTCGCGCTCGGGCATTTCGCCGATGCGTCGAGCCATTTCCAGCGCGCGGCGCTGCTGCACGAGCGCTGCGTGTTGCTGATGCCGCGCCGCACCGCGCAACGCGTCGCGCTGCCCGACGATTTCGTGCTCGACGGCGACGCGCCGGACACGCTGCGCTTCGTCGCCGTGACATCGCATCCGCAGTCGATGCAATTGCTCGAGCGGCACGGACTGATGCCGCGCGTGCGGGCCGCGCTGCCCGACTTCATGGTGGTGCCGGCGCTGCTCGAACACGGCGATTACGCGTTGATCCTGCCGGAGACCGTCGCGATCACGTTCGCCGCGCGTCAGCCGTGCACGCTGTACGAGATCGCCGGGGCCGGCGAATGGGCCGTCAACGCGTACTGGCACCGGCGCTTCGATGCGGACCCGGGCCATCGCTGGCTGCGTGCGCTGCTGCTCGAGTTGTTCGATATCGGCCGGCAGCCGCCGTTCGACGCATGGCTCGCGCCGCACCCGCCCGCCTGCGCGTAGCGGCGCAGGCGGCCAGGGGCAACGCTCGGCGCTCAGAACGACGTGAGGATGCCCGCGACGATCGAGCTGGCGGTCGCGCCGGGTTTCGCGACCGCGACGCCGCCGCCCGCCGCGCCGTTCACGACGAAGCGCGCATGCGCGCCGTTGCGCACCATCGCCGCGCCCGTGTACAGCACCGTGCGCTTCGACAACGGATAGTCGAAGCGGATGCCGTACGAATCGGCGTTGCCGTCGCTGTCCGCGACCTTCCGGTAGTGGCCGATGCTCAGCAGCAGCGACGCGCGTCCGACCGGCACCGTCGCGCTGAGCTCCATCGTGTCGCTGTGCGGATACGCACTCTGGCTGTCGATCGCGGCCGCGACGTCGGGGCCGCCGCGATGGCGCATGTACAGCGCGGCGATCTTCACGACGCTGAAGTCGTACGAAATCGCGCCGAGCGTGTAGTTGCCGTTCGCGGCCGTGCTGGTTGTGCCGAGCGCGGATGCGGCGACCGGGCTGAACTTCTGCTGCATGTAATCGACGTCGATCGACAACCCGCCGCGCGCGTAGTTGAGGCCCGCGCCGTACGTATCGCCGAGCGTCGCCGGCTGGCCGGCCGCGCCGTTGGCGCCGCGCGCGGCCATCGCGCGGAGCAGGAATCCGGCATAGCGCGGCGACGTGTAGCGCATCGAGTTGCGCACGCGCAGGAACGCGGGCCCGACGAAGTTGTTCGTCGCGTTGCCCCACGCGAGGCCCGCGCCGAGACCAGGCAGGCTGTACGTGACGAGCGTGGTGTGCAGGATCGTGTAGAGCTCGCCGAACTGCACGCCGCCGAACGGCCCGGTGATGCCGACCCACGCCTCGCGGCCGAACAGCGCGCTGCTGTTCGACAGCGCGCCGCTCGCGGCGTTGAAGCCGTCCTCGAGCTTGAAGATCGCCGCGTAGCCGCCGCCGAGATCCTCGACGCCCTTCAACCCCCACTGCGACGCCCACAGGTTGCCGCTGCCCATGCGCGTCACGTGGTTCGGCCCGGCGTTCGCGTATTCGATCGCGGTGTCGATGCGGCCGTAGAGCGTCACGCTCGATTGCGCGAGGGCCGGCAGCGACGCGCACGTGAGGAGCGCGGCAACCAGCGTGGCACGCGGTACGGCAAGCCGGTCGGCCCGCCCGTTCGGATGGTTCATCTTCGTCGTCCCGTAGTCATTCCGGCGCCGGTCGGCGTCGCGCCGCTCGATGTGAAACGCGTTCGCGATCTCGTGCGAACACTGCCGATCAAAACCGGGCCGAGTCTAGGAACGACAATTTCGGACGTCGACGCAATCCGCTCTATAACGCTTATAGATGCGCCGCATGATGCGCGCGCGCCCCGCCGCACGCGCGCTGCGCGCCGGCCCGCGCGCACGGCCTCGGTGTTTTCTTTATCCGGGTCGGTAAAGGTCCGTGTGGCGCGGCTGTCACTCCGGCTATGGCGACCGAATTTGGCCGACTACGCTGCGTCTCCGACACGTGTCACCCGCACGCTTTCGCGCCGCGACGGCGCCCGGCCCGCGAGGCCGGCGCCGCGCCTTTCCACCGCCCGCTCCTGGAGAATCCGCATGTCCGCACCCACGGCCCGCGCTGCCGACGGCAAGCGCTATACGTACGAATGGTATGTCGTCGTCATCTGCATGCTCGCGTACGTCTTTTCGTTCGTCGACCGTCAGGTGCTCGTCCTGATGATCGAACCGATCAAGCGCGACCTGCACCTGACCGACACGCAGTTCAGCCTGCTCAACGGCTTCGCGTTCTCGCTGTTCTACGCGGTAATGGGGTTGCCCGTCGCGTATCTCGCCGACCGCTACGCGCGCCCGCGCATCATCGCGCTCGGCATCGCGCTGTGGAGCGTCGCAACCGCCGCGTGCGGGCTCAGCCAGCAGTTCGTGCAGATGTTCGTCGCGCGCATGGGGGTCGGCGTCGGCGAGGCCGCGCTGTCGCCCGGCGCGTATTCGATGCTCGCCGATTACTTCCCGAAGGAGAAACTCGGCCGCGCGATCGCCGTGTATTCGCTCGGCTCGTTCATCGGCGGCGGCGTCGCGTTCCTGATCGGTGGCTACGTGATCGCGCTGCTCAAGCACGCGAGCGCGTTCACGCTGCCGCTCGTCGGGCAGGTGCACGCGTGGCAGGTCACGTTCCTGATCGTCGGGCTGCCGGGGATTCTCGTCGCGCTGCTGTTCGCCGCGACCGTGCGCGACCCGCAGCGCAAGGGGCTCGCGCAGGATCGCTCGGGCGCCGTGCGGCGCGTGTCGATGCGCGACTCGCTGCGCTTCGTCGGCACGCATCGCGCGACCTTCACGTGCCACTACCTCGGCTTCTCGTTCTATGCGATGACGCTGTACTGCCTGCTGAGCTGGACGCCCGCGTTCTATATCCGCCGCTTCGGGATGACGGCCGTCGAAGCCGGCTACACGCTCGGCATCGTGCTGCTGGTCGCGAACACGGCCGGCGTGTTCTGCGGCGGCTGGCTCAACGACTGGCTGCTGCGCCGCGGACGCAGCGATGCGCCGATGCGCGCCGGCGCGATCGGCGCCGCGTGCATGGTAGTTCCCGCGACGCTGTTCACGCAGCTCGACAGCCTGCCGGCGTCGCTCGCGATGCTCGTCGTCGCGATGTTCTTCGCGTCGTTCCCGATGCCGACGTCGACCGCCGCGATGCAGACGCTCGCGCCGAACCAGATGCGCGCGCAGATCTCCGCGCTGTTCCTGCTCGTGTCGAACCTGATCGCGCTCGGCATCGGCACCACCGTCGTCGCGCTGTTCACCGATCGCGTGTTTGGCGCACCGGCGGCGGTCGGCCATTCGATGTCGATCGTCAACGTCGTCGCCGCGACGCTCGCCGCGCTGCTGCTGGCGGCCGGATGCCGGCAGTACCGTCGCAGTCTCGAGCGCGAGCGCGGCCATGCGGCTGCGTCGGTCAACGCCGCCAATGCGGCCGCCGACGGCGGCAACGTGGTCGCCGCACGCTGAGCGCGCGACGATCGGGCCGCGGTTCAATTATCCATCCCACTGATTCCGGCATCGCTTTTTTATCGATTTGATTTATGCGATGCCCATCCCTATTCTCGGCTGCATGACGGCGCGGTATCCGCCGCGCCGGTTTCTTCCCTACCCCACGGAACACCCATGCAAGCGAACCGCCACCAGGTCCGGATCGATGCGCTGATCGACGCGGCGCAGGACATCCGCTGTTTCCGGGTCTCGCGCGTCGACGGCCAGCCGTTCGACGCGTACGAGCCGGGCGCCCATATCGACGTCACCGCGCCGTCCGGCGTCACGCGGCAGTATTCGCTGTGCGGCCGCCCCGACGAGCGCGGCAGCTATCTGTTCGCGGTGAAGAAGGAAGCGCGCTCGCGCGGCGGCTCGCGCTCGCTGCACGACGACGTGTGCGTCGGCGCCGAGTTGTCGATCGGCGCGCCGCGCAACCTGTTTCGTCTGACGGACGACGCGAGCGAACATGTGCTGATCGCGGCCGGGATCGGCATCACGCCGCTGCTGTCGATGGCGTATGCACTCGAGCAGCGCGGCGCGCGCTACCGGTTGCACTACTTCGCGCGCAGCCGGGAACACGCGGCCTTCGTCGATGAGCTGTCGGCCGCCCCGTTCGCCGCGCACGTGACGTTCCACTACGGCATCGAGCCCGACGCACTGGCGGCCGAACTCGGCCGCTGCGTCGAAGCGATCGATGCGCACGCGCATGTGTACACGTGCGGCCCCGGCCCGTTCATGGATGCGGTCGTCGCGGCGGCGTCAATGAGGATTCCCGAGGATGCGATTCATCTCGAACGCTTCGCGGCGGAACCGGCCGCGGCCGATGCCGCCACGGATGCCGCGCCGGCGGAAGGCTTCGAAGTGCGGCTGCAGCGCAGCGGGCAATCGGTGCGCGTCGCGCCCGACACGTCGATCGTCGACGCGCTCGCGCGCATCGGCATCGAGGTCGATACGTCATGCGGCGAAGGCGTGTGCGGCACCTGCATGGTGCCGGTGCTCGACGGCGAGCCCGATCATCGCGACCACTGCCTCAGCAAGGCCGAGCGCGCGAGCAACACGGTGATCTGCTGCTGCGTGTCGCGTGCGCGCTCGGCGGTGCTCGTCCTCGATCTCTGAGTCGATAACGCGACGATGCGCGGGTGCATCGCAACGGCCCGCGCGTCGATCTCGGAGGCGCTGATGCACTGACGCGACGATGCGCGGCTGCATCGCGACGGCCCGCCCGCGCGCTCACGCTTCGTCGAAATGCTCGACGATCTCGGCGAGCAGCGCGCGCATCCACGCGATGCCCTCGTCCTCGTGAAAGTGTTCGTGCCAGTGCATCGTGACCGGCGCGGGCGGCAGCGTCACCGGCAGGTCGTACAGCCGGAACCCGTTGCCGCGGTTCAGGATCTGCGCGAGCCGCCTCGGCAGCGTCGCGTAGAGATCGGTGACCGACAGCACGCTCGGCAGCGCGACGAAGTGCGGCACTTCGAGCGCGATGTTGCGGCCCACGCCCTGCGCGCGCAATGCGTCGTCGAGCGCGTGGTGGCTGTGCTCGACCGATTTCACGTTGACATGCGCGGCGCGCACGAACTGCTCGAGGCTCAGCGCCGCGCCGGCCGGCAACCCGCGCCGGCGGCCCGTCATGCACACGTAGGTTTCCTCGAACAGCACCTGGTGGCGCGTGCGCGGCATCAGCTCCGGCAGGTTGCCGATCGCGAAGTCCAGCCGGCTCGCGCGCAGCGCCTCCTCGATCTCCTCCACCGGCAGCGGCTGCACGCTCAGCGTCACGCGCGGCGCGCGCTCGCGCAGCGCCTGGCAGATCGCCGGCAGGTACGCCATTTCCCCCGCGTCCGACAGCGACAGCCGGAACGTGCGCGTGCTCGACGCCGGATCGAAACGCTCCGCATAGCGCAGCGCGGCGCGCACCATGTCGAGCGCCTTGCCGACGATCCCCGCGAGTTCGAGCGCGACTGGCGTGGGCTGCATCCCCGCGCGCGTACGCACGAACAGCGGATCGTCGAACAGCGTGCGCAGCCGCCCGAGCGAATAGCTGACGGCCGGCTGCGACAACGCGAGCCGCTCGCCGGCCTTGGTCAGGCTGCGCTCCTCGACGATCGCCTGGAACACCCGCAACAGGTTCAGATCGAGATGATCGACCGATGTCATCGTGACCTCCATCATTTGCCGTATTTATTTGATCAGCAATTTTAGATCAATTTGACGGATATGTAGCAGAAGCCGAGACTGGTCTCCCGACGCTGCGCACAGCGCGGCCCGACTTCGCGACTCTTTCCCCACGACGACGATGAGCGACATTCCCTACCAGACGATCGACACCCGCGCGTTGCACGGCTTCGCGCAGCCCGACCGCATCGCGCCCGCGATGTATCACGACCCCGCGCTGTTCGAGGCCGAGCTCGACCGCATCTTCTACCGCACCTGGATCTGGGTCGCGCACGACAGCGAATTGCCGAACCCGGGCGACTTCATCACGACGACGATCGGCCGCCAGCCGGTGATCGTCGTGCGCGACAAGACCGGCGAGATCAACGTGCTGCAGAACCGCTGCCGCCATCGCGGCGCGACCGTGTGCGAATCGCACAAGGGCAATGCGAAGGGCTTCACGTGCCCGTATCACAGCTGGTCGTACGCGCTCGACGGCACGCTGCGCGCGCTGCCGTACGGCGACGGCTACGAAGGCGTGTGCGAGAAAGGCGACCTGCCGCTCGTGAAGCTGCGCGTCGGCGTGTATCAAGGGCTGATCTTCGCGACCTTCAACGACGACATCGAACCGCTCGAGGATTTCCTCGGCGGCGCGAAGCCGTGGATCGACCTGTTCATGAAGCAGGGCGCCGGCTACCCGATCAAGGCGAACGGCGAGCACAAGTTCAAATTCAAGGGCAACTGGAAGATCCAGCTCGAGAACACGACGGACCTCTATCACTTCCCGGTCGTGCACAAGTCGTGGATGAAGTCGATCGACGATGAAACAGCCGCCGCGATCACGAGCTTCATGACGAGCGAGCACGCGTTCTGTCGCGCGCTCGGCAACGGCCACAGCCTCGCGGTGCTGATGCCCGAGCTGATCGATCTCGACGAAGACGACGGCGCGCCGCTGCCCGAGCGCTTCGCGCCGCTCGCGGCGACACTCGCCGAGCGCCACGCGCCGGACGAAGTGCGCCGCATCGTGCGCTCGCTGCTGGGCGTCGGCTTCAACCTGAACCTGTTTCCGAACCTCGCGCTGTCGATGGCGTTCTTCCGCGTGTTGCGGCCGATCTCCGCGAACGAAACCGAGATCCGCCACGTCGCGCTCGCGATGGACGGCGGCCCCGACGAAGCGAACCGCGAGCGGCTGCGCATCCACGAGCACTTTCAGGGCCCGTTCGGCTTCGGCAGCCCCGACGACGCGGAAGCGTGGGAGCGCGTGCAGCGCGGCGCGCACGCGGGCCCCGACGTGCCGATCCTCGTGAACCGCGGGCTGAACCGCGAGACGACCGCCGCGAACGGCGAAAAGACCGCGCATGCGACCGACGAGACCGGCATGCGCGAGGCCTACCAGCAATGGCGCAAGTTGATGGAGCAAGCATGATGGACGACCGCAACGCCCTTTTCTCGCAGCAGACCTTCGCCCGCGCGGTCGAATTCGTGTGGCGCGAAGCCGAGATGCTCGACCGCCGCGACTATCGCGCGTGGCTCGATCTGTGGGATCCGGCCGGCCACTACGTGGTGCCGATCGATCCCGACGCGACCGATTTCGCGGCGACGCTGAACTACGTGTTCGACGACCAGGACATGCGCGAGAAGCGCGTGCAGCGGATGCTGTCCGGTTACTCGGCGTCGGCGAGCGACGCGGCGCGCACGGTGCGCACCGTGTCGCGCTTCACGCTGGAAAGCAGCAGCGCCGGCATCGTCGAGCTGAAATCCGCGCAGGTCGTCGTCGCGTACAAGCGCGGCGTCGCGACGCTGTTCGCGGCCGACGTCACGCACAAGCTGCACGTCGATGCCGAAGGCGAGATGCGCATCGCCGAGAAGGTCGTGCGCCTGATCGACTCGACCGAAGCGCTCAGCGCGATCGGCTTCCTGCTGTAACGCGCGGCCGGTTCGCCGCCGCCTGCGCGATGGTGAGCCAGTCGCCTTCACCTGCAAGCGGCCACCGGTTCGCCATCGCCAGCGCAACGGTGAGCCGGTCACCTTCACCTGCAAACGGCCACCCGTTCGCCGCCGCCAGCGCAACGGTGAACCGGTCACCTTCACCTTTCCGGACGACCATGCCCACACTCGAAGTTTTCCTGCCGGCCGGCCACGACGACGCACGCAAGGCCGAGCTGATCGCGCGGCTGTCCGGCGCGACCGTCGACGCGATCGGCGCGCCGATCGAATCGGTGCGCGTGCTGCTCACCGAATTGCCCCCGACCCATATCGGCCTCGGCGGGCGCACGGCCGCCGACGGCGCGCCGCCGTCGCTGCCGGTAATCGTCGCGATCCTGATCGCCGGGCGCACCGACGAACAGAAACGCGCGCTGATCGCCGCGCTGTCGGACGCCGGCGCGAACGTGCTCGATGCGCCGTTGCAGGCGACGCGCGTGATGATCAAGGACATCCCGAACACCGACTTCGGGATCGGCGGGCAGACCGCGCGGGCATTGGGGCGCTGATCGTGTGCCACGCGTCGCAGCCCAGCCGTGACGCACGTAAAGCACGTGAAGCAACGCGGCGGCTAAGCTTGCGCGTCGGCGAGCGGCAGCGTCACACGGCAGTCGAGCCCGCCGCCTTCCGCCGGGCTCGCGCCGATGCGGCCGCCGTGGCGCGTGACGATGCTCTTGCACAGCGACAGCCCGATCCCGTTGCCGCCGGCCTTCGACGACGAGAAGCCGTCGAACAGCCGGTCGTGCGCCCCTTCGGCGACACCGGGGCCGTTGTCGATCGCGCGCAGTTCCGCGTGACCGTCGACGTTCGCGGTGCCGAGCGTCAGCGTGCGCGGCGTGCGCTCGCAGCCGGCGAACGCCTCGATCGCGTTGAACGCGAGATTGAGCACCACCTGCCCGATCAGCACCCGCTCGCAGCGGATCGGCAGCGGCGCATCGGCCTGCACGATCGCGACCGTCACGCCCGCTTCCTTCGCACGCAGCTCGATGAAATACGCGACGTCGGCGAGGATCTCGCGCAGATCGGCGAGCGCGACAGCCGGCTCGCGCTTCACGATGAACTCGCGCACGCTCTTGATGATCAGCGCCGCATGCTCGGCCTGCCGGTCCGCGCTGCGCAGCCCCCAGATCGCATCGTCGACGGCGCCGCGCGCATTCAGCCGTCGCACCGCGCCCTCGATGAAGTTGCGCACGGCCGCGAGCGGCTGGCTCAGCTCGTGCGCGATCACGCTCGCCATCTCGCCCATCGCGTTGTAGCGCCCCGCGTATTCGAGCATGCGCGCTTCCGCACGCCGTGCGTCCTCGATCGCGACTTCATCGCTCACGTCGCGAAACTGCACGAGCAGCCCGTCGAGATCGCCTTCGATCTCGACCTGCCGGCACAGGATGCGCAGCCAGCACGTCGATCCGTCGCGCCGCACGATCCGGTAACGCTGCGGTTCGGACGGGCACGCCGACGGCGCATCGCGCAGCTGCGCGACGAGCCGGTCGCGGTCGGCCGCGCTGCAGTAGTCGAGCACCTCGCCGAGCGCTTCGTCCGGCGCGAGCCCGAGCACGCGCCGGCCCGACTCGCTGATGAACTGCACGCGGCCCTGTGGCGTCACGACCGCGATCCCTTCGTCGAGATCCTGCATGAACTCGCGCAGCCGCGCCTCGTAGCGGCGCAGTTGCTGGCGCACCGCCTCTTCCGCGCTGATGTCGCGGAACTGCACCATCACGACGTCGCGCCCGCGCAGCGGCACGTAGGTGGCGGTCGCCTCCGACAGCATGTCGACGCCCGTGCGCGACCGGTAGCACCACTCGTACACCTGCGGGCCGTCGACGAGCGCGCGATCCCACGCGCTCACGGCGATCTCGCGGCGGTATTTCGGTTCGGGACGCGTCATGTCCTGCGCCTTCAGCGGCAGCAGCTCCTCGACCGAAAAACCGAGCGCGATGCACGCGGCGCGGTTCGCCCACACGATCGCCCGGGTCTGCGCGTCGTGCAGCAGCACGCAGGTGGTCAATGCGTCGAGCAGCCGGTGGAAGTCGTCTTCGTCGGGAAAACTCATGATCGGATTCGGATGAAGGCGCGCGGCGTCGCGCGGCCGGACGTCCAACATAGCACCGGCGTGCGCGGCCCGCATCTGAAGATTTCTTTAGTCCGGCACGGAGCGACACCAGTCACGCGGCGCTACGCACCAATTGCTGCGGGTTTTCGACGTTTCTAGACTAGGCCCATGCATCGTCTTGCCCCCGCAACCGAACCCCATCCCCAGGAGACCGCCATGCCCAACGCCGCCCTCGCCATCGACGCCGCGTCCCCCTCGCCGCACGCGGTCCGTGAAGCGGCCGCGCGGGTGTCGCCGCTCGACGCCGTGATCGAGACCGTCGCCGCGCGCCGCGACGAATTCGACCGCCTGTCGCACGTGCCGCGCGACGTGATCGCGCTGTTCAAGGAAGCCGGCATCTATCGCGCGGGCACGCCGCGCCGCTTCGGCGGCGACGCGCTCGCGCCGGGCGCGTTCCTCGACATGATCGAGCGGATCGCGACCGCCGACGGGTCGGCCGCGTGGGTCGCGAGCTTCGGCTCGGCCAACGTCTATCTCGCCGCGCTGCCGCTCGCCACGCAGGCCGAGCTGTACGCGAGCGGCCCCGACCAGGTGTTCGCGGGCGGGCTGTTCCCGGTGCAGCCGGCGCAGGCGGCCCCCGGCGGCTGGCGCGTGAACGGCACGTGGAAATTCGCGAGCGGCTGCAAGGGCGCCGACTGGCTCGGCGTCGGCATCGCGGTGCCAGGCGCGCAGGACGCCGCGCCGAACAAGCCGCGCACGGCCGTGTTCCGTGCCGCCGACGTCGAGATCGTCGAGAACTGGAGCGTGGTCGGCATGCAGGGCACCGGCAGCCACGACCTGCGCGTCGACGATCGCTTCGTGCCCGAAGCGTGGACCTTCGTGCGCGGCGGCGAGGCAACCGTCGACGAACCGCTGTACCGCTATCCGACCGTCGCGTATGCGGCGCAGGTGCTCGCCGTGGTCAACCTCGGGCTGGCCCGCGCGGCGCTCGACGTCGCGAACCGGATGTCGGGCGGCCGCCAGACGACCACCGGCGCGCCGCGCCTCGCCGATCGCGCGTATTTCCGCATCGAGCTCGCGAAGGCCGAAGCGCAGTTGCGCTCGGCGCGCGCGTTCTTCTATGACGCGACCGACTCGGTCTGGCAATCGATCCTCGCGGGGAACCCCGTGACGCCCGAGCAGGTCAGCCTGTTGAGGCTCGCCGCCACGCACATCGCCCGCGAAGGCGCGAGCGTCGTCGAGCGCGCATATCGCCTCGGCGGCACGGCCGCGATCTATCGCACGCATCCGCTGCAGCGCCTGCTGCGCGACGCGATGGTCGTCACGCAGCACGCGTTTCTCGGCGAAGGCAACTTCGACGGCGCGGGCGCGGTGTTCACCGGCGTGACGCCGTTTCCCGGCTATCTGTAATTCGCGTCGCTTCGCCGTGACGCCGCTCAATACATTCTTCAGGAGAACCTGTCATGTCCCAATCGAATCCGCTGCCGCTGCGCGTGCTGTTCTGCTGCGGTGTGTCGCAAAACTTCTTCGACCTGCCGCGCGAGAAGATCGGCGAAGTGTGGCAAGCGTACGGCGCGATGCTCGCCGCCGTCGAGGCGATGCCCGGCGTGCGCGTGCTCGGCGTGATGGATGACGACCGCCTCGTCGTCGGCCAGGCCGACGGCGCGCCGTGGACGTTCTACATCATGGCCGACGTCGCCGACTTCGACACGACGGTCGCGGTCTGCAACCTGTATCGCACGACGCCCGTCGGCGAATACAACCTGTGGCGCTACGGCAAGATCGAGGCGCGGGTCGGCCGCGCGCTGACCGTGCCGCCGGCCGCGCGCCCCGCGTCGTGAGGCGCGCGATGACCGGCTCCGATTCGGCCCGCTCGATCGATGCACGCGAAGTGCTCGAAGTGCTTGAAGGACTTGAACGGCGCGTGGCGACGCTCGACGCCGAACGCGCGGTGCGTGCGACGATCACGCGCTACATGGCGCTGTGCGACGTGCCCGAGGATGCCGGCGACGGCCCGGCGCTCGCCGCGCTGTTCACGGCCGATGCGGTGTGGGAAGGCATCGGCCCGCAGTACGCGCGCAAGTTCGGCCGCCTCGAAGGCACGGACGCGATCGTCGCGATGCTGCGCCGCTATCTGCCGCCCGAGCCGCATTTCGCGGCGAACCTGCACTTCCTGACGTCGGAGTCGATCGACGTCGGCGCCGATCTCGCGACCGCGCGCGGCCGCTGGATCATGCTGCAGGCGTCGCGCCACGTGGACGGCACGGCCGAGCTGATCGCCGCGCGGCTGACCGTCGATTTCGCGCCGGCCGAGGGCGGCGCGTGGCTGATCCGCCATTTCCGCACCGAGCGCGTGCTCGACGGCCCGTGGCCGCTCGCCGCCGCGTCGCGGCCTTGAACCTCTTCACTCCGCTCGCACGCCATCGCACCATGACAGGCTTCATCGACACCTTCACGCTGGGCGGTCCGGGCCCGACGATCGCGATCAAGGACACGATCGACATCGCCGGCCATCCGACCCGCGCGGCCAGCCGCGCGCTCGCCGATGCGCCGCCCGCCGCGCGGCACGCGGACGTGGTCCGCCTGCTGCTCGACGCCGGCTGGCAGATCGCCGGCAAGGCGAACATGCACGAGCTCGCGTTCGGCATGACCGGCATCAACGACTTCACCGGCACGCCGATCAATCCGCAGGATCCGACGCGCATTCCGGGCGGCTCGTCGAGCGGCTCGGCGTCGCTCGTCGGGCTCGGCGTCGTCGACGCCGCACTCGGCACCGACACCGGCGGCTCGATTCGCGGGCCGGCCGCCTGCTGCGGCGTGGCTGGGCTCAAGCCGACGTTCGGCCGTGTGTCGCGGCGCGGCGTCGCGCCCGCCGACACCACGCTCGATTGCGTCGGGCCGTTCGCGCGCGACGTCGATACGCTCGCGGCCGTGATGGCCGCCATCGCACCGGGCTTCGACCGCGCGCGTGCGGCAGCGCCCGTTGCCGGCTGCACGATCGCGCACGTGATCGTCGATGCCGACGCGGCCATCGTCGCCGCGCTCGACACGGCGCTGCGCGCGTCGGGCCTGCGCGTACGCGAAGCCGTGCTCGACGAGCTGCCGGCCGCGTTCGCGGCGGGGCTCGCCGTCATCAACGCGGAAACGTCGCGCGCATTCGGTCATCTCGTCGCGACCGGCAAGCTCGGCGCCGATCTCGATGCGCGGCTGCGCACGGCCGCGACGACGACACCGGCCGCACTCGACGAAGCCGAAGCCGTGCGCGCGCGCTTCACCGCGCAGGTCGATGCCGCGCTCGAACATGCGGACGTGCTGGTGCTGCCGACGCTGCCCGCGTTGCCGATCACGCTTCAGCAGGCACGCGACGGCGTGTCGGTGATTGCGATGTCGTCGCTGATCCGGCCGTTCAATTTGAGCGGTCACCCGGCGCTCAGCCTGCCGCTGCCGCTCACGGGAACGCGGCTGAAGGCCGGCTTGCAGATCGTCGGACGCAAGGGCGCGGACGAACACATGTGCGCCGTCGCCGCGCACTTCGAGGCGGCGCTCGCCGTATGAACCACGATGCGGGCGCCGCTTCGGCCATGCGCCCGCGAACCAGGGAATCACGCACCATGTCAGACCGAGTCGTCCTCGTCACCGGCGCCGCACGCGGGCTCGGCGCCGTCATCGCCGAACGCTTTCATGCGGCCGGCTATCGCGTCGCGCTGGCCGACATCGCCGCCGACGCCATTCAAGCGCATGCGCGCGACCTCGACCCGAGCGGCGAACGCGCGATCGCGCTGCCGCTCGACGTCACGTCGAAGCGCGACTTCGAAGCCGCGCGTGATGCGCTGGTCGCGCGCTGGGGCACGATCGACGTGCTCGTCAACAATGCCGGCGCGTCGAAGGTCGTGCCCGCGATGGAGATCACGGCCGATCAGTTCGACCAGGTGATCGACGTGAACCTGCGCAGCGTGCTGTTCGGTTGCCAGGTGTTCGGCCAGTACTTCGCGACGCGCGGCGCGGGCCGCATCGTCAACATCGCGTCGCTCGCCGGGCAGAACGGCGGCTCGGCGACGGGCGCACACTACGCGGCCGCGAAGGGCGGCACGCTGACGCTGACCAAGGTATTCGCGCGCGATCTCGCCGCGCACGGCGTGACCGTCAACGCGATCTCGCCGGGCCCGCTCGACTTGCCGATCGTCTACGAAAGCGTCGCGCCGGAGAAGCTGCGGCAGGTGCTCGCGAGCCTGCCGGGCGGCAAGCTCGGCTCGGCCGGTTTCGTCGCGGATGCGGCGGTGCTGCTCGCGTCGGGCGACGCGCATTTCGCGAACGGCGCGTGCTGGGACATCAACGGCGGGTTGTACATGCGTTGAGCATCGAGCGTGGCGCGCTTCGGCGCGCATTCGCGCAGCTAGCTGCCAGCAGCTAGCGCGGCGTTTCGTTGTCGCCGCCCCACACGACCATCACGTCGCGCACGAGCGCGGCGATCGACGTCGCGCCGAGCTTCTCCTTGATGCTCGCGCGATGCACGTCGACGGTCTTCACGCTGATCGACAGGTCCGACGCGATCTGCTTGCTGCCCTTGCCGTCGACGACGCCGCGCAGGACTTCCTTCTCGCGCGCGGTCAGCGCATCGAGCCGCTGGCGCAGCTCGCGATGATGCCGGTCGACCGCGTGCCGCTGTTGCGCGAGCCGCAGCGCGCGTTGCACGCGCTCGAGCATCTGCTGCGAGTTGTACGGCTTCTCGACGAAGTCGATCGCGCCGTTCTGCAGCGCGCGCACCGACATCGGAATGTCGCCGTGCCCGCTCACGAAGATCACCGGCAGCGTCGCGCCGCGCGCATTCAGCTCCGCCTGCACGTCGAAACCGCTTTTCTCCGGCATCCTCACGTCGAGCACCAGGCACGCGGGCAGGTTCACGTCGAAGCGCGCGAGAAAGTCGGCGGCATTCGCGAATCCTTCGGACGCGATGCCAACCGATTCGAGCAACCACGCGAGCGACGTCCGCATGCCGCTGTCGTCGTCGACGATGTATACGATCGGAGCGGGTGACGTCATCGGGGTGTCTCGCAAAATATCGGTATCGGTATCGCACGCGCCGCATGTCACGCAAGCGTCGTTCGTCGGGGGTATGCGGCACATCATAACGAGCCGAAAATGCGCTGAATACCCCTTCACGTGCCGCGCGAACGCCCGATCGCAGTTTTTTTCGCGCGCCGCGCCGCGCATCTAGGTAGAACCTTTAGACGCGTTGGCGGGAACGCCAGCTTCGGCATCAATCGTGCGAATGTTCGCCGGCTTTTTCGTGACGTACGCTTGGATCATCGTCGACGATCCGATGCCGTATCGATACCATGCACGATCGCCGCACTCATCCAATCAGGAGCGCCCATGTCCGCCACGACCGACACCCCGCAACCGGCGCGCGCCGAACCGACCGACGCGCAAAAGGCCTTCCGGCAAGCGATGGCCCACCTCGGCGCGGCCGTCAACGTGATCACCACCGCCGGGCCGCACGGCCGTTGCGGGATCACGGCGAGCGCCGTCTGTTCCGTCACCGATGCGCCGCCGACGCTGCTCGTGTGCCTGAACCGGTCGAGCGCGATGCACGCGATCTTCGAGCGCAATCGGCACGTGTGCATCAACGTGCTGCCGGCCGAGCACGAACTGCTCGCGCGGCATTTCGCGGGGCTCACCGAGCTGCCGATGGAGCGCCGCTTCCAATTGCCGGTGTGGGATCGCGGCGAGCAGGACGTGCCCGTGCTGCGCGACGCGCTCGCGAGCCTGCAGGGGACGATCGCCGAGATGAAGGAAGTCGGCTCGCATTCGGTGATGTTCATCGAGGCGACGTCGATCCGCGTGCGCCACGACGGCGACAGCCTCATCTACTTCAGTCGCGCGTTTCATCGCGTGGCGCGCACGGCCTGCGTGCGGTGACCTGCCGCTGATGACCAGCTAGGCGGACGCCCGCAGCGCGCGCTGCCCGGCCGCGAGCGCCGCACCCGCGAACAGCGTCAGCGCCGAATACACGAGCCCGCGCGCGAGCCCCGCGCTGTCCGACACCCAGCCGATCGCGACGGGGCCGGCGATCTGCCCGAACGCGAACACCGTCGTGAACGCGCTGATGCCTTTCGCCCAGCCTTCCGGCGGCAGGTTGTGGCGCACGAACGCGGTGGTCGCCGCGACCGCCGACAGGAACGTCGCGCCGAACAGCACGCCCGACGCGAACGCGGCCGCCGGATGCACGAACAGCGCCGGCATCAGCGTCGCGACGCCGAGCAGCGCGTTGAGCACGGCCAGCGCCTGGCCGCCGCGCATCCGGTCGAGCAGCCCCGACCACAGCCGCGCCGACACGACGGTCGCGACGCCGAGCGTCACGTAGAACGCGGACACGACCGTCCCGCTCATCCCCGCGCCGCGCAGCAGCGCGACGATGAACGTCATGTAGCCGATATAGCCGACGCCGAACAGTGCGTAGCCCGCGAGCGCGAGTGCGAAGCGCGCGGGATGCGCGGTGGCGGCCAGCGCGACGCCGTCGCGCGGCGCGGCCGGTGCCGCGTGCGCGCGCTCGATGCGGCGTGCCGCCGACACGGCTACGGCGGAGAACAGCACGCACGCGAACGCGAGCGCGAACCACGCGGGTTGCCAGCCATGCGCGCGAGGCATGAGCGTCGCCGGCACGAGCAGCGACGACGCGACGACGCCCCACCCCGTGCCGCCGTAATAGAGCCCGAGCAGGAGCCCCGCATCGCGCGGCGCCGCGGACGCGAGCCGCGCGGCCAGCACGCCGCCGCTGATGAAGATCAGCGCGCTGCCGACGCCCGTCGCGAGCCGCTCGACGAGCAGCGCGTTCATGTCGGACGTGAGCCCGCATGCGGCCATCAGCAGCGCGGTCAGCGCGCAGCCGGCCGCCAGCAGCGTGCCCGTGCGCCAGCGCGGCGACAGGAACGGGAAAATGAGCGCGCCGATCAGGTAGCCGGCCGCGTTCGCGGTGTTCAGCGCGCCGGCCTGCGCGAAGGTCCAGCCGAGATCGGCCTTCATCGGCGGCAACAGCAGTGCATACGAGAAGCGTGCGAGGCCGAGCGCGATCGCGCTGCCGAGCGACAGGCAGATCGCGAGCCGCCATGCGGCCATGCGGTCGGGTTCGGTGGCGCTCGCGTCCGGCCGTGCTCGGCCGGCGTGCTCCGGTTGCGGTGCTGCGCGCATCGCGGTGTCTCCATCGTGGTTTTTCGAGGCCGATCCGGGCCAATGCCCGGGACCTGGGTTCCGCAACGCCGACGCGGCTTTGACTGCCGTGGGCCGCCGGCCGTGACGTCGTCGCTGCGGATTCCGTGTCGTGGCGGCCGCCGGTTCCGACTGCCGGACCCCGTGCGCCGCTCGACCGATGATACTTGACCGGCTGCGAGCGCTGCCTGCGCCGCCTGCAAACCGCGGTGCGCTGACGCCCGGCATGCACTACGCACCCAGTCCGGCAGTAAAGGCGGTGAACAGCGCGCGCCCCTCGTCCCACTGCGCCAATCCGGAAGCCGCGTTCAAGTGGCCACGTGCGCCGACCACGAGCGGTGTCGCACCGCGTGCCGCCGCCCATCCGATTGCTCGCCCGTGCGGGTCGTACGGATCGTCCGAACTGGCGATCGCCACCACCGGCCAATCGCCGAAATCCCCGTCCGGCACACGCGCGAACGCCTGCGCGGCGGCCGGAAAACGCGGGCCGTCCGGATCGGGTACCGCCACGAGAAAGGCGCCGTGCACCGGGCGCGCGGCGGCCGCACGCCAATGCGCGAACAACAGGCAGCCGAGGGAATGGCACACGACGATCGGCGGGGTCCGCGCAGCCGCGACCGCCGCATCGAGCGCCGCGATCCAGTCGCTCAAGTCCGGCGTGTCCCACGACGCCGGCGCGATGCGCGTCGCGCCGGGAAGCGCCGTCTCCCAGTATGTCTGCCAGTGATCCGCTCCCGAGTTGCCGATTCCCGGCACGATGACGATGCTTCGATCCATTCCCGTCTCTCCTTGAACATGAGGGTCCCAGTCTGGTCCGGACGACTTCCGCGTGGAATGGCAAGTCATCGGATATTGAGACAGAATCCCGATGAATTAACGGAACAGGACTGCCGACATGCCCGATGGAGAACTGGATCGCCTGGACATTTCGATCATCGAAGCGTTGCAGGAGAATGCGCGGATGCCATTGTCCGAAATCGGCCGACGCATTGGCCTGTCGCAACCGGCAACGTCAGAACGCGTCAAGCGCCTCGAGGAGCGCGGCATCATCGCCGGCTACACCGCACGGATCGATCCGGCGGCGCTCGGGTTGGGAATGATGGCCATCATCCGGCTGAGAACGACGCACGAACACATCAAGCCCGCGTTGAATGCGTTTGCCGAGATGCCGCACGTGATCGAGATTCACCGGATGACCGGCGAGGATTGCTTCCTGCTGAAAGTGCTCGTGCCGACGCCCGGCCAGCTCGAGACCATCATCGACGCGATTGCCCGCTTCGGCGCGGTCACGACTTCTCTGGTGCTCCGCTCCGAGCCCGTCAAGCCGCTCGGCAAGGCTCTGCTGGGATGAAACCGGTAACGGTCCGGCGATGCATGCGTCGCTCGCGAATGATAAAAAACGAAACGATCGGCGCAATTGGACTCCGGATTTAAAAAATCACGCTAATCGATTTATCGATCATGCCCTGATATTCAATAAAAAATCGCGGCCGTCGAAATTCGATTCATTCGCGTCGATCGCACGAAGTTCAGCGAACACGCTTGTTTAGCACGCTTTGGCTAAAAACATTGCAATGCATTGCATTCGGTAAATCGTCAGACTAATATCGACGCCACTCGCCCGGTATTCAAAAAATTCCGGATGAGGGCGGTAATCCCTTTACCGCGCTTTCATGTTGAATCACTCATGTTCACCACAGGAGAATTGACATGCAGGAAACCCGGCAAATCGAATTGCTTGACTGGATGCAGGAAGACACGCACCCCGAAGCCGTCGACATGATGGTGGAGGATGCCGTGGTGCCGTTCGGCACCGCGCTCTGGCCGGTCTGAGCGGCCAGCCCGTTCTCGCGGAAGGGCTGCGGCCCTTCCGCCGCTTCCGGAGACACGCATGCTCAACCTGCATCGCGCGCTGGGTTTTCACCCCGCGCTGCGCGACAAACTCGCACGCGGCGAGACGGGACAACTGCTGGTCGGCTACGACACCCGCAACCGCGACACCGCATTGCGCGCGTTTTCCGCCCTGCCCGACTCGCTCGACGCAACGACCCTCTGCCTCGAAAGCACCCCGCCCGCCGAGATCACCGCCGCGCTCACGCACGCCGACCTGTTCGTGCTGCTGTACGACTCGTCGTGCCTGCCGACGCCGTCGCCGAGCGGCCCGCCGTTCCTGGCCGCGATCCGTCCCGCGATCGTCGAGCACTGGAGCAAGTCGGTGCTGTTCAAGGATTACGGCCCGCATCTCGACGAGGCGTTCGCCGAATCGCTCGACGACATCGCCGCGCGCAACGGCCGGCTGATCGACGCGGCCGCGCGCGCGTCAGAGATCCGCTTCATCGACGAAGCCGGCAACACGCTGACCGGCTCGCTCGCGCCGGACCAGAAATGGACGAGCGTGGACGGGATGGGCAATCTCGACGTCGTGCCCGGCGAAATCGCAACGCACGTCACCGATCTGCACGGCTCGATCGTGTTCAGCGGCACGTTTCTCGGCACCGTGCCGTTCGCGATCAAGTACCGTGTGGCGGAGCGGCTCGCGACGCTGCATGTCGAAGACAGCCTGATCGTCGATTTCGACAGCGACGACGCGGGCTTCCGGCGCGACTTCGCATCGTATCTCGACCGGCACGACAATCACCGGCGCATCGAGGAATTCGGCATCGGCACGAACCTGGGCATCCGCGGGCTGTACGGCCGCAACGCCGGCTTCGAGGAACGCCATCCGGGCCTGCATCTCGGCCTCGGCGGCGGCGCGAACGGCAGCCACCACCTCGACCTGATCTTCGCGCGCGGCACGCTCGCGTTCGACGGGCAGGTCGTGTTCGACGGCGCGTTCGCCGTCTGAGCGTGGAATCAGGCTTCGGCGGCCGCCGCGTCGCCGAGCCATTTGAACATCACGAGGCAATCGACGAAGCCGAGCCGTGCATGACGATACGCGCGCGGCAAGCGGCCGACGATCTCGAAGCCGAGCTTCTGCCACAACGCGACCGCCGCTGCGTTCGTCGCGACCACCGAGTTGAACTGCATCGCGAGGAAGCCGCGTTCGCGGGCCACCTGCTGCGAGTGCTCGCACATCAGGCGCGCGACGCCCTTGCCGCGCGCCGCCTCGGCGACCATATAGCCGCAGTTGCACACGTGATTGCCGGGGCCGGCCGCATTCGCCTTCAGGTAGTACGAGCCGAGCAGCACGCCGTCCTCCTCGGCGACCCACGTGCACAGCGGCGCATCGAGCCACAGCGCGCGGGCGGCTTCGCGCGTCGGCGCCGGATCGAATGCGTAGGTCTCCTGCGCGGCGACGATCGCGTGGTAGGTGGGCCAGAAGCGGGGGAAGTCGTCTTCGGTCATCGGGCGAAGCGTGATCATGCGGGTTCTCTCGCGAAAGGGTTGGGGGAGGCGCGCGGCGCTACGCCGCGTCGGTGCGGGCGCCGTCGCGCAGCAGGCCGCTGCGGTAGGTGCCCGGCGGCACACCATACCAGCGCTTGAACGCCTGCGAGAAGCTCGACAGGTCGCTGAAGCCGAGCCGCTCGGCGACCTCCGTCAGCGACAGGTGCGCATCGCCGAGCAGCGTCTCGGCCATCGCGCCGCGCGCCTGCGCGAGCAGCGTGCGAAACGTCGTGCCTTCCTCCTGCAGCCGGCGCTTCAGCGTGCGCGGGCTCGTGTTCATCAGCCGCGCGATGTCGTCGAGCGAGAACGGCACGTTGCCGGGCGTCGCCGTCAGGTATTGCCGCACCATCTCCGACGTGCCGACCCGCGCGCGCCGCGCCTCGACCAGCTGCACGCACATCTGCTCGCACATCGAGACCGTCAGCGGATTCGCATGCGGCAGCGGCCGGTCGAGAAACCCGCGGTCGAACGCGACGCTGTTCGCGCGAGCGCCGAACGCGGGTTCGACACCGGCGATGCGCGGTGCGGGCGCGCGCGTGGACGCGGCTGCGCTCGCCGCGCTCGCGGCCTGCATCGTGAAGCGCGACAACGCGAAATCGTCGCCGCCGATTTCCTGCAGCAGCACGACGGCGGCCGTCATGTCGCGTTCGACGAAGAACCGGCTCAGGTCGGCATCGAGCTCCGGCGCGCCGAAATTGAGCACGCACGTGTGCGCTTCCTCGCGGTACGTGATCACCGTGAACGCATACGTGAGCGGCAGGAAGCGCATCGCGAGTGCCAGCGCGTCGCGCGCGGTCGCGCTCGCGATCAGCCCGTAGCCCCACACGCCGTATGCGGAGAAGTGATAGCGCTGCCCGACCTCGAACCCGAGGCCCGGCGCACGGCCGAGCGCGCGCAGCAGATTGCCGGTCAGCCGCAGTTCCTGCGCGGCCGTCACCTCGACGTTCGGATCGTCGAGCTGCGCGTCCGCGAGGCCCGTGCCGGCCAGCAGCTTCGTGCGCGACACGCCGCGCTCGTCGCCGAAATCGACCAGCAGCCGGGCACTGGCCGGACTCCGGGTGAAGTCCCAGAAGCTCATGCGGAGAAACCCTCGAAGCGCCGATTTGGCCCAAATACTAAAACAATTGTCCCGAAGCAGCATTGGTGTTTTCCCATGCGGCCCGCACCATCGGCGTCATCAGTCGTCGCCTGAACGACACCCACGCCCCCGGAGGAGACACCATGCGACCGAGTCGCCCGCCCGATCTCGCGGCCCGCTTCGAACGCCAGCGCGAAGCATTCGCCCGCGACCCCGCCCCCCCGCTCGCGATCCGCCTGTCGCGGCTCGATCGCCTGCGCGCGCTGCTGCGGTTGCTGCCGCGCATCGCATGATCCATCGACCATCGGGAGACGATTCCTTGAGCAAGACTTTCGACTACATCGTCGTCGGCGGCGGTTCGGGCGGATGCGTCGTCGCAGGGCGACTGACCGAGGACCCGGCCGTGACCGTCTGCGTCCTGGAGGCCGGCGGCCGCGGCGACACCGCGGTCGTCAACGTGCCGACCGGCTCGGTCGCGATGCTGCCGACCCGCGTGAACAACTGGGCGTTCGACACCGTGCCGCAGCCCGGACTCGGCGGGCGCATCGGCTATCAGCCTCGCGGCAAGGCGCTCGGCGGTTCGTCCGCGATCAACGCGATGGTCTACATTCGCGGCCATCGCGTCGATTACGACGGCTGGGCCGCACTCGGCAACGAAGGCTGGTCCTACGACGACGTGCTGCCGTACTTCCGCCTGAGCGAGCACAACGAGCGCTTCGACGACGCCTTTCATGGCCGCGATGGCCCGCTGTGGGTCAGCGACCTGCGCACCGGCAACCCGTTCCATGCGCGCTATCTGGAAGCGGCGCGGCAGGCCGGGCTGCCGCTCACCGACGACTTCAACGGCGCGCAGCAGGAAGGGGTCGGCATCTATCAGGTCACGCAGAAGCACGGCGAGCGGTGGAGCGCGGCGCGCGCGTATTTGCTGCCGCACGTCGGCCGGCGCGACAACCTGACGGTCGAGACGCACACGCAGGTGTTGCGCATCCTGTTCGACGGCACGCGTGCGACGGGTGTCGAGGTGCGGCAACACGGCGAAGTGCGCACGCTGCGCGCCCGGCGCGAAGTCGTGCTCGCGGCCGGCGCGCTGCAGACGCCCCAGCTGCTGATGCTGTCGGGTGTCGGTCCGGCCGGCGAACTGCAGCGGCTCGGCATTCCGGTGCGCGCCGACCTGCCCGGCGTCGGCCGCAACCTGCAGGATCATCCGGACTTCATCCTCGGCTACCGCACACGCAGCGTCGACACGATGGGCGTGTCCGTGCGCGGCGGCCTGCGCATGCTGCGCGAGTTCGCGCGCTTTCGCCGCGAACGGCGCGGGATGCTGACGTCGAATTTCGCGGAAGGCGGCGGCTTCCTGAAAACGCGGGCCGGTCTCGATGCGCCCGACATCCAGCTGCACTTCGTCGTCGCGCTCGTCGACGATCACGCACGCCGGCTGCACGTCGGCCACGGGCTGTCGTGCCACGTGTGCCTGCTGCGACCGCGCAGCCGCGGCTCGGTCACGCTGCATGGCACCGATCCGCTCGCCGCGCCGCGCATCGACCCCGCGTTCTTCGACGACCCGCGCGACCTCGACGACATGGTCGCCGGCTTCCGGCTCACGCGCCGGCTGATGGCGGCACCCGCGCTTGCCGAATGGATCACGCACGACCTGTTCACCGCGAACGTCACGACCGACGACGAGATCCGCGACGTGCTTCGCCGGCGCACCGACACCGTGTATCACCCGGTCGGCACCTGCCGGATGGGACGCGACGCGCTCGCGGTCGTCGGTCCGCAATTGCGCGTGCACGGCCTGCAGGCGCTGCGCATCGTCGATGCGTCGATCATGCCGACGCTGATCGGCGGCAACACCAACGCACCGACGATCATGATCGCCGAGAAGGCCGTCGACCTGATCCGCGGCGTGCGGCGCGTGCCGGCCTGCTCGTCGGCCGACACGGAGCGCGAACCGGCCGCCGCGCCGGCGCACCGCGACCCCGTTTATGCAGCGTGCGCGTCGCACGATGCGATCCAGCCCGAGGAGAACCGCCATGTCGTCGCCTGAAACGTCACGTCCCGCCGAATCGGCCGCGCCGCTGTCGGTAATCATCATCGGCGCCGGCTTCGCCGGCATCGGCATGGCCGTCGCGCTGCAACGCGCGGGCATTCACGACTTCGTGATCGTCGAACGCTCGCACGACGTCGGCGGCGTGTGGCGCGACAACCGCTACCCGGGCGCCGCGTGCGACGTGCCCTCGCATCTGTACTCGTTCTCGTTCGAACCCAATCCGGACTGGTCGCGCGTATTCGCGCCGCAACCGGAAATCCATGCGTACCTGCAGCACTGCGCGCGCAAGTACGGTCTTGCACGCCATCTGCGTTTCGGCGCCGAGGTCGAGCGCGCGCAGCATGACGAGGCCCGTGCGCTGTGGCACGTCACGCTCGCCGACGGCACGACGCTCAGCGCCGCCGTGCTCGTCAGCGGCACCGGCCAGTTGAGCCGCCCCGCGATGCCCGATCTGCCCGGCATCGACACGTTCCGCGGCCGTGCCTTCCACTCCGCGCACTGGGATCGCGACTATCCGCTCGCCGGCAAGCGCGTGGCGGTGGTCGGCACCGGCGCATCGGCGATCCAGTTCGTGCCCGCGATCGCCGCCGACGTCGAGCGCCTCGTCGTGTTCCAGCGTTCGCCGGCCTACGTGATGCCGCGTCCGGATCGCGCGTATCGCGCGTGGGAGCAAGCGCTGTTTCGCCGGCTGCCGTGGGCGATGAAGCTGCATCGCGCGTCGATCTACGTGCGCTATGAGTCGCGTGCGATCGCGTTCACGCGGCTGCACGGGCTGATGGATGTCGCGATCGGCCGGCCGTTCCGCAAGCTGCTCGCGCGCGACGTGCGCGACCCGGCGCTGCGCGCGCGGCTCACGCCCGACTATCCAATCGGCTGCAAGCGGATCCTGCTGTCGAGCGACTATCTCGCCGCGCTCGACCGCGACAACGTCGAGCTCGTCACGCAGCGCATCCGGCGCGTGACCGAGACCGGCATCGAAACCGACGACGGCGTGCACCATCCGGTCGACGCGATCGTCTACGGCACCGGTTTCGCGGCGACCGCGTTCCTGTCGCCGATGCGCATCACCGGCCGCGACGGGCTCGACCTGAACGACGCATGGCGGCGTGGCGCGCAGGCGTATCTCGGGCTCACGGTGCCGGGCTTCCCGAACTTCTTCATGCTGTACGGCCCGAACACCAACCTCGGCCACAACTCGATCGTCTACATGCTCGAGAGCCAGATCGCGCACGTGATGCGCTGCGTGCGCGCGATGCGGCGCAACGGCGCGACGGCGATCGACGTCGACCCGCGCCGCTACCGGCGCTTCAACGCGCACGTGCAGCAGCGGCTCGCGGGTTCGGTGTGGAGCGGCTGCAAGAGCTGGTACGTCGATGCATCGGGCCACAACAGCACGAACTGGCCCGGCTTCACGCTGACCTATCGATGGATCACGCGCTTCACGGGGCTGTCCGCGTATCGCTTCACGCAGCCGCTGCCGGGCACGGCCACGCCGACGCACGGCGCCGTCGTCGCGCCGCCCGCCGGTCGCGTGGAAGCGCTCGCCGCCGCCTCGCTGCGCGGCTTTCTGCGCGTCGCGTTCCGGCCGCTGATCGGGCCGCCGTTCGGCGCGCGCATGCAGCGCCGCGTCGTCGCGTTGCTGTCGCCGCTGATGCCGGGCACGGGCGGCACGCTGCGTTACCGGACGTCGGCCGCCGGCGTGCCGGTCGAAATGATCGCGCCGAAGCGCGGCGACGCGGGCGGCGCGATCCTCTACCTGCACGGCGGCGCGTTCTGCCTCGGCGGCCCGCACACGCATCGCGGCGTGACGACGCGGCTCGCGACCGAAGCCGGCCTGCCGGTGTGGGTGCCCGACTACCGGCTCGCGCCCGAGCATCCGAGCCCGGCGGCACTCGACGACGCGCTGGCCGCATACGATGCGTTGCGCGCGCTCGGCCACGCGCCGCACCGGATCGCGATTGCCGGCGATTCGGCCGGCGGCGCGCTCGCGCTGGCGCTCGCCATCGCGCTGCGCGAGCGTGGCGAACCGGCTGCCGCCGCGCTGCTGCTGATCTCGCCCGTGACCGACCCGGCGCTGGGCGGCGACACGCTCGCGTCGCGCCGCCAAGACGATCCGATGATTCGTCGCGGCTGGCTCGAACAGGGGTTGCGCTGGTATCACGGTACCGGTTCGGTGGCGCCGCGCGGCCCGCTCGACACCGACTTGCGCGGCCTGCCGCCGATCCTGGTGCAGGCCGGCGACCAGGAAGTGTTGCTGTCGGATGCGCAGCGACTGGCGGCGCATGCGCTCGCGTGCGGCGTGCCGTGCCGGCTGGAGATTCACGCCGCGCGCTGGCATGTGTTTCATCTGCAGGCGTTCTATCTGCGCTCGGCGCGGGACGCGTTGCGGACGCTGGCGGGGTTTGCCGCGCAGCGGGTGACGGCGACCGCGTAGTGAGGCCGGTGATGCCGGTGATCGAGGCGGCGGGGCGCGGGTTCGGCGCAATGCCGTGTCCGCGCGTCGTTCGATGCAACGGAACGCGAACGATAGCGAGCACGCCGACGTGATCGTGACGATGAGCGACAAGCACACGGAGAAGGTGCTCGCGCTCTGGTCGCGCGCTATCCGTCGGCCGCCGGCAAATTGTTCACGCTCGCCGGATACGCGACCGGCGAGCACAAGGACGTGCCCGACGCGTGAAGCAAGCCGGCCGACTTCCACGAATCGGTGACCGCATAGCTCGACGCGACGCGCAATCCCTCCTCCGCACGGCGCGTGCCCTCACGCGCCGACGAGATCGGCCATTCGGCCGAATCGTCATCGCAGGCCCCGAATGAAAGAATGATCGTCGTTCGGGAAGCCAGCCTCATCGCCCGAAACCCCGCGTCGCGAAGGCTCTGCGGGCACTCCTGCGCAGCGCCCTTGCGTCGTGCTTCGTCTCGATTCAGCAGTCGGCCCGCGTATGCGTCACTTCATGCCATCCCGGCAATACCCCTTTCCCTCATGTAGCTTATAAGTTACAATGCTCTCCAAGTTCGAACTGCTTCGCTATCAGCGCGACGACGGTCGCGAGCCTTTCACCGAATGGCTGAACACCGTCCGCGACAAAGTCATCCAGGCACGGATTCGCGAACGCCTGCGCCGCGTTGAGACCGGCAATTTCGGCGATTGCGAGCCTGTCGGCGAAGGCGTGATCGAACTGCGCATCCACGTCGGTGCCGGCTATCGCGTGTACTTCGGCCGGTACGGCAGCGCGCTGATCCTGCTGTTGTCCGGCGGCGACAAGCGTAGCCAGTCCGACGACATCAGGCGTGCGCACGAACACTGGTTGAACTGGAAACGGAGGCAGATGTGAACAAACTCAAAGGCGCGGTCTCGCACCACGACGCGGAAGTCGCCGAACTCGCTGCCGACCGCGAGCTGGCGGTGGCCTATCTGCGCGTCGCGATGGAATCGCTCGACGATCCCGACAACCGCGCGGCCGCACTGCTCGCGCTGCGTACGGTCGCGGAGGCGTACGGCGGGCTCGGCGCGGTCGCGGCCGAAGCCGGGATCAGCCGCGAATCGCTGTATCGCACGCTGTCGCCCAACGGCAACCCGACACTGAAAACCCTGCTCGCGGTGCTCAAGACGGTCGGCCTGCGCCTGTCCGTCGTCCCCGCGCGACCGGCGCACGCCTGACGCGTTGCGCGCGCTTCAAGGCTGCACCATCCACACGAGCGTCATCGCGGGCGGCGCCGCGCTCATCCCCGCCGGCGGCCGCTCGATCGTCGGCTCGACCTTCAGCGCCTGCGCGATCGTCGCCGCATCGTCGAGCGGCGTCGTGCGCACGACCGTCATCACCCGCGCGGGCCGATGCAGCGTCTCGCGATACAGCGCGCCGTACCACAGCGGCCGCATGCCGAGCGCATCCTGCAGCACGTACGGATAACGCCATAGCCGCAGCACGAGGCGGCTGTCCGGATGGGCCGCGTCGACGCGCACGAACACGCGGCGCGTGCTCTCGCCGTGCGTGTAGCGCGGCAGCACGGGCAGCGTCTCGGCCGGCGCCTGCGGCGACAGCCAGTGCAGCGCGGTGGCGGGCGACCACGGCGTCGCGCGCTGCCAGCCGGCCAGCGACAGATGGCGGTCGAGCGTGTCCGACGTCGCGCACCATTGCAGCGGCAGATATTCCTCGCGATCGCCGCCGATCTCGGTGCGCCGCGTCGGCACGCGCTGCCAGCCGCCGCGCATCCACTGGTCGACGGTCATCGCGACGACGTCGCCGACATGCGGACGCGCCGCGCGATCGAGCTGCCACTGCGCGGGCACGGTCCACACGCCGGCGGTGGCGAGCACGACGAGCACCGCGACGAGCGCGCCGCGCGGCTGCACGTGTTCGTGCACCCGCCAGTATGCATGGGCGCCCGCCAGCACCGCGAACCACGCGAGCCCGAGGCTCCAGCCGCCGAGCAGGCCCGACAGCCACGTATCGCCAACATAGAGCCGCGCGAAGCCCCCGAGCACGATCCAAAGCACGACCGCCGTCACGACCGGGATCCGCCACGACGCGGGCCGCTCGCGCGTCAGCACCCAGCCGATGCCGCTGCTCGCGAGCATCGCGAACGCCGCGTCGGCGTCGGGCAGCGCCACGTGCAGCGCGCCGGGCGGCAGGCTCGCGGGCGACATGCCGGGCACGCCGGCGCCGAACGCAGGCACGAGCACGACCGCGATGCCGAGCGTCGCGAGCCACCACGCGGACGTCACCCAGCAGCGATGGATCATCAGCCAGACGAGAAACGCTGCCGCGACGATCAGCCCCGTATCGTGTCCGTGCAGCACCGCGAGCGCGCGCATCGTGGCGTCCACGGGCGGCGTGCGCAGGTTCTGCAGGAACGCATACAGCGCGATGTCCGCGTGCGTGAGCGGATCGTTCGCGACGACGTCCTGCACGATGCCGGCGAACAGCCACACGCAGCCGAGGAACAGCAGCGCGAATACGGGCACCGCGCCCGGCAGGCGGCGCACCTTGCCGATCGCGTCGTGCAGCCACGCGCCGAAGCGCGGCCAGCGGCGCGCGGATGCATGCACGGCCGCGCCGGTCGCCTGGCACAGCAACGGCCAGCCGCGCCGCAGCGCCAGGCGTACGCCGAACCACACGAGCGCGACCAGCGCGGCGACCACCAGCAGGATCGCGGCGACCCGCACGCTGATCGCCGCGGCCAGCGCCGCCGACGCGCCGAACACGATTCCCGGCGCGATGTGCACGGGTGCCCAGATCAGCGCCGACACGGCGTTGACCGGATAGAACGACCGGCGCGGCAGCGTCGCGCAGCCGACCACGACCGGCACGACCGCGCGCAGCGGTGCCAGAAAGCGCGCGAGCACGATGCTCTTCATCCCGTGGCGCAGCACGAACTGCTCGCCGCGCGCATAGGCGTCCGCGTAGCCGAGCCGCACCCAGCCATTGCGAATCGCGCCGCCATAGCGGCGGCCGATCTCATAGCTGATGCCGTCGCCGACGATCGCGCCGGCGGCCGCGACGCCGATCGTCGTCGCGCCGTCGAGCGCGCCCGCGCCGATCAGCGTGCCGGCCGCGAACATCACCGCGCCGGCCGGCACGACCGTGCCGATCAGCGCGATCGCCTCCGCGCAGGCGGTCACGAACACAATCGCCAGCACGAGTAGCGGATGCGCGCCGATCGCGCCCAGCCATGCGTGGATCGTGTCGCTCATCGCGGGTCGCGCGGCGTGGCGGCGCGGCGTGTCCGCAGCGGGCCGGCCATGGCGTGGGGAAGGTTCATCGGAGAGTGTGTATGTTCGTGCGGGCCGGTCGCATCAGTCGAACTCGTGCTGCCGCGCATCGGCCTCGAGCGGCGCATCGTGGTAGCCGACGGTCGCGATCTCGTGCAGGTAGCGCGCGAGAAACGCGCCGATCGACCCCGCTTCCTCGTACTGATGCACATGGCGGAACTCGTGTGTGAGCAGGCGCCGCGTGTCGTGGCCGCGCAGCACGAACACCGCGTGGCCGAGCGTGAGGCCGATCGTCCCCGGCCACAGCAGCCCGGTGTCGCGCGCGATCGCGGCCAGCGCCGGCGTGTCGGGAAACGGCAGCTCGTCGCCGACCACGATGCGGATCCGCTCCGGCTGCACGACGCCCACGGTACGCGCGTCGTCGGCCTGCGCGGACGTGAGCGGCACGCCCTGCGCGAGCCCGTGCGCCGCCTGCGCGTCGGCCCACGCGACGGCGTCGGGCAGCGCGGACGGCAGGATGTCGGCGAGATCGATCATCGTGGAGGCTCCTCGGGTCGCGACAGGGCAATCGGGCACCAGTTTATCTCTGAATCAGGGCGTTCCGCGACACACACCGCCCGCCGGAGGGCAATGACTCCCCGGGAATACCCACCCCATCTGGCCCTATCGCCTGTACCATTTCTCGCTGATTATTTCGTTTCGAGACACACTCCACACCTCAATGTCTCAAAAATTTACCGAAGGTGCACCTTTTCCGGCTTCGGCGGAATATATTGGTCAGAAGAACGGCCGCGGCGGCAACCGGCGGAACGGCCCGCGGCGGCATCCCGAAGAGGAACGCTAGTGATCAGGATAATTCTGGCTGACGATCACGCAGTCATGCGGGACGGACTGCGTCACATCCTGGAAACGGCCGGCGGTTTCGAAATCGTCGGCGAGGCAAGCGACGGCACGGCCGCGCTCGCGCTGGCCGAGCGTGGCGACGCCGACGTGCTGCTGCTCGACCTGTCGATGCCCGGGCCGACCGGTATCGAGCTGATCCGGCTCGTCAAGACGCGCGCGCCGGCGCTGCGCATGCTGGTGCTGACGATGCATGCGGAGGCGCAGTACGCCGCGCGCGCGTTCAAGGCCGGCGCGACCGGTTACCTGACGAAGGACAGCGCGACTGCCGAGCTGGTCCAGGCCGTCACCAAGGTCGCGGCGGGCGGCGTCTACGTGAGCCCGCAGGCCGCCGAAAGCCTCGCGCGCACGCTGCGCGCGCCCGTCGAAATGCTGCCGCACGAACGGTTGTCCGCGCGCGAACTCGACGTGATGCGCCGCATCGTCGCGGGCCAGACGGTCACGCGAATCGCGTCGGAACTCACGCTGAGCGCGAAGACGGTCAGCACCTACAAGACGCGTATCCTCGAGAAGATGGAGCTGCCGCACGAAGCCGCGCTGGTGCGCTACGCGGTGCGCCACGATCTCGACCTCGGCGTCGACGACGCATGATGCCCGCGTTCCGCGTGCGCGCCGCAGCCACCGACGACGACGACGCGCCGGATCCGTCGCATCTGTTCATGTCGTCGCTGCCGCCCGGCCGGCGGGAGCGGCGGCTCGCGATCGCAATGGTGATCGTGTCGGCCGTGATCTTCGTCGCGCTCGCGCCGTTCGCGGGCGTGCCGCTTGCTCGCGTGTGGGGCTTCATTCCCGTGTACCAGTCGGCGATCGTCGTCAACGACATGGTGACGGCCGGCCTGCTGCTCGGCCAGTTCGCGATCCTGCGCGAGAAATCGCTGCTCGCGCTCGCGGCCGGCTACCTGTTCACGGGGTTCATGGCCGGCACGCACATGCTGACCTTTCCGGGGCTGTTCACGCCGACCGGCCTGCTCGGCGCGCGCGAGCAGACCACCGCGTGGCTTTATCTGTTCTGGCACGGCGGCTTTCCGCTGGCGGTCGCCGCGTACGTGCTGCTGCGCGCGACGCCGCGCGCCCGCCCGCCGTCGCTCGAGCGGCGCCGCGCGACGCTTCCGGTGCTGCTCTGCATCGTCCTGACGGCCGCCGCGACCGGCGCGCTCGCGCTGCTCGCGACCGCCGGCCACGACCTGCTGCCGCGCATCATGCAGGGCAACCGGATGGCCGCGACGATGACGATCGCGATCACGGTCGTCTGGGCGTTGAACCTGGCCGCGTTCGTGCTGATGTGGCGGCAGCGGCGGCGCCATTCCGTGCTCGACCTGTGGGTGATGATCGTGCTCGTCGCGTGGCTGTTCGACATCGCATTGTCGTCGATGCTGAACCACGGGCGCTTCGATCTCGGTTTCTACGCGGGGCGCACCTACGGCCTCGTCGCGTCGGGCGTCGTGCTGTTCGCGCTGCTGTTCGAGAACGGCCGGCTGCATGCGCAGACGGTGCGTGCGCTCGCCGGCGCGCGCTATCAGCACCTGCTCGTCGTGCAGAAGAGCGCGCAGCTCAACGACGCGAACGAACGGCTCGAGCAGCGCGTCGCGGCCCGCACCGCGCAGTTGAGCGCATCGAACCGCGACTTGCGGCGCGAAGTCGAGGAACGCGTGCGTGCGGAGCGGGCGCTGCAGGCGTCGCGCGAGGAGCTGCGCGAGATCGCGGCGATCAGCGCGAGCGCACGCGAGGCCGAGCAGCGCCGCATCGCGCGCGAACTGCACGACGAACTCGCGCAGACGCTCGCGACGCTGAAGAACGATCTCGAATGGCTGCTTGACCACGTGCCGCAGGACGATGCGCCGCTGGCGCGCAAGATCGCGGCAATGCATGCGCTCGCGCGCGGCGCGGTGACGGCCACGCGGCGCATTGCATCCGACCTGCGCCCGCTGATGCTCGACGACCTCGGGTTCGCGGCCGCGATGCAATGGCTCGTGGAGGATTTCCGGCACCGTCACGGCATGGCGTGCACACTGCGCGTCGAGCCGGGCGAGCTGCAGCTCGACGAACCGTATGCGACGGCCGTGTTCCGCATCGCGCAGGAAGCGCTCGCGAACGTCGCGCGGCACGCGGCCGCGTCGAGCGCGACTGTGGAACTCGTGTACCGGGACGAAACCATCGCGCTGACGATTCGCGACGACGGTGCGGGCTTCGATCCCGGTGCGCGGCGCAAATCGGGATCGTTCGGGCTGGTCGGCCTGCGCGAGCGCGCGTATCTGGTCGGCGGCACGCTACGGATCGACACGACGCTGGGCGTTGGGACGACGGTGGAAGTGGATATTCCGGTGGCGTCCGCGCATGTGGCGATCGCGCATGATGGACGGGGGACGTCGCGCTGATGCAGGGGTGACCGATGGCGGCAAGGTCGACAGACTCCGGGCGCCAGCCGCATCGTTAATGCATCAGCGGTAATCGTCCTCCCGCTGATGGCGGACGGCGAGGATCGTGACTTGCTCGACGGCCTCGATCTCGAACAGCAGGATATAGCCCGATGTGCCGAACGATACGATCAGTTCACGCAAAAACGGATTCCCGGCGTCGATCTTGCGGCACGTGAACGGAAACCGTCGAAGCATCGCTACACCTTGCTCGATCGCCTCTGCCGCATGAGCCGCCGCATCCACATCGCGGTCGAGCAGATATCGATACAGTCGCATCAGGTCGTCACGCGCCGCACGCGTATAGCGGACCCGATAGATCAATCGCCCGCCTTCGTCGCACGCGCGGCTTTCAGCATGTCCTCGAGTTCTGCCTGCACGTCCGCGGCATCGACATATTCACCGGTACGTCGCGCCTCGTCGCGCGACGCCAGGCCTCGAGCAACGAACTCGTGTTGCAGACGCCGACGCGCAATGCCGTCACGCAGTGCCAACTCCATGAACGCGGATAGCGTCTCGTTTTGCTCGAGAACGGATTCCGCCGCCTCCCGCAACTGCGGATCGACACGCAGTGCAGGCATGGTCGCTGTTTTCATTGCATTCTCCATGCATTACATATGCAATGCATGGTAACACGACTCCTCCGTCGACGGCAGTCCACCGTTCGGCCAAGCCGGCGCGTCCTGGACAGTGATCCAACCCCGCACATCACGCCCGCACCGCCACCATCCCCCGCTCCGAGCGCGTCCACGCAACGAGCGCGCCAATGCCGAGCAGCGCGAGACACACGATCGGCACGATCATCGGCCCGAACGCGGTGCCCGTCACCTTGCCCGCGAACGGCATCAGGTTCTGGCTGAAGAAGCCGCCGAGGTTGCCGATCGAATTGATCGCCGCGACACTCGCCGCCGCGCGCGCGCCGGTGAAGTAGCGCGGCGGCATCGACCAGAAACACGGATACAGCAGCGGGATGCACGCGCCGCCGAGCACGAGCGCGATGAAGCGCAGCGGCGTCGACGGCAGCACGAGGCTCAGCAGAAAGCCGAGCGCGCCGAGCGCCGCGACGATCGCGATCGTGCGCAGGATGCTCTTCGCGCGACGCAGTTTCGACGGCAGCCACACCAGCAGCACCACCGCGAGCGCCCACGGCAGCATGCTCAGGAAACCGTTCATGCTGCTCGACACGCCGAACGATTTCACGAGCGTCGGCAGCCAGTACGTGACGCCGTACAGCGACGTCGACATCAGCATGTAAGTCGCCGCGAACAGCATCACGCGCGGATCGAGCAGCGCCTTCCACGGCTGGCCGTGCTCGGCCTGCGCCGGCTTCTCGCGCTCCAGCGCGGCCGCGACGATCTGCTTCTCGCGTTCGTCGAGGAACGACGCCTCGCGGAACGAGGCCGGCAACACGCGGAACACGACGATCGCGACGATCACGGCCGGAATGCCTGTCGCCACGAACACCCACTGCCAGCCCGCGAGGCCCCACACGCCGTTCAGGCTCAGCAGCACGCCGCCGACCAGCGAGCCGAGCATGTTCGCGAGCGCGCTGCCGAGCGTGAAGATGCCGAGCACCTTCGCGCGGTAGCTCTGCGGAAACCACAGCGTCAGGTAGTAGATCACGCCCGGATAGAAGCCGGCCTCGGCGATGCCGAGCAGGAAGCGCAGCGAGCAGAACGCCGGCATCGACGTCGTGAAGCCCATCAGCACGGTGATGAGGCCCCACGTCAGCATGATCCGCGCGAGCCACACGCGGGCACCGTAGCGATGCAGCGCGAGCGTGCTCGGCACCTCGAACAGCAGGTAGCCGATGAAGAACAGCGACGACGCGAGCCCGAATGCGGCTTCCGTCATCCCGAGGCTGTGCACCATCTGCAGCTTCGCGAAGCCGACGTTCTGCCGGTCGATGAACGCGATCAGGAACATCACGACGAGGATGGGCAGCAGGCGCCGCGCGATCTTCGACATGACGCGCTGCTCGTCGGCGGACGCGGGGTCCAGGGTTTCGGTGGCATTCATTAAGGGATCCTCCATGAATCGGTTGCTTGTCGGTTGAATCGGCGCCGCGCGCGACGAACGCGCGGGCGCGGTGCAGGTCGATGAAATCGTGGATCGGCGGCGCTCAGCGTGGCTGGTAGTCGTCGAGCATCGGCGCGAACATCTCGTGCCACGCGCGCGGCTTGGCCTTGATCGTGCCGGCGAGGTACAGGAACTCGACGTAGTCCATCAGCTGGTTCGGCCACACCGAGAACCGCGTGTCCGGCGCGGCGAGCATCCGTATCACGTCGTCGTGCGACACGCCGACACCCGACGACGCCGCATACAGCGCGGCCGCCGCGCGCGGATCCTGCACGATCAGGCGGTTCGCTTCGTCGAGCGCGCCGAGAAACGCGGCGGCCAGCGCAGGCTCCGCATCGACGAGCCGCTTCGGCGCGAACACGACGTCGAGCGTCATCGGGCCGAGCACGTCGACCGAATTCACCACGCGATGAATGCCCGGCTGCCGCAATTCGAGCGTCGAGAACGGCGGCGACGTGAAGTGCGCCGTCACGCCGTTCTCGCGGCGGATCAGCGCCTGCATCGCCTGCGGATGCGGCAGGTTCACGGTGATCGAATCGAGCTGCGCGAAATGCTTCGCACCCAGCTGCCGGCTCGCGACCATCTGCAGCACGACCGCCGACAGCGATGTGCGAATGCCCGGCACCGCGATCCGGTCGGACGGCGTGAAGTCGCGCAGCGACGCGAGGCCCGGACGGTTCGCATTGAGCGACAGCGAGGTCGTCGACAAGCCGCTGATGCCGATCACCTCGACATTCGGAATTCCGCGCGCCCGCGCCCACAGCTCGATGAAGCCCGGCGCGCCGGCCCCCGCGAAGTCGAGCGTGCCGGCCATCATCGCGTCGTTGACGGAATTGCCGCCGTCGAGCAGCACCCAGTCGAGCGCGAGGTCGCGCAGGCCGCGGCGCGCCGCGTGCCGCTCGAACAGGCGCTGCTTCTCCATCACGAGCAGCGGCAGGTACAGCACGCCATAGCCTTTCGAGATCCGCACCGTGCGCGGCTTCGCGCGCACCAGCGACGGCGCGGCGAACGCGCCGAGGCCGGCGGCGAGCAACGCGCGGCGGCGTGGCGACGTCGTCATGCGCACGCCTGCGCGCGGCGCACGGCAAGCGGCCACGCGGCAACCGGCGTCACGCCTCGCCGTGCGTTCGGCCGCGCCTTCATCGTGCCCGTGACATGCTGCATGTTGCCGTCTCCTCTGGTATTAATGCCGTCATCGCTTGTTCCGGCTGTACACAGGTTATCGAGCGAGTCTGAGAAAATGCTGACATCCCGGCCCCGGGAAAACCCCTAACCTTCTACCTGCAAACGGCACCATGCGCATTCTCGTCGTGGAGGACGATGCCGAAATCGGCGCGGCGATCCGCAGCCGTCTCACGCGGCTCGGCCATGCCGTCGATCTCGAAACCGACGGTTCGACCGCGAACAGCCTGCTGCGCGTCGAGCGCTTCGACCTCGTCGTGCTCGATGCGAACCTGCCCGGGCTCGACGGCTTCACGGTGCTGCGCAATCTGCGCGCGTCGGGCAGCACGACGCCGGTGCTGCTCGTCACCGCGCGCTCGGCGATCGACGACCGCGTGAGCGGCCTCGGCTTCGGCGCCGACGACTATCTCGTGAAGCCGTTCGACTATCGCGAGCTCGAAGCGCGCGTGCAGGCGCTGCTGCGCCGCAACAGCGGCCATGCGAACGACGTGCTGACGCTCGGCGGCCTCGTGATCGACCGCAGCAGCCGCCTCGCGGAACTCGACGGCCAGCCGCTGTCGCTGTCGCGCCAGGAGTTCGCGCTGCTCGAGATTCTCGCGAGCCGTCCGCAGCGGATCTTCTCGAAGGACGAACTGCTGAACCAGCTGTTCAGCTTCGGCAACGAGCCGAGCGCGAACGCGGTCGAGCAATACGTGACGCGCGTGCGCAGGAAGCTGCAGGGCAGCTCGGTCGAGATCCGCACCGCGCGCGGGATGGGGTATCAGATTGCCGCGCATTGACTGGTTCCCAAAGACGCTGTTCGGTCGCACGCTGCTGTTCATCGCGCTCGTCGTCGCGACCGGCGCGCTCGCCCTCGCGGTGATCGCGCGCTACTACGCGGGCGTCGCGGCCGAGCGCGCATACGATCAGTTGCTTGCGGGCGCATCGATCCAGGTCGCGGAGAACCTGTACGTGCAAGGCGGCGTGCTCGCGCTGAATCCGCCGGTGGCCGCGCTGTCGACGCTGTCGCGCTACGACCTCGTCTACTACAAGGTCGTCGATTCGCGCGGCGTCGTCGTGGCCGGCTACAACGATCTCGCGAGCTCCGCGACGCTCGCCGCCGCGAAGCAGGGCCCCGCGTTCGCGAACGCCGTCTACCAGGGACACCGTATCCGCACCGCGACGATCGCGCGCTACATGCCCGAGGAAAGCACGCCGGGCTGGGCGCTCGTGACGGTTGCGCAAACCACCAACGCGCGGCAGCAGTTGACCAACGACATGAGCATCAAGGTGTGGACGTTGATCCTGCTGATGAGCGTGCTCGCGATCGGCGCGAGCGGCCTCGCGATCCGGCGCGGGCTGCGCCCGCTCGCGCAGATCGGCACGATCATCGCCGCGCGCGACCCGGCCGATTTGCGGCCAGTAGCCGTCGATACGCCGAGCGAGATCGACGCGATCATCGGATCGATCAACGGGCTGATGCACCGCTTGGCCGAGCGGATCAACGCGATGCAGCGCTTCATCGCCGACGCCGCGCACCAGATGCGCACGCCGCTCGCGAGGCTCGACGCGCAGATCGAACTGCTCGATGGCGAGGCCGATCCCGCGCGTCATGCGGCGCGGCTCGATGCGTTGCGTGCGACCAGCGCGGATGTCGGGCGGCTCACCGGGCAGTTGCTCAATCATGCGATGGTGATTCATCGTACCGAGGTCGTGCCGCTGCAACCCGTCGAACTCGTCGCGCTCGCGAAGGACGTGCTCGGCCGCACGATTCCGCTCGCGGACGAGCGCGACGTGGCCGTCGCGTTCGCGAGCGATTCACCGCATGCGTGGATCGACGGCGATGCAATCAGTCTGCAGGAGGCGTTGTCGAACGTGCTGCACAATGCGCTGCTGCATGGGCATGCGGACGATATCGTCGTGTCGGTCGCCACTGCGGGCAACAGCGACGATGCGGTGACGCTGACCGTCACCGACAACGGGCGCGGGATTCCGCGCGAGCATTGGGACGCGGCGTTGCAGCCGTTCGTGCGAATCGCGCCGGACGGCACCGAACGCCGCACCGGGTCGGGGCTCGGGCTCGCGATCGTGCAGGAAGTGATGAAGGCGCACGGCGGGCGCGTCGGGTTCGCGTTTCCGGATGCGGGCGGGTTTGCGGTGGTGCTGACGTTTCCGCGGGCGGCGGGGGCTGAAGCAGAAAAGGCATGAACAGGCGAACCTGCGCCGGTTCATGCGCGGCAGGCGATCAATCGTCGCGGTCGCTGTCGTCGTCGAAGCGATTGCGCTCGGCGTGCCGCGCGACCAGCCGGTCCAGCTCGTCATACTGACGATCGCAGAAAAGACGACACAACGTGTCGACGTCCGCGCGCGAGTCGACGTCGATCGTGTCGACCTGCCGCTCCAGCTTCCCCTTGCCGATCCCGAACAGCCCCTTCTTCATCCGCATGGCAACGGCATTCAGCTGGAAGCCGTCCGAATGCGCATCCGTCAACGCAGTCACCCACAGCTCGCGCTGATCGTCGGCATGCTGCAGCACGAGCGCCGGTAGCGGGCCGTCCTGCGTCTCGTTCCATTCGACGTGCTGCGCCACCCAAGGGAAGCGTCGAACGCATGAACGAACGACGCATAGTCGGTCGCGCCCTGCTGATCGAGCTGATTGAAGTCGTAGCCGACTTTCTGGATGGAATAGGTCAACATGGCGCGGCAACCCCGTGGTGTTCGAAATCAGGAGAGCGTCAATCTACTGTGAATTTCGGTATCCGTGACGATTTTTCCGGGCGGCTCATGAACGCACATTCGCCGTCGCCGCGCGATGATCTTCGAGGTAAGCACCGGCCAGCCTGACGAGCTCGCGCTTCAGTTTCGGATCCGCCAGCAACCCGCGCCGGGCCGCGTTGTGCACGACGCCTTCGAGCGCGGACGACAGCACCTGTGCGGTCAACGTATCGGCCTTGACCGGCGCACGCCCGCGACACGCGGCAACGATCAGCGCATACCTGCACAGATATTCCTTCTGAAATGCGTCATACGCTTCTCTCGCACCGCCCGGATCGGGAAGATCGAGCAGCGCCCGGTGCAGCGCAGGGTAATCGCGATGCGCGGCGATCAGGTCGCCGATCAGGCCTTCGAGCCGACGCCCGGCGCTCGCCCGACGATCATGCGCGCGCTGCAGCACGGCAAGCACGTCGTCGAAATGGCGACGCCGGATCGCATCGACCAACGCGAGCTTGTTCGGGAAATACTGATACACGGAGCCGATGCTCACACCGGCGACCTGCGCGACCTCGTTGGTCGTGAATCCGGCCCACCCGTGCTTGTCCAGAACGCGAGCCCCGGCCGTGACGATCACGTCCACCGTCGCACGCGAACGGGCCTGGGGTGGGGCTTTGCGCATCACGGCGGCTGCACTGGAAACGCGAGTGGACATGCGGGCTCCCACTGAAAATAATGGTGGCGAAACTCACATATTAGGTGAACCCGACGAGGAAACGATCATGAGCGCGAACCCACTCCTGTCCCGCATGCTGCGCTACCAGGCATGGGCCAATGACGAAATGCTGAAAGCGATGTCGGGGCTCGACGCGGTACGGCATGCGCAGGCGCGTCATCTCGCGCTGCGGCTCATGAACCATTGCCTCGTGGTGAACCGGATATTCGCCGCGCACCTGAGCGGCGAACGTCACGGCCTCGTGTCCGACAACACGCCTGACACGCCGGAGCCGGAAGCGCTGCGCGCGGCATTCGCCACGCTCGATCGCTGGTATCTCGACTATGTGGAGGCCGCCACACCCGACATGCTGTCGGAATCGATTCCCTTTGTGTTTACCGATGGCGACAACGGATACATGACGCGCGAAGAGATGCTGACCCATGTCGTCACGCACGGCGGCTATCATCGCGGCGAAGCGGGCAGACTGATGATTCAGGCGGCCGCGCTCTCGGCACAGGATATCGAGCTCCCTTGGGATACCTACGCCGTTCACTTGCATCGGACAGCGCCCGAGCGCAGGCTGCAACGCAAGATTGGCGGTGCGAACTCGGCGAATGCTGGGCGATGAAACGCGCTACGCCGCCTACACCGTCTACGCCGCCACCGCCTCCCCACCGAGATACGCATCGCGCACGCGCTCATCGTCGAGCAGCGTTTTCGCGGGCCCTTCGAGCACGACGCGCCCCGTCTGCAGCACGTACCCATAGTGCGCGATTTCCAGCGCGAGGCTCGCGTTCTGCTCAACCATGAACACGGTCACGCCCTGCTTGTTAATCGCGTCGATCAGTTCCAGCACCTTGTCGACGTAGAGCGGCGACAGCCCCATCGTCGGCTCGTCCATGCAGATCAGCTTTGGTCGTGCCATCAGCGCACGCGCCATCGCGAGCATCTGCTGCTCGCCGCCCGACAGCGTGCCCGCGCGCTGCGCGAGCCGTTCGCGCACACGCGGAAACAGGTCGAGCACGCGCTCGTAGTCTTCCGCCACCGCCGTGCGATCGCCACGCGTGTATGCCCCCATCAGCAAGTTCTCGCGCACGCTCATGTCGCCGAACAGCCGCCGCGCCTCGGGCACGGCCGCAATCCCGCGCCGCACGCGCTGCGGCGTCGCGAGCGCGGTCACGTCGTCGCCGTCGAAACGCACGACGCCGCGGCGCGGCCGCATCAGCCCGAGAATCAGCTTCATCGTCGTCGACTTGCCGCTTGCGTTGCCGCCGAGCAGGCTGACGATCTGCCCGCGGCCGACCTCGAAGTTCACGTCGAAATGCACCTGCACCGGCCCGTAGAACGTGTCGAGGTGTTCGAGTTTCAGCAGCGCGTCGGTCATGGTCGTATCGGGTTCCGAAGAAAGTGCGCTCATGCGGCCGCCTGCGTAGTGCGGTCGGCCGGCGCGTCGCCCGCATGGCGGCGGCCGAGATAAGCTTCGATCACGCGCGGATCGTGCCGCACGTCGCGCGGCGCGCCTTCGGCGATCTTAACGCCGTTGTCGAGCACCATCACGCGGTCGGACACGCGCATCACGAGTTCGAGCTTGTGCTCGATCAGCAGGATCGTCAGGCCGCGCGCCTTCAGCGACTGGATCAATTGCAGCATCTCGGCCGTCTCCGTCTCGTTCATCCCGGCCGTCGGCTCGTCGAGCAGCAGCAGGCGCGGATGGAGCGCGAGCGCACGGCCGATCTCCACACGCCGCCGGTTCGCATACGACAGGCTGTGCGCCGGATGATCGATGCGCGGCGTCAGCCGCTCGCCGAACCCGGCGACGATCGCGCGCGCCTCTTCGCGTAGCGCGGCTTCCTCGCGCCGCACCGACGCGGGCCGCACGAGCGCGCGCCACACCTCGGCCGCCGCGCCGAGCGCGGGCCAGCCCGGCCGCGCCGCGCGCAGCCGCGCATGCGCGCCGATCAGCACGTTGTCGAGCACGCTCAGGTTGCCGAACACGCGGCCGTGCTGGAACGTGCGCGCGATGCCGAGCGCCGCGAGCCGTTCGGGCGCCGTGCCCGTGATGTCGCGGCCGTCGAACGTCACGCGGCCGGCGTCGGGCCGGTCGGCGCCCGCGATCAGGTTGAACAGCGTCGACTTGCCCGCACCGTTCGGGCCGATCACGCTCAGCAGCTCGCCGTCGGCGAGCGTCAGGCTCGCGCCGTCGAGCGCGGTCACGCCGTCGAAGCGGCGCGTCAGGCCCTGCACGTCGAGCAGGGGTCGGGTCGTAGTCATCGCGTATCTCCTCACACCGTGCCGAGCAGGCCCTGCGGCCGGAACCGGACGAGCAGCAGCAGCACGAGGCCGTAGATCAGCATCCGGTAGTCGGCCGCCCAGCGGAACAACTCCGGCAGCCCGATCAGCGCAATCGCGCCGGCGATGCCGCCGAGCACGTTGCCGAGCCCGCCGAGGATCACCATCGTCAGCGCGAGGATCGACACCTGCGAATCGAAGGTCTGGTGATTGATGTAGCTGTACAGATGCGCGGCGATCCCGCCGCTCACGCCGGCCGCGACGCCGCCGACCGCGAACGCGATCGCCTTGTAGCGGTTCGGCACAATGCCGTGCGCACGGGCGGCGACATCATCCTCGCGCACCGCGCGCAGCGTGCGGCCGAGATGCGAACGCAGCAGCCGCACCTGCACGAGCGCGAACACGATGAGCACCGCGAACGTGAACCAGTACGCGGCACGCGCGGTCGTCGCCCACGGCAGCGGCGCGATGCCGGTGATGCCGAGCGGGCCGCGCGTGAGGCCGTCCCAGTTCAGGATCACGAGGCTCACCACTTCGCCGATGCCGAGCGTCGCGATCGACACGTAATGCCCGCGCAGCCGGAACGCCGGATAGACGAGCAACGTGCCGAGCATGGCGGTGATGACGCCCGCGCACGGGATCGTCACGGCCGGCGACCAGCCGAGATCCGACGACAGCAGCGCCGACGCATACGCGCCGATCACGAGCAGCGCCGCGTGGCCGAGCGAGATCTGCCCGACCGTGCCCGCGACGAGCGTGAGGCTCAGCGCGAGCAGCCCGTACAGCCACGCGTTGGTCAGCGTCTGCAGCACGTAAGGCGATGCACCGAGCCACGGCAGCACGGCGGCCGCCACGATCAGTACGACAAGTACGGGGCGCGGCGCGCGCACGGCCTTCGCGGCCGCGAGGAAGGTCCCCGTCATCGGCTCGGGCGGCAGCGCGCGGTTCGCGCTGAACAGCCCGTTCGGCCGCCATACGAGGAATACGATCAGCAGCCCGAACGCGAACAGGTCGCGATAGCTGGTGCCGAACAGCGCGACGCCATAGCTTTCGACGAGGCCGAGCAGCAGGCTGCCCGCGATCGCGCCCGGCACGTTGCCGAGGCCGCCGATCAGCAGCGCGACCACGCCCTTCAGCGTTGCCTGGAAGCCCATCGCCGGATCGATGCTGTTGTAGTACATGCCGACCAGCAGCCCGCTCACGCCGCCGAGCGCGCATGCGATCGCGAACACGGTCTGGTTCACGCGATCGACGTCGACACCCATCTGCAGCGCCGCGTCGCGATCCTGCGCGGTCGCGCGCACGGCCCAGCCGAGCCGCGTGAATCGCAGGAAGCCGTACAGCAGCGCGGCCGCCGCGATGCCGATGCCCGCGATCAGCAGGTCGAGCGAGCCGAGCGTTGCGCCGGCAATTCGCAGATGCCAGTCGGGCAGCGGCGTCGGCACCGCGCGCGGGTCCGCGCCGAATGCGAGCTGCGCGAGCTGGTCGAGGATGAAACTGATGCCGATCGTCGCGAGCAGCGGCGCGATGCGTGCCGCGTGCCGCAGCGGCCGCAGCCCGATCCGTTCGATCGCGACGCCGAGCGCGCCGCAACCGATGACGACCGCGGCAAGCGCGACCGGCAGCGGCAGCCCGAAGCGCGTCAGGCACAGCCAGCCGATGAACGCGCCGACCATGTAGACCGAGCCGTGCGCGAAGTTGATCAGGTGCGACACGCCGAAGATCAGCGCGAGCCCGACCGCGAGCAGCGCGTAGATGTTGCCGACGATGAGGCCGTTGAGCGTGTAGTCGAGCCAGGAAGCCATCACGATGCGTCCGTTACGTGCATGCTGTTCAGGGCTGGGGTCAACGCGCGGCGAGCTGCGGCTTCGCGCCATCCCATAGCGCCCACTGCCCCTGCTTCACGACCAGATACACGGTGCGTGCGCCCGCGACGCGACGCGTCTGCGGATCGAAGCGCACCTTGCCGAAGATCACGCTCGGCACGTCGCTGATTTTCGCGAAGCCGTCGTGCGCGGCCTGGCGTGTCGTGCCGTAGCGGCGCAGCACCTCGGCCGACAGGATCAGCGCGTCGTACGCACGCGCGACGAACGAATCGGGATCGGCATGGAATTTCGCGCGATAGCGCTGCACGAACGCCTGCACCTCGGGGCGCGGTTCCGCCGGGAAGAAGTTCGATTCCGTATAGACGCCATCGACGGCCGCGCCGCCCAGCTCGAGGAATTTCGGCGAATACACGGAGCCAACCGCCGCGATCGGCAGCGTGACGCCCGACGTGCGCGCCTGCCGCACGATCTGCGCGCCGTCCGCGTAGTACGAGATCAGCACGATCGAATCGGGCTTCGATGCACCGATCCGCACGAGCGTCGAACGGAAATCCTTCTCCGTCGGCTGGTAGCCTTCGGCCGCGACGACCTGCGCGCCGAGCCCGGCCACCGCCTTCGCGAAGATGTCCTTGCTGGTGCGGCCCCAGTCGGTGTTCAGGTACAGCACCGCGATCCGCTTGAAGCCGAGTTCCTTCACCGCGTAGCGTGCGAGCAGCGGCTGCTCCTCGGCCTGGCTCAGCGCGGTGCTCCACAGATAGTCGCCGCCCTTCGTGAAGTCCGGATGCGAGTTCGTGAAGCCGAACTGGGTCAGCTGCCCGCGCTGGTAGATCGGCGACGCGGCCATCGACGTCGCGCTGGAGAAATCGCCCAGCTCGATCGCGATGCGCGGATCGGCGACGAACTTCTGCGCGATCGCGACGGCCTGACGCGGGTCGCTGCGGCTGTCCTGGAAGTCGACTGCGAGCGGCCGGCCGTGAATGCCGCCGCTGCCGTTGATCTCGTCGAGCGCGAGATCGAAGCCGCGCTTCCATTGCTCGCCGTACTGCGCGTCCTGGCCCGTGAGCGGCCCGCTCACGCCGATCACCACCGGCTCGCCCGACACACCGGCCGCGAGCGCACCGCCCGTCGACAAGCCCCATGCGGCAGCGAGCGCCGCCACCGTGCCCAGCACGCGCCGCCATGCGCCGCGTGCGTCGTTCCCCGAAACGTTCATGCGTCCCCCAGCTTCAGTCAGTCGAAAAGAGTGAGGGCATGTAACCATCCGGTTCAGGACGATCCAACGAAGTTTTGCGCATATCGATATCGTGCGCGGCGCGAAGCGAGTGATGCTCGCGAACGGCCGTCCGCACACCCCGTGTCGCACGATGCATCGGCATGCATCGCATCGCGTTGATTCGATTGGCGTTTCGGTCACGTCACCCGTCGCTACCGATGCTCACGCGCGCACCACCGGCCATCGCGACGATCGGGCGCTTCGAAGTTTTTGCGCTGTCGATAGCAAGAATCATTATATGAATCACGCATGCTCGCGCTCCTACAATGCGCAAATCGGATCATCGGAACGCGTCATGGAACTGCATCAACTCGAAGCCTTTTCCGCAGTCATGTCGGCCGGCAGCGTAACCGGCGCGGGCGAACTGCTCGGCCGCTCGCAGCCGGCCGTCACGCGGCAGATCCAGGAACTCGAAGCCGATCTCGGCTACTCGCTGTTCGACCGGCACGGCCCGCGCGTCACGCCGACGCGGCGCGCCTTCCTGCTTTACGAGGAAGTCGAACGCTCGCTGGTCGGCCTGCGTGCGATCGAGGCACGCGCACGGGCGCTCGGCGATGAAACCGCCGAACCCGTCCGCATCGCGGCGACACCTTCGCTCGCGGCCACGCTCGTACCGGCCGCGCTCGCCGCGCTGCCTGACCACGCGCACGCGCCGCACTACCAGTTGCGCAGCGAATCGGCCGAACATGTCGTCCACGAGGTGCTGGCCGGCACGGCCGATGTCGGCGTCGTCACGCTGCCGATGGCGCACGCCGGGCTCGACGTGCACTGGATCGCGCAGACGCCGTGCGTCGCCGTGCTGCCCGCCGGCGACCCGCTCGCGGCGCAGCCACGCATCGCGCTGCGCGATCTCGCGCAACGCCGCATCGTGACGGTCGCGAACCGGCACCGGCTGCGCCAGCGGATCGATGCGGCATTCGCGGCCGCGCGGGTCGACGCGCGCGTGTTCATCGAAACCAATGCATCGCTGAATGCGGTCATGGCCGCGCGCGCGGGCATCGGGATCGGCATCGTCGATCCGGCGACGGGTATCGCGCTGCCGGTGGACGGCGTCGTCGCGCGAGCGCTCGACGTCGACATCCCGTTCGCGTTCGGCGTCGCGACACCGGCCGGCAAGACGCGCACGGCGGCCGTCGATGCGCTGCTCGACGCGCTGCGCCGCACGACGCGCGCGCTGCTCGACGACGTGATCTTTCATGAAGCGGCCGCGCACCACGCGCTGTTGCGTGGCGATCGGCTGCGCAGCGGCCGCACGCCGCCCGCGCCTCGCCCGACCCGCCCCCGCCGTTCGCGCAAGGAGGCCGCATGACGACTTCGCTCGACGCACTCGAAGCCCGGCTCGCGCAAGACCTGCGCTGGCTCGACCTGCCCGCGCCGTCGTGGGTGCCGCCGCGAGAGGCAGACGGCACACGCGTGCTCGACGTCGCGATCGTCGGCGGCGGCATGGCCGGGCTCGCGGCTTCCGCCGAACTGCGCCTGCTCGGCATCGACAACCAGTGCGTGATCGACCGCGCGCCGGCCGGCTACGAAGGCCCGTGGGTCACGTTCGCGCGGATGGACACGCTGCGCTCGCCGAAACAGCTCGCGGGCCCCGCACTCGGGCTGCCTGCGCTGACGTTCCGCGCATGGTTCGAAGCGCAATATGGCCGCGACGCGTGGGACGCGCTCTACAAGATTCCGCGCACGCAATGGATGGACTATCTGCGCTGGTATCGGCGCGTGCTCGACCTGCAGGTGCGCAACGACACCACGCTCGTCGCGCTGCGTCCGCGCGACGACGGCCTGCTCGCACTCGATGTGCGCGGCAACGGCGAAGCGCAGACGCTGCTCGCGCGGCACGTGGTACTCGCAACCGGCCGCGACGGGCTCGGCGGCCCGTACGTGCCGCCCGTCGCGCAGCGCGCGCCGCGCACGCGCTGGGCCCATTCGTCCGAGCCGATCGATTTCGCGGCGCTCGCGGGCAAGCGCATCGGCGTGGTCGGCGCGGGCGCGTCCGCGTTCGACAATGCGGGCACCGCGCTCGAAGCCGGCGCCGCACGCGTCGACCTGTTCTTCCGCCGCGCGGACATTCCACGCATCAACAAGCTGACGGGCATCGGCAGCCCGGGCCTCGTGCACGGCTACGCCGATCTCGACGACGCGACGAAATGGCGCTTCATGCATTACGCGCTGACGTCGCAGACGCCGCCGCCGCGCGACAGCGTGCTGCGCGTGTCGCGTCACGGGCATGCGCATTTCCATGCGGGCAACCCGATCGAGACGCTTGCCGAACACGCGGACGGACTCGACGTGACGACGCCGCGCGGGCGCTACACCGTCGACTTCCTGATCTTCGCGACCGGCTTTCATTCGGACTGGACGACCCGCGCGGAATTTGCGTCGTTCGGCGCGCAGGTGCGGCGCTGGAAGGATCGCTATCGACCGGAGGCGGGCGCGTGGCTCGACGAGCTCGCCGAGTCGCCCGATCTCGGCCCCGCGTTCGCGTTCCAGGAGCGCGAGCCCGGCGCGTGCGCGGCCATCACGCGGATCCACTGCTTCAACCATGCGGCGAGCCTGAGCCACGGCAAGCTGTCCGGCGATATCCCGGCCATCAGCGCGGGCGCCGAGCGGCTCGCGCGCGGCATTGCGAGCCGGCTGTTCGACGCCGATCGCGATCGCCACTACGATGCGCTCGTCGCGTACGCGAACGCAGAACTGCAAGGCGACGAATGGCGCGACGCCGATGCGTGAGCGCGCGTCCATCGATCACATTGACGACGAAGGGAACCTGAAACGATGACTGAATCCATCACGCCGGCCGGCGCGCCGGACACGATCGATGCGGTAGCCGGCCTGCGCGACGGCGATGCGGTCGCCGCGCTGCGCCGCGCGCGCGAAAAGGTGCTGCTTCATACTCGGCTAAGCGAGGCTGCGCTGTTCGATCCCGCGCTGCCCGATCTTTCGCTAACCGAACGATTGCACGTGGCACGGTATGTCGCACAAAAATCGAATGCACTGGCGTTGGCCGAGACTTATCGCGCGCGACTGGCCGAGGCAGGCGGCACGCTCGACGATATCGCACACGCGGACGCCGATGCGTTCGACGCACTGCCTCGACGCACCGGCGCGATCCTTGCGCATGCGCGCCTGCTGACGCTTTCCCCTGGCGATGCACGCCCGTCCGATCTCGATGCGCTGAAGTCCGCCGGACTCACGACACCCGCAATCGTCGCGCTGTCGCAGCTCGTTGCGTTCGTCGCGTATCAGCTGCGCGTCGCCGTTGCCGCGCAAGCGCTTCAGGCACGTGCCGCCAAGGAGGCCGCATGACGACGACCGCCCACGGCTTCACGTCCGACACGCTCGGCTGGCGTGCCTGGCTCGACACCGTTGCGCTCGACGCCGCAACACCCGATCAGCTTGCCGTGCTCGAAGCGAGCCACCCGCACGCGAAGACGTCCGACTATTACCTGCTGCTCGTCCATCTTCCCGAGATCCTGCGGCAACGCTCGGGTGTATTCAACGCGATCATGTACGGCCCCGGCGGACTGTCGCGCGCGGAGCGCGAACTGGCCAGCACGGCCGTGTCGCGCGTGAACGGCTGCGTGTATTGCGCATCCGTGCATGCGCAGCGCTTCTCGCAGCTCGCGAAACGCACCGACGCGATCGAGCAGGTGTTCGACGATCCGGCGACGGCCGGCACGACGGCGCGCGAACGCGCGATCGTCCGCTATGCGATCGCGCTGACGGAACGGCCCGATACGGTCGACGCGAGCGATATCGCCGAGCTGGAAGCCGAAGGGCTGACGCATGAGGACATTCTCGACCTGTCGCACGCGGTCGCGATCTTCGCGTGGGCGAACCGGTTGATGTTGACGCTGGGCGAGCCAGTGTTTCCGGAGCCGGCGGCCCACGCCTGAAGCCTGGGCAACCCGAACCCGTACGCAGGCTGACGCGGGTGCCACCCGCCCGCGTCAAGCCTTGTGCGTCGACAGCAGAATACTCGTCTCGGTATTTGCGATCCCGTCGATCAACCGGATCGCGCCGAGCACGCGATCGAAATGCTCGAGCGAATCGGCATGCAGCTCGGCCACGAGATCCCAACGCCCGTTGGTACTGTGGATCGACGCGACGTTCGGATGCCCGCGCAGCACCTTCACCACCTCCGCGCCGCGATTGCCCTGCACCGCGATCGACATCAGCGCGCGGATCCGGTGCCGCTCGGCCGCCGGCTTGAGCCGCACCGTATAGCCGACGATCACGCCGTTCTTCTCCAGCCGCGTCAGCCGGTTCTGCACGGTCGCGCGCGCGACGCGCAGTTCCTTCGCGAGGGCAACGACGGGCAGCCGCGCGTTGTCGCGCAGCAGCGCGATGAGCTGCCGGTCGACGTCGTCGAGCGTAATCATGAACGAACCTTCCTGTTGAACGTGACGAACGCGAGCGCGCCGCCAGCGCGCCGGACAGCACGCATTCCGACCCACATGAATCGAGCAAATTGCCGAATCGGCATAGCAATTTGCCAAGTCTATCGAGAAATCTGCCGCTTTTGCCGTCTTTTTGTTAGCTCGACTCCCGGAAATAATGACTTCATCGACCGGCAGCCCACGCTGCCACGCCGCATTTGATGAGCCGGGGCCCGGGCCGACACGCCCGCCCGGGCGACCAGAACGCCGGACACGCGTACCGGCAACACAATGGAGACAGACCGATGACTCGCTTCCTCGACGTTCCCGCCACCGCCCGACTGATCGCCAAAACCGGCGTCACGCCGTTCCTGCGAGAGCTCGTCGACACGCTTCGCGCCGACTATCTGCACTGGGCCGACTTCGACAAGTCGCCGCGCGTCGCATGCCATTCACGCGACGGCGTGATCGAGCTGATGCCCGTCGCGAACGCGTCGCTGTTCGCGTTCAAGTACGTGAATGGCCATCCCGTGAACGCCGCGCGCGGCATGCACACGGTGATGGCGTTCGGCGCGCTCGCCGAAGTCGACACCGGCTACCCGCTGCTGCTCGCCGAACTGACGCTGACCACCGCGCTGCGCACGGCCGCGACGTCGGTGCTGGCCGCGCAGGCCCTCGCCCGCCCCGACTCGCGCACGATGGCGCTGATCGGCAACGGCGCGCAGAGCGAATTCCAGGCGATCGCGTTCCACACGCTGCTCGGTATCGAGGAGATCCGCGTATTCGACGTCGATCCGCTCGCGACCGACAAGCTCGTGCGGAACCTCGCCGCGTATCCGGCGCTGCGCATCGTGCGCGCCGCGTCGACCGCCGATGCCGTGCGCGGCGCCGACATCGTGACGACCGTCACCGCCGACAAGGCCTATGCGACGATCGTCACGGCCGACATGATCGAGCCCGGCATGCACCTGAACGCAGTGGGCGGCGATTGCCCGGGCAAGACCGAGCTCGAAGCCGGCGTGCTGCAGGCGGGCCGCGTGTTCGTCGAATTCGAGCCGCAGTCGCGCGTCGAAGGCGAGATCCAGCAGATGCCGGCCGACTTCCCGGTGACCGAACTGTGGCGCGTGCTGCAGGGCGAGACGAGCGGCCGCGAACGCGCGGACGAAGTCACGGTGTTCGACTCGGTCGGCTTCGCGCTGGAGGACTACTCGGCGCTGCGCTACTTGTACGCGCTCGCGCAGCAGCACAACGCGGGCGTCGAGATCGCGCTGATTCCGCCGGCCGTCGATCCGAAGAACCTGTTCGCGCTGATCGACGATCCGGCCGCGGTCGCCCACGGTCACGCGGCGTTCGTGACCGAAGCCGTCGCCGCGTTCGCGCGCTGATCGACCTCCGCGGGCGGCCGGTGCGCCGCCCGCTCTCCTGCCCTTCGCTTCCGCCTTTCATGAATCTCGTATCGATCCAGGCGCCGTCCGCCGTCGTGATGATCCGGCCGCACCGCTTCGTGCCGAACCCGCAGACCGCGGCCGACAACGCGTTTCAGCGCACGGCCGGCAACGGCGCGGGCAGCCCGCCGTTGGTGTCGGCCGCCGCGCGCGACGAGGTCACGGCCGCCGCGCGGATGCTCGCCGATGCGGGCGTACGCGTGCACGTGTTCGACGACCACGGCGAGCGCGACACGCCCGACTCCGTGTTCCCGAACAACTGGTTCTCGACGCATCCGGGCGGGCACGTCGCGCTGTATCCGATGTACAGCGCGAACCGTCGCCGCGAACGGCGCGCGGACGTGATCGAGATGCTGAAGGCCGAGTACCGCGTACAGGACGTGATCGACTACTCGGGGCTCGAATACGATGACGTGTTCCTGGAAGGCACGGGCGCGATGGTGCTCGATCACGTCGCGCGGATCGCATACACCGCGCGTTCGCGCCGTGCCGATCCGGTCGCGCTCGAGCGCTTCTGCACGAATTTCAACTTCGAGCCGATCTGCTTCGACACGGCCGACGCGAATGGCAAGCCGATCTATCACACGAACGTGATGATGAGCGTCGCCACCGAATTCGCGATGGTCGGCCTCGACCTGATCGCGGATCGGCGCCGCCGCGACGAGATCGCGCAACGTCTGACCGAAACGGGCCGCACGGTGATCGCGCTCGATCACGCGCAGATCGCCAACTTCGCGGGCAATACGCTGGAACTGTCGGGCAAGGACGGGCGCGTGCTCGCGTTGTCGCGGCGTGCGTTCGACTGCCTCACCGGCGAGCAACGCGCGACGATCGAGCGCTCCGCGCGGCTGCTGCCGCTCGACGTGCCGACGATCGAGCTGGCCGGCGGCTCGGTGCGCTGCATGCTCGCGGGCATTCACCTCGCGCGGCGCGCGGCAACCCGTGACGTGAACGAAATCGAATCGGGGGAAAGGCAACGCGAACTCGTGTCGCATGCTTGACAGACAGAGACGGGCCGCGACGCACGGCCCGACTCGATCGGATGATGCTTCGATCGGCGAACCGGATCGAAGCACCGCGCTCTTGCATCAACCGGCCAGCAGCTTCAACCCGGCCGGCAGCGTTTCGCCGAACACGCGCCCCGTATCGGCTTCGTCGAACGCGATCGCCTCGCGCACCATGTCGATCCACGCCGCCGATGCATTCGCGGCCGACAGGCGCTTGATCACCGCTTCGCGCGTGTCGTCCGGCAAATCGCGTTCGCGGTCGCCCGTCATCCGCGCGATTTGCGCGGCCGCGAAGGCCGCGGGTTCGACCTGCTTCCAGTCCAGCGCGAACAACGCGTCGAGCCAGCGGTTCGCGATCCCGGCCGGCACGACACTGTGCGCGCTGCCGTAGAACGGCCGGCGCGCACCGATCCGCCCGAGCGCCCACGCGCACAGCGTGCGCTCGGCCGGCTTCTGCAATTGCACGATCAATCGCTCGGCCAGTTCGACCTTGCGCTCGACCGGCAATCGTTCGAGCGACGCGGACAAGCGCGTCATGTCGGCCGGGCCGACCTTGGCCGGGTCGAACGGCAGCTTGCGGCGCTTGTCGTCGGACGGTTCGAGGAAGGCGATCGCGTCGCGCACCTGGGTCTGCGCATCGTCGTCGAGGCCGCCGGCCACGCGCCGCCACAGCGTCCACCACTCCGACCACACCTGCGCGTCGTTCACGTACTGAATCCCGTCGTCGAACAGCGGCCACAGCTGCTCGATGCGCCATGCATCGAGCGGATGGCCGAAGCCGGGGCGCAGGCAATAGCCGGCCAGGTTCAGCCATGCACGTTCGTGATCGGCCGAGCGCCGCCGACGACGCCCCCGTGCGAGCAACGCGTCGAACAGTTCGCGCGCGAGCGCGACGTCCCACTCGTCGCGCGGGCCGAGCACCTGTTCAAGTTGCGCGCGCAACCGTCGCGTGTCCTTCGGCGTGACGCCGGCGGCCTTGCTGCCGAACGAGCGGTCGATCAGCTCGATCGCGTGGTCGACACGCGGATGGCGCGCCGGCGCGGCGCCGTCGCCCTGCGCGGGCGCATCGCCGCGCAACTGGAATTCGAGCCGCCAGCGCCGCGATGCATCGTCGGTCGCGATGCAGTGCATTTCGAGCGTGCCGACCTCGGTCAGCGACGCGGTGAGCTTCACCGGCGTTTCGCGTGCGTCGCCGCCGGCCTGCCGGTCGACGACCGTCGCGATCGGCGGCAGCCGCACGAAATCGCCGCCGTCCAGCTCGACGAGATCGCCGGGCCGGTACGCGGTCTCGGCCACCGTCGACACGAGGTGGAAGCGTACCGGCTGCCCGAGTTGCAGCGCGAACGTGCGCTCCTCGAGCCGGATCTCGCGGCCTTCCTCGGCACCGCGCGGCAGCAGGCAAACGCCGCGCGGCGCGGCGTCGCTCTCACCCTCACCGTCGTCGAGCACGAGGAAATAGCTGCGCGCCGAGCCGCCGCCGATGCGCGGCGCATGCCCGGCCCGCGCCAGGCCGTACGCCACCGCGCCGCGCGCGACGGCCACGTCCGGGTGTGCGTTGTGCAGCACGTCGAGCGGTGCGCCGCGCCATGCGCCGAGCGTCTGCGCGAGGCGGCCGGCGAGTGCACCCGCGCGGAACACGCCGCCGTTGAGCAGCAGCGTGTCGGGCAGCGGCCCTTCCGCATGACGGTTCAGGAACGCGGCGACGTGGCGCGTGACGCCCGGGTCGCTCGCATACGGCAAGCCGAATTCGACGATCGCGGCCCGCGCACGGCGCGGCAGCTCGCCGGCCTCGACCTGCGGAAAGAAACCGTCGACGACGACCTGCTCGACTTCCTGCCGCGTCAGCTCGGCCGAGCGCGCGCCGCCGACGAGCTTGCTGCCCGCGCCGAGCAGCGTCACGGTGACGGACGCCGGCGCGTCGTCGCCGAGCAGCCGCTCCTTCGCGGCGCGGCAGCGTTCGACGAGCTGCGACAGGCTCGCGGCGGACAGCCGCGTGCCGGGCTCGGTCAGCCGCGTCTCGACCAGGCGCGCGAGCGCGAGGTCCATGTTGTCGCCGCCGAGCATCAGGTGATTGCCGACGCCGACGCGCGTGAAGGTCGGCTCGCCGTCGTCGCCCGGCGCGACATCGACGAGCGTGAGATCGGTCGTGCCGCCGCCGACGTCGCAGATCAGCACGCGGCGCGCCGCGGCGAACGTGTCGCGCAACGTCGCGCGCTGGCCGTACAACCAGTCGTAGAACGCGGCCTGCGGTTCTTCGAGCAAGCGCAGCGCCGGCAGTTTCGCGCGCCTGGCGGCCTCGACCGTCAACGCGCGTGCGCCGTCGTCGAACGAGGCCGGCACCGTCAGGATGACGTCCTGCTTCGCGAGCGGCGCATCGGGAAAGCGGGCATCCCACGCGGCACGCACGTGCGCGAGATAGCTCGCGCTCGCGTCGACCGGCGACACCTTGTCGACACCGTCGGCCGCGCCCCACGGCAGGATCGCCGCGAGCCGGTCGACCGATGCGTGCGACAGCCAGCTCTTCGCGCTGGTGACGAGCCGGCCCGGCACCTGGGCGCCGAGCGTGCGCGCATAACGGCCGATCACGGCCGGCGGCACATCAGCCGCGGCCGCGCCGGCCTTCGGAGCGGCCGCCCACGGCAGACGCAGCGCGTCCGGCGGCAGTTCGCCCGCCGCCGGGTGATAGCGCACCGACGGCAGCAGCGGCTGCGCGGCCACCGCGCCGGGGCCGACCAACTGATCGACGTCGAACACGCGGATCGCGTCGGAGCCGGCCTCGACGTATGCGACGACCGTGTTGCTCGTGCCGAGGTCGATGCCGACGGTATAGCGCTTCATCGCGCTCAGGCGGCGCCGCGCACGTCGAACTCGACCTTCCAGCGCTCGTCCGTCCCGCTCGGGATCGCCTCGAGCTCGAGCGTGCCGGCTTCGGTCACGCGCGCATGCAGCTTCACCGGCACGATCTCGCCGACCGTGCGCCCTTCGGCGGGCAACGTGGCCTGGATTTCCTCGAGCTCCTGCAGCTCTTCCGCCGACCAGTAGTCGAGCAGCGTGCCGACCTCGTCCTGACGGCGCACCGACGACCCGAAGAAGCGGAACTGCACCGGTTCGCCGACGACGAGCCCGAACTCCTGCGGCGGCAGCGCCGCATCCGAGCCTTCCTCCATCCCGAACGGTGCGACGCACAGCGCCTGCACCGGCGGTTCGAGCCCCGGCACCGCGGGCATCGCCGATTCGATCGCGACGTAGTACGCGCGCGCCGTGCCGCCGCGAATGCGCACGCCACGGCCGCGCTTCACGAAGCCGTAGTACGCGGCGCCGCGCGCGACCGCGAGGTCGAGGTCCGCGCCTTCGAGCAGGCGCGCGGCCGGCGCACCTTCGGCGGCGAGCCAGCCGTTGAGCGTATCGAGCACGCGCTGCGTGAGCAGCGCCGACTTGAACACGCCGCCGTTGAACAGCACGGCGGTCGGATGCAGGAACGTCGCGCCTTGCGGCAGCGTGCGCTGCACGCCTTCGAGCGCGTCGAGCGCCGCGACCTGGCGGCCGAGGAACGCCGCGAGATGGCGCGTGATGCCCGCGTCCTGCGCATACGGCAGGCCGAGCTGCGTCAGGCCGACGCGCGCGCGGCTCACCGGCCGCGCGGCCGCATCGACTTGCGGGAAGAAGCCTTCGAGGATGGTTTGCGTGAGTTCCGCGCGCGTCAGTTCCGTGCGGATCGACCCGCCGATCAGCTTCGAGCCGCGGCTCGGCACGACGAGCGGCACCGCGTCGGTCGTCGGGTCGGACAGCAGCGTTTCCTTCGCGGCGCGGCACGCGTAGGTCAGCGCGCGCAGTTGCCACGGATCGGCCTGCGTGCCCTGCTGCGCGAGCTTGCGCGCGACCACGTGCGCGAGCGCGAGATCCATGTTGTCGCCGCCGAGCAGGATGTGCTCGCCGACCGCCACGCGATGCAGTTCCAGGTTGCCGTCGCGCTCGACCACCGCGATCAGCGACAGGTCGGTCGTGCCGCCGCCGACGTCCACGCACAGGATCAGGTCGCCGACCTGCACCTGCTTGCGCCAGCCGCCTTCGCTCTTCTGGATCCAGCTGTAGAGCGCCGCTTGCGGCTCCTCGAGCAGCGTCATCCGCGTGTAGCCGGCGGCGCGCGCGGCTTCCGCCGTCAGTTCGCGCGCGGCCGGGTCGAACGACGCGGGGATCGTGACCGTCACGTCCTGGTCGGCGAACGGTGCGTCGGGATGCGCGTGGTCCCACGCTTCGCGCAGGTGCGTCAGGTAGCGGATCGAGCTTTCCAGCGGCGACACGCGCGACACTTCGGGCGGCGCATCGCTCGGCAGGATCGCCGCGCGGCGATCGACACCCGGGTGGCACAGCCAGCTCTTCGCGCTCGACACGAGGCGGATCGGCGTGCCCGCACCACGGGTGCGCGCCATCTCGCCGACCGCGAAGCCGCGCGAGTCCGTCCACGGCAGCGTCAGGTCGCCCTGTGTCAGCTCGCTTTCATGCGGAAGATAGAGGAACGACGGCAGCAGGTCGCGCGACTCCAGCGCACCGGGCGCGGTCAGCTGCGCGATCGGCAGCACCTGCTGCGTGATTTTTTCGCCGTCGCTCGCGGCGCTGTCGACGTACGACAGCCCGCAGTGGGTCGTACCGAGGTCGATACCGATCGAATAGCGCGGATCGCTCACAGTTCCACCTCCGCCGGTGCGACCACCGATGCGTCGTGGCTGCCCGTCAGCTTCGGCAGGCGCACATCGGCCACGCGCCAGCCGCGATGGCTGACCGTGCCCGTGAAGGGCGCCGCGCCGACCACGTTCCCCGTCACGCGCACGGCCGTCGCGTCGAAGCCGGCCGGCAGCGTCACGCGGCTGCCCTCGGTTTCATCGCGCACCGGCACGATCGTGAAGTGTTCGCGCAGCGTGGCACGGCAGCCGTCGTGCACGAGGCGTGCGGCGGCGCCGATATCGGCGTCCGCGTAGCCGGCGATGTCTTCCTCGACGAAGTCGATGAAGCGCGCATCGCGCTGCAGCAGGCCGAGCAGTTGCAGTGCGGCTTGCGGGCTCGCTTCGCGCAGCTCGGGCGCCGGCGCCTTCACGGGCGCGGGTGCCGGCGCCGCGGCGGGGGTCGGCGCGACCGGTGCCGGCGCGCCGTCGCGCAGGCGCAGCACGCCGGCCGCGAACTCGCGGTTGCCGAGCACGGAGAAGAACGTGCCGACGGCCAGCGATAGCCGGCCGAAGAAGGACAGGTTGGTTTCGGGCATGGGGTCTGGACTCCTGTGGGCTCGCGACGCGGCGAGCAGCTTGCCTGGGCGCCCGGCGACGGCGTGCGACTGCGCACTGCCGCCGCCCGGCGCGTGATTCGGACGCGCCCTCTCGGGTGCGGAAAACCCGTATTTTGCCCTGTGGCGGGCGAATCGGGCAGAAGTCGGGGGACAGAACACGGCGGTGCGGCGGTTTCGCGCCGCGCCGCATTACGTCGGACTGCCGGCTATCTGCAGCCGGCGGCGATGCTGCAGCGCATCAGCGCGGCGTGCGGCGGCGCGCCGCCTTCGCTTCGAAATCGCGTGACAGCATGCCGAGCGTGACCTCGCCGAAGCGCGCGAGCAGCACCGCCTCGGCCTCTTTCAGCGTGGCCGACAGATGCGCGTTGACCGCCTGTTCGACCAGGCATTCGGGGGCATCCTCGGACACCAGATCCGAAAACACCGGCGGCTCGCCCACCGCACGATAGACATCGAGCAGCGTGATGTCGTCGAGCGCGACGGCGAGCGCCCAGCCGCCGCCGTGGCCTTTTTCCGACTGCACGTAGCCGCTGTCGCGCAAGCCGCCGAGCAGGCGCCGCACGACGACCGGATTCGTGCCCAGCATCGCCGCGATCGCCTCCGACGTCAGCGGGCCGTCGGCCTGGTCCATGTGGATCAGCGCATGCAGCATGCGCGACAAACGGCTATCGGTTCTCATCGCCGGACGGCTCCCACTCTCGAAACTCCTGAAGTTGCATGAATGATACCATCGACCTATCATGCAACTTCTCGTGTTTCATGAGTTGACCGCCAGCGAAGCACGTTCTTCGCTGGCACGGATTCCGGAAAGGGGTGAACACATGCAGAACCATCATGAAGTGATCGTGATCGGCGGCAGCTTTGCCGGGCTGTCGGCCGCGATGCAACTGGCGCGCGCGCGACGCCGCGTGCTCGTGATCGATGCCGGGCGGCCGCGCAATCGTTTCGCGGAGCATGCGCACGGTTTTTTCGGGCAGGACGGCAAGCCGCCGGCGCGGATCGTCGCCGACGCCGCCGCGCAACTCGCGGCGTATCCGACCGTGCAGCAAATCGCCAGCGAAGCGCGCTCCGCCGAGCGCGATGCGCGCGGCCGCTTTCACGTGACGCTCGCGGACGGCAGCCGCGCCAGCGCCGACCGGCTGATCCTCGCGACCGGCATCCGCGACGCGTTGCCTGCGCTGCCGGGTCTTGCGCAACGCTGGGGCGTCAGCGTGCTGCATTGTCCGTATTGCCATGGGTACGAGGTGTCGGGCCGGCAACTCGGTGTGCTGGCCACGCATCCGCTGTCCGTGCATCAGGCGATCCTGATTCCGGATTGGGGGCCGACGACGTGGTTCACGCAACGCGTAGTCGAACCAAATGAAGAGGAAGCCGCGTTGCTGGGCGCACGTGGCGTGCGTATCGAGCGATCGCCGGTCGTCGAGATCCTCGGCGACGCACCGCATATCGAAGCGTTACGGCTCGCCGACGGGCAGGTCGTGCCGATCGAGGCGCTCTTCATCGGCGCGCGTACGGAGATGGCGAGCGATCTCGCGCAACAGCTCGGCTGTGCGTTCGACGAAGGGCCGCTCGGCGTGGCGATCCGCGTCGATACGTGGAAGCAGACGAGCGTTCCCGGCGTGTTCGCGGCCGGCGATGCGTCGAGCCTGATGACGAATGCGACCTTCGCGTCGGCATCGGGCGTCGCCGCCGGCGTGGGCGCGCATCGTTCGTTGATTTTCGGGCTGGACGCGTGACGCGCACGAAGCCGCAGGTTGGTTGACGCGGTGTAACGCTACCGTCTTCGCGCGATGTGTTGTTTAATGCTTCGCAATGCCAGCATTAAGAGACATGCAATGCTCGATCTCGAAGACCTTCGACTCGTCCGCGCGATCGGCGCGTCGCGCTCATTGGCATCCGCCGCTCGATTGCTCGACCTCACCCCGCCCGCGGTCACGATCCGCCTGCAGCGGATGGAGGCGCGGCTGGACGTACGCCTGGCCGTGCGACAGCCGAAAGGCATCGCATTGACCGACGAAGGCCAGCGGCTGTATCAGGAGGCCGTCGAGATTCTCGAGCGCGTCGAGGCGCTGCCGGTCAACATCTCCGGCGATCACGGCGACGTGCAGGGCACGCTGCGCGTCGTCGCGCCGTTCGGCTTCGGACGCAAGTACGTCGCGCGGATCGCGCGCGACGTGCAGCGCGCGCATCCGAAGCTCGAGATCTCGCTGCATCTGTCGGAGAGCCCGCTGGGCAGCGCGTCGGGCGCCGACGTGGTCGTGCATGTCGGCACCCTGAAGTCGTCGTCGTGGATCGGCTATCCGCTCGCCCCCAACGAGCGCTTCCTGTGCGCGAGCCCCGGTTACGCGCGTCGCATCGGCGAACTGAACCATCCGTCCGACCTCGCCCGCTACGACTGCCTGTGCCTGCGCGAGAACGACGAGGACGTCCCGCGCTGGCACTTCTCGCAACCCGGCGACAACAAGGGTGAAGCCAGGCGATCCGCGGTGATCCGCATCACGGGCGCGCTTTCATCGAACGACGGCACCGTCATCACCGACTGGGCACTGGCCGGGCTCGGCATCGTCGAGCGCTCGGAATGGGACGTCGCACCGCTGCTCGCGAACGGCAAGCTGGTGCGGCTGCTGCCCGACTGGCATCTGCCGCCCGCGCCGGTGACCGCGCTGCTGCCGTCGCGCACCGGCCGCTCCGCGCGGCAACGGGTTTTTCTCGATGCCGCGAAGCAATTTCTCGATCCGCCGCCATGGCGCGGCAAGGCCTGAGTGGCTTTCCACGATTAAATGCGGCTTAATGATCGATTTGGCACGCGTTAAACACGCGGCCGGCCGATCGCCCTACAGTGTTCGCTGTCGGCAACCCACCGAGGCAACGCACCATGGGCATCCCACCCCTCAACACCCCCGCCGCATTGATCGACGTCGATCGCATGCGCAACAACATCGCGCGCATGCAGGCGCATCTCGACGCACTGGGCGTCAAGTTCCGGCCGCACGTGAAGACCACCAAGTGCCAGCAGGTCGTCGACGCGCAGATCGCGGCCGGCGCGCAGGGCATCACGGTGTCGACGCTGAAGGAAGCCGAACAGTTCTTCGCGGCCGGCGTGCGCGACATCGTCTACGCGGTCGGGATGATTCCGGCCAAGCTGGGTCAGGCGCTCGCGCTGCGCCGCCAGGGCTGCGACTTGAAGATCGTCGCCGACAGCCTGGAGACCGCGAACGCGATCGCCGAATTCGGGAGCGAGCACGGCGAGCGCTTCGACGTGTGGATCGAGGTCGACGTCGACGGCCACCGCTCGGGGATTCGGCCCGACGACGGCCTGCTGATCGACGTCGGCCGCGCGCTGGTCGATGGCGGCATGGCGCTCGGCGGCGTGCTCGCTCACGCCGGTTCCAGTTACGAATACGACACGCGCGACGCGCTGGTCGCGATCGCCGAACAGGAGCGCAGCCGCACCGTGCACGCCGCCGAGCGCCTCAGGGCGGCCGGCTTGCCCTGCCCGGTGGTGAGCATCGGTTCGACGCCGACCGCGCTGTCCGCGACGAACCTCGACGGGGTGACGGAAGTCCGCGCAGGCGTCTACGTGCTGTTCGACCTCGTGATGCACAACATCGGCGTGTGCGCACAGGCCGACATCGCGCTGTCGGTGCTGACCACCGTCATCGGACACCAGGAAGAAAAAGGCTGGGCCATCGTCGACGCGGGCTGGATGGCGATGAGCCGCGATCGCGGCACCCAGCGGCAGGCGCGGGATTTCGGCTACGGGCAGGTGTGTACCGAAGATGGCGACGTGCTCGGCGAGTATGTGATGAGTTCGGCCAATCAGGAGCACGGCATCGTGTCGCGCATCGATACGCCCGATACGCGCATCGCGCAGCGGTTTCCGATTGGTACCCGTTTGCGGATCCTGCCGAATCATGCGTGCGCGACCGGTGCGCAACATCCGGAATACCACGCGCTGAGCGGCGACGGCGCGGTCGAGACGTGGCCGCGCTTCTACGGGTGGTGAGCATCATGAGCACGGTAGCCGGTGCGGCGATCCAACGCCCGACTCCCTCATCCGGACCAAATTGACATTTTGTCTATATCTATACAAACTATAAACATTGCGATTCGCATCGCCCCACAGGCTCGCCCACCATGCCGACAGACGCTCAACTCCTTCTTCTCGACCGCGATGTGGTCGAACCGGCCCTTCAAGCCGAACAAGTGACGGCGGCGGTGCGCGAGGCCTTCGTGCTGCATAGCCGACGCGCCGGACGCGTGTTTCCGGTCGTCCGCGAGAAGCTGCATACCGGCGGCGTATTCGGAATCAAGTCGGGCGACGTCGCGAGCCAGGATCTGCTCGGTTTCAAGGCGGCCGGGTTCTGGCCCAGCAATCGCGGCCGCGGCGGCGAACCGCATCAGGCGACGATCGCGCTGTTCGATCCGGCCACCGGCCGCCCACTCTGCATCATGGACGGCAACGCGATCACCACGGCGCGGACCGGAGCGGCAGGCGGCCTCGGGCTGCAGGCGCTCGCCCGCCGCGACAGCACGCGCATCTGCGTGTTCGGCACCGGCGTGCAGGCGCGCGTCCAGCTCGACTATGCGATCAGGCTGCTGCCGCAACGGTGCTCGGTGCAGTACGTGAACGTCGGCGGCGAAGTCGATCCGGAGTTCGAATCGGCATTTCGCGAACGCTGCGACATCCGCGTCGCACGAGACCGCAACGATGCGGTGGCCGACAGCGACGTGGTCATCACGGCGACACCGGGCGGCGGCCCGCTGTTCGATGCGGATGCGGTGCAGCCAGGCACGCATCTGACTTGCGTGGGCGCGGATACCGCGGGCAAGCGCGAACTTCCCGAGCGCGTATTGGAGCGTGCGCGGATTTTCGTGGACGATCACGAGCAGGCGCGCAGCATCGGCGAGTGTCAGTGGGCGCCGGATTTGCCGCGCACTGAAATCGGCGACGTGCTCTCCGGGGCTGTGTCGGTCGATCGCGCGGCGAGCGAGATCACCGTGTTCGACATGACGGGGCTCGCGCTGCAGGACCTGACCGTTGCGCGTTTCCTGTATCGGCACGCTGTCGAGAGTGGCGCCGGGCGCGCGATCCCGTGGCCGTGGTGAATGGCGACTGCGTGGTATCTTCCGTCGCCATGCACCTGACCAACGTTTCCGCCATCTCGTTCGATCTCGACGACACGCTGTGGCCGTTCGGCCCTTCCGTCGAACGGGCCGAAGCGTCGCTGCATGCGTGGCTGCTCGCGCACGCGCCCGCAACCGCGCGCGTGCTGCCCACGTCGCAGGCGCTGAGCCAGTTGCGCGACGAATACGAGCGCTTGCGGCCGGATCTCCTCGGTGACTATCGTGCGTTGCGCATCGGCTCGATCCGGCTTGCGCTGGAACGCGCGAACGAAGACGTCACGCTGACCGAGCGCGCATACGACGTGTTTTATGCCGCGCGGAATCGGGTCGAGTTCTTCGACGATGCATTGCCGGCGCTCGCGTGGCTGAGCGCGCGTTTTCCGCTGATCGCGGTGACGAACGGCAATGCGGACCTTCGGCTGACGGGGGGCGGCGAGTTCTTCCGCGACACGCTCAGCGCGCGTGCGTTCGGCTTCGCGAAACCCGAGCCGGAGATCTTTCATGCGGCCGCCGCGACGCTTGGCGTGCCTGCGGGGGAACTGCTTCATGTCGGGGATGATTACCGCCTCGATGTCGTCGGCGCGTTGAATGCGGGGCTTCAGGCGGCGTGGGTGGTGCGCGACGAAGGGGCGGAAACAGCGCACGACGCGCACCGTGCCACGCCCCCTCATCTGACCATTCGCGACTTGTCGATGCTGTGTCACGCGCTCGGCGCCCCCGTCGGGCTGGCCTGACCGCAGCCCAGCGAATCACGCGGCCGAACTCAATCGCGCCCGTGGACATCACCGACCGCCGTCTTCACGCCGCCTTCCGCGCCTCCGCAATCCGCTGCGGCGCCTTCGGCCGCGCATACAACCGTTCGAGATACGCGCGCAATTGCGGGAACGGTTCGATCAGGTTGCATTCGCTCGCCCAGTCGATCAGATACGCCGTCACGCAATCGGCCACCGTCAGCGTATCGCCGACGATGAATTCACGCCCTTCGAGATGCTTGTCGAGGATCACGGCCATCGCGTTGAAATCCTCGCGCGCCAGTTCGATGTCGGCCGGCGAGCGCTTCTCGGGCGGATAGATGAACGTATGCCGCGCGATGCGCCACAGCGGCTGCTCGAGTTCCGTCACCGCGAACATGATCCACCGATAGGCCTCGGCACGCCGCGCGAGATCGACCGGCAGCAATTGCTTCTCCGGATACTTGTCCGCGAGATACAGCACGATCGCGGCCGACTCGGGAATCACGAGGTCGCCGTCTACCAGCACGGGCACCTTCCCGGCCGGATTGAGGTGCAGGAATTCGGGCCGCTTGTGCTCGCCCGCGAGCAGGTTGACGGACACGAATTCGAAATCCGCGTCCAGTTCCTTCAGCCCCCACAGCGCGCGTTGCGTGCGGGTGCCGGCAAATCCGTAAAGCTTCATTGCAGTGTCTCCATCCAGATTGTCGGGAATTGGTCTCCATGCAGGCTGCGGCGCATGGTTCATGCGTTCATCGTTTACATATCGGGCACCGCGAGCACCGGCATCACCTCGATCGTGTCGCCGGGGAACAGCGTGAAATGCGGATGGCCTTCGAATAGCGCGGCAGCAGCGTCGTGCGACGCGGCGCGCACGACGGTAAAGCCGCTCAGCGCATTGGCGGTGTCCGTGATGCCGCCCTTGCCGATGGACTTGGTCTTGCCGAGCGGCCCGCCGAGCTCGACGATCGCGTCGCGATGCCGGTCGACCCACGCATGCCACGCGGCAATCCCTTCCTTCTCCCGCGTGCGCCGCTCCTCCTCCGGTAGCGCCATCCACGCCTTCATGGCCGGGCTCTCCTTGCTGCCGAGGAAAACCGCGAGATACAACTGCTGTTGAGCACTCATGCTTCCTCCGTCCGATGGCGGGAACAGCGGGCTGCCGCTCCTCGCCCTTGACAAGATAGGTTGATATCAACACAATTGCAACATGGCACGCAATGAAAAGCTTCCTTTCGAAACGACGCTGATGGTGCGCGATTGCTGCCTGTGCCTGCACATGCAGCGCGCGGCGCGCAATCTCGCGCGCATCTTCGACGATGTGCTGCGTCCGCTGGATCTCACCAACGGCCAGTTTTCGCTATTGATGTCGCTGAACCGGCCGAAACCGGCCGCGATGAAATCGGTCGCGTCGCTGCTCGCGATGGATCGCACCACGCTGACCGCCGCGTTGAAACCGCTCGAGCGGCGCGGCCTGGTCACGATCGTGCAGGATCCGGACGACAAGCGCAGCCGCCTGCTCGAACTCACGCCGGCCGGCCATCGTCTGCTGAGCGACGCGTTCCCGCTGTGGCAGCAGGCACACGCCGAGATCGAACAGCCGTTCGCGGCCGGAGAAGTCGATGTGTTGCGCGATCAGTTGCGCATGCTGTCGGAGGATCCGGCTACGCGCGGCTGAAGCCGCGCGCGGCACGGCACTACCCGCGCTTCACTTCCTGCCCTTCGTCGGCATCAGCAATTGCGCGAATTCCTGCAGGAAGCGCACGGGGCCGTGCGCGTGCAGTGCGTGCCCGCTGCTGAGCGCGCCGTCGATGACGGTCGCGAGCCGCAGCGCGTAAGTCTGCGGTTCGTCGATCCCGATCGCGCTGGCCAGTTCCGTCAGCCGGCGCCGCAATTCCTGCTTGTGCGCGACGGCGACCTTGCGGGCGGGATGATTGCCGTCCGCGTACTCCGCGGCGATGTTGATCTGCGGACAGCCGCGATAACCGGGCCGCTCGATGCGCTCGCCGATCCACTGCAACTGCGCATCCAGTTCCTCGCGCGGCGTGCGCCGGTACCGCGCGGCCACCGCGTCCCAGTGCGCCCAGAAATCCGCATCCTCGCGCAGCAGAAACGCCTCGATCAGGTCGTCCTTCGTCGCGAAATGCCGATACAGGCTCGTCTTCGCGACGCCCGCCTGCGCGACGATCAAATCCACGCCCACCGCCCGCGTCCCTTCCCGATAGAACAGCGCGCTCGCCGTTTGCAGAATGCGCTCGCGCGTATCGGGCGCGCTCCCCTTCGTCTGTGTTTCCTGTTTCATCGAAGCCCGGCCGTCGACGGCCGCCTGTCCCGCAAAAGTGCATCCGATGATAGCACCGCGGGGTTGACGACGCTACAGGTCTGTACTATAAAACAAACCGGTCTGTATCGGAGTGAATCATGGACGGTCGAATGACGGTTGCAGTGTATGGCGCCACGGGTCACACCGGGCGGTTTGTCGTCGCCGAACTGGAACGGCGCGGCCTCGGCGCGATACGCATCGGGCGCGATGCCGCGCGGCTCGCGCAAGGCGGCAACGCCGCGGCGCCGTGGCGCGTCGCGTCGGTCGACGATCCGGCCGCGCTCGACGCCGCCTTGCGCGGCACGCACGCGGTGATCAACTGCGCGGGCCCCTACCTCGATACCGCGCTGCCGCTCGCCGACGCGGCGTTGCGCGCCGGTATCCCGTATATCGACCTGACGGCCGAGCAGCCGTCCGTTCAGACACTGACCGAGCAGCGCGACGCCCGCGCACGCGCCGCCGGCGTGACGCTGGTGCCGGCCGCCGCGTTCTACGGCGGCCTGGCCGACCTGCTGGTGACGGCCGTCGTCGACCCGCAGCGGCCGATCGAGAGCGTCGACGTCGCGACCGGCCTCGACAGCTGGCATCCGACGCGCGGCACGCGCGTGACCGGCGAGCGCAATCACGCGACCCGGCTGATGCAGAAGGACGGCAAGCCGACCGCGGTGCCGACGACGGCACGCGAGCGCCGCTGGCCGTTTCCGGCGCCGCTCGGCGACGTCGACGTGACGCTGCTGCCGTTCTCGGAAGTGATGACGCTCGCGCGTCATCTGCGCATCGATACGATCGAGTCCTGGCTCGCGACACTCGCGCTGCGCGATATCCGCGATGCCGGCACGCCGCCGCCGCAACCGGTCGACGCGCTCGGCCGCTCGGCGCAGCAATTCGTGATGGACGCCATCGTCGTGCAGAACGGCATCACGCATCGCGCGAGCGCGTCGGGACGCGACATTTATGCGGTCAGCGCGCCGATCATCGTCGAGGCGACGGTTCGCCTGCTGAGCGGCCGTACACTGACGTCGGGCGGCGTACGCAGCCTGGGCGAACTGTTCGACGCGCGCGATTTTCTCGCGGCGCTCGACACCATCGACGTATCGTTCGATACGATCACCGATCGGCATTTCAACCGGAGGGACGAGCATGAGTCGCAATAAGAAGGAAAAAGCCGCGTATTTCCGTTCGCTTCATCGCGCGGGCGAGCCGCTCGCGCTGTTCAACGTGTGGGACGCCGGCAGCGCGCGCACGGTGGCCGACGCGGGTGGGCTCGCGCTGGCGACGGGCAGCTGGTCGGTCTCGGTCGCCAACGGGTTCGCCGACGGCGAGCAGATGCCGAAAGCGCTCGTGATGGAAGTGCTCGCGCGAATCGCCCAAGCAACCGACCTGCCCGTCACCGTCGATCTCGAAAGCGGGTACGGCGAGCGGCTGGAGGAAGTAGCCGACACGATCGCGCGCAGCATCGAGGCCGGCGCGATCGGCTGCAATCTGGAGGACAGCTTTCCGGCGACGGGCGAACTGCGCAGCGTCGACGACGCGGCCGCGCGTCTCGCGGCGGCCCGGCAGGCGGCCGATCGCGCGGACATCGGCTACTTCATCAACGCGCGCACCGACGTGTTCTTCACGGCCGCGGCCGACACGCACGACGAACGGCTTCTGGACGACGTGCTGACCCGCGCACGCGCGTACGCGGCGGCGGGCGCCGACGGCCTGTTCGTGCCGGGCCTGCGCTCGCCGGCGCTGATTCGCGCGCTGACGGCCGCGTCGCCGCTGCCCGTGAACATCATGCGCGTGACCGACACGCCGACGCTCGCCGAACTCGCGGAATACGGCGTCGCGCGCATCAGTCACGGGCCCTACCCTTACCTGGAGGCGATGAAGGCGCTGGCGGCGGTGGTGAAGCAAGGCGGCTAGGCGCTGCCCGGGGCGGACAGCGGACTGCCGACGATTACATCCGATGCAATCGCCGTCCCCACGCTTCAGGTGCCGCGCCGCCATTCCCGCGGCGCGCATTACAACTAGCAACGAGCAGCGGGCCGATGCGCGATCGCACGCGCCGGCCCGCTGCGATCCATCATTCGGCCAGCGCCGGCGAGACGCCAACCCGCTTCGGCACGCCGGTCACGATCGTCGCGACCGCGACGGCCAGCACCGCGGCCGCGCTCAGGAACACGCCGCCCGCGCCGTTCGCGTCGAACACGACGCCGCCGGCCGCCGCGCCCGTCGCGATCGCGAGCTGGATCGCCGCGACGATCAGCCCGCCCGCGCTCTCGGCTTCATCGGGCACGGTGCGCGTGACCCACGTCGACCAGGCAACCGGCACGCCGCCAAACGCCATCCCCCACAACGCGACGAGCACCGCGTCGATCATCGGCGCGCGGCCGAGCGCGACGAGCGCGATGCCGAGCACGACCATCAGCGCCGGCATCCCGATCAGCATCGGCCGCAGCCGGTGCTCGAGCACGCGGCCCGCGAGCGACGTGCCGACGAAGTTCGCGATCCCGTAGCCGAGCAGGATCGCCGACAGCCCGTTCACGCCGACGCCGGCGACCTGTTCGAGGAACGGCCGCAGATACGTGAAGAACGCGAAATGCCCGGTGAACACGAGGATTGTCGCGAACATCCCGAGGCCGACGGTCGGCCGGCGCAGCACGTCGACGAGCGTGCGCAGCCGCGTCGTGCCGCTCGGCGGCATCGACGGCAGCGTCATCACCTGCGACACGAACGCGACACCGCCGAGCCCCGCCGCGATCAGGAACACGTTGCGCCAGCCGATCAGGTGCCCGAAATAGCTGCCCATCGGCGCCGATGCGATCGTCGCGACCGCCACGCCGCTGAAGATGATCGATAGCGCGCGCGGCACCATCGCGGTCGGCACGAGCCGCATCGCGGTGGCCGTCGCCATCGTCCAGAAGCCGCCGAGCGCGACGCCGAGCACGACGCGGCCGATCAGCAACGTCGTCAGGTCGGGCGCGAACGCGACCGCGAGATTCGAGGCGACGAGCAGCACGGAGAACGCGAGCAGCACGCGCCGGCGGTCGATCGTGCGCGTCAGCGCGGAGATCAGCAGGCTCGTGACGAGCGCGACCGTCGCGGTGGCCGTGACGGCCTGGCCGGCCACGCCTTCGGTCACGCCTAGGCTGTCGGCCATCGGCGTGAGCAGGCTCGCGGGCAGGAATTCGGCGGTGACGAGGCCGAACACGCCGAGCGTCATCGCGAAGACGGCACCCCAGGCCGGGGCGCGGGGAGCCGCCTGGGTGGCGGCAGAGGAGATTCCGGGATTCATGCGTCGTTCCGAGTGGGATAGGGAAAATACTGATGACGGCCTATCGTAGGGAACCACGGCAGGACGGTCTATGACATACAATCCGTTCTTGTTGATCGATCGTCCGAATCTCAAAATGGCCGAGCCCCTGCTTCCCCCCGTGCCCGACGTGCACGACCTCGTCAGCGAGTTGCTGCTGGGCATGCGCTTGAGCGGCGTGCAGTATCGCCGGATCCAGGTGCCGCGGCCGTTCGGGCTGAGCTTCGGCCATGCGCCGGGCCGCGCGCAGTTCCATTTCGTCGGGCGCGGGCCCGTGCTGCTGCGCGACGCGGCCGGCACGACGGTGCGGCTCGAGGCCGGCGACGCGATCCTGCTGCCGCACGGCGGCACGCATGCGCTGGTGTCCGATCCGGATGCGCCGTGCCGCGAGATCGGCGGGTTCGAAGTCGCGAAGATCTGCGACACGGTCGCGTCGGTGGCCGCGACGTCGTGCGCCGCGGCGGAGCCGGCCGCCGGCGACGCGCTGATCTTCAGCGCGTGCATGGAGCTCGATCTCGGCGGCATGCAGCCGCTCGTCGGGACGATGCCGGAGTTCATGCACGTCGGCACGCTGCTCGCGCGCTATCCGGAAATCCGCCCGATGCTCGACGCGATGGAGCGCGAATCGTGCTCCGAACGCGCGGGCTTCGCGGGCATCCTCGCGCGGCTCGCCGACGTCGTCGCCGCGTTCATCGTGCGCGGCTGGGTCGAGTGCGGATGCGGCGACGCGACCGGCTGGGTGCAGGCGCTGCGCGAGCCGAAGCTCGGCCGCGCGATCGTCGCGCTGCATCGCGATCCGGGGCGCAACTGGAGCGTGTCGGAACTGGCCGCCGAAGCGGGCGTATCGCGCTCGGTGTTCGCGGAACGCTTTCTCGCGGCCACCGGGATGACGCCCGTGCGCTACCTGACCGAACTGCGGATGCGGCTCGCCGCGCAATGGCTCGCACGCGACCGCGAGACGATCGAGGCCGTGGCGTACCGGCTCGGCTACGGGTCGCTCGCCGCGTTCAGCCGGGCGTTCAAGCGCGTGGTCGGGCGGCCGCCGGGCGCGGTGCGCGCGGAAGGCGACACGCACGCCGACGTGTAACGCGTCACGTGCAAGCGCAATGCGGGCCCGGGCGAACGCCTGTCGAGTCGCCCCGGCTTCGCTCGCGCCGTCTTCGCCTGCGACGACTCCGCTCAGCCGCTGCGTGCTTCCAGCCGATCGACCAGCGCCGTCGCGCAGCGCACGGCCAGCGCCGCGCACTGTTGCGCATCCACCGGCGCGCCGCTCATCATCGCGCCCTGCACGATCCGGCCCAGCAGTTCCTTCGACAGGTCGGCGATCTCGTCTTCCCGCTTCGTCATGTCCATCTCCCGCGCGTCGGCCGAACCCGGCCGCGCGTCCGATCGTGCCGAGCGCCGCATACGCCGCGCCCGGCGTTCAACGTTGCCTTGCCCGCACGACGATCTGCGCCTGCGTGTCGCGCTCGATACGTTCGAGCGACGCGCGCAGCGCCGTGAACTCGTCAGGCGTGCAGACCTGCCGGCCGAACGTCGCCGTCAGCCGGCGCGTGACCTGCACGACGTGCGCGGCCGCATCGAACACGTAATGCGACGCGAAGTCGACGAAACGGTCGTGCACGGCCGTATCGGTCGGCAGGTCGGTCACCGCGACGCCAGCCGGCAGCGCGATTTCGCCGGTCTCGTCGAACGTGCCGCCCAGACACACCCACGGCTGCGTGCGCACCGGTTCGGCCAGCCACCCCTCGACCTGCGTCGCGATACCGCCCGTGATGCTCGACAGCGCGGGCACGGCGGTCGTGCCGTCCGGCCACACGACGTGATCGAGCGTGCCGTCGTACGTCACGTCGAACGGCCCGTCCGTCGCGCGGCGATCGCCGGTCGAGATCCGTGCGCGGCCCCGCAAGCCGCTTTGCCGCAGCCGTTCGTTCGCAAGCTGCCGCACGCGCTCGGGCGGCGCGCGGCGAAACAGCGTGCGTTCGAGCTCCGCGGTCCAGCCGTCGTCCACGACGAGCGCGTGAAACCGTGCGGCGCCCGGTTGCGCCGCATCGATCTCCACGCGCGCGGTGCGGCGCTTCGGCTGCGTGGCCGGCGTGCGCGACAGCACGCCGGTGTCGACGAGCAGCGCCGGCCGGTCCATCACGATCGGCGGCAGGTAGCCGAACGCGATGCCGCTCGTCGTGGTGTCCGCGTAGAGGCCGAGACCGGGCAGCCACGTGATCGCGTGATTGATCGCGCCCGCGCCGTAGCCGGGCACGGAGGGCAGCGCGTACACGGAGCCGAGGTTGATCAGCACCGGTTCGCTGCGGATGCCGACCGCCGCGAGCAACGCGCCGAACAGCGCGACGTGGTCCTTGCAGTCGCCGTAGCGGTTGCGCAGGATGTCCGTCACGCGATGCGGCGCGGCGGCCGTCTCGCCGAGAAAAATCGCGACGTAACGCACGTTCGCTTGCACCCAGTCGAACAGGCGGCGCGCCTTGTCGTGCGGATCGGCGACGTCGGCGGTGAGCGCGCGCGCCAGTTGCACGACGGCCGGATCGTTCGCGCCCGCGTCGACGGCCGCGTTGCGGTAGCGCGCGGCGAACGCCGCATAGTCGGGCAGCGTGGACACCACGAGCCGGTCGCCGTAGGTCGGATAGCCGACCGAGCCGCTCTCGATCCGGTCGTACGGGCCGTGCCGGTATGCGAACTCGTAGCGCGTGCGGCCGTTCGCCGTGACCGGCGGCAGCGCGACGTAGCCGCGCGCGTCCGCACGCAGCGGCATGTCGGCCGGCACGTCGAAGATCAGCCGCTGGTTCTCCACCGGCTCGCGCGACGGTTCGACGTAGTAGCCGAAGTAACCGGCGTTGACGGGCTTCGTGCGCGCCTTGCGGAACGCGATGCGCGTGCTCGACCTGGCCTCGACGCCCGGAAACACGACGGTGCGCAGCAGGCCGTCCTGGAACGTCGGCGCGCCGGCCGAACGCGGCTCCTGGACATCGCGGATGCCGTCGGGCCCGACCGGATGCGCGACGCCGCCGCGATCGATCGTCTCGGCCGCGACCAGCTCGACCTTCTCCAGGTTCTTGTCGAACCAGACGTAGCGCTGCGCGATCGCGTCGATCCCGTTCGCATCGTTCGCGCGCAGCGTCGAATCGTCTTCCTCGTCGAGCGAGCCGTCGCGCTGGATCACGAATACGTGAACATCGCTGACGAGCGTGACGGGCGCTTCGTCGCCCGAATCGGCCAACGCGGGACGCGCGAGCGCGGCAACGGCGACGGCCACCGCGAACGCGGCGGCGCGGCCCGGCAGGCGGCCGGTCGATCGGAACGGAAAACGCACCACGTCGAAGCTCTCCGCGCGTTCGTGTTCAGGTCGGGACGCGACGGGCACGCATCCGCGCGCCGCGCCCGGTCGTTCAATTCAGTGTGGGTGACGTGCCCGCGAGCGTCAAGCCGCTGGGCGGCCGGCCACGCCGCGGCGCAACATGCGGGCGGGGAAGCGCCGCAAGCGGGATGCAGGGGCGTGGGGACACTTTCACGATCTGCTCCGCGCGGGAGCGCTTTTTATATCACGTTGTGACATATAATTCAGGCAGTGAAAGCGTGCGTGCGACGTCGCCGAAACGAATGACGATCCGGTATGTTCGACACGCCTACATGGGAAGGAGACATCATGCTGATCAACAACGATTTCGAAATCGGTTATCTCGTGATCGCATTCGCGCTGCTGGGCGTGATCCTGATTGGCGCGCTGCTCACCGCGCTGCATCTCGAGCGGTGGCATCCGAAACTGGTCGGCGCCGCGATCGGCGCGCTGCTCGGGATCGCGCTGATCGAAGCGATGCCGATGCTGACGTGAACGCGGCGCGGCGCTCCTTCGTGCGCCGCGCGCTTGCCAGTACGTGCTCGTTTGCGGCGTGGGGTCGGAACGGCGGGCGCCCGTGAAAGGAATCGGGATGGAGTCGCCGCTTTCCGTGACCTACCATCAAGATGAGAGCCGCGCGGACGTGCGGGTCGATCCGGTGGCCGGCGAAGGCTTCGCGCTCGGCGTGAAGTCCCCGCCGCGCGCCATCATGTGCTGGCGCGATAGCGGCGGCGGCCGGAGCAACGCGCATCTGCTCGATCGATCCCACGCACCACGTGTTCGCAACGATGCGGATGCGTGCGGGGTCGCGATTGCACTGGCCCAGCGCTTCAACGCCGGCGCGATGCCGGCCGCGGCCGGCGCGACGCGCATCTGCTCGCCGGCCTCTTGATGCCCATGCCGGCTAACGCCAGCCGATGGCATCCCTCGCTCCCAACCTGCCGGAGGCGACATGGAAAACGGTATCGTCGCGACCATCCTGCTGCTCGCGGTCCTCATGTTCGCGGTGCTGTTCTTCGCGGAACAGCGCAGCCGCGAGCGCATCCGCGACCGGCTCTTGCACCGCCCGTCGCGGCGCTCGGCACGCTCGCATACGCACCACCATTCGTAAGCGGAAAGCGCCCCGCGCAAAAAAATCGGCCGACGGTATGGCGTCTTGCGACGCCAGGCCGTCGGCCTTGCAGCGGAGGTCCGGTTCCCGGGCAGCCGGCGCGCGTCGCGCGCCTACACACTCCACATCACGTGCCGGCCCTGTTCCTGGGCCGCACGCATCATGTCCAGCAGCGGCCACGCGCGTTGCGCGAGCCCACCTGCATGCGGCGACAGTTCGGTGCGCAGCGCCTGCGTTGAACGCGCGTGCGCGCTTTCCCGCGCCACATCATCTTTGATCGCCTGCTCGAGCCGCGCGATCGCGCCCGGCAATTCGTCAGTGGAAATCACCCCGCGAACGTCGAGCCCCTTGCCGACGAGCCCCAGCAGGTACTCCGCCAGATCGCGCAACATCACGATGTCCGGTGCGGCGGAGGATCGGAATGTAACCATCATCGTCGTTTTTCCCTCGTCATTGTCGCGAGATCGTGCGGCGATAGCAGCCACCGATCGCGGCGTGGTCTGTGGCCATCCTCCGTTCTTCTCAATAGAAGGTCCGCCCGGCACGCTGCGCGTATCGCGCGGCCGGGTTGGTTTGCGGCATAGAAACCGGATGGCACGAAGGCCTGCTTTTATTTTATGTCACGTTGTGATGCATTCAAGTTTCCGGCACAGGAATGGGCGTATGTGTGTGTCGCGAGATCGATGCATCAGCATGCGATCGCCGACGCGCTTGTCACGCTCCTGTTCGTTCGCGTAGGCCAGCGCGATCTTCAGCGTGGTGCCCGCGTAGTTCGAGTTCGTGATCGTGCAGTCGACGTTGTCGCGTCGCAGCCGCAACTCCATCCTCTTGCACAGATTGTTCGCGTCCGTGTCGGTCACGCATCGGGTCAACGCCATGCGGTAGCGGTAGCGGCAGCGTCATCCTCCAACGCTAACCGATGCACGGTCGCTGCACCAGTCCGCACATTCCATGAGATGTGATCGACGGCGCGGCGTCGTTTTCATCGCGTAAACGACCGACACGCGACACGTCTCCCGTACGGCATGCGCGCATCGATTGTCGCCGCATCGTCACACTTCCGTGCCACACCTCCCCCACGTCCTCCCGCCAAGCGATCGCATCGATCGCATCGATCCCGTCGTTCGCATGGTCCACACGTCTCACACCGACCGCGATACCCCTCCTCGTCCCCGTCGTGCGTTTTTCCCCGCATTTCGGCTTTTGTGTGCGCGCAACAATGGCGGTGCCTCGCGGCCGGCGCCGTGCGGGGGCAGTTGTCCACGGCGCCGGCCGCGGCGCTCTTTGCAAAACCACATCTCACGAGGACATACCATGCAACTCCAATCTCATCCGGCGTGCCGTCCGTTTTACGAAGCAGGTGAACTCACGCAACTCACCGCGTTCTACGAAGAAGGCCGCAACATCATGTGGATGATGCTGCGATCGGAGCCGCGGCCGTGCTTCAACCAGCAACTCGTCACCGACATCATCCATCTCGCGCGCGTCGCACGCGACTCCGGCCTGCCGTTCGACTTCTGGGTGACGGGTTCGCTCGTGCCCGAGCTGTTCAACGTCGGCGGCGACCTGAGCTTCTTCGTCGACGCGATCCGCAGCGGTCGCCGCGATCAGTTGATGGCCTATGCCCGCTCGTGCATCGATGGCGTGTACGAGATCTACACGGGCTTCGGCACCGGTTCGATCTCGATCGCGATGGTCGAGGGCAGCGCGCTGGGCGGCGGCTTCGAGGCCGCCCTCGCGCACCACTACATGCTTGCGCAGAAGGGCGCGAAGCTCGGCTTTCCCGAGATCGCGTTCAACCTGTTCCCGGGCATGGGCGGCTATTCGCTGGTCGCGCGCAAGGCAGACCGCGGGCTCGCGGAATCGCTGATCTCGTCCGGCGAGGCGCATGCGGCCGAGTGGTACGAGGATCGCGGGCTGGTTGACCAGACGTTCGACGCGGGCGACGCGTATCTCGCGACGCGCACCTTCATCGACGTGACGAAGCCGAAGCTGAACGGCATCCGCGCGATGCTGCGCGCACGCGAGCGCGTGTTCCAGATCACGCGTTCCGAGCTGATGGACATCACCGAGGAATGGGTTCACGCGGCGTTCACGATCGAGCCGAAGGATCTCGCGTACATGGAACGTCTGGTGATGCTGCAGAACCGGCGCGTGTCGAAGCTGCGCACGGTGTGATGTGAATGGAGCGCGCCGCCGCGTCGCGGGCGGCGCGCTCCGTGATGCGGGCAGGCTCAGGCGATCAGCCTGAGCTTTCTCGTTTCCGCGAGCCAGCCCTCGAACGCCTGGGCCGGCATCGGCCGCGCGAAGTAGAAACCCTGCGCGTGGTCGACGTCGACCTGCTTCAGGAATTCCGCCTCCCCCGGCGTCTCGACGCCTTCGGCGACGACCGCGAAACTCAGCGCCTTCGCGAGCGACACGACCGAGCGCACCAGCGCCTGCGAGCGCGGATTGCGATCGATGCCCGTGATGAAGCTGCGATCGAGCTTGATCGAATCGAGCGGCAGCCGCGACAGTTGCGACAACGACGAATAGCCGGTGCCGAAATCGTCGAGGTGAATCTTCGCGCCGAGCTGGCGGAATTCCTTCATCAGCTCGTGCGCCGTTTCCTCATCCTCGATGAAGCTGCTTTCGGTGAGCTCGATGTCGACGAGGCTCGGCTTCAACCCCGCGCTGGCGAGAATCGATGCGAACTGATGGACGATGTTCATGTCCTGCAGTTGCCGCGCGGACACGTTCACCGCGACCCGCACGCCGAGCCCCTTCGCCTTCCATGCGGCGGCCTGCGCTGCCGCGGTGCGCATCACCCAGCGTCCGAGCGGCGCGATCAGCCCCGACTCCTCCGCGAAGTGGATGAACTCGATCGGCGCGACGAGCCCGCGATCGGGCGACTGCCAGCGGATCAGCGCCTCGACGCTGCGTACGTCGCCGCTCGCGAGGTCGACGACCGGCTGGTAGTGCAGCACGAACTGCTCTTCCTCGAGCGCCTTGCGCAGGTTCGTGTCGAGCCACATGTACTTCGCGACCTTCTGGTTCATCTCCAGCGAGAACACGCGGTACGTATGCTTGCCCTCTTCCTTCGCGACGTACATCGCGGTGTCGGCGCTGCGGATCAGCGTTTCGAGCGAATCACCGTGCTGCGGATACATCGCGATGCCGATCGAGCAACTCGTGTAGATCTCCATCAGCCCGAGGTGGATCGGCGTGCGCAGCCGTTCGAGGATGATCTGCGAGGTCGCTTCGAGCAGCGGCCGCGTGCCGTGCTCGAACAGCACCAGGAATTCGTCGCCGCCGAGCCGCGCGAGCGTCGCCCCGGACGGCAGGCAGCCGCTGATGATCGTGGACACGTCCTGCAGCAGGCGGTCGCCGGTGATGTGCCCGTAGTGATCGTTGACGCGCTTGAAGTTGTCGAGATCGAGGAACAGGATGCCGACCTGGCCGCGCATGTCGGTGCGGTCGGCGGCCAGCGCGGCGCCGATGCGCTCGCTGATCGCATGGCGGTTCGGCAGGCCGGTCAGCATGTCGGTGTTCGCGAGTTCGGTGAGGCGCTGCTGCGCGTTGCGCTCCTCGGTGACGTCGATGCCCGAGCAGATCAGGTACTGCTCGTCGGCGCCGCTGCCGCTCTGCACGAACTTGTTGCGGAACTGGAACAGGCGCGGCCCGTTGACCGTGTTGATGTAGCGCTCGACCGCGAACGAACGGTTGCTCGCGAAAAAGCCGGTGATGTTGCTGCGCGACTGCGCGCCCTGCTCGGGGCTCATGAACAGCTCGAACGCGCTGCGGCCGATCACGTCGACTTCGCGCTTGCCCGTCACTTCCTCGCACAGGCGGTTGAAGCGCTGCACCATGCCGTTGCGGTCGAGGATCACGACGAGCGAATTCACTTCGGACACGACCTGCTCGGCGAACGCGAGCCCGTGCGACAGGTCGTTCGCGACCGACGCGGTATCGGAATAGGCGGAGGCCGTGCCGGCCCAGTTCGACGTGTCGACCTTGCGGCCGACCAGGTGGAGGGTGACCGTGTCGCCGAACAGCGCAAGGTCGAGCACGAGGTGCGACGTGACGCCGGTGAGCGCGCGAATTCGCGCGGCCTGCTCGCCGGTCAGCGCCACCGCGACGTTGGTCAAGCCGCGAACGGCCGCCAACTCGAGCGCATTGCTGTCGCTGCCGAGACGCCAGCAGGGGCTGCGCGTACCGACGTGCGCTTCAAGCACCGCGCTATCGTTTTCGTCATCCATGGACACGCCCCGATCCAGAAAAAACGCACAGTGTAGACGGAGGCGAGTTGGCTGACCCCAATTCCCGGACGCGCAGCGCGCGGATCCGGCGGGGCAGTCGTGACGGCCATGACAGCGGCCCTCGTTCCGTATTTGTTTCCAACCAATGCGACCCGGCGGTTGCGCATTCGCGCGCAAGGTTTTCCAAACGAATGTGTAAGCCATCTTATCAAATGACGATCAAGAATGGCACTCACATTCGGCAGAGAGTGTCAAGGAATCGGGACTCGATTGGCACGGCGGCTTTTTCGTGATTGGCGGGATGGGCGCGCGGGGGGCGCAGGGCCCCGAAGCGGGGTGGCAGGATCGGCGGGGTGCCCCACCGGACGGGCGTTTGCGGGGAATCCCGGCCGCCCCGTCCCGCTCGGCCCCAAGGCGTTCCGCAGGGGTCGGGTCGCCTCGAGTCGAGCGCGGAAGCGGGGAATTTCCGTTTCCGTTTACGACGCGAATGCCCGTCTTTATTCCCATTCGCGTGGCAATAGCGCGCGGATCAATGCAAGTGAATATATCGCCGGCGCGCACCGGGCATTGCACCGCCCTGAATGGAACCGGTACAACGGCCCCGTCGCCACGCGCGAAAACCGTGCGGCGTGCACGCCGCCGCACCGCTTCCGCACGGGTTGCGGGGCGCCCGCTCAGCCCGCCGCGCCGTAACCGCCGCCGCCCGGCGTTTCGACGACGAACACGTCGCCCGGCGCCATCTGCGCGCGGCCGATATGCGCGAGCGTCTCGACCGTGCCGTCGGCCCGCTCGATCGTGTTGCGGCCGAGCGCGCCGGCCTCGCCGCCCCCCGCGCCGAACGGCGCATGGATCCGGTTGTTCGACAGGATCGACGCGGTCATCGGCTCGAGAAAGCGGATCCGCCGCACCGCGCCGTCGCCGCCGCGCCAGCGCCCGGCGCCACCGGAGCCCGCGCGCAGCCGGTGCGAGTCGACCCGCACCGGGTAGCGCCATTCGAGCACTTCCGGGTCGGTCAGGCGCGAGTTCGTCATGTGCGTCTGCACCGCGCCGACGCCCGCGAAGCCGTCACCCGCGCCGCTGCCGCCCGCGATCGTCTCGTAGTACTGGTATTGAGCGTTACCGAATGTGAAGTTATTCATCGTCCCCTGGCTGGACGCAACGCAGCCAAGCGCGCCGTACAACGCGTTGGTCACAGCCGACGACGTCTCGACGTTGCCCGACACCACCGCCGCCGGATACTCGGGATTCAGCATCGAGCGCGCCGGCACGATCACGGTGAGCGGCTTCAGGCAGCCGGCGTTCAACGGGATGTCGTCGCCGACCAGCGTACGGAACACGTACAGCACCGCGGCCATGCAGACGGCCTTCGGCGCGTTGAAGTTGTTGTCGAGCTGCGCGGACGTACCGGTGAAATCGATCTCGGCGCGCCGCGCCGCGCGGTCGACCCGGATCGCGACGCGAATCTCCGCGCCGTTGTCGAGCGGATAGCGGTACGCGCCGTCCTGCAGCGCGCCGATCACTCGCCGCACCGCTTCTTCCGCGTTGTCCTGCACGTGCCCCATGAACGCGAGCACGACGTCGCGGCCGAACTGGGCGACCATCCGCCGCAACTCGTCGACGCCCTTCTGGTTCGCGGCGACCTGCGCGCGCAGGTCGGCCATGTTCTGCTCGACGTTGCGCGCCGGGTAGCGGCCCGACGCGAGCAGCGCGCGCGTGTCCGCATCGCGCAGCACGCCGGCCGACACGAGCTGCCAGTTGTCGATCAGCACGCCCTCTTCGTCGATGTGCTTTGAATCGGGCGGCATCGAGCCCGGCGTCGTGCCGCCGATGTCCGCGTGATGGCCGCGCGAACCGACGTAGAACAGCGGCGTGTCCGAGCCGTCCGCGAACACCGGCGTGATGACGGTGACGTCGGGCAGGTGCGTGCCGCCGTGATACGGGTCGTTCAGCATGAACACGTCGCCGTCGCGCATGCGGCCGCGGTTGCGCTCGATCACCGTGCGGATGCTCTCGCCCATCGATCCCAGATGCACGGGCATGTGCGGCGCGTTCGCGATCAGGTTGCCGTCGCCGTCGAAGATCGCGCACGAGAAGTCGAGCCGCTCCTTGATGTTCACCGAGTACGCGGTGTTCTGCAGCCGCAGCCCCATCTGCTCGGCGATCGACATGAACAGGTTGTTGAAGATCTCGAGCCGCACCGGATCGGCGTCGGTGCCGAGCGAGCGGCGCGTCGGCAGCGGCGTCGTGCGCGTCAGCACGAGGTTGCCCTGCGCGGTCATCCGCGCGCGCCAGCCGGGTTCGACGACGGTCGTGCCGTTCTGCTCCGCGACGATCGCCGGGCCGTCGATCGTGTCGCCGGCGAGCAGCGTGTCGCGCACGTACAGCGCGGCGTCGTGCCATTGGCCGCCGGAATGGAACCGCACGGCGCTGTGGGGCCGCGGCGCCGCGCCGTCGTCGCGGGGCGCGAGCGGCGCGATCTCGAGGGGCGCATCGGAGCGGCCGATCGCCTCGACCGCGGCCAGTTCGGCGACCAGCGGCGTGCCGGGCATCAGGAACGCGTAACGCTGCCGGTACGCGGCTTCGAACGCCTGCTGCATCGCGGCGACGCTGCCGGCCGGCACGTCGAGCGCGGAATCGGTGCCCTGGTAGCGCAGGTGCACGCGCCGCTCGGTCGCGATGCGTTCCGGCGGCACGCCCTGTTCGAGCAGCGCGCCGACCGCGTCGTCGGTCAGCCGGTCGAGCGTCGCGTTCAGCGCCGGCAGCGACGCGTCCGACAGCACCGCTTCCACCGCGCGCTCGCGCATCGCGGTCTGGTCGGCGAGGCCCATCCCGTACGCGGACAGCACGCCCGCGAGCGGATGCGCGAACACCTGCGTCATGCCGAGCGCGTCGGCCACGCCACACGCGTGCTGGCCGCCCGCGCCGCCGAAGGTCGTCAGCACGTAGCGCGACACGTCGTGGCCGCGCTGCACCGAAATCTTCTTGATCGCATTCGCCATGCTGCCGATCGCGATCTCGAGGAAGCCTTCGGCCAGCGCCTCGGGCGTCTCGCGCCGCCCGGTCGCGGCGTGGATCTCGTCGGCGAGCGCCGCGAATTTCGCGGCGACGCCGTCGCGGTCGAGCGGTTCGTTCGCATGCGGGCCGAACACGCGCGGGAAATGATCGGGCTGGATCTTGCCGAGCATCACGTTGCAGTCGGTCACCGTCAGCGGGCCGCCGCGCCGGTACGCGGCCGGCCCCGGGTTCGCGCCGGCCGATTCGGGCCCGACGCGCAGCCGCGCGCCGTCGAAGCCGAGCACCGAGCCGCCGCCGGCCGCGACCGTGTGGATGCTCATCATCGGCGCGCGCATCCGCACGCCGGCCACCTGCGTCTCGAACACGCGCTCGAATTCGCCGTTGTAGTGCGACACGTCGGTCGACGTGCCGCCCATGTCGAAGCCGATCACGCGGTCGAAGCCGGCCGCGCGCGCGGCGCGCACCATCCCGACGATGCCGCCGGCCGGGCCGGACAGGATCGCGTCCTTGCCCTGGAACGCATCGGCGCGCGTCAGGCCGCCGCTGCTCTGCATGAACTGCAGGTTCACGCCGGGCATCTCGTGCGCGACCTGCTCGACATAGCGGCGCAGGATCGGCGACAGGTACGCGTCGACCACGGTCGTGTCGCCGCGCGACACCATCTTCATCAGCGGCGACACCTCGTGCGACACGGACACCTGCGTGAAGCCGATCCGGCGTGCGAGTTCGGCCAGCGCGCGCTCGTGCGCGGTGTAGCGATAGCCGTGGATCAACACGATGGCCAGCGCCTGCACGCCCGAGTCGAACACGCGGCGCAGCTCGGCTTCCGCGCGTTGCACGTCGAGCGGCACGACGACGTCGCCGTGCGCGCCGACCCGCTCGTCGACCTCGACGACGGTCTCGTACAGCGCATCGGGCAGCACGATGTCGAGATCGAACAGGCGCGGCCGGTTTTGGTACGCGATGCGCAGCACGTCGCGAAAGCCGCGCGTCGTCGCGAGCGCGGTGCGTTCGCCCTTGCGTTCGAGCAGCGCGTTGGTCGCGACCGTCGTGCCCATCTTCACCATGTCGACGCGTTCGGGCGTGATCGGCTCGCCGTCGGCCAGGCCGAGCAGGTGGCGGATGCCGGCCACGGCCGCATCGCGATACTGCTCGGGATTCTCCGACAGCAGCTTGTGCGTGACGAGCGAGCCGTCGGGCCGGCGCGCGACGATGTCGGTGAAGGTGCCGCCGCGGTCGATCCAGAATTGCCAGCGCGCGGCGTCGGAGGAAACGGGGAAAGTATGTCGGTCAGTCATGGCGATGAACTCGATGCGTCGTTGAAGCGATGGACGAGCGCCGCCGCACGGCGCGCGTCGCGCGCCGCGTGAGGGCTTCGATCAAAGGGAAGAAGTAAGGCGGCGGGCCGGCGCCCGCTTACGCGGCGTCGAGTTCGCGGCCGCGGGTTTCGGGCAGCGTCAACGCGGCGACGATCATCACGCCGTAGGCGGCGACCGCGAAGATGCCGATGCTCGCGCCGAGCCCGTAGTGCTTCGACAGCGCGCCGATCAGGAACGGGAACAGTGCGCCGACCGCGCGGCCCACGTTGTAGCAGAAGCCCTGCCCCGAGCCGCGCACCCGCGTCGGGAACAGCTCGGTGAGGAATGCGCCCATCCCGGAGAAGATGCCCGACGCGAAGAATCCGAGCGGGAAGCCGAGCCACAGCATCGACGCGTTCGTGAGGTTCAGCACCGGCGACGTATAGGCGAACGCGATCACCATCGAGCCGAGCGCGAACAGGATGAAGTTCGGCTTGCGGCCGAGGCGGTCGGTCAGGTAGGCGCTCGTCAGGTAGCCGACCCACGAGCCGATGATGATCGTCGCGAGATAGCCGCCCGTGCCCATCACGGTCAGGTGCCGCTCCGTCTTCAGGAACGTCGGCAGCCAGGTCGTGATCGCGTAGTAGCCGCCTTGTGCGCCGGTCGTCAGCAGCGCCGCGCGCAGCGTCGTCGACAGCAGCTGCGGCGCGAAGATTTCCGTGAGGCGCGGCGTGCCGGCCACCTGCGCCTGCGCGGCCTTCTCCTTCTCGTAGACGTCCGGTTCCTTCACGTAGCGGCGGATCACGACCACCAGCAGCGCCGGCGCGAGGCCGATGAGGAACAGCGCGCGCCATGCCTGTTCGGCCGGCAGCACCGAGAACAGCAGCGCATACAGCAGCGCCGACAGCCCCCAGCCGATCGCCCAGCCCGACTGCACGAGGCCGACCGCCTTGCCGCGATCGCGCGCGCGGATCACCTCGCCGATCAGCACCGCGCCGGCCGTCCATTCGCCGCCGAAGCCGAAGCCCATCAGCGCGCGCGCCGCGAGCAGCTGGTGGTAGTTCTGCGCGAGTCCGCACAAGGCGGTGAACACCGCGAACCACAGCACGGTCAGCTGCAGCGTGCGCACCCGGCCGATCCGGTCGGACAGGATGCCGGCGAGCCAGCCGCCGAGCGCCGACGCGAGCAGCGTCATCGTGCCGATAAAGCCGGCGTCCGCGAGCGAGATGCCCCAGGTCGCGACGAGCGTCGGGATCACGAACGACAGCATCTGCGTGTCCATCCCGTCGAGCATGTAGCCAACCTTGCAGCTCCAGAACGCGCGGCGCTCGCGCGGCTGCGCGTCCGCATACCATCCGAACAGGCCGTTGCGCGCGGGGCCCGCGGGGTCGGCGGCGGGCGCCGCGAGGATCTTGCTTTCCATGGTGAAGCTCCTGTCGAAATGTGCGGTCAATGCCGGGCTGGTGGTGCGTGTGGTGCGTGTCGTGCTCGTAGTACGTGCGGTGCGTGTCGTGCGTGGTCGTACATGCGTCGCGCTAGTCGGGCGGCAGTTGCGCGCGGCCCTGCGGCCAGGCGGATCGTCTGCGGTTGCCGCATACCGCCGCGGCGGGGCCGGACCGGCGGCCGTACGGGCCGCGGGTGCCGACCGGTCAGAACACGGCCAGCGACGCGTTCGTGATGTCAGTCATCAGCATGTAGCCGGGCGTATGCGCAATCGCGAGCGGCAGCTTCGCTTCCATCAGCGCGGTTTGGGGCGTCACGCCGCACGCCCAGAACACCGGCAGCTCGCCGTCGCGCACCGTCACCGCGTCGCCAAAATCGGGCGTGCCGAGATCGGCGATGCCCAGTTCCCGCGGATGGCCGATATGGACCGGCGCACCGTGCACGCCCGGGAACCGGCTCGTGATCTGCACCGCGCGGATCGCGTCGGCGCCCCGCAGCGGGCGCATCGACACGACCAGCTGGCCGCCGAAGATCCCCGCACGGCGGTTCGGGATCGACGTGCGGTACATCGGCACGTTGCGACCCTCTTCGATGTGGCGCAGCGCGATGCCTTCACGCGCGAGCATGTCCTCGAACGAGAACGAGCAGCCGATCGCGAATACGACGAAATCGTCGCGCCACAGCGCCTCGAGGGATTCGACCCGCTCGGTCAGGCGGCCGTCGCGGTAGATGTTGTAGCTCGGCACGTCGGTGCGGATGTCGAGATCCTCGCCGAGCACGTCGAGCCGGAACGCGCCCGGCTCGCCGACGCCCAGTAGCGGGCACGCCTTCGGGTTCGCCTGGCAGAAGCGCAGGAAATCGTGCGCATACGCGTTCGGCAGGATCGCGAGATTCGCTTGCGCGAACGGGCCGCACTGGCCGGCGGTCGGCTGGCGGAACGCGCCGCTGCGTACGGACTGGCGGAATTCGGAAGGCGTCATGATGGTGGTGGCGGGTCGGGATGTCGTCGGGCTCCCGCAATTGCGTCAGCGGTTACGGCGAAGAATAGAAAAGAAAAAAATTGGTCGCCAACGAGTTTTTTTGCGCCCGGTGTATAGAATTTCTTAACGCATCTTCGGGTTTTCCCCGGTCCCGTTCATTTTTCTTCACCGGCAAGCTGCGCGTCCACCGTCCCGCCGACCGCCATGAACACGCGTTTTCTCGAAACCTTCGTCACGCTCGCGAAGCTGCGCAACTTCCGCACGACGGCCACCGCGCTGCACGCGACGCCGGCCGCGATCTCGCAGCGCCTGAAGGCGCTCGAGGATGAATTGCAAACCGTGCTCGTCGATCGCGACAGCCGCGAGTTCCGACTCACGCCGAACGGCGAGTATCTGCTCGGCTATGCGAAGGCCGTCGTCGAGGCGACGCACGAGCTGCAGGCCGCCGCGGCTGGCGAAAGCGCGCTGCGCGGCAAGCTGCGGCTCGGCGTGATCGAGACGGTCGTGCACAGCTGGCTGCCGCACTACCTGCGCCGCCTCGCCGCCGACTATCCGCAACTGGAGGTCGACCTGACCGTCGACGTCAGCGTCGTGCTGCAGCGCCGGCTGATGGCCGGCGAGCTCGATCTGATCATTCGGGTGGAGGGCAGCGACGAGGCGTCGGTCGTCTGCGACGCGCTCGCGAATTATCCGGTGCGCTGGATCGCGCGCGCGGGGCTGCTGCCGACCACGCGCACGGGCCTGGCGCGCCAGGTGCTGCGCCAGCCGATCCTGACCTACGGGCGCGGCACCGCGCCGCATCGTGCGCTCGAGGACATCGTGCGCACGCTCGCGCACGCGCATGGCGTGCCGCTGTCGGAGACGCGCATCACCGGCTCGCCGTCGATCTCGGTGATCGTGCAGCTCGTGCGCGACGGCTTCGGCGTCGCCGCGATTCCGGTGCTGTTCGTCGATGCGCTGATCGCGAGCGGCGAAGTCGTCGAGCTGCCGTTGCAGCCGTCACCGCCGTCGATCGTCGTGTCGATGTCGCGCCGCGCCGACGCGCCGAAGTTCGTGCACGGCGCGTCGATCGCCGCGCGTGCCGCGTGTCACGAGTACTGCGAAAAGAGCAACCGGTTGCTGGTCGAGGCGCTTTGACGCGGTGCGTGGATGCGCAGTGGTGCGCGCAGAACGCTCGACGCGCCGATTCGAGATTCAATTCACGCGGGCTGCCCCGCGTGCGGTTGCGCGAGCTTGCCGTCGCCGTACTCGCGCAGCACCTGCGAGATCACCACGCGATAACCGTCCAGCCAGCGCGCCTGCTTCGCCTTCGCTTCCCGATGCGCGGGGTGCTGGATCAGCTGCTGCAGCGCCGCCTCGGATTCCCAGTAGTAGACGTTCTGAATCAGCCCGGCTTCCGCGTTCTCCCAGGTTTCCTCGCCGAGATAGCCGGGTGTCGCACGCGCCATGTCGGCGATCTGCCGGTCGAGCCGATGGAATTCGTCGTCGTATTGCCCGGCGCGGAAAATGAAGGTCGATGCGTACATGCGCGCTCCGTTGGGAGACGATTGAAAGAGCGTCAAGTGTAAGGCACGCATCGCGTGCCGCTTTCCTCACGCGGTGAGCGTGACGGCGTCGTGCCACGCGTCGATGCGTGGCGCATTCGTGCGGGTGGCCGGCGTGGCGGTCGGCACCGTCAGCGCGCCGACGAAGCGATGCCGATGCCGGAACAGTTCGCGCAACGACAGCGTCGGCGCGCTGTTGCAGCAGCGGCCGCACGCGTTGCCGTGAGGCGGTAGTCGTCTACCACGGCCGCCGCACCGAGTCCTGGTAGCGCGTCAGGATGAAATGCGCGACGTCGTCCGAGTGATACGCGGCGACGAGCTGCGCGACCCACGGCTTCGTACGATCGGCATCGCGCACGGTCAGCACGTTCGCATACGGCGAGCGCGCGTCCTCGAGGTTGATGCTGTCGCGCGCCGGTTGCAGGCCCATGCGCGTGGCGTCGTCGCTGTCGATCGCGACGAACGCGGCCGAGTCGAGCGCCGCATGGAGCCGGTCGCGACGCAGCGCAACGAATTTCAGCGCGAGCCGGTTGCCGGTCACGTCGCGGAGCGTCGCATGCAGGCCGGCCTTGGCGCGCAGCGTGACCAGCGTGTCGTTCTGCAGCAGCACGAGCGCACGCGCCATTCCACGCGGATCGGCCGGGATCGCGACCGTCGCGCCGGGCTGCAGTTCGTTCAGACTCCTCAGCTTGCGAGAATAGAGCGCCATCGGCAGCGTGACGGTCGGCGCGACGGCGCTCAGCGCGTAGCCTTTCGCCGTGCGGGTGGCGGCGAGGCGCTGTGCATCCTCGAAGCTCGCCGCGTCGATCTTGCCGTCCGCAAGCGCGGTATCGATGCGCGACGCGTCGTCGAATTCGACGACGTCGACACCGAGCCCGCGCGTGGCGGCGACGCGTTTCACCGCGTCGAGGATCTCCGCATGCACGCCGCGCGTCACGCCGACGCGCACCGTGCGCGTGGTGGTCTCCGCGGCAACGGCCGAACCTGATTGAACGACGCCGCATGCAACGGCCAGCCATACGGCGACGCAATGCGCGACGCGTTTCACGATGCATCCCTCAGAATCGTACGGAATCCGATATGCGACGCACCGAGATCGGCTTCCTGCTGTTCGCGCGACGACGCGCGATAACGCACGCAGTAATCGCGCGAGCACAGGAACGAACCGCCCTTGATCACCATCGGCGTGTCGTGCCGGCGCGTCGGCGGCGCGACGGCCGCCGTGTCGCCGTTCGTGTGCGACTGATGCGGGCCCGTGTACGCGTCCTTCGTCCATTCCCACGCGTTGCCGATCATGTCGTACAGGTGAAAGCCGTTCGCCGCGTAGCAGCCGACCGGCGCCAGGCCTGCATGGCCGTCCTCGGCCGTATCGAGCACCGGGAACGCACCCTGCCAGTAGTTCGCGGCCGGCTTGCCCTGCGCGTCGCGCGGCGCCGCGTCGAGCGACGCGTCGTCGCGACCGGCCTTGCCCGCGTATTCCCATTCGGCTTCGGTCGGCAGGTCGCGGCCGAGCCAGTGCGCATACGCGAGCGCGTCGCGCTGCGTGACGAGCGTGACGGGCAAGTTGCCGTGCCCATCGACGCTGCTTCCAGGGCCACGCGGCTGCCGCCACGACGCGCCCTTCACCCAGCTCCACCACGCGAGGTCACGTACATTCAGCTCGTCGCGCGTCGGCACGTGAAACACCGCCGCGCCGCCCTGCTGCTCGGCCTCGGTCACGTAACCGGTCGCCTTCACGAAGGCGGCGAACTGCGCGATCGTCACGTCGGTCTGGTCGATCCAGAAGCCGCCGACGCGCGTCCTGCCGTCGCCGACCGGACGCTCGTCCGCATAACCGCGCGTGCTGCCGAACACGAACGCGCCGCCGCTCAGGTGCACCATCCCGGCCTTCGGATCGTCACGCCACGCCGCGGGCAGGCCCGAGTAGCGCTCGCACTGCCGCTCCGAGCCGAGCGGCGCGAGCGGGCGGCCGCGATTCGCGTCGTCGAAGGCGCCGGCGGGCGACGGCGACGGGCTCGCATAGCCGGCCGCGAACGCAGCCGCGAATAGCGTGGCCGCGAGCGCCGCGCCGAGCGTCCAGAAGCGCAACCGCATCGTGTCGTCCTCAGTAGTAGCCGCGCGGACGCAACGGCTCGACGCCGCCGACGTTGCTCATGTAGGCCTTCCACTGGTCGACCAGCGTGCCGATCACCGACGGGTTCTGCGCGGACACGTCGGTCGTCTCGCCGCGATCCGCCGCGAGGTCGTACAGCTGCCAGTGACCATCGAGCGGGCCGAGCGGCGGCTCGGTCCACAACGCCTTCCAGCGACCGTCGGCGCTGCGCAGATACGCGCGGCCGTACGCTTCGTCGCCGAACGGCGCCGTATGCACTTCACCCGTCGCCGAGCCGGTCAGCACCGGCAGCAGCGACTGGCCCGTCACCGGATACACATAGCGGTTGTTGTAGACGACCTTGCCCTTGTTCTGATCGATGCCGGTCAGCGTGTTCACGAGCGGCGGCGCCGGCTGCGACGGCGGCGTGACGCCCGCGACCGCGAGGAACGTCGCCGTGTTGTCGGTCACGTGCGTGAACGCGCGCAGCGTCGGCAACTGCTGCGTCTGCCCGGGCAGGCGCACGATCGTCGGCGTCGACACGCCGCCTTCGCCCGAATAGCCCTTCGTGAGCCGGAACGGCGCCGCGCTCACTTCGGCCCAGCGCAGCCCGTATTGCAGCCGCTGCGCGTTCTGCTTGCCGTTGTCGGTGCCGAGGGTCGAATAGATCGGCTCCTGCCCGTTCGCGGTGTCGGTCGCCGTCGGGTCCGCGCCCGAGTCGATCGGCCAGCCTTCCGCGCCGTTGTCCGACTGGAACATGATGAACGTGTTGTCGTATTCGCCGATGTCCTTCAGGTGCTGGATCAGCAGGCCGATGTTGTAGTCGAGGTTCTCGACCATCCCCGCGTAGATCTCCATGTAGCGCGCCTGGGCACGGCGCTCGGCCGGGCTCAGGCTCGCCCACAGCTTGTCGACCTTGCCGGTGCCATAGTCGGTATAGCCGTCGGCGGCCGAATGCACGGCGCTGATGTACTTCGCGTTCGAGGTGCCGTTGTTCGCCGTTGCCGGCGACGCCGACGTCGTTTCGGGCAGTCCGTCGAACGGCCTGAAGTCGGCCGGAATCAGACCGAGCGCCTTCTGCCGTGCGATGCGCGCGTTGCGGATCGCGTCGTAGCCGGCGTCGTACACGCCCGCGTACTTGTGCAGCCACGGCTCCGGCACCTGCAGCGGCCAGTGCGGCGACGTGTAGGCCGCGTACGCGAAGAACGGCTTGCCGTCCCGCTTGTTCGAATCGATGTACGAGATCAGCTTCTGCGTATAGAAGTCCGTCGAGTAGAACACGGCCGGACTGCCGCCCGCGCCGCCCGGTTGTCCGGGCTGGCCGGGCTGCACGTAGCGGCCGTCTTCCGTGTAGTTCGACGAGCCGGCCGGCTCGTGCGCGAAGTGGTTCGTCGCGGCGCCGGCGAGCAGCACGTAGCTGCGCTCGAAGCCCCACTGGTCCGGCGTCTGTCCGCTGCCCGTCGCGCTGCCGACGATCCCCGAGCCGATGTGCCACTTGCCCGCGATGTACGTGTGATAGCCGGCGTCTTTCAGTAGTTGTGCGAACGACAGCGCGCGATCATTCAGGTAGCCCTCGTAGCCCGGCAGGCCGCGCCGCTCGTCGGTCGGCACGCCCATCGTGCCTTCGCCGACGAGGTGATGATCGGTGCCGGAAATCAGCATCGCGCGCGTGATCGCGCACACGGTTCCGGTGTGATGGTTCGACAGGATGCGGCCCGACGCGACGAGCGCGTCGAGGTTCGGCGTGTTGATCTCGCCGCCGAATGCATGGATGTCGGAATAGCCGAGATCGTCGGCCATGATGTACAGGATGTTCGGCCGCTTGGCCGCGGGCGTCGCATTGGCCTGCGGCGGCGGATCGCTGTCGACGCCGCCGCACGAGGCGAGCGACAGCGCACCCGCGATCGCGGCGCACACCACACGAAAACGAAAGGCAAGCAACGGCGAAGCGGACTTTTTCATTGTTGTGAGCGCACGATCTACGGGATCGGCGATCTTAGCGTCGCCTGCGCGGCGCCCAAAGTCGGATTCGTCACATGCTAAGGGGGTGGGGGAATATGCGGCACGGCTCGTGTTTTACGACTTGCGCCGCGATGGTTGTGTTGCGTCAGCTGCGTCCGCCGAGGCTGCCGCCGCCATCCACCGCGAGCACCTGCCCTGTGACGAAGGCTGCATCGTCGGACAGCAGGAACGCGATCGCCGCGGCCACATCGTGCGGCGTGCCGAGACGACGTGCGGGAATCGTTGCCAGCACCTTGCGTTCGGCTTCGCTGCCGACTGGCCGCGTCTGGCGAAACAGTTCCGTCTCGATCGGGCCCGGCGCGACCGCGTTGACCGTCACGCCGTGCTCGGCGAGTTCAAGCGCCCATGTACGCGTGCAACCGACGAGCGCGCTTTTCGCGGCTGAATACGCGGTGCGATCGAGGCTGCCGAAGATCGCGCGGCTGCATACGTTGACGATGCGACCATATCCGCGTGCCTTCATCGCATCGGCGAAATGCTGCGTGACCTGGATCGCTGCTGCGTACGGTCGTCGTCCGCATAGCGCATCCACGCAAATGCTTTTCCGAATCCGTTATTGGATCGCGCCACCACGCGTTCATATACTCGTCAGCACTCTCCGATAAAGAGTGCCAACCAATCTCGACGCAACAGAACAGGACGGACAGATGAGCCTACGCCCCTTGCACGACCGGGTCATCGTGAAGCGACTCGACCAGGAAACCACCACCGCCTCGGGCATCGTGATCCCCGACAGCGCCGCGGAAAAGCCCGACCAGGGCGAAGTGATCGCCGTCGGCCCCGGCCGCAAGGACGCCGACGGCCAGCGCCTCGTGCCCGACCTGCAGGTCGGCGAGCGCGTGCTGTTCGGTAAGTACGCAGGCCAGGCCGTCAAGGTGGACGGTAACGAATTCCTCGTGCTGCGCGAGGAAGACATCGTCGCGGTCGTCAATCAATAACGGAGCGCAATCATGGCAGCAAAGGAAATCATTTTCAGCGACGTCGCGCGTACGAAGCTCACCGAAGGCGTCAACATTCTCGCGAACGCGGTGAAAGTCACGCTCGGGCCGAAAGGCCGCAACGTCGTGCTCGAGCGCAGCTTCGGCGCGCCCGTCGTCACGAAGGACGGCGTGTCGGTCGCGAAGGAAATCGAACTCGCGGACAAGCTGCAGAACATCGGCGCGCAGCTCGTGAAGGAAGTCGCGTCGCGCACCAGCGATGCCGCCGGCGACGGCACGACGACGGCCACCGTGCTCGCGCAGGCGATCGTGCGCGAAGGCCAGAAGTACGTCGCGGCGGGGCTCAATCCGCTCGACCTGAAGCGCGGGATCGACAAGGCCGTGGCAGCGGCCGTCGACGCGCTGAAGACGATCAGCAAGCCGACCACCACGAGCAAGGAAATCGCGCAGGTCGCGACGATCTCCGCGAACGGCGAGGAATCGATCGGCCAGCGCATCGCCGAAGCGATCGACCGCGTCGGCAAGGAAGGCGTGATCACCGTCGAGGACGGCAAGTCGCTCGCCGACGAGCTCGACGTCGTCGAAGGGCTGCAGTTCGATCGCGGCTACCTGTCGCCGTATTTCATCAACAATCCCGACAAGCAGATCGCCGAGATCGAGAACCCGTACATCCTGCTGCACGACAAGAAGATCTCGAACATCCGCGACCTGCTGCCGGTGCTCGAACAGGTCGCGAAGTCCGGCCGGCCGCTGCTGATCATCGCGGAAGACGTCGAGGGCGAAGCGCTCGCGACGCTGGTCGTGAACAACATTCGCGGCATCCTGAAGACGATCGCGGTCAAGGCACCGGGCTTCGGCGATCGCCGCAAGGCGCTGCTGGAAGACATCGCGATCCTGACCGGCGGGCAAGTCATCGCGGAGGAAACGGGACTCACGCTCGAGAAGGCGACGCTCGCCGAACTCGGTCAGGCAAAGCGCATCGAGGTCGGCAAGGAAAACACGACCGTGATCGACGGCGCGGGCGACGCGAAGAACATCGAGGCGCGCGTGAAGCAGATCCGCGTGCAGATCGAAGAGGCGACCTCCGACTACGATCGTGAAAAGCTGCAGGAGCGCGTGGCCAAGCTGGCGGGAGGCGTCGCGGTAATCAAGGTCGGCGGCGCGACCGAAATCGAAGTGAAGGAGAAGAAGGACCGCGTCGATGACGCGCTGCACGCGACGCGCGCGGCGGTCGAGGAAGGCATCGTGCCGGGCGGCGGCGTCGCGCTGATCCGCGTGCGGCAGGCAATCCGCGAGCTCAAGGGTGCGAATGCCGACCAGGACGCGGGCATCAAGATCGTGCTGCGCGCGCTCGAGGAACCGCTGCGCCAGATCGTCACGAACGCGGGCGAGGAAGCGAGCGTGGTCGTCGCGAAGGTGGCAGAAGGTTCGGGGAATTTCGGCTACAACGCGCAGACCGGCGAATACGGCGACCTCGTCGAATCGGGCGTGCTCGATCCGACGAAGGTCACGCGCACCGCGCTGCAGAATGCTGCGTCGGTGGCCGGGCTGCTGCTGACGACCGATGCGACCGTGTTCGAGGCGCCGAAGGATGCAGCGCCGGCCACGGCGCCGGGCGGCCCGGGTGCGGGCGGGCCGGGGTTCGATTTCTGACGAGCCGACGATTCGACGATGTGCCGCGGCGTGCCGGTTCGCCGGCATGCGCGGTGTTTCCGAAGCGATGCAACGCGTGGCGACGTCGATCGTCACGCGTTTTTTTCTGGATCGCACGCAGGTACGGCAGGTCGACCGGGGTAAGATGAAGGCCCATTCCGCGTCACGGGCCCAAATCCATGTCGACCACCATCAACACCCTGCTGCCGCTCGCCGGCGTCCTGCTGCTGAGCGTGGCCAGCCCCGGCCCGAACTTCGTGATCGTCACGTCGAGCGCGGTCGCGCAGCGCCGCGCCGGCGTGATGACCGGGCTCGGCCTCGCTGCCGCATCGGGCACCTGGGCCGCGATCGCGATCGGCGGGCTGAGCCTGCTCGTGACCCACGTCGCATGGGTGCATACCGCGCTGCGGCTGGCCGGTGCGACCTACCTGATCTGGCTCGGCCTGAAAATGGTGCTGACCGCGCGCAAGCCGTTGTCCGTCGCCGCGCCGGCTTCATCCTCCGGCTGGCACGCCGCGAAGAAAGGCTATGTAGTCAGCATGACGAACCCGAAAGCCGTCGCGTTCTACGGCAGTGTCTTCGCGCTGATGGTGCCGGCCCACACACCGGCATGGTTCGATCTCACGGTCGTCGCGCTGTCGATCGGGATTTCGGGCGCGTGGTATTGCACGATGGCGCTGCTCGCGTCGCATCCGTTCGTGCGCCGGCTGCTGATCAAGCGCAAGGCCGTGCTCGATACGACGGCCGGACTGCTGCTGATGGGGCTCGGCGGGCGGATGTTGACGGGGCGTTGAGCGGCGTCGTCATGGAGGGAGCCTGCGAACACGATGAATGGAAACTGCTTTCGCCGCTTCCCCGCTCCTGATACGAACACAGGCATAACTTCCTGAATAACGATCCCGACGGACGCGATGCATCGCCGATGCACCGCGCCCGTCGCCGCCTCAGACGATCGGATCGACCACCGTCACCGCCGCGCCACGCGCCTCGATGTCGCGCCCGGCGAGCAGGCACAGATCCTCGCGATGATGCGCGGCGACCACCTGCACACCGACCGGCACGTCATTGACGATCCCCGTCGTCACCGCCAGCCCGGGTAGCCCCATCGCCGGCAGCGCACGCAGCGTGAGCTGCGCCTCCCATACGCGCTCGAACCCTTCCGGTCCTTGCCTGTCGAGTTCGTCGGGGAACGGCAACTCCGACGACACAGGCAGCAGCAGCACCGCGTATGCATCGAGAAACAGCCGCCATTGGCGCGTGAGCGTCGTACGCCGCACGAGTGCGCGGCTGATCACGTCGGCCGGCAGATCGCGCACCTTGCCGCGCACAGCCGCGATCACCGCGGCCGCGCCCGGATCGCCGTCGCTCTCGACCGCGTTCGTCAACGCGTCGAATCCGTCGCCAAGCCAGAGCTGCTCCTGCAACAACGCGGCCTCGCGCATCGGCGGCGTATCGTCGATTTCATCGACGATCCACCCTGCATCGACGAGCCGGCGCGCGGCATCGCGCAACGCGGCCTCGACTTCGGGCACGACCTGCAGGCCGCCCGGCCGCACGCACAACGCCGCTCGCTTCGGTACCACACGGCCTTCGAACGGCACCGGCACGTACCACGGGTCGCGCGGGTCCGGCGCGGCGAACGCTTGCAGCGCCAGCGCGAGATCGTCGATCGTGCGCGCGATCGGCCCCGTCGTCGACATCAACTGCGCGCCGATCGCACGCTCGGGCGACGACGCATTGAACGCCGGCACGCGTCCGAGCGACGGCCGGATCCCGTGCACGCCGCATGCATAGGCCGGGTAACGCACCGAGCCGCCGATGTCGGTGCCGATCGCGAGCGGGCCGATCCCGGCGGCCACCGCAGCCGCCGCGCCGCCGCTCGATCCGCCCGGCGTCAGCGACCGATTGCGCGGATTGTACGTATGGCCGTGCACGAGATTCGACGTGAACCAGCGCAGCGCGAACGTCGGCGAATTGGTGCGGCCGAGCAGCACCGCGCCGGCCTTTCTCAGGTTCGAGACCGACGGGCTGTCGGCGCTCGCGATCAGGTTTTCCTGCAGGCGCGTGCCGTTGGTCGTCGCGAATTCCGCGACGTCGACGTTGATCTTCACGGTCACGGGCACGCCGGCGAGCGGCCCCGGATCGCCGCCGCGCGCGATCGCGCGATCGACTTCGTCGGCTTGGCGCCGCACGTCGTCCGGGCGATGCTCGACCACCGCGTTGATCGCCGGGTTCACCGCATCGAGACGGGCCAGCGTCGCATCCGCCACTTCCCGCGCGGACACTTCGCGTTGCCGCACCCGCTTCGCGATTTCAGTCGCCGACAGTTGCCAGAGTTGCTGCGTCATCAGAATGTGCTCCGAGAAACTCCGCCATGTCCCCAACGGGGGCTTCCTTCGAGGCGGATGGCCGGAAGGAGGCGCCGCGCGCCATTCGCATCGCGGCGCCGCATCGCTTACTGCGTATCGTGCTTCGCACGCTCCGCCGCCGCGATGATCGCGTCGGCCACGGCCTTCGGCTGGCTCAACATCGCGACGTGGCTGCCGTTCACACGCGCGACCGTCGCGCCGATCCGCTTCGCCATCGTCTCCTGCAGCTTCGGATCGATCATCCGGTCCTGCGTCGCGACGACGAACGTCGACGGCTTCTCATGCCACGCGGCCTGCGTGACCTTCTGCGAAATACAGCCACCGTACCACGGCCCTTGCGTCGCCGCGACGACGCGCTGCTGCGCGGGCGACAGGTCCGGCGCGAAATCCTGCGCGATCGCCTTGTCCGACAGCGTCGCGAAACCGCCTGTGTCCTTGCGCAGCTCGCCGGCCCACGCCGGCGCCGGCAGCCCCTGCGTGACGTCGGCGATCGACTGGCCGTTGTCCGGCGCGAACGCGGCGACGTAGACGAGCGACTTCACCTTGTCGTCGTTGCCCGCATCGCTGATCACGACGCCGGCCCACGAATGGCCGACCAGCACGACGGGCCCCTTCTGCTCGTCGATCGCGCGCTTCGTCGCGGCGGCATCGTCGGCGAGCGAGCTGAGCGGATTCTGCACCGCTACGACATGCAGGCCGCGCGCCTCGAGCAGCGGAATCACGCGGTTCCAGCTCGACCCGTCGGCGAACGCGCCGTGCACCAGCACGACGTTCGTGCCCTTCAGGTCCTCCTTCGGCGCAGCCTGCGCCGCGACCGCACCGAACAACCCGCCCAGCACCGCCGCGGACACCAGTACCCGTTTCGTCAAACCGACCATCGTCTTGCTCCTTCCTGTCGTGTTGTACATCTGAAATGTTTACGATGCGGCCGCGTCTGCGCATGGCAGGCGCGGCAGCGGATCACGAATGCGCGTACAGGCCGTTGGCGGCATCCGTGCGTGCGTCGCCGGCCGCGGCGTAGCGGGCGGCCGGCACCGACGCGGCGGCGACGTTGTCACCCTGCGACTTCGACGGACCGTTCTGGTCCGAGCGCGCGACCTGCTGCGCGGCAACGGCGTTCTCCGCGGCGGCGATATCGTCCGGGTAGTTGGCTTCGCCGCTGGCCGGGCTGTAGCCGGCCTTCTCGAGCCGGACGAGATCGGCGCGCACGTCGGCACGCGTGAGGCCGTGGCCGGTATCGGCGAACGACAATGCGGGGATCGAAGCGAGGACGGCAACGGCGAGGATTCGAGCGACTTTCATGAGTGTTCTCCTAGAAGGAAGTGGGTGTATCGAACATTCGGCATCCGATCCAGATGGCTGGCATCGAATGTTTCCTGCATGTCGACAGTAGAACCCGCCCACGTATCCGGCATGTTTCCGAAACCGGTGCTTCCTGCATGCCAGTTTTTCAGGAGGGGCCGCAGACACAGTGCGATACAAACCCGCGTGCCGATCCATCTCCCGTCATCCCGCACGACAAAAAAGGCGTGCCTCGCGCGGCACGCCCTTCCGTCAAGCCGATCCCGTCAAATCACGTCACGGCGCCAACCGCGTGAACACATAGTCGTGATTCTTCACGAGCGCCTGGTGACACGCAAAGCACGTCTGGTGCTGACCGATATCAGCCGGCACGCCGTTGATGAAGCGTCCGAAGCCCCAGCCGCCCGTCGACGCATAGCGACGCGAATCCTTCACCATCACCTGCACGGTGGTCGCCTGGCCGGGCACCGTCGCCGACGGGAACTCGTCCGACTGCTTGCGCTTGTACGCGAGCTTCACGAGGATCGTGCCGTCCGGAAACGGCAGCGTCGACTTTTCGAGCGCACGCATCGCGACAGGGTTGCCGAGCACCACGCGCAATTCGTCGAGCGGCGCCGCTTCCTCGGCCGGCGCGACCATTTCCCACTTCCGGTAGCCGGGCGGGATCGTCACACCGTAGATCGGCGACGCGGCCGGCTTCGGCTGCTCCGCGAACGCGGCCGGGCCGCTCGCCGACAACGCACTGACCAGCAACACGCCCGCGACGAGCGCACGGCGCGCGCCGTGACGCACCACTCCGATAGGCGCCCCCATCACAGATGCTCCACTTGCAGGATCGCCTCGGCGAACGCCTGCGGCGCTTCCTGCGGCAGGTTGTGGCCGATGCCGCCGGTAATCGTGCGGTGCTGGTACTTGCCGGTGAACTTCTTCGCATACGCGGCCGGGGCCGGATGCGGCGCGCCGTTCGCGTCACCTTCCATCGTGATCGTCGGCACGGTGATGACCGGGCCGGCCGCGAGCCGCCGCTCGATGTCGTCGTATTTCGCTTCGCCCTTCGCGAGACCGAGGCGCCAGCGATAGTTGTGGATCACGACCGCCACGTGGTCGGGATTCTGGAACGCAGCGGCGCTGCGCGCGAAGGTCTCGTCGGAGAACTGCCACTTCGGCGACGCGAGCCGCCAGATCAGCTTGTTGAATGCGTCGAGGTTCTCTGCATAGCCGAGCGCGCCGCGCTCGGTCGAGAAGTAGAACTGATACCACCACTGGAGTTCGGCCTGCGGCGGCAGCGGCTTGGTGTTCGCCTGCTGGCTGCCGATCAGGTAGCCGCTCACCGACACCAGCGCCTTCACGCGCTGCGGCCACAGCGCCGCGATGACGTCGGCCGTGCGTGCACCCCAGTCGTAGCCGCCGAATATCGCACGGTCGATCTTCAGCGCATCCATCAGCGCGACGATGTCGACGGCCGTCACCGCCTGCTGGCCGTTGCGCAGCGTGTCGGCCGAGCGGAACGTCGTCGATCCGTAGCCGCGCAGGTACGGCACGATAACGCGATAGCCGGCCGCCGTGAGCAGCGGCGCGACGTCCGCATAGCTGTAGATGTCGTACGGCCAGCCGTGCAGCAGGAACACGACGGGGCCGTTCTTCGGCCCGAGATCCGCATACCCGACGTTCAGCACGCCCGCGTCGATCTGGTGGATGGTGCCGAGCGACGCCGCGCCGGCCGCGCGGCTCGTCGGGGCATCGGGCGCCGACTGCGCATGCGCCAGCGAGCCGAAGCCGAGATCGGCGAGGCTCAGGCTTGCGATTGTCGTACCCAGGATCAGGCGGCGGCGGCTATTCACGGTATCAGGCATGACTGGTTCTCCATTGTCGATCGCTAAGGAAGGGGCCCGCGGCAGATGCGGGCGCTCCGGTATCGCCGTTCACGCCGGCCGCGCATCGCTTCGCGCCGCCGTGTGAATCGCTTCACCGGATTTATATCCGAACCATTCGGACGCTTTGTATCCCAACGTATCTGTGTTCGGATACGACACAGAGCGATTCAAAAAACGTCCGCGACGCGGTGCGTTTCGGGGGCCGCGCAACACACGCGCCCCGATGCACCGATGCGGCGACGGACGCGGGCCGGCATCGCAACCGGCCCGCGCGCGCCCGTCGAGCCGCGCTTACGCGCGACGCAACGGCCGGAACCCGGCACGCACTTCGCGCGCGAACAGCTCCGGCTCTTCCCATGCCGCGAAATGGCCGCCCTTGTCGACTTCGTTGAAGTAGATCAGGTTGTGATAGCTGCGCTCGGCCCAGCTGCGCGGCGCCTGATAGATCTCGCCGGGAAACACCGTGATCGCGGCCGGCAGCGAGATGTCCACCGCGTTGAAGTTGTTCGAGTGATCCTCCCAGTAGATCTGCGCGGAAGATGTCGCCGTGTTGGTCAGCCAGTACAACGAAATGTCGTCGAGGATCTCGTCACGCGGAATCGAACGTTCGGGTACGCCGCCGCTGTATGTCCACTGCGAAATCTTGTCGTACATCCATGCGGCCTGCCCCGACGGCGAATCGGCGAGCGCGTAGCCGACCGTCTGCGGACGCGTGACCATCATCGCCGAGTAGCCGCAGTTGTCGCGATAGAACGTCGCGAGCTTCTCGTACGCGGCCTTCTCCTTCGGCGACAGCGATGCCGGCGCCGGCGCGTCGACCTGCAGCAGCGTCGCGATGTCGGGCGGCACCGTCGCCGGCATGTTCACGTGAATCCCGGCCAGGCCCTGCACGCGCTGCATCGCCATCCGGTGCGAGATCACCGAGCCGCAGTCGCCGCCTTGCGACACGAAGCGCGTATAGCCGAGGCGCGCCATCAGCTCGCCCCATGCGCGCGCGATGTGGTCCGAGCCCCAGCCCGTCTTCGTCGGGCGGCCCGAGAAGCCGAAGCCCGGCAGCGACGGCACGACGACGTGGAACGCATCGTCGGCGCTCGCACCGTGCGCGGTCGGGTCGGTCAGCGGGCCGATCGCCTTCACCAGCTCGAAGACCGAACCGGGCCAGCCGTGCGTCATGATCATCGGCATCGCATTCGCGTGCCGCGACCGGACGTGGATGAAATGAATGTCGAGCCCGTCGATTTCCGTGATGAACATCGGGAAGCCGTTCAGGCGCGCCTCGCCCTTGCGCCAGTCGTAGTCGGTGCCCCAGTAGCGCAGCAGCGCCTGCATGCGCGCGAGCCGCACGCCCTGCGATTCGTCCGCGACGGTCTCGCGGCCCGGCCAGCGTGTCGCGGTGATGCGGCGGCGCAGGTCGACCAGTGCGTCGTCGGGGATGTGGGCGGTGAACGGGCGTATGCCGGTGTCGCCGGTTGCCGCGTGCAGCGCGGTGGGCAGCATCGCGGATACACCCGCGGCCACGGACGTGGCCAGCAGGTGCCGACGCATCGGGGAAAACGGTGTGGAAGACATCGCTCGGCATCTCCTTTCGTGAGGTTCAAAGTGAACATGCCGCGCGCCCGGGCGCCCCTTCGCTTTCATTCGGGCACGCGGCAGTCACGCGGCGGTCACCCATTTGAAAGGTCTGATGTATCCGGGATGTGTCTGATTTGTACCCGTTTGTAGCGGGCGGGTGTACGTCGACGTCAGGGGGCGATCCAGCGGCCTTCGTAGCCGTCGTCGTTCAGGTCGAAGATCGCGCGGCGATGACCGCTGCGGGCAAGCTCGAGCCAGTCGATGCGCGTCACCGTGACGTGGACGAGGCAGAAGTTCCGATAGCCGTCGTCGGTGGGGGCGTCGCCCGGGCTGGGCGTGACGTGCGCTTCTTCAGGCGACTCGATCGGCGTGCCCGGCCGCAACGGTGCGCGATACAGCAGCAACGTATGCGGACGGCTCGATTGCCAGATCGCGCGCCGTTGCGCTTCGTCGTCGCAGATCGATGCGACGCCTTCCGCGCGAATCTGCACGAGCGCGTCGAGATCGTTCGCGACGACGGCGATGCGAGGCTCGCGGCGCAGCTCCGCCACCTTCTCCGACCGGGCATCCGTATGGAACGCCAGCAGACGATCGGCGCGGCTCACTTGCCGCAACACGATCGTGCGCACCTTCGGCGCGCCGTCGAGGCCGAGCGTCGCGGCCTGCATCATCGTGAACGGCGAGCGCTGCGTGCCGACGCCGGATTCGAGGCACGACCAGAGACGGTCGTAGGTTTGCGTGAGCGATTCGGAAGCGGGATCGGACATGATGGCGCGGCGATCTTGCGGGATTCGGTCGCGCTAGCTTAACCGTTTCTTCGGTGGCGAAGCTCGCGACGCGCCCACGATATCCGTTGCAAACCCGCCGCCGCGCGGTTCAGTTATAGCCGAGGACGACCGGTGCGGCGTCGCTCGTGTCGGTCCAATCCGCGCCGAAGCGGCCGAGCACGTCCGCGACGTATTGCGGCCCCGCGCCGATCTGCGACGACTTGTGCTCGACGGGACGAATATCGGCCATGCCGGGCGCTTCATCCAGCCATGCGGTGTCGTTGATGACGATGTTCATGTGTGTCTCCTCACGCGGCCAGCGCCGCACCATATGCGCGCACCAGGCGCGCCACGCCTTCCCGGATCGCGTCGACGTCGGGCGCGGCGAACGACAGCCGCAGCGATGCGACGTCGACGTTGTCCGCGAAGAACGCCTTGCCCGGCACGAAGACGACCTTGTTTGCGATCGCCTGTTGCAGCAGCACGTCCGACGATACCGCGCCGATCCGCGCCCACACGAACATCCCGCCTTCGGGGCGATGGAACGTGATCGCATCGCCGAAACCGTCGCGCAGCGCGTCGCACATCGCGTCGCATTTGCGCTGGTAGGCCGCCGCGATGCGCGGAAGATGGCGTTCGAGCGCGCCGTCGGCGAGATACTCGGCAGCGGTGGCTTGCGTCCATGGCGTGCTGCACAGATCGACCGTCTGCTTCGCGATCACGCAGCGTCGCGCGATCTCGGCCGGCGCGATCGTCCAGCCCACGCGCAGCCCCGGCGCGACGATTTTCGACAGGCTCGCGAAATGCACGATCCAGTCGCGCGCGCCTTCCACTTCGTTCGCGAGCGCGAGCATCGACGGCACCGGTTCGCCCGCGAAACGCAGGTCGCCGTACGGATCGTCCTCGACGATCAGGAAACGGTATTGCACCGCGAGACGCAGCAGCTTCAGCCGGCGTTCGCGCGTGAGCGTCGCGCCAGTCGGGTTCGCGAAGGTCGGGACGGTGTAGAGCAGTTTCGGCTGCGCGATCGCGCCGGACGCGAGTTGCGACGCGAGGCGGTCGACGTCGAGGCCTTCGCCGTCGACCGGGATCGTGACGATGCGTGCCTGTTGCAGACGCATCGCCGACAGCGTCGCCGGATAAGCCGGCTGTTCGGTCAGCACGACGTCGCCCGGCGCGACCATCACGCGCAGCAGGAGGTCGAGGCCCTGCTGCGAGCCGGTCGTGACGAGCAGTTCGGCCGGCGTGCACGCGACCTTGCGGCGCGCCATCAACGCAATCAGTTGCTGCTTCAGTTCGGCAAGGCCGTCGGTCGGGCCGTATTGCAGGCAGCGCACCGGCTGGGCGTACGCGCGTTCGGCGGCCGTGTTCAGGCCGTCGACGTCGAACAGGTCGCTGGCCGGATAGCCGCCCGCGAACGAAATCATCCCCGGCTCGGAGAGGTACTTGAACAGCTCGCGGATCGGCGAACCGGCAGGATTCTGGAATGAGGGCGTAAACGCGTACATGTCGTCGTGAGCTGGATCGCACGGACGGCCGGGATAGCCGACAGGTGCCGCCCGCCCAACGCGCTTCTGGCGCACGGGCGGGAATTCGAGCCACGATTGTCGATAGTCATTAACGCAGCCGCAAACGATATCTATGCACTAGGTCTTGCGGTTTGGTCATTAATTGAGGAAGAGCCGTGTTTTCGTCCACGGCCGGCCGGCATACGCCGCGAATGCGGGAGGCCCATCGCGACCCCGGCGTTCGCGCCGTTACAGCCCCGCGACGCCATCAACGCGATGACGCCCGGAGACACGTCCGCGTGTGATCGGCCGAGCCAGACCCGGGGCAAGCCGCGCCGCGCTTGCACCCTTGGCCCGGCCGGTCACGCGCACTGGACACGCAGTGGACGCACGTGAATCGCGAGCTATTCGCCCGGAGGAGATATTCCCTTCCTGACATAGCCGGCAATCGCCTCCAGCATGCCGAGGTCGAGGTCCTGCACGCGGTCTGCGCCGAAATGGGTCAACCACTTGCGCGCGAGCTCCGTCTGCATCGTCGCGTGCCCGGCCGCGGCAGGGGCACACAGGTCTTCCAGTGCTGAACGCTGGTCCATGTCTTCTCCGTGATTGCTGATGGGCGGGACGTCGCCGGCTCCCGTCGCGATCAAGACGCCGTCAGACGGCCTCCAGCGCGAGGGCGATACCTTGGCCGCCGCCAATGCACAAGGTCACCATGCCGCGTTTGATGCCATCACGGCGCATCGAATGCGCGAGACGAGTCGCGAGGACCGCACCGGTCGCACCGATGGCGTGACCGTGCGCGATCGCGCCGCCTTCGACGTTCACCCGTTCTTCGTCGATGCCGAGCTCCCGAATGACCGCGATCGGCACGGCGGCAAACGCCTCGTTGATCTCGAAACGCTCCACGTCGTTCAACGACCATCCGGCACGCGCGAGCGCCATCCTGACTGCCGGCACGGGCCCCAGCCCGAACATGCCCGGCTCGACCGCACCCACGCCGTACGACACGAGCGTCGCGATCGGCTCGATTCCCCGCGCCTCGGCATACCGCCGCTCTGCCACGACCATCGCCGCCGCGCCGCTGTTCAATCCCGGTGCATTGCCTGCTGTGATGGTGCCGTCAGACCGAAACGCGGGTTTCAATCTGGCAAGCGACTCCATCGTCGTGTCCGGCCGCGGCTGCTCGTCGCGCTCGAATCGGACGGGTTGCTTGCGCCCCTCGATATCGACCGCCACAAGCTCGGCGTCGAACGCCCCGCGCCCCTGAGCCTCCACGAAGCGCCTTTGCGAACGTTCCGCCCAACGGTCCTGCTGCTCGCGCGTCATGCCCACCGTCGACACGAGATCTTCTGTATGCCATCCGGAATGCCGGCCGGAAAACGCGTCGACGAGACCGTCCCCGAGCATGCTGTCGACGATCTCGGTATTGCCCATGCGCTGGCCCCACCGACCGCTATGCAGCAGATACGGCGCACGGTCCATGTTTTCCATACCGCCCGCCACCGCGACCTCGCCGAATCCGAGCCAGATTTCCTGGGCCGCATTCACGATGGCCTGAGCGCCCGAGCCACAGACGCGATTCACGGTCAGCGCAGGCACCTCCACCGGAATGCCGCCGCCGACGGCTGCCTGGCGCGCGGGATTCATCTTGTTTCCCGCCTGAATGACGTTGCCCATCACGACCGAAGCCAACGCCGCCGGATCGACCTTGCTGCGGCGCACCGCTTCGCGCACCGCGATTGCGCCGAGCGTCGTCGCGGCGACGTCCGTCAACGTGCCACCAAACGCCCCGATGGGCGTTCTTACCGGACTGCAGATCACTACTTGTCGAGCAACCATTTCAACACACTCCATTCAACGTTCAGTTTCGCCTGAAGCGATGCCAGCGCAGTGCCGGGGGATGCATACGTCGCATGCCCGGCACGCTCGTGAACCCGCATCTCGTGCTTGCGGGCACAGGATCGAGGGCGCCGCGCGCCCCCTCTCCGTTGGGTCAAATCGATATCATTTCGAAATCCTCCTTGCCGACGCCGCACTCGGGACACTTCCATTTGGCCGGAATGTCTTCCCAGCGCGTGCCCGGTGCAATGCCGTCTTCCGGCGCACCTTTTTCTTCCGAGTAAATCCAGCCGCACACCAGACACATCAATGTGCGCATCTCCACCGCTGTCGTGCTCATCCCGCCAACTCTCCAAGATTCGACATTTGTCGCTTCACGAATTCGCGCACCTGCTCGCGTACCCTCGCATCCGACAAGATCCGCCCGTGACCCGTGCCCGGCGCCGGCCACAATGTCGCCTGCGGCAGGCCCGCCACGACCCGCTGCGCCTCGCAGTACGGCACCACGGGATCGGCCGGATCGTGCACGACCAGCACCGGGACATCGAGCGACGCGCCGCGCGCCAGAATGTCCCAATGGCTAACCGGCACGCCATTGCGGCATTGCAGCTCCGCATAGATGCGCTCGATCACCGGCCGCGGCAACGCCATGTCGCGATTCGCCCAGCGCTCCAGCACCTCGGTCAGCGCGCTCGTCGGCGCGATCAGCACGATGCAGCGCAACGACGCGCGGCGCGACCGCTCCGCCAGCGCCGAGATCGTCGCGATCGAGCCGAGCGAATGTGCAATCACCACTTGCGCGCCTTCGATCGCATCCAGCGCCGCGCCCGTCGCCCGCGTGAACTGCGTCATCGTCGTGTGCTTGCCCGGCGACAGACCATGTGCGGGCGCATCGAATGCCGCCACCGACAAGCCCAGCGTCTTCATCGGCTTGACGAAGCTCAGCATGCTGCTGCTGTCGGTGCCCCAGCCGTGCACGAGCAGCACTCGCGCCGCACCGCCCTCCCAGTAATACGCCCGGTCGATGTCCTCGTTGCCCTTGATGGACGTCACCGTCGCACCGAGCGGTATGCGATCGCTGACGGGCAGCCCATAGCCACGCGTGAAGCCGAACGCATCGGCCGCGCGCCGTCCGGCAATGCGCGGCGCAAACGTGTTCAGCATCCGGAACGCGTGACGGCCGAGCCGCACGCGCAACGAAGGCGCCTTCGTGGTCTGCCGGGTGATCGGCGAGACTTCCGTGGGATTCGCGGCCGCCATCACCGGCCCTCCGTCGCCGCACGCGCGCCGACGGCCACGGCCTCCCGGGACAGGGTCCGGTAATAGCCTGACTCGGTGTCGTAGAAGTGGCAGTGGCGGATCACGTGCCACAGATCGCCGAACGTGAAATCCTTTTCGCGAATCATTCCCGGAAACGCTGCCTTGAGCGCCGCCTGTGCCTTCGGAAGGTTGTAGAACGGCACGATCGGCGCGACGTGGTGCGCCGTATGCACCGAAATGTTATGGGTCATGAAGTGAAGCCATTTCGGATACCGGTAGTCCGTCGTCACGAGCAGACGACTCGCGTTCGGCGTCCAGTGCTGCGACGGCAGAAACGGGATGTCGTCCGACGTGTGGTGCATCAGCGTCGTGGCGCTGAACCACGCATGGATCATGAGCCACGGCACGACGAAGTACAGGAACAGGCCCGTGACGCCGGTAAAGTAGATCAGCGCAGGGAAATAGAGCATCGCGACGATCAGCACGAAGCCGATCGAGCGCTTCACGTCACGCCGCATCTCGCGCTTCGGATAGAAGCCGGGGCGGAAGCCCGATTCCTTCCAGTAGCTCAACGTACCTGCCCAGAACAGCCACTTGCGGGTACCGGCGTACTCGAGGCGCTTGAGGAGCGGCATGCGATCGTAAAGCGGCGCGGGAATCGGCCGCCAGTCGGTGTCGAGCTCGAGGTTGTTGGTATTCGCGTGGTGCAGGTTATGCGTGTGGCGCCACGCATGGAACGGATACAGCAGCGGCAGCAGCGATAGATGCCCGATCGTCAGGTTGAACCACCGGGAGCGGGAGAACGAGTTATGCCCGCAATCATGCGCGATGCAATGCAGCCCCCAGCCGCCCAGACCCGCAAGCAGCCACAGCGGAACGTAGAACAGCCAGTGCGGCGCATACGCGATGCCGACGAGCGCGCCGATGTACGCCGCATAGCTCACCACGAAGCCGAGAACGCCACGCCACGCACGCGGCTCGTACAGCGACTTTGGAATCGCATCGGTCAGCCGTACGCCCTCGAGCGCCTTCGATTTCTGCAGGAATTCGTCGAAACGCGCCGGCGGCGCGCTCGGAACAGTGTAGGTGTTCGCCATGTCGATCTCCGCTTACGCAGCCTGCAGACCGAGCTCGGTCGAGAGGTGGCGCGCCAGCTCGTCGATGCTGTTGTGTTCGAACAGCAGCGCCGGAGACAGCCGCTGCTCGACGACTTTCTCGAGATCGCCCGACACCTGCACGGCAACGATCGAGTCGAGTCCATACTCGTCAAAGCGTTTGGCGGGATCGATGGCAGCCCGGTCCATCTTCAGCTGCTTCGCGAGCCGGTCGACCAGCCAGCTGCGGATCGACGCTTCCGTCAGAGGGCCGACGTCGGCGGCAACCGCTTTCTTGCGGCCGAACAGGCCACCCAGGATTCCAGCTTGAGACATGGTGAATAATCCTTCTATACGAGGGAGATGAACAGCTTCATGAAGGCAACTTTCTTCAATGCGGTTGCTTGGCCAACTTGCGGATCGCGGCCGGCCCCGGCAAGCGCAGGTCCCAGACGACACCCGCCTTGCCGAGCGTCCAGAGCACCCACGCGCTGAGATCCGGCTCGTACCACTTCACCGAATGGCGATACGACGCGGGGAACGCGTGATGGTTGTTCTGCAGACCTTCGCCGAAGGTGAGGATGGCGACCGTCCAGTTGTTCGCGCTGTTGTCGTCGGTCTTGAAGGGCCGTCCGCCGAACATGTGGCACACCGAACCGACGCACCAGGCAGCCTGATTGGCCAGGAAAATCCGTGCGAAGCCACCGAACAGCAGGCCGTTCCACGCGCCGTGCCAGGAACCGCCGATCGCACCTCCGATCGCGGCGGGCAGCACGAGGCCGAGCACGACCCACCAGACATAGGTGCGGTGATAGAAAAACAGGCGGCGATCGCGCAATACATCGGGCGCGAAGAACGTCCACCCCGACACGTCCGGGGCCAGCATCCACGGCATGTGCGCATACCAGAGGCCGCGCAGCTTCGCGATCAGGCCCGCGCCGACCAGGTTCGGCGAATGCGGATCGCCTTTCTGGTCGCTGTACAGGTGATGACGTCGATGCGTCGTCACCCAGAACATGACCGGCCCTTGCGCGGCCATCGAACCGCAGATCAGCAGGATTCCTTCGAACCACTTCGAGGTCCGGAACGTCTTGTGCGCCAGATACCGATGGAAGCCCATCGTGATCCCGCCCATGTGCAGAAAATAGAACACCGCGAACAACACCAGGTCAGTGACGGCGAAGTCGCCCAGCACGAGTTGACGCACCGCCAGCGCGAACCCGGCAAGCGGCACCAGCATGACGGCCAGGGCGGTGTAGCGTTTGACGCGCGCACCACTGCCTTTTAGCGGCGAAACGCCGGGGATCTGGCCGTCAGGGGCCGACAGCCCGCCGGCGGCAGTCACGCCGGGGGCAACCTGAATCGACGAATTCATAGGATTCTCCAAACGCTAATAGAGGATTACGGCGAAGTTGAGGAGAACGCCGCGCGGCGCTTCGGCGCATAGCGCACCTCCGTGACAAGTCCCAGCGCGTCGAGCAGGCGGATGAGCCAGGCGGACGGATCGATCTGCCAGAACGCGTGATCGTTGTTGGCGAACGCCGGCTGCGCGTGATGGTTGTTGTGCCATGCGCCGCCCACAGAAACGATCGCGAGCACGCCCAGGTTGCGGCTATGGTCGCGCGTCGCGTGCGGGCGGGTGCCGATCGTGTGGCACAGCGAATTGACGGCCCAGGTCGACTGATCGAGCAGGAATATCCGCGCGAGTCCGCCCCACAGGAAGCCGCCGACGGCCCCCAGCAAGCTCTGGCCTGCGGGAGCGAGCACCGCGCCCGCGAGCGCGGGAATCGCGAGCCCGAGCAGCACCCACCATCCGTAGCGCAGATTGAGATTGACGATCAGACGGTCGCGCAGCAGGTCTGCGGCATACGTGCTCCAGTTCTCGCGGCGCACGGTGAATAGCCAGCCCACATGGCCGTGCCAAAGGCCCGCGAATCGGCTGAGCTTGCCGTGCCGGTTCGCGCGCGGGCGCGGCGAATGCGGATCGCCGTCCTGATCGGTGAACGCATGATGCATCCGGTGCGTGGCGGCCCAGAACAGGATCGGCCCCTGGGCGGCCATGCTGCCGAGCACGCCAAGCATCACGGTGACCACCGGCCGCCCCTTGAACGACCGGTGCGAGAAATACCGGTGCATGCCGGTTTCGACACCGATCGCGGTCGAGAAATACATCACCGCCAACAACACGAAGTCGGTTGCGCGCAACCCATATATCCACGTGTAAGCAATCGCCAGTGCGAAACCCAGCGCGGGAATACCCACGGTCAGATAAGCGAGCCGGCGTGCGCGCACGTCGGTATCGGCTTGCGCCTCACGGGCGGCCGCCGGTGTTCGCGAAGACAAAGAATCCGCTTCAGCCATGACTGGCTCCGAAGAAAGACAGCGTCGATGAAAATCGGGGATGCGGTTCGTGCGAACCACTTATGCGCGCGTCTCGAGTGCGCTCAAGCTTCCCTGCTGGAACGCTTGCTTGCACGCTTGCCGACGCACCTTGCCGCTCGTCGTGAGCGGAATCGCACCAGTCGGGCCGAGGTGCACCACCGCCGGCGAGACCCCATGGTCGCGCGTGACCGCCAACGTGATCGCGGCCCGCACCTCGCTCATTTGCTCGGCACTCGGACGGCGCGACCGTTTAAGTTCCGCAACGATGACGAGCGACTCCCCTTGCGCGCCGTCGATCGAAAACGCCACCACGCCGTTGGTGCGAATCGAGTCGTGCGCCGATTGCACCGATCCCTCGATGTCGGTCGGATAGAGATTGCGCCCGGCGACGATCACGACGTCCTTGATGCGGCCCGTCACGAACAGCTCGCCGCCGTTCAGAAAGCCGAGGTCGCCCGTGCGCAGGTAGCGCGTCGGCTCACCGCCGTCGTCTGCATCGGCAATCGTCGCGGCGAAGATGTCGTCGCTGTCCGCACGATTCAGATAGCCGGCTGCAACGTTCGGACCACTAAACCAGATCTCGCCGACGGTACGCTCCGGCAGCACGCGCTTCGTCGCCGGATCGACAATCAGCAGCCGATGGCCGACTGCCGCGGGCCCGCACCCAACCAGCGTGGTGCGTCCGTGCCCATCGAGTTCCGGGTCGTGCGCCTTGCACAGGCCACGAACGAGCGCCTCTTTGTCGACCTCGATCAGCGAGACCGGCGAACGGCCGACCTTGCCCGATACATAGAGCGTCGCCTCCGCCATGCCGTAGCAGGGAACCACGGCGCGGCGCTCGAAGCCGTGCCGGCCGAAGCGCGCGAAGAACCGTTCGAGTGTCGTGTGGCTCACGGGCTCCGCGCCGCAGAATACGTGCTGCAACGAGCTTAGATCGAGCGTGGCTGCTTCTTCTTCACTGACGTTGTCGACGCACAGGTCGAACGCGAAATTCGGAGCGACGCTCGTCGTCACGCGGTAGTCGGAGATCGCCTTGAGCCAGCGATAAGGACGCTGGACGAAATGCTGCGGCGACAGAATCACGAGCGGAAAGCCGCTGTACACCGCGAGCAGCAGCGCGCCCATCAGCCCCATGTCGTGATACGGCGGCAACCACGTGCAGCCGACGCGGTCCGGATCGGGGCCGAGCCGCTCGGCGATCACCGCGCAGTTGCTGACGAGATTCTCGTGCGTGACGATCACGCCCTTGGGCTCGCCCGTCGATCCCGACGTGTACTGGAGCAGAGCCGGCCGATCCAGATCGACGCGCCGCTCCAGCAGGTTCCGAACGTCATGTACCGATACTTCGCTATCGTCGAAGGAATCTTCGTCGATCGTCAGCAAGGCGGGCGCCGCGCGCTGGTCGCCGTAGAGCTCGTCGAGCTGCGGTTGCAGCGAGCGGTGAAGCTTGCCGGCAATGACCACGTCAGGATGGGCGTCGCGACAGATCGATGTGAAGCGTGCCACCGCGCGAGAACCGGCAGGCGGAAACGAAGGCACCGCGGTGGCACCCGCGAGCAGGATGCCGAACAACGCGGCGACGTAGCTCAGGCCGGGTTCGAGCAGCAGCAATACGCGTCGTTCGTGCAGCGCGTGCTGCAGCACCCTGTCGCGCACGTGGACAGCAGCGGCGGCGAACTGGCCGTACGACCAGCTCACGACATCATCCTCGCCGTCGCGAAGAAAATGGAATGCGATCCGCTCAGGCGTTTGCTCGGCCCGCTCTCGAAGAATGTCGAGCAGAGACGAGGTCATGCGCTCCGCCGTCAGGGTGGAGGGGGGAATGCTACCGTCCATCGTGAGACCCTCGGATAATTAGTGTTGTTTTGTTTTGGTGAAAGCTTCATGCGCCAACCGGCGCTGGCCGGCACGCGGCCATCAACGCGCCGTCGCAGGTGCCAGCGCTCGCGGTCGCGTATCCACCGGCGCGCACAGGATTGCCGTGGCCAGACCGAGCGCGATCTGCAGGTAACACAGGGTGCGGAATTCCGCGAGGTGCCCGATCGCGTTGCCGGTTATCGCGACCGTCAGCGCCACGCCGAACACCGATCCCATCTGGCGTATCGCCTGGTTCACGGCCGAGCCCACGCCGAAGCGGGCTGGCGGCAGATGCGCGACGGCGGCGGCCGACAGCGCAGGCATGACCATGCCCACCCCGAGTCCGGTCAGCAGCGCCCCCGGAAGCCACGCGTGCACATAGTCGGGAGTGACGCCGGGCACCAACGCGAACCATATGCTTGCCGCCGTGGAGATCAGGCTCCCGGTCACCAGCAGAAGCCGGTGCCCCGCGCGCGCCGCGAACCGTCCGCACACGATCGCCGTGGGGACGACGAGCAGCGGCCCGGGGCTGCCGGCCAATCCCGCACGCGTCAGCGAATACGACCAGACACCGGTGGTAAACAGGAACGTCTGGAAAAACATCATCGCGAAGCCGATCGCGAAGCACAGCGAAGCCAGATTGATGTAGCAGTAAGTCCGATCCTGGAACAGCGACAGATCGATGGCCGGGGCGCGCGTCGTGCGCGCCCATGCAACGAACGCTGCCAGCACGACCAGCCCGCCGACGATCGCCAGCGCCACCGCGGGGGAAGTCCAGCCGACCGCCTCCGACTGCACCAAACCGAAAGCAATCGCGCCAACGCCGAGGATCAGCAAGACGACACCAACGAGATCGAGCGGCGCGCCCCGCTCGGGATCACGCGACTCGTCGAGAATGCGCCACCCGCGCCAGAGCGCGATAGCGCCGAGCGGCAGGTTGAGAAAGAAGGCTGACGGCCAGCCGAATCGATCGACCAGGAACGAGCCGAGACTCGGCCCCAACGCACCGGCCACCCCGCTGACCGCGCCCCACAAGCTCACGGCGATCGCCCGTTTGTTGACGGGGAACGCCGCCAGCAGGATCGACAGCGAGGCAGGCAACAACAGCGCCGCGCCTGCTCCCTGCACCGCACGCATCGCCCAGAGCATCTCGACACGCGTGGCGATGCCACAGCCCAACGATCCTGCCAGGAACATCGCGAGACCAAGCAGGAATGTGCGCTTGCGCCCGCGCAAGTCGGCGAGGCGGCCGGCCGGCACGAGCAACGCGGCGAACACCAGCGTGTACGCGTTCAGCACCCACGACAGGCCGGTCGGGTGCGCATCGGGAAACGCCAGTCGCAACGCGGGAAACGCCGCGTAGAGCACGGTGACGTCGATCGAAACGAGGAACACCGCCACACTTGCGATCCAGAAAACCGGCCACGGCGAAACGGCGTTCGACTGCGCCTGTGGAGTGAGCACGCTGGGTCCGTTCATGTCCTTATACCTCGCGCGGCTGAAGCGGCGTCACGCCGTCGCCCGATTCGGATTCGAAATACGACGCGTCGAGAAACGACAGCGTCCGCGCCCGCATCCGCGCTTGAAACAGCGCCACGACCGGCCACGGGCGCATCGCCATTGCCATGCCCTTCACGTTCTGGGCATCTTCCCAGTGAATGACGTTCGCCACTTCCAGCGGCAGCCCGCCGACCTCCCCTGTCCAGAGGCTCAGCGTCGTCGCGCCAGCCGACAGACGCGGGCCGCTCGCCCGCCCGCCGTAGACCGCGATCGAGTGGCCGCAAACGCGTTCGACATCGGCGCTGCCGCGAATCGGCTTGCACGCCACCGGACTGGTCAGAAACATTTCGTCGGTGATGCCGAACGGCAATTTGGCGTCCAGCACTTCATCGTCGGGTACCGGCGGCAACGCGGTATCGATCCCCGGCGGCAGCGTCCACACGTTGGCGTCGACGAGATCCCGGCTCGCGTCATACAGCGCCCGGCGCACCGGCGCGGGAAACGAACCGAGGAAGATGTCGACCTGGATGCGCGTGCCGAACCGGCGCGCCACCGTCACGCCGCGAATCCGGCGGTCCTGGAAGCGGCCGTGCCATTCGCGCCCGCCGATATCGGCGCCGCTCCACGCGTGTGTCGGCTCGACCTCGGAGAAGATGCCTTCGGCGGCAGCCGCGAGGCGCTCGACCTGGTCGCGACCGACAATTTCTCCGAACGTCATCGGATGCCGCAAACTGACCTCGTCCTGCGCCGACGTGTCGAGCTCGCGCAGCAACTCGCCGACATAGAGACCGGCGCGTCCTTGGTGATTCATCGTCGTTTCCTTCCCGGTGATCGTCGATACTTCCGCTGCGTGCGTCATACGGCTGCTCGAATGGACGCGCTCGCGCCCATGCGCTCCAATATCCGCCGCGCGGCAAACGCCGGTCGATCGAGCTGGATGTCGATCATCGGCGCCGTGGGGCTCCAGTTCGCCTGCAGGCTCTCCGCGACGTCCTTGTCCTCCATGACGGTGGCGAACACTTCCTTCGCGGTGAACTCGGTAAACCGTTCGTTGTCGATGTCGAAATCGCGATGCATGCCCACGAAGACATGCGTGGTGGTGTCCGTCGCGGGCGTGAAGATCGTCGTCGTGTAGACGTGGTAGACCTGGCCGCTGGCATCGTCGCAGGCGTGCGCCCGCGTTTCGACCCGCGTGTTGCCGATGGGCCAGTACACGACCTCCTGGAAACGGTCGATGTAGTCGAGCTTCAGGATATGGGTGTAGAGCGGCGGCGTCTTCTCGCGGCGCAGGTACCGGCGCACGCGGACTTCATCGTCATTGATCACGATTTCGGGCGGCGTCTCGACGATGTCGAGCGAACCCAGCGTCTTCGCATGCACGAACGCGGCGTGCGAGATGTCGAGGATGTTGTCGATGCCGAACAGGTAGCTGCACGCGATGGTGCAATAGCTCATCTTCCCGGCGAGTTCTGGCGCCGAACAGACCCAATGGTTCGGGATCGCCGCTTCGTCGGCCTGGTCCGGCTCGCCGGTCCACAGCCAGATGAAGCCGTATTTCTCGACCGCGGGGAACGCCCGTGCGCGCGCGCCCTTCGGGATCGTGCTCTGGCTCGGAATACTGACGCACGCGCCGGAGCAGTCGTACCGGAGCCCGTGGTACCAGCACTGGAGATCGTCACCGACAACGCGCCCGCGGGACAACGGAACCTGCCGGTGCGGGCATCGGTCCTCGAGGGCGACGACCTGGTTCGCCAACGTACGGTACATGACGATCTTCTGATTCAGGATCGTCCGTGCAAAGGGCTCCCGCTGGACTTCGTCGGAAAGTGCGGCTGCGTACCACGCATTCTGGATAAACATGATTCCTCTCATTGCTACAGGGGTGGCGTTGTGGCACACCGGACCCGAGTTCAGGCTGGCATGTGCCTAGCGGATCGTTTCTACTTGCGCGCGACGGCGACCAGCGCGTCGCCGTCCCGAACGTCGGCCGTGGCCGCTTCGCGATCGAGACGACCGTCCGCCATCCGCTCGAGGAATTCGTCCGTCGCGGACTGCAGATTGACGCACGGGTACTGGAAGCGACCCGTCGTATAACGCAACGCCCCAAGGAAGGACGGCTCGACCTGCGCGCCTGTCCCCTCGAACAGCCCGTGCGACGCCAGATACGCGTGGAGCGCGGGCAGCCGATAACACGGGACGGCTGGATACTGGTGGTGTTCGAGGTGGTAATTGCTGCCGAAGAACAGCGCGGTATAGATAGGCGACGTATAGCTGCGGCTGTCGCGATATCGCCCCGGCACGGTATCCGTGTGCTCGATGTAGGCGCGGATCGTGCTGAACACGTACACGCCGATATACGGAATCAGCATGACCGTGAAACCCAGCCACACCGAGCGATGCCAGATGAACCCGTAGGTCGTCACCGCGCACAGGTTCAACGCAACATTGAGCCGGGAGATCCAGCGCATTTCGCGCTGGCTGAACGGCAACCGGGTGTTCTCCGGCCAGGGCAGCCCCGCCGCCATGCGCATGGCGTTCTTCAGGTAGATCCGCACGCCCGTGGAGCGCGCGAGAAAGAAGCGCGACCAGAATGTGCGGTACTGCGAATAGATCTGGACATCCGGGTCGATGTCCTGACCGGTGAAGCGATGGTGCTTCCAGTGCGTCATGCTGAAGCCGACGATCAGGAAACCGGGCACCAGCGACGAGCAAATGAGCGCGAGCGCAGCGCTCACATACTTGTTGCGATGCAGGTTGGTGTGCATCCCCTCGTGCCCGACGAAGGTCAGCAGGTGCATGCCGTGCCCGCCGATCACGCCCAGGACGATCGCCATGGCAATACGTGCCGGCGTCGACGCCGGGATATCGACGATGGCGAACGCCACGGCGGCCGGGATCAGGAAGAATGCGAGCGCGTGCGCCAGATAGAGGATCGTGGCGACGGAACTGATTCGGTGGAAGTATCGTGGCAGCTTGAGCCGCGAGAGTGCGAGTTCACTGTCCAGCGTGGCTTCGATGGTCAAAGCGTCTCTCCTCGAGTTACGCGACGCAGGGCCGGCGATTGGCGAACGTGCCACGCCGTGGCCGTGGCTTGAAATCGCGTGGCCGCAACGACCACGCACCGGTATTCCGCGCTCATATGGACTCCTTCACGCGAACCTCGTGATCGCTGTCGACGGCGAACGCTTCGATCTCGTCAGGCTCGGACGCTTGCGGCCGGCTGGAACGGGCTTCCTCGGCCAGACGCTGGCGCAACGCCATCTCGGCGCGGATCGCCTCGCCTCGCCTGGACATGTCGATCAACGGCTGGATCACGCCCATCTCGCCGCGCGCAACGGCCTCGTCTGCCCATTGCTTGATATCGCTCGGGTCGAATACCGCGAACGGCGAGCACTCGCGATTCTGCGAAGCGAGCAACCGTGCCTGCAGCACCGGATCGGCCGCCAGCTTGCCGTACAGGATCCGGCTGAGCGGGTTGTTGTGGTCGACGGCGCCGCGACTACGCGAGTATTCGAACAGGTCGATCGAGGTCGCGTCGCGCTGACGCCAGTAGCGCACCAGCGCGTCGTCGCCGCCGTCGACAATCGCTCGGCCGAGCGCACGTGCATCGCGTAGCGCATCGGTAATCCCGAACCCGGGGGACGGGTCCATGAAGAGGCCCGCATCGCCGACCAGGGCCCAGCCTCGCCCTGCCGCCTGACGGAAGAAAAAGCGCAGCTTCAACGCGCCGAGCACCTTGCTCGCGGGCGCCCCGGTAATCAGTGGAGCCGTGTGACGGTTGGCGCTCAGCGTCTCCATGAGCTTTTCGAGCACGCGCCCTTTCCACTCCGGCAACTGCGTTTTCGCGAAAGCCACCCCAATCAGCAACAGATCGCGGTTGGTCGGAAAGACGAAGACGATATCGTCGCCGAACACGCAGTTCATCGCGCCACCCTGATAGCGTGGATCGTCGTCGAACCAGTCCGGCCGCGGCCAGTAGGCCCAGTAAATCGCACGGGGGCAGTCGTAGTCGTGATACTCGTCGGCGCCGACGAGTTCCGCCGTGGTCGAGTGCGGACCGTCCGCGCCCACCACGACCCGCGCCCGAATTTCTTCACGGGCTCCGCCATGTTCGACCACCGCGCCCGTCACCCGCCCGCCGTCGCGCAGCAGGCCGACCAGCTTGGTCCGCGTACGGACCTCGGCACCCGCGGTGCGCGCCTCCTCCAGCAGGAGCGCATCGAGATCCATGCGTCGCGGGCACGAGCAACGTCCGCCGACCGGATACTCGATGCGGCCGGTCACCTCGTCGACGCCGTACATCATGCTGGGCACCGGTGGCGCGAAGCTGCGCACCTTGTCACCCAGAGACAGTTCGTCCAGCAGCGCCATGCCGTACGGCGAAATCCAGTGGGTGGACAGTGGCTGGTCGCTCGGGAGATTGCCCGCGTCGATCGCCAGAATGCGCTTGCCGGCGCGCGCCAGATGAATCGCGAGTGTGGCGCCCGCGCAGCGGGCGCCCACGATGAGGGTGTCTAACACGGAAAGTTTTCCCTTTGGATGACGACTGGAACCCGGATTGCACGTGACGCGCCCTCGCCATCGCATGGCGGGGACGGTTGCGGACCGCGACGTAGCGCCGATTACCGACGCTCCCAATCCTTTCTAAATGGCGAATGGCACGCGAACTACGAGCGTCTGCGTTCAATGCGCCGAGGCTGAGCTATCCGGCGGATACCGTTTGAACAGCACCGACGCATTGACGCCGCCAAACCCGAACCCGTTCGACAGTGCGATCTCGATGGGAACGTGCCGTGCGGAAGGCCCGATCAGATCCAGGCCGGCGGCCGCTTCGTCGGGGTGCTCGAGATTCAGCGTGCCGGGCATCACGCCATCGCGCAGCGCGAGAATGGAAAACGCCGCTTCAATGGCGCCCGCCGCCCCAAGCAAATGTCCGGTTGCCGACTTGGTCGATGAAATCGCCGGACCGGCACCCACGCCGAACACGGTTTTCAGCGCCTCGATTTCTCCGGAGTCTCCGACGGGTGTCGAAGTCGCATGCGCGTTGACGTAGCCCACCTGTTCCGGGGCGACGTCGCCCATTGCCAGCGCCAGCTTCATCGCCCGCATGGCGCCGGATCCGTCGTCGGGTCCGGCGGTCATGTGATAGGCGTCCGCCGTGGTTCCGTACCCGATGATTTCCGCGATCGGAGTGGCGCCGCGTGCGACGGCATGGTCCAGCGACTCGACCACCAGCATCGCGGCCCCCTCGCCCATGACGAAGCCGTCACGGTCGCGGTCGAACGGGCGCGACGCCCGGGTCGGCTGATCGCCGAAACCGGTCGACAGCGCGCGCGCCGCCGCGAATCCGCCCAGGCTGACCTTGTCGAAGGCCGCTTCAGCGCCGCCGGCCAGCACGACATCGGCCTCTCCGTTCTGGATCAGGCGCATTGCATCGCCGATTGCCTGCACACTCGCCGCACAGGCGGTCACGGGACAGCCGAGAGGCCCGCGAAACCGATGCTTGATCGAAATCTGGCCAGCCGCCAGATTCGACAGAAAGAACGGAATGGTGAACGGCGACAACCGCCGCACTCCACGCGTCTCGCCAATCCGGACCGCCTCCGCCAGACCGGGAAAGCCACCGATGCCCGATGCGACGACCGTAGCCGTGCGCTCGCGCTGGTGCTCGCTTTGCGGCGCCCATCCGGCTTCAGCGAGCGCCTCGTCCGCGGCAACCATCGCCATCTGGATGAAGCGATCCATCTTCCTCAGTTCCTTGTTCGGCACCGAAAGCTCGGGATCGAACCCGCCGTCGGGATCGTCGGTCTTGTCCTGCACGGTCCCGCCGACCTTGGCGGGCAGGTCGGCGACGATGTCGTCGCCGAGCCGGCGCAGCCCGGAGCCTCCTCCGATCAAGCGCTGCCACACCAATTCTTTACCGCAACCCAATGGGGACACAATGCCGATACCGGTTACTACCACTCGAAGCGTCATTTCACCTTCCCCCTTCGGGCCGGGACCGGCCGAGCCACGTCGTTAAAACTGTTCATCTTCAGGGCACACCCTTTGAGTTAATTCATTGCACCGGGGCACGGCCGCGTCGGACCGTCGTGCTTCCCGGGGCGTGCGCATCGAGCGTTCACACCGCTTGTCCGAACGCGTGCGACATAGGCAGGGCGCGCGGCAGGTTGAACGGCACGCTGTGTTCCAGCGCGTCGAGGTTCAGCGCCGCGCGCGTTTGCTCATCGATCTCGATCCAGAACGGCAAGGTCGGCTTGCCGTCGATCATTTGCGGCGGAGCAGCGCGATGCACGTTGACGCCCATCCGCTTCAGAAGCCGTTCGTTACCGAGCACGGAGAACGCAATGAGACGGTTGGCGCCATGTGCATGCGCGACACGGACGATTTCGGACATCAGGGCACGCGTGTTTTGCCACGACTCTTCCGCGGTCAACGACTCGCCGCGCGGCATGCTCATCGCGAAGCGGGACAGTTCCCACACGTTGCGCGCACAGGGAAGGGATGCGCCGCCCATCAAATCCGGAAACACCTCGCCGAGCAGATAAGGCTCATCGGTCGGCAGTAGCCGACCGCATCCGACGATTTCGCCGTTGCGGTCGCAAGCGACCACATAGAGCGTGTCCGCGTGATCGAAATCGTCAAATTCGATGCCGTCGCCGGTGGGTAACGACCAACCGAGTTCCTGTATGAAGACCTTATGCCGAAACTCCGCAAGTCGATTCATCGTCTCGCGACTCAAATCAGCGCTTCTTCCCGACAATAAAGTCAGCATCGTAAATGCCCTCGCTCTCTCATCTCAGAATTGTTAGCGCGAATTGGACCCGAAATTGCAATGTCAAAAAAGCTGCCCGAATGGGCAGGGTCGGGCGTTCGGGCGAGATTCTTCGCGGCGAATGCGCCGGGACATTACGCCGTGCAAACGGAGGGGAATTCAACTGGCGAGAGCCACGCGAGTCGGTCGGAAGAACCGGCTGGAGCGCGCTTGATTATCGGAGGTTCTGTGTCACGGCATGGATGACCGTAGCCGTCATTGCGCGATTGCCATACCGATCAGGAGGATCGACGGAAATCGGTGGCGGAGCGGCACATGTGCTGTGCCGCGAAGCATAGGGTTTCATGCAAGATAACCCTATGCATTGAAAAAACAAAATCAGTAACCTGCGAAGATGGCCGATTCAAGTTCGCGCTGACGGACTCCGGAGCACAGCCAGCCCTGGATCAATTCCTGGCTGTACCGCGCTCCGTAATCGTCACCGTTCATGTTGAGGAGCATCACGTTGCTGCTAACGTCGTTCTTCCCGACCCTCACGTCGGACTGGCCCACCGCCACATGCCATACGCAGCCGACGCTCGCGGTCGGTCGCGTTTCAGTGCAGACCAGCTCGTAGTAGCCGGCGTTGACAGCGCTAATGCCCTCGCCCCACAAGTCATGCAACACGTTCGGGGCTTGCTGACACATATGCTGACGGAAGCGCAGCGCGTAAAACGCCGGCAAGGTCAATCGTACGTATCCATCGTTCAGTTTTTCTGGCATGTCCGTTCTCTCGACGTGGCACCTGTTAAAATCGCTGCCGCATAGTTTGGCAAGATTCGCGGCTATCGGCTAGGCGAAGGCCATTGCAACGCTTGTAGCGTGCCCGCGTTGTGATTCGCGATAGCCGGCGCAATCGTGTGCATATTATTTGCGATTATTACAGATCATCCGAACAATGCCATCGCATTATCAGGATGTACAAGTAGCCATGCCCACATGCAAACCCTACAACTCGAGCAATCAATATCGAGCGCGGATCCCCCTGAATCCGCCATCACGCAGAAAATTCGCGTACAACACCATGCTTGCCACTCGATACTTGAAACAATGAGCCTCCCTCTTGAATAATTTGTTGAAAAAACCGGTCAACGCACCAACCACACGATATAGCCCGCCTTCGCGGGCAAGATTGACCGCAAGGGAATGATATGCATGCCTGGAGAGAGAAGTATCTGAATGGATACGCTACGGCAAAATCCGAGGCCGACGTGTTTCTGGAGTTCACGGCTGACGTGCGAGCACTTGGATTCGAGTACTGTTCGTTCGGTCTGCGCATTCCGTTGCCGGTCAGCAAGCCGCAGTTCATGCTGCAGTCCAACTATCCGCAGACGTGGGTCGACCGCTATGTGAGCCAGAACTATTTTGCCGTCGACCCGACGGTGCGGCATGGCCTCAGTCAGATGAGCCCGTTGATCTGGCGTGCCGATAGCCAGACGCAGAGCGTCGAGTTCTGGGACGAAGCGGAACACCATGGCTTGCGCCACGGCTGGTGCATGCCGTCCATCAGCCGCACCGGGGCGATCGGACTCGTGACCATGGTGCGATCGGGCGAGCCGATCGATGAGCGCGAGCTCGCGGAAAAGGGCTACAAGATGTCATGGCTCGCGAACATGGCCAACTATGCGATGAGCATGCATCTGCTCGCGCGGTTCGTGCCCGAATATGCCGTCGAGTTGACTGCTCGCGAGCGCGAGACGCTGCAATGGTCTGCCGCGGGGAAAACCTACGCCGAGATCGGCAAAATCATGCATGTCGACGACCGCACCGTCAAATTTCACCTCGTCAATGCAATGCGCAAGTTGAACGCGACCAACAAGACCGAAGCCGCGGTCAAGGCGGCGATGCTGGGGCTTTTGTTCTGATGCCGTTCTCGTCATCGACTTTGTACGGACCTTTCCGCCGTTCCTAAGTTCGCTCATCGCGCAAGAGGCGCATCGGCACATGGCGTTAGCCCTTACTCGCGCCGTGCGGGCAGACGACCGTTCGCCCCGCCATCGTGACGCAATGGCCGGCGTCATTCTTCCGACGATTCAGGCTTGGCATTTGCCAAGCCTGTTCCCAGCCTCGCAGCCCGGCTCGCGCTTGTCTTGCGCCACGCTACGGGCGCGGCTTTCTGCCTGGTGCCCGAACGCGCGCGCGGTTTTTTACCCGATTCCGAATGCCAATCCGACAGTCGGGCCGATCGCCCGTCAGCCCACCCCGCCCCCGATTACCTAGGTAATTGACACGTATAGACCTAGGTAATTGTCCTCCCTACCATGGGTTTCGACGCGACCCAAGCGCCCCACACGAAGAGGACACGACCATGACCACCCAGGACGTCGACACCAGAACGTTACGACGCGTGATCGCTGCGGCGTCGATCGGCAATTTCGTCGAATGGTTCGATTTCGCCGCATACGGCTTTCTCGCCACCATCCTGACCCGCGAATTCTTCCCGAGCGGCGACCCGACGATCGGACTCCTGAAGACATTCGCCGTCTTCGCGGTGGCGTTCGCATTCCGCCCGCTCGGCGGGCTGATCTTCGGCGTCATCGGCGACCGGATCGGCCGCAAGCGCACGCTCGCGCTGACGATCCTGATGATGGCCGGCTCGACGACGTTGATCGGCCTGCTGCCGACCTACGCGAGCATCGGCTACTGGGCGCCGTTGCTGCTCACGATCATCCGCTGCGTGCAGGGCTTTTCCGCCGGCGGCGAATACGCGGGCGCATGCGCGTACGTGATGGAACATGCGCCGCGCCGCCGCCGCGCATTCTTCGGCAGCTTCGTGCCGGTATCGACCTTCTCGTCGTTCGCTTGCGCGGCGGTGGTCGCCTATCTGCTCGAGTCGTCGCTGTCATCGCAGGCGATGATCGAGTGGGGCTGGCGCGTGCCGTTCCTGATCGCGGCACCGGTCGGCCTCATCGGCGTCTACCTGCGCGTCAACCTCAATGAAACGCCCGCCTTCCAGGCGCTCGAAGGCAAGCACGACATTGCGCATGCCCCGCTGATGGAAACGTTGCATTCGCAATCAAGGAATATCCTGAAGCTCGGCGCGTTCGTGTCCGTGACGGCGCTGTCCTTCTACACGTTCACGACGTATTTCGCGACTTACCTGCAAGTGGCCGGGCACCTGTCGCGCGGCACGTCGCTCCTCGTCACGGTGCTCGCCCTCCTGTTCGCCGCGGCATTGTGCCCGGTCGCCGGCCTCTTCTCCGACCTCGTCGGCCGCCGCGCGACGATCGCCACGACCGGCATCTTCATCATCGTGTCGGTGTATCCGGCCTTCTCGCTGGGCGGCTCGGGCGTGTTGTCGCACTCGCTGCTCGGCGTCGCGCTGCTCGCGATCGGCGCGGTGTTCTCGGGCGTGGTGACGGCGCCGTTGATGTCGGAAGTGTTCGCGACGAAAACCCGCTATACGGCGTCCGCGATCACCTACAACCTCGCGTACACGATCTTCGGCGGCACTGCCCCGCTCGTCGCCACGTGGCTGATCTCCGCGACCGGAACCAACCTGTCGCCTGCGTACTACCTGATCGCCGTGTCGATCTTCGCGATGATCGGCGGTCTGTCGCTGCCGGAAACGTCGAAGACGGCACTCGAGGAAGCCGGCCCGGCAACGGGGAGAGCCGCCCAGTCCGCGAAGCGCGGCGTCGAACGCGCCGTTTGAGCGGCCGTCCCGCACAACATCAACGCACGGAGCGACACGATGACCAGCCTTCATGAATCCAGCATCATCATCGACGGCCTGAACATTTCCAAGTTCGAGCGCTCGGTGTTCGAAGACATGCGCAAGGGCGGCGTCACGGCCGTCAACTGCACGGTCTCCGTGTGGGACGACTTCCAGAAGACGATCGACAACATCGCGGAAATGAAGCAGCACATCCGCGAATACAGTGAAATCCTCACGCTGGTGCGCACGACGGACGACATCCTGCGCGCGAAGCAGGAGAACAAAACGGGCATCATCTTCGGCTTCCAGAACTCGTATGCGTTCGAGGACAACCTCGGCTACATCGAAGTGTTCAAGGAACTCGGCGTGAACGTGGTGCAGCTCTGCTACAACACGCAGAACCTTGTCGGCACGGGCTCCTACGAACCGGACGGCGGACTGTCCGGCTATGGCCGCGAAGTGATTCAGGAGATGAACCGGGTCGGCATCATGGTGGATCTCTCGCACGTCGGCGCGAAGACGTCGTCCGACGCGATCGCCTGTTCGACGAAGCCGGTCACCTACTCGCACTGCTGTCCGTCCGGCCTGAAAGAGCATCCGCGCAACAAGACGGACGATCAACTGCGCGAGATCGCGGAGGCCAACGGCTTCGTCGGCGTCACGATGTTCATGCCGTTCCTGCGGCGCGGCGCCGACGCGACGATCGACGATTATCTCGAAGCGATCGAATACGTGATCGACGTGATCGGCGAAGACAAAGTCGGTATCGGCACGGACTTCACGCAGGGCTACAGCACTGAGTTCTTCGACTGGATCACGCACGACAAGGGCCGCTATCGTCGTCTGACGGACTTCGGCAAGGTCGTCAATCCGCAAGGCATCCGAACGATCGGCGAATTCCCGAACCTCACGGCCGCGATGCAGCGTGCCGGCTGGAGCGAATCGCGCATCAAGAAGGTGATGGGCGAAAACTGGCTGCGGGTATTCGGCGAAGTCTGGAACGGTTGAATCGCCCGATACCCACGCACTACCACGCACTACCACGCACCCGCCATGCACCCGCAACTGCCCATCGACGTCGATCCGGATACCGGTGTCTGGACGACCGACGCGCTGCCGATGCTGTACGTGCCGCGCCACTTCTTCACGAACAATCATGTCGCTGTCGAAGAGGCGCTCGGCCGCGAAGCCTATGCGTCGATTCTCTACACGGCCGGCTACAAGTCGGCCTATCACTGGTGCGACAAGGAAGCGAAGCAGCACGGCATCGGCGGCATGGCCGTGTTCGAGCATTATCTGAAGCGGCTGTCGCAGCGCGGCTGGGGCTTGTTCACCCTCGCCGAAGCCGATCCGGCGACGTCGCATGCGCGCATCCATCTGCACCATTCGTCGTTCGTGCTGGCGCAGCCGGACAGGCATGGCAAGCTGTGCTACATGTTCGCTGGCTGGTTCGCCGGCGCGATGGACTGGGTCAACGACACCGCGGCCGGCCCGGCCAGCAAAGGCCCGCGCGCGCACTCGGCCGAGGTCCAGTGCGCGGGCGAAGGACACGAGTGCTGTGTCTTTCAAGTCGGATGAGTGATCGGCAAGCGCTACAATCCAGCAGGAGCGAACCTGCCCGATAGCCTTGGTCCGAACGCGGTTCGGGCCCGTCGACACGATGCCGAACATGACCGACACGACGCCCCGTCTCGATTACGAAGATCTCTTCCGACATCTGCCCGTCGCGGCGATCGTGGCCAGGGAGCGCATCATGGTCGAGTGCAACGAGAAGGCGCTGCAGTTGTTCCGGGCGACCCGAGACGACATCATCGACCAGTCGTTCGCGAAGCTGTACCCGCAGCAGAAGGACTTCGCGACGACCGGCCGACGCCTCGCGCCGCTGCTCGCGAAACATGCCGGGTTCAGCGACGATCGCATCATGCGCCGTGTCGACGGCAGCCATTTCTGGGTCACCGTGTGCGGCTTCGGATACAACTCGAAGCGGCCGTTCGAGCTGGCCGTGTGGACCTTCACCGATCTGTCGGAGAGCGCAAAGCATCCCGACGTCACGAGCACGCTGACCGATCGCGAGCGCGACGTCGCGGCATTCCTGGTTCACGGCCTGACGAGCAAGGAGATCGGCAAGGAGCTGAACATCAGCCCGCGCACGGTCGACATCCATCGCGCGAGCTTGCTGCGGAAGTACGAGGTGCGCACGACGCATGATCTGATCGCGTGCTTGCTGGCGTGAGGTGCGTGCGGGTCAAAGCATCAGTGCTTCATTTCCCGGACGCCGATCTGACGAACTCCGCCAGATCGTGATTGAAGCGATCGGGTTCCTCGATGAACGGTGCGTGACCCGCATCGACGTACACTTTGCTCTGGACGCGAGGATTCAACGCCTTCGCGCGGGCCAGCGTCGTGGGCGTGTCGACCAGCGCATCGCGGCCGCCGTATATGAACAGCAACGGCACGCGTGTCTTGCTGAGCGCCTCGGAGGCTAACACCGTCATCGTCGGAATTTCCTTCTGCATGTCCCACGACGCCAGCGCGGCGTTGGCGAGCAATCGGCTGAAAGTGTCGGCGTCCGGACGACGGTTGAAGCACAGCTCAATGAAGGTACGCTCGCCATCGAGATGTGTTTTCAGGTCCGGCGAATTCATGTCCCGATAGACCGCTGGATGATCGACGATCTGACTCGGCGCGAGTTCGACGACACCATCGACGTATACGGCACCGGCGATGTTGTCGTCGCCGTACGTTGCGAGGTAGTTCGATATCACCACACCGCCAAGCGACCAACCAACCACGACGGGTCTTCTCGCATGCGAGCCGGCGATGACTGCTTCGAGGTCGTCGGCCCAACGGCGTCCATCGTGATACGGCGTGGCGCCCGACGGTTTATCCGACAGGCCGTGGCCGCGCAGATCGTAGGTGATGATCCGGTATTTGCGCAATTCGGGGCTTTGCACTTGCGCTTCCCAGTTCAGGCGACTGCCAAGCAGACCGTGAATGAAAATAACCGGTGGGCCGTTGGGGTTGCCGCTTTCCTGAACCGAAAGCCTTACACCATCCTTCGATGTAACCATATAGCTTGTCGGAGCAGCGACTGCATCAGGTATCGACGCAAATAGCGTTGCCGCGGAGACTGCGGCGGCCAGCAGGTATCTGAGCATTCGGGTGAGCATGAAGAAGGCCTCGAGGTGAATCGTCCGCTCAGTCTGAACCCTGACACTAATGTCAGAGTCAAGCGCTTTGTGCTAGTCTGTTTTTCATGGACAAGATGCCCTCAAAGGAACTGCTGACTATCGGAGAAGTTTCGCAACGCACCGGCGTAAGCGTGCGATCGATCCGTCACTACGACAAACACGGTTTGCTCGCGTCGGTGCGCGCGGACAATGGATACCGGATGTTCCCCGACAGGGCGGTCACGCAGGTCAAGCAGATCCGGCGCATGATCGCGACCGGTTTCACCATCGAAGACATTCTCGGCTTCCCGGACTGCATGCTTCTGATCGAAGGCGCGCGTTCGTGCGACCAGATCACCGATATCCAGCGGCAACGCCTCGAAGCTATCGATCGTCAGATCGCGGATCTCGAACGACGTCGCATAAGGCTCATCAAAACCTTGTCAGAAGGCGCGATTCCGCCGGTCGAGTAAGGGGCGGTGTTGGAATGGATGAACCCGCGGCACACGAGTCAATCGTCGAACCGTCGCATTCTGCGCTGACTTCTTCTAGGAAAGCTCTACGCGTCGGCTGTTGTATTCCGCGTGCCGAGTTGGCGACCATGAGGGCCGCCGGAACGGCTTCTCTCTGCTAAGTTGCAGACGTTCAGGGTCCGCTAGCTGTGGGGAGACGAATGGTGCTTTCCGACCCACAAGGGACGCTCGACGTTACCGGAAGCGGACATACGCCTAGAGCACAATAGCCCAGTCGACAGTCGCCCTACCCACGGTGCTTCAAGATGAAGGGCGAATGCGAAGGCCGTTCCAATCCAGACGAAGGAAACCCACCGAGATCGCAGGACCATCCGTTGGGAGAATGCAATATTCCATACCACCCGGTGCGTAGCCCAACTCCCTCCAGTTCAGCGAGATCAGTTTTCCCCATGAGAAGCGCTTAGTGCGCACAGCTCCCCGCACGTTGGTCTCGCTAAGGCCAGCCGTATCGGGTTTCGTCAAGAGGTGTTCAACGACTTCGCTTTCAATAAAGATGTGCGGCGAAATGATCTCGACCGTATGTGGGCCTTTCTCGGCAAACCGGCCCGTCACCCCAATGACTTTGGCCGAAGTTTCACCTTGAAGGATTACAATTTCCTGCCGTATATCGCGCCATTCCTCGTTCATCCAGTCATAGTCGCCATTGTTCGATACCGTGATCAGGGCGGTGTCGAAATCGAGCGTGAGCAGTCCGAGAGCGATGGAGTACATAGGGGCGCAGGATTTCCACTATAAGAGTTTTCCTGGCACCAATTGTCGGCGATTTCGGCCATGCGGTCGAACGGCCCATAGTGGCCGAACCCGGCCCCGCGACGAAGGCCGCGTTGCATCGACGGAGTCCCTGGACGCCGATGGCGGATGCCGATCCGAAACGGTCAGTTTGAATGCCCCGATTCACTGGAGCGGGCCAGGTACTGCCCGAGGTAATTGACCACAACGGTCCTTGTCGACGACGTTCAAATTTCATTAGACAGGATATGAAAACGTCGAAATCTGGATAAACGGTTGAATCTGCAATTGAAATCCGTAGGGGGGTGTATATGCGTGGTCGAAACGCCCTCCGAACAGCCGTGCAGCGGAAAATTCGATATACGTGCGTTGATCATCTCGGATGACACGTGCCCCCGGACAATTGAGCAGGTTAAGCCGAACAAACGGCTCTGCAAACCCTTCATTCTTGAACAAAACCTCGACGTCGCAATCGAGCGGCCATATCGTTAGACTCACGGAAAGAGGCGCTCTCGAAACGAGATACTGATAGTAAATTCCATACTCGCCCACTACCGGAACGACTTCAAGTGCTTCAAGAAAATCCAACGGTTCCCACGAGAAATTTGGCATTGAGCTTCCTGTCGTATCGCAGCCGGGCCTTGTGTGGGCTCGACCCTAGCGCATCTGATCCTCGTTTGGATCGACCTCATAGTTGGTGGATTTTCTGCGATCTCCTCAACGATGTCGAACGACCGCTTCTGGCCGATTACTGCCCGATTAGCCGTCAATTCATGAGGCAGTCGATCAAAAAAACTCCCCCGAAGTTGGCACCGATCGCGGTCGAGTTCTGCGTTCGCAGAACTGGTCACACACCAAGGCTCACCGGCGCAGCCCGAACACGCCGTGCCAGAGAGCGCTGAAAAAGTCCGTATGCGCGTGTTCGCCACTCCTTCGCGCGTCGCTCTTTGACGCCTGCGCCGATGCCGCCTGTGTCGCCCTCTCGTCGCATTGCGGCATCTGCTCATCACGCTCCCCGTCCGGCGATGCGCCCGGCTGGCGCGACGCATGCAACTCGACCACGCTGCCGGCAATGCGCTCGGCGAGTTGAACATCGCAATCACGGCCGAGCAGAACACCGAACACGACATCGCGGTTGTGCCCTTGCTCGGCGAAGCGCATCGCCCATGCCACGAACCGCGCATATTCCGCTTCGCGCTCCGCGTTCAAGCGCTCCTCTTCTTCGCGAAGCCGTGTGTGACGGAGCATTTCCTCTGCGTAAGTGGTGTCATAGACGCGGCGCAGCTCCGGGTCCGAGAGAATCGCGTATGCCTCCTTGATCTCCTGAAATCGCGCATGCGCGTCCGCTTCGCACCCGACGTTGCGGTCGGGATGCGCTTTCATCGCCGCCTTTCGGTAGCCTCGCTTGATTTCCTCGTCGGTCGCGTTCTCGCACACACCGAGCAATTCATACATTGTCGTCATTGCGCGTCTGGATGAAAGTCGGATCGCGTTGATCGTAGCATGTCGCCGCAGCGCCAATCCGTCGGGTTGAGAATTCACCACGTTCTGAACACCATGAGTGCAGGTCAGGGGCGCGTTCGCAGATGACGGAATCTAAATCGTTCTCATCGGAATGGCCGTTTGCCGACTGGAGCGGTCGCTCAAGTGTCCGAATGTGCATGCAGGCGAACGGCGCTTCATGGCCAAATGCCGACAGCGCCCCGCTCCACCCATAACCCCCAAAAAACAAAAAAAACCCGGCAAAAAGCCGGGCCAATCAGATTGAGACACAAGGAGAATCCCGCCCACCCCACACCGGGCGGTCACGCCGCGCTACACGACGTTCTTTTCGACGATCGGCCGGTTTTCGAGCACGCGCTCCCAGCCGAGCGACGACAGGTCGAGCGATTCATACCGCCCGCCCAGAATCAGTTCACTCACCCCACGCCCGGTCGCGGGCCCCTGCTGCAGCCCGTGCCCGCTATAGCCGTTCGCGAACACGACGTTATCGAGCTCCGGGTGATACCCGATGATCGCGTTGTGATCGAACACGTTGTACTCGTAGTACCCGGACCAGCAGTTCTCCACGCGCAGCGCTTCGAATGCCGGCACGCGATTCGCGAGCGTCGGCCAGATCACCTCGTCGAACAGGTCGTGATCGACCTCGTCGAGCGGCAGATCGTCGGGATCGCGATCCGGGCTCGGCGACGTCCCGCAGATATACGTGCGCCCCTCCGGCCGGAAATACACGCCCGTCGGATCGATCAGCAGCGGACAACCGGTGAGCTGCGCCGGCGACGACACGTTGAAGATGCTGCGACGCCGCGCATACACGGGAATGTCGATACCCATCATCGACGACAGCGTGCGCGTCCACGCGCCCGCCGCGTTGACGAGCGTGTCGCACGCGTAGCGCTCGCCGTCGCTCGTCATCACATGCGTGACCTTGCGACCGTCGCGAACGACGCCGGTCACGTCGGCCGGCACGTAGCGCGCGCCCAGTGCCTGCGCCTTCTTGCGCAGCGCCTGCACGAGCCCGTAGCCGTCGAACCATCCTTCGCCGCTCACGCCATAAGCGCCCGACACGAGATCGTCGACGTTCAGCCACGGAAACTTCGCGCGCAGCGCATCGCGATCCATCAAGCGGATATCGGCGCCGAGCTTCGTCTGCAGCGCATGGTTCTCGCGCAGCGTCGCATCGCCTGCCGGTGTCGCGAGGAACAGGTAACCGCCTTCGTGCAGATCGATCGACGGCCGCGTGCCGTCGACCTCGAGCCGCTCGCCGATCGTGCGCAGGAAGTCGATCCCGAACAGCGACATCTCGATCGACAGCGGCGTCGAGAACTGCTGGCGAATCGATGCGGCCGACAACGCCGACGACGACTTCGCATAGGTCGGATCGCGTTCGATGACGGTCACGGACACCGTCGGATCGGTAGCACGCAGAAAATAGGCGATCGAGCTGCCGATCACACCACCGCCGACGATGACGACTTGAGAACTCACGACTGACTCCAGTTGCACGTGAAAGGCGCGGCCAGCCGGCCGGGCCCGAAGGTTGTTCGTGCCGCGTCGCGTGCGGCGCCGTGCGTGCGGACCGCCCGGCGAATCGCCCCGACATGCGCGGCGACCGCACTCGATTGCCGTGGATATTTCAACACGTTGGGCGTCGCCGCGAAAGTCCGCGCGCGTTCGGGTATTCAGTCCGCCGTTTGCGTGGTGACGGGCTGCCACGCGGCGTTCTTCACTTCATACAGCGTCGAGCTCGGGTTCTTCAGGTCGCCCGTGTTCGTGAACGCGATCGTGCCGGTGATGCCGTCGTAGCGCGTGCCCTTCAGCGCACCGTTGAAATCGGCCGGCTTCGTCGAGCTCGCCTTCTGCATCGCGTTGATCGCGATCCACGTCGCGTCGTACGCGAACGGCGCATACGCGAGCATGTCGACGCCGTACTTCTGCTTGAATTTCGTTTCGAACTGCTTGCCCTTCGCGAGACGCGACAGCGGCTGACCGTACTCCCACACGGACGCGCCTTCGGCCGCGTTGCCGGCGAGCTTGATGAAGTTCGCGTTCATCACGCCGCCGCCCGCCAGGAACTGCGCGCGGATGCCGAGCTGGCGCATGCGCTTGACGAGCATCGCGGACTGCGCGTCGAGGCCGCCGAAGAACACGAGGTCGGCGTTCGTGCTCTTGATCTTCGTGAGCTGCGCGCTGAAGTCGACGGCCTTGTCGTTCGTGAATTCGCGCGCGACGATCGTGCCGCCGTTCGCCTTCGCGGCCTTCTCGAACTCGTCGGCTTCGCCCTGGCCGAACGCGGTGCGATCGTCGATGATCGCGATGCGCTTCGCCTTGGTCACGCTCGCCGCATAGGCGCCGGCGTTGCCGGCGTTCTGCGCGTCGGTGGCGATCACGCGGTACACGGTGCCGAGCCCGGCGCGCGTAATGTCGGGATTGGTCGCCGACGGCGTGATCATCGGAATGCCGGCCTTCGCGTAGATCTTCGACGCGGGCAGCGTCGTGCCCGAATTGAAATGGCCGATCACGACGGCCACTTGCGCGTCGGTCAGCTGCTGCGCGGCCTGTACGCCGATGCGCGGGTCGCTCTGGTCGTCCTGCGACGCGACGACGAACTTCACCGGCTTGCCGCCGATCGTCGTATGCGCGGCGTTCGCCTCGTCGACGGCCATGCGCACGCCGTTCTCGATGTCCTTGCCGTACGCGGCGCCGCCGCCGGTCAGCGGCACGGCCACGCCGACCTTCACGACCGTCTCCTGCGCGTGGGCCGCGCCCGTCTGGAACGCGAGGATCGCGGCGGTCAGTGCAATGCCGGAAAGCGAACGAATGCGGAACGTCATCGGCCAATCCTTCTTGTATGGGTCGGATGCGCCGCACGACCATCGCGCGGCGGCGACCTCCCGCGTGCCGGTGCATTCTGCTGTCGCCGGGGCCGGGCCAAAGGCGCGCGCCTGCCGGTCGATCACCGCGGTTCCGTCTCCGAAGAACCTGTCAGCGCGAAAGAGGTGAACCGATTGTGGGTAGCCAATACGCGTGCAGCAAACGAAATATCGGAACTACGTTGTGAGGAATTGTCATCAAGTTCCGTGTGCACGGACGGCGCCGGCCCGCGCGATGGCGAGCCGGAAAGGGAGAAAGATCGGGCGGTATGCGCAAAAACGCCTTCGAATCAAGGCCGCGCGGGGTGATGCCGATGGAGAATCATCGCTATGTCACGCGGCGTCGACACAGCGCGCGATGAGTCAACGGCGCTCAGTGCCGGTCGCTGCCCGTATGACGCCGCACTTCGTCGGCCGCTTCGCCCGCCTTCTCCTGGATCTTGCCGGCCTGCTGTTCCGCCACGCCTTCCGCCTCCGTCGCGCGGTCGCCCGTCACCTTGCCGAGTGCTTCCTTGACCGAACCTTTCAGTTGTTTGAGCTTGCCTTCGATGCGATTCCTGTCCATGGTCGTCTCCTGCAACGAATTGGGGAGAGAGCCGACGGTGCCGCAGCCCGCGTCGCACCGCCGAGTGGACAGGATCGCAGCCGCGCGCCGCGCGCGGCAGATGCGGATGCACCAGCCTGCATGGTGCATTCGCACCGATGAGGGAAACGGCCCGCGCCCGGCGTCAGCCCTTGACGTTCGAGCCGCCCTTCTCGGCACCCTTGTCGCCGCGCGCACCGTTCGCGTCTGCCGCGCCGACGATCCCGCGCTCGCGCGCCCACACGATCGCCTCGCCGCGACTATGCACGTCGAGCTTCGCGTAGATCGTCGCGACATGATTGCGGACGGTGTTCGGCGCGAGCCCGAGGCGGCCGGCGATCTCCTTGTCGGCGAGGCCGTGACACAGCAGATCGAACACGTCGCGCTCGCGCGCGGTGAGATCCGACAGCTGCGCGCCCGCGTCCGGCGCATTCTCGCGCCGCACGTTCGCCAGTTTCTCGATCAGCGTGCGGCTGAACCACGACGCATCCTGCATCGCGGTCTCGATCGCGTAGACGAGCTCCATCTCGGTACGCTTGCGATCGCTGATGTCGAGCAACGCGATCAGCAGGCAATCCTGCCCGTGAATCGCGACCGGTTCGGCCGACACCACGCAATCGCGCACGTCGCCGTCGCCCGTGCGGATCTGCACGTCCGCGTTGCGCACGTTGCCGTCCCGTGCAAGCGCGCTGTCGATCTGCTGGCGCGCGCCGCGCTCGGCCCACAGCCCGATCTCGTCCGCGGACTTGCCGAGCAGATCGTCGCGCGCATGGCCGGCCATCGCGACGAATGCATCGTTCACGTCGAGCAGCTCGAAGCGGTCGGCCGTGACGATCGCGGTCGCGACCGGCGCCATCCGGAACGCCTTCGCGAAGCACTCCTCGCTCTGCCGCAGCGCGAGCTCGGCCTGCTTGCGCGGCTCGAGATCCATGAACGTGAACAGCATGCACGCCTCGCCGTTCATGTCGATCGGTTGTCCGGCGACGACGACCGCCTTTGTGCCGCCGTCCGCGCGCTTGAGCATGGCCTCCATCTGCGGGATCGTCGCGCCCTCGCCGAGTCGCTCGATCGCGAGTTCGCGATGTTCGGCCTGATCGAGCACATCGACTTCGTAGACGGAGCGGCCGAGCACGTCGTCGCGTGCGTGGCCCGTCATGTCGAGGAAGCCTTGATTGACCTTCACGTAGCGCAGGTCGTCGAGCCGGCAGATCACGGCCGGCGCCGGGTTCGCGTTGAACGTGAGCTCGAAGCGCTCCTCGGCGCTCGCCCATTCGGTCGCGTCGTGCAGCACGAGCGCCAGGCAGTCGGGCTCGCCGGCAGCGTTCGTCAGCACGAGGCTGCGGATCCGGTGGACCCAGCTCACGTTCTCGTCGGCGGCCGATTCGACTTCGACCGTCACGTCGCTGAACTCCTCGCCCGCGATCACGCGGTCCATCGGATAGTGGCCGTCGCCGACCGGATTGTTGTTCCGGTAACGCAGCCGGAAGCGCTCGCGGTACTCGGTCACGTCCGCGCCGAGCGCGTCGAGCTCGGTGACGCCGTGCATCGCGAGCGCGGCCTCGTTCGCCCACACGATGCGCTGGTCGGGTTCGATGAGGATCACGCCTTCGGTGAGCCCCGCGATGATCTGGTACAGCTGACGCCGGTCGGTATGCGACTTGAGCGTCTGTTCGTTTACTCGATCGTCCATTGAAGGGTCGTCCACGTCGTGTGCATGGTTGCCGGTTCGGCTGCATCCGCGCCATCAGGCGCCGACGTGCGCCGGCCCGACGCGTGTCGCGATGGTCGCGTGCCGTCGATGCGCTCGGCACACTTGGATGCACCATGCGCAATAGTACATTCGCGTGCAACGCCGCCAGCGTGCGCTATCCCGCCGAGCGGCGCGCATGGCGGCACCCGCGCATGCCCTCGCGCCTCGCAGCTTCATCGGCGCATTTCCCGTTCCTGCTCGGCCGTTCCGTCCCCGTGCAAACGCACTAGGCAACCCGGTGAATTTGCGCGATGTGTGCGTGCGTTCGCGCCGGTACGCTGGTACTGCATCGGCGCTCACGCGCTGAACTACCGCAGAGGAGGACGACCCGATGAAGCTGCATCAGACACCTGATCCGACGCGGCCCGAACCGGCTCCGGACCATCCGCCCGAACCGTCGCCCGGCACCGACCCGCCCGTGCCCCAACCACCCGACGTACCGCGCCCGGACATGCCGCCGCGCGAGCCGGGCTACGACACGCCGATCGCGCGATGACGCGATAACGCGCGGCGCGATCCGCATTCGCATTGCATTCGCATTCATTTACTCACGCCACTCGAAGGAGAACATCAATGAACAAGACCTCGCACCTTTCGACGCTGCTCGCCGTCAGCGCGGCTTTCCTGCTCGCTGGCGCACCGCTCACGAGCGCGTACGCACAGGCGTCGTCGACCGAGAAATCCATGAAGGCCGAATCGGATCAGCCCGTGACCGATACATGGATCACGACCAAGGTGAAGAGCGAACTCGCGACCACCAAAGGCGTGAAGAGCACGGACATCGACGTGAAGACGGTGGACGGCGTCGTCACGCTGACGGGCGTGCTGCATTCGAAGCTCGCGGTCAAGAAAGCGATCGCCGTGACACGCTCGGTGAAGGGCGTGAAGCACGTCGACGCATCCGGCCTGAAGGCGAAGGCCTGAGGTGTCACGCGGCCTGGCGCCGCACTTTTCTCCCTTTACGACAGGAGCACACCATGAACGAAGACAAGATCAAGGGTCAGTGGAAGCAGTTGTCGGGCAAGCTGAAGGCCAAGTGGGGCAAGCTGACCGACGACGACCTGGCCGTCGCCGAAGGTAACCGCGACTATGTGGTCGGCAAGATCCAGGAGCGTTACGGGATCGCACGCGACGAAGCCGAGAAACAAATGAAGGAGTTCGATCGCGAGCTGTAACGCGTCAGTTTCCTCACACCGCCGCGACGCGTCCCGCGTCGCGGCCACGCGGAGGACCACGACATGGGCAAGTATTTGATCGCATGGCTGTTGGGCGTACCGCTCGGCGTGCTGGTGCTGTTCTACCTGATCACGCATCTGTTCTGACGCTCGACGCGCTCATGCAACGCAAAAGGGCCGGCGGCTGTCATCAGCCGCCGGCCCTTTTGTCTTGCGTGCGTCGCGCTTACTTCGCCGCGTTCGCCGTCATCTTGAAGATACCCTGCGCGTTGCCCGCATCGAAACGCAGGTCCGTCACCCAGCGCCGCGCCGCCTGGTCGAACGTGCGACGGCGCGTGATGAATTCATAGAACGAGCCCGGCACGTTGCGCTTGACCGTGCCGCCGTCGCGCGTGCGGAACTCGCGCTCGACGATGTCCGCGCGATACGCGGTCTGGAACACGCGGCCCGAACGCGAGCGCTCGACCTCCGGCTTCATCGGCCGCCCCTTCGCCTTCTCGTCGTCGGACAGCTTGAACACGTCGGCCACGCGATCGGTCGCATGGTTGAATGCGTTGCCTTCGGTCGCGATCCATGCCATCTCGGCAGATTCGAGCAACAGCGTTTCGTAGTCGAGTTCGCTCGGCACATCGTGCTGGCGCGCGAACGCGCCGACGATCTCGGGCAGCAGCGCATGCGCGGCGTCGAGCGGCAGCCAGCCTTCGCGCTCGATCTCCCACAGCAGCGCGACGGCCGCCGGCGACAGCGGATCGCGCGACGAACTCACGACGTTCGTCACGGCCTGCTGGAATTCCTTCGAGAAACGTTCCGGATGCAGCTCGCTGACGAAGAACTGCGCGATCTCGTCCGGCGCGTCTTCATGCGCGTACGCGCGGCCGGTCATGCCGAGCTTGTCGAGCGGATAACGGCCGTTCAGGCGGAAACCGAGCGGACGCAGGATCCGCGTGAACGCGGCTTCGCCCGGCGGCAGCGCACCCGTGTGCGGCCAGCGCACCGTGCGCAGTGCGCCGTGGTCGAAGTAGACCGAACCGCCGTTTTCGATGGCTTCGGCGGTGTACGCGCGGCCATTCGCCGAACGCTCGAGCAGCCCTTCGAATAGCGCCATGTTCATCGCCTGCGCGATTTCCGCGCGCGTGACGACGTCGGTTTCCCATTCGTCGAGGATGGCCGGCATGTTCAGGGTGGCGAACAGGGCGTCGGTCTTCGCCTGTCCCAGCAGCTTCGTCAGCAGGCTGTCGATATTCGGATTGCGCATCAGGAGTCTCGTGTCGGGGGATCACCGGCAAACGTGCCGGCATCTCGGTTGGCCGGCTACCCAGCGGGCGCCTGACCTTGCGTGGGATGCATTATTCAAAGGGTTGCAGCCGGGCGTAAAGCGAGATTAAATTGATACGTGATGAGTTTTTGGAATTATTCGCGGTTCCCGCACGCGTTCGCCGGCCCGCTTCGGGCGGGCTCCTTCGTCAGACAAATTCATGCGCAAATTCAAGATCCCCAACATGGGTGCGCTCGTGGCTTTCGAAGCCGCGGCGCGCCACGAGAGCTTCACGCACGCGGCGAAGGAGCTGTTCCTGACCGAAAGCGCGGTATCGCGGCAGATCGCGACGCTCGAAGCGAGCCTCGGCGTGCGGCTGTTCGCGCGCGTGAAGCAGCGCGTGGTGCTGACGCGCGCCGGCAAGCTGTACGGCACGCAGGTGCGGCGCGCGCTGGAGGCGCTCGATCGCGACACGCTGTCGATCATCGCGCACGGCAGCGGCGGCGGCTATCTTGAACTGGCCGTGCTGCCCACCTTCGCGTCGCACTGGCTGATCCCGCGCATCAAGAGCTTCTACGACCGCACGCCGGACGTGCGCGTGAACATGGGCAGCCGCACCGACTTGTTCTCGTTCGAGGACACGCACTTCGAAGCCGCGATCCACTACGGCAAGCCGACCTGGCCCGGCACGTCGTCCGACTATCTGTTCGGCGAGGAAGTCGTGCCGATCTGCTCGCCCGCGCTGCTCGACGGGCCGGTCGAACGCGTGGAGGATCTGCTCGCGTATCCGCTGCTGCACTCGACGACGCGTCCCGGCGCATGGGCGCAATGGTTCGAGACGCACGGCGTCGAGGACATCCGCACGATGCAGGGCGTGCGCTACGAACTCCACACGATGCTGATCAGCGCGGCCGCGGCCGGGCTCGGGATCGCGCTCGTGCCGAAGTTCTTCGTCGAGGAACAGCTGCAGCAGCTCGGCCTCGTCGTGCCGTGCGACGCAGCGACGGTCGGCGATTCGGCGTACTACCTCGTGTATCCGACGGAACTCAGCCACAGCAAGCCGCTGGAGTCGTTTCGTGCGTGGTTGCTGGAACAGGCGAGCGCGTATGCGGCGCCGGGGCGGGACGGGGAGGAAGACGATCTCGATGCGGAGGACGACGAAGACGTCGAATGATCGCGGCGTACCGCGACAGGTCCGGTGCGCGCCGGGCGGGCAACCCCGACCCGGCGCTCCGGGCAGCCGACCTCGCTTCGGCAGCGCGGCGGCACCTTCTCTCGTTTCTTCACTGCTTATGTTTTCTCTCAGGTCCCCGGGCAATTTTTTCTGCGCCGCGCGTGGCCATTATCCGCCCAAACCGGCCGCCGTGAAACGTTTGCGAACGCACCGATCGGCTTATTTCCGGCATTTGGAAACAGTCTTACAGAATACTTACGCACCGAACGATCGCGTTCGGTAAATGTTGCAATCGGCTCGGCGTTCCTTTTAAATGGAACTGGTTCCAATCCGGGTTTCGGCTACGCCATCGCGTGACGTAGCGTGACGTCACGACGTACGCGCGTCATCATGCCGATTCAAGGATCGAGGATCATTCAGCTCAGGATTCCGCATCGCCCGTCCTTTCCGGACACCTGTCAAACGAGACCGTCATGCCCGATTCCGCCTCCCTGCAGCAGCTATTTCGCGCCTATCAAGACATCCCCGCCGAATTCCGGCTCGCCGCCCCGATCCATCAGCGCGTGTCGCTGGTCGACGGCGAGTTGCGGCCGTGGGACGGCACGACCAAGACAGTGCTGTCGCCCGTGTGCGTGCGCCAGCCGGACGGCAGCGTCGCGCAGATGGAGATCGGCAGCTATCCGGTGATGGGCGAGACGGAAAGCGACGCGGCGCTCGACGCCGCGGTGCGCGCGTACGACTCGGGCCGTGGCGAGTGGCCGACGATGAAGGTCGAGCAGCGCATCGCGTGCATGCAGGACTTCATCAAGCGGATGGTCGCGCAGCGCGAGCTGGTCGTGAACCTGATCATGTGGGAGATCGGCAAGAGCCTCGCCGATTCGCAGAAGGAGTTCGATCGCACCGTCACGTACATGACGCAGACGATCGACGCGCTGAAGGAACTCGACAACGCGAACTCGCGCTTCGTGATCGCGGAAGGCACGATCGGCCAGATCCGCCGCACGCCGCTCGGCGTCGTGCTGTGCATGGGGCCGTACAACTATCCGCTGAATGAAACCTTCGCGACGCTGATCCCCGCGCTGCTGATGGGCAACACCGTGGTGTTCAAGCCGCCTCAGTACGGCACGCTGCTGTTCGAGCCGCTGCTCGAGGCGTTCCGCGACGCGTTCCCGAAAGGGGTAATCAACACGATCTACGCGCCGGGCGCGGTGGTCGTGCCGCACATGCTCGCGTCGGGCAAGATCAACGTGCTCGCGCTGATCGGGTCGAGCAAGGTCGCCGATCACCTGAAGAAGCAGCATCCGAAGTCGCACCGGCTGCGCGCGATCCTCGGCCTCGACGCGAAGAACGCCGCGATCGTGCTGCCCGACGCCGATCTCGACCTCACCGTGAAGGAGTGTCTGCTCGGCGCGCTGTCGTTCAACGGCCAGCGCTGTACCGCGCTGAAGATGCTGCTCGTGCATCGCTCGATCGTCGACGAGTTCCTGAAGCGCTTCACCGCCGCGCTCGAACAGCTGAAGATCGGCATGCCGTGGGAGAAAGGCGTCAGCATCACGCCGCTGCCGGGCATGCATCGCACCGCGTACATGACCGACGCGATCGACGACGCGAAGGCCAAGGGCGCGCAGGTCGTCAACCACTCGGGCGGCGAGTTCAGCAAGACGCTGTTCTACCCGGCCGTCGTGTATCCGGTGTCCGAAGGCATGAAGCTGTATCGCGAGGAACAGTTCGGGCCGATCATTCCGGTCGCGCCGTTCGACGACGTCGAAACCGCGCTCGACTACGTGACGACGTCGGACCACGGCCAGCAGGTCAGCATCTTCGGTTCCGATCCCGCGCAGATCGGCGCGCTCGTCGATCCGCTCGTGAACCAGGTCTGCCGCGTGAACATCAACTGCCAGTGCCAGCGCGGGCCGGACGTGTTCCCGTTCGCGGGGCGCAAGGACTCGGCGGAAGGCACGCTGTCGGTGACCGATGCGCTGCGCGCGTTCTCGATCCGCTCGATGGTCGCGGCCAAGCAGACCGAAGGCAGCAAGCAGCTGCTCGATTCGATCGTGTCGGATCACTACTCGAAGTTCATCAACACCGGCTTCATTTTCTGAAGCGCGGTACCCGGAACAAGCCGCTGCCCGCGCCGGTGCAGCGGCTTTTTTGCGCGTGCGCGCCACGCGCGGGCCGCGAACGCCGACGCGGCGCTGCGCGCGCCGCCCTATACGTTCGACGCCAGCAACCGGACGCCCGCCACGCCGAACACCACCGCGAGACACGCTTCCATCGCGCGTCGGCCGCGCACGTACAGCCGGCGTGCGCTGTCGGTCGAGAACACCAGCGCGTAGCCGCCGAACACCACGCATCCGATCGCGATGCAGCCCGGCACGACGGCGCCGTGCGACGCGCCCGCGCCGTTCGACGACAGCGCGACGATCGATACCCACACCAGGATCGCTTTCGGATTCGTCAGGTGCAGCATCGCGCCGCGCGCGTAGAGGCGCGACCGCTTCTGCTCGGGCGCCGCGTTCAGCGTATCGGCCGATCTGGCCGACCATGCGGTGCGACCCGACTTGAACGCGAGCCACAGCAGATACGTGCCGCCGAACAGCTTGATCGCGACCAGCAGCTTCGACCATGCGAGCAGCGCCGCCGACACGCCCAGCGCGGCCACCGTCGCCCAGAACATCGATCCCGAGATGACGCCCAGCGCGAACGCGAGCGCCGCCTTGCGGCCATGGTTCGCGGCGACCGACATGATCGCGAGATTGCTCGGGCCGGGGCTGGCCGTGCCGATGAAATAAGCCGTGTACGCGAGCAGCAGGTTGGCCGAGAAGAAGGCGTGGACGCTCATGTCGAACCTCGCAGGGATGATGCGGAGATTGTTCGCAAACACGGCGCGGCTGCCCATGCACAATTGTCCGGTTATTCGCAGGGCCAGTTGGATCGCGCGGGCGACGTCGGTTGGATACGCATACGCATTGGGATCGCCTCGCGCGAAAACGTCTCGGATATGAAACATCCAGCGCAGGTGCCGCGGCGTTCGACGGCGCGGCGAACCCGGTCGCGGCGCGCGGCACGCAGCCGTCCGAGGCCATGGGGCACCGCCGACACACAGGCGTCGCGCCATGCCGGCGATCCGTCGACCGAAACATGCAACCGGTTTCCACCCGGCGTTACGTTACATCGCTGAAGCATTTCATCCGTCCGGGCCCTGACGCGCGATCGATCGTGACCGCGCGCGGCGTATGGATCCCTTCGTCGATTTTCCACGCAAGCCAGCACCGGCGGGACGCGATGACCGCGGCCGCGCCCCGCGTCGACATTGCTCGACACTCGGATCGCGCCGCTGGTACGAAACCTGCATTCGCATTGCAGCGACAACCGCGTCACCGGACGGCGCGGACATGAACCGGATCGCGATCCGTCCATCGGATACGCCCGAACGATCCACGCAAGCAACGAGGCTCCCCATGGATGCGCTGCCCAACTCATCCGATACGTCGTTCCAGCTCTTTCTCGCGAAACTGCTCGAACAGCCGCAGCTCGAATGGACCGAAAAACAGCAGATGGAACTCGAGATGGCACGCTCGCTGTCGACCCAGATGGTCCACTTCGCCGAAGGCATGCGCGGCGGCAACGCGGACCTCGCGCGCTGCCTCGTGCTGCTGCGTTACGCGAAGGTGCTCGACTTCATGCTGACGTCGCTCGCCGCGCGCCGCGACATTCATCCGCAGACTCTGCGCACGCTGTTCCGGCTCGCGAACCTGAAGGTCGACGATGCGTATCCGGTCTGAGCCCGCATCAGGCCGCACGACGCATCGCCGTCGCGCCTAACGCGCCGCCCGCCCCGCCATCCCCTTGCGGTAGCGGCGCGTCTGGCACTGCGCGGCCATCTGCTGCGACACCAGCGCGCGCAGGCCGGCGAGGATTGCGCGGGCGCCGCGCAACGCATGCTCGACAAGCGAGGCAAGGAAGCAGCCGAGTCGGCGCCGGCACCCGAGGCGGTGCCGCACCCGCGACCGATGCGCAAGCGCGCATGACGCGCTCGGCCGGATGGATTTGCTTACGTCGCAGGTAATCGACGCGCGCCGCGCGCGCACCGATCATGGCCGCATCGATCAACGAATCGCTCGACGCATCGCATCGACGCATTGCATCGACGCCACGGAGCCCGCCATGACCGCCTACGCCATCGCCCACCTGCACGACGTTCAAATGTGCGACGACATCGTCGACTACCTCGAGCGCATCGACGGCACGCTCGCGCCGTTCGATGGCCATTTCGTCATACACGGCGCGCGGCCCGACGTGTGCGAAGGCGAGTGGCGCGGCGACCTGATCGCGATCGCGTTTCCTGACCTCGACACCGCCCGCGCCTGGTACGAATCGGACGCGTACCAGCAGATCCAGCCGCTGCGCGCACGGCATGCGAGCGGCCCGTTGATCCTGATCGACGGCGTGGATGAACGGCACAAGGCGACGGACATCCTGCGCTGATCCACGCCGTGCGCGGCGCTTACTTCGCGTTGCGCTCCATCGGCTCGCCGACGACGAAGCCGCCGCCCTGGTAGCGCTGCGCGGGATCGTCGTAGTCGGCGGTCGGCGCGGTGAGCGGGAACATCCCCGCGAACTGCTCGGAGCTGTCCTGCGGCCGGAAGCCGAGGAAGCCGGCCTTCGTGTTGTCCCACCACTTCACCGGGTTGTCGGACACGCCGTAGACGATCGCGTGCCCGACGCGGTTCGTCAGCAGCGAGCAGCGCACGAGCTCGATGAAGTCGCGATAGCTGAGGAACGTCACGAGCATGCGCGGGTTCTTCGGCGCCTCGAACGACGAGCCGATCCGCAGGCACACCGTCTCGATCCCGAAGCGGTCGAAGTAGTAGCGCGACAGCGACTCGCCGAAGCACTTCGTCACGCCATAGAGACTGTCCGGGCGCTGCGGCGAATCGGCATCGAGCACTTCCGTGACCGGATGGAAACCGATCGCATGGTTCGAGCTCGCGAATACGATCCGCTTCACGCCGTGCTTGCGTGCGGCTTCGTACAGGTTGTACGTGCCGGTGATGTTCGCATCGACGAGATCGTCGAACGGCGCGTCGACCGAAATGCCGCCGAGATGGACGATCGCGTCGACGCCGTCGACGAGTTCCATCACCGCCGGCCGGTCGGCCAGGTCGACGACACGGGTTTCTTCGTGCGGGGCCGCGTCGTCCAGCGCGGCGATGTCGCTCACGCGCACGACGTCGGCCCAGTTCGCCAGCGCGCCGCGCACCTGGCGGCCGAGATTGCCGGCCGCGCCGGTCAGCAGCAGGCGCCCGAACGGCTTGCGTGCACCGGTGGATGAGGCGTTCATCGAGTCTCCTTGAATCTGTCCTGAAGGGTGTCCGGGAAGTTGCCCGAAGTCGGTGAAATCAGCCGAAAGCGGAAAACGTTTTCCAACTATACGCGGGACAAAAGCCGACCGTCAATGCTTGGACCCGCCCGCAGCCATCCGCATTTTCCCGATATCGGGCGGTGGCCGGGCGCCGGCTTTTTCTGCCACAATCCGGGGCAACGGAACGAAAACGTTACCCTCTTCATGAAAAAAGTTTCCCCGACGATCCGCGACGTGGCGGCGGAAGCCGGCGTGTCGGTCGCGACGGTATCCAAGTACGTGAACGGCACGCAGCGCTTTTCGCCGGCCGTCGAGGCGCGCCTCAAGGAATCGATCGAGCGGCTCGGCTATCGTTCGAACCCGCTCGCGCGCTCGATGATCACCGGACGCACGCGCACCATCGGCGTCGTGATCCTCGACATCAGCAACCCGTATTTCACGAACGTCGTCAAAGGCGCGAACCGCGTCGCGCTCCAGCATGACTACACGCTGCTGCTCGTCGATACCGAAGAGAATCAGGCGCGCGAACGCTCGCTGATCGAGGCGCTCGCGCAGCGCGTCGACGGGCTGATCGTCAGCACGCGGATGCCCGACGAGGAAGCCGGCTGGATGCTCGACCTGCACAAGCCGCTCGTGCTGCTGCGGCGCAGCCCCGGCCTGCCGATTCCGAGCGTCGGCATCGACAACCGGCTCGCCACCTACATGCTCGCGCGTCACCTGCTCAATCTCGGCCATACGCACATCGCGTACCTCGGCTTCGGGCCGGCGCGCGTGAACGACGAACGGATCCAGGGCGCGCGCGACTGTCTCGCCGAGGCAGGCCTCACGCTCGACGTGCACGATGCGCATGCGCCGACCGCCGAGGCCGGCGAGCGCGCATGCTCGCGCGTGATGCTCGGGCCGCAGCGTCCGCAGGCCGTGATCTGCTACAACGACCTGATCGCGCTCGGCTTCATGAAGGAAGCCGCGTCGCTCGGGTTCCGGCTGCCGCAGGACGTGTCGGTCGCCGGCGTCGACAACGTGCCGTACGGCGAGTACGCGGCGCCCGCGTTGACCACCATCGACATCCAGAGCGAGAACATGGGCGAGCTCGCGATGCAGAAGCTGATCGACGCGCTTGCCGGGCGCACCGACGCAAGCTATTCGACGTTCGAGCCGCGGCTGATCATGCGCGCATCGACGGCAGCGGTCGGCTGACGCACGCGCCCGCTGCGATACCCGGCGCTTCCTCGCCCCGCACATGAAAACGCGCCGCCTCCGGGCGGCGCGTTCGTTTGCCAATACGCAATCACGTCATCACGCGTCGAGCTTCGCGGGCTTCATCTTCGGCGTGAGCATGTGCATGACCGCCAGCGCGAGCAGGTAGGCCAGCGCGCCGATCGCGAACAGCACCCAGTAGTGGCCCGTGCGTTGCAGCACCTGGCCGATCACTTCCGAGAACAGCACGCCGCCGATCGAGCCGGCCATCCCGCCGATGCCGACCACCGACGCGACCGCACGGCGCGGGAACAGGTCGGACGCCGTCGTGAACAGGTTCGCCGACCAGCCCTGGTGCGCGGCCGCGGCGAGGCCGACGATCAGCACCGCGATCCACAGGTTCTGCACCTGCGACACGAACGCGATCGGCAGCACGCAGCATGCGCAGATCAGCATCGCCGTCTTGCGCGCGCCGTTCACGCTCCAGCCCGCGCGCAGCAACGCCGACGACAACCAGCCGCCGCCGATGCTGCCGATCGTCGTCAGCGCATAGATGCATACGAGCGGCAGGCCGATATGCTGCATGTCCATCCCGCGCGACTCGTTGAGCCACTTCGGCAGCCAGAACAGATAGAACCACCATACCGGGTCGGTCAGGAACTTGCCGATCAGGAACGCCCACGTCTCGCGCTTGCGGATCAGTTCGCCCCAGCGCGGCGCACCGGCGTTCACGTTCGCCGCGTCGAGCGCTTCGGCTTCGTCGCGCGGCTCGTCGTAGGCGTCGGCGAGTGCGCGCGTGTCGGCCTTGCGATACAGCACCAGCCACACCGCGAGCCACACGATGCCGATCGCGCCGACGATCACGAACGCCGCGCGCCACCCGTAGGCCACCGCGATCGCCGGGATGATCGCGGGCGCGAACACCGCACCGATGTTCGCGCCCGAGTTGAAGATGCCGGTGGCGAGCGCGCGTTCGCGACGCGGAAACCATTCGGCCGTGGTCTTGATCGCGGCCGGGAAGTTGCCGCCCTCGCCGATCCCGAGCAACGCACGCACCGCCGCGAAGCCCATCACCGAGCCGACCATCGCGTGCATCATCGCCGCGATGCTCCACACCAGCATCGCGACCGCATACGAGATGCGCGTGCCGAGCCAGTCGACGATGCGACCGAAGCACAGCAGGCCGATCGCGTAGAACGCGGAAAACGCCATCACGATGCGGCCGTACTGCACCTGGCTCCAGCCGATGTCGTGCTGGAGCATCGGCGCGAGCAGGCCGAGGATCTGGCGATCCATGTAGTTGATGACGGTCGCGAAGAACAGCAGCGCACAGACGGTCCAGCGGTAGCGGCTGGCGGCGGCGCGCACCGCGCCGACGACGGCAGATTGCATGAGTGTCTCCGATGCGCGGCCGCGCCCGTCGCGCCGCAAGTTGTTGCCTGTCCGTGACCGGCGACGGGCGCCGGGACGGGCGGCGGCCCCGCCCTTTCGTGGCGCGGCCGATTGCCCGTCGAGTCGTGGAAAACGTTTTTCAAAGCATAGGGCGTGGGCCGGTGCCGTGTCAGTCGGGGATTTCGATGAGTCATCTCGAAATTGGCCGCGCAAAAAGAGACGACTGTTTCGCAGATTGGCATTAACCGTTTTTCCGGAATTTTCCTGCGGGTAAAACGGGGGCATGACTCGAACCCGTGCGCCGAGACACAGGTCCGATTTCGGCCAGAATCGGCGGCGACGATGGTTTACAGTCGTCGCAGGCGCATATCGCGCGCGGTATCATATGGCCTACAATCAAGTATCATTTGATACCTTATCGGGAGTCGCCATGTCACTCGTTACCCCTGAAGCGGTGGCCGCGGTCATGGATCTGCACCCCGTTCCGCATACGCTGGCCCAACTCGAGGCGCTTGTGCGCGACGGCCTGCCGAAGTCTGCGCTGCGCGCCGGCGTCGAACATGCGACGCAAGGTGCCGACGCCCGGCGCGCACTCCTCGCCCGCATCATTCCCGAGGCGACCTATAAGCGCCGCCGCGATCGACTGACGCCAGACGAATCGGAGAAGACCGAGCGTCTGGCCCGGATCGTTGCGACGACCATCTACGTCTGGAATGACGAAGAGGACGCGCGGGAATTCCTGTCGACGCCGCATCCGGAACTCGAGGGGCGCGCGCCGCTCGATGTCGCGCTGACCGAGCTCGGTGCGCGCCGGGTCGAAGAGCTGCTCTGGAAGCTGTTCTATGGGCTGCCGGCATGAAGCTGTTCCGCATTGCCGACACGCGACACGCGATCTGGAGCGGTACCGGCGCGATGCTGGTCGGCGGCCGCTTCAATAGTCCGGGCCGCCCGGTCATCTATGCGGCGTCGACCTTCGCGGGCGCGATGCTCGAGGTGCTCGTGCACGCGCGCATCGGCAAGGTGCCGAAGACGCACGGATGGGTCGAAGCAACGGTTCCCGACGATGTTCCCGTTGAACGCCATACGGCGGAAACCTTGCCGGTTGGATGGAATGCGGCTGCACTGCAGGAGGCGCGTCGGTTCGGTGACGCATGGCTGACCGAATCCCGCACCGCGCTCCTGGTCGTGCCTTCCGTTGTCGTCCGAGCGGAGTCCAACGTGCTGGTGAATCCCGCGCATCCCGACGCCGCGCGAATCGTCGTGAACGAGCCGCAACCCGTCGTGTGGGATGAGCGGCTGTTTGTGATGCCGCCGGCCGGACAGTCATAGGAGAACTTTCGCGATGACTCTCGCTCATCTGATTCCGAGCCCGCTGGGCGATATCGCCATTCGTATCGAGGACGATGCGCTGACGGGCCTGTTCTTCGTCGGCCAGAAATACTATCCGTCGCTGGCAATCGCGCCGGAGGCGGATGCACGCAACGCGTCGCCGCTCGCGCGCAAGGTCGCCGACGAAGTCGCCGACTATTTCACCGGCACGCGCGAAACCTTCTCGGTGCCGATTCATCTGCGCGGCACCGCGTTTCAGCGCAACGTGTGGAAGGAACTGCTCGCGATTCCGTTCGGCGAGCTCGTGTCGTACGGCGACATCACCGAACGCGTCGGGCTGCCGATGAGTGCCGCGCGTGCCGTCGGCGGCGCGGTCGGCCGCAATCCGGTGTCGATCATGGTGCCGTGCCATCGCGTGATCGGCGCGTCGGGCAGCCTGACCGGTTATGCGGGCGGGATTGAACGGAAACGCGCGTTGTTGTCGCTCGAAGGCGCTGGGTTCGCGCGCGGCGAGCGTCATCCGGTGCAGCAGTCGCTCGGGTTCTGACGCATGCCGCGCGTCACGCGCTCAACACGGGCCGACGCGCTTCACGCTTCGCATACGCGCCCGGCGTCACGCGGAATTTCGCCTGGAACAGCGCGATGAACGACGACGTCGAGTCGTAACCCAGTCGCGCGGCCACCGTGCCGATCGGCTCGCCCGCGTCGAGCAGCGGCAGCGACGCGAGCAGCCGCACGGCCTGCCGCCATTCGGTGAACGACAGCCCCGTATCCTGCCGGAACAGCCGCGACAGCGTGCGCCGCGTCGCGCCGACCTGATGGCCCCATTCGTCGAGACTGCGCGTATCGCCCGGCGCCGCATGCAATGCGCGCGCGATTTTCAGCAGGCGCGGATCGCGCGGCAGCGGCACCGTGAGCGGCGCGGGCTGCATGCGGGCGATCCGGTCCGCGATCACGCACACGAGCGCACCGTCCGGCCCCGTCTCGTCGTAATTCACCGGCAATTCGCGAGTCGCGATCACCAGCTCGCGCAGCAGCGGCGTCATGCAGAGGATCGTGCAATCGTCGTTCACGTCGCTCCGTGCGATCGCCGCATCGAGATACAGGCTGTGGAACGCGACGCAATCGCGCGTCGATACCGCATGCGGCACGTGCGGCGGAATCCACATCGCATAGTGCGGCGGCAGCAGTTGCCGGCCCGCCGGCGTCGACACCTCGAGCACGCCGCTCGTCGCATACATTAGCTGGGCCCATGGATGACTGTGCGCATCGACGCTCACGTTGCCGGGAATCCCGAAGGCGCGCACGTATAGCGGCCTCGGCAGGCGCGCCATCGGCGGCACTGCGTATGGGTCGCCGGGTTGTCCTGCCAGCAACATAAGACGTCCTCCGAAGGTCATTGCACGAACGAGCGCGATGCTACCGTGGCGGCTCTTCTTTCACACGGCTTCCGTTCATGAGCGCTCATACCCGCATCACCCGCAAGACCGTCACCGCGATCCGCTCGACCAAAGGGATCGGCAGCCTCGTGTCGCTGACCGCGTATTCCGCGCCAATGGCAAAACTCGTCGACGACGTGGCCGACGTGATCATCGTCGGCGACTCCGTCGGCATGGTGCTGTACGGGATGCCCGATACGCTGCGCGTCACGCTCGACATGATGATTGCACACGGCGCGGCCGTCGTGCGCGGCGCCGCGCAGGCGTGCGTCGTCGTCGACCTGCCGTTCTCCACGTTCCAGGAATCGCCCGCGCAGGCGTACCGCTCCGCCGCGCGGCTGCTCGCCGAAACCGGCGCGCAGGCCGTGAAGCTCGAAGGCGGCTGCGAGATGACCGATACGATCCGCTTCCTGACCGAGCGCGGCATTCCGGTGATGGCGCATGTCGGCCTCATGCCGCAGCAGGCCAACGCGACGGGCGGCTTTCGCGCGCAGGGGATGGACCCGCTTTCGGCCGCGCAGGTGTTCGACGCCGCGTGTGCGGCCGAACGGGCCGGCGCGTTCAGCGTCGTGATCGAAGGCACTGCCGAGGCGCTCGCGCGCCACCTGACCGGAACGCTGACGATCCCGACGATCGGCATCGGCGCATCGCCCGCGTGCGACGGGCAAGTGCTCGTGACCGAGGACATGATCGGCGCGTTCGATGCGTACACGCCGCGCTTCGTGAAGCGTTACGCGGACGCGAATGCGGTGATGCGCGACGCGATCCGTCAGTACGCGCATGACGTGCGGCACCGCATGTTTCCGGAGCCCGCGCATTGCTTCGGATACGGGAAGCCGCTGCAACTGGCCGATGCGGGCGCAACGGTGTGACGTAAGACGAATGACGCGTTCGCCTCACGCTATGCGCGCTTGCGCATCGCATGCGCGACCCGCGCGTTCGCCTCGAACTTCGCGCGATGCGTCGAGAAGAACGTCCGCACGTTGCGCACGTTCGAGGCGCCGGTGAACAGCCGCCGCGCGAACGCGTCGTATTCGGCGACGTCGGCCAGATCGGCAATCACCACGAAATCCGGCCCCGGCGACACGCGGTAGCACTGCGTGACCGCCGGCTCCGCACACACGTAGGCTTCGAACGCGTCGTAGTCTTCGGCGGTCTGCCGGTCGAGGCTGATCTCGATCAACGCCGTGACCGCCGTGCCGATCGCGACCGGATCGAGCACCGCCACCTGACGGCGGATCACGCCCGCCTCCGTCAACCGCCGCACGCGGCGCATGCAGGTCGGCGGCGACGACAGCGCACGCTCGGCCAGTTGCAGGTTCGACACCGATGCGTCGTCCTGCAGGATCGCGAGAATGCGCAGGTCGAGATCGTCGAGCGTGATGCCGGCCATCCGCGGCTCCTTCCGGTCAGGGTGTGAAATTTAATTTCAATATTATAGCCGATCGCCGCCTCGTTTCATTTATTGATGTATTTTGAAATTTAATTCCATAGACTCGCCTCTACCATCGCTGTCACGGGTCCAGACAGGACATTTACGGAGCGCGATATGTGTGGAATTGTCGGGGCGGTTGCCCAGCGGGACATCCTGCCGAACCTCGTCGACGGGCTGAAGCGGCTCGAATACCGCGGCTACGATTCATGCGGCGTCGTGGTCTATCGCGACCGAGCGCTGGCACGCGCGCGCAGCGTCGACCGCGTCGCCAACCTGCAGCGCGAGATCGCCGCGCAAGCACTATCGGGCTATACCGGCATCGCGCATACGCGCTGGGCAACGCACGGCGCGCCCGTCACGCTCAACGCGCATCCGCACTTCTCGCCGAGCGACGACAACGCGCGCATCGCGCTGTCGCACAACGGGATCATCGAGAACTGCGATCAACTGCGCGCGGAGCTGCAGGCGCATGGCTACGTGTTTGCGAGCCAGACTGACAGCGAGGCGATCGCGCACCTGATCGATCACCTGTACGACGGCGACCTGTTCGACGCGGTGCGCCGCGCGGTTGCACGACTGCGCGGCAGCTACGCGATCGCGGTGATGTGCCGCGACGAGCCGCACCGGATCGTCGGTGCGCGCGACGGGATGCCGCTCGTCGTCGGTGTCGGCGATGGCGAGAATTTCCTGGCTTCGGATGCGATTGCATTGTCGGGCATCACCGATCGCATCGCGTACCTGGAGAACGGGGACGTCGCCGATATCCAGCTGCATCGCTACTGGATCGTCGATGCGGCCGGCCAGCGCGTCGAGCGCGCGGTGCAGCGGGTGGCGGCGCACAGCGGCGCGGCCGATCTTGGGTCGTATCGCTACTACATGCAGAAGGAAATCTTCGAGCAGCCGCAGGCCGTGGCCGATACGCTGCTCGACGTCGCGTCGATCATGCCGGAGCTGTTCGGCGACGGCGCGTGGCGCGTGTTCAACGACGTCGATTCGGTGTTGCTGCTCGCGTGCGGCGGCAGTTATCACGCGGCGCTGACCGCGAAGTACTGGATCGAGAGCATCGCGAAGCTGCCGGCGAGTGTCGAGATTGCGAGCGAGTTTCGTTATCGCGACAGTGTGCCGAATTCACGCACGCTCGTCGTCGCGGTGTCGCAGAGCGGCGAGACGGCCGACGTGCTCGGCGCCGTGCATGTCGCGAAGCAGCGCGGGATGATGCATACGCTTGCGATCTGCAACGTCGCGACGAGTGCGCTGATGCGCGAATGCGCGCTGCAGTTCGTCACGCGTGCGGGGATCGAGATCGGCGTGGCGTCGACGAAGGCGTTCACGACGCAGCTCGTCGCGTTGTTTCTGCTCACGCTGGCGCTTGCGCAGGTGCGCGGGCGGTTGAGTGAAGACGAGGAGAAGGCGCATCTGCGTGCGCTGCGGCATCTGCCCGATGCGATGTCGAAGGTGCTCGCGCTGGAGCCGCAGATCATGGGGTGGTCGGAGTTGCTCGCGCGACGCGACAACATGCTGTTTCTCGGACGCGGGATGCATTATCCGATCGCGCTCGAAGGCGCGCTGAAGATGAAGGAGATTTCGTATATCCACGCGGAGGCTTATCCCGCGGGGGAGTTGAAGCACGGGCCGCTGGCGTTGGTCAGTAATGAGATGCCGGTTATCGCGGTGGCGCCGAATGATGCGCTGCTCGAGAAGCTTCGGTCGAACATGCATGAAGTCAGTGCGCGCAATGGCAGGCTTTTTGTGTTCGCGGATGTGGACTGCGGGTTGGTGCCGAGCGAAGGGATCGAGGTGATTCGGCTCAACGAGTACTACGGGCCGCTGTCGCCGATTCTGCATACGGTGCCGATGCAATTGCTGGCTTATCACGCGGCGTTGGCGCGGGGGACGGATATTGATAAGCCCAGGAATTTGGCGAAGTCGGTGACGGTGGAGTGAGGGGCGGGGGCGATTGGGTATTTGTGCCCAGATGCATTAATTTCGGTTACAAAGCCTCGATTCAGTTTTGGTTACGCAGCTCTTTCCGGCCGCTGAGCCGCACCTGGCAAGCGGTAACCAAAACTAATGCCTCACGGGGCGATGGAGCATTTTCTAGCGCCCTTCGTTTGCGCACGGCATCCCGGATTTCGCCTTCACGACGCATCAGCCCAAGGAAGCCGCCGTCGAGCCAAGAGGACTCCACGCGAGCCGTGCGGCGAGCGACGCCGACCGAGCATATGTCTTCAGCAGCTGCGCCCATGGAGGAAGATTTGAAGCATGGGCGCGCGATAGATGATGCCGTTTAGACGCTTAGGCAGCGACGGACCAGGGCGCATGCCATCACATGACCCGAACGCTCTCCGGCCGTCAATGTTCCACCTTGAGGTGACATCCTGCGGCTTCACCATTGCGGTGAACATTCGTCCGCTATTCTGTTCTACTTTCGCTAGGCACGTCGGCAGTTTCCCCACGCAGTTCGCCACGTCGGCCCGCTCCGACCCACAGCACGTTGCGAGTACCAAGAATCAGAAACATCATGGACTCGCTTTTTTTCGCGCAAATCTTTCGCCATTCCCCGGTGTCGATTGACGACGGTGTAGGGACAGCTTCCGGATGGGTATGCCACTCACCGAGGTAGTCCATTGTCTCGCGCTCGGCTTTCCAGAGGTCAAGGGCTATTTTCTGATGCCCATGTGCCTGTCGTCGAAAACCGTAACGGTGTTGGGTGTCACCTGGTTGTGGAGTCGTCACCATCGACACGTGAAGATGCAAGCCCCGTCGATAGCCCAGCAAGATGCCACCGGACTCTGGCGCTGTAGGGTCCGTTTGCCGAAAGCCCATCAACGTCGACAGTACGAACGGTTCAATCAGAATTCGCGCGTCTTCGTGGAACGGGTGTCGAAGAATCAGAGCTGCTGGCATGCGGGACATCCGTTCGTCGGGGCGATATCCTGGTTCTTGATGCGTTGGGCATCAGCCGTTTCCAGATAACGGGTACGAAATCTTGGGCTGACTGCACCCTTCAGCCAATCACTGACCATATCGGCAGCTAATGCCGCCGCGGACATAGGAGCAGAAACCGCATAGGGAGTAAACGAGCTACACCCCCGGAATTTCGTTCGAGGCGGATTCGTCAGGACCGGGAACCGGTCCTGACGATAGTTGGACCCGATTCCCTGACGCAGACACTGAAAACAGCCGAACTTCGATGAATCGGACCACAGCGCCTGGACACACTCACCGTTCCCCTTTACCCACACGTACAGAACGGGTCCAAGCCGATGTGCCATGTGCGAGGCATTCACGAGACTGCTCAGGGCCTCTTCCCCGGTCGCTTCAATGATGAGGTCCGTCGCAAAAAACTGGTCGTTCAATCTAGGCGTGTCCCACTGTGCCTCGACCTGCAGATACGGAAACTGCCGAATGAGTTCCTCGCGAAGAGCAACGGCCTTGTTCTGGTACAGAGACGGAAATCCCAGAGCGTGCCGTCCCAAGTTGTCAGGCTCAAGCTGTCCTACGTCGACGAGTCGCAACAAGCCACCTTTCCCGGTGCCAACGCCCAGCCGTACCAATGCCTGCGCCAGATACCCGCCAATCGCTCCACAGCCTATGAGCGTCAGCCGCTTTCCAACCAGACTAGGAAATTCCAAGTTTCGCGAGTGGATATAGGATGGGCCGATTTCGTCGAGCCGAAGTCGCAAAACCACTGCGTCCCCACCACCGTTGTGCATGTAGTGCCGATAGTGCTTCGGCGTGTTGGCGTAGCCGATGCGATGCCGCCTGTCCAATGAAAACGCAACACCGAGGCGCCCTACTGGAGTCGTGATAGCAAGAACACAGCCTTCGCGAGAAAGGTACGTCTTATCGGAACCCAGACGATGCTGAATCGCATTGGCGAGGTCACCGTCCCACAACTTAACCCACGTAAAGAACTGCTTGATGGTTGCTGGCAGGCAATCGACCGACGCGCCAGGCGGCTTCTCGCTTGTGAACAAAAGACACGTGAAGGCACCCTTGACCAGCCTCTCAGCGTCGACGCCCGTGGCAATTCGTTGTGCGGCAAAGATATCCTGCGCAATCAGTGCTCTTCGGCCCTGGCCGGTCTGGTCCAGCAGGAAATACATTGCAGATTCGGCTTGGGGCTCGAGCTCGTCGACCAATACAGGGTAAGCCGCCGGCTCCTGTCCCACGGTCCAGTACGCGATGAACTCATTGGCAATATCTTGTTCTCGCCCTTGCCCCCGCGCGATACGGTTCAGCACGTCGATGGCGGCGTGGAGGCACTGATGGATAGCCACGTCGGGTTGAAACCGGTCGAGCACAACGGAGCCCGGGGCTAGGTAGCACAGGCCGCCCAGCGCGTCGACATGTTGCAGCAGTTGCGGCGTGCCAACTGGCCGCTCGAGCAGTGTGATACGCGGGTAGTGCAAGAAGTCCCAGTCCTCAACTTCAAATCGAATTGGAACTTCCCCGGTGTCTGTCTTAAGGCGCCCCTCGAAAGCGCGAACACCAGAGCGCGCTTTGACCGGCCGCAGCCCATATTGCGTCAGCAAGGCCAGAGTACGGCCGTACCTGCTTTGCATCCTCTGGTCAGCCTGCGCTCGTGGCCCCAACCACGGGGGGAGGCACCGTGACCGCCGGGACCCGACGAATGTCATCCCCTGACGAGTCGACGTCAATCCAGCCCGGGTGATTCGGCAGCCGGTCACCCAGTTGGGCTTGCAAAATCATGATGACTCGGGTCGCTTGCGCAACGCTATGCTCACGGGCGTGCTTCAGCGAATCTGCCAACTCCTGTGCAAGACGAGACGCTTCAAGGCGCTCGTCCGCGTCAAGTCGATTGAAATCGTCAGCTCCGTTGTCGATACCCGGCTCCCGAATGTCAGTCAACAGAGCTTTCGCGAGTGTCAGTGCAGCACGCTCAAGCGCCAAGTCGTCACGAGACGGGACGGGCTCGAAGTTCTGGGCCACGGCAATCATGATGGATACGGAAGTCGGACCTTTTTTATCCCAACGATAATCCCGCCAGGCTTTCAGAAAGCGGCAGACTCGCTGAAGCTGCACTCCATGCTCTTCAATCCGGTCCAGGAACCACTTGGCCACGTCGTTCGGGTCCGAAGCCACCCATTCCCCAGAGCGAGTCGCCAGTACGATGCCTTCCATCTCATCCCAGGATTGGCCGACCAAGTCGCCCAGATTAGCGCTTTCAGCAAAATCCGCCGAATCCATCGCAAAGGCCTTTCGCATGGCTGCGGCCACACGGACCTCATATACCTTCTTGAATTCAGCTTCAGACGCGGCGTAGAGCGGGACGTCAATATGTGCCCAAGCCGACACATTGACGCGAATACAAGTCCCTTTGGACTTGTCCAGCGTCCAACCCTCGTCGTCGCAAAGCTCTTTCAGAAGCCGCTCCACCAGCATGAAGTACGCCTTGGCCATGTAGATAGGCGGACCGTTCTCTTCCCAAACGGTAACAGGGAGGTAGATTCCGAAATCCCAATCCATTTCCTGCGGCGGCAACGTGCAGGGATGCACGCAGGTTCCATAGGCCCAGGACCCTTGAGTGCGAAACCGCGGCGTAACCTGTCGCTCCATACCGAGCACTGTCGTGGAGACCTTCTCGATGGCTGGGCGCAGATGGTCACGAATCTTGTTTTTGCACGACACCAGAAACCGGCGTTGCTCAGGGGAAACGGCAATGTTGTCGGCAAAAGTGCCGCTCTGCACTGACGAGTAAAACAAGCGATGAAGTTTCAGCATTACGCCACCTTAAGAATGTTGGCGCGAGGGCCATAGTGATAGACCGGCGAAGCTGCCGTGTAATCCATAAAATTCTTGAAGGCAGCGCTTCCTACGAAATCCTTTGCAGCTTCGGCAGCCGACCCGAGCAGCACTTCACGGGCCGCTGCGTCGGCCTTATCGAGGGCAACAGCCTGTGCCCGCTCGTCCGTAAGCACGTCATCGATATGAACGTACTTGCCTTCGGGAAACTGATGCTCGAGCATTTTGTTCGTCATCGCTTCCTGTGCAGAAATACTCAGCCCGAAAAGTCGTTTCGGTGCATTGACCGGCCACCAGCCGCCCCAATCCATCGTTCCGCCGGAGCGATTCCGTTTGGGATTGACCGTGAATTTGGAGGACATCGTTCCGATAGAAAGCACCCGAACATCGCTCTCCGCGCGAGAAACGCCAAAGAACTTATAGGCCTCGTGAACGCCAAGCAGTCCGGGAGCGTTTGCAAAGAGCCCGCCGTCTACATACTGGCAGTCGTTGAAAAAATAACGGGGAAACACGATGGGCGCCGCACTGGTCGCCATCGCGACATCCACTATGCGATGGCGATGGTCCGTCTTGAAATCTGCGTGGTGCGGGGTCTTGAAGACGACCGGCAGGCCGCGCGTGTAATTGATAGCCGGCACGATAACGGGGTGCAGGCATTCGCCAATCACGCGCTGACCAAAAACATCGTCACCTGACAGGTAACGAAACAGCGCGTCGCTACTGTACTGGGAGCGGGAAAAACCTCGAACGGAGAAGCGCTTGCGGAAGATGGCTTCCCCGTGTTGTTGGAAAAGCTCGACCATCCTTTGCGCCGGAATCTCAAGCGCAACCGCGAGTGCCAAGATGCCACCGATGGACGTACCGGTAATGAGGTCAAAGCGCGAGCCAATAGGTGCTTCGATTTGCCGCTCGATTTCCGCCAGGATTCGAGCCGTGAACAATCCCCGATAGCCGCCACCGGACAAGGCGAGGACTTGAAATCGCGGCTTTGCCTTATCCATCCACTATCCCTGAGCAAATAACGCGGGCCAGAATGGCCGCGCCAGTTTTTGACACGAACTAGGGACTGCCGCCACGCAATGCCGTGGCTCACAACGAATTGGCACTCTAGCACCACAAGTGCTAGCCATACTATATGCGCCATGTCATGCATGGTCAAGGCACTAGATATAGTGTTGATGCGTTGACAGACACATCTTTGGCGCAACCCACTCCTGGCCTCACGCACGCAAACGTTTGCTCGCAGAAGAGTCAATATTTTTTTATGTCGTCGGTCTTTCAGGTTTCCGGAAGCAATCGGTTTTGAAGGCCGTCATGATGGGAGCAAAGCGGTGAATCTTGGTGCAGCATCCGGGGGCGCTGCACTCACGACTCATCGACGTGTGGCTGAACACGCGAGCGTTATCGCCTCCTCATGAGGATGCCGGTAACGGGGAAGCAGTCGCTAGCGCCCTCTCGGCCACACGACATCGGGGGTCATCCTATGTCGTTTCTTGTAGGTTACAACCGGCTTCGCAGGCGCCGCATTCAGTGCATGTGGCGACTCGAGGTGTTCGTCGAGCATCTCCTGCAGCGCGAAACCAAAGCCCTGGATTTGGTCGCGTTTGGTCGAAGTTGACGTGCCCCCATGCTGGCTAGACACGAGGAGGTCGTCTAGGACTTTGGTGGCCTCACTTTCGCCGATTTGCAGGGCTTGCATCTACGCCGTAGCCTGCATGTATCGGCGCTCTTCGAAACTCCTTTCGTCAAGGTCGGAATCCCAGAAGGTCTCGTATGCGTGTTCGCCACCGTAATATTCAAGAGAGTCGAACCAACTAGTGAAGCCGTAAATCCGTGCAAGCAGATTCAGTGACGCGTAATACTGTTTGACATCCCATCTGATATGCAGACGCAACTGTCTTGCCATCGCTTTGAACCACTCGATTGATGGCGCAAAGAAGACTTCTTTAACTTCGTCCATTTGATTCTCTTGGTGCGAAGCCCGCATCGAACCGATGAAGGGCTCCAAGTCTACGAAGTTCGAGTCGGAGCTGAGCCGCCCGACCGAAAATAACCGACTCGCTTCAGCGCTGCTCAGGTGCATCCGGATTCGACTTCCGCGCAGAAAGACGCTGCGCAAGCCGACGCAAGTAGGACGACTCGGCGACTGAAGAGGGTGCTGCAAGCTGCGCGGGCTCCGTCCCATGAACTTCAACCCCAGCATCTGCGATGCCGTAAGCCGTTGCCTGGGCAACGCCCCGGCGGGCGTTTTGCTTCGCTTCGGCGTTCGCCCTTGCGCTTCTCCCGGTGACGCCTTCGAGCCCACCCATTTCGTTTCCGGCGCGAACGCCCTCCGCTCTGACGGCACTCGCATGAACCCTGGCCGTAACCCGGTTGCGACTCGCTCGGCGGCCAGGCTTGAGCTTTTCCTCGCGCCATGAATCGTCAGCGTTGAGCAACTCCAGTCCTTTCCAGGTTACCGAGCCAATGCTGCGGGCATCCTCTTCGACGAGGTTCAGCACAGACGTCGCACCATCAGACTTTTGCCAGAGCAGGATGAGTGGATGTCCGTCCAGGCGTTTCACTCGCACGGGTAAAGGTTCGCGCTTTCCAAGCTGTCGCACATGCTCATTGAAATGCTCAACGAGTTCATCGGAGCTGTACCGCATCGACATGAAGTTGACCAGACCTCGCTGGCATATACGGGGCTGCCACGGGACAAACCGCTCAAATACCTCCCGGGGTGTGAGCTGGCGACGGGCGTCGCCGCGGCGTTGCTCCTGGGTGTATTTGAAGATGGCCGCCGGGGTCACGCCAATGCGGGCCTCTCGCATCTCGTACGACCTCAAGCGCTTTTTGTTCGTGAACAGGTTGTAGTGCTGGATTGCCTTGAGCAGCAGGCGTTCAAACTGCTCCAAGGGGATAGGCGCATTCTTTGCCCTCTGTCGCCGTATCTCTTTGGATAGGTGGTCGGTCGCTCGGGTGTACGCGCTGTCTTCGCCGAGCATCATCCGAATCATCAAACTGTTGACGCCTTCTCCAATGCCCTTGAGGTCCCCGCGACCGGGCGGTGGCAGCATCCTCATGAGACCCATTTCGTCGCAAGCAGCTACGATGACTTGTTCTGAAGCACCAGCTCCGTTGTCTACGAAAATCGCATCGACGTTGCCGTGAAGTAGCCCTTTGGTCGACGTTAGCCCGAGTTCCAGCGCACGCTGGGCCTTAGGCAGAAAGACGGATGCGATGCACCGGCGAAAAGCCTCCGCATTCTCCCCCCTGATGGCAAGCTCGTAACCGAGAATTGCCCCGGACGGGCGTGAGACGGCGAACATCACCGTCATGTGAACACTTTCAATCCGGCCGCCAACTCGAGCAGCTACGCCAATCTTCGCCACGAAGCCGTCGACATCGAGAATCTCGATGAGTCCTTGTGTGAGGTGGCTGGCCTGACCGGCGCGGGCGTCGTTGTACTGCGCTGATAGCCGTTTTCCGTTCCGCAGGCGCTTGAGGTCAAGGTTGGGGATGAGCCGCTTCGTCGCGTGATAACGGAACGACCGAAGACTAGGAATGAGGCGCTTCGGCCATTTCGGATAGTCCACGAGAACCATGCCGTCATAAGCCTCACGTATGGTGCAACGTAACTGCACCCAACGTTGTTCCAACGTCCGAATAAATTTGATTTCGTCGCTCGGCCTGACGGGATGACGCCGTGCGTGACTGTCTGTACCAAGCGCCTTGTTCCTTGATGCAATGCGGGCTTCACTCGCTGATTTTGGCCCCGGCTTTTTCGGGTTTATTCCCACGCGCGACATTTTGGGATGCCCCTGCCGGAACGTATGTTTCGCGAGCGCGTTCGGATGGCCGCCGTTGTGCACAAACTTGTGGAACAACTTTCTGACAGCGGTCTGGAATCCATGCGGCTGAGCAAGTGCAGCGACTACGCGTTTCAGCGCCGCTGAGCGAGCACCGTCGCTCACCACCACCAGGTCGTTGAAAATGAAATCCGAAGGATTCCCTTTTCCGACCGGGTCCAGATACGCGAACGCCTGCACAATCCGCGTGCGCTTATCTATCCCCTTCACGGCGCTCGGTCTCAGTTTGTCGCGCGTCACTTTCATCTCGACGGGCATGATAGTGTCGTCGACCAGATAGATGTCGTCGAGCGGCTTGTCTTTCGCGTTCTCATGCCACGTTTCCCAGTAGCCGACATCCTTGGGGGTCCCCGAAGTGACTCGCAGTACGTGGAGGGAATTGTTGTATGGGTTCCAGGCAACGGACCGGTAGATTACGTTATCACCATCGCGCTGCCGCTTGAAAGGGGTGAACCGACCGAGCTGGTGGGGCCAGGTAGCCGACTGGAATTCGAGCAGTTGTGCAAGCAGTTCAGGGCTCGGTACCGGCGGCTTGATGAAATCGGAAGAGTTGGGTTGCATTCTTGCCTCGAATTAAATAGCTACGCAAAACGACGTCATTAACGTGTTTCTAGAATCGGAGGACGAGCGAGGCCACGGCCAGGTAGACGGTGGCCTCGGCGACTTGTGGGGTTACGTGACTGACCGGGTCTAACAGAGCAGGTGCAGTGGTAAGTCCACCCGCAGGTCCTTTGAATGGTCGACCGTCAAGAAGCCATACGACACGGCGACGGCAAACAGCTGATGCGCGGCATCGTCGCTGATGCCGACGCGTTTCGAGATGCGCCTGAGCACGGAGCCCATCGTACCCCGCGTGCTGCTCCGAAGTAGCTTTTTCGCAAACCAATGTGCGTCGTCGTAGTTCAACGCCACATCCTGGTCGCGCACAGTTCGATACATACAGAAGTTATTCGCGAATTCCCGCTGGCTGACGGCATCTCCGCGCATCAACTCCCACGTCCAGCCACGAGATGCAAGGGCGTTCTGCTCGCGGTGCTCCCGGTCGAGGTCATTCTGGTCCGGCACGTAATCTGCTGGCTTGATGGAGATTCCGTGGTAATGCAAATCGAGGCTCCCTGGCATCACGTAGGTAACGATGACATCAATGGTCATCATGTCTGTGCGCAGCAGGAGTTCGCCCTTGCTTTGCGCGCGGTGTAGGGCCTCGACGTCGTAGATTCCATACTGGTCTCGCACATCAATAACGTAAGGATTGAATGCAAGGGAGAACAGGATGCGCTGTTCGTTTCCCGATAGCGCCTCGTAGCGTCGGCGGAATTTCATCCCGCGAAATGTCGAACGCGTACTCAACGATGGCTGGCGGGCCTTGAGCAATGCTTCGTATGCAACTCCGTGCGGCCAGCCGTACTTGTCGGTGGGCGGCAATCGGGCGTCTCTCGGTGTGACGAACGGGCGCGCGAGATTCGCTAGCTTGAACTCGCCGGCGGACGGCCTTTCGTTCGTGGGACGATGTCGTGAAGCTAGGGGTGGCCAGACTCGCAATAACTCAACGTTTTTAGTAGGGAGAGAGCCATGTGCTTCCCTGCGCGCGGAAACACTATCCATGCCGGGTACGGAGACATTCATCGTGCGGCTCCTTGTCTAAGCAGCTTGCGGACTGTCACGTCATCCATTTCGTCGATTTGTTCTTTGGTCAGTCGCGGCATCGTCAAGACGGTCGCGGAATTGGAGAGCATCAGCAGGCGGCGGCGTCTATACGCTGGCATGCACTCCTCACTCTGCGCGAGTGCCAGTTTTGCGAGCGGCAGTCGGTCGCGGATTTGATACCAAGCGACGTCCATGCGATGTCCGCGTATCAGGGCATGCCGTGTTACTCGCCCAGGGAAACCCTGTTCGAAAAGTCGCTTTGCCGTCGCACGTATGTGCTCGGCGTATGACCGGTCCAACGCAGAGTCGTAAGCGCCGGCGCGCGACGGAGGTACGTCTTCGCCGGCTGCAATCAGCTTTGTGCGAGTGAGAAATTGAGCTGCGGTAGCAGGTAGACGACGCATCAGTTGCGAAAAGGTATCGTCGGGATGCTTCCTTCGAACGTCCCGATACATCCCTGCATAGTGCTCGAACCACCGGTCGTGGTGTTTGTCCATCCATCGGGCGCGGTATGTCCTGAATCTCGAGTAATTGCTTCGAGCACTCGCGTTCGTAGTTTTCGTAGATGGTGCAGCCTGATGCTCCTCAGAATTCATAGTCGAGCAGGCACCTTCAACTGCCTCCCACGTTCCGTAGAGCGCAATCAGCAATGCGACGTTTTGCATCGGGTTGCGGTATACGCCCTTCCCACGCAGAATGGTCCCGACGTAGCCGCGTCCGACCAGAAGCGATGTCCGAGAGATTAGTCGCGCGTGCGGGGTCTCTTTAAAATAATCTTCGGTGTGACGCCAGTTAACGCCACGGTCCTGCGTCAGTCCAAGCTGACGGGCGGATTTTCCAACGAGGGTCGCAAAACCCACGTGGTTGAGTTGCGGCATGTAGTCAGGTTGAAGCAGTCTCGACGCGGCCTTCGCCATCTCAATTTCCGATGCCGTTTGGGCGTCGGTCAACGTGGTCGCTCGGCGCTGAGGCCTGAGTCCACAGCCACAATGCCTGCCCGGGTGAGTTGTCCAATTCGGATAGGTCCTGAAGTCGCTACACGTCTCACACCGGACGTGCAACGGCAGGTGATGGCGACCACAGAAGAGAACGCCAGGCACCAGGTGGTCCCGTCTCCAATAAGGATTGCCGCACGGCGCGATATCATCCTTGATGCACATCGGACAGCAAGCGACGGCCGCGCGCGCCCAGCCAGAACGCGGCCCATTGAGCCCGACTAAGGCCGGTAAGCCCAGTCTCGGCGCGTCAAGACAGTGGGCTTTGAGAATGTGTTGGTCGTCGGGGGCCAATGCACGATTGAATAACGGCAAAAGCATGTTGCCACCGAGAACCTTATCGAGCGGTCCAACCAGGTCTCCAAACTGGTCGATAAGCTTGCGCATACCGCTTGGGAACAACAGGGCAGTTGGCGTCAAGTCAACGCAAGCGAAGCTGCGAAGTCGCGCGAAGTAGAGGGGAAAGTGCTCGCCATCGGCAATGGATGTCATCACCATGGACGCGAGGGCTTCATTCGCTTGCATATCTAGCGGACTCCTCGCGTTGATAGCGGACAACGGTTGAAATCCGCAATCTGGCTTCGCGTGCGACCGACGCCACATCAGTCGCCATTCCCTTCGCCGCAAGCCCCGAAATGGCTCGTGCTAGTCGGCGAGCGATGAAGACCTCACGACGTGCGGGCAACTGCGCAGCTTTTCCCGCGCCATCGAACACTTCTGTTGCACGGTCGAACAGGTATTGATTCATTCCATAGGCGAGACGCATCTGGTATGCCGACGGAAGCGGCTCGCGGCCAATCGCGCCACGGTGCACGGAACGCTCAGCTGAAACGATTGCGCGTGCGAACGGCGCCGACGGCATGGCGCGGGTCTTCCGACCGCGGGGTTGCCGAGGGGCGACCTGATGGCTGACGAGCCAATCACGGTCATATCGATATAACCAGACCCAAAGAGCTGGCTGCCGATGCCGAATCTCATTGCGTCCCATGCCTGCGCACTGCATTTGATGTCGCAACCACGCAGTTCGTTTTGCGTCACGTGTATCCATAGCAGGTTCTGCGTTGCCTACATCAGGGCTTATTGCATGCGACCTGATAGGCAGTGTGTCCAACTCCACCGACAGCCACTCAAGGAGTATCAAAAAGACCGGATGTATGGCTCTCGCCTCGCGGTTCAACAGATAAGCACTGGTCGCTGCAACATCCGTATTCGCCAACAGTTCGTTAAGACGAATGTCTTCGAAGCCATCCGAAAACGCCCCGGCGAATGCGCTTCGTAGCGCGTCCAGTCGACACCTTCCGGATTCGGAGAGGTACTGTTTCTCGCGTAGTCGCCGACGTACACTTTCCCGGGTGTACTCCGATGAACAACCCTGCGCCATGGCATGAGCCAACTGTGCGTAGCGAGATGCATTGCGCGCCGCATTGACGCCGGCGTTGAACGCAAGCCTCTCTTCGAGGGAACTGCAATCGTCGCCACTGACCAGCTTGCAGCCATGAATCGGACAGCGACTAACGAAATCAATGCAGTGCATGCAATACGAAATCCGACGCCCATGCATCTTAGTGGCCAGCATCGCGCATTCGGGACACTGCAGGCCGTGGCGATTTCCGCATTGGATGAAGGGTCGCAGCCGAGGACAGCAAGTTCGGGAATGCGGGCCATCCACCAACTGGGCGACTAGCTTCTGTTGCATTAGCGGATTCATTCCCCGGGAATACAAGGGGGCGAGCGAAAACTTTGACACGACTTCTTCGGGTGTGCCGTATGCTTGCTCCGTTGCGTCACAGAACAACTTCGCCCGCGACGGCAGGGTCCCGACTAGTGGGGCGCAACGACGATAGCAACGCGCAGAAAGGTAGCGAGCCGCTGCGGAGCCTGTCGCAAAAGCAGCGGCCTCGAGTAGACTCGTCGCTGTTTCACCGGCGGTAGCAGAGACATAGGCGCTAAGCATGGTTGCCCCCCAGCGTCGACACGTCGGTGATTCGGAATGCTGGATTCGTCTCGTCCAGTCCCGGCACCGACTGCATCATCGGTTCGACAGGAAGCCAGTCACCATGACGACGAATGCTGGCAGTAGTGAATGAGCCTCCTTCGCGCAGTTTCCTGATTGCACGCAGATGTGGCCATTCAAGAGCAAGGGCATTCTTTGCCAACTTCAGAAATTCGTCCTTGCCAGGTCGCCTGAAATCCTCTTTCCGGCTAACACTCATGATATGAATGCATGCCTTGACCGCAAGCTCGCTGAGTCCGCAAGTCAGCCACCACATCGTTTCAGCGAACCATTCCGGTTCGCCAAAACCCATACAGCCCGTCAGATACGTCGTGTAGAGATACTCGCACGTCAGGGACCACTGGGCGGAGTGCGGTTCTGCGGACGCAATGTTGTACCAAGTGTTCCCGGCGAGGAGCGCAGCAGCGGTGCTCTGCTCGGAGAGTGCCGCAGCCGCCCCGGGCGTTACAAGGCAAACAATCGGAATACCGGTGTCTGCGGTGAAACGCGCCAAGATTGCCCACAAGCTTTTGGCCAGCTTCGTGCTTGCGTTGCGCGTATTGATTTGCTCCACAATCAGTACGCCGATGTTTGCTGCAATCGCATAGGCCTGCAAGGCCGGCCCGACCTCCTCTTCCCCGCGATGAAATGGGCCGCGAAGACGCGCTGAATGAGTCATCTTCATAGCGTCGTCGAAGTAGCGGAGGAAGAGCTTTCCAAACGAGCGCGGCGCACCGTTTTCCGGGAACGGCACGGTCAGAGATGGCAGCCGCGTGTATCGAATCGTCCCACCTTGCGGGACCGCAATATCAATTCTTTCGTATTCCGTACCAAACATGCGTTGGATGGCTTTTCGAAACGCCTGCTGGCTCATCCCGGCTGGAATAACGACGACATGGCCGCGCGGCCCAGCGTTGGCGATGGTAATTGGCGCACCCTCCAATGCATGACCATGCCGGTCGGCCGAATGGTTTATGTACATGGCCGCGGAGACCGTCTTGCGTCTGAATTCTTCAGAGTTCAAGTTGCGCTCTGTCGCGCTTTCGGTAGCCGAGGCAAAAAGTTCGACTGCGAATCGGGCATGCTCGAACGTAGGAATCTGAAAATCGGTTACGCCGATACCGGGCTCCCCCAGCCGCTCCGAGGGGATGCACTCCATTGCGTCGTAACCGTCGTCAAGCGTGGTCACGTCCCTGGCAAACCGCGCGCACGGATTGGACTGGTCTGGGATGTCCGCGAGTCGAGCGCTATTCAGGACGCCCGTGTCATCGATGGTCAGTTGCATGACGGCACCTGACCGGCTGGCGAGAACCGTGCGGCGGCGCCAGGCATTCGCTGGCACTCGCAAGAACGAACCGCGACCCGCCCGAAGCACACACGCAACCGGAGGGAAAGTCGCTGCGCCGGCTTGCGGCGGACAGTGCACGTAGATTGCGGCCCCAACGCTTCAGTTCGCGGGGCTGCGGTGCCGCTGCTGTTGCAGCGGATGGAAAAGTCGCGCGCAAGCATACGCGGCGACAAACGGGGTGTCGTCATAATTGCCTCTCAACGCCCGGTTACGGGCGTGACTTGACAAGGCGCGCTCCGTCTGGCAATCTGACGCGCGTGAGTGAGCGTAGATGTGCCTTTCGGGGTGCACCACGTGTGAGACGGCGTTCAAGGGGCCAACCTTGGACGCCGTTTTATTTTTGGGTCTGTATTCCGCTACCGGGTTCCTATCAAGGCGTCAATGCGCTCAAAATTGCCTGACATTGGTTTGAGTTGCAGGACTCTGCATTTCTCGATATACTATTAACTATCCGGGGCAGATTTCCGATAGCTCGAGGTTATGACAGGGTGCGATAGTAGCCGAAGCACTCTATCTTCCGCAAGTCTGTCGCGCTCAGCGACATTGGTCCTCCGCGCCGCACCGGATTCCCTGGCGGCCTGCATCTCCCTTCTTTTTCTTGCCGGCAAAGTGTCGATGCCGCATTCATCCGAGCCCAACGACGCGAGAATTTCGCGGGCAGCGCGGCATTTGAGCTATCGCAGCTCGTGCGCGGACTGTAGACGCTGCCGCTTCCCATCTAGATAATCTAAGTCGACGGGTGCGCACAGCGCGCGCCTTCCTGGCGCGCCGTGTTATCGGAAACACTGTTCCAAGAGTGGACGGAGTTCAATGCCGATACATTTGTATCTACAAAGATAGTCGATTCTACAAAGATGACAAAGACTCTTGTGAGCGAGGAAGATGCGGTGTGGGGAGGACTAGCCTCCCGCGTCATCCGGGTCGCGCTTGAGCGAAAAGGACTGACCTATGCCGGATTGGCCGAAGAGCTAACCGCCATAGGGGTCCGCGAAACAGAACGCGCACTTATCTCGCGCCTCGCTCGCGGTACGGCAAAGCTCACTCTTCTGCTACAAATCATTCATGTAACGGAAGCCCTTGCTCCACGCCTTTGGCTCGGACCGTTGGCTCTCTGCGGGACGTGGGAGGGGCGAGCGCAGGCAGTGATTATGGCGGAATTGGGGCAACGGCCATGGGTTACGCCGGACCGGCTCGTCGCCCTTCTCGGGGATATCGGAGTTGCCACAACCGAGCAGCTGCTCGCGTCCCAGTTCTCGACAGGGACGATTCCACTCTCGCTCTTTCTCCAGTGCGCGGTCGTGCTGGGAAGTTGCAGCCTACACAGCTACATCGACTTCGCAGACCTCGCTGCCGCAGTTGATATGGGCGGCCGCCCGCAAAAGCCCGAGTAGCAGAGTCCTTGCGTTCTTCAATCGGTGCGCTAGACTGAACGTATCGATACATTTGTTCCGATTCGTTGAGCGCAATCTTGGTGTCGGCAAGATTCGTCGGCTCGCCAGAACCACCCAATCTTGGGACGTCGCGTTACTGCCACGGTATCTAGCGTTTGGCACCAAGACCTGCGTCTGCGCGTACGTTTTTTTGCTACATACCGCCTGGGGACGGCACGCGCATGGATTCCGGCAACGCAGGGATGCTACGTCGTTCCAATCGGAGATGTATCCGCGCTCGTGCTCGCTTTATGGATGTTGTCCGTAATTCGACACGGCATGTCTGGAACGGTATGAATCTCCTCACCAACAGGAGGCCGCAATGCCCATCTGGAAGCTACCCTCCTTCGCCGAACAGCCGAGGATTCCGCTGTCTCGATGGTCCATATTCGAGACGCAGAATGGGAGCCGGCATTTTGTCGGTGTGGACATGTTGGATTCGTCGGGGCGTGTCAGTTCCGCGATAGTGCGGTTCGACCCGGCAACTATGCAGGGTACAACCCGGAGTGGACGCATCTATGAGTTGGTCGGCAAGAACGGTTCGTCATTGAATGCTGAGTACGTCTGGAAGAAATGGTGCGAACTGAACGAGGTCACGTCATACACCGACGTCACCAAACGTCTGCTTGACGGCGCTACTGATGACGACGCCACGTGAGCGCACGAAAGCCGTTGTGGACACGCGGGAATTCTTGCTGATACTCGCTTCTGCCGACGAGGTAAACGTCCGAGGTCTCGTTCAAACAATGGCGATGCGCCTGCTCAGGCACTATCCGCTGGACATCGACCTCGAAGTTTCGGCCGCTGCATTGCCTGGGGTCTGGGCCATTCCCGAACGCTGACGGTAGCGGTATTGCCTCGTCAAGGCGGGCGATTTATCGGAAGGATTCCGCTGCGATAATGGACTGCGGCCATACTCGACTTCGCACGCATGGGAGTAGTCGGACTTCCGGGCATCGATGAGCGCGACCTCCGGCGAGCCCTACTTCGGCAACACCTTCTCGGTGCTAGCGGCGACATCCTCCACCAGTTCGGTTTGGCGTGTGCACACCTGCTCATGGGTACCATGGCTTGGTCGCGAGTCGGCATATTCATGTCCCGTGAAAATCGGCTGCCGAGAAAGAAAAATTCTTGCTGCCCTCACTCAAAAGCCCGCCCGGCCGGCTTTTGGGGGCGGCGGACCTAAATTTCCTCCGAGTCGCCGATTATTTGCTCATCGTAGCGAAATCCGGTCTGTGACGGCGGTTCCTTGCCTATCATTTTTTATTGTCTACATAGGGTTTCCCCCGTATGATTTTGCTCGGCTTTGAGGGAAGCCGATACAAGGAAAATCAAAATGGGAGCCCAGGACCTTATCGCGTTATTGAATTCGGGGTTACGCCAGTTCGAACGGATTGTGAAACTGGATACCCCCGCCGGGCCGGATGTGCTGCTGCCGCATATCGTGGTGGGCACAGCGGGCCTGGGGCGCAATTTCGAGTACGCAGTCGACGTGGTCTCGCTGCGGGATTCGCTCGAACTGAAATCACTCATCGCGCAGCCAGTCACGCTGTGGATTCAGCAGGCAGACCGGACGTACCGCCCCGTCCACGGCTACGTGCATACGGCACGACGGCTGGGCAGTGACGGGCAGCTCACGGCCTTTCAACTCACGTTCTCATCGTGGCTGCACTTTCTGAAATTCCGCAAGGACGCGCGAATTTTCCAGGACAAGACAGTCGAAAGCATCCTCGAAGCTGTTTTCGCAAAGCATCCGCAAGCCCACGGCGCTTACCGGTTTGAGCTTCAGAAACGCTCGCCGGTCCGCTCGTTCTGCGTGCAATACGAAGACGACTGGAATTTCGTCCACCGGCTCATGGAGTCGGAGGGCTGGTGGTACTACTTCGAACATGCATCGGACGGTAAGGCGCACTCGCTTGTCATTACCGACGATTTATATTCGCTCAAACCGGTTGTGCCTGAGCAGGTCCGGTTCTCGCGTGTAGGGCGCGTGCATCAGCCGGATGCGCTTGTGCAGTGGGCAGGCACGCGAACATTGCAAAGTACGTCGTACTCGACCAGAACGTTCGACTATAAGAACCCCGATGCCCGGAAGGAAAAGTCCTATCCGACCGTCGCGGGCCAGGGCGACCTGCCTCAGCAGTCCGAGGTCTACGAATATACTGGACCATACACGTACCAGGACGAAGGCCGCGGCGAGCAGCTCACCAAGCTCAGGCTGGAGGAATGGGAGTCCCGCGCAAAACGGTTCCGCGGCGTGGGCAGCACGCCAGGCATCGACGTCGGGCAGTGGTTCACCCTGCTGGACCATCCAGAACACGACCGGGATGCCGCCGAGGACCGCAAGTTTGCAGTTGTGGAGGCAACCTGGTACATCCGTAACAACTTGCCGGCGAGCGAAGGTCGCTCATATCCGTACAGCCTGGACGCACGTCTCGCCGAAGTCCGCGATGCTCATTCCAACGCGGCGTCGACGTTCGTTCTCAAGGACAGCATGGGCAGCGAGGGCTTCTTCCTCGTCGAGGTGGAGGCCCAGCGCCGCAAAGTCCCATTCCGTCTCCCGTTCGAGCATCCGAAGCCCGTCATGCACCTCGAGACGGCGACGGTCGTCGCGCCCGGGAACGAAGAGGTCTGGACGGATGCGCTCAACCGCATCCTGGTCCGAATGCACTGGGACCGGCGTGACGGCGAGGCTGCGACATGCTGGGTGCGGGTCGCCTTTTCCGACACGGGCGGCGGCTATGGCAGCGTGCACGTGCCGCGAGTGGGCGAAGAAGTGACCATCGACTGGGTCGGCGGGGACTGTGACCGGCCTATTGCCACGGGGCGCGTGTACAACGGCGCCAATACGCCGCGCTGGCACACCAATGGCATCCTGTCGGGCTATCGCTCGAAGGAATACGGCGGACAGGGCTACAACCAGCTCGTGATGGACGATGCGACGGGGCAGAACAGGCTGCAGCTGTTCTCCTCGCAAGCCAGCTCGATGCTTCACCTCGGATACCTGATTGCCCAGGACGGCAACGTTCGCGGCAACTACCTCGGCAGCGGCTTTGAGCTGCGCACCGATGCCTACGGCGCCATTCGCGCCAATCGCGGGCTCTTTCTGACAACGCACGCCAGCTGGGGCGCGGCACAGCAACTCAATGTGCGAGAAGCTCGGCAGCAGCTCGACAGCGCGCACGGTCTCATCGAGTCGCTGTCCGAGGCGAGCACGACACATCAGGCCGAGAGCATGAAGCTCGGCCAGGACGCCCTCAAAGCGTTCTCGGACGCGACAACCGAAGCCTTCGAAGCCGAGGCATCAGGGGGGCGTACAGGTGGCGGTGGCGTCGGCACGGCAAACGCATTCAAAAAGCCCATCCTCCTGGCAGCCAGCCCTGCCGGCATCGCGCTGTCGACGCAGCAGTCCATACACCTGAGCGCCGATGAGCAGGTCAACCTGGTCAGCGGTCAGAGCACGCACGTTGTCGCCGGCAAGTCGCTCCTCGCGAGCGTGTCCCAGCGCCTCAGTCTGTTCGTGCAGAACGCCGGGATGAAGCTCTTCGCCGCGAAGGGCAAGGTGGAGATTCAGGCGCATTCGGATAACGTCGAGGTGACGGCACAGAAGACCGTGAGGGTGCTGTCCGCCACCGAGAAGGTGGAGGTCGCGGCGAGTCAAGGCATCCTTCTGACCTCGGGCGGCGCGTACATCCGCATCCAGGGCGGGAACGTCGAAATCCACGCGCCGGGCAAGATTGATATCAAGGGCGCGCAGCATTCGTTCAATGGCCCGACGAGCGGCACGTACGACCTACCTGCGCTGCCCAAGGGCGACCTGCACAACAAGCTGGAGTTGAACCTCACGGACGGCAACCTGAAGCCCGTGCCGGGCGCGCCATACAAGGTCGTCTTCGACAACGGAACCACCTTGACCGGCAAACTCGATGCGAACGGCCATGCGCTGCTGCGTGACGTTCCCGATGGCACCGCCCAGGCTTTCTTCGGCGAAGACACGCGCCCATTCGTTCAGCAGCCACTACCCGCGCCAAAGGTCATGGAACAGGACGATGTCCTGAAGGAGCTTCAATCTGCCGGCCACGACGGCATAACGGACCAAAACTTGGTCAGCCTTTTCAATCAGTTCTCCGGCCGCGTCGACCCATCATGAACGACACCGACCAGCAAGCTATTGACGACGCGGTAAAGCAGATTGGCTTGTCGATGGCAGCCAACGCTGTTCCGCTCTTTTACGTGGCTCAGAACGTCTACGATACTTCACAAAGTGTTCTGGATGTATGGAACGCTCGCAACAGTGCGGACGAGATGACGAAGGTTGAAAGTGGTATCGACCTCGTCTTTGCGGTGGTGGGCTGGGTTCCGGTAGTCGGCGCTGGTGTGAAGAGAACTTTCCGGCTGGTGAACCGCAATTCGGAGGTCTATGGGCCGTTGCTTTTCGATATCCTGCGGCTCGTCCTGCAGCGCGCCCATTGCCCGACTAGTCCGGAGCAGCTCATCAACAAGTTGTTTGACGCCTCTGGGCTAAAGAAGCTATTGACCGAGGCGCGCGAACACATAGAGAAGTCATGGCTGTACCGTGACCTTCCGGCTCAAGGGCAGGTAGCTGTCTCCGAAGCGCTCGAATACGGGCAAAACAACTTGCCGTTCTGGCTCACTATGTTCGTCGAGCGCAAGTTGATGCATTGGAGAAGAAAGCAACCCAACTCCTCCGCTGAAGGTTCCGTCGCGCTGAAAAAGGAGACTGAGAAACCAGGAAAGATTGGTGAGGAGGCAGCACAGGGTAAGAATCGCTCAAACACCGGAGCTTCGGGTGGCACCATAAACGCAAAACTCGCTATCGAGGATATATCCAATAAACTAACGGGGTTTGTCGGAGAGCATATCGCGGACTACCACTGCTATGAAGTTCTGAAGTGGGGAAACGGTTGGTCCAAGCACGATGACGGACTCAGTGGAAAATGGGAAATGCCCCCGAGCCTCGAGTCGCTCGGCAAGCTCAACGATGGAACCAAGCTCAACAAGCTGTTTGCGGTGAAGGCACACGGACGAGGCCTTGATGGTGTCTGGCGCGCCAACCCTTCGAATAATCACGGCGAAAAATATGCGCTCGTTGAAGCGAAAGCGTCGAGAGTGATGAATGAGCCGGTCGACGGACAGAACCCAGACGTCTCTGGCAAACTGGGCAAGGCGAAGTTGAAAGTCGAAAAGATTATTGAGACGGTTGTGCCACCTGGCGTTGAGTTGTTGGAACCTCCTGAAGTTGGCAGCAATCCTGGGCGAACGTCCAAGAAGGCTTCACGGAAACAGGGCTCTGACAGCAAGGCACCGACGGACAAACGGACCAAGTCAGATAAGACCGATACGCCGGCCACCACCTCGACTACTTCATCGACCACCGCTGAAGGTCGGGTGCTACCGACGAGCGACAAAATCGCGCAGATGAGTGTCGAGTGGATACGTCAGGTTCTTCCGAAAGCTGTCGGAACTGCGTGGAGCGAGACCATCGAAGTTTCCGGGTATGCCAGGCACATTCTGTACACTCCGTTCTACTCGGCCAGTGCAAGGCAGCACGCAGAAGCGCTGTTGGCAAAGAAAGAACACGACCATCATGACCATTCCGTCCAGCATCATTATCGAGAGGACGAGGTCTTTAAGGCAGTCAACGAGAAGCAGACGCGCCTTAACAAACGATACGGAACCGGGAAGGCTTGAAATATGGATGACTTTTTGAACCGACGTCGCCAGCGCTTTATCAGCGAGCCTTACTACCGCTTCTGGTCAAATTACTACAGCGAAGCTATCGAGCGGTGGGCAAAGCAACTGCCCAAAAATGGCACCGAAGAAGAAAGGCACGCACATGCGGCCGCAAGAAGGGCCGAGAGCCGTTTTGCGTTGATGTTGTTGCGGTACACGGCGGGCGAGCCTATTGTGGAGTTGCGTGAGCAACTCGAGGAAGTCGTCGCCGCTTATGAGGAATATGCACGGCGTCAGGCTGCGGTGCACCGCCCGGGTTGGCCGCCTTTACGACTGAGCGAGCTGGAAGACTACGAGAGAACGGTCCAGCTTATCGGATTAAGCTACTTGCTTCACCGTCGTGACCTTCTCCCGCGAATTGCAGCCATAGAAGACCCGTTTTACGAAGGCGAGGACGGGCTCTATGAAGACCTGCTCGCATATGCCATCAAGGGTCGCATCGACGTTGATACTTGCCTGCATGAGTCGTACATCGATTGTCTCAACAGTATTTATGGTGAGACAGACGAAGAACGGCTCACGGACCTGAATGCTTATTTAGAGCAATGGTATGCCTCGATGGAGGAGGTGTCTTGGCATGACAGTCACCTCAACCTCTCGAACGAATGGGGTTTGTACTTCGGGTACTGGGCTATAGAGGCCGCGGCACTGGTATTCATCCTTGAACTGGACGACACGTCGCTGCACGAGCACATCGTCTATCCGAAGGACCTCGTGGACTTCGCGCGAAGCTACGAGGAGCCTGCAAAATCATCGGATATCGGCGCGGGCCCCCGGACGGTACGAACCGGTCAAGTCTGCCCGGAAACCGGCATCTGGAAGGCGCTGGGCCATCACGTTCCGGGCGTGCTGGTTCAGCAGGGCGAGCGCATGCCCGAGGTGTTCGCGCCTGACAAGACCGGTGCTTACCGTATGCAGTCCGCTCTCTGGGAATTCGAACGCAAAGCGTAAGTTCTCGTGGCTGGCGCTACTGAAGACGTACGTCGGCCGCTCAAGTTGCTGTCGGATTTGCCGATACACCAGAATGGAATGCTGCCGAGTTGGGTAGCAGCAATAGCGGACCAGGAACAAACGACGTGGAACTGAGTCATCAAGGGCGCGGCCTACTGAAAAATCTCCGGCATCTCTTTGTCGGCAATCATGCTCGAGAAGAAGACGTAGTACCCACGGACGAGTCGACTGCGCGCTATCTCGCGACTGCGTTCGTTGTGTGGCGATTCGAGCACGACGTCACGACGACTACGTCGAAAGGTAATGCCGCAATATCCGGCGCACACTTCGGTTATAACTCCGCGGACTTCCAGAATCACCTGCGGATGTTGTGCGAGAAGGCCGTACGTAACCGCGACATTCGCGTTCCGTTCATGCAGTGCATCGATGTCGCCGGCGCGAACGGACTCGAGTTATCGGCAGCAGTCCATCCTGTTCACGATTTCGGCTCTTACTCCGTGTTTCGACAATGCGGGAGTTGCAGCGGTAGCGGCAGAGTGTCGTGTGGAGGCTGCTCGGGCAGAGGACGGAACAGCTGTTCCAGCTGCAGCGGTATCGGCTCGAAGAATAGAACGGTCACGCATACCCGATGGAACGGCAACCGTAACGAGACTTACACGCAAACAGTTCGCGAGACCTGCAGCTTCTGTATTGGCAGTGGACGTGTTGTTTGCGCGCGTTGTGGCGGCTCAGGTAAGCAGACATGCGGTGCATGCGCGGGACATGGATTCTTCACCGACGTTGCTCGTGTTCAAGCGTTGGCACGTCCGTCATGGCACGTGCCGCCCCACCGCGGACTGGCTGCCGATGCGCTTGTGCGAGCCCTTGAGCGAGGAGGACCAACCGGTGCCCGGAGATTGGTCCCGCTCGAACTGACCGGTACGGAGTACAACGACAATGACAACTGGGTCGCGTGCTATGAAGGCACCGCCGACGTTGTCGAACTCAGCCTCACCATTGTGCAGAAGCCGTACAAAGTAGCCGCTGTGGGCAGCAACCTCGTCCCTATCGTGACGCCTCCGATATTTGACCAGTTGCTGCGTGCCGAGTTAGAGCGGATTGCGTCATTGAGCAATAGTAGGCGGGGACGCTCGAAGGTCCGGCGGCAAGCTAAGAAGCTCTTCTCATCACTCTGTGAGTTGCCAGTCCTGGACCGCTCGATGCGCATACTGGCGAAGCTCGACAAGCAGGCCCGAGCAAATCCCGAGCATGCAGTCGCCCGCGCGGCGGAAGGTTTCATCACGAAGGAGGCAGCGGAGTCGATTGGCGGAGCGTTTCTCCACGTACTTGACAAGATTTCGCCGCCAAATTCGCCGGCTGCTTGGGCTCTTGTTGCTGCATTCCCCGCTGTCGCTGGTTTCGTCGTTACGGCCAACAACTTCGCAAACTTTTCGATAGCGAATCCGTGGAGCGCTCTGCTACCTCTGACATTCGCTGTCGTCATTTCAGTGCTGACCATGATACTGGTGTCGCCGCTGGGCTGGATGCTCAGCGCCGCGACAAGCTCGCTTCTGCGGCGCAAGGTTCCAATTGAATACCGCCAGCGCGGGCGCAACTGGGCGCCATTGAAAGGAGCGTGCCTGTTCTCGGCTATTGCAGCCTTTGGTGGCGCGCTGTACGGCGCTGCCGGCGCCATGCACTGGGTGCCAACGGTGCGAGTAGCAGCGACTCCAGCGATTGCGTATGCGATGACGCATACCGCTACGGATTCGCAGGCGCACGTTCTTCTCGCAAAATTCGTGACATCGGGCCCGGCTGGAGTGGGGACTGCAAGGCTAAGCGAAATCGACGTTCGTCGCACGGTCCAACGACAATTGATTACCCGTGGATACCTGCGTGGGCAAGCGGACGGAAACATCGGGCCTCGCACGGTTGCGGCGATAGTGCGCTACGAGCGCCACGAACACCTGAGCCCGGCAACTTCGATGCAGGACCTCATGGCGTACATGGAGCAGCACTAGCGGGAAACCACTAGCCCGAAACACTGCTCTTGAAACATCGTAGCTTGCGCGCGCTGCGCGTCGCTTGGGAGAAGTCACGGAATGAAGGAGTCGACGGAAGGCAAGCTTTGCAGCCCTGCTGTGTGGCCGGCGAGGAAGGACGGGTCGAGCGACAATTTCGCTTGAAGACTGTTCCGCGTTCGAGATGAAAAGCGAGACCGATATCATGTGTTCGCGGTTGGAACGCAGGAATCGGGGGACACCGGGCGCGAGCGCATCGACCTTGTCGCATTTCGAGTTGAAACCGACCGATTCGGTGATTCGTGTGCTCGAGAAGAGGTGTGCTCAATGTCTGCCCACCGCTCGTTCGGATTGACGCTGACGAATGGCTTTGTGATTGTCGAGCAAGAGTCTTTGCGCGGTCTGAATATCGGAAGCTTATGCTTTATGTAGCAGGAGCCATAAAGCTGGATTTTGGGGGGCATCCGTCCGGATTTTTGTTGGCGAACGCTCCTTGATAGCTTAGATGGATGACTTCTCGTTGAGCAAGTTGCCAGCAGTAAGCAATCGCCGCCGAATCTAAGCGGCCATTTTGTCATACTAGGCGATAATCGGCGTCCGCTCTTTTTTCCGGTGCCGAGACTTGGGTACTTGCCGCTCGGATAAATTTCCGCTCGAGGGTTTCGCCCACATTGCGGCGGAATGGGAAAGGGGCTACCCCATGCCGTCAAGGCGTCCGACGAAACTCGTTGGCGCGGTGAAACATCAGGTATGAGGCATGTCCAGGCTTGAGATTCGGAATAGTCCATTCTGACGAGACCCCAAGCTGAACTCTTGCAGCATACGACAACACGTCAGATATGAGTAAGGTTCCTTGGTCTGAAAACGAAATCCAACCACCGTCGAACAGCGCGTCAATATGTGGAGCGAGCAGAAACCCGTTGAACACATCCAGCCTCTCTTCGTCACTTTGACACTTAGCCCAAGGCTTGATGTGCGAGGCTCGTAGCAAGGCTGGGACGGCGAGGCCAGTTACGCAGCAGCGCCCCTGCCAATAATCCATCAGTGCACTTCGATACAAGTCTTGCCCGACACGTTGTACCGCCAGGCGCTCCGCCTCAGTAGTTTGCGGTAGATGCTTTTTCGCACGCCGAAACTGGTCGGCCACACGGTTCGGCATGGTTCTGGCGATGGTCGAGGCACGTTGGAGGACAGCGTAAAGCTTGTCCAAATCACTAACTGAGATTTCACTGGCGTCTGCGCCATCCAATAGGGCATCGTTCGAAGCCGAAACGCGAAGTGCGCCGTCCCACATTTGTACGAATATCGCTTCTGGAAACTGCGCCGAACGCAACTCCATCCCGCCGTCGGTCAGCAGAATAGGCGTGCGCTCAAAGCCACAGTCTGCAGCAGCTTTCTCGACGCGAAGGCGCTCAAGCGGCGCCATCATTCCCTCGGCTGCTCAAAACCTGGCAATTCAGGCAATAGCTCTCGTTTAAACAGAAGCTTTTCTTCGGCACCCGGCTCAAGCTCCAGCACAACATACCGGCCCCCGTGTACCTCGTCTGGCGGAGGTGAAGTAGTCGTCACGATGAACTGAAACGGGACACCATCCTCGCCAAGTTGCGCCGCAGCTTCGGACGCTACGAGAAAGAATTCTCTATACAGACGCTCGCTCATGTCGGCTTCTCGCGGACAGTCGTGAACCAGGAAACCCGGGTGGCTACTGACCTCAGACGTGGCGGAATCCAGCAAGCAGACGATGTCGCCGAGAAGTACCTCCAGAACCTGATAAGCCTCGCCACCACGCAAGACCCCAAACGGGCGCACCTCGTCGTCTGGAACAAATCGGGCGTGCCCTTCGGCCCCCAGCAACCGAGACGATACGCGAGCAGTTAGGGATTTGATTGCATCTACTCGTGCAGACCGCTGAGACCGTCGGTCGGCAATCGAAGTCCGAAGACGATTTAGCTCAGACTCAAGCTCCCGCTGCCGTTGCCGTGCCTGTATCAATTCAAACGTGTCAACCCCTTGAGCTCGTTGCGAATGCAACGCTTGCAGCTCGTCCCAGGACTTTTTCAGAAGGGTGTTGCTACTTTCGTTTGTTGCAATTCGAACACGGAGCCGCCGTAGCTCGGCCTTTTTCTCGGAGATTCGTTGAGATTGCTCCGAGACCGTAGTTGACGCACCTCGGAATTCAGCTTCACGGCGGGCAAGTTGTCGTGCGAGTTCCTGTGCATTCGCCTGCACTTCTTTCCCATCTCGATGCCACGTCAGGCTGGCAGCGTTTTTCCGGTCTTGGATATATTGGCATGCGGAAAACTCGATGTTGCCGTGGTCACATCGACTACCATCGAGTCCTTCCAACCGGTCACGAACCTTAGTCAACCGCTCAAAGTCTTCCCGGTTTGCGTCGACGAGTGCCTGCGCGATGCCCACCTCGGCCTCAGCCAGCCGCATCGTGTGATTGAGATTTGTGAGGCGAATTTGCTCTACTGCCAGTTGCTCCTCGACTTGCTCGACCTCACGTTCCCAGCGCTCCTCCACTTGCTGAGCGGTCTCGAAAGCGGCTAGAACGCGGGACTCGATGGACTGGCCAACGGTCGCAGCATACAGCGGCTCGTCTTCTCCGGCGCCAAGCCGGATACGTAGTTGACGGTCGGCATGGGCTAGAGCAAAAGCCGGCGCGCGTTCAAACTCTGGAATTCGTTCCTTCACTTGGTCGAACTGGATTTGCTTTGACTCAATCTCGCGAAGTAGTTGGTCCAGTTCCGCATCCACGAGGCCGAGAACAGACCCGACGAACAGTGGCGGGTCTCGCCGCGGTCTCGCGAAGCCTAAACCCTCGCCATCACGCCAGTGGTAGAACCCGTCAAACCGTGTTCGCTGGTCTCGTATACACCACGCCAACAGATGCCGCCATTTAAGTTGCTGATTCGTACCCGGCAACGATTGTGCCGTGAGGCGACCTATCGAGAACAGCTCCAGCGCATCGAGATATGCCTGGAAATCATTGGAGACATCTCCCTGAAGAAGCTGCTCTAGCGCTTCGCACTGTGCGGCAAGGGAATGGCTGTAGGCCCCATAGGGACGAAAGACCAACCACGTCACGCCCTCGATGTGGACCTTCGCCGCGACGCCTCCCTTCGGAAAGCCACTCGACGCCTTGTCGCGCAACGTCGAGATAGAAGGGGCGTCGTCACCCAGCACATATCGCATGAGAAGACACAGCGATGTCTTCCCAACCCCATGGCCTGCGCTGGACAGGCCAGGTGTCTCATTCGACGCCGACTCCTTGGCCCATACAATGTTCAGGCCTTGGTGCAAATCGATAACACGCGTCAGGACTAGAGGCTCCCGAGATTCGACCAGCCATACCGTCTCGACCCATAGTCGAGGATGCTTGTGAGCGGGTTTATATCCCTCGAGCCAGCGTGTCATTGTTCCTCCTATCTCGTGCCTGTCGACTTAGGCGTTGCAGAGCCATCATCTGTTGTCGTTCCCTCCAATGCAACGCGCCGCGAGTCGGCAGCGACCAGCAATCGAGCAATTCCGGTATGTTCTGGAAGTTGGGTTACATCTCCAGGAATCGCTCCGCTCCCCCGTCTGAATAACGACACGGCACCTTGCTGCTCACGCACAAGAACGGAAACAGCCTCCAGTCGCTGAACGATAGGGAGGACACGGTCAATCAACTGCACGAGACTCGAAGTCTCATGCGCGTCCAACAGTGACGTAAGCTGCTGCACCTCAGCTGGTTCCAGGTACTGAGCAGCTATTCCAGAACGAGCAATGAGGGATTGGAGTTCCGACACAGAGCAGCCCGCTGAGCAAACGTCCACAAGAGCGACTATGAGCCCCGCCAACTTTGCTTCTTCGGCATTTCGAATAAAACCTTGCTCGGAATATTGAACCCGCACGGCCGAAGCAGCCGACGCATATTGCGATGGCGTCGTGCTTTGTCGGTCCCACGCCTCAAGTACGAGACGCTGAGTGCGGTACTCCCCGAACTCGCGTATTTCATTGTTTCTGAGTACACGGAACGTTTCGCTGGGATAGTCGATGCCTATCACGCCGGCAGGGTCGAGGATATAGCGCAGCTCATCGCGGGTCAGTCCATAGAGGCGAGCGTAATAAGCGTCCAGCTCGGCGCGCAATTGAGCACGCCGTTCAGGGTTCCAGGCGAATGGTTGACCACGTTCGCCGGCGGGCCTATGGTCATACATAACCAAGTCGTTGGCCCAAGGCGTGAGGTCGTACGCTGTGTATGTCAGTTCCAAGACACGAGGGACGATGAATTCGAGTGCTGCGGAGGCGTACCCATCTGGCGGTAGCATGGGCAACTGCTTCAAATACCCGTAAGTGAGGTGCGTGCCCCCAACTTTCTGTCTCGCCACGTAATCGAAGGTCAATGAAAGCCAATTTCCAAGGAATGCTGCAACTTGGGGGGCACTCGCATTAGTAGAGAAAAGCGGCATCGTGTGGCCGACTCCCACCCGAGGCATGACAGACGCAATTACGGTTCTCTCATCCGTGCTACGGCAAATATCCCGCCACCCCATCAGCCAACGGGGACTACGGCAGTCCATCCAGCCATCAAGCAAGTCGAGCAACGCGCTTTCCTTCGGTGTAACGCGGAGTGCATCAGCCAAGACCGACAGCTCTTCGTCACAGAGACGTGTATTGAAGTTCTGGGTCGCCCATTTTGGAAACTCAGACAGGGCTTTCTTCGTCGTCAGGCCTTCGCCGCGCAGCGCATCGCCAAGACGCGGAAACTGAGATTGAAGCTGAACCTCGACGGTCGCGATATGGGGCTGCGCTTGGGTCGGCGTCCAGCCTTCTCCTTTGCGCGACGAAGCAGCAGCAACATGGAACAACTCACCAGCGACCCATTGTGCCAGCGCACGCTGCAAATCAGCCAGCGCGATGCTCACCCGTTCACGCTGTCCCGAATCCTGCGCTGAATGAAGTTCTAGCCAAGCGCGAGCCACTTTTGCTGGCACATTGGCAATGCGCGCGAGTACTTCCCGCTCGCTGACCCAGTAACGCGGACGCACGGTGTAGTCCGGGTCGACTTGCTGCAACGGGCTTAGGTCGACTGCATCTATCCCATCCGGCTTGTCGGGTGCATCCACGTAAGTCGCCCATCGGTGGTCAAATTGGTGAATCATCTTGGCTTCATACAGCGGCAGTCGCGGTGGCTTACCAATGGCTGCGGGTACGTCTCGGAACAGCTCACTGTCACCCGACATATGGAACATTGTCTGAAAGCGAATACCCCAAGGATTAGCCTCGGCTTTGAGTTGTTCTCCCTCTGGGCCGTACTGCGCTTCGCGGATGAGCACTGGCGCAGCGCGGTAGAGCTTCTTCGTCAATTCGGCATCGCGCTCACTGCGGAATACCGGACATGTACGAGTGTTGGGATTGATGAGGCCAAATTCGTCTGGCGTGAGCGTGAAGCGACGTCGGGAATCCTCCAGATGCTCTACACGGGTCGCAAAACAGACGAACTCCGACTGAGTTACGGCACCTAGCGTCAGCAGCGAAAATTTGTAGCTGCGATGCACTGCCGGGAATACGCCATTGCTATTTTCGAAGTCGTACAGACTGGCCAAGCGACCACTGCTGGCGATGTGACCGAAGTAGGCCTTGGTCGAGTCGTCTGTCGCAATGCCGGTCGGCACGATGAACCCTGCTCGCCCCGTCGACGCTGTTGCCTGCAAAAACGTCTCTGCAAACATGGCATAGGTGTTTACGTCACCCACGCCGGTGAGCGGGTAGCGCCGGCTATCGTGCGCATACAGGCTTGCAGCCTCGGCCCCGTGTCGTGCGGCGATGAAGCTGGCGTACAACGACATCTCAGCGCGGTTGGGCGGTGCCAAGCCTTCAGCGCGCTCGAGGTCGGGATTCACGTTATGCAGCAATACCCCCTCACGCAGCCATTCGATACGCTGGCTGCGTTCAGCTTTGTTCCTGGCCGTTGCCACTAGCGGGCTGCGTGTAGCAAAGAACTCTTCCTCCTGCAGCTTGATGCGCTCCCACGGCGGATTACCCAGCATGACCGAAAACCCACCGCGCGCTGCCACCTGCGGGAACGCGAGCCACCAGTGGAAAACGGCGTGCTGTCGGCACAGAGCTTGGGCCGCATCTTCCAATTCGGCCTTGGCAGGCTGCCCGCTGAGTACGCCCCACAGATAACCCGACAAAGGCACCACATTCTTTGTATCGGCTAACTTCGGTGCCAAGAAGGCTGCCACGTAAGTGTCGGCCAGTCGAGCAAATGTGCTGCGCTGTCCTTCGGCTTCGGCCGTTGCCCATGCCTGACGCTTCGCGGTCAGGTGTTCGGGGGTGTCGTCGTCCAGCGCTTCCACCGTCACAGCTTGCACAGCCAGGCCGGCTTGCGTCAGCAGGTCACCGCCCGCAATGGCACGCCAACTCTTCAGGTCAGCTTTGTTCTGCTTCTTTAGCGCACTCGCCGTTGCCTTGTCATCACCCGAAAGAACGGTATAAGCCTCATCAGGAATACCGTGTTCCAGTACCTTGGGGTCCAGCACTCCCAGCAGCGCGTCACCTACGCGGAGGTGGTGGTCGACAAAGCTCAAGGGGCGGTCTGGGGAATAGGCTTCCAGCCACAGCGCCGTCTTCGCGAGCTGGATGGCCATGGGATTCTTGTCCACGCCGTAGATGCAACGGCTAACCACATCGCGCAGCGCGTGACGATAGTCCAAGGGCGTCGGAGCGCCGCCTTCCCGCTCAGCCGCAGCACGACGCAGTGCGACCTCGTCGGCCAAGCGCCGGGCAGCGGCGAGCAGGAAGTGGCCGCTACCGCAGGCGGGGTCGCAAATAGTCAGCTCGAGCAGCGCCTCCACCGGGCGCTGCGGGTTGGTCTTGACGGTCTGCTCAATGACCGGCTCCAACGCGCTTGTGATGAGCTCTTGCACCAAGCTGTCGGGGGTGTAGTAGCTGCCTGTGAGCTTGCGGGTATTTCCTTTGGTGGACGCATCCGTTATCTCATCGCCCACGAACGCCAGACGAGCGGTGCCAGCGTGTGCAAGGCCTTGAAGGTCCGGTACAAGTTCCAGAAGGCTCTCATATACGCTTCCAAGCTCCTCCGGTCCCATGTCGCGGTAATTGACGCGGGATAGACTGCCGTCAGCGCGGAACCAGCCCAGCTCGAACACCGCAGTCAGCAGATAGCGATTTTCGAGTTCCGCGGCATCCAGGTGCCAGCACTGGTCGGTGTCGAACAGCCCGCCGATGGCAGGCAGGCCGAGTGCCGCCTCACCGTGCGCCAAGGCACGGAACGTGATGGTCAATGCCTGCCAGAGGTCTGCATGGCGGTCATGCTGGCTACGGCGAACCGCGCGCTCGCGCAGCCAGGTGAGCGAGTAGCCGTCAAGATACCGCGCCTTGGCCTCATCACTAGCGTCAGGTGCAAAGACCAGGCGTTCGCCACTGCCACGGTCGCGCCGGTCCTCCACGGTGGAAAGAAAAATGAGGCGGTAAACAAGGCGCAGTAGTTCTTCAAAAAAGGCCTGACGGTCATAGCCGCTTTCGGCATCCTGCAACGCTCCTCGCAACGAATGATTCGCATGGTGGGACAGGAACCCTGTCCCGAGCGCTCGCAACGCGTTCGCCACCTGGTTACGCAACTTGCCCCGCACAGTAACGCCGACCTGCTGGCCTGCATCGCGCCAACGCTCCCATGGACAATCGGTCGGCAAGGCTTCGGCGTTGCCGAAGCGGCTTGCGTGAGCCAGCAGCCAGAATGCACCGAAGTCAGCCAGCAGCTCCTCGGCGAAAATGGCTTCGAGGTCAACCTCGATATAGGCTGGACGCGTGAGGCTCGGGTTATCACGCAGAATGCGTAGAGAGAGCCCGTTGCTGACTAGCGCCCAAAGCGAATCATCGCTCGCGTTCAGCGCTTCCTGCGTCAGCATGAAGGGACTGCGGCGACGAATCTTGCCCGTGTCCGGGTTCGTTTCGCCAAACCGGTCGGCGGCGGTATCGAGCGATTCGTCGACACCAGCCAGCACCAGTGGCACCCGACCACCACTCCCGGCATGGCCAATGTTGTATTGGTGTCCAGCGACTTCAATGGGGGAATGACGGCCAATATCGTGGAAGTGCAGTACGTCTCGCAGGAGGGGAATCAGCCACTCACGCACCGTGACCTCATGTAGCCGCACGTCCTGGCGCTGTCGCAGTGCCTGAAAGTCCTGCCAGAGATTGAGTGCAATCTTGAAGTCGCGGGCAATTTCGTCGCGCAGCTTCAGACCCTTCGCAATGCGGTAATGACTCTCCGTCTGCTCAGTGTCCTTGGGGTCTGCAAGCAGAGTCAGGCGCGTCAGTTCGTCGGCCGGAATGAGGCCGCCTTCGATACGGATGGCACGGTAGGTCAGCTGATGCGTTTTCCGCGTTGAATTCAATCGGGCCATCGCGTCAGGCTCCCGTCGTAGCCGCTGCTGCATCCGGCAGCAACACGTAGACGCCTATCACGTCGACCGGCAAACTGGCAGTCACCTGGTAGCTCCCTCGACCTTCCGAAGCTTCGCGCACACGGCGGTGGTCTTGCAACAGTGCTTGGGCACGCGTCTGGGCAATGGCTTCGAGTTGCGGTTGCCAGCCCGGCAAGGTGTCCAGGGCGGATTGCAACTGGCGGTCGCGAAGTGGCGCGGGCATATTCCGGGTGGCCTCGGCACCCAGCAGGGCTCGGGCCTGGTCAGCAGAAAGTTCCGTCAAAGGTTTATTTCCGGATGCGGCTACGGCGACAGCCTCTTCGCACATCAGTAGGCGTGTATTAGCGCCATGTGTCACCGTCAGTTGATGACGAATGCGCAACAGCATGACGGTCGTTTTGAGCGAGACGTGATTGACAAAAGCGCTGCCTGCACGCGCGACGGTGGTATCTTCAATTGCGTACGCGGCGTCATCTAGTGCCCGTTCGAGCAGCGTGTCAGCCAGGACGGCTACCAGCGGGTGAGTACGGTGAATGAAGCTCGCGCCCTGCGCGGGCGGCTGGTGAAAATCGATACGCAAAGTGTCGGTCAGTCCCTCGACAGCCAGTCGTTCACGTACGGAGGCAGGCAGGTGCTCCGTTAGCAACTTGAAGTGGTCATTAACTGGCTGCAGGGGTGCGCCGAGCTGGCTAGCAGCGCGGCTAACGAAGCGCGCGACGTCTGCTTCACCGCCAAGAACCGCAGCGGTCTTTTGCCACTCAGGCAGTACATCCTCTGGTCTCAACCGGCGTTGGGCGAAAATGGAGCGATTCTGCCTGGCTTTTTCGCGGGCACTTTCCCACGCAAGTTCAATCTCCCTCGCTGGCTCGCTGAACAGGTCAAGCTCTGCCTGCATGCCGATTGATGCCCCCTTGCGCAACAGCACGGCATTCATCAGCGCCTGCGTGAGTTTGCCCTCATTGTCTGGCATTGGCACGAGTATGCCGAGTTCCTTGCGGATGCTTTCCGCCTTGCGCAGGATAACCTGCAGCACCGCGCCGTCGACCGGATTGTCCTCGCCGTAGAGCATGGTGCTGCGCACCTCACGGGCCTTCTGCCCGAAACGGTCCACGCGTCCCTCCCGCTGCTCGTGTCGGGTCGGGTTCCAGCTCAGGTCGTAGTGCACAACGGCCGTGAAGAGGCCCTGCAGGTTGATACCTTCAGAAAGGCAGTCTGTCGCGACAAGAATGCGCGTATCGCTTTCGCCCAGTCGCTCGACGGCATCTTCACGTTCATCGGGCGTCAACTCACCCGTTACCGCCTTAACCGTTGCGGACTTGAATTTCTCCTGCAATGCAGTCTCGAGGTAGTGCGCTGTTGCGATGTAACGGCAGAAAACAACGGGCTGAAAACCGGCCTTCAGCAACAACGCGAGGTGTTCCTGCAATTTGGCGAGCTTCGGGTCGTTTTGCTGACCGGTCAGTGCTGTAGCGCTGGCTATCAGCGCCTGCAGACGCTCACTGTCTTCAGTCTGCGCACCCGGTTCAATGTCGTCTGTCGACAAGGCGTCATCTGTGCCATCAAGCACACGGTCACTGGCTTGTGCCTCGAGCTCTTCGAGAGGTATGCCGTCAGATGCATCAGTGTCTCCAGCAACGCCGGCCAACCGTGTACGCAAGGCGTTAACTGCCGCAGCCGGCGACGACGAGATGCAGCGAAGCAACGCCAGCGCCGCCCACCAGTTCATGCGTTGCTCACGCAGCCCCTGACTCTCGGAGCGCTCAACAAGTTCGCGCGCGTAGGAAAGCACGTCGTTGAACAGCTTGCCCCATGCGCCTGTGAGTCGATAAGTAATCTCGGCAGTGAGACGCTCGGGAAACATCGATGTATCCTGCCACTCGGCAATGTCAGGCCGGCGGCGCTGGACAAAGTGACGCGCCAGGGCCTCACGCAAGTCGCTACGCTGGTCGGCTGGCATATCCTTTAGCTGCGCGAAATCTGGGCGCAGCAGGCCGAGCAGGTTGAAAAAGGCATCCTCGTCGCCGCTGTGCGGGGTGGCGGTCAACAAAACCAGATGCCTCTCGGCGTCATCGGCGAGTCCTTTGAGCAACTGATACCGCTGCTGGCGTCCTTGGCCCGCCTGAGTGCACGTGTGCGCCTCGTCGACGATGACGAACTCCGGGCAATGACGCTGGAATGCTTCCCGGCGTCGCTCGGACTTGATGTAGTCCAGACTGACCACCGTGTACGGGTGAGCGTGAAACAGCGACGTGCCGGGCGGAAGGTCGCGCTCGAGCCGGTCTGCGGTGTTCGACCGCACGACGACCGCGTGAACATGAAAGCGCTCGGCGAGTTCGCGCTGCCATTGCTCGCATAGATGGGGAGGGCACAGCACGGTAAGGCGCTGGATTTCTCCGCGGTCTAGCAGTTCGCGGGCGATGAGCGCACCTTCAATCGTCTTGCCTATACCCACGTCATCAGCAATCAGCAGGCGCACGGTCGGCAGCTTGAGTGCCATCAGCAATGGCACAAGCTGGTAAGCACGCGGCTCGACAGCGATGTTGCCGAAGCTGCGGAATGGACCGGCGCCGCTACGCAGCTTCAACTGCAGGGCATCGAGCAGCATCTGGCTGGCCGTATGGTTACGCGCCTGCGCAACGGTCGGCCAAGGGAACGTCGCAGGCCGAACCGTCTGTGGCTTTTCAAGCGGCAGGTAGATAAGCGTCTCGTCATGCTCAGCCCCACCCAGAGGACGCAGTCGCAGCGTCTCTGCGGTGGATTCGGGCAAAACAACCCATTCCCGGCCACGTGCCGAAATCAGGGAACCCGGATGAAACTCCGGCGTCGGTGCATTCATGTTTAATCAAACCTTCCCGGGACCAAACAGGTCTACGTTCTTCTTGAAGATGTCAGCCCAGGACGTTTTTTCCTTGGGGAAACGAACGACCAGATAGCCAAGCGCATCTAGCTGTTGATTGATATTTGCGTCCCGCTGACGCTGCGTCTCTGTCTCGTGATGTGGCCCATCGATAAAGACAGCGAGATGCAGGTCATCGTAAAAAAAATCGGCGCAGCAAGCAGCAACTGCAATGGTGTACTGTCCACGGTCCGGCTTGCGGAAGCCGTGCTCGGAAACGTAATCCAACCAGGACTGCTCCAACGTGCTACCAGCGGTACGCGCCAGTTCTGCGTCATGCTGACCAGGATCTCGCCCCTGAGTCCCCTGTTTCGTCCCGGCTTGCGTCAGACGACACAGGATGTCCAGCACCAGACCTCCAGCCTCGGCGTCTTTCCTGTCGATGAGTTGATGGTCGGGCTGGTTGTAGTACGAAAGCAGGCATCGGTAGCAACCTGCCTCGCAAATCGGATTGCCGTGCTCGAGCTCTTCCGTCAGCGTCTCCCGCTGCCATGGCGCACCGGAAGCAGGAGGCAAGAAATGCATGACTTCGAGCGCCTTGACCGCTACAGCGGACATCGCCGCCGGCTCAGTGGCGATGCGTGTCAGGACGCCAGCACCACCTTCCGCCGCCTCGAAGAACAGGATGGATTGCCGGTTGTCGCGCGTAGGCAAGGGTTCTGCCATCAGTTCGCTTTCTTCCAGCTGATAGACCGCCTCGATACCCCGTTTGAGTGCGTACTGCAGCGTCGTCAACGTTGTGGAGGATAGTTCACCTAGGCAGAAATGCGGGCGAATAATGAGAATGTTTCGCCGGTCTTCCACATACGGAACGATACGCTGCGGCGGCGTCTTGTCTGGCGGTGCCTCAGCCTCGCTTTCCGATTCGCCATTGCCATCGTCAACACCACCGACCCAGTGGCCCGTGACCGGGTTCATCATGAAACCCTGGATAGCCTTTTCCTTGCGCCGCCGCCAACCAAAGTTCATGCGCCAGACCGTGGCGGTCGGACCATATTGCATCTCCAGCAACGGTCCCTGGTCATCTTCGACCAAAGTGGTGACCATCTGAAGCTTGCCGTCAGCCTCAGCAAACTGCAGTGTGGTCTGCATCTCGTAACCTTGGCGAACGCGCTCTTCCTCATTGGCCGTAATACGCTCGGCACGCTTGGTCGACACGTTTTCAATGCGATACAGATTCTTCACTTCCTGGGCACCGGCCAGCGATGCGCCGCATGAAATGCAGCGGTCCGCATCGCGTTGGGAACGAAAATGGCCGTAACCGCACGCAGGGCACAGGCGAGCAACTTCGGTGGGCAAGCGTGCCCCGTCGCTGATTTGGTCTTTCCCCGTGATGGTCAGCAATGCCTTGATGACCCGGTACTGGCTGCCCTCGTGATAGATAAGGCTATAGGGACCAAACTCTCCCAGTGCGAGGAAGCGTGGGCGAGACAGGAAACTCTCGCGCCCGATGCTGCCGCGACGGGCAGGCAGGTAGGCAAGCAACGGCAAGCGCGGGAAGTTATACCCCGGCAAAAAGCCTTGGCTCGCCATATAGCGATATGTATAGAAGTCGCTGTTGAAAGCGCTGTCGCCGGCTAGGAGCAGGTCGCGCTGCTTACGCGCTTCATTGTGTCGCTGCTGAGCTTCGCGTCGCTCCCGTTCATTGGCCGCGGGGTTGTTCTCAATCTTGAAGTTGAGGTCAATGGCCTGCGCGGTGGCTCGATAAAGGTCGCGCCAACGCTGCAGTGCCCCGTTGAACTCGATAAATGCGCGTTGGAAGACAGTCTCGGCCCACTCCTCGCTGAACCACGGCGCTCTTTGCGCAGTCAACTCCCCTTTCAGCATGGCCAGCACCTTGAGCCCACGCTTATGGGCACGCAGCTTCGCTTCCGGCCTATCAAGGTCGGAGGCAACATCTTCCGCGACAGGTAGCGCCTCCGGCTGGTTCATGTCCAGCAGGTCACGTACGCTGTTGCCGAGTTTCCTGCCCGTTTCGGCTAGCCAGATGGCATGCATATGGCTCTTGATGAGCTCCAGGTTGGCCAGGTCGAGCGTTGGCGCATTAACCTGGCCATGCACCATTCGAACCGGGTCGCTGAAGTAATACTGATCGTGTGGACTCTGTGCCGCACAGTAGGTAATAACGAGCGCTGGCTGCCCCGCGCGCCCGGCTCGACCACTGCGCTGCGCATAGTTTGCCGGCGTCGGCGGCACGTTGCGCATGTACACCGTATTCAGCGAAGAAATGTCGACGCCGAGTTCCATCGTCGGCGAGCAGAACAGCACCGGCAGCCACTCAAGCGCCATGCCGGTCTTCTCCTGCCACTCAGCCTTGTCCTTTTCCGTGAAGCGAAAGCGTGCTTCCCGCTCCATCCGGTCTTCCTGTTCAACCTGGGCGGTATGTTCGCGAGCTTCAAAATCGAAAAGCTGATGGACCGGACTGTCCAGCAATGCCGCAATGTTCTGGTATAGCCCCTGGAAAAAAACGTTGTTGTTCGACGGTGTGGTGCTTTGCCCATTGCCGGACGCCCAGACGAGCGCTGAACCATTTAACTGCCAACCCACCAAGCCAACATCGGTTTCGTCCTTGCGCACAAGACCATAAGATTCGGCGGCTTTCAGGAGCGCCGCAATAACATCCGGATAGGTCTGGTCGTTGAGGTCCGTAGAAAACGGATTGCTACCTCCCCAGGTACTAGCCCTGCGGAGCTCTCTGCCCAAACGGGAGCGGCTGGAACCAATAACCAGGAAGTCGTCCAGAATCAGACGTCGGCCCCGCCGGTCAACCTCCTCACGGGGCCGTCGCGTGACAAACCATTTGGCCGGCTGTGGACGCTCGTCTTCGGTAAAGCCCCATGGCTCACGAAGATTTGCATAGCTTTGGGTGCGCAACTGCTCGAGCTCGCCGCGGTCAAGGTAGCGCGTAGCGATACAGAGCCCCTGCCGCATGAAGTTAAAGAGCACTCGCAATACTGCGGCCCGCTCCGCAGGCTTGGCTGCCTGCAGCACCCGGGGGGCATCAGCCCACTCGTCACTATCAGCAGCAAGGTCATCTATGTCCTGATAGTCGATGCGAATCAGCCCGAGTTGCTCCAGGTTGGGATTGTTGAATCGCCAGCCACGATGTAGGTCAAAATAGCTGCGGTAACCCAGGATGCCGCGCATCGCCTCTTGCACCTGGCGTCGTGCATTGCCTTTCACTTCAGGTTGCTGCATGTACTCCGCACGAACGCCGAGGTCATCACGATGGAAGCCCAGCGCTTCAAAAACAGCATTGGCGATTTCCTTTTCGCCGAGCACTTTCGACGAAGATTGGTTGACTGCGGAGAGTAGCGCTGAGCGAGTCAGGAGTACCTGAAGGAAGTCGTTGAAGTGCCCAGCCTGCAGCGCGGCATCCTGCCGGTTATCAGAAAAGCCCAGCACTTTTTTGGCATCAGGCGTTAGTTCTTGGTCCTGCTCATAGAGATACCGTAGCGCCGAGAGCGTTAGCATCGTCGTCGCAGAACTCCGGCCTTCACCGGATAGCGACGTCAGGCGCAACGCATCCTTGCCTGCCGTTGCATGGGTGGCCCCACACGCCGGACAGAAGCGGAAAGCACCGGGGATAAACCAGGCATCCAGGCCAATGCCATCTGTTTTCACGCCATCCGGCCGAACACGCACCTCTTGGGGAACGAACTTGCGCTTGTCCGTCTTGACACGCCAGTCCCCATCGCTCCGCTCTTCAATCCAGCCCTCGGGGTAACGCTCAGGGTCTGACGGGTCCCAGTTATCCAGTCCTGGCATCAGGAAGCCGAACCGAACCTCCTCATCGTCGTGCTGACGCTCGTCGATACTGCGCACGTTGAAGGTGCGACCTTCGGCGCCATTCGTGTCCCAGACCGGCATGAACTCCTGGCCGCAATCCCGACAGAAATGGACGTGGTAATAGCGCCGGACACGGTCGGTATCGCCCGCAACGAACTGCTGTCCATCGAGCGTGATGGCACGGTGTCGAGCTGCTTCCAGCGTCGCGTAGACCTTGCCACCGCCGGCGATAAACTGGTGAAGCTTGAATGCAAATAGTGATTTGCCGGTCTCATCCTGAACTGCGTAGGCGAGTAGCATAAATTTCTGGAGATAGTCCAGGCAGGCATCGACGGATTCGCCCGACACCTCATGCAGCTTCTGCGCTGCGTCAGCAAGTTTCTGGGGACGTGCGCGCCTCGGCTTGTCACCCTCGTAATCCAGTCCCAAAGTCAATTCGACCCAAACGGAAACCGGATGCGACGCTAGACCAGCAAAATCGGCGACCTCAGGTACGCCGGCGCGAATAGCCTCAGCTAGGCGGGGTGAAACAGTCGCAATGGTTTCTTGTTCTGGCGTGACACGGCGCAGCGTTTCGGTAACGATGTTCCGGTCAGGGATGTTCGTGCCAAACAGTCGCGATGCAACGTCCGCGACGATGGCGTTCCGCTCCATCTGCGTACCTTCGGTAGCCATTGTGGCTGAGGTACCGATGCAAATTAGGTTTTCGGAAAGTGCTTCTCGCACCCGACGAACGAGGAGCGCGACATCGGCACCCTGCCGCCCCCGGTAGGTGTGAAGTTCATCCAGAACGAGAAAGCGCAGGCCTTTGGCATTGCGCATCACCGCCTTGTCGATGTCATTCTGCCTGGTCATCAGCAGCTCGAGCATCATAAAGTTGGTGAGCAGAATGTCAGGCGGGTTGGCTGCCATGGCCTGGCGCTCTTCATCAGACTCCTGGCCCGTGTAGCGTCCAAAAGTTACAGCGCGCTCGGCTGGATTTGAGCCGAGGAATTTTTTCAGTTCTTCCAGCTGCGAGTTAGCCAGCGCGTTCATCGGGTAAATGACAATCGCCCGGGTACGTGAAGTCGAGTCAACCGCCTTGGCTTTAAGGCATTCGTCGATGATGGGGATGAAGTAACTGAGTGACTTGCCTGAACCCGTGCCCGTCGTCAGGACATAGCTTTCGCTGGCTGCAGCGAGGCTGATGGCCTCTGCCTGGTGCTTATGCAGGGGCAAGGAAACCCCCGCAGATGAGGCAGATTTCCCGAGTCGAAAAATATCCGCACACTGGGCGCTTAGCTGTCCGGCAGCGACGAACTCTTCGACCGTGCCGCCAGACTTGAAGTTCGGATTTATCTGGATGAGCGGCGCAGGCCAGTAGCGCTGGCTGGCGTATTGCTCATCGACAAAGTTCCGAATGTCATCGGCCCGGATACGCGTAAAGCTACGAGTGAACTGCTCGTATTCGTCGACAATGTGCTGGCGAAACTGAAAGACGTCCATCCTTCCCCCGGTAGATTTAGCGGCCCAGTGGCCGTTTGGCCGGAATCGTTATGCTGTGTTCGCCACAGTGTTGTCGAACGAGCACTTCTATGAAGTTGGCAATCGTCCTGTGCTCTCTCTCGGCGGCCAATCGAATCAACTCCTTCAACTCGGGTGTAATCCGGAGATTCAAGGTGTCGGACTTACGTTCCATAGGTCGGCTCGCCAGAGAAAAATGTACCGCAATTGTAACGCTGATGGGTGTTGCGCCGGCGAATCAATGGTGGAAAGGCTGCTCATCACCGCAGGCGCTGGCATGGGGGTGGATTCCGGGCTACCCGACTTCCGGGGAACGGAAAGCTTCTGGCGTGCATACCCGGCGCTGCGCCACTATGGATTTTCGTTTGAGGACATCGCCAACCCCGCGGGCTTTGCGAGCAATCCGCGCCTGAGCTGGGGATTCTATGGTCACCGCCTCGCGCTCTATCGCGCGACCGTTCCTCATGCCGGCTTTGGCATTCTGCTCAGGTGGGCGTCGGCGATGAAGCACGGCGCTTTCGTGTTCACCAGCAACATCGACGGCCAGTTTCAGAAGGCAGGATTCGATGAACAGCACATTGTGGAATGCCACGGCACCATCCACCGGCTTCAATGCGTCGAGGCTTGCATCGATGAGACGTGGTCTGCTAACGACTTCATGCCGGTCGTCAACGAAGCGACATGTCTGCTCGAGAACGAAATGCTGAGGTGTCCACATTGCGGAGGTCTCGCGAGGCCGAACATTCTTATGTTCGGAGACTCGCAATGGGTGGAGAAGCACGCGGAAAGGCAGGAAAACCAGCTCGCGTCCTGGCTCAAACGCGGCCGGCGCCGGGTAGTGGTCGAGGTGGGCGCTGGCCGAGCGGTACCGACCGTGAGGCGATTTAGTGAAAGGCATGGCCCTCGTGTCACCCGCATCAACCCACTGGAATCAGGGATACCGATTGCAGTCGGAGTAGGAGTGGCATGCGCGGCGCGAGACGCGCTGCAACAAATCGACAATGAACTCCGCCGACAAGCATGAGCATTTCCCCTTCAGTAACCGTCGACTTTTCCGTTAACGAGAATGGGCCTTTGTGCAAAATGCGAGCCCCCATTGCTGGCTCGAACCGACTTCTACCAAGAGTTGAACTGTCGTGAACCGTACTGACTACCTCGAAGATAAAGACGTTCAGGATTTCGTCGCCTTCCTGGCTGGCGTCATCGACGGCAAGTCCCTCGGGCTTTCCATCGGATTTTCCAGAAATCAACTTTATGATGGCTTTGAAGACAAGTTCCCGGGTGGCTACCACGACTACCGGAATGGTGGCGGTCCGGTCTACGTGGTGCGCGCCGAAAGTCTTGAAAGCCTTTTTGATATGTATTGGTGGAACCGAAAGGACTTTGAGGGCAACATGCTTGCGCTCAGCGCAGTCAGCCAGAAAATCAAGGAAGCCATTGAGGGCGAGAATAGCTCGCGTGCGCACAAGCTCGCCGAAGCGGCATGTCACGAAGTGATGAAGTGGGGCTTTGGAGAAAAACGTCGCGCGTACGCCGCAAATATCAGTTGGGCAAAGCAACAGGGACAAGCCCTCCCCCATGTCCTGCGTATGGGGCGAGAAGCATTGAGCGGAGACAATCCGGACATTGAGGCTTTCGGCGGCAGTGAGAGCAGCCACACCCACTCGCCGCGAATGAATGCCGGCTGGACGAAGTACTACGCGCTGGCACTTCCCAATCACATTATTTACGATGGTCGCGTTGGGGCTGCCCTTGGGTTCCTCGTGCAACGATACCTGGCCTCCCTGTCCCACTTTGCAGGCGTTCCGGAGAAGCTCCAGTTCCTGTGGGCCAACGGTGATGGCGGCCGCACGCTGCGCGACCCGTCCACTGGCGGACACCAGTTTAGCAAGCTGTATGGCGGATGCTACGGTTCCAAATCCTGGGCCCGAGTGAACGTCTGGGCCAACTGGATTCTTTCTGACGCACGTGACAAAGCCGGTGCGGAATGGTGCGCAGGGCCTGATGGGCTTCGTAGGCTGGAGGCGTCGCTTTTCATGCTTGGGTATGATTTCTATCGGTTTCGTGATTCGCATAGCGGCAGAGGAACCGACCAGCTCCGCAGGGCAAGGAGAGGTACCAGCGAAGCTGCCTAACAGCTGGTCTGGCGTCCCGCAGGAGAAGCCCCCGTTTCACGACGACGCCTCTGGAGGTGGTTGCTCGTCGCCTGCCGCAAGTGCACCGACACGATTAGCCGGTCATGATGGCTGTACTTGCGGTCGGCGCGATTCTCTCGCGTCCCGGTCACTTCGGGCTGCACCTATAACGCTCGCGCGCTCATTGGACATGGGCCATAAGGGAAGCGCCAGTGCGGGTCCTACAGGCAACGTACGTAACCGAAACTGTTGGAAAAGCGAGTGTTCGGATGTTGACGGCGGTCACGCAAACATACGTACGATTTGACATCGTCGGGTCGGCCACGCAAGCCATTGATTTGCCGAGAGAGTTCGGACGTAACCAAAACCAGCGGTGACGCGTAACCAGAATTAATGTACCTCGGCATTTGGCAACCTCGGAGCCAACGGTTTCTCACAAAATTCGCAGATTTCCGCTCCGGAGGATCGATATGAGGTCGAGGCCTACATCACGACGGGCGAACTCGAAAGGTCGTCGCGCCGCGGACCATGAGCTGGAAAGTGTTTTCTCAACAGCTCGGTAACCTGCTCGACACCCCGCAGCGCACCGGACCGGAAATCTCCTTGCCGGAAATGGGCCTCCATGGCTTGGCAAATCGCCTCCCATTCGCGGCCATCCACCTTGGCGTGTATGCCTCGGTCCACAACGATTTCGACGTCGCGGTCCGCAAGAAGCAGATAGATAAGAATGCCGTTGTTGTGCTCCGTGTCCCAAACCCGGAGGTCCGAGAAAACCTCGATGGCACGGTCCCTCGCAGATGTGCCCTTCAGCAAGGCGCCGATGTGCAGCGCCCCCTCTACAGCAAACCTGACTTGACCCACGTGCGCGCGATGACTGGTACGTACAGCCTCTTCAATAGCGATAAGTGCTTGCCGTGAAAATGCGCTGTTGACCCGCCAGTGGGTCGTGAAGAGATGCCGAAAGAGGCGTTTCAGGTCCATGCTCACCACCGTCCCGATGCGCCACCGCCGCCAAAGCCGCCACCGCCTCCGCGAAAGATGTCGCGATTCGAATCACTACCGAAACGCCCACCGCTACCGCCAATGAAGCGCCCGCCAACCGCGCCCATCCCGCCCCCCAGCAACGTGAAGAGCAGCGCCATCAGTCCTGCCGCGATAGCGACAAAAAGCGCCCCCGACAAAACCCACGCGAGTACACCAACGACTCCGCCTGTAACGGCGGCCCCCGGCAATCTCCCGAGCATGGCGCGCAGCAGGCCGCCGGCCATGACCGTCAGGAGGAAGAGAAGCGGAAGTAACCGTCCGGCGCCGGTGCTTGCCTGATCTCGTCGCTGCGGCGGGGGCAACTGCTCGCCGCTGGTGACGCGCATCATGCCGTCGAGGCCCGCAGTGATGCCGCCGTAGAAATCGCCGTTTCGGAACCGGGGAACGATTGCCTCGTTGATGATGCGATTGCTCGTCGCGTCGGTGAGCACGCCTTCGAGGCCGTATCCGACCTCGATTCGAAGCGTTCGGTCGTTCTTGGCGATAATCAGAAGCGCGCCGTCGTCGACGTTCTTGCGCCCCAGCTTCCATTGCTCGACGACTCGCATCGAATACTGTTCGATGGTTTCCGGCGCCGTGGTTGGAACAACAAGAACCGAAATCTGCGTTCCCTTTTTCGCTTCGAACTCTTTCAACGTCTGCTCAAGGCCAGCCTTCTGGTCGCTGGTCAGGGTTCCAGTCTCATCGGTTACTCTCGATGTCAGCGGCGGGACAACGGCGTCCGCGTGGGCGTGAACTCCCCCCAACACAAAGAAGGCCAAGACGACGGCCATCGCCAGTCGGAACACGTTCAATTGGAAGCCCTGCCCGCAGATGCCGGCGTCGAGCCGAAGTCGACCCGCGGCGGCCTGGAAATCTCGGCTTCGTTGCTCACCGAGAAGTTGGGTCGTTCCAGATAGCCGAACGCCTTTGCAGTCAAATTACTCGGGAACGAACGTACCGTCGTGTTGTACGTCTGGACGGAGCGAATGTATCGATTGCGGGCGACGGCGATACGATTTTCCGTACCCTCGAGCTGCGCCTGCAAGTCCCGGAAGTTCGCATCCGACTTCAATTGCGGATAGTTCTCCGATACCACGAGCAGACGTGACAGAGACGACGTGAGCTGCCCCTGCGCCGCCTCGAACTTTGCGAACGCCTGCGGGTCGGCAAGAAGTTCAGGCGTGGCGCGAATCGAGCCCACTTGCGCCCGAGCCTCCGTCACACTGACGAGCACTTCCTTTTCCTGGTTCGCGTACCCCTTCACCGTGTTGACGAGATTGGGGACAAGGTCGGCACGCCGTTGATACTGATTTAGAACTTCTGACCAACTGGCCTTCACCTGCTCGTCTTCAGTCTGGATCGCGTTATAGCCGCATCCAGTGAGAGCAAGCAGGGAGACGGCCAGTGCGGCCGTCAGAAGTGCGCGTGCCAGACCGCGCCGCGCGGAGATTGCTGCCGATTTTTCCAACATGGACGCGCCTCTGCTCGATATTCCGCGGCATTCCGCTCACGGGTGCACTGTCTATCGTAAGTAGCCGGGCGAGCGCAGCGTTGATGCACGTCAATGCTGCGTTGCCGAGCATGTCCGCGCCGATACACCCATCCGCTCGCACGCTCGCTCCATGGCTCTTATTCGTATGACGAATTTGGGTTCTTAATTTTGTTGAGCGACGTCAAACCGTCGAAGGGGCGCGAGCATAGAGTGATTCCGGAATTCAACCGGCTTTCGAAAACGATGCTCGTGGACCGTCAGGCCGCGCAGGCAGCATCCGGCCGAAAAGTTTTACCTATTATGTTCGGGAAGCGCCCGGCCCAGGTACATTGAAATCAGGCGGGCCCGCCCACAGCCGACGCTGTGGCGTCTCACTGTACGCAACTGATGTACCGGCCGGCCTCGGTCAATAACCGGAGCGGAACGGCTGAGCAAAGGAGCGTCAAATGAGCGGTCAACCTGGCGAAGACAAGCGTTATCGTCAACGGATTTCCGAGCACGTGTCATCGGGCGGGCATCACACACACGAGACGGCCAAGCAGCAGCCCCAAGCGATGCCCGAGGGCACCGTCTACACGTGCCCGATGCACCCTGAAATTCGCCAGGACCACCCGGGGCAATGTCCGAAGTGCGGCATGACGCTGGAGCCGATTCTGCCCAGCGTCGACGAAGGCGAGAATCCGGAACTGATCGATTTCCGACGCCGATTCTGGTGGACGTTGCCACTGACCGTCGTCGTTTTCGTGCTGGCGATGTTCGGCCATCGCCTGAAACTGATGGATGCCGGCACTGAAAGCTGGGTCGAGTTCATCGTCTCCACGCCGGTCATCCTGTGGGCCGGCCTGCCGTTTTTCGCGCGGTGCATTCGCTCATTCATGAACCGCAGCCCCAACATGTGGACGCTCATCGGGCTCGGGACAGGCGCCGCGTATATCTACAGTGTCATCGCTACCCTCTTCCCCGGCGTGTTTCCTGAAACGTACAGCGAGCACGGCCGAGTCAGCGTCTATTTCGAAGCGGCGGCGGTCATCATTTCGCTGACGCTTCTCGGGCAGTTGCTCGAACTGAAGGCCCGCTCGCAAACGTCCGCAGCCATCAAGGCGCTGCTCGGGCTCGCCCCCAAGACGGCCCGACGCATCAACCCGGACGGTTCCGAGGAAGACATTCCGTTGTCCCATGTACATGTCGGAAACCTGCTTCGCGTGCGGCCCGGCGAGAAAGTCCCCACGGACGGCGTGGTGACCGATGGCTCGAGTTCGCTGGACGAGTCCATGATCACCGGCGAGCCCATTCCCGTCACCAAGCGCGTTGGCGACCACGTCATCGGCGCGACGATGAACGCGACAGGCAGTCTCATCATCCGCTCGGAAAAGGTCGGCTCCGAGACGGTGCTGTCGCAAATCGTGCAGATGGTCGCGCAGGCGCAGCGGTCCCGGGCCCCCATGCAGCGGATGGCCGACAAGGTGGCTGGGGTGTTTGTCGTCGGGGTCGTCAGCGCCGCTCTTCTGACGTTCTTCGTATGGGGCATCTTCGGGCCCGAGCCCAGCTGGGTGTTCGGGCTCATCAACGCTGTGGCGGTGCTGATCATTGCGTGCCCCTGCGCGCTCGGTCTTGCGACGCCAATGTCCATCATGGTCGCGAGTGGCAAAGGAGCCACCAGCGGAATTCTCTTTCGCGATGCGGCCGCGATCGAAAATCTGCGAAAGGTCGATGTACTGATCGTCGACAAGACGGGCACGCTGACCGAGGGGCATCCAGCCTTCGAGCGGGCCGTGGGCACAAACGGATACACGGCCGACGAGGTGCTTCGTCTGGCGGCGAGTCTCGACCAGGGCAGCGAGCATCCGCTTGCCGCGGCCATCGTCGCGGCTGCGCGTGAGAAGAACCTGACTTTGGACCGCCCGGAGAATTTCGAATCCGCGACGGGTATCGGCGTGAGAGGACTGGTCGCCGGCAGGAAACTCGCGCTGGGCAACACCGCGCTGATGCAGACCGACGCAGTCTCGGTCGAATCGCTGGCCAACGAGGCGGACGGCATGCGCGCGCAGGGCGCCAGCGTCATGTACCTGGCAGTCGACGGCGGCTTGGCCGGGCTGCTGGCAGTCGCCGACCCGATAAAGACGACGACGCCGGAAGCGCTTTCGACATTGAAGGAGAACGGTATTCGCGTCGTGATGGCGACCGGTGACGGCGTGGTCACGGCCAAGGCCGTGGCCGAGAAGCTTGGCGTCGATGAATTCCATGGGGAGGTGAAGCCTGCCGACAAGCTCGACCTGGTGACACGGCTTCAGCAAGCCCGGCATGTCGTGGCGATGGCCGGGGACGGCATAAACGACGCTCCCGCGCTTGCCAAGGCCGATGTCGGCGTGGCGATGGGAACCGGCACGGATGTGGCAATGAGCAGCGCCCAGGTGACGCTGGTCAAGGGCGACCTGCGCGGTATCGCGCGTGCTCGGGCGCTGTCCGAGGCAACGGTCGCGAACATGAAGCAAAATCTTGGCTTCGCGTTCGTATACAACGCACTCGGTGTTCCGTTGGCGGCTGGGGTGCTTTATCCATTCACCGGTTTGCTGCTCTCGCCGATGATTGCCGCACTGGCCATGAGTCTTAGCTCCGCTTCGGTCATCTCGAACGCTCTGCGACTGCGCAACGCGAAGATTTAGCTTTTCTCGCAGCGTGCGTCGCCATGCGGATCTGCGATCATGCGATTAACCGGCTTGGCAAGCTTGCGCTCCGAGCCATCGCCGATCAATTGAGCTGCGGCACTTGACGATCAAGAGATTAGCCGTTGGCCCCCACGAGACGAGCCCCCGTATGGATCTGCATAGAACGCTGATAGTGGGGAATTCGGGCTCCGGAAAAAGCTGGCTCGCCGAACGAATCGCGAATCGGTTGGCGGCGCCCTGTGTAGATCTGGATTCGATTCATTGGCTTCCGGGCGGATACAGCGTTGCTCGGGAGCGCAACGATGCCGTTCAATTACTGCGAGATGCCGCGAAAGCTGATCGATGGGTCATCGAAGGCATTTACGGTTCGCTCGTCAATGAGATCCGCGATGACTCCACCGCGCTGATCTGGTTGTGCCTCGACGAAGCGGAATGCGTTGAGAATATCCGTCACCGCGGTATTCGTCGAGGAGGAGACGCGGCGTCATTCGCCGCGCTGCTGGATTGGGCCTCGACGTACCGAAGTCGTCAGGGATCGAGTTCATACGTTGGCCACCAGAAATTGTTTGAGGAATACGGGGCCGACAAGCGGATTCTTCGATCACGCGATGACGTAATGGCCTTCCTCCATCGTTGGGACGCGCAGTCTTCCTAGGCTCTGCGATGCGTCAATCGGCGACGCCAACTCACCCGGGCGAGTCAAGACGGCGTCGGATATCGCGCGTGAAATGCACTTGATCGCAATACCGCTACTTCGACAAACTCAACTTCTTCAACACCACCGCCCCACTCGCCGGACTCACCAGCGAAATCGATTCGACATCCAGATACAGCCTTGAAGTCCTCGTCGTGATGTCGGTCGGCTCGTCGTTGCTCGGCTCCGCGTGTTCGACGTGCTCCATCAGATACGGCCGGACCAGTCGCCCGGAAATAGCGACCGCGAACTGGCCATGCGTTTGCGCGTACGCGGCCGGCGAAAGGTTCACACGGCCGCGAACGGTCGACTTCCCGCCTTTTCCGGGATCGAGCTCGATGATGTCGATCTGCTGGATATAGCCTTTCGCCTTCGCCTCGGCCGCGATCACGAGCCCTCGCCCGCGCTTCCCGGTAATGCTCTTCTTGAGCAGGATGCCTTTCCGGCCTTCGCCGTCGCTGTCGACCAGGTCGACGTCCACCTTCAACACATGCTTCTTCGACTGATACAGCAGCCCATACGACACCGGCACCAGGAAAGTCACGTCACGATCCAGATTGACCGCGGCCAGGTCGGCGTTCCGGCCATGTTGGTCGGCACCACCGGGCACCAGGCTGCGAACGCGATCGCTCAGGGAGGGGGCCGCGCTTTTGATGTGCTGCTTCTGGAGCGCGTCCCGAATCGCAACCGGATCGTCGCCGACGATCGGCCGCGTGGGTGACGTGTCGGGCGACACGGCGGGCGCAGCGCTCGCCGTATCGCCGACATTGGCGGCCTCGGCACGCATCGCGACTTGCGCCAGCATGATCGCCACGGCGGCAACGCACACGACATTCCGACGACCCAACATGGATTTCCGGTAAAACACGACAGACTCCTGATTATCTGACTGACCGGCCGACCACGCGATCGGCAGGATGAAATTGATGGGCAGCGCGCCAACCGTTCGAGCTCACCGGTCGCCTACGCGACACATCGTAGGTTCAATTGCAGCTCGGCGGCAGGCCAGCACGCCACACTATCGTATTGCCCGGACTACAACAATCCGACAATCCACGACCGGCGAGCAGCCGCCCGACATGCGGCAGGCAATGACATTCGGTTGCCCGTCACGAAGCCGCACCCGCCACCTCACTGCTGCCGATCGTCCCGCCGATACTCCGCCGGCGCCTTCCCGACCAACTTGCGGAAATCGCGCGTGAAATGCGCCTGATCGAAATACCCGAGCGCATGCGCCAACTCCGCGAGATCGACCGGCTCGCCGCCGGCGAGCTTGTCGGCGGCCTCATGCAACCGGTATCGACAGATCACCCACTTCGGCGTGACCCCCACATGGCTGGAAAAGAGCTGCTGCAGCGTGCGCTCACTCAACCCCGCACGCTCGGCCAGATCACGCACCTGCGTCAGCGCGAGGTCCTGCTGCAGCATCTGCAAAATGGCATGAATGCGCTCGACCTGCGGATCCGGCGGCGGCAGCACGCGCAACAGCAGCGCCTCGGCCGCCGCCACCATCGCGGCATCGTCCTCGCCGCCGAGCACGGCGTTTTCGGCTTCCGCATCGCCGCAATCGAGCAGCGTCGACACCGGCACCACCTTGTCGGTCAGCAGATGCACGGGTTTGCCGAGGAACGCGCGAAACGCACCGGGCCGAAACCGCATGCCGATCACCTTCCCGGCCCCGGCCAGCGTCGTCTCGAACGCGCCCGACACCACACCGAAGATTCCCGTGCGTCGCCGGTCGAACACCAGGTTCACGCATGGATACGGCAGCGTGCGCTGCACGTACGGCGGCTGGTCGCGCAGATCCCATTCGACGACCCAGTGATGATCGAGCACCCCGGCCAGTTCGGCACTCGGATAGTATCGATTCAGGCGGAAGCGCTGGTTGAACGCTTTCGGGCCGACGACGCCCTTGGGCGGATCGGTCACGTTACGCAAGTCGGCCATGGTGACGAACGGATGGAAGGATTGCGTAATGATGCACCGCCACAGCGGATTTTTCCAAGACGGCGGCCGGCAATCCACCTACATTGGAAACCTTGTCCCGACCGCACACCGGAGCCCGCCATGCCGCAAGACCGTCACCTGACCCTGTTCCATTCCCCGCGCAGCCGATCGGCGGGCGCCCGCAAGCTGCTCGAGGAACTGGGCGCCGACTATGAAGTACACGCGTTCGATCTGTCGACCGGCAAGCACCACGAAGCCGATTACCTCGCGATCAATCCGCTGGGCAAGGTTCCCGCGCTGCGTCACGGCGACGTGATCGTCACGGAGCAGCCCGCCGTCTATATGTACGCGGCCGAACTGTATCCGGAAGCCGGGCTGTCGCCCGCGCCGGGCGACGCGCTGCGCGGGCCGTACCTGCGCTGGATGGTGTTCTACGGTTCGTGCTTCGAGCCGGCCATCGTCGACCGCTCGATGAATCGTCCGCCCGCCGCCTATTCGATGTCGCCCTACGGCGATTTCGATGCCGTCGTCAACGCGCTCGAGGCGCAACTAGCAAAGGGGCCGTACCTGCTCGGCGAGCGCTTCACGGCGGCCGATGTGCTGTGGGGCTCGGCGCTGAACTGGACCACGATGTTCAAGCTGATACCCGAGACGCCGCGCATTCGCGCGTATATCGATCGCATCCTGGCACGCCCGGCAATCCAGCGCGCCCAGGCGGCGGATGCGGCGCTGGCGGCGGAGCAGGACAAAGCCAAAGAGAACGCCGCGACGGCGAGGTAGCCCGGCGCCATGCGGAGCTTGACGCAAGCTCCGCCCCGACACCGGCTGACCCGCGCGCCGCCGCCGCGTCCGTCAAAACATCGTATGCAACCCGATCCGCGCCACCGCCTGGGTCGCTGAACTGGACGCCCCATTCGGGTCGAGCACGCCGTTGATCTGCGCGTTGGCGCCGCTGTTCGCGCGTTGATAGTCGCCGGACACATAAACCATCGTCCGCTTCGACAGCAGGTATTGAAGCGCGACGCTGACCTGATGCGCGTGGTTGTCGTTCACGGCTTCGTTGCCCTTCATGTACATGTACTTCGCGCCCAGAAAAACGTCCGGCCGGACGCGCCACATGCCGCCGGCTTCAGCCATCCACACACCGGCGTCGTTGAACGAATTGTGGACGGTGGTCAGCAACGCCTTCGCGGTCACCGCGCCGAAGTCATAGTGCATCCCGACGCCCCAGTTGCGCACACTGGTCGACGGTGTACCGGGCGCCGGACCGTACTTCTCGTTCGTATAGGCCGCGCCGATACCGAACGCCCCGACTTCGTAGTTCAACCCGGCGCTCACGGCATTGTCCGCGCCGATGGAACCGGCCACGCCGCCGAACGCATACATCACGCCACCGGAGAAACCCGCAATCGTCGGCGAACTGTATTTGACCGAATTCGCCACCGGCTTGCTGCCGGCCGTTCGATCCCAATCGAATGCGCCGGTCGGATTGTTCGGCAGCGCAAGACGCTGGAACGGGCCATTCCTGAACCCGTACAACCCGCTGATATCCATCGAAATCGCGTTCCCTTTCGCGAACAGGGCATCGACCATGAAGTCGTACTGGTTCCCGAGCGTGATGTTGCCGAAGCGGTCGCTCTCGATGCCGACGTATGCATTGCGGCCGAAGATCCCGGTGCCGATGATGCTGCCGTTCGCCATCGAGAACTGGTTCACGAGCGCGAACGTCGCGCGATATCCGCCGCCGAGATCCTCGGTGCCGCGCAAGCCGAACAGGTTCGGCGTGAAGATGCCGTCGTCGAACTTGACGTTCTTCCCTCCGCCCTCGTTGCTGACATACGAAATGCCGCTGTCGATCAGACCGAACAAGGTCACGCTGCTTTGCGCGTAAGCGCCCTGCGCGATGACGAGCATCGCGGCTGCTCCAAACCTGAGTTTCATTGTGTCTCCGTCTTTTTTCTGTGAATGCGAACGGCCGCCCACTGTGTCGCGGGTACTCGACCGATGTTTCGTGAAACAACGACTTCCCCATCCCGGTTTCTCTTTCATCCGGGTCGGAAAATTACTTAGTTTTACTGATTGTAAAGCGTGAATGAAATCCCGCTCATTCCCGATTTCATCCACCTCGATGCGATTGCCCGATCATCCGAATACGGCTGGGCAATCCCACCTTTCGACTCAAGCGCCGCGACAGACCACCCATGCCGCCGAATCCACCTCGACCGCCACGGCTTCCAGCCCGGCACCCGAGCATGGTCCATCGATGCACACACCATCGTCGAACCGGAACAGCGCACTGTGATGCGCGCACATCAGCACCTGGGACCGGTAACAGGAAACGTTGCCCGGCACGAAATCGAGCGGAACCGAGAAATGCGGACAACGGTTCACGTACGCCCACACCTGCTCCCCACGCCGCACGACGATGACAGGTTGCCCGATGCTCGCCTCGTCGACGACCCGCGCGCCGCCGTCGGGCACCTCGGAGAAGCGACAGAGTTGCGTGGCGCCCATGACTCACACTCTCCGCTCGGGATTGCCGAGGCTCCAATCCCACGGACGCACCTCGACCCGCGAGAACAGCCCTTCCTTCACGTACGGATCGTTGCCGACGAACTGCATCACCGCATCGATGTCGTCCGCTTCGATGACGAGCAGCGTGCCGTTCATCGCATCGCCCTGCGGATCGAGTGTCGGCCCGCCGAGCCGCACATAGACGCCGTGCTGCGCGGCGGAACGCAGGTACGTCCGATGTGTGGCGCGCACGCGGTCGCGCACGTCGCGCATCCCGGGTTGGTCGGTCGCAAACACCGCGAAAAATCGAGCCATGTCGGTCAGCTCCGGTCGAGCACGAAGTCATACGTCGCTTCGCGGTACGCGCCTTTCAACCCGAACCGGCGTGCAAGTTCATCGTCCGCCGCACGCGGCCGATACGCGACCATCAGCGACGGCTTCACGCCGAACACGGCATCGGACTCCAGATACGCATCCTCCTCGTCGAACAGGTGCGTGACGAGCTTGCGGTAGCCCGGCGCGTCGATCATGAAGTGCAGGTGCGCGGGCCGCCACGGATGGCGTCCGGTGGCATCGAGCATCTTGCCGACCGGGCCGTCGGTCGGAATCGGATAGCTGACCGGCAGAATCGTCGTGATCGCATAGCGGCCTTCGGCATCGGTCCGGTAGCGGCCGCGCAGATTGCCGTGCGGTTGTGCCTTGTCCTGCCCGGAATACATGCCGTTGTCGGCGGTCTGCCACACGTCGAGCACGGCGCCCGGCACCGGCGCACCGTCGGTGCCGAGCACGCGGCCGTGCACGACGACCGGCGTGCCGGGCGTGAACGCCATGTTCTCGCCGTACGCACGCTCGGGCATGCCCTCGATGTAGAACGGGCCGAACACGGTCGTTTCCGTCGCGCCGGTGGCGAAACGATGATTGATGGCATCGACCAGCATCGACACGCCCAGCGTGTCCGACAACAGGATGAATTCCTGGCGCACGACGTCGTCGCACATCTGCCCGGTTTCGGTCAGGAAGCGGATCGCGGTCATCCACTCGGCCTCGGTCAGCTCCGTTTCGCGGACAAACGCATGCAGGTGCCGCACGAGGCTCTGCATCAGCACGCGCAAGCGCGGGTTCGGCGTACCGTCGAAGCTGGCGACGACCTGCTCGGTCAGCCGGGTGTCGCCGTCATGATGTTCATTCGTCACGTTCGTCTCCTTGGATGCGGCCGGCCGCTCACTGCGGCGCGTGCCCTTGCCACGCACGCTGAAGCAATTCGCGAATCGGCGCGCGTTCGATCGGCCGCGGATTCGCGTAGGGGTTCCGGCATGCGAGGTCGGCGGCTTCGTCGAGGCCCGCTTCCGGCATCCCGATATCGGCAAGCGCCGCCGACAGGCCGAGCTGCCGATTCAACCGGAACAACAGCGGCCCGGCGTCGGCCGCGTCGGTGCCGCCCAGCGCCCGCGCGACCCGGCGCAGCGCGTCGGGCGCCGCGGCATGGTTGTAGTGCGCCGTATGCGGCAACATCGCGGCGTGGGTCTGCGCGTGCGGCAGGTTGAAGGTGCCGCCGAGCGTATGACAGAGCTTGTGGTGCAGCGCCATGCCGACCGCGCCGAGACACGTGCCGGCAAGCCATGCGCCGTACAACGCGCGGCTGCGCATCTCGCGGTCGTCTGGTGTGCGAACGATGGCCGGCAGTGCATCACCGAGCGCGCGAATCGACTCCTCGGCCATCAGGCTGATCACCGGGTTCGCATCTTCCGCATAGAGCGCTTCGACCGCATGCGCCATCGCGTTGACGCCGGACGCCGCCGAAATCCCCGGCGGCAGCGACAACGTCAGGGACGGGTCGTAGAGCACCGTACGCGGCAGCACGCGCGCATCGCGCCCGGTGCGCTTCAGCCGGCCTTCCGTGAGCCCGTAGATCGGCGTCATCTCCGAACCCGCATAGGTCGTCGGCACGGCGAGGATCGGCAGCGACGATTCGAGCGCGATCGCCTTGCCAAGGCCAATCGTCGAGCCGCCGCCGATCGCGATGCAGCAGTCCGCGCCCAGCTCGGCCGCCCTCTCACGCGCGGCACGGGCCACCTCGATCGGCACGTGCATCACGGCCTGCGCGCATACGCCGGCCGCCCGCTCGCCGAGCACGCCGGCGACCCGTTCGGCGAGCGGCTGCTGCTCGGGCGTCGACAGAATCAGCGCGCGGTGCGCGCCGAGCGCGGACAACTCGTCAGGCAGCCGCTCGAGCGCGCCCCATTCGAACACGACGCGCGACGGCGTTCCCTGATAGACGAAGCGCTCCATGGCAGCCTCAGCGCTTGAAATGCGGCGGCACGTTGCCGTCGACGTTGACCCACACCGAGCGCGCTTCGGTGTAGTCGTGCATCGCCTCGAAACCCATCTCGCGGCCGTAGCCCGACTGGCCGACGCCGCCGAACGGACTGCCCGGATTGACGCGCTTGTAGCAGTTGATCCAGCACATGCCCGCGTCGATCCGCGATGCCATCCTGTGCGCGCGGGACAGATCGTTGGTCCAGAGGCCGCTGCCGAGCCCGTATTCGGTCGCATTGGCGATCGACAGCGCTTCCTCGTCGCTGCCGAAGCGCAGCACGGTGACGAACGGGCCGAACACTTCCTCCTGTGCGACGCGATCCGACGCGCTCTTCGCTTCGATGACCGTCGGGCGCACGTAGTAGCCGTTGGCGAGCGCCGCATCCTGCGGCACGCTGCCGCCCGTGAGCACACGGCCGCCCTGCTCGCGCGCGACGTCGACGAACGACAGCACGCGGTCGAGATGCTGCTTCGACGTGAGCGGCCCCATCTCGGTGTCCGGGTCGAGCGGATTGCCGACACGGATCGACGACGCCAGCGACACGAAGCGCTCGAGGAATGCGTCGGCGATGCGTTCGTGCAGCACGAGACGCGAACCCGCGATGCACGCCTGCCCCTGGTTGTGGAAGATCGCCCACGCGGCGCCGTTGATGGCGGCGTCGAGGTTCGCATCGTCGAACACGATGTTCGCGCCCTTGCCGCCCAGCTCCAGCTGCACGCGCTTCAGGTTGCCCTGCGATGCCTCGACGATCCGGCGGCCCGTCGCCGTCGAACCGGTGAACGCAATCTTCCCGACACCGGGATGTTCGGCGAGCCGCTGGCCCGCCGTATGCCCGTAACCGGGGACGATGTTGACGACACCGGCCGGGAAGCCGACCTCGGCCATCAGTTCGACGATACGCAGCGTCGACAGCGGCGTGATCTCCGACGGCTTGAGCACCACGGTGTTGCCCGCGGCCAGCGCCGGGCCCATCTTCCAGCTCGTGAACATCAGCGGGAAATTCCACGGCACGATCTGGCCGACGACGCCGATCGGCGCGCGCTGCACGTAGTTCAGGAAGCCGGTTTCGACCGGAATCACCGAGCCTTGCAGCTTGTCGGCCATCCCGCCGAAGTAGCGGAAGCATCCTGCCGTGCGCGGCACGTCGAGCGCGCGCGAATCGCGGATCGGGTGGCCGGTGTCCAGCGATTCGAGCTGCGCGAGTTCCTCCGCGTTGGCTTCGATCGCGTCGGCGAGACGCAGCAGCAGCCGGCCGCGTTCGGCCGCCGGCATGGCCGACCACTTCGGGAACGCGCGGGTGGCCGCTTCCACGGCCAGGTCCACGTCCGCCGCGGTCGCCGCGGCGATCTTTGTGATCAGCGAGCCGTCGTGCGGATTGAGCACGTCGATCGTGCCACGCTCGACGGCGTCAACGAAGCGGCCGTCGATGAAGAGTTGGGTTTGCATGAATCGTCCTCGGTATCGCGCGCATGCGCTGCTTAGAATTCGATCGGATACGGCGCAAGCTCGCCGCTCTCGTATCGCTGCGGAAGGTCCGGCGTCGCGTTTTCCCAGACCAGCAGCATCGAGCGCTTTGTCGAGTAGCCCTGGTGCCGGATGTCCGCGGGCATCGCGCAGATGTCGCCGGCCCGCATCGTGATGCGTGCGCGCGGCGCACCGGTGTTCTTGTCGCCGATGTCCCACACGATTTCGTCGGACAGTTGCAGGAACCATTCGACGCGGTCGTTGCCGTGGAACACCGGCAGGATGAATTCCTCGGTGGTCGGGCAGAACAGGCTGCGCCCGCACACGGAGGTGACCGACGGATTCCACGTCACGTCCGAGCGCGACAGGTACTTGAACAGGTTGAACGCGTGCAGCTCGCCTTCGAAGCCGGGCTTCACATGCACCTCGGGCTCGTCCTGGCCGACGTCGCGGAACGCGCGGTTCACCGGCAGTTCGTCGCGCAGCGGCGAGTCGCCTTCGAGGCCGGGCATGCGGCGCGTCGCGATGCGCGTGCGTTCGATCGCCGCGCCGTTCTCGCCGTGCTTGCGGCCGAATGCCGTGCCGGTTTCCTCGGGCGCCGCGAACGGGTCGAAGCCTTCGTTGGTCCAGTCGTGCAGCATCGCCTTGAAAGTCGCCATGATCGTCGGCGTTTCGAAGGTCTCGGTGTAGTCGACGCCGGCTTCCTTCAGGATTCCGTTGAATGTGCCGGCATAGACGTCCACCTTGCCGTAGTGATTGCGCGTGCCGAACACGTGATCGAAATTCACCCAGCCGTAGAAGAAGCCCCATGCCACGTCGCGCATCATCGCGCGCAAAAACGCGTCCGCGGGGATCGCATGCGTGCGCGTGCTGCCCTTCGCCGGCCAACTGATTTTCACGAAATACTCGTCGCGCTGGAACGCGAACGCGCCGAGGTGGAAGCGGCGGTAGCCGGTGACGGCATCGGCTTCGGTGGCTTGCACCAGATCGGCGGCAAAGCCGGCGGAAAGATCGAGGGTCTCGAGAGTGGCCATCACGTGTCTCCTGGAATAGTCGAATTGGGGGGCGGTCGGATCGGTCAGTGCAGGCAGATATCGGCCCACTTCTCGACGGACAGTTCGCCGAGCACGGTCTGCACGAGCGCGACGCCCGGCTTGTCGGCGGCGAACCGATACGCGCAGCCGCCCGGCAGCAGCGCCTGATGCCCCTTGCGCAGGACGACGTAGCCCATCTCGCGGCCCGCCGGCTGCGTGCCGGCGCTCACGGTGCCGCGGCCGGTGGTCGGCGGGTTGTCGAGCTTGATGAATTCGATGCGGACTTCGCCGTCCATCTGGATCGCGAACTCGTCGTGCGCGCAGGCAAACCACGGCGACTCGCCGTCTGTGCGCAGCACTTCGATCACGTATTCGAGGTTCTTGCCGGCGACGACTTTCTCGTAGGGGGCCGACTTCGATGCCACCTCGAAGACGTTCGAGAAGGCGTAGTGCTGCGCGCTGCCGCTGGTGATTTCGATCTCGCCCTTGGTGTAGCTGTCGAGCGAGCCAAAGACGGTGTGGAATGCCGTGTCGGTCATTGCTGTCTCCTGAGTTGTACCGCTTGTTGGATTCAACTCTAGGGGCAAGGGCGCCCCTCAACAAGGCAACGGAGCGCGACTACGGCATTTGCGTTTCGCGAATAATCGCCCGGCTCAACGGACCCAGCCGCGCTCCAGCAGCGGACGGTCCCACGGCGACTCGTCGCCGATGTATTCGGCGAGGAATTCGACCAGCGCTTTCACCTTCAACGCCTGTCGCTGCGTTGCGGGATAGACGGCCGCGAAGCTCAGCGGCGCGATCTCGAAGTCGGTGAGGATGGGCACCAGCCGGCCCGCGACGAGCGCCTCGCTCGCGACCAGCGTGGGCAGGCACACGACACCGCCGCCCGTCAGCGCGTACTCGCGCAGCAGATGCACGGAGTTCGAGCGGATCATGCCGGGCAATTCCATTTCGACGACCTCGTCGCCGCGCGTCATCGTCCAGCGATTGCGTGATGGATAACCCGAATACAGCGCCGTCGTGTGCTGCAGCAATTCGCGCGGATGTTGTGGCGCACCATGCGCGTCGAGATACGCGGGCGACGCGCAGAACAGGCGTCGGACCACGAACAAGCGCCGCTCGATCAGCGATTCGGAAATCGGCGGGAAGATCTGGAACGCGATGTCGAACCCTTCTTCGACAGGGTCCACCACACGGTCGTTGACGATGATGTCGAGCTGGATGCCCGGGTAGCGCCGATTGAATTCGGCGAGCGGCACGCCGAAGTGATCGAGCGCGAAGCCGGGCAGCATCTGGATGCGCAGCCGCCCGGTCGGTGTCGCGCGCAGCTCGCGCATCTGGTCGGTCAGCTCGTTCACGCGCCCGACCACCTCCGCGCATTCGCGATAGAAGGTCTCGCCCACGTCGGACAGCCGCACGTGGCGCGTGCTGCGATGGAACAGCGGCGCGTTGACGAACTTCTCCAGCTGCTGGATGCGGTTCGTCACGACCGAACTCGTGACGCCAAGCTGGCGCGCCGCTTCCGCAAAACTGCTCGCCTCGGCGACCCTGACGAATGCCTCGATGCTCAGAAAGCGGTCCATGCGGCGCCTTTTCCGGGAAGCGAAACCGCCAGTCTAACCGTACCTCCCGGCCGGTTGGAGCATGCGCAAAGCGTCACACTGTCACCCGGCAGGTGTCAATCTCGCAGGGCCGCCGGGCGCGGGTGCGGGTGCGGGTGCGGGTGCGGGTGCGGGTGCGGGTGCGACCGAGCCGCATGTTACGGCTGCTCGCCCGTAGTCAGTTCCGGCTGCACGCCCACGCGGCGCTGCAGCACGGCCGGCGCAGTTTCCCGCAGCAGCATGCTGACCACGATGCCGAGCAGCACCGCAATCATCGGCAGCCACAGAATGTTCTGGATCCCGAAGTGCGCGGCGACGTAGCCGCCCAGCGCCGGCGCGATGCCGCCGCCGAAGATCTCGCCGCAGCCGACCACCACGCCGATCGACGTCGACACGAGCCCGACTGGCGCGGCTTCGGTCGCCACCGGCCCCGACAGCAGCGACACCAACCCGAGCGTGAAGAACGACGCGACGAACAGGACGACGAACAACACGACCGGCTGCGGGCCCAGCCCGCGGAAAATGTAGAGCATCACCGCGGTGCCGGCGAAGCCGACGATGCTCGCGAGGCGGCGCCCCACCAGGTCGGACAGGCCCGGCAGCCCGAACTGCCCGAGAAAGCCGCCGAAGCCGATCGCCGACACCACGAGGCCCATCTTCTGCGTGCCGAGCGACAGGTAGTCCGTCAGGTACAGCGGCAGCAGCGCGCCAAGCACGAACACGCCGGTCATCGCGCAACAGAGCGCGGCCATCGCGACGAGGATGTTGCGGCTCTTGAGCACATGGCCGAGCGAGGCCGGCGCGTGTTCCGACACGACCTCCTTCGTGCGCTTCGGTTCGCGGATCACGAAGAACATGACCGCGCCGAGGATCAGCCCGGGAAGCGCCACGAGCGCGAACACCCAGCGCCACGACACGACGTTGAGCAACTGGGTCGCGATGATCGGCGACAGCGCCAGCCCGAACAGCGCGAAGCCGCTTTGCTGCAGCCCGAGGTTCAGGCCGCGCCGCCGCGGGTGCGATGCGTCGGCGGTCGCCGCGAAGCTGGTCGGGCAGAACGAACCCTCGGCCACGCCCATCAGCCCGCGGATCGCGATCAGGCCGAGCAGCCCGCCCGCGAGCCCCGAGAAGCCGGACAGCAGCGAGAACGCGACGATGGCGGGGATCAGTACCTTGCGGCGGCCGATCTTGTCCGAGATGCCGCCCATCAGCGCCGCGAAAATGCCCCACGACAGGCCGAGCACGCCGATGCAGTTGCCGACGTCCTGCGCGGTCAGGTTCAGGTCCTTCATGATCGACGGGAACAGCGGCGCGATGAGCCAGCGGTCGAGGCCGACCAGCCCGAAACCGAGCGCCAGCAGCGTCACCGCCTTCCACTCATAGGAGGTATCCCACTCGTTTGCTTTCATGTCTGTCTCCGTGGATTGGTCCGCGTGCACGCGCCGGAGCGTCGGTGCATGAAGCCAGGTGTTGTCTTGTGTGCGATGCGACGCGAGTCGCGAGGAAATGGCGGCCGCCTTTCCGGTTGCAGGCGTCGAATTCAATCAGCCGACGCCCGAACGATAGGGGCGCGGCCGCCGATCGGGTATGGAACAACCGGCGAACGCGCCATTCGCGAAACGCAAATAATCGGGAGCGGGAGGTGGGAAGCGTCGGCGGGAAAGCGCCGGGCGAAGGGCTGCGGGCGTCGACGTGACGTTCACCGGCGTGTTACGGGGGATTCCCTCATAGACATCATGCGTTCGCGCACATTGCCTGCGCAGGCACGAGCGCGATCCGTTCGCGTCTTTTCCGATACTGCAACATGCAGTCGTTCGCCTTTATGTCTGACAAATCGAGTTTTTAAAAACCCATACCTGCTTTAATCGGACAAAATAACGCGACCGCATCCCGTGGTCCACCGAATAATTGTCGAGACAGCATCAATCGCATCCCGACATAAGATTTTTAAAAAATCAACAGGTCGCCCAAAAATGCAAAATACTGTTTCTTAAAGATAAATCCCGCAATCCCAAAATAAAAATACATTCTCCGAGCCAGAAAAACTTGCTAATCTCCGCCGCGCGATTTAGCGGATTCCCGCCTTTAACCCTACCGATATTCAATTTCAGATAAATCAGAATTCTGAAACATAGCAATGAGATTAGCGTGATGTCGATAGCAAAAACGCTCCGTAATTTTGCGTCTGGTCTGATTGACGGGAACCCGCGGCCAGTCGATCTCCATTTCGGGCGCGCGCAACGCGCGGTCGGCCATCTGCTGGCGCTCCATCACGCCGATATCCACGAAGGGCTGATGTCCGGCATCGAAGGGCAGCTGACCTGCGTATCCACCCACGACCATCTGTCGCCGGCGCTGTTTCTCGGCCTGCCCGTGTCGGTTCGCGTGACGACCGATCGGGGCGGCGTACGCGCGATCAATGCGATCGTGCGCGAAGTGCGGACCGGTCAATCCGACGGCGAGTTGACCGTCTATCAACTGCAGGTGTGTGACGCGCTGTCGTTGATGGAGGGTCGCACGAACGCCCGCGTGTTCCGCTCGCGCAGCGTGCCGGAAATCCTCACGACGCTGATGAACGAATGGAAACAGCGCAGCTACGCACTCGCGCGCGCGTTCGATTTCGACCTGTCCGGGCTGCAGGCCGATCGCTATCCGGTGCGCGAGCTTACGCGACAGGTCAACGAATCGGACGCGCGCTTCATCCGGCGTCTGCTCCGCCGGGAAGGCATCACGGTCTTCGTGAAGGCCGCGCCGGTCGGACGCGTGCACGGCATGGCCGACGAGCAGCCGGTTCACACGCTCGTGTTTTGCGACGATCCGCATTGCCTGAAAGAGGCACCGGCCGGTGCGCTGCGCCTTCATCCTCGCGACGCGGGCGCTGCGCAGCGCGACACGGTGACGCTCTTTGCGCACCGCCAGCGCCTGTCGTCCGGCAAGGTCCGCCGTCCGTCGTGGGACTACAAGACGGCGCGTATCGACGATTCAACGGCCGTCGCCAGCCTCCATCAGGGTGAATCGGGAAACGATCTGGCCCACCTGCTGACCGACGTCGCGATCGACATCCCGCACGTCGGCGATTCGTGGAACGACCACGACCGCATCACGCGCGACCGGATACTGGCTCACCAGTTCGAAGCCGAGCGATACGACGGGATCAGCAACGTGCGCGACTTACCGGTCGGCCACTGGTTCACGCTGACGGGCGACCCGGAGCTGGATATGAAGCCCGTCGAGCATCGTCGGTTCGTCGTCACGTCGGTTCGACACGATATCCGCAACAACCTGCCAACGCAGCTTGCGAGTCGGGCGCAGGGACTTTTCGCGGCGAGCCGTAACCTGGCGCAAACCGTTGGGCCGACGCCTGCCGATGTTGCCGAACAAGCGGACACGCGCTACGAGAACCGCTTCACGTGCGTGCGGCGCGGCGTGCCGCTCAAACCCGCCTACGATCCGAAGATCGATGTGCCGCCGGTTCACCTGCTGACCGGCACGATCGTCGGCATGCAGGGCGAGGAAGTGTTTTGCGACAGCGCCGGCCGCGTGCGCGTGCGGATCCACGGTTACGATCCGGCCGATCATGCGCACGCGCAAGGCGCCGGAACGAACGGCCGGGCCGGTGACAGCGCACCCATTCGCGTCGGGGCAAATCTGGCGGGCGGCAACTTCGGGACGCTGTTCCTGCCCCGCGTCGGCATGGAAGTCATGCTGGGATGTCTTGCGGGCGACCCGGACCGGTTGGTCATCATCGGCGTGCTGAGCAATGGCGCGAACCCGCCTGCGACCTTTAGCCATACCGGCGCGCTTCCCGGCAACCGGTTCCTCTCCGGCATCAAGACCAAGGAAATCAACGGCAGGCGTTATAACCAGCTTCGTCTGGACGATACGCCGTCGCAAATCTCGGCGCAGTTGGCGAGCGAACATGCGCACACCGAATTGAATCTCGGGTATCTGACGCAGCCGCGAGAAAACGGACATGGGGAGGCGCGCGGCGAAGGCGCGGAGCTGCGCACCGATGCCGCCGCCGCATTGCGCGCCGCGCGCGGCATCCTGCTGTCGACCTATGCGCGCACACGGGCCACCGGTGGCCAGCTCGATCGCGATGAACTGGTTCGCCTGCTCGATCAATGCACCGAGCTCTTCAAATCGCTCGGCGATTACGCCGGCCAGCACGGCGGGCAGTCCGCCGACACCAGCGGTCAGGACAACCTCGCCAGTGCATTCCGCAACTGGACGCCCGGCGGCGCACCAGCCGGCGCGGCCGACGATGCGTCGGCGCTGCTCGCATTCGGCGCGCAGTCCGGGGCGCTCCACGTCACGCCCAAAACGCACGTCATCCATGCGGGCGAGAACATCGATCAGGTCGCGCAGCAACATGTGCAAGTCACGAGCGGCGAGCGCATCAATCTGCATGCCGGTCGCGGCGTCGCGATGTTTGCGCACGGCGACGGCGTGTCGGCGATCGCGAATCAGGGGAAGGTCACGATCCAGTCGCAGAACGACGATACGCGCGTCGACTCGGCGAAGAACATTCAATTGACCGCGGCGGGCGGAAAGCTCGTCGGCACCGCGAGCGATGAAGTCGTGCTCGTTACGTCCGGCGGCGCGTATCTCCGGCTGCGCGGCGGCGATATCGAGCTGGGATGCCCCGGCACGTTCACGGTGAAGTCGGCTGGTCATGCTTGGGATGGTCCGGCGAGCATGAGCGCGGACATGCCGACATTCGCGCAGGACACGCTTGGCCGCGTGCCAAAGCTGGTCCGCGCGACGGACGGCCACGCGGCGGCGGGATTCGAAGGCGAAATTCAAAAGCCATCCGGACCGGTATCGAATGTGTCGAGCGACGTGGCCGGCCAGCTGCCAGCGGTCGATGCCGATCAGTTCGAGAGACTGGCGGTGCGGTTCATCAAGAAAAACATATAGGAATGCCAGGAGTTTGAATGAGCGATTCATTTCTTGATCCGGCGACGGTAGCGGCCACTCCTGGCGACGAACCTGCGACGAAAGCCGATTCTCCCGACGTTCCTGCGCCGCGGCCGGCGCCGCCGCAAATCGTCGTCGGCCGCGGCGAAGGCGTGACGATGTTTGCAAAGAACACGCCGCTGATCTGCATCAAGCAATTGCCGTTGCCCGGCATCGTGATCTTCGTGCACGGCGTCAACTCGGAGGGCGAATGGTTCGATGCAACGGAGCAAGGGCTGTGCAAAGGGATGAATCGCAGGCTCGGGCGGCTGGACGATCAGATGATGTATCACGGCGTCGATGCGGGGCAACTGACGCCCGCGAAGTACACGGAAAGCGTGACGCCGGATGGGTTCTTGAATCCGAAGCTTTGGTCCGGTGACTACATCAAACCCGAGCCGTCGTTTTCGCCTGTCATTCATTTCCGGTGGGGCTATCGGGCAACAGCGGCCGAACTGAAGGAATACGGCGACAAGATCTTTCTCAACGAGAAGGACTATTGGGGCGGTGGTCCGTTCACGAACGGCTGTGCAAGCCTGCCCGATCTCTGGCACGGCGGTCTGGATGATCGAACGATGGGATGGATGACGGTGCAAGGCATCAATCCAACCAATCGGCCGCTGTACCGCGCGCCGCCTCGCGCGTATGGCGTGCTCGCGGCGTTGCGACTGGCCAGACTAATCGAGTCGATTCGCCGCATGCAGGCCGATGTACCGATTACCGTCGTGTGCCACAGCCAGGGCAACATCATCGGCCTCACGGCGGCGTTCTTTGGCGACGCGTTCCCCGATGTCGAAGATCCGTGGGGACGCACCGGGCATTGCGTGGCGGATGCCTACGTACTGGCGAATGCGCCGTATAGCCTGGCGAATGCGGACGGCCCGTACAAGTCCGACACGTTCATGGATACATGGTCGCAACGCGCGACGAAAGACGCCAGCGGTCATCGCGGACGGCAGACCTATGCCGCGCGCACGAAGACCTTCGGCAGATTCCTGTCGATCATCGGCGCTCGCAAAGCATGCGACCTGCCCGCGGACAAGATCGATGAAGACATGGAAAACAAGCGGGTGTCGCCGAAGAGCAACCGGTCCTATGCGACGCAAGACGATCGCTCGCGGCACGGCTTGAATGGGTCCACGTATGGCCGCGTCACCGCGTACTGCTGTCCGCACGATCAGGTGATTTCAGCGGTGACGGTGCAAGGCATCGGATGGCGCGGGATCAGCAAGCACGAACTCGAGGATATCGGTGCGGCAGGCATCCTGACGCAGCGGGTGTTCGCATCGGGTTTTCCGGTCGGTGTGCAGAAACCTTACCGGTATTGGGAAGACGATTGGCGGCATGGCAAGCACGGAACGAAACCGGGTTTCTGGTACCCACCGTCGCCGCCCGCCAAGTTCAATCTGATCGGTGCGATCAAGGGCAATGAGTCTGTCTTGGGCGTGGCCGCTACGCTCGTGACAGCGCCCCTGATGTTCGTCGTGACTGGAATCAGCTCGGCGTTGAACATGCTGCGTGTGAACGCCGATCCGCCGAAAGGCTGGACCGTGGTGGCGGATGCGCCGGCGCTTGATGATCCGTTTTCGCCGAAGGCGCTGCGATTCGGCAAGCCCGTTGAAACGAAAGATGGCGCCGCGACAAGCGACTTCAACGAAGGCAACGATCCACCGGCCGCGTGGCGCGACGCGAGCAAGACCGATGCGGACAAGCGGACCGACGATCCGTACGACCAGTACCACGCAAAGAACGCGGATAGCGTCGCGCAGGGTACAGCGGAAACGGAAGCCGGACAGCGCTATGAAGATCGCGCGTTGTTGCGAATGGAAGCGCGTCGAACGCTGAACACCGAATGGTTTGATAGCGACGGCCACGTAATTGGTGAGGATGGCAAAAGCACGATACCGGAGGGCTACAAAGAATGGCGCGACAAGCAGATCGTCGACTGGCTCGATCGTGGTTCGACGAATAGCCCGACCAATCACTCTACGACGATGACCAATCCGGAGCATGCCGAGAAGGCGCTTGCGTATGACGTTGCGGTGGGCCTGTGCTACCTGACGGAGGAACAACTCAAATCGCTGCGCATTGAGGCGGATTGGCGGATAGGGAAGGGTATTCCCGAAACCAATCCGAACAAGAAGTACGTCAATTACTTTAAATACGGAACGCTTGATCGAATGTCGATGCACGAATGGGTGCATGCCACGAATAGCGAAGGAAAGATTCCCGAGGCGATCACGGATGAACGTGAAGGCGAGTTTTATCTGAAGGCCGGGGGTTTCGTATGAAGGCACTGATCGCTACCTGGCCGCGACGCGTCGCCGTCGCCGTTTCGACATGGCTCATCACCACCGTGCTCATGGCCTCGTTGATGGCGCATGTCGAACAACCCGACCCGGCACATTTGGAAATAGGAGATTGGATGAAACGATTGTTTGCCGTACCTGGCCTGGCCGCGCTGATGGTGTTTCTGTTCACCACAGCCCTCATGCGCTCTGTACACGCCGCACCTGTCAATGCACTAGAGAATTCATCACCATCAGCCCAGGAGCCCGCCAAGCCGTTCGTCGCGCAGGTTGTGGGCCTGATGTGGTTGAATCCGTTGCAACGTATGGACTATCCGACCGAATGGCAATTGTTGTGGACACAGGGGCTTGCCGCTCCCAACAAGAATGACGATATGGTCCGCACCGACCCGAAGTCCTTTACCACCCTGCAGTCGGTAGCTGGCATCGCATACGGCAACGAGGGCGAAGAAACATTCAAGGGTTTCTATCACAAGTACGTAAGCGAGTTTCTCGTGTTGATGCGTTCGCGCTACTTCGCGAACGCGAGCTATTTCTACACCGTGAAATCGGAGAATCCCAAAGATTGGCGCGAGCTTGCCGGAATACATATCGAGCTCGCTCTGCCTCCAAGGCTCGATCCGATCGAAGCGAAGACGTACTTTACCAATGAGTTTCTCCAATGCTTCGAAATCGGCCCACCATCACCCAAGACGCTTTGGAGCCGCGACACGCCTCCTGATATCCAGATCACGCAAGGCAATGCAAACGCCGGCTTTACATCGCTGAACAAGGCGTTGGACTACTTGCAGGCAAACCCCGACAAGACCGCCTGGGCGATGAACTGGGACGCGCCGAACTTCCCGCCCACGGATGCGCAGATCAACGAAAACCTCGTCGTGCTGTTCCTAGCCGGCCCGAACTTCAACACCGAACGTGAGCCGCTCGCATGGATCGGCAAGGCCGCGGCCGGCGACACGAAAGCATTCTCGCCGAAGGTCGGCACGACGCGCGCCGTCCAGGCGTGGAAGGCAACCATCGCGCAAGCGGCACGCAATGCGGGTGTCGCGGTCACTGACCTGAACTACATCGTTCACGATGCAGGGCACGGCAGCGATGCAGCGTCATCACGCGTCGCCGCCCTCGCGCAAACCCTGACCGAAACGCTGCCGGAATACGACCACAAGAAGCAGACATTCAACACCGCCGCCCTGCTCGGCGACATGGGAACGGGCAGCGCATTGACCGACGTCGCGCTCGCGATCGGCCGGATCAACCACTTCGGCGGCAACGCATTGGTCGCCGGCACGACCGACGCTGAACACCCCGTGGCCGTCGTCGTCAGGCCGCCATCGAATCTCACGCCGATCGACCCAACCAAGGACTGGTTCCGCGCGCGCGGTGGAAACAATGCATACCTGCCGTGGTGGGGACGCCGACACGATGTCGATTACGGCATGCAGGGTTATTCGTGGTGATGCAAACCGGCTCCGCGGCACAGCGCGAGCAACACGCGACCACCACACGAATCATTCGGAGGACGAGTCATATGCGAGGAATTATCCGCGTAGGCGACATGCATACCCACGGCGGCCGGGTCGAATCCGGCGCCGGAATCAGCAAGGTCATGGGGCGCGCGGTCGCGCGCTTCGGCGACGCCTGCTCGTGTCCGATCCACGGCGCCTGCACGATTGCAGCAGGCGACCCGGCCTTCAACATCGAAGGCCAAGCCGCCGCGTTCGATGGTGACGAAACGACCTGCGGCGCGAAACTGATTTCTTCACTTCCGAATTCGGGGCGAATTTGAATGCAGAAGACACGACGCATGACCGCCGAACAGTTCCGGCAGTTGCGGCTTCAAGATACCCGCATCAAGCCGGTGAACCAGTGGGCGCTGCACGAGATTTTCGTCAAGGGCCGCCCGCAGCGCGAACTGGCCGCGAAGCTGGGCATGAACCGCTCGGCAATGTCTCAACTCGTTCGCAAGGCGTGGCAACGGTATCTGGACCTGCCGGGTAACGTCACACGCCTCACCACGGTGACGATCACGATCCCGGCGAAATACGAGCGCGCGCTGCACGCATGGGTGCAGGACGCGCATCGTTTATCGAACCAACCCGATCAAGACGAGCCGGCCTGAGCGACCCGCGCCCCGACGCGTTAACGGCATCCGGTTGGTCGCAGGCCCGCCCCCCGCGCCCACCGCGGCGCGCCGCGCCATGCGGGCATCCGTATGACCAATCCCCGATGCTCCGCCACGCCAAGAAAGAAATTCATCCCCCAATATCGGATTCAGATAGATTCATATTCCAGATCAAGCTAAATTCTCAGCTCCTTTTGGATCCTTTTTCCCCGCCCGACCTCGTATCATTTCTCCCATTCCGAAGAGAAGAGCAAGAGAAGGACATGAGCGATACCACCCCGCTGCACTACCTCGACTACGCAGCCACCACCCCTGCGGATCCCCGCGTGATCGAAGCGATGACGGCCTGCCTCGGCGCCGACGGCATCTTCGGCAATCCCGCGTCGAGCTCGCACGCCGCCGGCCGGCTGGCGAAGGAAAAAGTCGAGCACGCACGCGCGCAGGTTGCCGCGCTGATCGGCGCGCATGCCGACGAGATCATCTGGACGTCGGGCGCCACCGAATCGAACAACCTCGCGCTGAAAGGCTACGCGGAAGCCGCGACCGACAAGCGCCACCTGATCACGAGCCGCATCGAACACAAGGCCATCCTCGACACGATGGCGAACCTGTCGAAGCGCGGGATGACGGCCGCTTACCTGAGCCCCACCGCCGACGGCGAAATCACCGTCGACGCCGTGGCCGCGGCGATTCGCCCCGATACGGGCCTCGTGTCGCTGATGCTCGTCAACAACGAGCTCGGCACGCTGACGGACATCGGCGCGATCTCGCGCATCGTGCATGCGGCGGGCGCGCTGCTGCACGTCGACGCCGCGCAGGCGCTCGGCAAGACGCCGATCGACGTGCGCGCGCTCGGCATCGACCTGCTGTCGATGTCCGCGCACAAGGTGTATGGCCCCAAGGGTATCGGCGCGCTGTTCGTCCGTCGCGACATTGCCGGTCGCATCGCGCCGCAGATTCACGGCGGCGGACACGAGCGCGGCCTGCGCTCGGGCACGCTCGCGACGCATCAGATCGTCGGGATGGGCACCGCGTGCGAACTGGCCGCCGAAAAGCTCGAGCGCGAAGCCGAGCGGATCGCGGCACTCAGCGCGCGCTTGAAGGACGCGCTGCTCGCGCTCGGCGACATCACGCACAACGCAGCAGCGGCGCGCCGCATCCCGCACACGTTGAGCCTCACGGTGAACGCGCCGGGCTTCTTCCCGTTCATGCTCGGCGATTCGCTCGCCGTGTCGTCGACCTCCGCATGCAACTCGACCAGCGGCGCGCCGTCCCACGTGCTGACCGCGATCGGTCTCGATGCGGAAACCGCCGGCCGCACGGTGCGCATCAGCTTCGGCCGCTTCACGACCGAGCAGGATGTCGATTTCGCGGTCGCGTGTTTCGCGCGCGCGATCGAGCAATGCCGGGCCGCGGCCGCCACCGGGTTCACCGCGTCGCGACAGATCACGGCGGCGGACCTGAAAGCGATCCGCAATGCAGGCTTTCGCGCGGTGATCTGCAACCGGCCGGACGGCGAAGGCGCCGATCAACCGGCCTTCGACGAGATCGCGGCCGCCGCGCGCGAACTCGGCCTCGACGCGCGCTATCTGCCGGTCGAACGCGACCGGATCGGCGATGCGGAAGTCGACGCGTTCGGCGCGCTGGTCGATGCGCTGCCGAAGCCCGTGCTCGCGTATTGCCGCAGCGGAAGCCGCTCCGGGATGCTGTGGAACCGGCTGACGGCGCGGCGGACCGCGACGGCCTGAGCGCAACGCCGTTTCCGCGCGGGGGAAGCGCGGTTCGCGTCGGGCGGCGCGCAAGCTCTCCGCCGCTACTTCGCCTGCTCCAGTTGCAGCGCCACCCAGTCTGACGTCGCGTCGCCGTAGCGCGCCGCGACGTCTCCGAGCACACCGGCCAGCACCACGTCGCAACGTACTTGCGCATCTGCCGTTGCGCCAACATCGCTGCGCGATGTCCGCACCCACGCATCGGCGGTGAGCACCATCGGGGAGTTCGTCGAAGCCGTTCGCGACCGGCCAATCGAAGGTCCGATGCCGCCACAACGTGACGCGATTCGTCAGCGCGGTCGCCACGGCACGCGCGGTCAATCCGACCCGGCTGCCGTCGTGCACATCGCTCCATCCATCCGCGCCGACGTTGCGCACTGCCGCCGCCTCCCCAACGCATTCACCCCCGCAAGCGACGCGCGAACTAACGCGGCCACGCCGGCCGCCGTCATCGCATTGCCGTCCATCACGCAACGGCGATCGCCCACCCCACGCCGCATCGGCAAAACCGCCCCTCGATGCCCCCGAAAGGTGCATCCGTCCAGACTTTCCGGTGCATTGCCAAAATCCGATAGCGTCGCGAGATTTGGCTTCATACCGTTCCCGCATCGGACCGGAAAACGACGTGTCATTCACCCATGACGTCGCGTGCCGCCGACGAATTCCAGGGGCGGGCCGCAATGCCGGGCCCGGGCAGCGATGACGGTCCTGCCATGCAGGACATTCGTGACGGAGCGAACATGGACGCGAAAATTCAGCCTGACTCAGGCACCGACAGTGACGTAAGCCTTCTCCACAAGATGGGATATGCGCAGGAGCTGTCGAGACGCATGAGCGGCTTCTCGAACTTCGCCGTGTCGTTTTCGGTGATCTGCATTCTGTCGGGCGGCATCACGGCGTTTCAGCTCGCGTTTTCCGCCGCCGGCGGCGCATCGATCGGCCTCGGCTGGCCGCTCGGCTCGCTGTTCGCGCTGGTCGTCGCAGTGTCGATGTCGCAGATCGCGTCCGCGTTTCCCACCGCCGGCGGCCTCTATCACTGGGGCGCCATCCTCGGCGGGAAGCAATGGGGGTGGATGACGGCGTGGCTCAACCTGATCGGCCTGATCTTCGTGATCGCCGCGATCAATTTCGGCACCTACGATCCGTTCTTCAAGACGCTGATCGCCCCGATGTTCGGCGTCAGTTCGGACAGCCTGACGTGGTGGCATCAGACCGCGTTCATCGCATTCATCACGCTGTCGCAGGCGGTGCTGAACGCACGCGGCATCAAGATCGCGAGCAAGATCACCGACCTGTCCGGCTACCTGATCTTCGTCGTGACGATCGCGCTGGTCGTGTCGCTGCTGGTCTACTCGCCGGTCCCGTTCGACCTGCATCGGCTCGTCACCTTCACCAACTTCACCGGCGTCGACGGCGGCGCATGGCCGAAACAGACGCTGCCGCTCGCGTTTCTGTCCGGCCTGCTGCTGGTGACCTACACGATCACGGGCTTCGACGCGTCCGCGCACACGTCGGAAGAGACCCACAACGCGGCGAAGAACGTGCCGCGCGGCATCATCGGCTCGGTGTTCTGGTCCGCGGTGTTCGGCTACGTGATGGTGTGCACGTTCGTGCTGGTGATGCCGGATCTGACGGCCGCGATGAAACAGGGCACCGGCTTCTTCGAAGCGATCCTCGCGCCGATTCCGAAGACCTTGCGCGTGTGCCTCGAACTCGCGATGTTCTTCATCAACTACGTGTGCGGGCTCGCCGCGATCATGTCGACGTCGCGCATGGTGTATGCGTTTGCGCGCGACGGCGGGCTGCCGGCGTCGAAGCTGCTGCGCAGCGTGAATCACAACCATCGGACGCCCGGCCCCGCGATCTGGACGTGCGCTGTGCTCGCGATCGTCGTCACGCTGTACGGCGACGCGTTCTCGGTGTTGAGCGCGGGCAGCGCCGTGTTCCTGTTCATCTCGTATGCGATGCCGATCGGCTCCGGAATGCTCGCCGAAGGGCGCACGTGGACCGAAAAAGGCCCGTTCCAGCTCGGCATCTGGTCGAAGCCGTGCGCGTTGCTCGGGCTGGTGGGCGCCTGCGTGCTGGCTTACGTCGGCATCCAGCCGCCGAACGAGAAGGTGCTCTACGTGCTGGTTGCGTTCGTGGTCGTGTTGATGGTGATCTGGTACGGCTTCGGGGTGCGCAAGTCGTTCGCGGGGCCGCCGGTGCTCAAGGACACGCGCAACGACGCGCGCATTCGCGAACTCGAGGCGAACGTCGATGCGTCGGTGTGAAGCGATAGCGGCTCGCACCTAGGCTCACAACGCAAAAATCCGGCTCGCACACACACGGCGAGCCGGATTTTTTTACATCGCTTCGGATCGGACGAGATTCAACGGCCTGAGCCGTTGAACGCCCGATCGCGTGCCCGATTGCAGCGCGTCAGCCGTAGACCGGGAAACGCTGCGTCAACTCCGCGACGCGCCCGCGCACGCGCTCGATCGTCGCCGCATCTTCCGGCGCTTCCAGCACGTCGGCGATCAGGTTGCCGACCAGTTCGGCTTCCGCCGGGCCGAAGCCGCGCGTCGTCATCGCCGGCGAACCCAGGCGGATGCCGCTCGTCACGAACGGCTTTTCCGGATCGTTCGGGATCGCGTTCTTGTTCACCGTGATGTGCGCGGCGCTAAGCGCCGCTTCCGCCGCCTTGCCCGTGATGTTCTTCGCGCGCAGGTCCACCAGCATCACGTGGCTTTCGGTGCGGCCCGACACGATCCGCAGGCCACGCTTGACCAGCGTTTCAGCCAGCACCCGGGCGTTCTCGACCACCTTTTCCTGGTATGCCTTGAATTCCGGCGACAGCGCTTCCTTGAACGCCACGGCCTTCGCCGCGATCACGTGCATCAGCGGGCCACCCTGGATGCCCGGGAAGATCGCCGAGTTGATCGGCTTCTCGTATTCCGACTTCATCAGGATCACGCCGCCGCGCGGGCCGCGCAGGCTCTTGTGCGTCGTCGTCGTCACGAAGTCGGCGTGCGGCACCGGGTTCGGATACACGCCCGCCGCGATCAGGCCGGCGTAGTGCGCCATGTCGACCATCAGGTACGCACCGACCGACTTCGCGATCTTCGCCAGACGCTCGAAGTCGATCTTCAGCGCGAACGCCGACGCGCCCGCGACGATCAGCTTCGGCTTGTGTTCCTGTGCGAGCTGCTCTGCTGCGTCATAGTCGATGTCTTCCTGCTCGTTCAGACCGTAGCTCACCACGTTGAACCACTTGCCCGACATGTTCACCGGCGAGCCGTGCGTCAGGTGACCACCGTGCGCGAGGCTCATGCCCATGATCGTGTCGCCCGGCTTGAGCATCGCGAAGAACACGCCCTGGTTCGCCTGCGAACCCGAGTTCGGCTGCACGTTCGCGGCTTCCGCGCCGAACAGCTGCTTCACGCGATCGATCGCCAGCTGCTCGACCACGTCGACGTATTCACAGCCGCCGTAGTAGCGCTTGCCCGGATAACCCTCCGCGTACTTGTTCGTGAGCTGCGAGCCCTGCGCGGCCATCACGGCCGGGCTCGTGTAGTTTTCCGACGCGATCAGCTCGATGTGGTCTTCCTGGCGGCGGTTCTCGTCCTGAATGGCAGTCCAGAGTTCGGGATCGACGTTGGCGACGGTGCTGGTAGTGCGATTGAACATGATGATTGATCAGAAGAGAGTGATGGATTGATCCTGGTATGCCGGACTTGCCCGGACCCGCGAAGCCGAGCGCCGGAACGGCGCTCGATGACGTCGACAACCCTGCCGCGTCGCGAAGCCGGCTGAACGGTGACTCGTCATTGCCATTCCAGCAGACGCCACGTCGTTCAGATAGAAGGATTGCGACATTCCGCTAGGACGCATCGCGCGACGCCCAGCCAAAAAAATCGAAGGTCCGCATTGCTGCGGCACCTTCGACCGAACCTGCCGTTCCCGGAGAGGTCGTGCCTGCCCGTCGGCTTCTAGCGTATATGGGGGCCTAAACGGCGGAAAAACAGTTGTCGACGAACAGCTGGGTGCCATTGACGAAGCTCGATTCGTCGGACGCAAGGAACAGCGCGGCCGCGGCCACTTCCGACGGCTCGCACAGCCGGCCTTGCTGCACCGCGATGGCCGCCTCGGTCGCGTCCACGCCCATCGCCTGCAGATCCTTCAGCTCGCGCATCCCGTGCGGCGTGCGGATAAAGCCCGGCGCCAGCGCGTTGCAGCGAATGCCGCGGTCGCGGTATTCGACGGCGATCGCGCGCGCGAACATCTGGCATGCGCCCTTGGTCGCGTCATACAGCACCTCGCCGGGCGTCGCGAAGACGGCCGAGATCGACGACGTACACACGATGCTGCCGCGCCCTTTTTCCAGCATCTGCGGCAGCACCGCCTTCGTCATCAGGAACATGCTCTTCACGTTCACGCCCATCAGCCAGTCCCATTCCGACTCCTCGATGTCGAGGAACGGTTTGACGATCAGCGTGCCCGCATGATTGAACAGGATGTCCGCGTTGCCGTACTGCGCGCGGGCTGCCTCGACCGCGTGCTGCACATCCGGCTGCTTCGACACGTCGGCTTGCAGGCCGATCGCCTGCAGGCCGACATCGCGCAACCGGGACGCGAGCGTGTCGGCCGCGTCGCCGTCACGGTCGATGATCGCCACCTTCGCGCCCTGCGCGGCGAACAGCTCGGACGCGGCGGCGCCGCATCCGCCCGCGCCGCCGCTCACGATGGCGACCTTGCCGGCAAGGCGACCGTCAATCTTGGCATTCATGCGTCGTTCTCCAATGTGATTCGTCAGGACCCCTCAGCTGAACAGGGTCCGAAGATGATCGTTGAGGAAACGGCCTTCCGGGTCCACGCTGCGGCGCAGTTCACGGAACGCCTCGGCCTTCGGGAACCAGCGGTCCACGTCGTCGCGGTTCGTGAAGTGCAGCTTGCCCCAGTGCGGACGCGAGCCGTAGTCGCGCAGGATGTCGTCGACATCCTTCAGGAACGGCCAGTAGTCGACGCCGTTCGGACCGCCCGAGCACGAGATGGTCACGCTGTCCTGGTGATTGAACGGGCTGATCCATGCCGGGTCGCCCTTCGTGAAGCGGTACTCGACCGGGAAGATGCAGTCCCGATGCTTCGTGAGGATCAGGTCACGCACGCGGCGCAGCGCTTCCTTGCCGTGTTCGGCGGGCACCGCGTATTCGAGTTCGTGGAAGTTTGCGACGTAATGGATCGCGTAGACCTCCGAGCTGTACGCGATCTTCTCGTGCTCGCCTTCGTGGTACGTGCGCGCGTCGGTGACGTCCATCACCTTCACTTCGCACACGTCGTCGTCCTTCTTCGAGTTCGACACCGCGGTGGTGTCGGGCAGGCAGTACAGGTGGCGGCTTTCGGACGTCGGGCACCAGAAGAAGCCGAAATGCCGGTGCGTCGCCGCGAGCTCGTCGTACCGGTCCATCAGCGCGTCGAAGTCCTCGCGCCACACGCGGTCGTGCAGCCAGAACGCATCGGTCACCTGCAGCGTCAGCTCCGAGACCGCGCCGAACATGCCGATATTGACCTGCGTCGCGTGCAGCAGGTCGAGGTCCTGCTTGTCGCTCACTTCCATGATCGAGCCGTCGGGGCGGACGATGCGCATCCCGACCACCTGCGACGACAGGTTGCTCAGCGTCGTCCCGGTGCCGTGCGTGCCCGTCGCCAACGCACCGGCTATGGCCTGCGAATCGATGTCGCCCTGGTTGACGAGCGAGAAGCCGATTTGCTTCAGATGCTGCGTGACCGCGTTGATCCGCGTGCCGGCCTTCACCGTCACGCGCTTCTGCCGCTCGTCGACCGCGACGATGCCGTGATAGTCCTTCAGCGACAGCAGCAGGCCGCTCGTCGCGACGACGGGCGTGAACGAATGCCCCGATCCCGCGCAGCGGACGTTCTTGCCCTGGCTCGTCGCGGCGTGCACCAGCTCGGCAATCTCCGCCTCGCTGGTGGGCGCCGCCATGTGCGCGGCGACGCACGACTGATTGCCGACCCAGTTCCGCCAGAATCCGCCACGTGGAAGCTCCATCAACGTCTCTCCTGAAGTGCGCCGGCCGGCAACGAAGCGGGAGACTCCAGGCGCCGGCGCGATGCGTCGTGTTCGTGCCGACGATATTTCGCCGGCCGGCTTTGCACTATCGGATTTCGGCAAGCGAGGGTTTTCTCCGGGGTTTTTTGACCGGCGCGTGCAGCGACTACAATGAATCGATCCGCCCGCTCCCCTCCCGACTCCGATTACGCCGTCTGCCGATCCGAGCGATTACTCCGGCGCGCCGCCGCTCGCGCGGAGGGTGACGTTCTGCGCGTTCACCGACGTGGAGGAGCAGGCGCGGATCTTCGACGGCTGGCACCTCAACTACACGCAGATCTCGGGCGGCCGGTTTCATGGCTCGTCGTCCATCGTGTCGCTCGGCGGCATCCGGCTGCTGGTCGAAGACCTCGACAAGGTGATCCTGCAACAGGGCGCGGTGCCGTCGGATCGCGTCGCGGTGGCCGTGCCGCTGGAGCTCGAAGGCCATGCGCGCATGTGCGGCGAAAAGAGCGGACGCGACAGCCTGCACGTGTTCTCGAGCCAGCCCATGTTCGAGTTCTATTCTCCGGACCGGCATGTGCTGGTGAACGTCGAAATCGCGCCCGACAAGCTGTCGACGCCGGCGCTGTGCACGTTCGCCGCGTCGCTGCGGGCCCGCACCTTCGCACCGCTGATCCCGATGACGGCCCAGGTCGCGGATCGCCTGCGCCACCTGCTGCGCCACGCGATGGCCGCGGCCGCGAAGAGCACGCCGGTTGACGACGTGACGACGCAGGACCGGATCGAGCTGCTCGAGCGGACCGTGCTGTATGCGATTTCCGAAGCGATGACGGTGCCCGCGCCGGACGCGGACGCGCTCGCGACGCGTTCGACGAAGTACTGGTCGCTCGTCAACGCGGCGCAGGCGCGGCTGCAGGATGCGTCGACGTGCCCGCTGTCGATCGCCGAACTGTGCGTGCAGCTCGGCATCAGCCGGCGTACCGTTCAATACGCGTTCAACGACACGCTCAATCTGAATCCGATCGCCTACCTGCGCGCCGTCCGGCTCAATCACGTTCGCCGCGAGCTGCGGCTCGGCGGCCCGGTGACGTCGGCCGCGACGAAGTGGGGCTTCTGGCACCTGAGCAGTTTCGCGCAGGACTATCGCGCGATGTTCGGCGAGTTGCCGTCGGCGACGGCGAGGCGCTACGCGCAACGGGAAGCGTGAGCGTCGATCGTGCGAGGCGCGACGCGTGATGCGGCTTCGCACGTGCGCGCCGAACTTTTCATGAAGAAGGCCGCGGCACGAACGTGCGCCGCGGCAGGTTGAACGCAGGCCGCCGCCGCGGTTGGGCAGCCGGCACCGAACCGGCACCGGCCGCCTTCCCACCCGGCGACCTCACTACACCGTCACTCCTGCTGTTCCTGCTGTGCCTGCACCTGCCGCTGCTGGATGAACTGCCGCACATCGCTCATCGTCACGCGACCGGTGTGTTTCGCATCGATCTCGTCGAAGTGCTTCGCGACGAACCCGAGCCCGCTGCTCTGCGCCTGCGCTTTCGTCACCGCCGCGCCGTTGCCCAGCACCGTGTTGCCGCCGAGCCGGGCATCGACGCGCTTCTGCGCCTGCTGCTGCAGCGTCGCGCCGGTCGACGGCAGTACCGGCGCCACGCGGGTCGACGGAAAGAACGGCCCGTCGACGCCGTGGCCGCCGTGCGGCAGCTTCACCGGCGCCACCGCCTGCGGCGGCAGCGCATGCGCGGCGCTCATCACCGCACCGAGGACGATCAACGAACACATACGTCGCATCAAGTTGATTGGAGACATGATCACTCGCATTCAATGGATGAATAGAGGGTTCCTTTTCGCAAGGAGTCCGTTGTTTACGGTGCCGCCGCCAGCGAAGTCGAGGCCGTCGCGCCCGGTGTGCTGCCGGTCGGCGTGCCGGCCGGATTCTCGTCCGGCCACGGCGGCGGCAGGGTCTTCAGCGTCAGCGCCGTCGGAATCCGCGCGCCCTTGTAGAACGTCGCCAGGTCGCGCTTCATCTGCGGACGTGCCACGTCATCCAGATACGTCATGTGTCCGCCCTGGAAGAAGTTCACCTGCAGCTTCGGATTCAGGCCCTTCACCGTCTGCAGACGGGCGAGCTGCTTCTCCGTGTTGAAGAACGGCGTGGCCAGATCGTGAAGGCCGTTCTCCGCGAGCACGTGGAGCTTCGGATTGAGCTGCAGCGCACCGAGCAGATCGGGGATCGTGTCGGGCATCGGCTGGCCGTCATGCGAGAAGTCCCACACCTGGATGATGTTGTCGTTCAACGGCAGGTAGGTCGCGTTCGGCGCGGTGTAGCCGAGGTAGTCGGGCATCTGCGTCGCGAGCGCGTTCGTGAACGGCTGCGAGATCAGGATGTCCGACGGGTCGCCGTCCGCCTGCAGCCGCGGATCGCTGTTCGGCAACGACACGCGTCCGTCGTAGCGGCCGATCGTCGTGCCGGGCACCAGGTTCGTGCCGAACGGGTTCGCGTTGAAGTAGTCGCGCAGCGCCTGTTGCGTGAGACTCGACGGGATCGACCACAGCTTCAGCGTCGCATCGCTCGGGAACACAGGCGTGCCGAGCGCATCCGGAATGCCGAGCTGACTCAGCACCCACGACTGCGAGTACTTCTGCAGCTGGTTGTAGATCAGCGTGGTGAACAGTTCGGTCTGCAGTGCATACAGGAATGGGTTGACCGGCGCCGGCGACACCTGGTTGAAATACGCCGCGACCGCCGCATAGCCGGGCAGATAGCCGGCCACGGTATCGGTGTCGAGTAGCAGCCCTTCGGTCGACTGCGTGATCGCCACCGCCTCCACCGCATCCGCGAAGTAGTTCAGGATCGCCGATTGCAGCACGATACCCGTCAAGTGCACGCCGGCCGATTCGAGCGCCAGCGCGAGCATGTCGGTGCGCGGCGTGCCGTACGATTCGCCGTACAGGTAGATCGGCGACGTGCCGCGGCCGTTCACGTTCAGGTAGCGCTGGATGAAGTCGCGCATGACGTTGACGTCCGCGTCGGAACCCCAGTACTTCTGGTTGGTGTTCGGCAACACGGCTTCCGACAGCCCGGTTCCCGGCGGGTCGATGAACACGAGGTCGGTGGTGTCGATCAGGCTTTCCGCGTTGTCGACGAGCGGATAGTTCGGCCAGTTGTTGCCGAACAGCGGATCGGGTGTCGCGACGCGCGTCGGCGCGAACGAGCCGAGCCGCAGCCAGATCGACGACGAGCCGGGGCCGCCGTTATAGACGAACGTGACGGGACGCGGCTTGCCGTTCGTGCTCGGCGCGGTGTACGCGACATACGACATCGACGCCTCCGCGTTGCCGTTCGCGTCCTGCGCGGTCAGGTGGCCGGTGGTCGTCGTGTAGTTGACCGTCGTGCCGCCGGATTTCCACTGGTAATGCATCACCGCGGCCTTCTCCGACACCTGCCCGGGCGCGAGGCCGTCGGTCGCGTTCATCGAATAGGCAACGGGGTCGACGTAAGGCTGGTTCGCCGCGGGCGTCTGATTGCCCGCGGCCTGCTGCGCGCCGGCCTGCTGGCTGGCGACGGCCTGCGCGAGGCTCGACGCGCCGACCGACGACGAATCGTCGCCGCCGCAGCCCGCGAGCACCATGGTCAAGACGGTCAATGCGCCTAGCCCGGCCAGCCGGCCGCGGCGTTCGCGGCGGCTGCCGGTACTGCTCCTGTCTGGTTGCATGCCTCTGTCCTTGTGTTGGGTCGAATATCGCTTCACACACAGGCCGCCATCGCCGGCGAAAAACGCGCAGGCATACCCGCCACTCGCGTTGCACGATCGGCAGACGGCGGTTGGGGATGGGACTTCTTCGAGAGACTGAACTTGATACAGACACAGCAAACTGCTGGCGGAGAATGATGCGGGAACGCCGCCCCCTTGCAGTTTTGACGACTTTTGTATTACCTAAATTTACGACACCACAAAAATAGGCGGTGTTGCGGCGCGTTGTCAAAGATCATTCGGATATTAAAAAATCTCCGATGATGCGAACGGAGATCAGTGTCTGGATTTTGAAAGAAAATGCGATTGGTCGCAGCTGGCACGCCCTGCGCGTGGTATTCCCCGGAATGCCGCGGCTTTGTTGCACGTTGCATAACCCCCTTTTCGGGCATTAGCCACGTGCGTGGGATTTCCTTCAAATCGACAGGGTTAATTACCCGAAGCCGATTGACTTGAATTGCTGAATAACAGCCGCCTCTATCCACGAAATACCGATTTTCAGGATAGGCGACGGAACTATTTACCCGATATCGGAATAACGTCGCTGGGCTGCGTAAGACGCGGGTTATTCACAAGGAAGAAGCAATCATTCGCGCCGCACATTGCGGATTGCGAATTGCATTGCGGCAATCGCGCATCGGGCACGTGATGCGTGGAGAATGGAGAGGCCGCGCGAGCGAGCGGCGACGCCCCCGCTCACGCGACGACGTGCGGCACCGCCGCACGCCATCATTCAAACGCTCGAACGATGATCAGCGCCCGGCGCCCGGCAGCGCGATATCGATCAGCACCGGATCGTGATCCGACGAGCGATACGCATCCGGCGCGTAGTACGTCTTCTGCTGCTCGGCCGACTTGTACGCGAGCGTGTACTGCAGCGCGAGCGGCTCATCCGCGTTGATGTGCCATTCGTGCACGGCCTTCACGTGCGACGCGAGCGGCAGCGACGCGAGCGCGTGATCGAGGTAGCCGGCTTCGCCGTTGTACACGTAGCTGTATGCGTTGGCGCCGATCCAGCGCGACACGAGGTTGCGGTAGCCGCGCGATTCGAGCAGGCGGATCGGGTCTTCATACGTGTAGCTGTTGAAGTCGCCGATCAGCAGCGTGCCCTGCCCCGCGACGCCCGTCGGCGTGCCGGCGAGCCAGTCGGCCAGCTTCGCCGCCGCGCGCGTGCGCGTCGGGTTCCAGCAGCCCTGGCCGTCGCCCTGGTCGAGGTCGTCGTTCGCCGCGTCCGGGCAGTTCTTCGACTTCAGGTGGTTGACCGCGATCGTCAGCGCCTGCTTGTTGCCGCCGACGCGTCGGAACGACTGCGCGAGCGGCTGGCGGTTCTTGTCGTCGATCGCGAGCGTCGACGCGCGGCCGACCGGTTCGACCACGCGGCTGTCGTAGATCATCGCGACCGTGATCGCATCGCCGCCGAGGCGCGACGTGCCCGGATCGACCACGCGCCAGTTGCTGCCGAGCTTCGCCGCGAGCTGGCGCACCGCGCTCAGTTCGCCGTAGCCGTTGTTCTGGATTTCCATCAGGCCGATGACGTCGGCGTCGAGCGCCTTCAGCGCGCTGACGATCTTCGCTTCCTGACGCTGGAATTCCTGATAGTTCTTCGCGCCGCGGTTATTCGGATCGTCGAAGCCGCCGCCCATGCCGTTGCCGTTGAAGTAGTTGAGGACGTTGAACGATGCGACGCGCAGGTTCGATTTCGGATCACGTGCCGGTGCGTTGGCGCGCGGGTTCGCGCGCATGTCGAACGTCGGCGCGGCCGCGCCGGGCAGCGGCTGCACGCGCCATGCGCCGTAGCGCACCTCGAGCACGCCTTCGACGTTGCGCACGGTATAGCCCGAGCGCAGCGTGTTCGCGGCCGACAGTTCCGGCGCCGGATACGGCACGCTCGCCGGGTTCTGCTTGTTCGAGCCGTCGTCGAGAATCAGCCGGTTGCGTGCATTCGCATCGATCTGCGTCTGCGCCTGCGACGGCGGCACCACGCTCGTCGGCGTGCGCAGCCGGCCGTTGCTCAGCATCGTGCTGCCGTAGCGGCCGAGCTCGTAGTTGTCGGTGACGGTGAGCGTCTGCGGCAGACGCACCAGCATCCCTTCATACGCGGCGAACGCGTTCGGGCTGTCGACGGGCAGCGTGAGCGTCGCCGGCGTGACCGTCTGGCCGTTCGCGCACACCGCGATCGCGCCCGACAGCGTGAGCTGCGTCTGCCCGTATTTCTCCTCGACCTTGCCCGTCACGTGCACGAGATCGCCGGCCTTCGCGCGCACTTTTGGCGCATAGACGAACAGCCCTTCGGACACGCCCGGCTGGTTGCGGCGCTGCGGGTCGGCCTGCTGGACGAAGAAGCCGCCGAAGCCGTCCGTGCCGCCGAAATCGGCCGTGACGACCGCTTCGATCGACGCGTTCTGGCCGGCGAGCGGCGACGGCGCGCCCGGCCCCTGGATGTCGGCGATCGGCGTCGTGCTGCCGCCGCAGTTGGGGCTGACGGGGGCGGCGGTCGCCGCGAGGACCGGCGTGACAAGCGTGGGCAGCAGCAATAGCGGGGCAAACAGGCGGATTGTCGAGCGCATGGCGGGGAATCCCGGTTGTGAGGGTGGCGAAAGCTTAGCGGCGCTCGGTGACAGTTTTTAGTAACCAGAAGATAGGCTAACGTAATCCCCTGTATCACTGCGCGATTGCGCTCGGCAAGCGGGAAATCGTCCGACAAACGCCGGCCCCGTTCCGACGATTTCTCGCTACCGGCGTTACCACTCACCCCGCCGCGACGCTAGACCGTCCCCGGCAACGCGCTCGACACAAGCACGGCCGCCACCATCAGCACGCCGGCGAGCACGACCGCCTCGATCCGCAGCACCGCGCCGAACCCGCGCAACGCCATGACCGGCATCGCGGCTTGCGGATCCTTCAGCGCGGCCAGCAGCTTCGGCATCCCGAAGAACCGGTTGTGCCCGCCTAGCGCCGCCGCGATCAGCACGAGCGTGAGCTTGAGCAGCAAGATCTGCCCGTACGTCGATGCGAGCAGGTTGGCCGGCGTATCGACGCCGCGCCAGCCGTTGTAGGCACCGGTCACGAACAGCACGGCCAGTGCAAGCGTCGACGCATCGGAGAGCGACTGCACGAACGACGCGCCGATCGTCCGCTCGCTCGCGGGCATCCCGGTGAATTGCGGCATCACGCCGAACGCCGTCACGAGCACGAGCCCGACCCACGCGCTGATCGCCAGCAGATGCAGCCAGTCGACCCACACCGGCACGCTGAACAGCCCCGCGTCGACCGGATGGCCGCCGTTGCTGCGCGCCAGCGCGACGCATGCGAGCGCGGCCCAGATCGCGAACGGAAAGCGCGTATCGGTCGGGCGCCGCACGAACGACAGGATCACGACCGCCAGCATGAACACGGCACCGGCCAGCCACGCATGACCGAACCCCGTGCCGGCGAGCATCGCGCGCACGGCCGGCGCCGCTTCGAGCAGCGGCACTTCGCTCATCAACGCGCAGTGCGCCCAGAACGCCGTGATGCTCGCGAGCAGCGACACGACGGACGCACCGCGCAGCGTCGCGAGGAGCCGCCGCGCGATGCCGTGCTGCCACGCCGACTCGCCCCGCGCGAGCCAGTGGCTGCCGAGCAGCGTGCCGATAACGACGGCAAACCCGGCGTTCTGGATCGCCACGGCCACCAGCCGCAGCATGCCGACGAAGCCTTCGTTCACCCTTTCACCTTGAACGTATAGGTGCCTTTGGTGCGATGCGCGTCGGCCGTCATCGCCACCCATTGCACCGTGTACGCACCGGGCGCGAGCTTCGGCATCGCGACGGTCATCACGCGCGGCGTCGCCGGATCGACCTTCGCGCTGTCGTGCGCGACGGGCTTGCCGTTCGCGTCCGACACCTTCACCGAACTGAAGGTGGGCTCGAGGTCTTCGTTGAACGCGAGCCGCAACGTGTCGGGCGCGGTGTCGACCGTGCTGCCGGTCGCGGGCGTCGCGCTCTCCAGCTTGCCGTGCGCCCAGGCCGCAACCGGCGCGGCGGCGATCAGCGCGCCGGCCGCGACGAAGCGGACGCCGCGGACGAACCGCATGAGCATCGTGATCTTGATGTGCATGTTCCGCCCCGGCATCACGGCTTGCGCAGTTCGACGACGGTCAATGCGCCGTCCACGTCCTCGGCGACGAAATCGATCTTGTCGCCGGCCTTGACCTGCGTGAGCATCGCCGGGTCCTTGACCTTGAATACCATCGTCATCGCGTCCATCCCGAGGTTCTCGAGCGGGCCGTGCTTGATCGTCAGCTTGCCCGCGGCCGTGTCGACCTTGCGGATCTCGCCGTGCGACATCTCGCGCGTCGCGCTGGCGCCCTGCTTCGCGTTGCCGCCCATGTCCATGCCGGCCATGTCGCCGGCCGCGTACGACGCCGTGGAAAACATCAGCACGCAACCCGTTGCAATCGAAACCAGTCCCTTCTTCATCATTGCCTGCTCCATCCAGAGTGAGTGAAATGAAACCGGCGGCCGCACCGTGCGGCCACCGCTTGCCGCTGTTGGCCGCCGCTCAGCCCTCCGGCAATTCGCCGGTGTATTCGTAGGCGACGGTGCCCTTCGGATGCCGGAACCAGCCCGGATCGCGATAGTCGTTGCGGCCGAGCCCCTGCCGGACCTTCAGCACCGTGAACATGCCGCCCATCTCCAGCGGCCCGAACGGGCCGGTGCCCGTCATCATCGGCAGCGTGTTGTCGGGCAGCGGCATCTCCATGCCGCCCATCGCGCCGCCGGTGCTGCCCATCGCCATGTAGTCGGGCACGAGCTTGCCGATGCGCTGCGCGAGATCCTTCTGCGGCACGCCGATCAGGTTCGGCACCTGGTGGCCCATCGCATTCATCGTGTGATGCGACTTGTGGCAATGGAACGCCCAGTCGCCGGGGCGATCGGCGGTGAACTCGATCGCGCGCATCTGGCCGACCGCGACGTCGGCCGTCACCTCCGGCCAGCGCGCCGCCGGCGGAATCCAGCCGCCGTCGGTGCCGGCGACCTCGAAGCTGTAGCCGTGCAGGTGGATCGGATGGTTCGTCATCGTCAGGTTGCCGAAACGAATCCGCACGCGGTCTCCCGCCCGCACCGGCAGCGGGTCGATGCCCGGGAACACGCGCGAATTGAACGTCCACATGTTGAAGTCCGTCATCTCGTTCACGCGCGGCGTGTAGCTGCCCGGGTCGATGTCGTACGCGGAGAGCAGGAACACGAAGTCGCGATCGACCGGCATCGTCGCGCGGTCCTTCGGGTGCACGATGAACATGCCCATCATCCCCATCGCCATCTGCACCATCTCGTCGGCGTGCGGGTGATACATGAACGTGCCGTGCGCCTCCAGCTGGAACTCGTAGACGAAGGTCTTGCCCGGCGGGATATGCGGCTGCGTGAGGCCGCCGACGCCGTCCATTCCGTTGGGCAGCCGCAGCCCGTGCCAGTGGATCGTCGTGTGCTCGGGCAGGCGGTTGGTCACGAAGATGCGGACCTTGTCGCCCTCGACGGCCTCGATCGTCGGGCCCGGCGACTGGCCGTTGTAGCCCCACAGGTTCGCGTTCATCCCGGGCGCCATCTCGCGCACGACCGGCTCGGCCGTCAGGTGGAACTCCTTCCAGCCGTTCTTCATCCGCCACGGCAGCGTCCAGCCGTTCAGCGTCGCGACGGGCGTGTACGGACGGCCGTTGGGCGGCACGAGCGGCGGCTGCGTGCCGGCCTTCGCCATCGTGGGCGCTTCGGGCAGCGACGCGGCGCCGGCCTTGCTGACCATCGCCGCACCGAGCAGCGCGGCGCCCGAGCCGCTGAGAAATTGTCGACGGGACACCATGTCAATGACCTTCCGGATGCGTTGCGGGCGCCGGTTGCGCCACGGGAGAGGAAGCCGGCTGCGATGCAGCATCGGGCGTGGAGGCGGCGGGCGCGGATGCGCGCGGTGCCGGTTGCGGGGTCGGCTGCGGGGTCGGCTGCGAAGGCGGCTGCGAAGGCGGCTGCGGGGTCGGCTGCGAAGGCGGCTGCGAAGGCGGCTGCGAAGTCGACTGCGAAGTCGACTGCGAGGTCGACTGCGGGGTCGACTGCGGGGTCGACTGCGAAGTAGGCAGCCGGCCACCAACGGCCATCTGCAGATCGGTTTCGGCGAGCCAGTAGTCCTTCAGCGCATCGATGTAGCCGTTGACCGCGCCGACCTGTTCGCGCGCATCGGTGAGCAGCTCGAACACGCTCGCGAGCATCCCGTTGTAGCGCAGCAGCAACTCGTCCGAGATCGTCTTGCGCAGCGGCACGACTTCGTCGCGATAGTGCGTCGCGACGTCGTAGCTTGTCGTGTACGCAGCGTACGATTGGCGCACTTCCGAGCGTGCGTCGATCGCGGTCTGCGCGAGCCGGTTCGCCGACTGCATGTAGACGGCCTCGGCCCGCGCGACCTTCGCGCCGCCCCAGTCGAACAGCGGAATCTCGACGCTGATCTCGTAGCCGTGCTCGTGCCCCTTGTCGGTCTCGTAGTTGTTCACGTAGCCGAGATCGACTGCGTTGACGAAGCGCGTCGCCTTGCTGAGTCCGAGCGACGACGCGACGCCCTGCGTCTGCAGCTTCGCGGCCTGGATGTCGAGACGGTTGCTCATCGCGTAGCGTTCGAGATCGGGCAGGTCCGGGCGCGCCTTCGGCAGATCGGGCAGACGCTCGGGCAGCGCGTAGCGGGTGCGCTCGCCCCACAGCCCCATCGCCCGCGTGAGCTTCTCACGCGCGGCCACGGCCTGCTGCTGCGCCTTCGCCTGCTGGGCGACCGCGTCCGCGTGGAACGCTTGTTCGCGTGCGTAGTCGAGCCGGCTGAAGTTGCCGGCCTGACGCATGCGCAGCGCGAGTTCGGCGGCGGCGCTCGCGGCGTCGCGCACCTGCCGCGCATAGATCGCGGCCTGTTCGGCGGCGACGGCCTCGACATACGCGCGGCGCGCGTCGGCTGCCACCTTCAGCATCGCATCGGCCGTCTCGAGCTTGGTCTGCTCGAAGCGGCGGCGTTCGATGTTCGTCGCGAGCGGCAGCGTCAGCAGCGCGAATACGTTGGCCGAGAACGTGCGGCCGAGGCTCAGCTCGCCGTCGCCGGCCCGCGTGCGGCTGAATGAGAAGCGCGGATTCGGCAGCCGGCCGGCCTGCACGAGATCGGCCTCCGACAGCCCGAGCGCCGCGTACGACGCTTGCAGGCCGCGGTTGTTCAGCAGCGCGAGTTGCACCGCGTCGTCCATCGACAGCGGTTTCGCGAGCAGTTCCTTCGTGCGCGCGTCGACGGCGTCGCGGTCGGCGTCGGTCCGAACGATCACGGCGTCTTTCCCGATCCGCTCCGATGCGGCGGACGACACGGCGTCGAAGCCGCCGTCCTTCGAGAACGTCGTACAGCCGGCGAGAAAGGCCAGCACGAGCGCGGTCGCGCCGATTCGCGGTGACATCGCAAGTCTCGTCATTGCGCGGCCTCTCCGTGCATTGAATGGGCCGGGCCGCCCGCCGCGCTTCCAGGCTTCGCGCTTCCCGCCTTCGCGTGCCCCTTCGCGGGCCGCTCCATCACGTCGCGGTTCAATTGTTTCCAGCCGGGGCCTGCATCGTCCCGATACCGCGCGTAGCCGTCGAACGCGGACGGCACGGCGACGTCCGACACGGGCGCAGCGGCATCGGCCGGATCGGGACGCGGAGTTTGCGCAGGCGCGAGCGACGGCACGAGGGCCGCCGCGCCAAGCAGCGCCGCAATGATCAATCGCATGGGTGTTTCTCGTCGTGAGTCGTGCGACGGTCGTCGAATGGCCGCCGGCACGGTTTGCGGATCGCGGCCGGTCGGCCGCGGAAGAGGGCAAGGACTAGACGGGAAGCCGGCGCGGCGGCCGCTCGATGCCGCCGGTCAGGAACGACACGACGACCGGCGACGGCGCGAAAGCGACGAACGCGATACCGATACCCGACGCCACGGACGCCGCGGGAGGATCGGCCATGCCGGTGCCGAAGCAGCAGGCTCCGCACGACGAACACGACGATGCATGCCGTGCGTGGCCTTCATGCGCATGCTCGCCCCCCTGCGCGCTCGACATCGCAAGCGACGCGGCCGGGTGATCGGCGCTCATCCGATCCTCCGCGTGCGGCACGGCAGCAACAGCGCCTGCGCACTGCATCGACACGGTCGCGAACGACTGGATCGGCAGGCTCAGTGCCAGCAGCACGACGAGGATGAATTTGCGCCAGTACGACATGGATGCGGAATCAGGCAGGCTACGACCGGATGAACGGGAGCGACACCGCGACGGCGCGCTCCGGACACAAGACCACCGCAGCTTATCGCCGCCGTCGTGACGACGACATGGCCGAAACATGACCGGTTTTTCATGAAACGCGGGCGTCGCACGGCGAGCGCGCTTCATGACAATTCCGTCATCCGCCGGTCATCTTTCGCGCACGCGCGGCGCCCTAAGCTCACGCGTTACACTGACCGGCTGAAATCACGGATGAATCACGAACGGCCTGCTCCACCATGCGGATACTGATAGTCGAAGACGAACCCAAGATGGCGTCCTACCTGCGCAAGGGGCTGGCGGAGGCGAGCTATACGGTCGACGTGGCCGAGAACGGCAAGGACGGGCTGTTCCTCGCGCTGCACGAGGATTTCGATCTCGTCGTGCTCGACGTGATGCTGCCCGAGCTGGACGGCTTCGAGGTGCTCCGGCGGCTGCGCGCGCAGAAGCAGACGCCGGTCCTGCTGCTGACGGCGCGCGACGCGATCGAGGACAAGGTCACGGGGCTCGAGCTGGGCGCCGACGACTACCTGCTCAAGCCGTTCGCGTATGCGGAGTTCCTCGCGCGCATCCGTTCACTGTTGCGGCGCGCGCCGCGCAATGCGCGCGACTTCCTGCAGGTCGCCGATCTCGAGGTCGACCTGATCAAGCGCCGGGTACGGCGCGCGGACAATCGCATTGACCTGACCGCGCAGGAATTCGCGCTGCTGCAGCTGCTCGCGGAACGCGAAGGCGAGGTGCTGACGCGCACCTTCATCACGTCGCAGATCTGGGACATGAATTTCGACAGCGACACGAACGTCGTCGATGCGGCGATCAAGCGCCTGCGCGCGAAGATCGACAACGCCTACGAGAAGAAGCTGATCCACACGATCCGCGGCATGGGCTACGTGCTCGAGGATCGCTCGTGACCGGCGGCTCCGCGCCGTATTCGCTGCTCCGGCGCCTGACGCTCGCGTTCGCCGCCGTCGCCGCGCTCGTGTTCGCGCTGACCGGCGCATACCTGTATCGCTCGCTGTCCGCCGAGCTGACCCGGCGCGACGACATCGAGATCGCCGGCAAGCTGAACCAGTTCCTGCAGCTCGCGCGCTCGAGCGGGTCGACGGCGGCATTGCGCGCCGATCCAGCCGTCTTCCATGAAGTGCTGCTGTCGCATCCGGGCGTCTATCTCGGCATCTACGACGCCGCGAACCGTCCGCTCGTCGAACACACCGACGAAGCCGGCAACACGCTCGCGTCGGTGATCGCGCGGCCGCGGCCGGACGCAGCGGCCATGGCAGCGAGCCCGTTCACCTGCGCGCCGCCCGGCATCGGCACGTCGCGCTGCGTGCGTGCGCGCGCGACGCTGCCGTCGGGCGAAACCATCCAGGTCGCGCTCGCGCGCACGGCGGCCGATCGCCAGTCGCTGCTGGAAAGCTATCGCGTCGACATCTGGCTCGCGGCCGCCCTCGGCGCGCTGCTGGTCGGCGCACTCGGCTACGCGGTCGCGTCGCGCGGCCTGCGCCCGGTCGAGAGCCTCGGCCGGCAGACCTCGCGCATCGAGGCACACAACCTGAACGCGCGTCTCGATGCACGCGGCGGCCCGGTCGAGTTGCACGAGCTGGCCACGTCGGTCAACCGGATGCTCGACCGGCTCGAGCGTGCGTTCGTGCGGCTGTCGCAGTTCTCGTCCGATCTCGCGCACGACATGCGCACGCCGCTCGCGAACGTGATCAGCTCGTCGCAGGTCACGCTGTCGCGCGCCCGCACCACCGAGGAATACGAAGCGCTGATCGATTCGAACATCGAGGAATGCGAACGGTTGCAGCGAATGATCGAGAACATGCTGTTTCTCGCGCGCACCGACAATGCGCGGCAGCACCTGAAGATCGTCGAACTCGATGCGGGCGCCGAGCTGCGCCGGCTCGCGTCGTATTTCCAGGCGCTGGCCGACGAGGCCGGCGTGCATCTCGCCGTGCAGGGCGAAGCGCCGGTCGTCGCGGACGCGACGCTGTTCCGGCGCGCCGTCAGCAATCTCGCGTCGAATGCGCTCGAACACGCGCAAGCCGGGTCGACGATCGAGCTGACCGTATCGACGCGGCCCGCCTACGCGGTCGTCGAAGTCACGAACCGGGGCGTCGAGATTCCGCCCGAGCAGATCGAGCGGATCTTCGAGCGCTTCTACCGGATCGATTCGTCGCGGCACGGCGCTGCGCGCAACGCGGGGCTCGGGCTTGCGATCGTCAAATCGATCATCGAGCTGCACCGCGGCAAGGTCGAGGTCGAGAGCCGCGACGGTCGCACGACGTTCGCGCTGTATTTCCCGGCCCGCGCTGCGTGACACGCGCGTGACGCCCGCGCACGCCGATTGCTTCCCCGCTACGGCATGCGCATCCGCCGTCGCTCGACCCGCCTTTCCGAATGAAAGGGTGTGACCGCACAAGCTTGCCGAAAGCAGCCGGCTCGGCTAGACTGCCCTTCGTCTTTGGGGAGTAGCCTGCTTTCCATCCCCCGGAAAGCGAACACGTCAACATACTCGGCCTGCGGCCGTGGCGCGTTCGGCCGAATCGGTCTGGCGAGACCATCGACGCATCGCGCCGTTCCTGGTCGGACGTCGGCAGATGCGTCATGGTTCGTCCACGTCCGACCACGGAGTCCCCATGTTCCTCGTTGCCTGTCCTTCGCGTTTCATCCGTTCCATGATCGCCTGCATGCCTGCCTGCGGAGGTGCCGCATGACGTTGATGCTCGTCGAACTGGCGTTCATGCTGATCGTCATCCTGGTCGCCGCCGAGTTCTTCACGAACGCGCTCGAACATCTCGGTGAACGGCTGAAGATTTCCGAAGGCGTCACCGGTTCGCTGTTCGCGGCCGTCGGCACCGCGCTGCCCGAAACGATGGTGCCGCTGCTCGCGCTCGCGGGCGGCACGTCGAATGCAGCCGTGAACGAGGAAATCGGCGTCGGCGCGATTCTCGGCGCGCCGCTGATGCTCGCGACGCTGACGACCTTCCTGATGACGATCGCCGTGATCCGCTCGCGCGGCCTGACCGGCACGATCACGCCCGAGCGGACCGGCTTCGTGCGCGACCTGAACTACTTCATCGCCGCGTTCGCGCTCGCCACCATCGCGATGTTCGTCCCGCATCATGTGTGGGGCGTCCGCGCGCTGCTCGCCGCGATGCTGGTCGGCATCTACGTGCTGTATGTCGTGATGACGTTCCGCGCGTCGACGCAGCTCGTCGATGCCGGGCACGGCACCGAGGCGCCGCACGCGATGTTCCTGTCGCGCATCGGGCTGCCCACCAACCTCGCGACCATCGCGCTGCAGCTCGCGATCGGCGTCGCGCTGCTCGTCGGCGGTGCGAAGGGCTTCATTCACGGCGTCGAAGGCGTGTCGCACGTGCTCGGCATCTCCGCGCTGCTGCTGTCGCTGATCATCGTGCCGATCGCAACCGAGTTGCCCGAGAAGGTCAACAGCGTGCTGTGGATCCGCCGCAAGAAAGACACGCTCGCGTTCGGCAACATCACCGGCGCGATGGTGTTCCAGGGCACGCTGCTGCCCGCGATCGGCATCATGCTGACGCCGTGGGAGCCGCGGCCCGAAGTGCTGACCGGCGTGATCATCACGCTCGCGGCGGCGGCCTGGCTGCGCGTCAATGCCCGCGCGCACGGGCTCGCGATCTGGGCGTTGCTCGCGAACGGGGCTGGGTACGTCGGCTATCTGTTCGTGACGCTGACGCGCTGAAGCGCTGAAACGCGACATCGCGCACGGTCGGGCAACGTCGGGCGCATCCACGCGCCCGACCGCGGCTCACGAAGCCGAATCGTGAACCGCCGCCGTCGCTAATTGATGCGGGGTGGACGCCACAACCCGTTCGGGTCGCGAATCGGGACGGACTTCATGGCGGCGATTACAGCGCGGCGAATGGCGGCGGGGCCGGGCGATATGTACGGCTTCGTACGTCTCCCGGGCCGCCCGGCTCACTCGCTGGCCAGGCCGTCCGCGGCGAGCACCTGCTGTACGGCCGGCCGGGCCCGCACCCGCTCGTACCACGCGCGCACGTTCGCATGGCGGGTCAGGTCGATATCCGCGTTGTACACCGAGCGCATCCAATCGGCCTTGCCCCAGCCCGTCACCGCGAACAGGTACGCGTCGGCGATCGTGAATGTGTCGCCCGTCACGTACGCGATGCCGTCGAGCTGCCGGTCGATCCACGCGAAACGACCGTCGAGCTTCTGCCGCACCGGCTCGACATATTTCCCCGCCTGCACCGCATATAGCAGCGGAATGAAGCCCTTGTGGATTTCGGTGCCGACGAAGTTCAGCCACTCCATCAGCCGATAGCGTGCGAGCGTGCCGTACGCGGGCGCGAGCGCCGCTTCCGGACGTTGGTCGGCAAGATACTGCGCGATCACCGGCCCTTCGCGCAGCATCGTGCCGTCGTCGAGTTCGAGCAGCGGCACGTAGCCGAGCGCGTTGACGTCATGGAAGTCGCGGCCGTCGTCGATGCGATGCTTGCGCGCGTCGACCGTGACGATCTGCGCGTCGAGGCCCGCTTCGCGCAGCACGATGCGGATCGCCTGCGAACAGCTGCCGGGAGCGTGATAGAGCTTCATGCGCTTTCCTGGGTTGGTTGGTGGTTGAACTATCGATTCGTCGCGACGCGGGCGCTAATATCTCGCATTTGCGCGACGCGCGGAAGACGGCAGTCGTTTGTGCCGTAGTCACAAAAACGTTACCTATCAGGGCCAGCAGCATGAAAACGAGTGCGACAGGATGTTCGGTGGAAGAGGCGATGCGCATGCTCGGCGGCCGCTGGCGACTGCTGATCGTGTCGTATCTGCTCGACGGGCCCAGACGCTTCAGCGACTTGCGCCGCGACATGCCCGGTATCTCGCAACGGATGCTGACGCTCGATCTGCGCGCGCTCGAGGAAGCCGGCTTCGTACGGCGCACCGTGTATCCGGAAGTGCCGGTGCGCGTCGAGTACGATCTGACCGCGGACGGCGACCGGCTACGGCCCGTCGTCGAGGTCATGCGCGAATTCGGGTTGTGGCTGAAGGCGCGCGATGCGCACTGCGGCGTCGCGACGCAAGCGGCCCTGCACAATTGACTCAACATCAGAGAAACATCATGGAACTACACGCCACCGTCGGCGCAGCCACGTCCGACATCGACGACGATGAAAGCTGCGCGAACATCTATTGCCACGACGCGGAGCAGAACTATTGCTTCTCGCTGCTGCGCTTTCCGGAGGAAACCACGATCGAAGTGATGGTGCGCGACCAGCTCACCGCACACGTGAACGATTTGTCGGTGCGCGTCACGGGCGACACGATCGACGTCGAGCTCGATGAGCGTACCGCCGCGCGTCTCGACGGCAATACGCATTACGTGATCCATCTCGCGCCCGGCGAGCATGATCCCGTCGCGCTGCGCGCCGCGCTGAAGGAAATCTTCGACGGCAAGAGCGGGTATCGCGACGACAGCGCAAGCGCGTAAGCTGGCCGGCTCGATACACCATTCCGCCCACGCGATCGAACTCCGCTCATGACACGCACTCCGCGATTCCAACCGCTGCTCCGCCGCTGCGCGCTGCTGATCGCGTGCTGCGCGTCGGCTGCCGCCGCGCATGCGGCCAAACCGCTGCTCACGTTCAAGGTCGACGACGCCGTCACGGCCCGTGTCGAACACGCCGACGGCACGCGCATCACGATCCGCTTTCTGCCGAGCGGGAAAACGCAGGTGCTCGACGTCGGCATCTCCGACGAGGAAGGCCACTACCGGCTTGCGTCCGACGACTACAACTTCGACGGCCACCGCGATCTCGCCGCCTATGCGCCGCTCGGGATGGTCAACGAGCGCTCCGGCATCTTCCTGTATGACGCCGCGCATCAGCGGTTCGAGCCGCTGAGCCTGCCGGCGGCCAGCATGCCGCACGGCAACTGCGACGATCTGATCAACGTCCAGGCGAAGCGGAACGAGCGCACGCTGTACAGCTCGTGCCGCGGCGGGCCGATCTGGTACACCGACGCGTACCGCTTCGACGGCAACGGCCGGATGTATCTTCACCAGTCCAGCGAAGCGATTCCGGACGATCTGCGCGACCTGTTCGACGGCGACGCGGGCCCGTCGTCGATGCTGCTCACCTATGACGCGCACGGTAAGCGCGTCTCGCGCCGCCCCGACGCATACGGCGGCGGCAAGGTCACGTTCAAGGTGCGCCCGGCGCGCCTGCCGTTGCACGACGCGATGAACGACGCGCCGACGCGCCGCTATGTCGTCGCCGGCGATACGCTCGAACTGATCGACGCCAGCGCCGACTTCCAGTGGCTGAAGGTGCTGTATCGCAATCCGCATGGCGGCAGTTCGCAGGGCTGGGTCAGCGCGAAGGAAGCGACCGGCAACTGAGCCACGATGCGGTGCTGGCCTTCTCCACGCGCACCGCCCTTTCCCACATACTGAACGCATCACGTCCCATTAATAGGGACGCCTGTCCAAATGTTGACGCGCTTCGCCCCACGGCCCTAACGTTCGCCCAATGCCATTGGATCCGGCCGCACCACCTCGCGTGTGTCGGCCGGCACAGAACACAGGAGACGACCGTGGCCCATTCCGCGTCACGCACGCATGCCAGCCCGTCGGCGCAGCCGCACACGCGCGCCGACACCGCACCCGACACCGCCCACGATTCCGCAGCCCGCGCGTCCGCGCCCGCAGCCGCCACCTTCACCACGCCGCCGAGCCGCAAGCGCCTGATCATCCTTGCGCTGCTGTTCGTCACGGTGGTGATCAACTATCTCGACCGCAGCAACCTGTCGATCGCCGCGCCCGCGCTGTTCAAGGAATTGCACATCGACCCGGTTCGCGCGGGCCTCGTGTTTTCCGCGTTCGGCTGGACCTATGCGTTGATGCAGATCCCCGGCGGCTGGCTCGTCGACAAGGTGTCGCCGCGCGTGCTGTATGCGGGCGCGCTCGCGCTGTGGTCGGCCGCGACGCTGCTGCTCGGCTTCGCCGGCTCGTTCGTCGGGCTGGTCGTGCTGCGGCTCGCGGTGGGCGCGCTCGAAGCGCCGGCCTATCCGATCAACAACCGCGTGGTTACGACGTGGTTCCCGACCCGCGAGCGCGCCAGCGCGATCGGCGGCTACACGTCGGGGCAGTTCGTCGGCCTCGCGTTCCTCACACCGGTGCTCGCGTGGCTGCAAGTGCATCTCGGCTGGCACATGGTGTTCGTCGCAACCGGGCTCGCCGGCATCGCATGGGCCGCGATCTGGTATGCGGTGTATCGCGAGCCGCGCGCGTTTCGCGGTGTCAACGCGGCCGAGATCGCACTGATCCGCGACGGCGGCGGCCTCGTCGATCTCGAGGACCGCGTCGCCGCGCGCACCGAACGCACGCCGTCGACGTGGCGCGACCTCGGCGTCGTGCTCGGCCGGCGCAAGCTGTGGGGCATCTATCTCGGCCAGTTCGCGCTGAACTCGACGCTGTGGTTCTTCCTCACGTGGTTCCCGACTTACCTCGTCAAGTATCGCGGGATGGACTTCATCAAGTCGGGCTTTCTCGCGTCGCTGCCGTTTCTCGCCGCGTTCGTCGGCGTGCTGTGCTCGGGCGTGCTGTCGGACTGGCTGATGCGGCGCGGCGCGTCGCAGGGCTTCGCGCGCAAGCTGCCGATCATCTCGGGACTGCTGATCTCGACCTGCATCATCGGCGCGAACTACGTCACGTCGACGGGCTGGGTGATCGCGTTCATGACGATCGCCTTCTTCGGCAACGGCTTCGCGTCGATCACGTGGTCGCTCGTGTCGGGCCTCGCGCCCGCGCGGCTGCTCGGCCTCACGGGCGGCGTGTTCAACCTGATCGGCAACCTGTCCGCGATCGCGACGCCGATCGTGATCGGGCTGCTCGTCGACGGCGCGGACTTCTCGCGCGCGATCACCTATATCGCCGCGATGGCGCTTGCGGGCAGCCTGTCGTACGGGTTGCTGGTCGGCAAGGTCGAACGCATCGACGCCTGAGTCGTCGCATGGGCTTCGCGGGCAGCGCGACCGCGTCGATGTTGGACGCGCGCAGTAGATCCTCGCCGGACGCGCTGACGATCGACCTGTCGCTTGCGCTGCGCTTCATCGCGAGATGCAGTGGCACGTCGAAGCTGAACGTCGTGCGGCTGAGTGCCTCCACAAGCCCGCGCTGCTCGACTTGCTCCGCATCATGCGCGGGCAGGTAGCCGAGATGCCCGCCCGACTGGATCGGGATCGTCGCCGCCTCGATGCTATGCGCGCTCGCGGTCACGCGTCATCTCGCCGGTCCATTCGATGTCGGCGTCGCATTCCACGTTGCTCGTCGTTACCCATTTATACTGCCCCGGCATGCCTCCTTCGTTGGGGGCAAGCCGCGTTTTCCGGGGCAGGACGGCTGACAAGACACCTGCCGGTATTTCCCCTGAATGACGATTTCGGCTTCCGGCGCTAGAATCGCGCCCGCTTTTCATCGGCGAACCGCATGCTGCTCGACGTGAACTCCTCCCACCGCGACACCGATCGCTTCAACGTGTCGTTCAAGGCGCTCGGCGAATTGATCGAGACGGTCGGCACGCCGCACTTCGTGCCGCGTCTCACGCAACTGCTGAACGACGTGGTGCCGCTCGACGTCGCGCACATCGAACGCTCGCGCGTCGATGGCGCGATGCCGACCGGCTACCGCTGCGAATGGATCGGCAGCAGCGGCATCGGCGCGGAGACTGATACCGCCGAAATCTCCGACGTGATGACGCTCTACTACGAGCGCTTTTTCGACAGCGATCCACTGTTCGCGGGGCTGCGCGGCAAGACGGGTACGATGCTCGTCGTGCGCGACATCGCGGCGATCCCTCCGGGCGAGTTCCGCCAGCGGCTGTTCGACGACGTTCGTATCGGCCACGAATGCGTGCTCGCGCGCGGCACCCGCTATGCGCAGCATTCGATCGCGCTGGAGCGCGGCCGCGACCGTCCGCCGTTCACGCTCGCCGAGATGAGCCGCTTTCGCAGCATCAGCGACGTGCTGTTCCCGCTGCTCGAGCTGCACGCGTCGACCACCGCCGCGCGTCGCATCGCGCATCCGACGCCCGACGTGCATCCGCTCGCGCAGTTCGATGCGCGGATCGCGGCCGACGGCGTGAAACTGTCGAAGCGTGAATACGAAACCTGCAAGCACCTGATCTCCGGCAAGACCGTGCCGGAGACCGCCGAGATCCTCGGCGTGCGGGTCGCGTCGGCCGAGTCGTACGTGAAGCGCGCGTTCGCGAAGCTCGGCGTGCGCACGAAGCGCGAGCTCGCCGCATGGGGCGCGTTCGTTGGCTGAGCGCGCCGATGACACGGTTGTGCAGCGTCGATGCGCGTTGAGATTCGTCGATGCGAACGTTGTGACCTCAAGATTTTCGCGCCGGCGTTCTCCTCCACCATCGATCGATCGTTGTTCACCGTACCTGCGCGGCTATCGGCAACTGCGCCACGCGATGCGGGCGATCGTTTGACCAGGGCGGCCGTTCGGACCGTTGGCGACGACCTGGGTTCCTCGGCAGCCAGCTGCGCGCGGCGCTGTCAGTAACGATGTGCGGCCGCTTCGGCGGCGGTATCGTGGTACTCGGCAAACTTCGCGATCTTCCCGCTTTCGATAGTGAACACGTGCACCCAGTCGTCCTCGTACGTGCGCCCGGTCGACAGCACATGCCAGCGCTGCGTGCCGAGCACGACGACCCGCTTGCCGCTGGCGATGAACTCGAGCGGCTCGAACCGTTCCGCGGTCTGCGTCGCCGCAAGCGCAGCGAAGAACGTCGCGACGTCCCGCGGCCCGCGTCTCCTGCCGACGAACGGTACGACGTCGGCCGGCCCCGGGATGAACCAGTCGATGTTTTCGGACAGCGTCTGCAGGACGCCGCCGATGTCGCCCCTGCCGAACGCCGCGTACGCCTCCTGCACCAGTTGCACATTGCTTTGCTCGCTCATCGCGCCCTCCCGCCATCGCCGGTTCGCCGCGTTGCGGCGCGGAAATCCGGCCGCAGACAATTCAGCATAGTCGAAGCGCGCGGCGGCACGCATAGGGTTCGCGAGCAATCGGGTGGCGTGGATTCGGTATGACGGTATGAGCAATTCGCGGTACCGCCATCTTGCCGCGATGCGCGCTGCGGTCGCGGCGCTGGAGCGCGTCGACGTGCTGCTGCTCGGGCCATGCGTAGAACTCGTGATCGGGCAGCACACGCGCGAATCGGCCGCCCGCTGCTGAGCCGCGAACCGCGCGTTGCACTGTTGATCGACGATGGCAGCGCCGCCGTTTCGAGGTTGCATCAATTGGCATTCGATTATTCGGATTCCTCTTTACCCTCTTCCACATGCACGCGCAGCACCGTCGACAAATCCCAATCCGATGGTGACAATCGAACTGCGGCGAGGTCCGCGCCGATATCCCGCATAATCGGGCGTTGAACGGCGCCGCGGGGGGACGGATTGTGCGAGCGCAGCCACTCGAGACAGGACACCGACACATGGACCGAGCCGAGCACATCAGCATCGAACAGGCGGTCGATCTGCCCGCCGACGAACTGAACGGATGCGACTTCTCGTTCGAGATCGCGTGGGAACTGAATGCGCCGTACCGCGACCTGCTCGATTTGCGCGCGCTGCCCGTGCGACGCAAGGACTACGGCTTCGACCCGGCCGGCTGGGCGCGCGAGGCGTGCGGCGGCACCGCGCTGTTCCGCGCGACTGCGGGCGGGCGCCTTGCGGGATTCGTCGCGATCACCGAAAGCTGGAACGGGATGGCCGAGATCGCGGAACTCGCGGTCGATCGAGCGTGCCGGCGGCAAGGAATCGGCCAGTACCTGCTGGCGGCCGCGGAAGCGTGGGCGCGCAGCCGCGGGTTCGGCTTCATGCGGCTGGAAACGCAGGCGAACAACGTCGCGGCCTGCTGCACGTACGCCCGTGCGGGCTTCGTCGTAGGTGGCCACGACCGCTTCCTGTACGCCGACGGCGTGAACGACGGGGAAGTCGCGCTGTTCTGGTACAAGGATCTGCGCGACGGGCAGAGCGCGAAGAGCCGGACCGTCGATCCCGAAACGATGCGGCCGCTGTCCTGACGCGCTACAACCTGCCGCCCCGAGACCAGTCTTGCTGTTGCATTACTTCCGCGTCGCGACGATGAACAGTCGCGGAAACGGCAGCAGCACGGTGCCGTTGTCGAGCACCGGATAGCCGTCCGGTCCCGCGAGTGCATCGCGATAGCGCGCGATGAACGCGTCGCGTTCGCTGTCGTCGTCCAGCGCTGCAAGGAATGGCCGCAGCGCGCTGCCCTTGAACCATTCGACGACCGCATCGGCGCCGCCGCTCAGCGGATGGTAGTAAGTCGTGCGCCATACATCGACTCGCGAACACATCGGCGACAGCAACGTGTAGTAGTACCGCGCATCGAACCGCTGCGTGCGCGCGGCGTCTTTCAGCTTGTCCGCCCACGGCCCGGCCCCGGCGACTTCGCGCATCAGCCGGTGCGCGGGTTCGTCGAGGTTGTCGGGCATCTGCACCGCGAGATGGCCGCCCGGCGCGAGCCAGCCGACGAGTGACGGAAACAGCGTGGCGTGCGCGGGCACCCACTGCAGCACCGCGTTCGACAGGATCAGGTCATAGCCGCCCGGATCGCTCCAGGTCGAAACATCCGCCAGATCGAAACGCAGCGCGGGCAAGCGCTCGCGCGCGGCCGCGATCATGTCCGGCGACGCGTCGATGCCGCGGACCGTCGCGTCGGGCGCACGCGCGATCAGCGCCTGGGTCGAATTGCCGGGCCCGCAGCCGATGTCGATCGCGGTACGGATCGGCGTATCGGGCACCGCGGCCAGCAGGTCGCGGACAGGCCGCGTGCGTTCGTCTTCGAATCGCACATACTGTTTCGCGTATTGATCGGGTGGGGTCGTCACGGTAGGCCTCCTGGTCGGCGTGGACGGCGTCGGGAGATAGACAGCCGGCGATGCAACACATTCTGCGATTTCGGCGTTCGTCAGTAAAATGAATTCAATATCGCCATTGATTCATATTTCTGATGAAAATCGATACGCTTGGTGTTCAGGCTTTCGTCGCGATCGCCGATGGCGGCAGCTTCAGGCAGGCCGCCGACACGCTGCACGTCACGCAAACGGCGATCACGCAACGGCTGCGCAAGCTCGAGTCGTTTCTCGGCGTCGCGCTGGTCGAGCGCACGACGCGCCGCACCACCCTCACCGAAATCGGCCGACGTTTCCTGCCGCAGGCCCGCCGCCTGCTGAACGAGCTGTCGGATGCGCTGACCGAAATCCGCGAGACGGGCCTGAGCCAGCGCGGCGACGTGACGATCGCGTGCGTGCCCACCGTCGGCGTGCAGTATCTCCCCCGCATTCTGCGCGCGTTCTCCGGGCACCGGCCGCACGATCGCGTGAAGATCCTCGATCACGCGTCGGCGTCGGTGCTGCAAGCCGTGCTGCGGCGTGAAGCGGAATTCGGGATCAGCATCGCCGGCGACCAGCATCCCGAACTCGTCAGCGTGCCGCTCACGCATGATCCGTACGTGCTCGTCTGCCGCGACGATCATCCGCTCGCGAAGCGGCGGCGGATTCGCTGGGCGGCGCTGCAGCCGCATCCGCTGATCTTCGCGGGTGAAGTGAGCGGCAATCGCGGGCTGCTCGAAGGTGCGTTGAAGACGAGCGGCGTGTCGCTGCATTCGTTCTACGAGGTGCAGCGCAGTTCGACCGCGCTCGGGCTTGTCGCGGAAGGTCTTGGCGCGGCCGTGGTGCCGAAGCTCGCGGTCCAGAAGAACGCGTATCCGATGATCCGCACGATCGAGCTCGTCGAACCGTCGGTGTCGCGCACGCTCGTACTGGTCAAGCGCAAGGCCGCGCAGTTGTCGCCCGCGGCGCAGGCGCTGTACGACATGATCGTCGAGCGCGCGACGCCGGGGCGGTGACTCGGGCAACGTCGCTCAAAGCGTCTTGACCATGAACACGCGCGCCGCGCCCTCCGGCTCGCACGGCACTTCGCCGAATACCTCGTAGCCGTGCTTGCGGTAGAAATCCGGCGCCTGGAAGGTGATCGTGTACAGCACTGCGCGCGCGCAGCCGCGCCGCTTTGCCTCCGCTTCGGCCTCGCGCAGCAGCCTGCTGCCGAAGCCGCCGCCGCGCAGCGATTCCGGCAGGTAGAAGAGATCGATGAAGAACAGGCCGAGCGACGTCCGGCCGGTGAGGCCGCCCAATACCTCGCCGGTCGCGGGATCGGTCACGTAGACGTCGAGCGCCGTCGTGTCGGCGCGGCCCGTCACCGCGTGATTGAATTCGCCGAGCTTGCGGCTGATGAAGTCGCGGGCGGCCGGCTGCTCGGTGTCGGTCAGCTGAAGGGAAACGGCGGGATGCGCGGTCATGGAATGAAGGCGTGCGTGAATGGACGGCCGGACGTGCGGAGCGTCCGCAGCGGGTGTCGCACGACTATAGCGCGTCGGGTGTTTGCGCAACGCGAGGCGGGCCTGCGAGTGCGCGGGGATCAGCGATGATCGAGATCGTGCGCCGCGCGATTCTCGCGACGCTGCTACCCCCAACGACCGCCCCGAGCATGGATCTCGTCGCCGTGGCGCTGGAACCAGCGGTGCCGCGGCGTACGGCCCTGTTGCTGCCGTGCGAGGAGCCTTATCGCAGCGCGCCGAGGCGGTCGGGCGCTCAGGATCACTGAGGCGACAGGCAGCGAGCGTATGTAAGAGGCCGCCGCCGGTGTCGCCGGCTGCCATCGGTCCCCCAATAAATCCGATGGATTTGATACCGAAATGGTGCGATTAATCCGGTAAAATCGCCTACCGAGAGCATTCATACGACAAATGCGACGATAAAGTCGCCAACTCATCGTTCTCGATCCAAGAGGGCCACGACGATGAATTCACAAGAACTCGTTCGCGCAATCGCCGGCGGCCTGTTTCAGCAAGGTCGTCTGCTCAAGCTCGATACACCGCTGGGCGGGAATGTGCTGCTGCCCCAGGCTGTCCATGGCACGTCACGGCTCGGCCGCGAATTCGCATTGACGGTCGACGCCATCTCGACTCGCGACAACATCGAACTGAAAAAGCTGATCGCGCAGCCCGTCACGCTGTGGATCCAACAGCAAGGCGACACCTACCTGCCGTGGCATGGCTATGTGCAGACCGCGCGTCGGCTCGGCTTCGACGGCGGCATCACCGCATACCAGATTCGTTTCATGTCGTGGCTCGGGTTTCTCCGCTACCGGCGCGACCAGCGCATCTGGCAGGACCGCACCGCCGACGACATCATTACCGACGTATTCAACCAGCATCCGCAAGCCGGCGGCATGTTCCGTTTCGCGCTCTCCGCACCGCTGCGAAACCGTTCGTTCTGCATGCAATTCGAGGACGACTGGCATTTCGTTCATCGCTTGCTCGAGGATGAAGGCCTGTTCGGCTATTTCGAGCAGGCTCCGGACGGCTCGCACCATACGCTGGTGATCACCGATTCCTTGCACTCGTTGCCAGCCGCCACGCCTGCCCGCGTGCCTTTCCAGCGCGCCTCCTCGGGCGACGAGACCCAAGCTCTCGCCGAGTGGTCCAGCACGCGCACACTGCAAAGCAGCCGTTACACGACGCGCACCTTCGACTACAAGTCACCCGGCACCGCACTCAATCCAAAAAGCACCGACGTCCCAACCAGGCCGGACCAGGGTGAATTGCCTGATCAGGCCGAGGTCTACACTTACACGGGCGCCTATACGTACGGCCCCCAAGGTGACGGCAACCGTCAGTCGACCATCCGGATGGAAGAATGGGAGTCGCGCGCCAAGCGGTTCCACGGCATCGGCGGCATGCGCGGCATCGATGCGGGCCGGGTATTCGAACTGACCGACCATCCCGCGCATCCGCCCACCGAACATGACGCCAACCGGTTTGCCGTCGTCGAGACGGTCTGGTGGATCAGGAACAACATTCCGGCCACGCCGTCGCCGTTTCCGCACGGGCTGGCCGCGCGCTTCGACGCAATGCAGGCACAGCTCGGCGACGCGGTCAGCGCGATGACCGTACGCCATACCGACGGCAGCGAGGGTTTCTATCTCGTCGAGGTCGAAGCCCAGCGCCAGGCAGTGCCGTTCCGCAGTCCATTCGAACATCAGAAGCCCGAGATGCACCTGCAGACCGCAACCGTCGCCGGCCCCAAGGGCGAGGAAGTACATACCGACGAACTGAACCGCATCAAGGTCCGGTTCCACTGGGATCGCCTTAACGAAGGCGGCGACCGCGCATCGTGCTGGCTTCGCGTCGCATCGTCGGACACAGGCGGCGGGTACGGCAGCGTACACGTGCCGCGCATCGGCGAGGAAGTGATCGTCGACTGGATGTCCGGCGACTGCGACCGGCCGATCGTCACGGCCCGTCTCTACAACGGCGCGACCAAACCGCAGTGGCATACCGACGGCCTGCTGTCCGGCTTCCGTTCGAAGGAATACGCGGGCAGCGGCTACAACCAGCTCGTGATGGACGACGCAACCGGGCAGAACCGCGCGCAGCTCTACAGCAGCACGGCGAACAGCGCACTGCACATCGGTTATCTGATCGAGCATTCCGGCAATACGCGCGGCGCTTACGTCGGCAGCGGCTTCGACCTGCGGTCCGATGCCTACGGCGCCGTGCGTGCGAGCCAGGGCCTGTACGTCACGACGCATCCGAAGACCGTGTCGAGCCAGCCGCTCGACGTCCGCGAGGCGCAGCAACAGCTCGTCGGCGGCGAAAGCCTGCTCGAATCGTTGTCCGGCGCGAGCGAAGCCCATCAGGCCGACACGCTGCAGCCCGGTCGCGATGCGCTGAAGACGTTTACCGACGCAACGCAGCAGAGCGCGTCCGGCGCGGCTTCGGGCGGACGCACGGCGGGTGGCGGCACCGGCAACGCGAACGCGTTCGCGCAGCCCGTGATGCTGTTCGGCAGTCCCGCCGGCATCGGGATGGCCAGCCAGCAGTCGTTGCAGATGGTCGCGGACAAGCACGTCAACGTCATCAGCGGCCAGAGCACGCACATCGCAGCCGGAAAATCGCTGATCGCGAGCGTGATCTCGTCGGTGAGCCTGTTCGCGCAGAACTCGGGAATCAAGCTGTTTGCCGGCAAAGGCAAGGTCGAGATCCGCGCGCATGACGACGACGTGCAACTCACTGCGCAGAAGACAGTGAAGGTCGTCGCCGCCACCGCACAAATCGACATCGCGTCGAAGCAGCCGATCCTGTTGACGTCCGGCGGTGCATACATTCGCATCGGTAACGGTAGCATCGAGATTCACGCGCCCGGGAAAGTGGATTTCAAGGGCGGTAACCACAGCTTCTCGGGCCCGACCAGCATCGACTATCCGCTGCCACGCCTGCCCGAAGGCGTATGTTCGGAATGTCGTCGCAGCGCCGCGAAAATGAAATCCGCACTGACGCCCCGCACATGAACGACGCAGCCTCCATGAAGCCGTTTCGCGATCTGACGCGCGCGCTGCCACTGCCGGCGCAATGGCCGCGCACGAGTGCCGCACAACGGCACGACGACATGCGCGACTGGCATCGCACGCGGCAGGCCGGGCACACGCGCCCGTTGCGTCTGATTGCGCTCGTCGACGGCGCGCTGGACGACACCATGCTCGACGCCGCGCGTGCGCGGGGCCTTGCATGGCAATCGCTGTACCCCGACACAATGCTCGAGGCGTCGCGGCCTGAAATCGGTCCGTTCCTGCTCGACCTGAGCGCAGACGACGAGGCATCGCACGCGATGATGCTGGACCTGCTGAATGCCGGCGGCGAGTCGGACCTCGTCGTGTGGCTCGCGACGGGTCATGCGGTGTCCGAACTCGCGGCCTATCTGCATCCTCTTGCCGAGGTCACGCTGCCCGACACGCGACAGGCCTTGCTGCGCTACTACGATCCGTCGGTCCTCGAGAACCTCCTGCCGATCCTGACGCCCGCGCAGCGCCGCGAACTGCTGGCCGCGTTCGTCGAACTGCGTTACCGGTTCGATCCGTGGGAGGCCGTGGCGGGCGACGAACGAGGGCCGCTGCCCGCGCCCGCCGCGACGCCGATCGTGTTCACGGACGCGCAATACGACGCGCTCGCCCGCGAAGGGTTCGCCGAGACCCTCTATTTCCAGTTGCGTGACGAACTGCTGCCGCCGATGTCAGCGGTGCCGGACCGCTGGGGCATTCGCTATGTGAAGGACCTGGTGGCCCGAGCGCGGAGCCGGCATGGGCTCGTGAACGAAAACGATCTCGCGTACTTTGTGCTGGTCGGGATGAACGTGCATCCGGCGTTCGACGCGCATCCGGCGATTGCCGGGAAGATCGCGGCGCGCGGGGACGATCCGCCGCCGTTGTCGGAGTCGCTCGGCGATGTCGATACGGAAGTGTGGACGGAACTGCTGGACGAGCATCCGCTGGCCGGCTATGCAGCCGAACGGCAATCGGCGACGATGGCGGCAATTGGTGCGCCGCCTTAAGCCGGGTCAACGGGGGGAAGGTGCGACGGCTATATCGAGTTTCATTTCCTGCCTGACCGCAAGGTCGAAGCCCAATGGGTCGAGCATCCGACAGACCCACTCAGCAACGCGTCGTCCGCGACGAACCGAATTCCAGGAACACCGACATGCTGAATTTTCTCCGCCGCTTCATTCGCAACCCGATCGCCGTCGCCGTGCTGCTGCTCGGTGGCGCATGGTGGGTGCACGCGCAAACCGCAGATTTTGGCCCCTATCGCGTCATTGGTTATAACTTCAGCGATCGTAGTATCTACAGTTTCAAGATCGATGAATTTGGTGCAGGCAACGTACGTGCGCATCAGCCGGGGGGCGGTGGCGGAACGGTATGTTGCATGGATGTACCTCGTGGCAAGAAAACCTGGCACATCAAAATCAAGTACGAGCTGACTCAGGAACAATACAAGAAAAACCTCCCTAACGAAGTCTTCGAGACGGACATCGATATTCCTCCGTTACCTGACAAGCACGGTGGATATATCGAATTCTATTTCTTGCCGAAGCAGAAAATTGAAGCGCGATGGGCCAAACAGCCAACTGACCCGCACAATCCAAACTTGCAGTAATCGGGAGGAAAACATGCCTAACGATGTGATTCCCGCCCAAGGTGCCAAGCCCGTACGATCCAGCGCCATTGCAGGATCATCGCGCGCCGCACGGGCGACTAGCGTCAGCACACAGCTTCCCGCCGAGCCTCCCAGTCCATGCTTTCGTTGCCACCAGGAGATCTATCAGTCGTTCTTCTTTGACGGCTTCGGGCAAAGCCTCGACGACGAAAATCCTTCGAATATCGCGCGCCTGTACCAGGCCCATATAGGAAGTGACAATTCAACCGGTATCTATCGAACATACTATGCCGGCATGGGGCGTGCCCTGCCCAATCAGACGGTTGGCACGCTAAAGAAGGTAGTAAGCGATAGTGGTGCCGCGTTATTCAAGGAAGCCAAAGGCAAAGGCATCGAAAATCCTGCCAAGAAAGTCGGGGCCGATATGGGCCAGAGAATACTTGCCGATCGAGCCAATCAATCGATATTCGCACACGCGAAATCATCGATACTCGAAGCAGTCGACCACGCGCCGGACACCATAAAAAAATCCCTCAAGGAGTCCTTTACGGTAAAAAAAGTCGGCACCGACCTTATCCCCGCCGGGATATCAACAGCGGCCGACGCGGTTCCGGCAATACGGGACAGCGAATTCTCGGCAGCATATTTGGGCACCGGCTTCGACGTCCGTGTCAGTCAGGCACTTGCCGACTTTCAAGCCAATGTCCAACGCGCAATAGAAAGTGATCCTCGCGAGCTCAAGCGTATTCGCGTAGCTGTTTTCGGCTACGACAGAGGCGGCACCATCGCCCGCAAGTTCGCAAACGAATTGATCGGCCAGGTATGCCAGAAGAAGGACGGGAAGGTTACATATAAGGGATACACTGTCGAATTCGACTTCATGGGACTGTTCGACTGTGTCTCGACATCCTACGCGGACTCGATCTTCACGAAGGCCGTCGCTCCTGTTCTTGGTGTCGTGCCAGCCGCAGGAAAAGGCGCCAGTCTCAGCATCAAGGGGCTTAGCATTTTTCTCAGTCTCTCCAAGCAAACGCTTGGCGAATACGATATTCAAAAGGAATTCAAGTCGATCGTCCATCACGTCGCAGCGACGGAGTTGCGCTTCTACAAGAACCTGGATTCGCCTAGAAAATCTTCGGATCACGCGAATCTGCTGGAAATCGTGTATCCGGGTAGTCAGGCAGATGTGGGTGGTGGATTTCACGAAGGCGAAAATCACAAGTCAGCCGAGCTGGCACGTATATCGGCACGAAACATGCTGGATCGAGCATGGTCGGCCGGTGTGCCGCTGCTGCCACTCGAAAAGCTTCGCGAAACCGACCCAGCGGTTGCTCGCGAATTCGATTTTCAGAAGACAATCAGTGTCAACGGCAAAAGCCTGACCGTTAATGACCTCTTCGCCGCCTATACCGCGATGCTCCCGAAATCGAACGGCCCACTCGAAACGCACTTCCTCGAACACCAGAAATTGTTCGTGTCATGGGCACGTCATGTCCACGATCGCACTGCGCACGAAAGTACCGGCAACAACCTGTTCATCAACACCGTGGACGCCAACGTCTACAACGCCGTCTTCCCGCACGGTGGTGGGTTGCCGAACTACGAAGGCCGTGACTGGTACTACAAGAGCCAGGATCCGAACTCCAAGGTTCCGCAGCTCACCTTCGGCGAGCGCCGTACGGTCGACGACATTTCGGACAAGACGGTGCGCGCATTGGCTACCGCATGGGTACATCCGCCGAAGCTGTCACCGGAAGTGATCGCGTTCTTCGACAACTTCGTGCACAACACGATTACCCGGCTCAACAATGTGTCGCTCGGCGACGGCGTATTCATGCAGCTTCGCGAAATCGAGGAGAAAGGCTGGGTCGCGCGCAAGACCGACGCGGCAAAGGACTACGTCAAGAAAGTCCTCGCCAATGTGTCGAAGAACATCAAGGATGCGCAGGACGAATACGTCAGGCAGGTCACATCCGGCCAGATTCCGCACGGCGCTTCGATCGGCGATCTCTCCGGCGACTGAGCAGCTGCCCGGAGCAATACCATCCCCTGTCACGCCGGCAGGCAATGCGAAACCACCCGGCGCATACGCGACCGGGTGGCGCCCACATTCAATCCCGCGTCAGTTATACCCAAGAATCGCCACCGCCGCGACATCCGGCCGATCCATCGTACTGCCGACGAGCGACGTCATCGGCTCCTGCAGCACGGCCTGATACGACGTCACGTGCACTTCCTCCGGCGCGCCGGATTCGTCCCACATCGGCTCGTCGAATGCATCGAGGCCAGTGAAAAACTGAGCTTGCGTTTGCGTAAAAGTCATCTCCACTCCTATTGATATGTCATTGATGTTCTAATTCGCCTGCTTCAACGCCGCTGCATTCACCGTCGGCACGGGTGCGCCGTCATGCGCGGCCTCCGACCGCGCGAGCTGCGCGCGTGTGCGTCGCGTGATATGAATCACCGCGAACACGACCGGCGCGATCAGCAGGCCTTCCGCCAGTTCGGGATCGACCGGCAGGTTCATCACATGCAGCGCCTTGAACGCCGCGGTCGCAAGCGACAGCACGTAGTACGAAATGGCCGCCACCGACAGCCCTTCGACGGCGTGCTGCAAATGCAACTGATTGCGCGCGGTCCGCTCCATACCGACCAGCAGGCGCGTCACGTCCTTTTCCTGCGCAAGATTCACGCGCGTGCGCAGCAGGTCGACCGCTCGGGCAATCCGCGCGGCGATCTGCTCATGGCGCGCCCACACGCTGCGGCAAGTTTCCATCGCCGGCGCGAAGCGCCGCTCCATGAATTCCGCGATCGTCGGCATCCCTTCGATGCGCTCCTCGCGCAATTCGTGGATGCGCGCCAGCACGAGCTTTTCGTATGCACGCGACGCGCTGAAGCGGCCGCCGGACCCCGACAGCGCTTCGACCCGCACCGCGAGATGCGTAAGCTTCACGAGCAGGGCCGCGTCGTCGCCGTCGGCGCCGCTCGCATCCATCCGCTGCATCAGCGCATGCAGCGCCGCGTGAATCTCGTCGAGTTCGCGGCTCATCCGCCGCGCGACCGGCAACGCGAGCAGCGCCATCATCCGGTACGTCTCGATTTCATATAGACGCTGCAGCAGCCGCCCGCCCTGCTCCTCGCGGAAATCCTCGTCGATGACGAGAAAGCGCATGAAGCCGTCGTCGCGCACGTGCCAGTCGCAGAACACCTTGCCGCCGCCGAGCACGTTGCTGCCGACGAGCGCGGGCCCGTCGATCCAGCGGCGCAGGTCGCCGCACACGAGCCGCGCGGCATCGCCCGACAGCAACTCCATGCGCACCGCGACGAAGCGGATGCCCGCGAGCCGCGCGAACCATGCGGCCGGAATCCCGTCGATCGCGAGATCGTCGAAATAGCCGGTGTCGCGACGCGGCGCGACGAACGTGAAGGTCGAGAATTCGGTGTGGCGCTCCCACTTCAGATGCCAGCCGCACGGCGACTGCACCGCGTAGTGGGTCGCGCCGTCGTGCGGCACGGCGATGCCGGTGTCGCGGCACAGCGCGTGCAGCAGCGTTTCGTGGATGTCGGGCTGGCCGTCGGTGTAGATCGCGTAATGCGTGAGCGACACAGCTTCGGCGAGCCGCAGGAATGGCCGGGCATGCAATTCGGCGGCCAGTGCGGCGCGCAACGGATGATCCATCATCGGTACACCACTCTTCCCTGTTCAACGCCGCATGCCGGCACGCCGGCTGATTGCCGCACCACATCGAACGATACGGCGGGCTCGATTCCACTATGGCAGACACATTGCGACAATAAAAACGCATAATGCTGATCGTTACGTTCAGTTTTCCTGATACCGATGAAGATGCTCGATCACGACGTGCTGGCCACCGTCGTCGCCGTCGCGGAAACCGGCAACATGACCCGCGCCGCCGAAGCGGTGAACCGCTCGCAGTCGGCCGTGAGCATGCAGATCAAGAGCCTCGAGGACGCGATCGGCCGCCCGCTGTTCGTGCGCAAGCCCCGCAGCATCGTGCTCACGCGCGAAGGCGAGGTCTTGCTCGGATTCGCCAGACGAATGCTGGCGCTGCGCGACGAGGCGTGGGCGGCCGTGGTGCGGCCGGAAGTGACCGGTAAGGTGGTCATCGGCGTCCCGGACGACTACGCGTCGTCGCTGCTGCCGTCGGTGCTGAAGAAGTTCTCGGCAACCTATCCGAAGGTCGAGATCCAGGTGATCGGGCTGCCGAGCAGCGCGCTCGCGCCGCTCCTGAAGGAGGGCACCGTCGATCTCGTATGCGGCACGCGCATCAAGGGGCTGTCCGGCGACTTCATCCGCCACGAGCCGATGGCGTGGGCCGCGATGACGAACGGGCCGCGCGTTTGGGAAGAACGGCCGCTGCCGATCGCGGTGTTCATGCCGGGCAGCGTCGCGCGCGAGAACGCGATCCGCAGCCTCGAACGCGCGAAGCTGCCGTTCCGCACTTCCTATGAAAGCCCGAGCCTGCTCGGGTTGCTCAGCATGGTCGAGGCAGGCCTTGCGGTCGCGCCGCTCGCGCGCTGCGCGATTCCCGCGCAACTGTCGATGCTCGGCCGCTCGCACGGGTTGCCCGATCTGCCGCCGCTCGAGCTGATCCTCGCGCGCAGCACGAAATCGAAGCGCCCGCCATGCGACTTTCTCGCGGATCAGTTGATGGAAGACCTGCAGCGGCAAACCGGTCAGGCCGGCGATGCCTGAAGTGTGAGCGGGCGGGCGCCGCCAGCGCCGTCACGAACCGCCCGGCTGCGGATGGCCGGCCGCGAGCAACGCGGCGTTGACGATGCCTGCCACGGTGTCGACGAGCGCCTCGAGCGTGTCGCCGTGCACGTGCCGCGTGGCCGGCGGAACGCATTCGTTGCGCCGGCCGCCCCACTGCGACCCGGCCGTCACCGACAGCGTCGCGCCAAACCGGTTGCCGTGCCGGCGACCGAAGATGCCGACGCGCTGCTCGCCCATATAAGCCTGCTCGGGCAGAAACAGCCGGATCTCGACCGCGACCTGCTCGGGATCGCCGGCGCGCGTATTCGCGTCGACGCCCGGCTCGAATACCTTCGCGACGCGAAACGTCACGTGCGAATCCCACGCGGCCAGCGGGCCGCCGGCCGCGTCGACGCGTTCGATGTCGACCGACCATTGATGGCGATCCGGCAAGCGGATCGCCTGGCGCAGCAGCACATCCGCCGCGCGAACCGTCACCAGCAACTGCCGGGCGAGCTGTCTGCCCGACGGCAGTGTCACCACGCGCACGCGACGGCTAGCGGGACGCGCGGTGTGTACTTCTTCCGTGAGGTACATGGATCCTCCTTGGCGAAGGCAGCGCCGCATTCGACGCGGCGCACAAACGTCCGCCGCGACCGGCCGACGAAGCCCGACGACCGATAAAACGGCGACGAATCGACTGCAAGCAATCGGTGTTCCCGGCCTGACGAACCCAGTTTAGAAGGCACCGCATCAATACCGTGCAAAAAAACGGGGTTGCGGTGCAAAAAACGGCATGCGGGCTGGCGCTGCCGGTGCCCGTCAACGCTGACAGGACCACCGCCCACGCTGCGCCGATACACTGTGTGCCACCTCGATGTTCGGCGTCCGCGATGCCGGACCCCGCTTGCATCCGGCGAATTCAGCCCTACCCCCGATCCGATGGAGTCTCGCTTGAAACACCGGCACTTCACGCTGCTCGACGCACGACCCGACGCCGGCCCCGGTTCACGCGACGCGTTCGCCGCGCCGCAGGCGCAGGCACTCGCGCGCGCTGCAGCCGCAATGAGTACCGGCCTGCGCAATGCGCGGATCGACATGCTGCGCGGCGTGTCGATCCTGCTCGTCCTGCTGCATCACTTCAACATTCCGTATTCGCTGCGCGACACGTCCATCGCGCACATGTTCGGCTGGGATGCCGTGCATGCGGTGGTCCGCAACGGCAACTACGGCGTGACGATGTTCTTCGTGATTTCCGGCTACCTGATCACGTCGAATGCACGCCGCCGCTGGGGCAGTCTCGGCGCGATAGACGTGCGCGCGTTCTACGCATCGCGGATCGCGCGCATCGTCCCGTGCCTGCTCCTGCTGCTTGCGTTCGTCAACGCGCTGGCGGCAGCCGGCGTGCCGATCTTCGCGAACCACGCGCCGCAGGGTGTCGCCGTTTCGTTCTGGCTCGTGAATCTCGCGTCGCTGACGTTCTGGATGAACGTGCTGATCGGCGCATACGGATGGGTCAACTATGCGCTCGGCGTGCTGTGGTCACTGTCGGTGGAAGAGGTGTTCTACCTGTCGTTTCCGCTGCTGTGCATCGCGCTGCGCCGCGACGCGCGCCTGTTCGCGTTCTGGCTGGCGATCGCCGCGATCGGTCCCGTGTACCGCTTCACGCATGCGGGCGACGAAGCCGGGTTTCTGTATGCGTATTTCGCGTGCTTCGACGGCATCGCGATCGGCTGCTGCACCGCGTTGCTGGCCGGGCGCACGGGCTGGCGGCGGCTCGCGGCCGCGCCCGTGCAATGGCTGACGGCGATCGCCATGACCGTGCTTTATCTCGCATGGCCGATTGCGCAAAGCCATGTGCTCGGCGTATCCGCGATGGCGCTCGGCACCGCCGTGCTGCTGATCGGCGCGCAGGCGCACGGCGAGCAAGCGCAGGCTCGCGTGCTCGCGCCGCTACGCTGGAGCGGCCGGCTCAGCTACGAGCTGTACCTGTTCCACCTGATCGCGCTCGGCGCGCTGCGCACGGTGTGGCCGCCGTCCGCGATGCACGGCGACGACAAGCTCGTGTTACTCGTCGCTTATCTGGTGTTGTCGGCCGGCTTGAGTGCGATCATCGCGCGCGGCTATGCGACGCCGCTCGATCGCTTCATCCGGCAGGCCGCGTCGCGACCGGCGGCACGCATGCCGGACGCTGCGACATGAGCCACATCCGAAAGCACTTGCAGAGTCGATGAAAGGAAGCGCGGCATCACACCGGCATCACGCCACTTCTCCGATGGCGGCGCGGCGCATCGTCACGATGCGCGCGGGCGGAATATTTGCCCACACGATCCGGCTGGCGTCGGCAACAAATGCCGGATCGCCGAGCGGATGACGGTCGGGCGAGCGCAGGTCGTAGGTGAACTGGATCATCACCCCGTCGACCGCCAGCACGCGTTGGCACTGGTTGACGATCGCCGTCACATCCTGGCGCGGCAGCGTGCGCAGCGGCAGGCACGACACGATCGCGTCGACCCGCGCGTCGCTCGGCAGCAGGCGCTCGAGCTGCCGAGCGTCGCCCGACACGATCGAAATACCGGGAAAGCGCCGCCGCAGGTGCTGGACGAACGCCGGCGACCGCTCCACGACGACGAGGCGCCGCGGCGCGACGCCGCGCTCGAGCAGTGCGGCGGTGATCGCGCCGGTGCCGCCGCCGAGTTCGACGACGAGCCCGTCACCATCCGGCACCACATCGGCCATCTCGCGCGCCAGATGCCGCGAACTCGGGCACAACGCGCCCACCGCGGCCGGGCGGCCGACCCACTCGCGTACGAACAATGCCGAGACGCGCAACGCGTTCGGCCAGATCATCGGCCCACCTTGCGCGGTTGCGCGTTCAGCTTCGACGTGCCGATGAGCGTTGGGAACAGGGGTACGACGACATCGGGCATTTTCACGTGCATCCTCCTCGACAAATCGATCCGCCGCGGCGAAGCGGCGATCAATCGATTCTAGGAAACGCAAACTTAAGGCGACATGAAGATTGTGCCTGATTGCGCCATCGAGGCGGGCATGCCGTCGCCGAACATCCGCTCAGCGGTCGACGCGCTGCTGAAGCTGCGCGGGTAACGTTCGCCGACGTGCTGCTGCGCGTGCGGGCCGCCGTCGCCAATCTCGACAACGCGACGAACGACGCCGCGATCGCCCGCATCCGGTCATCGGGTCGGATCCGGCATCGGCCGGCCGCGCTGCGACTGTTCGTGCAGGCCGTGCGCGAATGGACGGCTGCCGGGGGCGACACGGTGGCCAACTGACGGTGCGTGCCGCCCCCCCACCTCACCGCAGGTTGGTCCGCGCCAGCTCGACGATCTCGTCGCCGCGCCCGCTCAGGATCGCGCGCAGCATGAACAGGCTGAACCCCTTCGCATGCGCGATCTCGATCTTCGGCGGCATCGCGAGTTCGTACTTCGACGTGACGACGTCGACGACCGCCGGCCCGTCGTGCGCGAACGCGGTGCGCAGCGCCTGCTCGACGTTCTCCGAATGCTCGACGCGCACGCTGAAGATCCCCGCGCCCTTCGCGATCGCCGCGAAGTCGGTCGGGCTCAGGTCGACGTTCGTGTCGAGATACCCGGCCGCCTTCAGTTCCATCGACACGAAGCCGAGCAGGCTGTTGTTGTAGACGACGATCTTGATCGGCAGGTTGAGCTGCCGCGCGCTCAGCAGATCGCCAAGCAGCATGGACAGCCCGCCGTCGCCCGACAGCGACACGACCTGCCGCCCCGGATGCGCGCCCTGCGCGCCGAGCGCCTGCGGCATCGCGTTGGCCATCGAGCCGTGATTGAACGAGCCGTGCAACTGGCGCTTGCCGTTCATCGTCAGGTAGCGCGCGGCCCACAACGTGGGCGTGCCGACGTCGGCCGTGAAGATCGCGTCGTCGGCCGCGACTTCGTCGACGATCTTCGTCAGGTATTGCGGATGGATCGCGCGGCCCGGCGGCTCCGCCACCGCAAGGTCGTCGAGCCCCTTGCGCGCGGCCGCGTAGTGCTTCAGCGCGTTCTCGAGGAAGCGCCGCTGCGTCTTGCGCGTGAGGCGCGGCAGGAGTGCCGCGATCGTTTCCTTCACGGTGCCGACGAGCCCGAGCGCGAGCGGCGCGCGATGGCCGAGCTGCGAGCCCTTCCAGTCGATCTGCACGATCTTCGCGTTCGCCGGATAGAACGGGCGGTACGGGAAATCCGTGCCGAGCATCACCAACGTGTCGCACGACTCCATCGCGTGATAGCCCGAGCTGAAGCCGATCAGCCCCGTCATCCCGACGTCGAACGGATTGTCCCATTCGACGAACTGCTTGCCGCGCAGCGCATGCACGACCGGCGCGCCGAGCGTGTCGGCCAGCGCGACCACTTCGTCGTGCGCGCCCTGCGTGCCGCTGCCGCACAGCAGCGTGACCGCGTCCGATGCATTGAGCAGCGCCGCGAGCCGGTCGAGATCGGCATCGGCCGGCAGGATCGACGGCGGCGCCGATTCGCTCCACGCCGGCGCTTCCTCCGGGCCGTCGCCGAGCGCGATATCGCCCGGCAGCACGATCACCGCGACACCGCGTTCCTCGATCGCCGTGCGCATCGCGCGCGCGAGCACGCGCGGGAACTGCGACGCGTTGGTCACGAGTTCCGCGAAATGGCTGCATTCGCGGAACAGTTCCTGCGGATGGGTTTCCTGGAAGTAGCCGAGACCGATCTCGGTCGACGGAATGTGCGCGGCGATCGCGAGCACCGGCTGGTGATTGCGGTGGCAGTCGTACAAGCCGTTGATCAGGTGCAGGTTGCCGGGGCCGCAGCTGCCCGCGCACACCGCGAGCCGGCCGGTCGATGCCGCATCCGCGCCGGCCGCGAACGCGGCGCTTTCCTCGTGGCGCGTATGCATCCAGCGGATCGAGCCCATCTGGCTCAGGCTGAATGACAGCCCGTTCAGGCTGTCGCCCGTCACGCCCCAGATGCGCTCGACGCCCGCTGCCGCCAGCGTCTTCGCCAGGTATTCCGCCATCGTCTGTCTTGCCATCATGCCCTCGCTCGTTGTTCGGTCGTTACACGATTGATCCGGCTACGGCAGCCGCCATCGCCGCGACGGAACGAGCATACGCGATCGTTCGAAGCAACGTCGTGATGACGCAATCGTGCCCGGAAGCGCTGCCGTTCGGCCGTTTTGGGCGATGTCGGGCAGACGTCAACGTTCCGTTGCGAGTCGGTCGTGAAGATCGATCCGCCGCCGGCCCCGACCGGTTGGCAGCGCGTCGGGACGGCGAGCGCGAGTCCCGCCGCCGGGGCTACAACGGCAGCGCATGCGTCGACAGGATCTCCTTGAGCACCATGAACGAGCGCACCTGCCGCACACCGGGCAGGTACAGCAGCTGTTCGGCGTGCAACCGGTTGAAGCTCTCGTTATCGCGCGTGCGCACCAGCATGAAATAGTCGAATTCGCCGGTCACCACGTGGCATTCGACGCACCCCGACACTTTCTGCGCGGCCTTCTCGAATGCGGCGAACGCCTCCGGCGTCGAACGATCGAGCACGAAGCCGATCACGACCAGCATCCCGGCACCGAGCGGCTTCGGATCGAGCAGCGCGACGATGCCGCGGATCAGCCCCATTTCCTTCAGCCGCTCGACACGCCGCAGGCACGCCGGCGCGCTCAGCTTTACCTTCGCCGCGAGGCTCACGTTGGAGATCGACGCGTCCTGCTGCAGTTGCCGCAGGATCGCGCGGTCGATGCGATCGAGCGCCGGCGCATCGGCCGGCAATGCGTTGCTTCGATCTAATTTCATTACCTCTCCTGTCTGTTTCACGAATCAAAATTATGTGTTTCGTCTTCTTCCGATCGATAACGTAGGTCCGTGTCATTTATTTCGCAAGCTCATTTCGCGCGGTCCTGCCTATCATTTTTCCATCGGGACATGGCGCGCCGGCCGCGCCCGACCGTCCGATCTTCCGCCCACCGCTATCCGGAGCTTGTCGATGAACCTGCAACGCTTTCCCCGTTATCCGCTCACGTTCGGCCCGACGCCGATCCAGCCGCTCAAGCGCCTGAGCGCGCATCTCGGCGGCAAGGTCGAGCTGTACGCGAAGCGCGAGGACTGCAACAGCGGCCTCGCGTTCGGCGGCAACAAGACGCGCAAGCTCGAATACCTCGTCCCCGACGCGCTCGCGCAAGGTGCCGACACGCTCGTGTCGATCGGCGGCGTGCAGTCGAACCAGACGCGCCAGGTCGCGGCCGTCGCCGCGCATCTCGGGATGAAGTGCGTGCTCGTGCAGGAACACTGGGTGAACTACGAAGACCCCGTGTACGACCGCGTCGGCAACATCCAGCTGTCGCGCATGATGGGCGCCGACGTGCGGCTCGTTGCCGACGGCTTCGACATCGGCATTCGCCGCAGTTGGGAAGAAGCGATGGAGAGCGTGCGGCAGGCGGGCGGCAAGCCGTATCCGATTCCGGCCGGGTGCTCCGAGCATCCGCTCGGCGGTCTCGGGTTCGTCGGCTTCGCGGAAGAAGTGCGCGAGCAGGAAGCACAGCTCGGGTTCAAGTTCGACTATGTCGTGGTCTGCTCGGTGACGGGCAGCACGCAGGCGGGGATGGTCGTCGGCTTCGCGGCCGACGGACGCGCGGATCGCGTGATCGGCATCGACGCGTCGGCGACGCCCGAGCGCACGCACGAACAGATCACGCGCATTGCGCGGCATACGGCCGAACTGGTCGATCTCGGCCGGCCGATCACCGAGGCGGACGTGGTGCTCGACACGCGCTATGCCGGCCCGGAATACGGATTGCCGAACGATGGCACGCTGGAGGCGATTCGCTTGTGTGCACGGCTCGAGGGGATGCTGACCGATCCCGTCTACGAAGGGAAATCGATGCACGGGATGATCGACAAGGTGCGTCGCGGGGAATTCGAGCCGGGGTCGAAGGTGCTGTATGCGCATCTCGGCGGGGTGCCGGCGTTGAGCGCCTACGCGGAGATCTTCCGCAACGGGTGATGTGAAGGGGACGTCGGGCTGGGGCGCGCTCGCTGGCGCCAGCCGGGATGCAAAACCGTGGCCGCATGTGTCCCGCCGCCGCCTCAGCAGCGCGGCGCCATTCGGCTCAGACGCCGGCCAATCTCGACAGCGCGGCCTCCATCGCCACGCGTATCTCCGGCCATTCCAGCTTCAGCGCATCGAGACCGCCCGCGGCCAGCACCCGCTCGCCGTTCGCGCATGCATCGCTCGAGTCCACGTCGCCGGCCAGCGCGAAACCGCCTCGCATCGAATGCAGTTCGCCGCTGACGCACGCGACGTCGCCGCGCAGCAACGCGGCATCGATCTTCGCCAGCGAGTGCAGCGTCGAGGCATGCAATTTTTCGCGTATCTCGTCCGTCATGGGCGGCACCGGCCGGTCGGCACGATCGACCGGATGCGATGCCGCCGCGCCGCGTCCTCCGTGACGCCGCAACACCGCGCCGAGCGCATCGATCGACAGCGGCTTGAGCACGACCTCCGCGACGCCGGTCTGCGCGCAGCGCCGCCGATCCTCCTCAGTCGCATGCGCGGTCATCGCGATCACCGGCACCTTCGCGCCCTGCTCGCGCAGGAAGTTCGCGAGCGCGAAGCCGTCGAGTTCCGGCATGCCGAGATCGGTGAGCACCACGTCAAACGAATGCGCGAAGAACGCGCGCATCGCTTCGACACCGTTCGCGACGAGCATGGCGTCGCAATGCAGCGCATCGAGCTGATCGCGCAGCAGCGCGCGGCTCGCCGGATGATCCTCCGCGACGAGCACGCGCAGCGGAGTCTCCTCGTCCGCGTATGCCGGCAACGACGACGCGGTGGATTCCGTTTCGTCGAACGCGACGCGCCATCCGGACGGAGCGGCGGACAGCGGCAGCGACACGATGAACGTCGCGCCCTGGCCCGGCCGGGCTTCGACCGCCAGGTCGCCATGCATGAGCCGCGCGAGGCGCCGGCACAACGGCAGTCCGAGCCCCGTGCCGCCGAAGCGCCGGTAGATCGACGCATCGGTCTGGACATACACGTCGAACAACGTCGGCAGGCTCTCCGGCGCGATGCCGATACCGGTGTCGCGTACCACCACCTCGACGCCACGCGCTTGACCGACGGTGGCCGTCGGTCGCGCCTCGATCGTCACGCTGCCGCGCTCGGTGAACTTGATTGCGTTGCTGACGAGATTCGACACGATCTGACGCAGGCGAGTCGGGTCGCCGACATAGCCATCGGCCAGTTGCGGGTCGATCCTGCATTCGAGCGCGAGGTGCCGGGCCGCGGCCAGCGGATGGAAGATCGCCGCGACGTCGCGCACAACCGCACGCAAATCGAACGGCACGGCCTCCAGCACCATCTGGTTCGATTCGACCTTCGACAGATCGAGCACGTCGTTGATCACGCGCAGCAACGCATCCGACGACGACATCACCGTCTGCAGGCGTCGCCGCTCCTCGGCCGGCAACGGCGCGCGTTCCATCAATTCCAGATTGCCGACGATCGCGTTCAGCGGCGTGCGGATCTCGTGGCTCATCGTCGCGAGGAACGTCGACTTCGCCTTGTTCGCATCGTCGGCCGCCTCCCGGGCCTCGCGCAGCTTGTCTTCCATCTGCTTGCGCGCGGTGATGTCGGTCAGCGTGCAGAGCAACACGTCGACGCCGCGATAGCGCGTACGGACGATATGCGCGGCGAGATAGGTCGTCCCGCCGCCGACGAGGTCGACCGACAATTCGTGCGTGACGACGCGCGGCGCCCGGCCGCCCGCGATACCGCGGTGATAGGCCTGCCAGATGCGCTTGCCGAGTGACGCCGCCGCATCGGTGTCGCCGTAGGCCTGCGCGGCCTCGTTGCGCACCATGGTGTCGCCGTTGGCGAGCGACAGCAGCATCAGCCCGGCCGGCGCCGTGCGAATCAGCGTGCGGTTCAGCGCCTCGCTTTCGATCAGCCGGATTGCACGACGGTTCGCCGGGCGCAGCGCGCGCCGGTCGAACATGACGATCGCGAACCACACCGTTCCGATCGCCAGCAGCGCGAGACCGATCGCGACCCCCAGGCGGCCGGCCATGTCATCGAACAGGCTGCGCCACGAGAAGGTCGCGGTCAACACCTCGCGGAACCCCGGCATCCGGTCGCCGATGACGATATTCATGCCGACGCGATGGGCGGCCGCCCGTTCCCTGCCCGCCTTGTGCGCATAGTCGAGCGCACGGGCCGTCAGCGCGGGGGCGACCTCGCGGCCGGTCAGAACCTGTCCCGCCTGATTGACGAGCGCGTAATCCTTGCCGGCGGACGAAGAACGCAGAAAATCGTCGATCTCCGGCCGGCTGACCGCGATGAACCATGCGACCGGCTTGCCCTGCGGGTCGCGCACCGCCTGTGCGAACCGCAGCGTCGAGCGTCCGGTCAGCGGGTCGTCGCGCCGATCGAGCAGAACCTTCCGGCTATCCGATGCCGATGCCATCGACACGAAGTCGGGCGGCGGTTGCAATTGCCGAATCAATGCCTTGATGTCGAAGCCGGCCGGCAGCGCCAGCACCTGCTTGACCAGCGGATACCCGGTCACAATGACAAAATTGCCGTCCGGATCGATGATGTACGCGCCCATTCCCGGATCGCCGGCCTGTTGCGGCGGCATGTTGCCCGTCACCTCGCCTTGCGCGAGCAACTTGAGAAGCAACGGCGCGTAGGCCTTCTCCGGTTGCGATGACGAAGCGAGCGCGAAAGCCGCAAATGCCACACGCCCCGCGTGGCCGACGGCAACCATCCTGCCGTGATCGTCGACAAACCGCCCGAGCGTATCGGGCGACACGCTCGCGCCATGCTTGGCGATCAGTTCGAGGTTTTCGACGTAGCGATTCTGGAGGGCCCTGACCACCTCCATCTCCGCCAGCAGTTCGGCCTTGCGTATCAGGAACCCCGACCGGTACTGCGCAAGCGATTCCTGCAGGTCGAGTCGCGCCACAAGTGCCGTGCACACCAGCACGAACACCGTGATCGCCGCGCCGCTTGCGTACAGCAGCCATTGCTGCTGGCGGCGCACGCGCCCCGGCTCGAACGGCTTGCGTCCCGCGGTAGCGGTGGCGTTCGCAATCAGCGCTTTCAGTTTGGTGGGCATACGGATCGTCGAAGTCGACTCGGCGCCGGCGCGGCGTCATGCGCCGCCCGGGTTACGCGGTGCTGCCCGCCGGTTGCCCGTCTACGCATTGGTCCCGGGCATTTCGGGCAGTTGGCCCTCGCTTGCATAGCGGATCAGGTCCGCGTCGCGGACGATGCCGAGCTTCTTCATCGCGCTCGACTTCTGCGAGCTGATCGTTTGCTTGCTCCGGTGAAGCTGAACAGCGATCTCGCCAACCGTCAGGCCGGCGCCGTACAGTCGCACGACCTCGATTTCGCGGGCCGTCAGCGTGCGCGTGCCCGGCGACGTCTCGGTACCCTCCAGCAATTGCTTGACGAACGGCGACAGATAATTCGCGCCAACATAAGCCGCGTGAACCGCGCCGACCAGATGCGAAATCGCGTCGGACTTGCTGAGGATGCACCCGACGCCCTGCCGCTGAATCGCATGCAGCACGCTCGGATTGTCGATCATCGTGATCGTCACGAGATGAAGCGCGGGATAGCGACGCTGCAGAAACGACAACAACGCGAGACCGTCGCCATACTTGCCGCCCGGCATCACATAATCGACGACGAGCACGTCGCTCTGCTGCACGTCGAGCATCGCTACCAGGTCGGTCGAATTCGACACGGTGCCGAGCAGCTTGATCGTGCTGCTGCCCGCGAGTGCCTGCGACATCCCGAGTGCGGACGAAGGATGATCGTCCGCTACCATCACTCGCACAAAAAATTCATCCATCTATATTCTTCTCCCGATACACGCGGCCCGACGTGCGATGTTTGTGCGACGCGCCGATCGCGACACGGTCGCGTTGCGATGTTCAGCGAACCGGGCGGTGCGCAGCGTAATTTTAAGATAATAGACGGGTTCCGCGTCGCCGCGAGAAATCGACGTGCGGCTGCTTGCACCGGACCGCGCCCGCCAGGCTTCGACGCACCCGCCGACGCGCCGTCCACCAGGCCCGGACACGGCGTCGCAACGACGGCGGCACGTTCGCCGATTCGCCGCCCACGCACATCCGATCGACGGCCTTCCCCATACCGTCGATCCATCCCGTCCCGCGAAACGGCCTCGGCCGCTGTCTAACGTTTGGCCACGGACTTGTCCGGTTCGCCCGACCCGTCATCCGCGGCATGCTGCCACTCGGTGATGGCCCGCCGCTTCTGCGACGGCGACATCATCATGAATTCATTCAGCTTCGTGAGGAAATCCCGTCTGGATTTCTCCGGCAGCGTCGCAAATCCAATCAGCAGCCCGAACACCTTTCCCATATAGCGCACGGCCTTACCCTTCCTTCTCAGTCGAAATCACGCGGCATCTGTACGATGCGGCGTGTCTGCCTTCCCCGTTTTGAACGCCGGCGATCTATGCCGCCATGGCGTCGCTTTTTTATCTTCCCGGCCAGTGCGCCACCGCTGCCGCCATTGCGCTCGACGCCGGCCGTTCGTCCGCCGCGGCGGCAGAAAACGCGATCCCGCGCTGTCGCGCGACTCGGGCAAGCGCGCGACGCAAGTCGGCCAGCGTCACCGGCTTCGTCAACACGCACTCGACGTTCGATGCGGCGTAACGCTGCGCGTCGTCGGGCGCCAGATGCGATGCGACGACGATCATGTCGCACGGCAGCGCGCGCGCATGGACGGCTTCCGCCAGTTGCCCGGCCGACATGTCGGGCAGGTCGGCGCCGAGCAGCAGCACGTCCCATGCACCGTTCGCGAGCGTATCGAGCGCGGCCCCCCCGGACGACACGCACCGCACCGTGCAGCCGAGCACGTCGAGCTGCTCGCGAAAGATCGACCCGTTGACCGACGCATCGTCGGCGACCAGCACGCGTGGCACACGCGCGCCGGAAGCCGTCTCGGGTTGCCCATCACCGGCTTTGCCGGCGGCAGGCGCGGGCCGCTGCTCGGCAGTCGCGACGCGCGCCTGCTCGATCGCCGTGCGCAGCCCGTTCAGCGAATAGCTCGACACGCGGATCGTGCGACCCGCGACGTCGGGCTGCAGCGGACCGTCCGGCGTGGCGAGCACGACCGGCGTGCCGCCGCCGAGACTGTCGAGCTCCTCGCGCCGCCATTGGTCCGAATCGCCGAAGAGTACGATCGCGTGAGCACGCACGAGGCACCCGGCGGCTATCCCGATCGGACTCGGATGCATCGCGACATCGAAACCCCATGCACGCAGATGCGGAAAGGCGAACGCGCGCCATGCGTCCTCCGGCGACACGACGATCAGCGTCCGCCTGTCGCCGGCAACCACCGACGATTTCGGCGCGATACCCATGCGCAGCGGCAGGCGGACGGTGAACAGGCTGCCGATGCCCGGCGCGCTGTGGACTGAAATCGTCCCGCCCATCGCCGCGACCAGCCGATCGCACAGTGCGAGCCCGAGCCCCGTGCCGCCGTAGCGCCGCGTGATCGACGCGTCGACCTGCGAGAACGGCTTGAACAGCCTCGCATGTTGCGCGGGATCGATCCCGATGCCCGTATCTTCGATGCCGATCGCGAGTTCGGGCCTCCCGCCTACGTCGTGGCCCACCGCCACGCGCGCGACGATGCGGCCTTCGCTGGTGAACTTGATCGCGTTGCCGAGCAGGTTGCCGACCACCTGCGCGAGCCGCGTCGGATCACCACGCATACGCTGCGCCGCGCTCGCATCGATATCGGCGAACAGCGGCAACCCTTTCGCCCTCGCGACGGACGCGAACGCCGCCAGTTCGCGCTCGATCACCGCGATCACGTCGAACTCGATCGACTCGACCGTCATCGCGCCGGCCTCGATCTTCGAGAAATCGAGGATGTCGCTGACGATCGCGAGCAGGCCCTCGGCCGATGCGCGCAGCGTCTGCACGCGACTCTGCTGTGACGCATCGAGCGCCGTGCGCTCGAGCAACTCGAGGTTGCCGAGGATCACGTTGAGCGGCGTGCGGATCTCGTGGCTCGTCGCGGCGAGAAACGACGACTTGGCCGCATTCGCCGAATCGGCCGCGCGCACGGCTTCCTCGAGCTGATGCACGAGCCGGCGCTGCGCGGTCGTATCGGCGAAAATCGCGATCAGCACGTCCTCGCCCTGATAACGCGCGCTGTGCGCGATGACCTCCAGGTGCAGCGGCGCGTCGCCGTGCGCATCGAGCACGAGCTCGGTCATCATCGTGCGGCCCGCGCCGCCGTTCGCGACGAACGCGTCGTATTGCGCCAGCGCCTGCGCGGCCAACGCGTGGTGATCGCCGCCGTGCGGGACGAGCATCTGCGCCAGCACATCGCTCGCGAGCATCACGCGGCGGTCGGACAGCGACACGAGGCCGATGCCGACCGGCGCCATCGCGATCACGCTGCGGCACAGCGCCTCGCTCTCGAACACGCGGGCCGAACGCGCGTAGACCGGCACGAGCACGCGCCGGTGGAATCGCACGAGCAGCAGCCACATCACGACGATCGCGACGAGCGTCGACGCCGCGAGCGCGCCGGCCTGCACGCCGATGCCGGCCGCCACGTCGGCCCACGACAGTACATAGGCGATCGTCCAGCCGGTGGCCGCGAGCCGTGAGCGGAACACGATCGCGCCATCGCGAAAGAGCGGCTCGTCGGCGGCCCGGTCGGCATGCGCGACATCGAGATTCAGCAGGCGCTCGGTCAGCGCGTTGGTCCGCTCGATGCCGGGGTCGATCGCGATCAGCCGGTTGTCCGCCGACGCGATGAAGAACACGCCGGCCGGCCCGCGCCCGGGCAGCCATGACAGCAGGTATTCCGGTGCGTATTCGGTGACGAGCACCGCGAATGGCTGGCCGTCCGCGCGCGCTTCGGCGGCGATCCGGATACGCGCCTGCCCCGTCACGGGATTGATGTAGGGCGGCAGCCAGCGAACGTGGGGACGACCGTCGGTCGGCGCCGGGCCGTCGAAATCGACGTGCAGCGCCGCGAGGACACGCGCGCGCGCGTCGGGCGTCGCGAGCGCGGGATTGTCGCGCGACAGATGCGGCACGAAGCCGAACATGCCCGTGCGCGTACTGTAGTGGTAGCCCTCGAGCGTGCGCCCGCGATTGAGTGAACTCGCCGCGCCGATGCGCGACAGCAGGAACGACAGCGCGAGATAGCGCGCCACCTCGTCACGCTGCCCGGTTTGCCCCGGCACGCCGACCACGAGCGACGGATACGGCTTGATCGCCAACTGCTGGCCGTTGGCGAAAAACGCGTTCACGACGTCGGGAGGCGCCGCGCCGAGCTCGTGCCAGATCAGCTGCGTGTTCGCGACGCCGTTGCGGAACGACGTCTCGGCCACCTGCACCTCGTCGACGGCCTCTTCCACGCCGTTCAGGAAATTGCGCCGCTCACCGTCCAGATAGCCGTAAACGATCGACGTGATCCCGAGCCCGCAGGCGATCAGGATCAGGATCGTGACGACGATGCCGCCACCGAACATCGAAATGCTCTGGTAGCGGCGAATGGACTGAAGCGTGCTGTATGGCATGGCTCGGCGTGACGGTGCCCGGGGATGCGGACATGCGGCAGATTCCCTGCCGGGCTGGGCGTCACGATGAATGCATTCGGGATAGAGACATCCCGATCATGCCAAACGACACTGCGAAAATCAGTTGTGTATTATCCTTTTAGTACATGTCCGATTTGTTTCAATGCTTGTTTTGAACTCGAACGAATCCTAGCGGCGCAATCGCCCATAACGTCTTGTCCCCTCGGACAAGTCGTGACATCGCTCCCCGTCCGCGCGCGCCAATACAATTCCGCCGGCAAGCCGACGGCACGAGATGCAATTCAGGGGCGATGCGGCGCATCCAACGTCCCCGGTTCGGCCGGCGCGGCTCGCAGCGCCGGCCCGGAACCTCAATTGACCTGCAACTGGCCGCCGCGGCCGAGCCCGCCCTTGACGTCCTGCGCCTTGTAGCTGCGCAGTGCGACGACCATCTTGTTGTAGGCGTCGATGAACGCGACGACGGTCGCCTTGCCTTCCGGCGTCGCCGAGAAGCCCGACAGCGCGCCGCCCACGCCACCGCCGAAGCCGCCCAGCGCCGCGCCGTAGTTGGTCGCCGTCGAGCTGCCTTCCGACGCCGCGATCTGCACGGCCGAACGCACGTCGAACAGCGTCAGCGTCACGACCGATGCCTTCGTCTGCAGATGGCCGGCCACCGCCGCGACCGCGCTGTTGCCGATCAGCCCGCCGATCATGCTGCCGATGCCGCCGACCGCCGAATCGTTGATCACGATCTGCGGTTCCATGTAGTAGTCGGCCGCGACGCGCTGGCCCTTCTGCTGCTTCGAGCCCGCACGGTATTCGCCCGAGTTGCGCTGCAACTGCGTGATGCGCGACAGGCGCGCGTCGCTCTTCTGGTTGCCGATCGACGTGATCACGAAGCAGTTCGACTGCTGCACGGCCAGGCGCAGCAGCGGGTCGATGGTCGTCATCTTGGTCGCGCTGCCGAACGGGCCCCACCAGTCGGCGTTGCGGCCGTCGTCGACGGCGATCGTGCCGAGCGGCGACGTGCAGCGCTGCAGCGTCGTATCGGCGCCGGCGCTCGCGCCGCCCGCCGCGGCGCCGGACACGCCCGCGTTCTGGCCGCCGGGCGTCACCACGCCGCCGCAGCCGGCGACCGACGCGCAAAGCGCTGCAACCAGCGCACCTTGAGTGAGACGTTGGGAAAGGTTGGTCTTCATGTCGTTATCGATCGATAGAGTCGTTGTTCGGCGTATATGTTCGTGCGAACTTCGATAAGCCCCCCCGGCGTGGCTGCGCGATGGTGGTCTCCCCGCTGCAGCTCCCGTTGCTTTCGGTCCGGTCAGTAGTACCAGTACGTCTGATTCCAGACGCCGTAGTACGGATAGCCCGAGTACCAGTAGCCGTAATAGACGTCACGCCATTGCGTACGCCATTTCCAGTCTTCCTCGTCTTCCTTCTTGGCCTTGCGGGCGAGCTCGAGCAGCTTTTTCGATTCCTTGTCGCCGCGGCTCGCCGCGATCGACAGCCACTTGTCCGCTTCGCGCGGATCGGAGCCCATCTCCTCGAGGCCAAACAGGTAGAAACTGCCGAGCGCCTTCTGCGCGTTCAGGTCGCCGCGCTCGGCGGCGTCGCGCATCCACTTCAGTGCCTGATAGCTGTCCTGGCGCACGCCGTCGCCGCGGAAATAACGCAGGCCGAGGTCGTAGGCGGCCTTGGGCTGCGCCTTCGCGGCCTGCTTCAGCGCAACGATGCGCGGATCTTCGCGGCCGTCCGCCTCGTCCCTTTTTTGATAGGACACCTGATCTTTAGGGCGATCGGAACAACCTGTGTCATCGCAGATCCGCACCGTGTTGCGTGTAACGGACGGATCCTGCGCGCACGCGGCCAACAGCAACAGCAGCCCCGGTGCCAGCAAACGGCGATACATGTGTGCGTTCCCCACGTTTTATCTGCGCCGCACTGCTTCGCGCTATCCCACCCCCGCGAGCGCGCACCCGGTTTGCGTGCGGCGAGGCGAATACAATTCGCCAACGCCGACACGCACTCCAAGGCTCTCTCAGGCTCTCTCTTTGAATCGTTCAGTCACGTGCTGGCTGCCGCTTTTCGCCAGATGACCGTGTTCGATACCGGCCTCCAAACCTGACGCGACAAACAATAGTGACGTGGTGAGCAATAATAATGGAGAAATATGGCATGTCAAGGTCAATCGCGATTTCAAAGTTTGCGTATCGCGTCACTTTTGAATATGCTCTTCGTCGCTAAAACCCAGGAGACCCTTTCCAGATGTCCACTAGCGAGCAGGCCAACGTCGATCTCATCACCGCCACCAAGGTGCGCGATCTGCTGACGCGCAACGGCATTCCGCCGCGCAGTCACAACACGACGATCGCGAACGTGCTGGGCCTCAGTTTCTCGGTCGTCACGCGCAAGATGAAAGGCTTGATCCCGTGGAACCTGTCGCAGTTGCAGGACATCGCGACGCACTTCGGCGTGCCGCCCGCGATCCTGCTCGACGACAAGGGCACGCAGCCGGCCGCCGCCGAGATGATCGACGCGACGCTCGTGATCGAGTCGCGCCGCTTTCGCTGCCGCGCGGCGATCTCGGCGAAGGCCAGCAGCCAGATCGAAACGGATTTCGTCGCGTTGCAGTGGCAGGGCGAATGGATCGTCACCGAACGCGAGCACGCGCGCGAAGGCCGCACCTATCCGGTCGACGTCATCGAGCTGCGCTCGAGCCAGCCGACCGTCTATGCCGCGCGGATCGCGGTGGTCGACGATTCGCAGGACGTCGCCGAAACCGTGTGCGAATACTTCATCGAAAAAGGCGTGAACGCGGTGCCTTACTTCGACGGCGCGTCGTTCCGCAAGGCGCTGGAAGTCGAGGACTTCGACGGCTACATCCTCGACTGGATGCTCGGCGACCAGACGGCCGCCGAACTCGTGCGCGGCATCCGCTCGAGCGAAAACGGCGGCGCGCCGATCTTCCTGCTGACCGGCAAGATCTCCACCGGCGAGGCGAGCGAGGACGAGATCGCGCACATCGTGTCGCACTACAACGCGCGCTGCGAGGAAAAGCCGGTGCGCCTGCCGATCCTGTTCGCCGAAGTCGCACGCGAACTGAAGATCACGCTGCCGGCCGCCGCGAGCGCCGCGGGCGCCGCCGTCGCGAGCTGAGACCACGACGAACACCCACCATCACACGAACTCGAACCCGAACACGACCGAGGGGAAACACATGCGAATCTCGACGATCTGGATCAAGAGCCTGGTCGCGGCCGGCCTGCTCGGCATGGCCGCCGCGAGCTGGGCCGCGTCGTTCACGTTCACCGTCGACGGCAAGATCGGCCGCAGCAACCAGCCCGGCAACACGACGTTCGTCTTTTCCGAGCAGGCGCTGATGGCGCTGCCGCAGTACACGATCGTCACGTCGACGAGCTGGACGCCGAAGGCGACCTTCACCGGCCCGCGCCTGTCCGACGTGCTGAAGACCGTCGACGCGCACGGCACGCAGATCGAGTTCCGCTGCATCGACGAGTACACGTTCACGATCCCCGTGTCGGATGCCGACAAGTACGGCGTGATCCTCGCGCGCACGATGAACGGCAAGGTGCTCGGCAACGACAACTACGGGCCGCTGTGGATCATGTATCCGCGCGACCAGTATCCGGACGAGCTGAAGACGCCGCTCGGCGAAGCCAAGTTCGCGTGGCAGATCATCGGCCTGACCGTGAAGTAAGCGGGCGACATGAAGCGCGGGCGGTGGAAGAACAGAAAGATCATCCTGGTCCTGGGGTCGCTGTGGATCCTGGGCTTTGCCGCGTGGGCATTCCTGCTGTGGGACCTGCTCGCGACGTCGGTCAACGAGGGCGTGCTCGAAGGGCCGCGTGAAGGCGTGTTCTGGACCGCCGCGCAATACCGCAACGTCTACACGCGCTTCGACCGCCAGCTGATTCTCTACGCGACGCACGTGGACGACGACTACGACCACGTGCAGATGCAGCTCGACAGCCTGTCGGTGTCGTTCGGGTTCCTGCAGCGGCCGTCCGAGGTGTCCCAATACTGGCTGCGCATCCCGCGCGCGCGCGGCGAGATCGCGGCGCTCGGCGAATTCATGGCGCGCCTGAAGCGCGACGTGCCGCCGTTGCGCAACGCACCGAACGACGCACAGCGCGTGATCGACGAGGTCAATGCGCACTGGCCGAAGGTCAACGGCCTCGCGAACTACTTCCGCGCGATCGAGATGGCGCAGCGCGACTTCACGTTCCATCAGTTGAAGGAAAAGCAGCGCGCGATCCTGTCGCTCGGCATCATCCTCGGCGTGATCCTGTGCGCGCTGTTCCTGCTGCTGTTCTATACGATGCGCACGCGCGACGACCTGCTCGAACGCCAGGACGCGGCGCTCGATGCGGAGCGCAAGGCGTCCGATCGCGCGTTCGAGATGATCGAGGCGAAGAACGCGTTCCTCGGGATGGTCAGTCATGAACTGCGCACGCCGCTGCAGGCGATCTGCGGATCGATCGAGATCCTGCTCGCGCGGCCGCAATCCGACGCGAACCTGAAGACGATCCGGCGGCTGCAGAATTCCGCGTCGTCGCTCGAGGCGCTGGTCAAGGACCTGACCGACTACATCAAGCTGCGCTCGACCAAGCGTCTCGCCGAAGCCGAAACGGTCGGCATGGCGTCGCTGCTCGCCGAGGTGCTCGATCCGCTGCGCGCGAAGATCGCGGCCAAACGGATCGCGATCTCGCAGCTGGTCGAGCCGCACGACCTCGCGATCCGCTCCGATCGCAAGCTGTTGCGGCAGGTGCTGTCCAACCTGATCGAGAATTCGGTGAAGTACACCGTCGACGGATCGATCCACGTTTCGATCCGGCTCGTCGACACGCCGGCCGGCCGGCAGTTGAAACTTGCGGTGCGCGATACGGGCGCCGGTATCGCGAAGCAGCATCTGCCGAAGATCTTCGAGCCGTTCTACCGCGCGAACGACGCGGTCGGCCTGCATGTGGACGGCATCGGGATGGGGCTCGCCGTCGTGCGCGAGATCGTGACGACGCTGCGCGGCCATGTGGACGTGCGCAGCGCCGTCGGCGAAGGCAGCGAGTTCGTCGTCACGCTGCCGGCCGAGGCGCCGGATGCCGCCGACACGGCCGGCGACGCGCCCGCATGGCAGGCCGTCGACGTGCGTCGCAACCGCCGCGCGCTCGTGGTCGACGACAACGACAATGCGCGCGAAACGCTCGGCGCGATGCTGTCAGCGCTCGGCGTTGACGCCGATCTGTGCGGCACCGGGCATGAAGGCGTCGCGCGTTTCGGCGACGCGCGTTACGACCTCGTCGTGCTCGATCTCGAACTGCCGGACCTGAGCGGCTTCGAAGTCGCGCGCCGCATCCGGATGGTCGCGCAACCGGACGACGACGGCAGGTTTGCGTCGATCCTCGGCGTCAGCGCGTACGAATCGGCCGCGTTGCGCGAGAACCAGCAGGTGTTCGACGCGTTCCTGCCGAAGCCCGTTCACCTGCGCGAACTCGGCGCGCTCGTCGAGAAGCTGCTCGGCTGAGCGCGGCCGCGCTGCGTCACGTGCCGGCCTGCCCGGCCGTTCGCACTCCCGCGCTCATTCGCCGATCAAATGCAGCACGATGTCGCGCCGATGCGCCGCGCGACGATGCTCGAACAGATAGATGCCCTGCCAGGTGCCGAGCACCATGCGTCCATGCTCGACCGGGATCGACAGTTGCACCTGCGTGAGCGCGGTGCGCAGATGCGCGGGCATGTCGTCGGGACCTTCGGTGTCGTGCTCGTAGCGCGTGGCGTCCTCGGGCGCGAGCGTCGCGAAGTAGCGTTCGAGATCGCGCTGCACCGACGGATCCGCGTTCTCCTGGATCAGCAGCGACGCGGACGTATGGCGGCAGAAAACCGTCAGCAGCCCGGTGCGGATCGCCTGCTGGTCGACGAACGCACGCGCCTGCGATGTGAACTCGACGAGGCCGCTCCCGTGCGTTTCAACGCCGATGTGCGTGATGGCCTGTTGCATGATGGCTACCTCAGGCGAGTGCGGCGAAGCCTTCGGCTTCGATCTGCTTCGCGTCGGCGGGGCGCACGACGCGCGCGACTTCGACCCCGTCGCGCATGAATATCAATGTCGGCCACAGCTTCACGCGGAACGACCGGCCGAGCGGCCGGCCCGGGCCGTCCTCGATCTTCACATGCCGCACGGCAGGATGCGCGGCGAGCGACGCGACGATCGCGGGCTGCGCGCTCGCGCAGATCCCGCACCAGTTCGCGCCGAATTCGATCACGGTGTTACCGGCCAGTGCGTCGACTTCCGCGCGCGTCGGCGCATTGGCGGTGTAGCGTTGCTCAATGTCCATCGGGGCCCTCGTGTGCAATGCAATGGCGGGACGTGGCCGCCGCGTGCCGGCGTGGGCGGCGGATGCGGCCGGTGATCTCCTACTCTAGCGGAAAAGCCCGCGCGATGCCGACGGTGGCGGGCAGCGCGGTGCGGCTCGCCGGTGCACCGCGGCCGGCCGGATGACGATCGGATAAGATACGGCCCGATTGGCCCATGACCGAACCGACGGAGTGTTTCAGTGATTCAACCGACCCAAGTATTCAAGGACAACCTCGCGCAACTGCCGGCCATCGACGGCATCGCACGCATCGATCTCGTCGGCGCGAACGGCGACGTGGTCGCGAGCATCGAGAACCAGCCGGGCAAGCAGGGCTCGCTCGCGGTGTATCACTATCTGAAGCAGGCATTCGGCACGCTCGATGCGAAGGCCGCTGAACATGGTCTCGCCGTGTTCGCGGAGCACACCGCCGACGCGCGCAACCGCCCGGGTGCGCACCCGAACGTCGATCGTCTGCTGGCGATCGTCGACGGTGGCGAAGCACTGCGGATCGACGTGATCGCGCAGGGCTGAGCCGACGTGCGCCGCATCGCCGCCCGGCCGTTGGCCCGCCGCGTCGCATCGCTCGCGGCACTCGCGTGCGTCATGTTCGGCGGCGCGGCGTCGGCCGAGGCCGAGGCGCTGCGTACGGCTTCCGATATCGCGGGCGCGTCGCTGGTTGCGCTCGGCGCGCTGCCGCACTCGCCCGAGAACGGCACGCTCGACGCGTTTTGTGCGCAATATCGCGCGAAGACCACAACTGCGGCCGGCCGCGACGTCGCGAAGCTCGGCTGGATCGTGACGTCCGAGGCGCCGCTCGGCCGCTATACGGTCGTCACGTTCGCGAGCGGGTTCAAGCCGGGGACGAGCGCGATCTGCTTTGCGCGCAACGCAAACATCGGCGTCTTCGACGGCACGACGCTCGTCGCGCTCGGCTATACGGCGCGCGCGTCCGGCTGGCAACTCGGCTCGGTCGAGCCGCTGGAAAGCGGCGCGCTGCTGGTGTGGGGCGGCGATGGTCCGTCGGCGCCGGTCGGCGAGCTGCGCGAAGAGAATGGCGGCTTGCGGCTGACCGCGGTCGCAGCGGAACGCACGTACTGTCACGGCCGTGCCGTCGTGCCCAACGTGTACGGCAAACCACTCGACAAGGCACGCAAGATCCTGATCTCGCACGGCTGGCAGCCGCTGCGTCCGCACGAAAAACCGAACGAGATGGATGGCGCGGCGACGCTCGCGAAGCACGGGATCATCGAAGCCGAAGCATGCTCGGGCACCGGCATGGGGTATTGCGCGCTGCGATATCGGAGCGCGGCCGGCGTGCTCGGCGTGACGACGGCCGGCGGTGAGCCGGACACGCCGTCGGCGAATACCGTGATCGATTATCAGGTGGCTTGCAGGAAGCAGTAACGGGCGCGACGGCGCGTGCGCTCGATTCGCGCGTGGCGCGCTTGGCACGAGTTCGTCGGCGCGTCGAAAACGGAGCGAATCCGTTGGCGATCGGCTGTGCCGGCACATCGAATCATCGGCCGTTCGGCCAATTGACCCGCGCCGGACGCACTCCTACACTGATCTCCCTTTCACGCCGCTCCGGCACGACGGGACTTCCATGATCGACCTCTCCACGCTCGCACTGTTCTCCGGCGCGTGCCTCGCGCTGACCGTCACACCCGGCCCCGACATGCTGCTGATCGCATCGCGCAGCGTGAGCCAGGGCCGCCGCGCGGGGTTCGCCACGCTCGCGGGCATTCAGGCCGGCACCTACTGCCACGCACTCGCAGCCGCGCTCGGGCTGTCGCAGCTCTTCGTCGCGGTGCCGCTCGCCTATGACGCCGTGCGCTTCGCGGGTGCCGCCTATCTGCTTTATCTCGCGTGGAAGACGTTCCGTTCGGATGCGACTGCGCTGTCGCCGGTCGCGTCGCCGCGCCGCCATTCGGCCGCCGCGATCTTCCGCCAGGGCCTGACGACGAACCTGCTGAATCCGAAGATGGCGCTGTTCGTCCTCGCGCTGTTCCCGCAGTTCGTGCGTCCCGAACACGGCTCGATCGCCGTGCAGATTCTCGTGCTCGCGACGGTGCTCAACCTGATCGGGCTCGTCGTCAACGGCGCGGTGATCCTGTCCGCGAGCCGGTTGAGCCAGCGAATCGGCGCGCGCCGCCGGCCGTCGAAGCTGCCGCAGTATCTGCTCGGCACGGTATTCGTCGGGCTGGCCGCGCGGCTCGCGGTGGCGGGACGGAATTGACTCTGCTGGCGCTTCCAAACTGCGCCATCTGAGCCGACACCGAATCGCACACCTCGCCCGATTCAGGTCGCCCGAACCTGGTCGGGTACCGCCTTCCTGATCGACCTCCCCGATAGACGTAACGACGCTTCGAACGTCTGCCCGGCCGCCTGCATCCGCAGTCGCGGCCGAACGCTCCACTTGCATCGACATAACATATTTGTTACTGTGCTACCTAACTCGTACGAAATTCAGTTCTTCAATGCGCGTGTGGAGACGGGAGTCGTCACGTTACCGACGACGCTGCTTGCCCGTTTTTTTGCACTCGCTGATCGCATGGAGCAGTACGGCCCGAATCTTGGCGAACCGCACACGCAGTCAATGGGAAACGGGCTGTATGAAATGCGACTGAAGGGTGCCGAAGGTATCGCGAGGGTGTTCTACTGCGCGATCGTCGCCCGGCGTATCGTCATGCTGCATTGTTTCGTGAAGAAGACGCAAAAGACGCCGCGGAAGGAACTGGAAATCGCCCGCCGTCGACTCAAGGAGGTTCAAGATGGCAATGTATAAGAAGCTGCGCGAGCGCGCGTTGTCGAACCCCGACGTGCGCGCCGAATACGAACGGCTGAACCGCGAAGAACTCGCCCTGCTCGACGTGATGCTCGCTGCCCGGCGAGACGCCGGCCTGTCGCAAGCCGACGTGGCCGAGCGCATGGGTACGAAAGCACCGGCGGTGACACGACTCGAGCGGGCGCTCGCAACGGGCCAGCATTCACCGTCCATCGATACGCTGCGCAAATACGCGGCAGCTTGCGGCAAGAAACTCGTGATCTCGTTCGCTTGATGCGTCGTACCCGGCCGCCCGTCGTTTGAGCGGCCTACCCCCGCCACACGCCACCCTCGTTCAACACCCGGAACGTGCCGCGTCAACGGTCATACGCGCCGTCGATATCCGCATCGTCCGAACCTCGCGGCTCCCGCGCGCCGGCATCGCGCCCACGCGTATCCATCACCACGCGCAACTCACCGCTATCGAGCAAGCTCGCCGGCGTCACCGTACGGCGCTGCCACGGAATCCGGCCGAAATACCAGATCTTCCAGAACCCCAGCGGATGATCGGGATTGCGGCGCAGCAGCGCATCGAACGTCTCGACGTCACCGAGCACGATCCGCGTCGCATCGCGCACCACCTCGCGCACGAAACGCGAACAGAACTGCCGGCGCGACGCGAGATTGAAGCCCGTGTCGTAGATCACGCCGAGCCGGCGCATGGCCGCGTCGACGAGCCGGCGCCGTTGCGCGGCGTCGAGCGGCTGCTTCAAGCGCGCGATCACGCACGCGCCGCGATCCGAGCGCGCGAGAAACCGCGACATGGTCGTCACGCGCGACAGCGGAAACGTGCTCTCCGCGACGAGCGGCTCGCCGCCGCGCTCGCCGACGACGATCCCCATGTGATTCGTCCACGAGCGCGTCGCGCTCGCCACTTCGAGAAACGGCCGCACCGTCACGCGGATGAAGACAATGTCGCCGAGCTCGGGTTCGGCCGGCAACGGCATCGTGTCCGGACCAGCCGTACCCACCGCAAAAAGGCGCCGCCGGCGCACGCCCGGCCGGCATATCGCCGGCGACCGAGAACCCGTGTCGATGAACATAAGAACCTCGCGCGAGTGGACATGGCCACGAGCATGTCAGCCGCGGCCGCATCGCGCATCTAGGATGTGCACAAGGGGATCCATTCGCGCCGCCGGGTAGCGGATTCCGGTACCGGCGCGTAATGCGCGGGCGTGCGCGATCGTCAGCGATTGGCGCCGAGCGCGACGCGCAGCCGCTCCATCAGCCGCGTGTAGTGCCGCACCACGTCGGCCTTGTCCGTCACGTTCGCGGTCGAGAACCGCTCGGCCCACGCCGCGTTCCATTCGTACGTGCCGTGCACGCTGCGGTCACCGTCCGGCGCGTGGATCAGCGAACGGATCCGCGCGTCGCGTCCCGGCCCCGTATGCATCTCGAACAGCGCGTGGATGAACGTGTGATACGCGTCGTACACGTCCTCGTCGAACAGGTAGCGGTAGATGTGAAACGTGCGGTCGAGGTCGCGCTTCGCGCGGATCACGTCGTCCGGCGAGATATCCTTCCAGTAGCCGATCCACGTGTAGAAGCACAGCAGCGCATTGAGCTGCGGCGCGACCGTGTCGTACAGCGTGAGCCGCTTCTCGATCAGCCGCTGGTTGGTCCACTGCACGAGCTCGAGCCGCTTCAGCCGGCGCGCGACGAGCCAGCCGAGGCACGCGACCGACAACGGCGTCAGCACGCCGAGCACGAGCTTGACGATTTCCAGCGAATTCCATGGCGTATTGAATGGCTGCATGAATGGCTCGACCAGAAAAAAGGCACCGCCGGCGGATCGCGTCGCGCGCAGCGCGCCTGTCCGATCGCCTCGCGGTTGACCGTTAGTTGCTAGAGCATCGAAGGCGCACCGCGATGCAACGGTGCGCGGCGAAGCGGCTTGTCCCGCCAGTGTATCGGCCGATTGTCACTGGCTGGTGACGATCCGCCGAATCGTCGTCGCGTGTTCGCGCCGCGTTACGTCGGCAGCGCCGACGTGAGCTTGACCTTCTGCATCGGGATGTCGGTCTTCACGCTCAGCACGCCCGGAATGCGCGTCAGGTATTCCATCTGGAAGCGCCGGTAGTCGTCGATGTCGGCCGCCACCACGCGCAGCAGGAAATCGCAGTCGCCGGCCATCAGGTGACACTCGACCACTTCCGGCATCTGCTGGACGGCCTCCGCGAAGCGGTTCACGGATTCCGCGTCCTGCCCCTTCAGCCAGACGCGCGTGAAGATCGTCAGCCCCTTGCCAACCTTCGCCGGGTTCAGCACGGCCACGTACTTCTCGATCACGCCCGCTTCCTCGAGCAGCCGCACGCGCCGCAGGCACGGTGACGGCGACAGCCCGACCTCATGCGCGAGTTCCACGTTCTGCATGCGGCCATCGCGCTGCAGTGCGCTCAGGATCCGCCGGTCGATAGCGTCGAGCTTCATTGGCATCAAATTCCAAAAAAATGGCAAAACACACGTTCAATGCCAAATTCTCCGGAAGATCTGGCCACAACGCAACCCGATTCGAGTCAAAAAAGCAGACAATCCTCGTCCCCAAGGAGGAGTAATGAGCAGTAGCGTTTCAACGTCGTCCGGGCTTCGCGACAAGTCCGCCCAGGTCGCCGAGATGGGTCGCGGATTGCGCGCGGCGCTGCCCGTCATGCTGGGTTTCGTGCCGTTCGCGCTGGTGCTCGGCGCGCAGGCCGCGCAAAAAGGGCTGAGCCTGTTCGAGGTGCCGATGATGACGGGCCTCAATTTCGGCGGCGGCTCCGAATTCGCCGCGATCCATCTGTGGACGTCGCCGCCGCACATCGCGCTGATCGTCGCGATGTCGTTTCTCGTGAATTCGCGCCACATTCTCATGGGCGCGGCGTTCGCGCCGTATATCCGGCGCCTGCCGCGCCGCCGCGCGTTCGCCGCGCTGTTCTTCATGTGCGACGAAAGCTGGGCGATGTCGCTCGCCGACGCGCGCGCGCGCTCGGCCACGCACATCAGCGTCCCCTATTACGCGGGCGTGTGCTCGGGGCTGTACCTGACGTGGATCTCGATGACGACGCTCGGCGCGGCCGTCGGCCCGACCATCGGCAACGTCGAGCAGTACGGCTTCGACATGGCGTTTACGGCCGTGTTTCTGGTGCTGCTGCGCGGGAGGTGGAAGGGCATGCGCGCGAGCCGTCCGTGGTTCGTGAGCCTCGTCGTCGCAGCCGCCACGCACCTGGCCGTGCCCGGCGCGTGGTACGTCGCGGCCGGCGCGTGCGCGGGGCTGATCGCCGCGCTGCTGTGGGAGCCGCGCGATGCTGCCTGATTTCGCGACGGTGGCGACCATCGTGCTGATGGCGTCGACGACCTACCTGTCGCGCGTGCTCGGCTACGTGCTGCTGCGCAACCGCACGCTGAGCCCGCGGATGGCATCGGTGATGGAGAACGTGCCCGGTTGCGTGCTGATCTCGGTGATCGCGCCGGCGTTCGTGTCGACGCGCCCGGCCGACCTGCTCGCGCTCGCCGTCACGCTGATCGCGGCAACGCGCCTGTCGATCCTGCCGACCGTGATCGTCGGCGTCGTGTCGGCGGGGCTGCTGCGGCATTTGCTCGGGTAACACGGTCCGGCCCGCCGCGCAGGCGACACACATCGAACCAACGAACGGGCGCGTCATGCGCCCGTTTTCGCATGCGCGCGCAGGGCGCGGCCCTGCACGGCACGACACGCATCACGACGCAATGCTAGCCTTCCGGATGTACCCGCGATGCCTTTCCCCTCTCATTGCCTACCTGCGAGGATCATCCCGATGCAAGAAACCCGCCCGCTGTTCGACCGCGTCCTGCTCACCAACGACGACGGATTCGACGCCCCCGGCCTTGAAGTGCTCGAACAGGTCGCCACGCAACTGGCGCGCGAAGTGTGGATCGTCGCACCGGCGGAAGACCAGAGCGGCACGTCGCATTCGCTGAGCCTGCACGAACCGCTGCGCGTGCATCGCAAGGGCGAGCGCCGCTTCGCCGTGCGCGGCACGCCGGGCGATTGCGTCGCGATCGCGGTCAGCCACCTGATGAAGGACGCGCGGCCCGATTTCGTGCTGTCCGGCGTGAATCGCGGCGCGAACCTCGGTGCCGAAACGGTGTTCTCCGGCACCGTCGGCGCGGCGATGACGAGCATGCTGGTCGGCGTGCCGGCGATCGCGCTGAGCCAGGCATTCAGCGATCGCAACGCGGTGCCGTGGAATACGGCGCGCACGCACGCGCCGGACGTGATTCGCCGGCTCGTCGCGGCGGGCTGGGACCGCGATGCGTGCCTCAACGTGAATTTCCCGCCCCGGCCGGCCGACGACGTGCGCGGCCTGAAGGTGACGAACCAGGGCGCCGGCACGCTGCAGGGCGTCGACATCGAGTCGGGGCGCGATCCGCGCGACATCGAATACCACTGGCTGAAGCTGACGCGCGCACCGCGCGACGACGATGCGGATTCGGAAACGGTCGCGCTCGGTGAAGGCTATATCGCGGTCACGCCGCTGAAGTTCGAACGCACGCACGACCACGCGCTCGTGCGGCTGCGGGCGAACCTGGGCTGAACGGTGCGATCGCGCCGGCAGGCAGCGGCCACCGGCGAATGACGGCGGATCGAGACCGCTTGGCGGCCTCGCCGCGCCGCCGGATCACGACGTTACCGCACCGCATCACGTCAGGTTCATTCCCCCGTCGAGCATCACGATCTCGCCCGTCACGTAGTCGGACGCGACAAGCATCGCGACCGTCTGCGCGACGTCGTCCGGCGTCGCCGCGCGGCGCATCGGCGCACGCTCGTGCCAGAGTTGCTGCACTTCGGTCCAGTCGGCCGTCAGCGGCGTATCGACGAGCCCCGGCGCCACCGCGTTGACGCGAATCGCCGGCGCGAGCGTGCGCGCGAGCAGGCGTGTCGTGTGATTGAGCGCGGCCTTCGCCGCCGCGTACGGAATCGACGCGCCCTTCGGCCGCACGCCCGCATGCGAGCTGACGTTGATCACGCACCCGGCGCGCCCGCTCGACGCCGCTTCGAGCAGCGCGGGCTGCGCTTCGGCGACGAGCCGGAACGGCGCGATCACGTTGATCTCGTGCATCTCGCGCCACACGTCGGGCGTCGCGGCGGCGAGATCGTCGTGCGGAATCACGCGGCTCGCGCCCGCATTGTTGACCAGCACGTCGAGCCGCCCGTGCACCGCGAGCGCATCACGGATCAACCGCACGCGTTGCGCATCGTCGGCGAGATCGGCTTGCACGTAGCTCGCGCCGAGCTCGGCCGCCATCGCGCGGCCGGTCTCGGCGGAGCTGCGCGAATGCAGGATCACGGCATAACCATCCGCCGACAGGCGTCGTGCGATGGCCGCGCCGATCCCCGACGTCGATCCGGTGACGAGCGCGACAGGCCGATGCACGCGCGACGCGCGCGGCTCGGCGACGGTTTCGGTTTCAGGTTCCGTTTCGGAAATGGGGGCATTCATCGGCGGATGCGGCGCGTCCATGGCGTGGAATCCCGTGAGTGACGTTCCTGCATCATAAGCGCGGCGACGGCCGATGCGAATGTGTGCCGTCTACGGCCGTTTCGGCAGATCGACGAAATCCTCGAGTTCGCCGGCGATGTAAAGCCGCTTGCCGATTCTCGGGTATTCGCATACGTCGTGTTCGAGGCGCTGGCCGGCGATGAACAGTTGCAGCGGCACGTCGCCGGTATTCTGCAACGTGTGTGCGTCCCCGCCGCGCGGGAAGCCGAGAAAATCGCCCGGCCCGATGTCGAAAGCGCGTTCACCGATCGTGGCCGTGCCGGTGCCGGACAGCACGTACACGCATTCTTCCTCGTACAGGTGACGGTGATATTCGGCCGATTCGTGACCGGGCATCAGCGTGAGCAGGTGAGCGCCGATTTGCGTGAGGCCGGTCAGGTCGCTGAGCTGCCTTTTGAGGCGAACGGCATTGGGATTCAGCGAATGCACCGCGCGCGTCGGTTCCATCTTCGCGATGTCGGCAGCTTTCAGCAGTTCCCGGGGAGGTGTCGTGGACATGGGGATCTCGTCAGCGTGATGCAGCGGTTGAACGTGCCGCCCGGGCCGGCGCGGCGCGCATGCCGCGTTATTGTCCGGCATTTTCACGTGGATGAGAAACGCGTACGCGCGCGTCGGCGCACGCCCCGGACACCCACACGCCACTACCCGGCCTACGCCACCACGAGGCAGCTTCTTCCACGGATTGGCGACGCATGCGCAATGCAAGCGCCGCGCCAGGGTCGCGCGCCGCCGCCGCTCAGCCCACGTGCACGCCGCGCAGCTTGGTCAGCAACGCGACGAGACGATCGATGTGTTCGTCCTCCGTGCGCCACGACGACACGCTGATCCGGAACGCCGGCCGCCCCTGCCACACGGTCTGCCCGAACCACACATCGCCCGAATCCTGCGCGGCCTGAAGGACCGCGGTCGTTTCGTCGTCGGTGCCGGCGCGCACGAGCACCTGGTTCAGCACGACGCGGTTGAGCACGTCGTAGCCGGCCACGCGCAGGCCGTCCGCGACACGCGCGGCTTGCGCGCAATGCCGCTCGATCATCGTCGCCACGCCGGCGCGGCCGAGCGCGCGCAGCGCGGCCCATACCGGAATGCCGCGCGCGCGCCGCGAGAATTCGAGGTTCAGGTTCTTCTGCGCGTCCTGCGCGCCGCTCAGGTAGACGGCGTCGCTGTTCATCGCGGTCGCGAGCGCGGCCGCGTCGCGGCAGATCACCATCGCGCCGTCGTACGGCGTGTTGAGCCACTTGTGGCCGTCGGTCGTCCAGCTGTCCGCGCCGTCGATGCCGTTGGTCAGCGCGCGCTTGGACGACGCGCGCGCCCACAGCCCGAACGCGCCGTCCACGTGCACCCACGCACCGGCGGCCTTCGCGAGTGGAATCAATGCCGCGAACGGATCGAATTCGCCGGTGTTCACTTCGCCGGCCTGCACGCAGAGGATCGTCATGTCGTCGAGCGGCGGCAATTGCGCGGGATCGATGCGGCCGTGCGTGTCGACCGGCGCGACGATGACGCGCTTCATCCCGAAGCCGAGCACGCGCAGCGCCTTCTTCACCGTGACGTGCACGAGCTCGGAGACCACCACCTTGACCTCGGGCGCGTCGATCAGGCCGTCCTCGTCGACGTCCCAGCCCTTGCGCGCGAGCAGCGCACGCCGCGCGACGACCAGCGCGACGAGCGTGCAGGCCGTCGCGCTCGTGCCGAAGCCGACCGCGCTGCCCTCGGGCAGCCCGAGCACGTCGACGATCCAGCGCGCGGCCTGCCGCTCGATCGTCGCGGCCACCGGCGAATTGGCGAACGACGACGCGCACTGGTCCCACGCGAGCATCAGCCGCTCGGCCGCCGCCGCGGCCGGCAGCGTCGCGCCGATCACGAAGCCGAAGTAGTTCGGGCCGTTCGACGCGACGGTCGCGGGCGTGCCGCGCTCGTCGAGCAGGCGCAGCACGTCGTCGGCCGGACGGCCCGTGTCGGGCAGCGGCTCGTCGAAAGCCGCGAGACCGGCGAGCGCGGCCGCGTCCGGATACGCGCGCCGTTCGTTCGTCGCGGCGAGATACGCATGCGCGCGCCGGTCGGCGTCGGCCAGCAGGGCGAGTTCATCCATGTCGATTGCCTCGGTGAAGGTCAGAGTTGCAGGAGATCGCGGCCCAACTGATGCAGCGCATCGTCGATCCGCCTGTAGTACGTGAACTTGCCGACGCGCGTCGCCTGCACGAGCCCGGCATCCGCGAGGATGCGCATGTGCCGCGTGGTCGTCGCCGGCGCGATGCCGAGCTTCTCGGTGATGTAGGTGCAGCACACGCCGAGTTCGTCGAAGTCGCCGTGCGGCTGCGGCGGAAAATGCTCGCGCGGCTGCTTGAGCCAGCGCATCACGGCCAGACGGCTTTCGTTGGCCAGTGCGCTGATGCGGGTGACGTCGTCCATGGGTTGCGGTTTCGTTTGACGTTTTGAATATTAGCTAAATGACGAAATGTGGACAACCGGTCCGGCCGGCGGCTTCTGCGTTCGCTGTCGTGCCGGCAGCCGCTTCGTCCGCTACCGCACCGCATCCGACGTCATCACGTCGCGGCCGGCATGCGGAGGCATCCGGCGCGACGCGATCCGGTTGCGATCATTCCGCTGCTGCCAGCGCCTGCGCGAGCTGCTCGATCAGCGCCCGCACGCGACGCGGCTGCGCGGCGCCGCCCGGATAAACGATCTGCAGGTCGACTTCGCCCGGCGAGAAGTCGCGCAGGATCTCGACGAGCGCGCCGGACGCCAGATCCTGCTCGACGTCGAGCAGCGACTTCAGCGCGATCCCGTGCCCCGCGATGCACCACGCGCGCACGAGCGCGCCGTCGTTGGCCACGCGCCGGCCGCGCACCATCACGCGCTTCAGTGCGTCGTCGATGCGGAACGGCCACTCGGCATACAGCTCCTGCCCGAAACGCATCACGATGCAGTCGTGCGCGGCGAGTTCGTCCGGATGCCGCGGCGTGCCGTGCGCGGCGAGATAGGCGCGCGCGGCGCACACCACGCGGCGCGACCGGCCGAGCGAGCGGCTGCGCAGCGCGCTGTCGGCGAGCGTGCCGCGCCGGATCGCGAAATCGAGCCCCTGCCCGACGAGATCGACGTAACCGTCGCCGAGATGCAGGTCGACCGTGACGCCGGGATGCTCGGCCAGGAACGCGTCGACGACGGGCACGACGCGCACCTGCCCGAGATCGGCCGGCGCGCTGAGCCGCACGGGCCCCGACAGCGTCTGCGCGCCGAGCCGCACGCGGCTTTCGAGCTCGTCCGCTTCGGCCAGCAGGCGCCGCGCGCCGGCGACCAGCGTGCGGCCCTCGTCGGTGAGGCTGATCGCGCGGGTCGTGCGCGTGAGCAGCGCCGCGCCGTAATGGCTCTCGAGCGCCGCCAGCCGCTCGGAGACCGTGGCCGGCGACAGGCCGACCTCGCGGCCAGCCGCGGCCAGCCCGCCCTTTTCCACGATGCGCAGGAACAGCGCGAGGTTATCGAGCAGCATTCTTCGCCTTCTCCGAATGATATTTTCGAAGTCTGCCCAATTATCCGGCCGAACCGCAAGCGCTAGAGTGAGGATGCACGTTGCCGGCGCCCACTCGCGCCGGCGTCCGATCCAGAGAGGGCACACGACATGGAATACCGCACGCTCGGCCGCTCCGGCCTCAAGGTTCCCGTACTGAGCTTCGGCGCGGGCACGTTCGGCGGCACCGGCCCGTTGTTCGGCGCATGGGGCAACACGGGCGTCGACGAAGCGCGCCGCCTGATCGACATCTGCCTCGAAGCCGGCGTCAACCTGTTCGACACGGCCGACGTGTATTCCGACGGCGCCTCCGAGCGCGTGCTCGGCGCCGCGATCCACGGACGGCGCGACCAGGCGCTGATCTCGACGAAGACGGGCCTGCCGACCGGCGACGGGCCGAACGACGCCGGCACGTCGCGCGCGAGGCTGATCCGCGCGGTGGACGACGCGCTGCGCCGGCTCGACACCGACTACATCGACCTGCTGCAGCTTCACGCGTTCGACGCGGCCACGCCGGTGGACGAAGTGATGTCGACGCTGGACGACCTGATCCGCGCGGGCAAGCTGCGCTACATCGGCGTATCGAATTTCTCCGGCTGGCAGATCATGAAGTCGCTTGCGGCGGCCGACCGGCACGGCTGGTCGCGCTACGTCGCGAACCAGGTCTATTACTCGCTCGTCGGCCGCGACTACGAGTGGGACCTGATGCCGCTCGGCGCGGACCAGGGCCTCGGCGCGCTGGTGTGGAGCCCGCTCGGCTGGGGCCGGCTCACCGGCAAGATCCGCCGCAACGCGCCGCTGCCCGAAGGCAGCCGCCTGCACGACACGGCCGACTTCGGGCCGCCGGTCGACGACGAACGCCTGTACGACGTGGTCGATGCGCTCGACGCGATCGCGGAGGAAACCGACAAGACCGTCCCGCAAATCGCGCTGAACTGGCTGTTGCAACGGCCGACCGTGTCGTCGGTGATCGTCGGCGCGCGCAACGAGGAACAGCTGCGTCAGAACCTCGGCGCGGTTGGCTGGTCGCTGACCGACGCGCAAATCGCGAAGCTCGATGCGGCGAGTGCGGTCGAAGCGCCGTATCCGTACTTCCCGTACCGCCGACAGGACGCGTTCGCGCGCGTCAATCCGCCGATGCGCGGTTAAGCGCAGCCGTGGGCCATCGCGCCGCGACGCCATCGGACCGCGGCGCGACGCCCGTCACCGCGCGGCCAGCACGCGGTCGATCATCTCGCCGATCCGGCGCGCGAGCGCGTCCATCCGCTCGGCCGGCACGCCGCCGTAGCCGAGCACGAGCCCGTTGTAGCCGTGCGCGGTGCCCGGCATGCAGAACGACGACAGCGGCCGCAGGATCAGCCCGTGCGCCTGCGCGACGCGGCTCAATTCCGTGTCGGCCACCGGCACGTCGAGCCGCGCGGACAGATGCATGCCGCCGGCGCCGCCGGACACCGTCAGCCGCGTGCCCAGCCGCCGCGCCAGCGCATCGTGCAACGCGTCGCGCCGCTGCGCATAGACGCGCCGCATGCGCCGCAGATGCCGCGTGAAATGCCCGGCGTCGATGAAATCCGCGAGCGCGCGCTGCTCGACCGCGCGGCCGTGCAGCATCAGCGCGCCCGCCGCGTCGCGCAACGGCTGCGCGAGCGCGGGCGGCACGACCATGAAGCCGAGCCGCAACGCGGGAAACATCACCTTGCTGAAGGTGCCGAGATAGATCACGGGCGCATCGTCGGCGAGCCCCTGCACGGCCGCGTGCGGCGTGCCGTGGTGGCGGAACTCGCTGTCGTAGTCGTCCTCGACGATCCACGCGCCGGCCGCGCGTGCCTGTGCGACGAGCGTGAGCCGCCGTTCGAGGCTCATCACCGCGCCGAGCGGATACTGATGCGACGGCGTGATGTAGACGAGCTTCGGCGCACGATCACGCCAGTCGTCCGGATGCGGCGCGAGCCCCTGCGCATCGACGCCGATCGGTTCGACACACAGGTCGGCCGCGAGAAACGCGTTGCGCGCACCTTGATAGCCGGGGTTCTCGATCCACGCGACATCGCCCGCGTCCGCCAACGCGCGGGCGCACAGGTCGAGCGCGCCCTGCGTGCCGTCGGTGACGATCACCTGCGCGGCGTCGCAGCGCACGCCGCGCGACGCACGCAGATAGCCGGCGATCGCGTCGCGCAGCACCGCATCGCCTTCGGCCGACTGGTAGCCGAGTTGTGCCGGCCCCGCCGTGCGCCATGCCCGTTCGATGCAGCGACGCCACTGCGCGAGCGGGAATTCGTCGACGGCCGGCGCGCCCGGCATGAACGGCAGCGATTCGTCGAGGCCGCTCGGCGCGCGCTCGGCCCGCGCGACGCGCCGCGACAGCACCGTCGTATCGCCCGCGGGCGCCGCGGCGGCGACCCGCGACCCGCGCAGGCCCATCCGCGCGACCACGGTGCCCTGCCGCGAGCCGGTCACGAACCCTTCCGACGCGAGCCGCTCGTACGCGTACAGCACCGAGTTGCGCGCGATGCCGAGTTCGTCGGCGAGTGTGCGCGACGCAGCGAGCCGCGCGCCTTCGGCGATCCGGCCGCCCAGGATCGCATCGCGCAGGCATGCGTACAGCCGCTGCTGCTGCGACATCCGCGTGGCCGCCTGCGGCCCCGCCTCGCGCTCGAAGGTCGACAGCAACACGGCGTAATCCATCGTGGCTCCAGAAAGTGCAGATGTCATGGGTCTACACATGGTGCCACGAACTTTCTATCGTAGCGGTCTGCTCCCGTTGCCGGCCGTGCTGGCAACGCTTCATTTCAACGTCATCGATGAGGTTCTCGACCATGAACGCTACCGACGCCGGCCTGACCGTACGCGCCGTGCGGGAAGACGATTTCGACAACTGGCTGCCGCTGTGGGGCGGCTACAACCGTTTCTACGGCCGCTTCGGCGACACCGCGCTGCCGCGCGAGATCACGCAGCTCACGTGGTCGCGTTTCTTCGACGGCTACGAGCCCGTGCATGCGCGCGTCGCGGAACGCGACGGCCGGCTCGTCGGGCTCGTGCATTTCCTGTATCACCGCAGCACGACGCTGGCCGGGCCGACCTGCTATCTGCAGGATCTCTTCACGCTCGACAGCGAACGCGGCAAGGGCGTGGGCCGCGCATTGATCGAAGCCGTGTACGACGCCGCACAGGCGCATCGCGCCGAACGCGTGTACTGGCAGACGCACGAAACGAATCACACGGCGATGCGGCTGTACGACTCGGTCGCGGAAAAGACCGGGTTCGCGATCTACCGGAAGGTGTTGCCGCGCTGATCGTGGCACACGCAGCGCGGCCGCGGCGGCTTCAATCCAGCGGCCGCGCCTTGATCCAGAGGAACAGCGGCACGCGCGACCACTGCTTCAGCGTGTCCGTGTCGGCGCGGTCGGGCAGCGGTTCGCGCAGCGACACGATCGCGAAGCCGGCCGACTCCAGCGCATCCATGTAGGCCTGAAGCGGCAGCGACCACCCCGCGAAGTGCATCGACAGCCCGTCGCGCGTTTCCACGCCTTCGAAATGCTCGCTGCCGAAATACGTGCCTTCCAGCACGAACGGCGCGTCGGGTTGCGGCCCCGCGAAACGGCCGCGATCGCGGAACGGATGCACGAGCGACACGAACAGCAGCCCGCCCGGCTTCAGCACGCGGCGCGCCTCGCGCAGCGCGGCAGCCAGGTCGTCGAGGTCCATCAGCACGTTGTACGCCATCACGACATCGAAGCTGGCCGGATCGAACGGCAGCGCCGCGGCGTCGGCGAGCGCGTAGCGGTGCGCGGAATCCGCGCGACGCGCGGCGTCGAGCATCGCGGGCACCGCGTCGCTCGCGGTCACGTCGTAGCCGAGCGCCTTCAGCTCGCGGCTCACGCGGCCCTCGCCGCAGCCGATCTCAAGTGCGCGGCCCGCTCCGCGGCCGAGGTAGGCGGCCAGCCCCTCGCGATACTTCCAGAACGCATCGTGGCCCGGCCTCCCGGCCCAGTCGATCCATTGGTCGGCGACGTGCGTCCAGTGCGCTGTGATGGCTTTCGTGTCGGTCATGTTCGATCTCGATCGGCGGGGGTCGTTCCGGCCCAACTGTGCATGGTAAGCCGAAGCGGCGGAGCATGTGAGCGGGGCTTGGCGCTGGCGGGGTCGCTGGGGTCGCTGGGGTCGCTGAAACCGCCGGCGCCACCTCGGCTGGTTTCCGTTTCCGGCTACGGCGTCCTACAGTTATGAGCAACATCATGCGCCGCCGCGTATCGGCCGCATCCGCCGATACGCACCCGACTCCGAGGGAAGTCCATGCCGAGTATCGTCGCCGGTCCCGCCCATCTCCCGCCGAGCCCCGTTGCCGCCGAAACGCGCATGGTGCGCGACGTCGCCACGCTGCAGCCGGCCGACTATCGTTCGGCCGACGGCGCATCGTGGGTCATCGCCACCATCACGCCGGCCCCGGACAGCGGCGAAAACGTGACCGGCACCACCTACTTCGATACCGCGAAACAGCAGACCGTCGCGGTGCCCGATGCGCGCCGGCGCTACGCGAACCGCGGCACCTGGCAGGTCGTCGCGAGTTCGAGCCCGTCGGTGCCGGCCACCGGCCGCTACGACTGGCTGACGCTCGCGTGGCTGCCGATCAACCGGCGGCCGCTGCCGCAAACGGCCGAGCATCTGTATTCGCCGTTCATTCACGGCGGCACGATCGTCTACCGGTGGAATCCGGCCGCGCCGGGCGGCGAGCAGTTCGGCAACGTGCGGATGATTTTTCCGGAGTGGCAGCAGCAGGTGGCCGATGTGCTGCGGGCCGCGCCTGGCGACGACGCGCAAGCGGCGGCCGCGTCGTCGGCGTCGGCGCTCGATCGCGTGAAGCAGGACCGCAATCCGATGGCCGCCGTGCTCGACTTCGGCGCGGCGCTGCATGACGAACCGGCCGACCGGATCGCCGCGCGCCTGCCCGATTTGCTGCGTGAGAACGACCTCCACGAAGTGTCGGCTATCGTGTTCCAGTGCATCGCCACCTCGCGCGAAGCGGACCGGCCGCGCTTCGTCGAAGCAATCAACGGCTCGATCTTCTCGATCGACGACAGCGCGCGCCTTCTCGCGATCGCCTACGGCGCGTTCGCGGCCGGCCGGGCAAAGCCGCATCCGTTCGGCGATGCCGCGCAGGCCGGGCGCATCAACGACGTGTTCACCGCGTTGAAGCAGCGCACGTCGGCGCTCGGCGTGCCGGTCGCGCAAGGGTCGCCGTGGTACGAGTTCTTCACCGCGTATCGGCTGGGCGGTGCGGTATCCGGCCACGGACGGTAATCGCGCGTCAATCGCCGGCGCCGCGATAGCAACGGCCAATCTCCGGCACGCGTCATCGCTGACCGCGCCGCGGATCATTCATCGCCGCGTCGGCGCCCCGGTGAACCAATGCCGAACCGATTCGCGATCTTTCCCGTCAATTCGACGAATTGAATCGAATTGCCCCATGCTAGATTCAGTTCCGGCTACCAAGCCTGTTCAAATAACCCCAATCAAAAGACCAACCATGAAATCTCTTTTCCGTCATGCCGCTCTGGCACTGGTGACCATCGGCTTCCTGTCGGGCTGCGCAAGCAGCGTGACACGCGATACGAGCAATTCGGCGGGGGCGCCCGTGACCGCATCGACCGCCCACTTCGGCACGAAACTCGTGATCGTGAAGGTCACGCTCGACGATACCGCGCGGGAAGAGTTGAAAGACAACCTGAAGTTCGACGCGAAGAAACTGCAGGAGAAAATCGAAAGCGCACTGGACGCACGCAAACTGCTCGCCAAAGCAGATTCCCCCGATGCGATGCACCTGAATGTCGAAGTCACCGGCGTTCGCGTGCGGTCGAGCTTTTCCGCGGTCATGTTCGGATTCATGGCGGGCAACGATCATGTCAACGGCACCGTGACGCTCGTCGATGCCGACAATCATGCGGTCGACCGCTTCAAGGTGTCGGCGTCGTACGCGCTCGGCGGCATCGCCGGCATCGACAGCATGCGCATGGACTGGCTGTACGAGAAATTCACCGAGCAGACGCTCGCAACGCTCGATCCGGCAACGGCTGCAAAGCAGGCTGCCACGGCACCGGACACGTCGAAGAAGCTGTAAGGTCCGACGCCCGGCGAATCGCGCAATCACGGCCCGCCGGGCGGCAGTCGCCGTGCGCATCGTCCGGCGACGCTGCCGGTTCGTCGCCCGACGCACTTTACCGGGCATCACGAAAGAAATCGCCGCCCGGTGAGGAGTGCCCGTCCGAGGAATCCGGATCGTCGGAGGTGACACGCGCCGTCACGGCCGCCGCGGGAACCCCCGCGCACGATGTCGGGTCGAAACGCGACATGCCATTCGACCGTGCCGTTTTCACCGGTCGCCCCTCCATCCTCATCGTCTCGCTTCCATGTTGAGCATCGGTCCCTTCTCGATCCGCGTCGTCGCGGTAGCCGCCGCCGCGCTGATTGCATGGCTCGTCGCCCGCTTCATGCAGCGCCGGCCGCCGGACGGCCAGCACAAGAGCGCGGCGAGCCTGATCCTCGACACGCTGCTGCTTGGCCTGATCGCCGCGCGCGTCGGTTACATCGGTCAATGGTGGTCCGAGTATTCCGCCGCCCCGCGCTCGATCGTCGCGCTCGGCGACGGCGGCTTCGACTGGCGCATCGGCGTCGCCGCGGCGCTCGTGTTCGCCGGCTGGCGACTGCGCCGCCTGCCCGCGCTGCGTCGCCCGGTGCTAGCCGGCATGCTGGCGGGGTTCGCCGCGTGGGGCATCGCGCAAGGCACGCTCGCGACGTTGCAACGCGGTGCGCCGCCGCTTGCCGCGATGCGTCTCGAAGCGCTCGACGCGACGCCCGTCGCGCCGCAGCGCTTTACCGGCAAACCCGTCGTCGTCAATCTGTGGGCCACCTGGTGCCCGCCGTGCCAGCGCGAAATGCCGATCCTCGCGCAGGCGCAGCAGGATCATCCGGACATCACGGTGCTGATGGTCAATCAGGGCGAAGACGCGCAGACCGTGCGCGCGTTCCTCGAACGGAAGGGGTTGCGGTTCGATCACGTGCTGCTCGATCGCACGCTGCATACGATGAAGGCCTACGGTTCGCGCGGGCTGCCGACGACGCTGTTCTTCGACGCGAACGGCAATCTCGTCGAATCGCACATGGGCGAGATCACCGCTGCACGGCTGAAGGACACCGTGAGCGCGGGCTTGCGGCCCTGACGACCGTGTTCCGCGCACGAGTTCGAACGCGCGACGCACGACGCGAACGACATCGTCGTGCGACATGCAGCCGACGAGCAGAAGCGTTCGACCGACACGGTTTCTGACACATCTGCAACGAAGCGACGATTCGACCAGCCAGCGCGGTTGACCCGAAATCATCGGGCGGCTGCGCGCAAGCAAAGCATCGGCTGACAGCCTGCGCCGATGAAAGCCCACCTAACCCGCACCTGATAGCAGCCAAACTCGGCTAGAGTGGTTGCACGTTGTCGCGTGGAAGATCAGTCGCGGCAATCAGCATCCCCCCTTTCAGTACTTCGTGTCGGATGAAACGCTCGTATTAGAAGCGTAGAGGCACCTCTTCATCGGAGCGGCCCTACATCGACTGCGCCTGCTCTCCCGCCCTTTCCCCGACAACGTTTCGTTGTTTCCCGCCGCGGCATTCTCAACGAAATTAGTACTCGTCCTACCGCTTTTCTTCGGTGGACGACACGTTGTCTGATGGTTCCGAGATGGCCCCCCCCATAAACTCGGTTTCTTCCTTGCCAACTGTCATTTTTGATTATCGATGTCAGATCTGGTTCGCCCCGACACGTCAGCGATCAGTCCATGCCGCAACACCGGATTGATCGTGCATCAAGCTGAATGAACATAGGTATGAAACGCAAGCGGGAAAAAGGTCGCGCAACGAAAGCCATATGCGCCGTCGATGTCCTCCTTATCATCGTCATCGCGGGGGTCACGCACAAAGGTTCAATGTGGACTCTCGGCGCATTCCGAATCGAATGGATGCTGATCGGCGTCAGCGCACTGCTCGCGGCGTTCATGTTACGGCTCGCCGGCATCGGCCTCGAGGGCCGAACGCGTCCGGGCACACGGTACGCGCTGCGCACACTCGCCCTTTGGCTCGTCGTCCAAGGATTCGTTCTACTGAAGATGATCGCACTGACGCCCGTCACGATGACGCTGCTGGCGTGGTTCTTCTACTGGACGCTCGGTGTCGCGATCGCGCTCGCCGTGTTCCGGCTCGGCCTGAGCGTCGCACGCCACCGCAGCCTGCATGTGCCGTGCACGCCGTCGCGCGTTGCGATCGTCGGCGGCGGCGAATGGCTCGAACGCGTCGCCGACTCGATCGACACGGCCGGCGCGTCGCGCTACCAGTTCGTCGGCGCGTATCGCACGACCGAGCACGCGGCCACGCTCGGCGAAGGCGCGTTCGTCGCCACCGATCTTGCGTCGTTCTCCGCCCTGGCCCGCACCGAACGCGTGGACGAGATCTGGATCGCGCTGCCGCTTGACGACGACGCCACGATCACCCGCGTGATCAACGAATTCCGCCACGATTTCGTCGAACTGCGCCTGATGCCGGACGTCAGCAAGCATGCGCTGTTCGGCAGCCGTGTCGAAGACATCCTGGGCGAACCGGCGATCTCGCTGGCCGCACCGCCGCTGTCGCGCGGTGCACGGCTCGCGAAGGCTATCTTCGACCGTGCGTTCGCGGCCGTCGTGCTGGTCGGGCTGATGCCGCTGCTGCTCGTCGTCGCCGCGGCCATCAAGCTGACGTCGCCGGGGCCCGTGCTGTTCACGCAGAAGCGGCGCGGCGCGGATGGCCAGACCTTCGACATCTACAAGTTCCGCACGATGCGCGTGCATGTCGAACCAGCCGGCACGGTCGCGCAAGCCACGCGCAACGACCCGCGCGTGACGAAGGTCGGCGCGTTCCTGCGGCGCACGAGCCTCGACGAGCTGCCGCAGTTCGTCAACGTGCTGTTCGGCGACATGTCGGTGGTCGGCCCGCGCCCGCATGCGGTGGAGCACGACGCGCAGTACCGCACGCTCGTCGACGGCTACATCCACCGATACCGGATCAAGCCCGGCATCACCGGCTGGGCGCAAGTCAACGGGCTGCGCGGCGCGACCGAACGGCTCGAAAGCATGCAGTCCCGCGTCGAGTACGACCTCTACTACCTGCGCAACTGGTCGTTCGCGCTGGACCTGCGAATCATCGGTGCGACGGTGTTGCGCGGCTTCGGCCATCAGAACGCGTACTGAGCACCGCATGCAGATCGTCCATCCGCTTCACACGTCCGAATAGGCTCAACCTTGAAGTTATCTCTGTTCCGATCCTTCGGCGGTCGCCGCCATCGTACGTCCGCGAACGCCCCGGCGCCTGCGCGTGGCACCGTGCGCGCATGCGTCGGCGTGCTGTGCTGCGCGGTGTTGTCGGGCTGTGCGCTCGCGCCCGGGATGAAGATGCCTGCCACGACCAGCCTGCCTGATTCGAACGGCCACGCGCCGGCACCTGCCACGACGCCGCCGGTACCGATCGCCGAAATCGATGCGACGCTGATCCGCCAGTTGAAGGCCGACGCGCGCGCGGCCGCCGGGAACCAGGTCGATGCGCTGCTCGGCCGCCCCGCCGCCTATACGCTCGGCGCGGGCGACGTGCTGCAGGTGACCGTCTGGGACCACCCGGAGCTGACCATCGCGCAGGGGCCGTTGCAGCAGACCAACGTGCGGCCGTCCGATCCACCGCAAGGGTTCGTGATCGACGACGCGGGCAACGTGCAGGTGCCCTATGCCGGCAACGTGCCGGTCGCCGGCCTGACCGTCGACGGTGCACGCCGCGCGATCTCGGCCGCGCTCGCGCGCTACTTCGTCGCGCCGAAGGTCACGGTGCGCGTCGCATCGTTCCGCGCGAAGCACGTTCATGTCGACGGCGAGGTGCGCACGCCCGGCACCGTACCGGTCAACGACGTGCCGATGACGCTATACGAAGCGGTCGGCCGCGCGGGCGGCTTCCTGCCGGCGGCCGATCAGAGCCGCCTCGTGCTGGTGCGCGGCGGCGTGTCGTATCCGCTCGATCTGCCCGGCATGCTGGCGCGCGGCACGAATCCCGCCGGCTTGCTGCTGCGCGACGGCGATCTGTTGCGCGTGCTGCCGCGCGAGGAGAACGGCGTCTACGTGATGGGCGAAGTGGCCCGGCCGGTCACCGCGCTGCCGTTGCGCACCGGCCGGCTGACGCTGAGCGACGCGCTGTCGCAAGCCGGCAGCTTCAACAGCGCGAGCGCCGACGCCGCGCAGCTCTATGTGATCCGCGGTGCATCGAGCGATGCGCCGCGCGTGTTCCACCTCGACGCGCGCTCGCCCGTCGCGATGGTGCTCGCCAATCAGTTCGACCTTCAGCCGAAGGATGTCGTCTACGTGGACAGCAACAGCCTCGTCCGGTTCAGCCGCGTGCTGAATCTGTTGTTGCCGGCGATCAATGCCGGGTTGACGGGCGCGATCGTCACGAAATGACCGAAAGCCATCGATACGGCATTCACAACAGAAAAGCCGGAGGAAAAATGATTCGAACCATTCTCGTCGTCTGCACCGGAAACATTTGCCGCAGCCCTATCGGCGAGGGTCTGCTGCGGGCACGACTGCCGGGTATCGAGGTGATCTCCGCCGGCACGTCGGCGCTCGTCGGGGCCCCGGCCCACGCGCTCGCGTCATCCGTGTCCGCCGAAGCCGGGATCGACATTTCCGCGCATCGCGCGCAGCAGCTCACCGCGGCATTGGTGCGTCGTGCCGACATCGTGCTGACGATGGAAGCCGGCCAGCATCGCGAGATCGTCGAGCGCCATCCATTTTCGCTGGGGCGCGTGTTCCGGCTCGACGGACGGAACGGCATCGATGTGCCGGATCCGTACCTGAAGCCGATCGATGCGTTCAGGCATGCCTATTCCCTGATCGAACGAGGCGTGAACGCGTGGGTGCCGAAGATCCAGGCCCTGAGATGAGCATCGAACGATGAACGGAATTTCCATGAACAAAGCACCGAACCCGTTACCCGAAGCCGACCTGGGCGACGAGCCGGAACTCGTGCGGTATGTCGATCTGCTGCTGACGAACCGCTGGCTGGTGGCCGGCATCGCGGCGGTCGTGTTTGCCGCGGGCGCGGCGTATGCGTTGCTCGCGCGCCCGATCTACGCGTCGAATCTGCTGATTCAGGTCGAAGACAGCACGGGCGGGTCCGACTCCCTGCTCGGTAGCGTGTCGTCGCTTTTCGACGGCAAGATCCAGGCGGCGGCCGAGATCGAGATCCTCCAGTCGAGAATGGTGGTCGGCCATGCCGTCAAGACCCTGCGCCTGTATATCGACGCGACGCCGAAGCGCTTCCCGCTGATCGGCGAGGCGATCGCCGCGCGCGCACACGGCCTGTCCCGGCCAGGTTTGTTCGGGTTCGGCGGATACGGCTGGGGCACCGAGTCGATCGAGATCGGCACGTTCGACGTTCCGAAAACCTTCGAGGGCGACCGGTTCGAACTGACGGCGCTGCCCGATGGCCGCTTCCGGCTGGAAAACGGCGATCTCGACCGGCCGATCGAAGGCGCGCTCGGGCAGCTCATCGAATCGACGCAGGCCGGCGGCACGTTCCGGATCCGCGTCGATGCACTCCACGCGCGGCCGGGCGCGGTGTTCCAGGTGGAACGTCATTCCGAACTGAAGACGCTGCAGCGGTTGCAGAAACACCTGGCCGTGTCGGAGATTCGCAAGCAGAGCAACGTCATCAACGTGTCGCTGAAGGGCGAAGACCCCGACACGGTGGCGAACATCCTGAATACGATCGGCACGGCGTACGTCGCGCAGAACGTCAAGCGGAAATCGGCCGAGGCGGAGAAGTCCCTTGCGTTCCTCGAGAACGTCGCGCCGCAACTGAAACAGAACCTGGAACAGGCCGAAGCGAAATACAACGCAATGCGCCGCAAGCGCGGCACGTTCGACCTCGGCATCGAGGCGCAAGCCTATCTGCAGGACAGCATCGCAACCCAGGCGACGCTGCTGGCGTTGCAGCAGAAGCGCGCGGAGGCGTCGACCCGGTTCGCGGCCGGCCATCCCGAGATGCAGGCGCTCGATCGTCAGATCGATGGCGCGAAACGGAAGATCGACGGGCTGTCGGCGCGTCTGCGCGCGTTCCCCGATATCGAACAGGACGAGCTCCGGCTTCGTCGCGACGTCGAAGTCGGCAACGAAATGTATGTCGGGGTGCTGAACAATATCCAGCAGCTCAGGCTGGTGTCGGCCGGCAAGGTCGGCAACGTTCGCGAAGTGGACAACGCAGCCGTCCCGGAAGAGCCGGTCGAGCCGCGCAAGGCATTGATTGTCGCGCTGTCCGCCATTCTCGGCGTGATGCTGGGCGTCACGGCGGCGGTCGCGCGTGAGGCGCTGTTCGGCGGCGTGAAGGACGCGGCCGACATCGAGCGCCGCACCGGATTGAGCGTCTACGGCACGATCCCCGATTCGCCGATGCAACGGGGCGCAGCCGCATCGGCCGCGCGGCGCGGGACCATCCCGTCGTTGCTGGCCAACGAGAACCCCTTCGACCCCGCCGTCGAGAGCCTGAAAAGCCTGCGCACGGCCGTCGGCCTCACCTTGCTCGACGCAAACAACAACCGGGTGCTGCTGACGGGGCCGAGCCCCGGTGTCGGCAAGTCCTTCGTGTCGGCCAATCTGGCGGCCGTGATGGCCGCCGCCGGCCATCGCGTGCTGCTGATCGATGCGGACATGCGGCGCGGTCACCTGCACGATTCGTTCGGCGTGCGGAGCGCACCCGGGCTTTCCGACCTGCTGACGGGCCGCGCCTCGTTGCAGGACGCCACGCGGCGCGGCGTCTCGAAGGGGTTGGACTTCATCCCGACGGGCGCCGCTTCGCAATCCACCTCGGAGCTGCTGCTGGGTGAATCGACGACCCGGTTGCTCGACGAGATGAGCGCCACCTACGACGTCGTGATCATCGACACGCCGCCGGTGCTCGCGGTGGCGGACGCCAGCATTCTGGCGCCGCACTGCGCGACGATCTTCCTCGTGACCCGCGCGAGACAAACGACGATCGACGAGATCGCCGAATCGGCGAAGCAGCTGAACAGGATTTCGTCGGGCTTGCTCGGTGTCCTCTTCAACGGCATCGACACGCGCGCATTCGGCTATCGCACCCGATACGGCGCGTATCGCTATGCGCCGTATGAAGCGCCCGAAGCGAACGACGCGTCCGCAACGCGCGAGCGGGAGGCGTCATGAAGATCGTTCACGTCGTGGAAACCTGGGTGGGCGGTATCGCCACCTACGTCGGCGCGCTGGCGCGCGAGCAGATCGCGATGGGCAACGAAGTCCTGCTCATTTGCGATCCCGACAAGATGACCGGCACGACCGGCGTCGAAGGGCTGACGCTGATCGGATACCGGTCGAGCCGGCATCCGGCGCGCATCGCCAGCGTCGCGCGCGAGATCCGCGCGTTGCTCAAGGCCATCGGCCCGGATGTGATCCATTGCCACAGCACGTTCCCCGGCGTGTACGTGCGGCTGCTCCGGCATCGACACGCGAAGGTCCTGTACACCCCGCACGCGTGGGCGTTCCTGAAGAAGGACGTCGGCTCCGTCACGCGGCTCGGCTATGCGCTGATCGAGCGCCTGCTGGCAACCCGATGCGACCGGATCGTCTGCATGTCGCTGGACGAGTTGCGCGCGGCACGCAAGTACCGGCTGCCGATGTCGAAGGTCGACCTCGTCTACACCGGCATTGCCGGCGACGAGGCGAGGGCCGCCTTCGACCGTCCGTCCGGCGGCTCGACGATACGCGTCGGCTATTTCGGCCGCCTCGATTACCAGAAGGGTTTCGACGTCGTGCTCGACGCAGTGCCGGCGTTGAAACCGGACATCGAGATCAACGTGTACGGCATGGCGGTGCGCGGCGGCGTCGCGGCGGAGCAGGCCGGCGACGACCGGATCGTCTACCACGGCTGGGTCGATGCAGCCGCGACGAAGAACGCCATGCAGGCGATGGACGTCGTGATCGTGCCGTCCCGCTGGGAAGGGCTCGCACTCGTGCCGATCGAGGCGATGCGCGCCGGCAAGGTGCTCGTCGTGTCCGGCGAAAGCTCGCTGCCCGAGCAGGTGATCCATGGCTACAACGGGATCATCCTCACCGAGCTCACCGGGCAATGCCTCGCCGACAACCTGAACCGCCTGACGGTCGACAAATGCCGGCGCATGGGTGAGAACGCCCGGCACGTGTTCGACCAGACCTTCAGGCAGGAACATTTCCTGAAATCGCTGATGCGGATCTATGAACAAGCCTGACGTTTATCTGTTGCACGCATACAGCTCGCGAAACAGCGGCGACGGTCTGCTGGTCAAGTTGAGCCTGAAGGCGATCCGCGCCGCCGGCATCGACGGCGTCGTCACGATCGTCTGCCTCGATCCCGAATCGTTCCGCGGCTATCTCGACGACGCGAACATCCGCCTCTGGTCGCTGGCCCGTTTCTGCATCGAATCGGTGCGCCGCTTCGGCCGCGCGAAGCCGGCGCTGTTCTTCGGCGTGGGCGGCGGTTACCTGCGTGCGTCCAGCGGCATGGAAGGCTGGAAATCGCTTATCGCGCACGGCAGCCAGCTGGCCTGCACCGCGTTGCGTCGCTCGAAGCGATCGATCTATCTGCCGCAGAGCATCGGTCCGCTGAAGTCGCTGCCGGGCACCCTGCTGGCGGCGTTGGTCCGGCGTTGCGTGGACGTCGTGTTCCTGCGCGACGACCAGAGCGTCGACGAGCTTGCACACCCGCACGGCATTCGCACGGGGGATCTGGTCGTGCTCGAGATCGGCCGGACACCGCGCAGCCAGCCGGACGCGGAGCGCCGTGCCGAACACCCGCGCCCGATCCGGTTCGTGTTCCGCGACCTGAAGGGCAAACCGTATCGCGACGACTACGTCAGCCGTCTGCGTTGCGTCGCGAAGCGGCTGCCGCGCGCGGGATTCGCGCTGCAAAGCAGCGGCCGCGGCAACGGCGACGACACGTTCTATCGCGACACGTTCGGCGTCGGGCGGGTCGACGATCTGGCGACGCTCGTCGCGCGCGAGCGCCCGGTGGTCGTCTCCGTCCGGCTGCACGGCAGCCTCGAAAGCGTGCTGGCCGGCGTGCCGAGCATTCATATCGCGTACGAGCGCAAAGGTCAGGCTGCATACGACGACCTCGGCCTGTCGCGCTACGTGGTGCACGCCAGCGACTTCGGCGCGGACCGTGTCGCCGCGCTGGCTCGCGAGCTTGCACACGACGACAGCGCGTACTGGCAGGCGTTGCGCACGACAGACGCGACGCGCTACAACGAGATGGTCGAAAGGATCCGTCATGAAATCGAGCAGTTCAATCACCTTCGTGATGGACGGTAATTTTTCGCGCGTCGGCGACGAAATCTACAGTCCTCACATGGGCCACGAGAAGTTCGCGAGCCGGTTCGCGCCGCATTTCGACGCGGTGCGCATCGTCGCCCGCGCGTTTCCGAAAACCCGGCCGATCGGCTCAGTCGTCACCGGGCCGCGCACGTCGTTCGTCGACCTGGGCGCCATTCGCGGCGGCCGCCGCTGGCTGACTGGCTTGCCGCGTACGGCGGTACGGCTGTTCCGCGTCATCCGGAGCGCGCAAACGCTGATGATCCGCTTTCCGGGCAATGTGGCAACGCTCGCACTGCTGCTGTGCTGGTTCACGAGAAAGCCGTTCTCGGCCGAGATCGTCGCCGATCCGGAGGACTACTTCAGCAAGGATGCGTCGCCCCATCCGTTGCGCCGCGTCGCGAAGTGGATCCATTGCAGCTCGACCGCGTTCGCCGCGCGGCGCGCACAAAGCGTGCGATACGTGACGGAAACCTATTTGCAGGCGAAGTATCCGGCGCGCCCGCGCGCCGATTCGTTCGGCTTCAGCGATGCCTACCTGCCAAACGGGCTCTTCGCGGCGCGCGACGCCGACGCGCTCGCGCGATCCGGGTCGTTGCGGCTGATCAACGTCTCGATGATGCACAACCGGAGCAAGGGACACGTGGCGCTGCTCGAAGCCGTGTCGCGCCTGAAGCGCAAGAACGTGCCGGTCGTGCTGACGCTCGTCGGCGACGGTGCATTGCGCGGGGAACTGGAGGCGCTGGCGCGTACGCTGGGCATCGCCAACGTCGTCGCATTCCGCGGACAGGTCTCGTCGGAAACAGCCTGCGCGATCGTCGCCGAACACGATCTGTTCGTGCTGCCGTCGCTTCAGGAAGGGATGCCGCGCGCGATGCTGGAAGCGATGGCAGTCGGCACGCCCGTGCTCGGAACCGGCGTGGGCGGCATACCGGAAGTACTGCCTGCGAGCGACTTGATCCGGGCCGGCTCGGTCGACGCGATCGTGGGTGCGGTCGAGGCGGTCGCACGCGACCGCGCCCAGCTCGTCGACATGCGCATCCGGCAGCAGGCGAAAGCCGCCGCGTTTTCCCATTCGGCACTGCAGGCAAAGTACGACGCGTACTGCCGTTACCTGATCGAGCGATGCGCCGCCTGAACGCCGACTTGATCCATGTCGTCGCCAGCACCGGCTTGCCGGCCCTGGTGAATTTCGTCGTGGCGGCACTGGCGCTGCATCTCTTCGACCCCGTGCTCGTCGGTCGCTCATATGCGTTGCTCGCCCTGTTCTACGTCGCCATCGACGCCTTCAACTTCGGGTCCGCGCGCATCTACACGATCGATCGCATCCGGGCGCGGTTTCCGAACCTGCTTCGGCTCGACTGCGTCAGCGCGCTCGGCTCGACCGTGCTGTTCTGTCTGGCGTGCGCGCTGCTGGGCCGAACCGGCTCGATCGCGCTGCCGAACTGGACCGCCATGCTCGTCCTCGCGCCCGTTTGTTACGGGCTGTCGCACTTTGCGCTCGGATTCTTCCGGGTGACGAGGCGCAATGGCGTCGTGCTGGTCATCTCGACGATCTCGGCGCTTTCGCGTCTGGCTGTCATTGCGGTGCTCGCCGAATACCACGGCTTGCGCGGCCATCTTCCCGATCTGCTGCTGCTGGTCGAAGCCGTGTATGGCGCGCTGCTGCTGGCTGCCTATCTGTGGGTAACGCGCGGCAGCACGACCGGTTCGGAACCGAGCCGATATCCGCCCACCGTGCGTGGCGGGCTGGTTTGGTATCGCGACTTTATCGCGCAGGCGCGCGGTGAAATGCTGAGTAGCTGGTACGCGAACGCGGTGCTGTCCGGCGCCAAGCACCTCGACGTGCTGATCGTGTCCGCCGTGGCCGGGCCGGCCGGCGCCGCGCTGTATCGCGTCGCCAAAGGCTTCAACAATCTGGCCTTCAATTTCGGCCAATCGGTTTCGCTGGCGATCAGCGGAAACGGCGGGCGGGCGCTTCGATTGATCGGCGGGGCCGGATTCGCACGCAAGCTCGCGGCGGGCCTGTTGGCGGGGTTGGTCCTTCTGGCCGCGGCATCGTACGCGTTGCTGGAGATACGGCTGTTTCCGGTGCATTCGCTCAGCAGCAGCCGGGTCAGCCAGTTTGCATTCGTGTTCGCCGTGCTGCTGGGCGCCTGCCTGGTGTTTCTCTGCAGGATCCTGTCGCTGTGGCTATATGCGCGGAGCCGGCGCGCGTTCGTGAAGATGGCGTCGTTCGAGGCTGTCCTCACGCTCGCGCTGGTCGCGGCGCTCAGCTGGACGTTCGGCGCCTATGGCGCGATTTGCGGCGTCGGCACGGCGGCGTTCGTCATCCTGTCGTCGTCGTGCGTCCTGCTGACGCGTCACGCCATGCCCGCCGCGCCGCTTCCGGCGAACGCCGGGCAGGAGCAGCCATGAAACGACGATCCTTCATCACGACGACGGTCGCGACCGCGCTGGCCCCAGGCGGGCTGCTTCGCGCGCGCCCCCGCGAGACGAGCGACGCGCCGGGCACGCGCCAGGTTTTCGCGCACTACATGGTGGCGTGGCCGAGAGGCGGAAAGGCAGCCGGCCCCGAACAGTATGCGCAGGAAATGCGTGACGCGATGGCGGCCGGCATCGACGGCTTCGCACTGAATTGCGGCGGGTGGCACGCTTCCGAGCCGTACTACAAGCGGCGGGTCGAGACGATCTACGACGCGGCCGACCGGTTCGACGGCGCGTTCAAGTTGTTCGTGTCCGCCGACGGCAACGCACAGGACGAACTCGCAGACATCATCCGGACGGTTCGCGGACGCCGTGCGCAGTTGACGGTGGACGGACGACCCGTGCTGTCCGCATACGCGTTGGGCGGGCGGCACGGCACCGGCGCACGATCGCTGATCGAGACCGCCGGACGCCTCGGTGCGTATTTTGTCCCGCATCTGTCTCCGAGCACCGGAGAACGGGAAATCGATGCAAGCGTGGCGGCCGAGATCGTCGGGAAAATCCGGTCCGCGGACGGCTATTTCTATTTCGGTGCGGCGGGCGCACCGTCGCTGCTGGCCCGCTCAACGCGCGCACTGGCTCCCGCGTTGCGCAACGCCGGCAAGGTCTTCATGGCGCCGGTGACGCCGTACTACCGGGGTTTGCCGCAAGGCACGAACTATCGCGCATTCGAGACGCGCGGGTTCGCCGGCATGGCCGAGGAATGGCGCGCGGCGATCGAGTCGCGCGCGACCTGGGTGCAGATCGTGACCTGGAACGACTGGGCGGAATCGACGTATGTCGCGCCGACCGGGGCAGCACGGCAGGCCTGCGTGTATGACGCGCGCTTCGGCCCGATCCTGAACCACGAAGGCTATCTGCGCGCGTCGCGTCATTCCATCCGCTGGTTCAAGACGGGCAGCGAACCGCCGATCGTGCGCGACGAGCTGTTCTTTTTCTATCGTCCGGGCCTGGCAGGGCAACGCGAAGCGTCCGCCTATGGGCGTTCGGCGTCGACATACGGATCGCCGCGCATGCCGCACGGGCCGCTCGTCGATCGCATTTTCGTGTGTGTATTCCTGACCGAACCCGCGTTGCTCACGATCGGCCAGAACGCCCGCAAGGACCGCCGGTCGCTACCGGCCGGAATTTCGTTCGTCGATGTCCCGAGCACGCCCGGGCTGCCGACGTTCTCGATCGTTCGTGACGAGCGGGTCGTGCTCGAGTGTGCGGGCGAGCTGGCGGTGGCAGAACCCGGCGGCGGCGGCCAGTACGGCTACTACAGCGGTTGGGCGATCGACGGACAATCTCGATGAATTCCTTGCGTTCGAACCTCACGTTGCGCCGGACAGGCGACCACCGGCACATGGTGTGGACGACGTTCGCCGTCGGCGCGCTTGCCGCGATCGTCGCGACGCTGCTGATTACCCAGCGCATGCATGGCGTGCTGCTGCTACTGAACGTCGCGCTGTTGCTGGCGATCGCCGCCATTCGTCCGAGAACGCCGACCGTACGCTGGTTCCGGATCTTTCTGTTCTTCATTCTCGGCGTGTTCCCGCTGTGGCAACTGCTGGCGGTAGACGAGATCTATCTACGGCTGCTGCCGCAAGACGATCCGGCCGTCGCGCTCTGGTATTTCCTGAGCCTCGCCGGCGTGCTGGTCGTCAAGCTGACGCTCGACCTCAACGCAAGCCGCCTCGGCAACGCCGGCTTGCCGTTCGAACCCGGCATGCGCGTCAGCAGCCTCGCCTATCTGTTCGCGCTGCTGTCCCTCGGCGCGCTCGCGTTCATCTACGTCAAGCTGGGCGGTTACGCACGAATCGTCGAGTTGTACGACACGCGTGTCGAGCAAACCGGCACCGACAACGATCCGTTTCGCGGTTTGGGCGTCATACAGGCGCTGGCCAACACGTCGCCGCTGTGGATATTCGTCTGCCTCATGATGCGACGCCGCCGCAGCGTCGTGCTGACGGCCGTGGCCTTCGTTCAGCTCGGCGTACTGAGCTGGCTGTCGTCCGGCATCGCCGGGAGTCGCCAGGGTATCGTCTTCGTGCTGGTGTTCGCACTGTTCATCCATCACAGCTTCATCGAGCGAATCAGGCCGCGCACGATCCGGATCGCCGGTATCGGCGTGGCGCTGACCGGCCTGCTGCTGATGCCGTTGAAATTCGGCCTCGGCTACGACGACATCGCGAATCTGTCGCAGCGGTTTGCCGAGCAGCGCGATCTCGAGTTGAGCATGGGGCCGGTCAGCGTGTTCCTGTTTCGGGACCTGTCGCGCTTCGACGTGCAGGCACTGGCGATCGATACGGTCGCGCAACCGACCTATGCGTACCCGATGGGACGAAGCTTCGTCGGTGCGATCGCGTCGATCGTTCCAAGTGCGCTGTGGAGTGATCGCCCCGACACGTTCGCGCTGGAAAAATCGGAGATCATGCGCGATCTCGAGCGCACCGCGCTCGACAAGACAACCCTGTTGTTCGGCATGCCGGGGGAATTCCTGGTGAACTTCGGCATCGCCGGGTTCGTTTTGTCGTTTGCGATTCCCGCGATTCTGCTTGTCCTGCAAAACAACACGGGAATCCGCTCTCGCAGATGGCTGCCGTTACAGGCCGTGATGTGGCCGCTGCCGTTCCTGTTCTTTCTGTTCGACTCGAACGTCATGGTGTACTACACGGTGCGATGGATCCTGCTGTTCGGCTTGCCGATGGCGTTCGTGCTCAGGCAACCGCGACGATCGCGACGGGCGGCCATCGACACGCTCGCGCCGCCGATCCGATGACGATCCGGCGCCGCGGCGCACGCGTTCGATCTCAAGGCCGCGACAACACCATCACCCGCCCCGACACGCGCTGCAGCTTCAGCCACCCGGTATCGGCCGTAAACCGAAGCTGCTGCAACGGAAAATCGAACCCGGCCTTCTGCGCCGCGCTGACCACCGCGTCGGCGATCCAGCGGATCAGTTCCTTGCCTTCGTCGGTGGTTTGGTGACCGTTCTGGACGCCATAGAAATAGCGATTCCCGGCGTTGACTTCGTTCTGCAACTGCATCCAGTGTCCCGGCAGGCCCGGCAGCGTTCTGAACAGGTCGGCCACGCGCTGCGTCGTCAGGCCGCGCGCCCACAGCGCCCCATTCACCGCGGGCCGCGCCAGGTTGTGACGGTCTGCTTCCTGGGCCTGCTCCTTGATATCGCCTTTCAGAATATCGGGTTTCGTCATCGCACTGTCCTCGTGAGGGCCCCGCAACGGGCCGGTTGAATCAAAAAAGCGCCGAACATCGGGCGCACGCGTTGCGTGCACGATACCGCTAATCTTGAAATTGATCGCCTGTCAGGTATGTCAGGCCGGCGCGTTTCAACATCGCACGCAAGAATCAGCCTCGTCCGATAGGCGCCGCGACAGCGGGTCGATATGCTTATCGGGTGTGGTGCCGGTGGAATGTCTTGTTCAAGTTCGGACTGAGCCGGTCACTAACCTTCGCCGGCGCCGCACACCCCTCTCGTTGCGATCCGGCTTCGGCGTGGGCGTTCGGTGGTGGCCGGTGGGCGCGGCCACGACAGAGAAAGACGATGTTGAAACAACACGCTGCCATATGCGAACGCCGAGCGCCTGCTCCGAAGCCGGATCCCTCCTCCATTCCCGCCCGCACCGCCCATCATTCAATAATTCGCGACATGCATCGATATAATTTCGCGATTATATCGATCGACAATCAATCGAATTCACGCCATTAAATCGGACTGTTTCAGCTTTCGATTTTCTGAACAATTTCCATTCCAGGCCGAATATTTTTCTATTTATTTTTCGCCATGCTGGCCGAGCCGTGTTTAAAACAGCAAACGTTTGCGCGACACGGTGAAGTGCTTTATCCATCGATCTCCAGGAGGAAAGCATGGCCGACAATCAAACATCCTCGAATCGCGCCGGCGAGTTTTCGATCCCGCCGAACACCGACTTCCGCGCGATTTTCTTCGCGAATGCCGCCGAGCAGCAGCACATCAAGCTGTTTATCGGAGACAGCAAGGAACCGGCCGCTTATCACAAGCTGACCACGCGCGACGGCCCGCGCGAGGCCACGCTGAATTCGGGCAACGGCAAGCTGCGCTTCGAAGTAACGGTGAACGGCAAGGCGTCCGCCACCGATGCGCGCCTCGCGCCGATCACCGGCAAGAAGTCGGACGGCTCGCCGTTCACGGTCAACTTCGGGATCGTCGTGTCGGAAGACGGTCACGACAGCGACTACAACGACGGCATCGTCGTGCTCCAGTGGCCGATCGGCTGACCTGACGCGCGCTTGACGACCGACCTCGGCCGGCGCGCGGGACGAAAACCCGCGCGCCGCTGTCGAACCCGCGATGGCGCCGGGGCCATCCACGCATTGCGAATCGATTCAATCGAGCAGTCATTTGCAGTCCCACGCTGTACTCCGTGCGCGACAACGGCGGGACCACTCGCCGGCCGCGCGACGCGAGACCTATCATCGAGACGAGGACGACATGTCACAACCGTTTACCCATGACGATCTTTACGCACTGCTGCAACTCGCCGGCAACGACGCCACCGCCGTACAGGCGAACGGCGATCAGGCGGTGCTCGACCGGATGCGCCAGTTCATGACCACGCAGCTCGTGGAAAAGCTGCCGCAATACGATGTGTTCGTCGACATCGCGACCATCCCGTACAGCTTCGACGTCGGCAGCTGGCAGAACAAGGTGAAGGCCGATGCAGCGGGGCAGGTGATCGCCTGCACGGTTACGTGGGCCGGCGCGCCCGGCGTGCTGCCGGGGGCCGCGGCGAAGTTCGGCGTCGGCGCGGTGGTCAATTACTTCTCGAAGGCAACGCCGCAACCGGAGCCCACCCAGCCGGGCACGACCGGCGGTGGCGAACGCGACGGCATCTTCAATCTGCCGCCGAACATCGCGTTCGGCGTGACTGCGCTGGTCAATTCGTCCGCGCAGCAGACGATCGAAGTCTATGTCGACGACAACCCGAAGCCGGCCGCGACGTTCCAGGGCGCGGGCACGCAGGACGCGAACCTGAACACGCAGATCGTGAACTCGGGCAAAGGGAAGGTGCGCGTGGTGGTGACGGCGAACGGCAAACCGTCGAAGATCGGTTCGCGTCAGGTCGACATCTTCAAGAAGACCTACTTCGGGCTCGTCGGGTCGGAAGACGGAACGGACGGCGATTACAACGACGGCATCGCAATCCTGAACTGGCCGCTCGGCTAAGCAGCCGCGTCCTGCCAATGATCGCCACGCCGCCCGGCGTGGCGATTTGCATTGCGACGCAGCATAGATGTGCGCGCCGCCACCCCCGGCGGCGACCGCCCCAGCTCGACGGTCAGCCGTCGCTCGGTGCGCCGTGCTGCGACATCGCGAGCGACGGCGCCAACGTGGCCGCAGCCAGCTGCGTGCGCGCGGCGTGAGCCACGCGATTGAACGCGACCCGCTGCTCGCCCTTCAGTTTCGCCGCCCTGGCCGCCTGCACCAGTTCGATCGGATTCACGAGGCGGGCATGTCGCCGCACCTCGAAGTGCAGATGCGGGCCGGTCGCCGTGCCTGTGCGGCCGACCGCGCCGACACGCTGGCCGCGCACGACCCGCGCGCCGGTTCGCAGCGTCGGCTCGAACGCCGACAGGTGCGCGTAGTACGACGCATAGCCGCCGTCGTGCCGAATCACCACGTACTTGCCGTAGCCGCCCGGCTCGGTGCCGATGAAAGTCACGACCCCGCGCTCCGACGCGTGGACGGCACGGCCCGTCGGCGCGGCCAGATCCACACCGGAATGGACGTGACGCACGCCCGTGACCGGATGCACGCGCGCGCCAAATTGCGAGCTGATTCGCGTTGCGTTGACCGGCATCGCGAACCGTGCACCGGCGAGCGGCATGCCGTCGAGATCGTAGTACGCGCCTCGCGAGCCAGCCTGCGGCGCGAACCACACGGCCGCGACACGCTGGCCGCGAAAGCGGATGTCGAGCGCCGACACGCGCACGCGGCCCGTCGCGGTTGCGCTGTCGTCCGGTTCGAAGGCGACGCGGAAGGTATCGCCGATCGCGCCGCGCTGCGTCGAATCGATTCGCCCGGCCAGCATGCGCGTGATCTGCGCGGCGACGTCGGCGGGCAGATCGGCGCGCGCGAGCGACGCGCGCAGGCTGCCGGTGATCACGCCGGCTCGCGTGCCGCGCTCCTGCTCCGCGAGCACGAACGGCTCGGCGGACGCGAGATCGACAGGACACGCGTCGAACGCCGGCGCAGCGCCGATTGCCGGAAGCGGCGACGCAAAACCGTAGGCGAAGCGCGCCGCGTAATCGCGCTCGATCGCATCGCGCGCCGCATCGCAGAGGACGACGTACGGCGCACATGCACCGGTACGCATCGTGAACGAGACCGAAGCAGCGTCCGTGCGCGTGCTGGTCGCATGCGGCTCCAGCGCGACACGCGGCACGTCAGTCGATGCCAGCAAGCCGCCCCAGATGGTCCGGGCGGAATTGAAAAAAGGCACGTCGACAAGGTCGGCCGCTTGCGCAGTCATGGGCGAAAACGGCATGGCATCGGAAGATGCCCACGCCACCGCACCCTGCATGCCGGCAAGCGACGCCGCAGCAACGACACCGCACACCAGCGCGCGGCGAATCGGAAAGCGGATGGCGCCGCAGCGCGCGGGCCGACCTTGTTCGCGTGCGAGACGTAAACACAGGTCAAGCCGCATTGCGTCGTCACTCGCTATCAATGAAAAGGAGGGGGAAACCGGTTATCGCGGAGGAACGATCATCGCGATCCGGTAGCCTGGAAGCGAGTGTATCGGCACGGCCAACATAGCTAAATAGGACGAGTCCGATTTGTTTGAATACTCGCTTAGTACACACACCAAATCGCGATTTCACGGCGCTGACGCGTGAAATCCGGCCCCCATGCATTCGCGCGGACTACCCCATGGCGTGTACAGTCGAGGGCGGCCGACGCACGAGCGGATGCCCGCCCGATCACGGCGGACGACGCCACCCGTCGTGCCTTCTGTCCTCAAACCGGAATCCCGTCATGTTTCTCGATCATCTTCATCCGGAACGCTGGACGTTCCTGTGGAACGCGTTGTCCACGCTTTCGCTCAGGCTTTGCGCCGCCCTCGCGCTACTCGTCGCGGGCTGGTGGCTGTCGAAGCGCATCGGCAACTGGCTGAGCCGCCTGCTCACGAACAAGGAGCGCGTCGACGACACGCTGCGGCCGATCCTCTGCGACGTCGCCGTGTGGGGCATCCGCATCGTCGCGATCGTCGGTGCGCTTTCACAGCTCGGCATCGAAACCGCGAGCATCGTCGCGGTGCTCGGCGCGGCCGGCCTCGCGATCGGGCTCGCGCTGCAAGGCACGATGCAGAACATCGCGGCCGGCATCATGCTGTTGCTGTTGCGGCCGTTCAAGGTGGGCGACTACATCGACGGCGGCACGGGTGTCGCGGGCACGGTGGACGAGGTCGGGCTCTTCATGACGCGGCTGACGAAGCCGGACGGCATCTGCGAATACGTGCCGAACAGCGCGCTGTGGGGCAGCGCGATCCGCAACTACACGCGCAATCCGACCCGCCGTCTCGATCTCGAAGTGGAAGTGTCCGTGCACGACGACATCGACCGCGCGCTCGATGCGCTGCGCGCGCTGGCCGAAGCCGATCCCGACGTGCTGCAGGATCCCGCGCCGGACGTGATGGTGATGCGCTTCGACGACAGCACGGCGGTCGCGAACATGCGCGTGTGGACGCACACGGACAAGTTCTGGGCGATGCGTTGGCGCCTCGCGCGCCAGGTGCGCAAGACGCTCGCCGACGCGGACTGCGCGCTGCCGATCCGCACGCGCGAGCTGCACATCGTGCACGACGTCGAACAGCAGCCGCAGCAGATCGAGCCGCGCCGCGTACAGGCGTCGTAATACTTCGGGGCGCACGACCGCGCATGCCCGCGCGGCGCGCCCCGCCTGCGTTACATCCAGACGATATCGAGCAGCGCCTTCCTGCCGCTCCTGTACGTGAACACCGAGATCGCGCCGTGCTTCAGGTCGCCCTGCGGCGTGAAGCTCGTTTCGCCGATCACGCCGCGATAGTCGGTCGCCGGCATCGCGGCCAGCACCTTGGCCGGGTCCGTCGAATTCGCGCGCTGCATCGCGTCGACGATGATGTACACCGCGTCGTACGAGAACGGCGCATACACCTGCATCGGCTGGTGGTAGCGCGCTTCGTAACGCTTCACGAACGCCGCGCCGCCCGGCATCTTCTCGAGCGCGATGCCGGCTTCCGAACACACGACATTGTCCGACGCCGGACCCGCGAGCTTCGGCAGGTCGGTCGAGCACACGCCGTCGCCGGCGAGGATCTTCGCGCGCAGGCCGAGCTGGCGTGCCTGCTTCGCGAGCGGGCCGCCCGTCGCGTCCATCCCGCCGTACATGATCGCGTCGGGGTTCTCGCCCTTGATCTTCGTGAGGATCGCGCGGAAGTCGATCGCCTTGTCGTTGGTCGCGTCGCGCGAGATGACCTTCATCCCGGCCGATTTCGCCGCCTTCTCGAACTCGGTCGCGAGGCCCTGCCCGTACGCGGTCGCATCGTCGACCACGGCCACCGTCCTGATGCCCAGCTGCTTCGCCGCATACATCGCCAGCGCGGGCCCTTGCTGCGCATCGGTCGCGACGACGCGATAGGTCGTCTTGAAGCCCTGCTGCGTGTACATCGGGTTGGTCGCGGCCTGCGAAATCTGCACGACGCCGCCGTCGCGATAGACGCGCGACGCCGGAATCGACGTGCCCGAGTTGTGATGGCCGACGACGCCGACCACCTTGTCGTCGACGAGCCGCTGCGCGACCTGCGTCGCGGTGCGCGGGTCGCCCGCGTCGTCCTGCGCGTCGAGCTGCAGCGTGACCTTCTCGCCGCCGATCACGAGCCCCTTCGCATTGATCTCCTCGACCGCGAGCCGCGCGCCGTTCTCGCTGTCCTTGCCGAGGTGCGCGATCGCACCGGTCAGCGGCGCGACGTGCCCGATTCGCACGATCTCGTCCGCGTGCGCGGGCAGCGCGGACCATGCGCCCGCCAGCGCGGCCGCGATTGCGCATGCCGCCTTGTTCCGATGTCGATTCATGTTCGTCTCCTTCGTTGTCGCGCTTCGTTCGTGACGGGATCGTCGTTCATCAAAGGCAAAGCGATACGGTCACGCGCGCCCTTCGAAACCGAGCAGCACGTTCACCGCGTTGATACCGATTTCGTCGACCATGTAGCCGCCTTCCATCACGAACAGCGTCGGCAGGTTCAGGCGCGCGAGCGCTTCGCCGACGCGCAGATAGTCGGGCGAGCGCAGGCGGAAATGGCTGATCGGGTCGTGCTCGAACGTGTCGACGCCGAGCGACACGACGAGCAGGTCGGGCGCATGCGCGGCGATCGCGGCAGCCGCGTGGTCGAGCGCCGTCGCGTAGGTGTCCCACTGCGTGCCCTTCGGCAACGGCAGGTTCAGGTTGAAGCCTTCGCCCGCGCCGCTGCCGCGCTCGTGCCCGTAGCCGGAGAAGTACGGATACGACACCGGCGGCTCGCCGTGGATCGACGCGAACAGCACGTCCGCGCGGTCGTAGAAGATGTCCTGCGTGCCGTTGCCGTGGTGGAAGTCGACGTCGAGCACCGCGACGCGCGACGCGCCGCTCGCGATGCCGTGCTGCGCGGCGATCGCCGCGTTGTTCAGGTAGCAGTAGCCGCCCATGTACTCGCGGCCCGCATGGTGGCCGGGCGGCCGGCACAGCGCGAACGCCGCGCGCGCGCCGCCGTTCGACAGCAGGTCGGCGCCCGTGAGCGCCGAGTTCGCGCTCGCGCTCACCGCGTCCCACGTGCCGGCGTTGATCGGCGCACCGGCGTCCATCGCGAAGAAGCCGAGCTTGCCATCGATAAAGTCGGGCAGCGTCGCCGACGACGGCATCGCGCGCACCGGCCACACAAGCGGCAGCGCCTGGCAGGTGCGGCCGGTCGCGGTCCATTCGTCCCACGCGCCGGCGAGAAACTCGACATAGCGCGCGCTGTGCGCGCCGGCATAGCATGCGCGGTCGAACGCGCGCGGCGCGATCACGTCGCCGAGGCCGGCCGCGCGCACCTGCGCGAGCACCGTCTCGGCGCGCAGGGGGTTCTCGAACGACTCGGTGATCGCGCCGTCCTTCAGTTCGACGCCGCGATGCAGATGGTGATCGCTGCTGTAGACCGTGAGCATGGTTGACCGTTGCAGTGAAGGCTGTGAGGGGTGAAAACAGTCTATTGATGCCGGCCGGCAATAACTTTGCTTTCCACCCCTTCGTTTCGTACAATTTTGAGAAAACCGCCTACGGAGACCCGACAATGAGCAAAAATCGCGCTTCGGTGGAACTGGACGGCGTCGACCGCGCGATGCTCCGCCTGCTGCAGGAAGACGGCGCGCTGTCGAACGCGACGCTCGGCGAGAAGCTGTCGCTGAGCGTCACGCCGTGCTGGCGCCGCCGCAAGCGGCTCGAGGACGAGCACGTGATCACCGGCTACCAGGCGAACCTCGACCGGCGCGCGCTCGGCATGAACGTGTTCGCGTTCGTGCAGGTCACGTTCAACATGCATTCGGACCAGGATCCGGATCACTTCGAGGAGGTGATGCGGCGTCACGACGAAGTGACGTCGTGCCACAAGATCACCGGCGCGGCCGACTACATCCTGCAGGTCGTCGCGGCCGATCTCGACGCGTACGCGGAATTCGTCGAACGCGTGCTGCGAAAGCAGGCCGGCGTGTCGTCGATTCAATCGAGCCTCGCGCTGCGCGAGGTCAAGTTCTCGTCGCGCGTGCCGGTGCCGGATGCGTGATCGTTCGTGTTGTCATGCGCCCGCGCGCGGGCATCCGCTGTCGATCGTCACTTCATGGAGCGCTACCTATGAAACGTCTTCTACCTTCCGCCTCGCTTGCCGCAACGATCGCCTGCGCACTCGCATTGGGCGGCTGTGCGGCGCAATCGTCCGCACCGGCCGCTTCGTCGACGCCCGCGCAACCTGCCGCGCCGGCTGCCCCGCCGATGGTCGGCGGCGATCGCGACGCGCACGGCTGCATCGGCTCGGCCGGCTATTCGTGGTGCGAACAGACCCAGCAATGCGAGCGCCCGTGGGAACTCGCGAAGCAGAAGGGTTTCGCGAATTCGGCGCAAGCGTACGAGCAGTTTTGCCACAACAATTTCGCGAAGTGACGTGACCTGACCTGACGTGAAGCGATCATGTCGCGGCGCGATGCCGCGACATGACGCGCCCGCATTCCATCCCGCTACCGCCCGGTTATCCACATCTTTTCCGGTTCCGGCGACCGTCGTTCCGGAATCCCGGACACGCAAAAAACCCCACAAAAACAAGGGCATTTTTCGTTTGTGACACAGCAAACGAGTTCGGTTACATTACGCGCCCCTTGCCATACCGCCCCCGCAAAACGCGTCGCGCGCGGCCTCTTTCCACGCAGCCCGAAGCGCCTTCCGCGCAGGCTTGCCGCGAGGGCCCCGGCGCGTTGCGCGCCATCGCGACGCACGCATTTGCCTGACTGCGACAAGCCGATCCGAAGGTGTCCTTCGCGACGGCGGCGCGTGCGCAAATGCAACGGCGAACACGGTCGATCCGGAATTCCGGATTCGCGGTCCGGATCTCCGGATGCGCGAGCCGGTTGCGATTCGGCGTCGGCCCGGCGGCATGGCAAACCGATGCATTCAAGTTGAAGAGGGATCTGTTGTGATCAAAACGTTACGGGTAATACTGTCGGCGCTCGCGCTGTGCGTCGCCGCGTCGTCCGCGCACGCCGCCGATACGAAGAAGGTCGACGTCCTGCTGGTGGGCGGCGGCATCATGAGCTCGACGCTCGGCGTCTGGCTGCACGAGCTCCAGCCCGACTGGTCGATGACGATGGTCGAGCGCCTCGACGGCGTCGCGCTGGAAAGCTCGAACGGCTGGAACAACGCGGGCACCGGCCACTCGGCGCTCGCCGAGCTGAACTACACGCCGGAGAAGGCGGACGGCAAGGTCGACATCTCGAAGGCGATCGAGATCAACGAGTCGTTCCAGATCTCGCGCCAGTTCTGGGCCTGGCAGGTGCGCCAGGGCGTGCTGAAGAACCCGCATTCGTTCATCAACTCGACGCCGCACATGAGCTTCGTGTGGGGCGACGACAACGTCCGCTTCCTGAAGAAGCGCTACGACGCGCTGCAGGCGAGCCCGCTGTTCCGCGGGATGCAGTATTCGGAAGACTACGACCAGATCAAGCAGTGGGTGCCGCTGATGATGGAAGGCCGCGACCGCTCGCAGAAAGTCGCCGCCACCTGGACGCCGATCGGCACCGACGTGAACTTCGGCGAGATCACGCGCCAGTTCGTCGGCTACCTGAAGACGCAGCCGAACTTCACGCTGTCGCTGTCGAGCGAAGTGCGCGAGATCTCGCGCAACGCGGACGGCACGTGGCACGTGTCGTGGGTCAAGCTGCACTCGGACGAACCGCCGCAGGCCGTCGACGCGAAGTTCGTGTTCATCGGCGCCGGCGGCGGCGCGCTGCACCTGCTGCAGGCGTCGGGCATCCCCGAGGCGAAGGACTACGGCGCGTTCCCGGTGGGCGGCTCGTTCCTCGTGACCGACAACCCCGAGGTCGTGAAGCGGCACCTCGCGAAGGCGTACGGCAAGGCGTCGGTCGGCTCGCCGCCGATGTCGGTGCCGCACCTCGACACGCGGATCATCGACGGCAAGAAGATCATCCTGTTCGGGCCGTTCGCGACGTTCTCGACCAAGTTCCTGAAGAACGGCTCGTACTTCGACCTCGCGAAGAGCACCAACCTGCACAACGTCGCGCCGATGATGCGCGTGGGCGTCGACGAATTCCCGCTGGTCCAGTACCTGGCCGGCCAGCTGATGATGTCCGACGACGACCGTTTCAACGCGCTGAAGGAATATTTCCCCGACGCGAAGAAGGAAGACTGGCGCCTGTGGCAGGCCGGCCAGCGCGTGCAGATCATCAAGCGCGACCCGAAGAAGGGCGGCGTGCTGAAGCTCGGCACCGAGATCGTCAGCTCGCAGGACGGCAGCATCGCGGGCCTGCTCGGCGCATCGCCGGGCGCGTCGACGGCGGCGCCGATCATGCTGAACCTGATGCAGAAGGTGTTCAAGGACAAGGTCGCGACGCCCGAATGGCAGCAGAAGATGCGCCAGATCGTGCCGAGCTACGGCACGAAGCTGAACGACAGCCCGGCGAAGGTCGTCGAGGAATGGACCTATACGAGCGACGTGCTGCAGTTGTCGCCGCCGCCGAAGATCGACCTGACGACGCCGTCGCAGGCGACGGGCGCGGCCCCGGCGCGCCCCGCGAAGGCCGCGGCCGACATGGCGCTGTAACGCGTCCGGCCCCGTTTCGTTGCATCGCACGGCCGCCCTCCGGGGCGGCCGTTTTACATGGCTGATGCGGGGGAGGCTGCCGCGCACCGATCGGCGGGGCGTACTTGCCGGTTGCCGACAGCCGGCCCGGGGAGTGCCGATGGACCGCTAGCGGCTCTCCGCCAGCGGCACCGGCACCCCGCTGCCGGCCCTCCGCCGCTGGACAGCCGCCGCCGACCGTCCGCGACCGGTCATCCGCTACCGCCCCACCGCCGCCAGCCGGGCCATTGCCGATAGACCGCTACCGCCCCTCCGCCGCCGGCCCTCCGCCGCCCACCGCCCGCATCCGCTAGAATTGCGGGCACGCGCGACGCTGTCGCCCCCGATCCACCATCCGCATCGACGCGGTCCACGCGACCGCCGGTGCGGCCCGCGCCCGAACCGCGCGAGCGCCGCACCCCGTTGCCGCGCCGCCGGGCGCGCCACCAACCGAATTCAGCTGGAGAATGACCGTGTTTACCTGCAGAAACCAGAGCTGCGGCACGCAGTGGGAGACGTCCGACGTCGTGATCAAGGACGAAGGCCAAGGGCTGCTGTTCCGCTGCCCGCTATGCGGCGCGCGCAACTATCTCGAGCGCTTCGACGCGGAAGACGGCACGGTCGTCTACGAGCAGATGGCCGGCCGCCCTTACCTCGGAGACGTGGAATGACCGAGCCGACCGCCACGCCCTTCAGCGCGCTGCCGCTCACGCCCGCCGCGCTCGCGAACCTCACGCAGCTCGGCTACGTCGACATGACGCCGATCCAGGCCGCGAGCCTGCCGATCGCGCTGGCCGGCCACGACCTGATCGCGCAGGCGAAGACGGGCAGCGGCAAGACCGCCGCGTTCTCGCTCGCGCTGCTGGCGCGCCTCGACACGCGCCGCTTCGACGTGCAGGCGATGGTCCTGTGCCCGACGCGCGAACTCGCCGACCAGGTCGCGCAGGAAGTGCGCCGCCTCGCGCGCGCCGAGGAGAACGTGAAGGTGCTGACGCTGTGCGGCGGCACGCCGATGCGCCCGCAGGCGCAGAGCCTCGAACACGGCGCGCATATCGTCGTTGGCACGCCCGGCCGCATCATGGATCACCTCGACCGCGGCAACCTGAAGCTCGACGCGCTGAACACGCTCGTGCTCGACGAAGCCGACCGGATGCTCGACATGGGCTTCTTCGACGACATCGCGAAGGTCGCGCGGATGTGCCCGACGACGCGCCAGACGCTGCTGTTCTCGGCGACCTATCCGGACGGCATCGCGAAGCTGAGCCAGCAGTTCCTGCGCAACCCGAAGGAAGTGAAGCTCGAGGAGCGCCACGACAACAGCAAGATCCGTCAGCGCTTCTACGAAGTGGCGGAAACCGAACGTCTGCACGCGGTCGGCCAGTTGCTGAACCACTACCGGCCGGTGAGCACGATCGCGTTCTGCAATACCAAGCAGCAATGCCGGGACCTGCTCGACGTGCTGCACGCGCAGGGCTTCCACGCGCTCGCGCTGCACGGCGAGCTCGACCAGCGCGAGCGCGACCAGGTGCTGATCCAGTTCGCGAACCGCAGCTGCTCGGTGCTGGTCGCGACCGACGTCGCCGCGCGCGGGCTCGACATCGCGCAGCTCGAGGCGGTGATCAACGTCGACGTGACGCCCGACCCCGAGGTGCACGTGCACCGCATCGGCCGCACCGGCCGCGCGGATCAGGAAGGCTGGGCGCTGAGCCTCGCCAGCATGGACGAGATGGGCCGCGTGGGCGCGATCGAGCAGGCGCTGAAGCGCGAAGTCGAATGGCATCCGCTCGCGGAACTGAAGCCGGCCGGCAACGACACGCTGCTGCCGCCGATGGAAACGCTGCAGATCCTCGGCGGGCGCAAGGACAAGATCCGGCCGGGCGACGTGCTCGGCGCGCTGACCGGCGATGCGGGGTTCGACGGCAAGCAGATCGGCAAGATCAACGTGACCGAGTTCTCGACCTATGTCGCGATCGAGCGCGGCGTCGCGCACGACGCGCTGCGCAAGCTCAATGCGGGGAAGATCAAGGGCAAGCGGGTCAAGGTCCGGTTGATGGACGAGGAGTGATCGCAAGCGGCGCGGCCGTCACGGCAGCCGCGCCGCCGCATCACGCCAGCTCGGGATACCCATGCGCGGCCGCGTCCCGCGCGAACCGGGCAATTGTGTCGTATGCGCCCGGCGGCAGGCGCTCGAATCCCTTCAACCTCAGCAGTTTCGCCCGCTCCGGATCGACCGCGACCGCGTGATCGAGCGCATCCCGCAACGCCTCCACCCGCTCCCATTCCAGCGCCTTCGACGCAATCAACGGCAACCCCGGCGCCGACGCCGTCATGCCGATGATCCGGATCTCGTTCAACAGCTCGGGCAGCGCATCGCGCACGTACGCGAACGTCACGCAGTCGATCGCCGCGCAATCGGCATCGCCGGCCGCCAATGCGCGCAGCACGTTCAGGTGCGAGCCGAACGACATGACCGAACCGAAGAAACGTCCGTCATGCGCATGCGGCGCGACCGCATGCCGGAACGCGTTCATCCCGCTGTGCGAATCGTCGCCGTTGAATGCGGCCCGCAATCCGCGACACGCCGCCAGCGTCGTCGCACCGCCCGCATGCACGCGCGCCGACACGGCGAGCACGCTGCTGTAGCGCGCGCCGTCGCAGCCGGGCGCGTCGAAGGCCGGCGTCGCGATCAGGTGCACGGCATCGCGCAAGCCGAGCATCCGGTACGGATAGCCGCACGTCTGCGACAACAGCAGGTCGTTGCGCCACCACAGCGCGTGCAGATCGCCGAACGGTTCATCCAGCAGCACGACGTCGGCAGGCCCGCCGGCGCGCGCGAATGCGTCGAGCGCGTCACGCAGCAACGCACGCCACAGTGCGGCGTGGCGCGGCGTCACGTTGTACATCGGCAGTCCGGCGATCCATTGGCTCATTCGTGCATTCTACGCATCGGATGTGCCCGGGAGAAAGCCGGTTCGCCCACATTTCGGCGAGGTACGGCACCCGGCGGAGGCTGCCAATGCTTATCGGCCGAGCATCGATAAGCAAATGCGAATTGCTTGGTTGGTCTGACGATGCAGCCCGGTTAGCGTTCCACTGTCGCAACGCGGTCGCATGCCGCTGTAGCGGTCGATCGCGAGCCGCGACGCCTGTCGGCCCATCGCATCGCGCCCCGCACCGGCGCGCTCGTCCGCTTCCCGCATCGTCCGCACTACCCGTTTCATCCCGCCTCAGCACCATGGCCGAATACTTCGACGTCGACCACGCGCGCGCGATCGCCACGCTCGACGCCCGCTTCACCGCCCGCACCGAGTGGCCGACCTGGCTGCTGGTCATCGCGATCTACGGCGGCTGGCTCGCCGTGCTGCTGCTCGTGCGCGCCGAACGCCTGCCGCTCGCGGCCGCGACGCCGCCGCTGATCCTGATCGGCGCGTGGCACATGTCGCTGCAGCACGAGCTGCTGCACGGCCATCCGACGCGTTCCGCGTTCGTGAACCGGCTGCTCGGCTATCCGCCGCTGACCATCTGGTATCCGTACACGCTGTACCGCGACACGCACCTCGATCATCACCGCGACGAGGACCTGACCGTGCCGGGCGTCGACCCGGAAACGAACTACGTGTCGCGCGAGCAGTGGGCGCGGCTGCCGCGCTGGCGTCGCGCACTGACGGTTGCGCGCACCACTTTCGTCGGACGGCTCGTGTTCGGGCCGCCCATGAGCGTCGTCGCGATGTTCATCGACACGTTCCGCACATTCCGGCGCGGCGACTTCCGCTATCTGCGGATGTGGATCACGCACGTCGCCTGCGTGGTCGCGCTGCTCGCATGGCTGCAATGGGCGATCGGCGTGCCGTGGTGGTACTACCTGCTGGCGGTCACGTGGCCCGCGCTGTCGCTCGCGATGATCCGTTCGCTGTTCGAGCACCGCGCGGCGCGACATCCGAAGGCGCGCATCGTGATCAACGAAGCCGGCTTCGCGATGCGGCTGCTGTACCTGAACAACAACTATCACCTCGTGCATCACGACCTGCCGAAGCTGCCGTGGTACGACCTGCCGCGCGCGTACCGGATGCGGCGCGACGCGTACGCGGAAAAATGCGGCGGCTTCGTGATTCGCGGCGGGTATCGCGAACTGCTGGCGCGCCATGCATGGACGCCGACCGACCCGCCCGTGCATCCGTTCGACCAGGGCACGGCGTCGCTGTCGACCGGCAGCGGCGCGAAAGTGGCCGCGGTCGACGGCTATCTTCAGATCAGTACGTGATGCTCGATTGGGCCGCGCTTCGTCGTGACGCCGCCCGAATCGAACGCGCATCCGCAAGGCCGTCCGGCTCGCATTCCTTACGAAAAGCCGACAATATCGCTCCTCATCGGCGAATTGCCAATTCCATCGGCAATGCGCAGAATGACGGCTCGTCCGGGGCTTCCAACAATCATTCGCCCCGGCTCAGCCTCCGGCCGCGCGCCGCATTCCCCTACGACGATGCAACCGAACACCTCGCCCGGCGCGATCCGCTCGATCGGTAACGACTGGTCCGTCTCCGCGATCACCGCGGGCTTTCTCGCGGTGCTGATTTCCTATGCGGGCCCGCTCGCGATCTTCTTTCAGGCGTCGCAGGCCGCGCATGCGTCCAACGCGATGGTGACGTCGTGGGTCTGGGCGATCTCGATTGGCGCGGGCGTGTCGGGGGTGTTTGCGAGCTGGAAGCTGAAGGTGCCGGTCGTGACCGCGTGGTCGGCCCCCGGCACCGCGTTGCTCGTCGGCCTCTTTCCGCAACTGACGCTGAATCAGGCCGTCGGCGCGTACATCACGGCCGCGCTGATCATCCTCGTGATCGGCATCACCGGCTATTTCGACCGGCTCGTGCGCCACATTCCGCGCGGCATCGCCTGCGGGATGATGGCCGGCATCCTGCTGCCGTTCGGCATGCACGCATTCTCCGCCGCGACCGCGCAGCCGGTGCTCGGGTTCGGAATGATCGCGGCCTACGTGATCTTCAAGCGCGTGCTGCCGCGCTACAGCATCGTGCTCGTGCTGCTGACGGGCGCGGCACTCGCGACGCTGCTCGGCATGACGCAGCTCGGCAGCGTGTCGCCGAGCATCGCGCGGCCGATCTTCATCGCGCCCGAATGGACGCTCGGCACCACGCTCAGCCTCGCGCTGCCGCTCGTCGTCGTCAGTCTCACCGGCCAGTTCCTGCCGGGCATGACGATCCTGCGCGTGTCGGGCTATCACACGAACGCCCGGCCGATCATCACCGCGACCAGCGTGATGTCGCTCGTCGTCGCGTGCTTCGGCGGAATCACGATCGTCGTCGCGGCGATCACCGCGGCGCTCTGCACCGGCAAGGACTCGCACGAGGATCCGGAGCGGCGCTATATCGCGGGCCTCGCGAACGGCGTGTTCTACCTGATCGGCGGGCTGTTCGCGGGGACGATCGTCACGCTGTTCTTCGCGCTGCCGAAGGCCTTCGTCGCGATCCTGGCGGGGCTCGCGCTGATTGGCGCGATCGGCGCGAACGTGCACGGCATCTTCGAGGACGAGGATCATCGCGAAGCGTCGGTGATCACGTTCCTCGCGACCGCATCGGGGATGACGTGGCTCGGGCTCGGTTCCGCGTTCTGGGGGATCGTGATCGGGTCCATCGCGTATGCGGTGCTGAGCAGGGTGCGGCGGCCGGCGTAACGCGCATCGCGCGCGGCTTCAGCCGCCGCGTGGCTCACCGCGCGTGTTCGCGCACCAGCGCGGCGAGCGCCTCCACCGGTGTCGTCGTGCCGTACACCCGCTCCGACACACCGGCCTCGACATCGATCTGCCCCGCGTTGTGCACGTCGTACAGATCGACGATCAGCTGCGCATGACGTTCGCTGAGCCCTGCGCGCAATAGCGTCGCCGTCCATGCATCGCGCGGCAGTTCGCGCGCGACGATCTCATGGTCGGCCGCCGCGCCGAGCATGTCGGCGATGTCCCGCACACTCACGCGCCGCGGTCCTTCGATGCTGACGATACGCGGCCCGTTGCCGGCTTCGGTCCGATCGAGCAGCAGCCGCGCCGCCGCGACGCCCACGTCGGGCGCCCAGACCGTCGGGAACAGCTTGTCGACCGGATGATGAAAGCTGGGCAGCACGCCGGTACCGAGCGCGACGGGCAACACGCGTGTCCAGTTCTGCAGGTGTTCGGCCGAGCGCAGCAGCGTGAGCTGCGTCGGGACCGTTTTCAGCCGCTCCTCCAGATAATGAAAGAGCCGCGTGATGCCCGTGTTGCCGTCGCGCTCCGCGCCGTAGTCCGACAGCGCGAGCAGCGCCGGCGGCGGGTTCGCGGCGAGTGCGCCGGTCAGGATGTCGATCGCCCGCGCCATCGTCGCGGCTGGGTCGCTGTCGGCGACGGGCACCGGACATAGCATCTGCACGGCTTGCGCGCCGTCGATCGCGGCGGCGACCGCGCGCGCGTCCGTCAGGTCGGCGATTGCCACGTCGCAGCCGAGTTGCGCAAAGCGTTCACGATGGCCTGAGTCGCGCAGCACCGCGCGCACGGGATGGCCTGCCTGCCGCAGGGTCGTCACGGTCGACAAGCCGACGTTGCCTGATGCTCCGAAAATCACGAACACGATCTGCTCCTGGGGGATGAAGGTGAGGTGATTGTCGGCACGCGCGGCCAACGTGGCGCGCACAGATGGATGCCCCGGACAGGAACGGATGACGGTTTTGGCGATTGCCGACGATGTCCGCTGCATGGCAGGGCCCGGCAATTCTCCAACAGTCCGTTGGACAATCGGCTTGGATTAGAGACTAACCGGGCGTTGCCGGCCAAGCTGGAGCGGTCCTACGCGTGACGGAGCGTAGACTCGCCGATCGGCGTCCGCGTGGAGAACCCGTCTCGCGCGACGGTCGATCAACGGTCCTCGCCATCGTAAGCGAGCCGCAGCCCGCCGCGCGCGCCCGACCGCGCGATCTCCGTCGGCGTCGCGCCCAGCACGCGATTCATCCAGTGCGCCATGTGGCTCTGATGCGCGAAACCCGCTTCGAGCGCGATCTGGCTGATGCCGAGCCGGCCTTCGAGTAACAACGCCTTCGCGCGCTCGACCCGGCGCCGCACCACGTACTGATGCACCGGCATCCCGAGCGTCTCGCGAAACAGCACCTTGAAATGCGGCACGCTGATCGACACGAGCGCCGCGAGTTCGGCGAGCGTCATGCGGCGCTCGAGGTTGGCCTCGACATAGTCGATCACGCGCGCCGCCGCCTTCGGCGCGAGCGTACGCCGGTGCTCGCGGAATGCCGGCTGGCTGTCGGCCAGCCGTGCGACGAGTGCGGTGCACAGGCTCTCAGCATAGAGCGGGTCCGACGCGTCTTCCGCTTCGAGTTCGGCGGCCATCGCCCATGCGATGTGCTGCAGCCGCGGATCGCGCACCTGCAGCCGGCGGCGGATTTGCGCCTGCGACGGCTTCAGCTCGAGCTGGTCGAACGTGCGCCGCACGAACGTATCGCTGAGCGCGATGTGCAGGATCCGGCAGTCGGCGCTGTCGGTCCATTCGCCCGGCAGGCCGGCGGGAATCACGTCGACGTCACCATGCGCCTGGATGCGCGACACGCGGGCGCCGTCGCACACGCAATCCGCGCGCACGGGCGAGCCGATATGCACGCCGATGCGGTGATGCTCGGCGGCCGGGATCCGGTACGTGCCCGCGCGAATCTCCAGCAGCGACGCGCCGAAGCCATGCCAGCCACGCCCGCGGCTCGAGCGCAGGCTGACCGGCACGCCGTTGTCGGTCGGCGCGGCGGGAATCGGATCGCTCATGGTTCTGCTCCACCAGTCGTGGGTCGAACGCGCATTGTGACGCTTTTTCCGGCCGCTCGCCGGGCTTGCACGGCCATTCCCGCGCCACGCGGAAAAATGATCATCCGTTTCTGCTCCGGCCCATCCTTGCGTGCGCGCCGACGGGCGCGGCGCCGCTTACGATGGCCTCATCCGACACTTCCGGAGACCGTCATGCCCCATTACTGCCCGCAACGCGCGGCGTTCACCACCGCTTCACCGTCCCGCGGCGCATGCCGCCCTGCCCGGCCCGCGCCGCGTCACGATCGGATCGGTATCGCGTTGTGGTGCCTGCGCATGATCGGCTGGTACCGGCTCGAACGGCTGCTCGCATCGATTCCCGACAGCAACGACGACTTCGGGCTCGTCTGACGGTCGACACGCACGGCGTCACGCGCGGGCTTGATCCGCCTACTTGCGTCGCCGTTCGTGCGACGCGACCGTCGCGCCGTCGATCACCGGCGCGCCCTGCTTGATCAGGAAATCGCGAAACAGCCCCGTCACCTGCGAGATCCGCCGGTCGGCGAGCGTGATCACGTACCACTCGCGCACGATCGGATTGCCCGGAAACGGCAATTGCCCGAGCAGCCCGGTGCGCAGCTCGAGTGCACACGCGTGCAACGACAGGAACGCGATGCCGAGCCCCGCTTCGGCCATCTGCTTGATCGCCTCGTTGCTCGACAGTTCGGAGCCCACATGAAAGCGGTAGCCGGACGTCTTGAACAGGCTCTCGACGGTCGAGCGCGTCCCCGCGCCGCGCTCGCGCACGAGCAGGTGCGCGGATTCGAGATCCTTCAGCGCGACGCGCTTGCGCTGCATCAGCGGATGACCGGGCGCGGCGACGAACACCATCGGATGCTTCGCGAACTCGACCGCGTGCGTGCGCAGTTCCTTCGGCGCGCTGCCCATCACCGCGAGATCGATTTCATGCGTCGCGAGCATGCGGATGATGTCGTCGCGATTGCCGACCTTGAAATACGTCTTCACGTGCGGGCGCGTCGCGGTGAACTTCACCAGCAGCGGCGGGATCAGGTACTCGGCCGTCGTGATCGCGCCGATCCGCAGCGTGCCGCCGAGATCACCCGTCAGCGCGGCCACTTCGTCGCCGGCCTCGCTCCACAGATGGAGGATCTCGCGCGCATAGCGCGACACGATTTCACCGGCCGCGGTGAGCTGCACGCCGCGCCCCACTCGCTGCAGCAGCGCGGCGCCCACCGCCTGCTCGAGCAGGCGAACCTGCAGCGACACGGCCGGCTGCGTAAGGTTCAGCTCCTCGGCCGCGCGCGACACGCTGCCGAGCCGCGCAATCATGTCCAGCGCCTTCAGCTGCCGGAACGTCGCGGTCTTTCCTATAAGTGAATACATATGAGTCGCTTATAAACATTGAATTGTTCTAGTAGGTTCGAAACTATATCGTCGGTTCTTGAGCAATGTCATCCGAATCGTCATCAGCGGGAGCCACAACATGGACAACATCACGCCTACCCTTGCAACGGATCGCGCACCGCGCGTGCCGCGCATCGTGATCGTCGGCGGCGGCGCCGGCGGCCTGCAGCTCGCCACGCGCCTCGGCGACACGTTGGGCCGCCGCGGGCAAGCCGACGTCGTGCTCGTCGACCGCTATCCGACGCACTTCTGGAAGCCGCTGCTGCACGAAGCCGCGTCCGGCCATCGCGATCCGGCGTCGCACACGATCGAATACGCGGCGCAGGCGAAGCGCCACGGCTTTCGCTTCGTGCAGGGCGCGCTGCACCGGGTCGACCGCGCGGCACGCACGGCGACGATCGCCGCGGTGCAGGACGCGGACGGCACGGAGATCCTGCCGCAGCGCGCGCTCGGCTACGACGATCTCGTGCTGGCCGTCGGCAGCGTGACGAACTTCTTCAACGTGCCGGGCGCCGCGCGCCACGCGTTGCCGCTCGAAAACCTCGACCAGGCCGAGGATTTCCGCCGCAAGTTCCTCGCCGCCTGCACGAAGGCGAACCATGTGGCCGAGCAGCAACCGGCGCGACCCGCGGCACCGATCTGCATCAACGTGATCGGCGCGGGCGCGACGGGCGTCGAACTGGCCGCGGCGCTGCGCCACGCGATCCAGCAGCTGACGACGTATCGCTTCAAGGCGCTGGTGTCCGCACGCGACGTGCACATCCGCCTGATCGAAGGCGGCCCGCGCATCCTGCCGGCGCTCGACGCACGGCTGTCGGCCAGGATGCACGCGCAGTTGCGCACGCTGAACGTCGACGTGCTGACGGATACGCGCGTCGCGGAAGTCGGCGCGGATGCGGTCACCACCGCAACCGGCGAGCGACTCGCGAGCGACATCACGATCTGGGCGGCCGGCGTCGCGGGCCCCGCGATCCTGCGGGAACTCGGCGACATCGCGCTCAACCGGTCGAACCAGGTGATCGTGACCGATACGCTGCAGACGCCCGACGATCCGCATGTGTATGCGTTCGGTGACTGCGCCGCGTGCCCGTCGGCCGATGCGAGCGGTTTCCTGCCGCCGCGCGCGCAGGTCGCGCACCAGCAGGCCGTGTACCTCGGCGAAGCGCTCGCGCGGCGCCTCGCCGGCAAGCCCGTCGCGGGCTTCACGTTCCGCGACGCGGGCACCGTCGTGTCGCTCGGCCAGGCCGGCGCCGTGTATCAGGGCGACCTCGGCGTGCGTTCGCGCTCGCTGATCGTCGACGGGCTCGCCGCGATCGGGCTGTACAAGTTCCTGTACCGCAAGCACCTGTTCAGCGTGTACGGACTGAAGCGCGCACTGTTCCAGTCGCTGAGCCACTGGCTGCAAAGCCGCAACCAGCCGTCGATCAAGCTGCACTGATCAGTTGGTTCGCACACGGCATCGCATGACGGCGTATCGGGCCCGATACGCCGTTTTTCCTGATGCACATACCCGGTGCAGTCATCGTGCGCGCACCTTTGGTGCATCAAGTTCAAGCCCATCGATACGATGCAAATCGTGCGACACGCACCGCGTCGCGCGCCTTCCGCGCTGGCTATGGCTTGCCACCCCATTCATTAGTCGAATCGTATGAGTCGGACATAAATATTAATTGGTCGCCTATTCCGGATCGACGCTAAGGTGTGTGGCATTCCCGTCCGCGAACGGATCGTCACGTCTCAGGAGAGGAATCACCGTGGTCATCGAAGCCATTGTCACCCGTCTCGACGCCGCCTTCGCGCAGATCGAAGCGACACCGGATTCGCACGAATCGCGCAACCAGCGCGATGCGATCATCCAGTGGCTCGACAGCGCGTCGGAGCATGGATACCGACTCGGTCTCGTCACGACGCTGCCGGCCGCCCGGCTCAGCGACATGTTCGAAGGCCAGTTCGGCCGTGCGAACCTCGACCGCTTCTCGGTCGTCGTGACCGACGCCAATCAGCAGGATTCCGTATCAAATCAGCATCCGTTCGACGTCGCGCTGCAGGCGCTGGGCGTGCCGCCCGAGCGCGCGGTGGGTGTCGCGAGCAGCGAACCGGAACGCCGTGAAGCCGAAACGTTCGGCCTGTCGCGTTGCGTGCGCATCACCGACACGGTGCGATCGATCGCATCGGCAGGCGTGCACTGAACTGAGCACCTGCACACAGGCCGGCTCGCGCCGGCCGGCGGCAATCCGGCGCAATGCCGACGATCGCCCGACCGAAGCCTGACATTCTGCTGTCAAAGTCGCTTGCAACACTTCCGGGTTCGACCGATCCCGCCCGGAGATGGAACGACGCACTTCCTGCGTCGCCCCGCCCGTTTCAAGCCACGATGACACGCCCGACCCGCACCGCCTCCGCCATCGCTGTCCTCTGCCTGCTGCTCGCCGCGTGCGGCGGTGAGACGTCCAGCACGCCCGCCACGTCGGCAGACAACAGCGGCACGCAGCCGGCGCCGCAGCCTCCGCAACCGAAACCCACGCCCGCACCCGCGACCTACTACCAGACGAAAACGCCGTATCGTCCGCAGCAGGACGCGGCGACCTACGAAGCGCCGCCGGCCGGCTACGCACCGGTCTACACCGAGCTCGTTGCACGGCACGGCTCGCGCGGACTGTCAGGGTTCAAGTACGACGGCGCGATCTATTCGATGCTGGTCAAGGCCGAGGCCGACGGCGCGCTGACCGCGCTCGGCGCGCAGCTGAAGGCCGACACGTACGCGATGATGAAGGCCAACGCACTGCTCGGCTACGGCGTGCCGGGGATTTCAACGCCCGGCTACGGCAATCTCACGCAAACCGGCATCCGCGAACACCAGCAGCTCGCCGCGCGGCTCGCGCAGCGACTGCCGGCGCTGTTCGCGTCGGGCGGCCGGCAGATCGTCGTCGTCAACTCGGGGCAGGACCGCGCGGTCGACAGTTCGACCTACTTCTCCGCCGCGCTCGTCGCCGCGCAGCCGGCACTCGCCGCCGCGATCACGCTGCCGGCCGCGCCGTCCGGCTATCCCGCGAGCGCGCCGATTGCGCAGCCCGCCGGCACCAACCGGTTCCTGCTGTATTTCCATTCGCTGAAGCCAGCCACCGATCTGGTGACCGATACATCCGATCCGTATTACGCGACCTATCAGGCGAGCCAGGCATACCAGGCCTATTCGAGCGATGCGGCGGTCGCCGACAAGCTGAAGACGATCAAGGCGGCGCCGCAGGTCGGGGAAGTCGCGCAGACGGTGCTCGCCGCGCTGGTGTCGCAAGCCTTCATCGCGAAGCTCGGCAGCGACGGCTACACGTTCGCGAACACGGGCACCTACGCGTTTACGTCGTCGGACGGCAAGTTCACCAACACGCTGAAGGGCGACGGCAAGACGAAGATCGCGTCGGCCGTCGATGCTGTGAACGTGCTGTACAACCTGCTGCAGGTCGCGCCCGCGATGACGGCCGAAACGGGCGGCGTCACGATGGAGAAGTACCTCGGCGCGGAGCAGGCCCAGACGCTCGCCTACCTGCAGGACGCGGAGGATTATTACCAGAAGGGGCCCGGCATCCAGGAAGCAAACCCGGTCACGTACCGGATGGCGAAGGTGCTGCAGGACGACTTCTTCAACGAGGTCGACGCGATCGCGCGCGGCGACCTGACGCGCGCCGCGAAACTGCGCTTCACGCATGCGGAAATCGTGATTCCGTTCGCGTCGATCATGAACCTGAAGGGCGTGTTCGTGCCGACGCCGCAGGCGCAGACCTACACGTATGCGAACAACCCGTGGCGCGGCGACCAGGTGTCGCCGATGGCCGCGAACATGCAATGGGACGTGTATCGCAACGGCTCGCGGCTCATCGTGAAGATGCTGTACAACGAGCGCGAGACGGATTTCCAGGCCGCATGCGATGGCGCGAAGATCGCGCCGGCGAGTCACTACTATGGCTACGCGGGATTGAAGCGCTGTTACGGATATCAGTGACGCGTCAACGCTGGATCGTTGCGCTCGTGTGTGCCGCCGGCGCGGCCTTCGGTTTCGCCGCGGCGTGCGCCTTCGGATCGGCGCTGGCCGCATGTTGAACCTTGCGCGGCTTCGCGGGCGCCGCGTGTGGCTTCGACGCGGGCTTCGCGTCGGCATGCGCCGCGGCCGGCGCCTTCGACGGCGAACGAACGGCTTGCCGCGCCGGCTTCACGGATGCCGTCGCACTGCTCGTCGCGACGGGCGCATGCTTGGCGTGCTGCTGCGCGTACGCTTTGACGTCCTGGTCGTTCATCCACGATTCCGTGTAGGCAGCCGCCGCGGGCTGCGACAGATTGAGACAGGCGATCGATGCCACGAGAAAGGCACGAAGATGCGTGCGACGATTGAATGCGGTAATGACGAATGCTCCTTGCGATCTTGGCTTGACGCGCCGTGTCGAACTTGCCGGCGCCGTCGTGGCGGCACGATAAATGAGCGCATTCCACATCGCAAGCATCCGGCCGGTGATCCAAACGATTCTTGACGTTTGGTCGGCCACCGGTGATCTCGAACTCCGGTTCGCCGACGGTGTCGAACGTGCATCGCCGGAGAGTCATATGAAACGCGCCACCCCTTTCGCCATCCTGATCGCGCTTGCCGCCGCCAGCATGCCGGCGCTCGCCGGCAGTACCGCGTCGCCGGTTCCGCAGCAAGCGAAAAACTGTGTACCGTCCTCCACCTCAGCCTCTGCCGGCACGGCCCCCGGCTCCCGCGCCACATCGAAGGCCCCGCCGATTCGCGTGTGCGTCGGCGATTCCGACACGCAACTAAATCTGCCGTGGTTCCTGACCGACGTCCTCACCGCCGTGGACACGCACCAATCGCCGCGCGACCTGTTCCACAAGATGCGCAACGACTTCTGACGCGCGGCCGGGCCGACGGCGCGCCAGTTATGCTCGGGTATTCCCCAACCCAGAAAGAAGCCCCCCCCATCGCGCGGGTTGAACGACGTTGAAAGCAAATTGCCAAGAGATTGCGGTGTCGCCCCGTTGCTCGAATATTTCCCGTTGAGCGTCAATCGCAAAATTACACCATTTGTTGACTAACAATATTTCGCAATCGGGCATCGCGTCATATACTTGCCGCGCACCATCCTCGTGCCAAGAGAAGGTGTTCTTCTGTCCCGGCCGCACCCCGATGCGGCCGGGTTTTTTTTCGGTGCGCGACGTCGATATCTATACATAATGAATGCATGTATAGCGATGCGCGTCGAATCCCGTGACTCCGTCGCGATGCGTTGGCTTGCGGACCGCAAGCATAGAATCGATTTGCGTCCAGATCTCGGCGCGAGCGCCATTGCCCCGGCCAGGCACGGCAAATGCTTCGCGCCCATCCATCGACCGGTTCGACCTGCATTGCCATGCATACAACAACAAGCGCGATCGGAGAATCAGCCCCGCCGGGCTCAAAACCCGCATTCCAGCGCAGCGGTGCGTGGCCGCATGTCGTCTTCTCGCTTGCGTTGATCATCTGCATCCTCGTGCTCGCGATGGCGCTCATCGTGGCCGAACGCCTCGCACGCGAATCGGTAGCCGAGCACGAACGCGTCGTCGCGAACGACATCGTGATCTCGGTCGACCGCATTCTCGACGGCGTACGCTCGCGACATCCGGCCGAATTGACCGCGCTGGTCGGGCGACCGTGCGCGACGGTCTTCAGGACCCTCGCCGAAGTAGGCACTCACCTGCGCTATCTGCGCGCCGTCGCGCTGGCCAACGACGGTCGCGTCACGTGCTCGTCGGCGCTGGGCTCGATCGACGTGTCGCTGGACGCGTATGTGCACGCCCCGCCACCGGGGATGACGGCCATCACGCTGCTTCGGCAGACCCCGTTCCAGCATCGCGTCCCGGTGCTGGCGGTGTTTCGTGCAACCGCGCCCGCCTCGGGCGTGCTTTATCTGATCGAAGGCGACTATGTGGCCGACATGCTGTCGCACGGCGCGCGCTTCGGCGCGGAAACCGCGATGCTGTCGGTCAACGGCGCGGGCGGTCTCGATCAGCATGGCGAGTTCGTGCCGGCGTTCCACGCGGCCCCGTCGGCCGGCAGCACGATCGCCTCGGGCGCGTGGCCGTTCACGGTTTCCGTCACGTCGTCGGAATCCTATGTTCAGCAGGTGGAACGGCACTATCGGCTGATTTGCGTGACGATCGCGCTGCTGGTGAACGGCCTCGTCGCGGCCGCGTACCTGCTCGCGATGGCGCCGCGCCGGCTGTTGCTGAAGGCCGTGCGCAACGCGTTGAAGCGCAACGAGCTTCACGTCGTGTATCAGCCGATCGTCGACGTCGAAACGCGCAGGACCATCGGCGTCGAGGCGCTGCTGCGCTGGCATCATCCGAAATGGGGGCTGATCAGCCCGGCCGTGTTCGTCCCGCAGGTCGAATCGAGCGCGATCCTGCCGAAGGTGACCGAGTTCGTGCTGCGCACGGCCGTGTCGGAGCTGACCGCGCTCGCGCCGGCGATGCCGCTGCGCATCGCGATCAACGTCGCGCCGAAGGATCTCGAACGCCCGCGTTTCGTGTCCGTCGTCGAAGACGCGATCCGCAGGCTTCCGCCGGGGTTCACGCTGGTGCTCGAAGTGACCGAGCGCATCCTGCTCGAAAAGAATGCGCGCACCACCGCGATGTTTGCCGCGCTGCGCGCGACGGGCGCGCGATTCGCGATCGACGATTTCGGCACGCATCACAGCAACCTCGACATGCTGTCGCGCTTTCCGTTCGACTACGTGAAGATCGATCGCCAGTTCATCGCGCAGCTGACGACCGGCAATGCCAGGCTGATCGAAGGCATCGCGGCCGTCGCGCATCACTACGAGCTGAAGATCATCGCCGAGGGCGTGGAGACGGAAGAGCAGCATCGCGCGCTGCATGCGGTCGGGATTCAGTATGCACAGGGCTACCTGTATCAGCGGCCGCAGCGGCCGGCCGACCTGAAGCGGGATTTCGCGCCGATGCCGGCTTAGGTACCGGCTCAGGTGTCGGCCGGCGCGGCGCGGGCGCGGCCGGGCACTTTGATCCGGCGCCGTTTCACGGCTATGCTCTCTGCGATGCTGACCGTCGCGCGACCGGGTATGAATCCATCGCGCCATAATGGAATTCGCAGCGCGATCGACAGGTTTAACGAGTTTTCCGATCATGACGCCAGACCAGCCGCAGCCCATCCCTTCGGACCCACCGCCGGCCCAGCACGAGCAGCCGCTGCTCGACCGCTATGCGGAGTTCCGCTTTCAGACGGTCGTCGCGTCGATCACCGACTACGCGGTGTTCATGCTCGACCCGCACGGCAACGTCGCGACATGGAACGCGGGCGCCGAGCGCATCAAGGGTTTCCGGACGGACGAAATCATCGGCAGCCATTTCTCGCGCTTCTATCCAGCCGATGCGATCGCGGCCGGTCGCCCGTCGCACGCGCTCGAAGCCGCCGCCGCGTACGGTCATTTCCAGGACGAAAGCTGGCGCGTACGCAAGGACGGTTCGCGATTCTGGGCCAGCGTGACGATCACGGCCGTCCGCGACGAATCGCATCAGTTGCGCGGCTTCATCAAGATCACGCGCGACATGACCGAGCGCAAGCGCGTGGAGGAACTCGAAGCGGCCACGCGGCGGCTGGACGTCTTCATCGCGACGCTCGCGCACGAGCTGCGCAACCAGCTCGCGCCGCTGCGGCATACGATCGGCATCCTGCAGGGCCTGCCGGCGTCCGAACTGGGCCCGGCGCTCACGCAATGCAAGGACATCGCGGATCGCCAGATCGAACAGCTCGTGCGGCTCGTCGACGATCTGCTCGACATCGGACGTATCAAGTCCGACAAGGTGGATCTGAAGAAAGCGCCGGTGAACGTGCGCGATATCGTGTACCGCAGCGTGCAGGGCATCCAGCCGAAGGTCGACGCGCGCGGGCAGCGGATCATCGTGCGGCTGCCGCCCGCGCCCGTGATCGTTCACGGCGACGATGTCCGGCTCGTCCAGGTGCTGTACAACCTGCTCGACAATGCGTCCAAGTATTCGCCGAACGGCGAGCGCATCGAGCTCCACGTGCGCACCGAGCAGAACGTGGTTGCGATCGAGATCGTCGATTACGGGATCGGCATCGTGCCCGGCGCGCAGGAATCGATCTTCGACCCGTTCGAGCAGGAGAATGCCGCGGAGCGCCACGCACCCGGCGGGCTCGGGCTGGGGCTCGCGATCAGCAAGAAATTCGTCGACCTGCATGGTGGCGGCATCACGGCCGACAGCGCCGGGATCGGCGCGGGGTCGACGTTTACCGTCCGGCTGCCGATCGCGGAATCGAATCGTGCGGTCGAGCACGTGCAAAAGGCGCCGGCGCCATCTTCCACGCATGCGCTGCGCATCCTGATCGTCGACGACAACCGCGAATCGGCCGACACGCTCGCCATCCTGATGCAGATCAAGGGCCACACGTCCCGCGTCGCATACCACGCGCGCGATGCGCTGCCGCTCGCCCGCGAATTCGCGCCGCATCTGATGCTGATCGACCTCAGCATGCCGGACGTCAGCGGCTTCGAGCTGCTGCAGACGTTGCGCTCGACCGGCGCCGCCCCCGATTCGTACTATGTCGCGCTGTCCGGACATGTGCGTTCGTCGGACCGACAGGACACCACGGACGCAGGCTTCCACGATCACTTCGCGAAGCCGATTCCGATCGAGGCGCTGGACAGCCTGCTCGCGCGCGTGGAGGACGATGCGCGGCGCCGCGGCCGGCTGTGAAGATTGGCACGGCCACCGCGGAGCGACGCGCGGGAGCCGCGAGAGGGGCTAAAATCCGCCGCCTGAGCATCCATACGAGCAAGCGTTTTGACGGAGTTCGAGCAGGGTTTCATCCTCACCCGCCACTGGCGGGACACAGCGTCCGGCATCGAGATCGAGTTCTGGCTGGCAACCGAACACGGCCCGCGCCGCGTGCGGTTGCGCCCGCAGGAAGCCGTCGCGTTCGTGCCGGCCGAGCAGCAGGCGCTCGCCGAACGCGCGCTGGCCGGCGAACGTGATGCCGAACTGCGCCCGCTCGCGCTGCGCGACTTCCGCCAGCGCGCCGTCGCCGGCCTCTATTGCCGCCGCTACCGCAATCTGTCCGGGCTTCAGAAACGCCTCGCCGCAACCGGCGTCGACGTCTACGAAGCCGACATCCAGCCGCCCGACCGCTACACGATGGAGCGCTTCATCACGGCGCCCGTGCTGTTTCGCGGCACGGCCGGCCGCGACGGCACGCTGACCGACGGCGAACTGAAACCCGCGACCGGCTATCGCCCGACGCTGCGCTGCGTGTCGCTCGACATCGAGACGAGCGTCCACGGCGAGCTGTATTCGATCGCGCTCGAAGGCTGCGGGCAGCGGCAGGTCTACATGCTCGGGCCGCCCAACGGTGACGCGCCGGCCGTCGACTTCAACCTCGACTACTGCGACAACCGGGCCGAGATGCTCATGCGGCTCAACGACTGGTTCGGCGCGCACGATCCCGATGCGGTGATCGGCTGGAACGTCGTGCAGTTCGACCTGCGCATCCTGCATGCGCACGCGGAGCAATACGGCGTGCCGCTGAAGCTCGGGCGCGGCGGCAGCGTGCTCGAGTGGCGCGCGCATGGTCAACAGCCCGACCACTTCTTCGCGGGGGCGGCCGGCCGCCTGATCCTCGACGGCATCGACATGCTGAAATCGGCGACGTGGTCGTTCCCGTCGTTCAGCCTCGAATACGTGTCGCAGTCGCTGCTCGGCGAAGGCAAGGCTGTCGACAATCCGTATCAGCGGATGGACGAGATCCAGCGCCGCTTCGATCACGACAAGCCCGCGCTCGCGCACTACAACCTGAAGGACTGCGAACTCGTCACGCGCATCTTCGAGAAGGCCGACCTGCTGTCCTTCGCGCTCGAACGCGCGAGCGTCACGGGCCTCGCGGCCGATCGCACCGGCGGCTCGGTCGCCGCGTTCACGAACCTGTACCTGCCGCGCATGCACCGGCTCGGCTATGTCGCGCCGAATCTCGGCGACGTGACGGGGCAGAACAGCCCCGGCGGCTTCGTGATGGATTCGCGGCCCGGGCTGTACGATTCGGTGCTCGTGTTCGACTACAAGAGCCTCTATCCGTCGATCATCCGCACGTTCCTGATCGATCCGGTCGGGCTGATCGAAGGGCTCGCGCACCCGAGCGACGACGCGTCGGTGCCGGGCTTTCTCGGCACGCGCTTCTCGCGTACCGCGCATTGCCTGCCCGACATCGTGCGGCGCGTGTCCGAAGGCCGCGACGAGGCGAAACGCCAGCGCAACGCACCACTGTCGCAGGCGCTGAAGATCATCATGAATTCGTTCTACGGCGTGCTCGGCTCGACGGGCTGCCGGTTCTTCGATCCGCGCCTCGCATCGTCGATCACGATGCGCGGCCACGAGATCATGCATCGCACGCGCGAGCTGATCGAGGCGCAGGGCTACGAAGTCATCTACGGCGACACCGATTCGACTTTCGTGTGGCTCGGGCGCGAGCACGACGACGATGCGGCCGCCGCCAAGGGCCGCGCGCTCGTCGAGCAGGTGAACCGCTGGTGGCAAGCGCACCTGCGCGATCGCTTCGGGCTGGAAAGTGCGCTCGAACTGCAATACGAGCGGCATTACCGCCGCTTTCTGATGCCGACGGTGCGCGGCGCGGAGGAAGGCAGCAAGAAGCGCTATGCGGGCCTCGCGGTCACGGCGAACGGCGACGATGACCTCGTGTTCAAGGGGCTCGAAACGGTGCGCACCGACTGGACGCCGCTCGCGCAGGTATTCCAGCGCGAGCTCTACCGGCGTGTGTTCAAGCGCGAGCCGTACCAGGACTTCATTCGCGACTATGTGCGCCGCACGCTCGCCGGCGAATACGACGCACAACTGATCTATCGGAAGCGCGTGCGCCGGCCGTTGAGCGAATATCAGCGCAACGTGCCGCCGCATGTGCGCGCGGCGCGGATCGCCGACGAATTCAACCAGGCGCGCGGCCGGCCGCTGCAGTACCAGCGCGGCGGCTGGATCAGCTACGTGATGACGACGGCCGGCCCGGAGCCGCTCGAGACGATGCGCTCGCCGATCGACTACGCGTTCTATGTGAGCCGCCAGTTGCAACCGGTCGCTGATGCGATCCTGCCGTTCCTGCGCGACGATTTCGAACGCGTGATTTCGGGGCAGGGGCAGTTGTTTTGAGGTCGGGGGCGGGGGGACGTCGCGCGCCTTCGTTGTGCCGCACGCGCGCCACCGTCTGCCCGGCCGGGTGACCGGCCCAGCGCCGTCCCGCCTTTTCCGCTCGCCCTGGCGTGGTCACGCGGCTCGCGGCCACGCATCGAAACACCGCAGGCCGGCGGCACCACGCCCATCCGGCTAAAATACCGCCCTGCCGCGCGTCCCGCCGCGGCCGGAGGATACTCACATGACCGCACGTCGCGGTGCCGCGGTCGCCATCGCGCCCGGTCACGAGACAGCCAGCCTGTCGAAAGCCCAGAAAACGTTCAATACGCTCGTCAAGCAGATCGAGAAGCGGCGCGAGCGTCTCGGCGCGTGGGACGCCGTGATGCCGGCGTTCCAGAAGAAATTCGTGGACGCGCTGTTGCCGCTCGAACAGGAATCGACGGCACTGCGGATCAAACTGATCCACCTGCTCGACGACGCGTTCCTGCAGAAGGGCTTGAGCAAGGCCGAGCAACGCACGCTGTCCGACCTGATCGCCGATATGGCGCGCGATTTAATGCAGGTCAGCGACGACGCGACACTGAAGGTCATTTACAACCGGCATGTCGGATCTGCGAACGTGGGCAACGCGGCGGCCGAGGCCGAGGCCGAGCCCGATTTCGAGCCGCAATCGCAATCGCCAGAGGATCTCGACTCACTGTCCCCCGACGAACTTGCCGAGCGGATACAGGCCGAACTCGACGCACAGTTCGAGCGCGACATGGCCGCTCACGCAGCCCGCGAAGCCCAGCGCGCGAAGCGCAAGAAAGCGCCGAAGCAATCGGCCGCGCAGGCCAGAATCGAAGCCGAGCAGGCCGAATCGAGCAAGTCGATCCGCGAAATCTACCGGAAGCTCGCCAGCGCGCTGCACCCCGATCGCGAAACCGATCCGCGCGAGCAGGAACGCAAGACCGTGCTGATGCAGCGGGTCAACCACGCTTATGCGAAGGGCAATCTGTTGCAGCTGCTGGAACTGCAACTGGAGATCGAGCAGATCGACCGGCGTGCGATCGACGGGCTCAGCGAAGCGCGGCTCACGCGCTACAACGGCATCCTGGAAGAGCAGATCCGCGAGCTCGACCAGGAGATCCAGCACGTCGAGAACGATTTCCGGCGCACGTACGGCATCGCATCGTCCACCAAGGTCGCGCCCGATACCGTGATGCGCATACTCACGCGTGATATTGCCGGCATGCAGCGCGGCAATCAGGATCTCGCCGTGGCGCTGCGCGAGTTCGAGGATCCGGACAAGGTCAGGGACTGGTTGAAGGACATGAAGCGCCGGCCTGCGTCGTCGCGCTTCGATGACGAGTCGTTTTAAGCGGCAAGCCGGCGCACACCGGCGAACGCACGACGTATCACCGCGCCTCCCCCATCCCACCCATCAGCGTCATCAACTGCTCCCGCAGCCACTGACTACCCTGGTCCTGATCGGCGCTGCGATGCCAGTAGCAGAAGTATTCGAGCCCAGGCATCTCGAACGGCAGTTCGAGGATCCGCGCCGGATAGCGCTGCAGCAGCCTGAGCGGCGCGGTCAGCGCGAGATCGCCGCGCATCGCGATCAGCGGCGCGACCATGTAGTGCTGCACGCGCATCTGGATGTTGCGGCGCAGCCCGAGCCGCGTCAGCTCCGCGTCGACGTGCCCGCTGCCCTTGCGGCGGCTCGACACGTGGATGTGCCCCATCGACAGGTAGTCGTCCATGGTCAGCGTGTCGCCCTTGAACGGGTGATCGTCGCGGATCATGCACGCGTAACGGTCGCGCACGAGCAGCGCCTGATGCAGATGCGGATCGCCGATCAGCGGTGCGTCGATCGCGATGTCGACCGAGCCGTTCGCGAGCGCGGTCGCCACTTCGCGCCGGTCCATCGTGTAGCTGCGCACGTGCATGCCCGGCGCATGCGTCTGCAGCAGTTCGCCGAGCGCGGGGAGCAGCAGCGCTTCGGTCAGGTCGCTCATGCTGAGCCGGAACACCCGCTCGGACGACGCCGGATCGAACACGTCACCTTCGTGTGCGCTCGAATCGAGCAGTTGCAGCGCCTCGCGCACGCGGCCGACGATGTTCTCGGCCATCGGCGTCGGCATCATCCCGGCCGGCGTGCTGACGAACAGCGGATCGTTCAGCGTCTTGCGCAGCCGCGCGAGCGCGTTGCTGACGGCCGGCTGCGTGAGGTTCAGCACCTCGGCCGCGCGCGTCAGGTTGCGCTTGTTGTAGATCGCCTCGAATACGACGAACAGGTTCAGATCAATCTTCGAAAGGCGCATCGCCGGGTCTCCAGGGGCCTGTTCCCGCTCATAACGGGCTTGCGAACGCGCCTTGCCGGTCGTAGTGCAAGGAGAGAGGAGCGCCGTTTGGCCATGCCAAACAAGCGACGATCGACGCCGCAATACGGCCGGCAAGGCGGGTTCCCCTGTTTGGAAAAAATCATTCGCGGGGCTGGCCGCCAGAAGGGCCGATCGCTGCGTCATGCTCCTTGCGAATACGTCGAGTATTCGCTTCGTCGCAATCCTTGCGCTCGGCCCTTCTGACGGCCAGCGCAAGCCCGTTATGAGCGGGAACAGGCCCCCCATGTTACGGCGTGCACCATCTGTTCGTCCATGCCGCCCCCGCGCGTCGCGGCGCGAGGCTCAGCCGCGCGGCGGCCGCGTCAGGTACGGCTCGGTCGAGCCGCGCACGCCTTCCTTGATCTCCATGCGCGCGATCGCCTGCAGGTGCACCTCGTCCGGGCCGTCTGCGAAGCGCAGCGCGCGACCCCAGGTCCACATGTCGGCAAGCGGCGTATCGGGGCTCAGGCCCATCGCGCCGAACACCTGCATCGCGCGGTCGCATACGTCCGTATACACGGTCGGCACGAGCGCCTTGATCATCGAGATTTCCTTGCGCGCCGCCTTCGCGCCGACCTTGTCGATCATCCACGCGGCCTTCAGCACCAGCAGGCGCGCCTGGTCGATCTCGATGCGCGAGCGCGCGATCCATTCGCCGATCGTGCCGTGCCGGTTCAGCGGCTTGCCGAACGCCTCGCGCGACTGTGCGCGATCGACCATCAGCTCCAGCGCCAGCTCGGCCGCGCCGATCGAACGCATGCAGTGATGGATGCGGCCCGGCCCGAGGCGCGCCTGCGCGAGCGCGAAGCCGCTGCCTTCCTCGCCGAGCAGGTTGCGCGCCGGCACGCGCACGTTGTCGAACGTGATCTCGCAGTGCCCTTCCGGCGCATGGTGATTGACCACCGTGATGTTGCGCACGATCGTCACGCCCGGCGTGTCGCGCGGCACGAGGATCATGCTCTGCTGCTGGTGCGACTCGGCATCGGGATCGGTCTTGCCCATCACGATGAAGATCTTGCAGTTCGGATGCGCGGCGTTCGTGATGAACCACTTGCGGCCGTCGATCACGTAGTCGTCGCCGTCGCGCCGGATCCGCGTCGTGATGTTGGTCGCATCCGACGATGCCACGTCGGGCTCCGTCATCGCGAACGCCGACCGGATCTCGCCGCGCAGCAGCGGCAGCAGCCACTGTTCGCGCTGCTCCGGCGTCGCGAACATGTGCAGCAGCTCCATGTTGCCGGTGTCCGGCGCGTTGCAGTTGAACACTTCCGACGCCCAGCTCACGCGCCCCATGATCTCGGCGAGCGGCGCGTATTCGAGGTTCGTCAGGCCCGTGCCGGGCTCGTCGTCCTTCAGGTGCGGCAGGAACAGGTTCCACAGCCCCTCGGCCTTCGCGCGTTCCTTCAGCTCCTCCATGAACGACACGGGATACTGGCCCGCGTGCACTTCGTCGTTCCACTGGCGGATGCGCGGCACGATGTGCGCGTCCATGAACGCATGCACGCGTTCGCGCAGCGCTTCCACTTTCGGGGTGTAGCCAAAGTCCATGATCGACTCCTCGAGATTGCGTGTTCGGTTCGGTCAGAAGGCCGAGACACCGCCGTCGACGGCGACGGCCTGCCCGGTCAGATAAGTGTTTTCCTTCGCGCACAGCATCAGCATCGTCGCGACGATTTCGTCGGGCCGGCCGAGCCGCTTCATCGGCGAGCCCTGCGCGAGAAAGTCCTGGCGGTCGCCGATATCGCTGTCGGTGACCATCGGCGTCGTGCTGTAGAACGGGCACACCGCGTTCACGCGAATGCCGTGGCGCGCGTATTCGAGCGCGGCCGTCTTCGTGAGCCCGATCACCGCGTGCTTCGACCCCGCGTACGCGGCCAGCTTCGGCGCGCCGCCGAGCCCGGCCATCGACGCGACGTTCAGGATCACGCCTTCGCGCTGCGCGAGCATCTGGCGGATCTGGTGCTTCATCCCGAAGAACACGCCCTTCGCGTTCACCGCGAAGCTCAGGTCGAGATCGGCTTCGTCGGTGTCGATCAGCGCCTTCATCGGCGGCGCGATGCCCGCGTTGTTGATGCCGACGTCGAGCCGCCCGAAGCGCGCGGCGGCCGCCTGCACCAGCGCTGCCACGTCAGCTTCGACGCGCACGTCGCAACGCTGCGCGATCACGTCGGCGCCGGCCGCGCGCAGCGGCGCGGCCACGCGTTCGAGCGCGTCGCCGTTCAGGTCGCCGAGCGCGAGCCGCGCGCCCATCGCGGCCAGCTCGCTCGCGAGCAGCGCGCCGAAGCCGCTCGCGGCGCCGGTGATCATCACGGCCTGCCCCGCATAGCTGTCGAGTTTCATCGCGCGCTCAGATCGTCAGGCCGCCGTCGACGACGATGCATTCGCCGTTCGTGTAGCTCGCCGCGTCCGACACGAGATACAGCACGGTGCCGGCCATCTCGCGCGGCTCCGCGTGGCGGCGCAGCGGGATCTTCGCCATCCAGCTCTCATAGATGTCCTTGTCGGCGAACAGCGCGCCCGCGAACTTCGTCTTCGTGAGGCCCGGCAGCAGCGCGTTCACGCGGATGCCGAACGGCCCGCATTCCTTCGCGAACGCCTTCGTCATGTTGACGACGGCCGCCTTCGTGATCGAGTAGATGCCCTGCCGGTCGCCCGGCTGCAGCGCGTTCACCGACGCGGTGTTGACGATCGCGCCGCCGCCCTGCGCCTTCATCAGCTTGCCGGCCTCGACCGACATGAAGAAGTAGCCGCGGATGTTCACGTCGACGGTCTTTTCGTACGCGGCGAGATCGGTATCGAGGATGTGCCCGAAATACGGGTTCGCGGCCGCGTTGTTTACGAGGATGTCGAGCCGGCCGTGCTTGCCGCGGATCGTCTCGAACGTCGCGGTGATATCCTCCAGCCGCCCGACGTGACAGGCCAGCGCTTCGGCGCGGCCGCCCGCCGCAACGATCGCGTCCGCGACCGCCTGGCAGTCGTCGAGCTTGCGGCTCGACACGATCACGTGCGCGCCCTGCTCCGCGAGCAGCTTCGCGATTTCCTCGCCGATGCCACGGCTCGCGCCCGTCACCAGCGCGATCTTGCCCGTCAGGTCGAACAGATTCGTTGCCATGTTGCTGTGCTCCTCCATGTTGTAATGTGTCGTGCCGCCGCTCGGCGATGTCAGCGATGCGCGTCGATCACGCCGACGGCCATTTCGGCCAGCCGTCCGGTCATGGCGCCCACGCGCAGCGCCTGCTCGCTCGACGCGTTGCCCTGCAGCGCACGCGCCTTCACGCCCTGCGCGATCGCCGCGAGCCGGAAGAAACTGAACGCCAGATAGAAGTGCCAGTCGCGGATCGGCTCGATGCCGCGCAGTTCGCAATAGCGCGCGACGATCGCCGCTTCGTCAGGAATGCCGAGTTCGGCACGATCCTGGCCCGCGAGCCCGCGCACCTGTCCGCCCGACGGCAGCCGCAGGCACATACAGAAGTACGCGAGATCCGCGAGCGGGTTGCCGAGCGTCGACAGCTCCCAGTCGAGCACGGCCTGCACGCGATAGTCGTCGCGCGCGAACATCAGGTTGTCGATCCGGAAATCGCCGTGCACCAGCGCGGGCCGGCCCGTGTCCTCCGGGCACGCCTTCGGCAGCCAGTCGATCAGCGCCTCCATCGCGTCGAGGCGCTCCGTTTCGGCCGCGCGATACTGCTTCGTCCACACGCCGATCTGGCGCTCGAAGTAGTTGCCGGGTCGGCCGTAGTCGGCAAGGCCGACCGCGTCGACGTCCACGTCGTGCAGCGCGGCCATCGTGCGCAGCAGTGCGTCGTAGCAAATCGCCCGATCGGCCTTCGGCAGTTCCGGCAGCGCTGGATCCCAGAAGATCCGGCCGTCCTCGAAGCTCATCACGTAGAACAGGCTGCCGATCACGTCGCGGTCTTCGCAGAGGTGATACGGATGCGCGACCGGCACCGCGGTGCCCGACAGCGCGGTGAGCACGCGGAATTCGCGATCGACCGCGTGCGCGGATTTCAGCAGTTCGCCGGGCGGCTGGCGGCGCAGCACGTAGCGGCCGCTCTTCGCATGCAGCAGGAAGGTCGGGTTCGACTGGCCGCCGGCAAACTTCTCCATGTCGAGCGGACCTTCGAAACCCGGCACGTGCGCTTCCAGATAGCGCGTGAGACGGGCTACGTCGAGGGGCTGGGAAGGGTTCGTCATCGTCGCGATCGTTCGTAGGTCAGCCGTAGGTGCGCCACGCATGTCGTTCGGGGTCCTCGAGATGCGGGATGCCGTTGAACGACGCCAGGTGGAACGCTTCGGCGTTGAAGAAAAACTGCGAAAGACTGCTGTTGCGGATCTGCAGGTTCAGCGCGATCGCGCTCGACGGCGGCGCGGCGAGCACCTGCTGCACTGTCACCGCGATCGGCCCGCCGGAACTCACCGCGAGCACGCGCTGGCTGCCGCCGTCGCGGATCGCGGCGCGCGCGTCGGCGACGCGCTGCTGGAAATACGCCCAGGTTTCGGGCGCGGTGTGGCCGAGCTTGTCGTCGGCCCACAGATGCAGCACCTGTCGCAGCGCGCGAAAGTGCTCCTTCATCGAGCCGGCCGCGAGCCGCGCGATCTCCGGATAGTCGCTGGCCGCCGCCGCGAACAGCCCGTGGAAGTCGTATTCGTTCAGGCCCGGATGGCGGTCGACCGGCGCGCCTTCGTGGCCCATCCCGCGCAGGATCGCGGCGACCGTCTGCGCATGCCGGTTCATCGTGCCGCAGATCACGCGGTCGAACGTCAGGCCCTGCCGGGCGAAGTATTCGCCGAGCCACGCGCCCTGCTGCTCGCCGGCAGCGGACAGCCGGTCGTAGTCGTCCGTGCCGAACGACGCCTGTCCGTGCCGTACCAGAAAGAGTTCAGCCATTGCCTGTCCGCCTGAAAGGGAACCGAAGGCCCAGCATAGCGATCGCGCTTACATTTTTGAAATTTATTTTCTGAATCGATCGGTATTCATGGAATGAATTCCACCGATTCAGACAATGCGCTTTCAGAGAGTTTCGAGTTGCCCAGTGTCGCGGCACGCGAATTGCGGCAGCAGGCACCGTCATATCACCACTCAGGAGGGTGCGATGCTCGGTACGATCCTTATCATCGTTCTGATTCTGCTGCTCATCGGAGCATTTCCTGCATGGCCCCACAGCCGGAGCTGGGGCTACTGGCCATCGGGCACTCTCGGGCTGGTCGTCGTCATCGTCGTGATACTGGTGTTGCTGGGGCGGATTTGAGCGGGAAGGCGCGCGTGCCGGTTGAACGCCCACGCGCGCCTTCCCCTGTCGCCGCCATCACTTCTTTACAAAGGCAAGCGATGATCGGCACCTCCGTAGCCCGTGCGGACGGCATCTGATGCCGTCGACCCACGCGGGCGGGATATCGCTGTCCGTTGCTCGCGCACCGATCCGCTCCGATCCCGCAGAACGTGTTTCCCGCCGCCCTCGAGCAACGCCGCGCGTACGTCGCGCATTAGCAGGGAGGATCGTCCTCCCGCGCGACCCGCGCCCGGCAAATCCGAACGCCTCAGGTTATCAATTGATCGAAAAGATTCATTAGACGGTGCATCCTCCTGCGCGCGATGCTGGCCCCGCCCGTGAACGCTGCGTCATTGCAACGCCGCGCACGAAAATGGAGTGAGACACATGCCTACCGATCACCGTCAACGGCGCCACACGCTGTGGCTGCTATGCGCGCTTTCGTTCATCCTCTACGTCGACCGCGTGAACCTCGCGACCGCGGCCGGCGCGATCAAGGCCGAACTCGGGCTGTCGAATACCGAGCTCGGCATCGCGTTCTCCGCGTTCGCCTATTCGTATGCAATCTGCCAGATCGGCGGCGGGTGGATCGCCGACCGCTTCGGCGCGCGCATCACGCTGATCGGCTGCGGGCTGATCTGGGTCGCGTCGACGTTCATGACCGGCCTCGTGCACAGCCTCGCGCTACTGTTCGCCGCGCGCCTGCTGCTCGGCATCGGCGAAGGCGCGACGCTGCCCGCGCAGGCCCGCGCGATCACGCACTGGTTCTCGCGCGAACGGCGCGGCGTCGTGCAGGGCTTCACGCATTCGTTCTCGCGGCTCGGCAACGCGGTCACGCCGCCGATCGTCGCCGCGCTGATGACGTGGCTGTCGTGGCGCGCGGCATTCTTCGTGATCGGCGCGGTGACAATGGTGTGGCTCGTGTGGTGGGTCGTCGGCTTCCGAGAGTATCCGCGCGGAGAAAGCGACGGCAATGGCGTCGGCCGCACGCACACCGCTGCGACCGCCCGCCCGGCACCGTCGTCCGGCCCGACGCCGTGGGGGCCGCTGTTCCGCCGGATGGCGCCGACGATCTTCGTGTACTTCTGCTACGGCTGGACCGCGTGGCTGTTTTTCACGTGGCTGCCGACCTTCTTCCTGAACGGCCAGGGCCTTAACCTGAAATCGACCGCGTTGTTCGCGTCCGGCGTGTTCTTCGCGGGCGTGGTCGGCGACACGCTCGGCGGCTGGCTGTGCGACCGCATCTATCGCAAGACCGGCAACCTCGCGCTGTCGCGCCAGAGCGTGATCGTCGCGAGCTTCACCGGCGCGCTCGTCTGCCTGCTGCCGCTCGCGTTCGTGCATTCGACGGCCGGCATCGCGCTGTGCCTGTCCGGGTCGTTCCTGTGCCTCGAACTGACGATCGGGCCGATCTGGGCCGTGCCGAGCGACATCGCGCCGCAACACGCGGGCATCGCGAGCGGGATGATGAACGCGGGTTCGGCGATCGCGGGGATCCTGTCGCCGATCCTGTTCGGCTATCTCGTCGATCACACCGGCAGCTGGACGGTGCCGTTCGTCGGGTCGGTCGCGATGCTGCTGATCGGCATCGTCGCCGCGCTGCGGATCCGGCCGGATCGCGCGTTGTCGGAAGCGGCGGCGCCGCTCGCCGAAGCGCCGGTTGCACCGTCGGCGCGCTGAAGCCGTTCGCTTCGGGTTCGCCTGCCTCCCCCGTCTCGCCAGCGTCGCCGTCGCGTTTCACTGCGTTCCGCGATGGTGGTGCCTCGGCTGATTCGGCTGATTCGGCTGATTCGGCTGATTCGGCTGATTCGGCTGATTCGGCTGATTCGGCTGATTCGGCTGGTTCGGCTGGTTCGGCTGGTTCGGCTGGTTCGGCTGGTTCGGCGGATTCGGCCGACGCGGCCGACGCGGCTTGTTCGGCGTGCTTGGCTGGCTCGGCCAGCTCGGCTGATTCGGCCGATTCGGCTGGTTCGGTCGCCTCGGCTGGCGCGGCTGGCTCGGCCGCCTCGGCTGGCAAACCGCGCCGTTACGCGCCGCCGTCATCGCCCGGCCCGCCTTCCCGGTGGAACAGCGCGAGAAACTGCTGTGCGGGAATGCTCAGCGGCCGGTCGCGCCGCACGAGACTCCCGTACGACGGCAGCTTCTGGCCAAGCTCGTAATCGAGGATCGCCACGAGCCCGTGCTCCGCGTTGCGCTGCGCGACCGTCAGCGGAATCACGCCGAGCATGTGCGAACGGTCGACGAGGTTCATCGTCGTCAGGATCGATCCCGTCTCGACCAGCCCGCGCGGCATCGGCTGGTGACGCGCGCGGAACTCGCGCTCGACGACCTCGCGCGCCGGGCTGCCGGCCGGCTGCAGGATCCACGTGTAATCGAGCAGCGCATCGAATTCGACCGGCCCCGCCCCTGCAAGCGGATGGTCGCGGCCCGCGATGATCGCGAGCGCCTCGTCGTCCACCACGCGGAAGTCGCAATCGGTGCCGACGTTGCGTCCGATCACCACTTCGAGCACGCCTTCGCGCAACTGCGGCATCAGCCGGTCGCTGGTATCGACCGCGATGTCGATCGCGAGCAGCGGATAACGCGCCTTCAACTGCACCAGCGCCTCGGTGAGCCGCCCCGGCGACGCGGCCATGATGCTGCCGATCGCAAGCCGCCCCGCGCTGCCGAGCTGCAGTTCACCCAACTCGCGATTGAGCGCCTCCATGCTGCCGCGAATTCCGCGGAAATAGCCGAGCACGCGCTCGCCGGCCGGGTTCAGCACGAGCCCGCGCCCGACGCGGTCGAACAGCCGCTGGCCGAGCGCGCTTTCCAGCTCGGCCAGCATCTTCGTCGCGGCCGGCTGCGTGAGGCCCAGTTGCCCGGCGGCCGCGTGCAGCGTCGAGCATTCATCCACCGCGAGCAGCAGCGCGATCTGCCGCATCCGCAGCCGGTTCAGCAATTGGGGAGTCGAGTCTCGTCGATCGATCGAGCCCATTTCGATTACTCCAGGTTATCGATTCATCAAGAGTTTTCAATTTACCGACTCATTCCGTCTACCTAGCATGAACCCCATAGACCAACGGCCCCGCGCCGCCACCGGAGACACCGCATGAACCCGCAACCGACCGCCGCCCGTCACGGAGATGCCCGATGACGACCGCCGCTGCCCTGCCCGTCGTCGCGCTGACGCTCGGCGACCCCGCCGGCATCGGCGCCGAACTGATCGCGAAATTGCTCGCGCGGCCCGACGCGACGTCCCGCGCGAACCTCGTGCTGATCGGCGACCGCTGGCTGTGGGAAGCCGGCCAGCGCGTCGCCGGCGTGACGGTCGAGGTCGAGCCCGTCGAATCGCTCGCCGCCGTGCGCGGCCGGCCGTCCACCGCGCGCGCCGCGTTCGTCGCGGTCGACACGATCGATCCCGCGCAGGTCACGGTCGGCCAGCCCGGCGCGGCCGGCGGCCGCTCGACGCTGACGGTGCTCGACCAGTGTCTCGACGCCGCGCTCGCCGGCGACATCGACGCGATCTGCTTCGCGCCGCTGAACAAGTACGCGATGAAGCTCGGCGGGCTCAGGCACGACGACGAGCTGCACCACTTCGCGGCCGCGCTCGGCGTGACCGGCTACTTCTGCGAATTCAACACGCTCGGCGAACTGTGGACCGCGCGCATCTCGTCACATATCCCGCTGAAGGAAGCGGCGGCCCAACTGAGCGTCGAGCGCATCGAACAGGCGTCCGAACTGATTTACCGGTCGCTGCTCGCGAACGGCGTCGCGACGCCGAAGGTCGCGATCGCCGCGTTCAACCCGCACGGCGGCGACGGCGGCAGCTGCGGCCGCGAGGAAGTCGACATCATCGAGCCGGCGGTGCGCAAGCTGCAGTCGCGCGACTGGCCGACCGACGCGCCGTTCCACGGCCCGTTCCCCGCCGACACGATCTTCCTGAAGGCGCAGGCCGGCGACTACCAGGCGATCGTCACGATGTACCACGACCAGGGGCAGATCGCGATCAAGCTGCTCGGCTTCTCGCGCGGCGTGACCGTGCAGGGCGGGCTGCCCGTGCCGATCACGACGCCCGCGCACGGCACCGCGTACGACATCGCGGGGCGCGGCACGGCCGACGTCGGCGCGACCTGGCAGGCGCTGCAGATCGCCTGCCGGATGGGCGCCGCGCGCCGCACGCCCACCGTTTCGGCGTGACGCCCGCACGCCGCTTGCACACAACAACATCGATTCCAGGAGACACCAACATGAAGATCCGCTCCGTGCGCGCCCGCGTATTCCAGTGGAAAGGCAAGACCGTCCCGCCGCAGGGCAACTTCTGCTCGAACGCGATGGACCTGCTGTACGCGCCGCAGGAAACCATGAGCACGTTCCGCTTCCATGCGTGGACCGTCGTCGAAGTCGAGACCGACGACGGCATCGTCGGCCTCGGCAACGTCGCGCTCGCGCCGCACATCGCGAAAGCGATCATCGACCAGTACCTCGCGCCGCTCGTGATCGGCCAGGACCCGTGGGACTACGAGTACCTGAACCAGCGGATGTACCGCGCGACCCACGCGTGGGGCCGCAAGGGCATCGGCATGGCGGCGATCTCGGCGGTCGACATCGCGATCTGGGACATCCTCGGCAAGAGCGTCGGCAAGCCCGTGTTCAAGCTGCTCGGCGGCCGCACGAAGGAAAAGATTCCCTGTTACTACTCGAAGCTCTACCGCACCGACCTGAAAGAGATGCAGGACGAGGCGCAACGCTATATGAAGGAAGGCTTCCGCGCGTTCAAGATGCGCTTCGGCTATGGGCCCGCGCACGGGCAGCAGGGCGTGACGGAGAACCTGAAGTCGGTCGCGGCGATCCGCGAGGTGATCGGCTACGACAACGACCTGATGCTCGAGTGCTACATGGGCTGGAATCTCGAGTACGCGAAGCGCATCCTGCCGAAGCTCGAGAAGTACCAGCCGCGCTGGCTCGAGGAACCCGTGATCGCCGACGACATCGACGGCTACGCCGAACTGAACCAGCTCACGCGCATTCCGATCTCCGGCGGCGAGCACGAGTTCTCGCTGTACGGCTTCAAGCAGCTGCTCGACCGCAAGGCCGTGTCGGTCGTGCAGTACGACACGAACCGCGTCGGCGGGATCACGATGGCGCACAAGATCAATGCGCTGTGCGAGGCGTACAGCGTGCCGGTGATTCCGCATGCGGGCCAGATGCACAACTATCACCTGACGATGAGCACGCTCGCGTCGCCGATGAGCGAGTACTTCCCGATGTTCGACGTCGAGGTCGGCAACGAGCTGTTCTATTACATCTTCGACGGCGAGCCGGTGGCCGAGAACGGCTTCCTGCAACTGCGCGACGACGTGCCGGGCCTCGGTCTCACGCTGAAGACCGAGTTCCTCGACCAGTTCGACATCGTCGAGTGAGCACGGCCATGAACGCACGTTACCAGGGCGTCTTTCCGGTCGCGCCGACCATCTTCGATGCGCACGGCGCGCTCGACCTCGACGGCCAGCGCCGCTGCCTCGACTTCATGATCGATGCCGGCTCGCAGGGCATCTGCATTCACGCGAACTACTCGGAGCAGTTCGCGCTCGGCGACGACGAACGCGACCTCATCACGCGCACGACGCTCGAACACGTCGCCGGCCGCGTGCCGGTGATCGTCACGACGTCGCATTTCAGCGCGCGCCTCTGCGCGGAACGCAACCGCCACGCACAGGCGTGCGGCGCCGCGATGGTGATGGTGATGCCGCCGTACCACGGCGCGACGTTCCGCGTGCCCGAAGCGCAGGTGCGCGCGTTCTTCCGCGAAGTCGCCGACGGCCTCGACATTCCGCTGATGATTCAGGACGCGCCCGCGAGCGGCGTCGCGCTGCCTGCGTCGTTGCTCGCGACGCTCGCGCGCGAGATCGACGCCGTGTCGTACTTCAAGATCGAGACGGCCGGCGCCGCGTCGAAGCTGCGCGAGCTGATCGCGCTCGGCGGCGACGCGATCGAAGGGCCGTGGGACGGCGAGGAAGGCATCACGCTGCTCGCCGATCTCGATGCCGGCGCGACCGGCGCGATGACGGGCGGCGGCTATCCGGACGGTATCCGCCGGATCACCGACGCGTATTTCGCCGGACGCCGCGACGAAGCTTGCGAGCAGTACGCGCGCTGGCTGCCGCTGATCAACTACGAGAACCGCCAGTCGGGTTTCCTGACCGCGAAGGCGCTGATGAAGGAAGGCGGCGTGATCGCGTGCGACCAGCCGCGCGCGCCGTGGCCCGAGCTGCACCCCGAGGTACGCGCGGGCCTGCTCGACGCGGCGCGGCGGCTCGATCCGCTCGTGCTGCGCTGGGGACGCTAGCCACACACCGGTTGCACCTGCAACAACGTTGCGCATCGGCGTGACGGCGGTCCGACAGATGGCCGCCGCCGCTCGTCACATGGATCGGAGACACCATGAACCTGTTGAACCCCGCCACCCCGGCCTATGAAGCCGGCGAAGCCATTCCGCGCCGCCGCTGGCTGCGCGTGATTCCGCCGCTGCTGCTCGCCTGCATCGTTTCGTACATGGATCGCGTGAATATCGCGTTCGCGATGCCGGGCGGGATGAACGCCGATCTCGGCATGGACGCGACGATGGCCGGCCTCGCCGGCGGCATCTTTTTCTTCGGCTACCTGTTCCTGCAGATCCCCGGCGGCCGGCGCGCGGCGCTCGGCAGCGGCAAGACCTTCATCGCGTGGTCGCTCGTGAGCTGGGCCGTACTGTCGGTGCTGACCGGGCTCGTCACCCACACGTGGCAACTGCTGACGCTGCGCTTCCTGCTCGGCGTGGCCGAGGGCGGGATGCTGCCCGTCGTGCTGACGATGGTCAGCCACTGGTTTCCCGATCGAGAACGCGGCCGCGCGAACGCGATGGTCATCATGTTCGTGCCGCTCGCCGGCATGATCACCGCGCCGCTGTCCGGCTTCATCCTCGCCGCGTACGATTGGCGTCACCTGTTCTTCAGCGCCGGCGCGCTGTCGCTGCTGTGCCTGTTCGCGTGGATGATGTTCGCCGACGACGGCCCGCAAACCGCCCGCTGGGTGTCGCCGCGCGAGAAGGCATACATCCTCGACGCGCTGCGCGACGAACAGGCGCGCAAGCAGGCCGCCGGCGCGCCGGCCGCCGCGTCGTTCGGCGCGATACTGCGCAACCCGACGATCTGGCTGCTGATCGCGATCAACTTCTGCTATCAGGTCGGCATCTACGGCTATACGATGTGGCTGCCGACTCTGCTGAAGAACCTCACGCACGGCGGGATGGGCAAGGTCGGCCTGCTCGCGATGCTGCCGTATGTCGCGATGGTGATCGGGATGTTCGCCACGTCGTATTTGTCGGACCGGACCGGCAAGCGCCGCCTGTTCGTGCTGCTGCCGCTCGTCGGCTTCGCCGCGTGCCTCACGCTGTCGGTGCTCACGCATGCATCGATGGTCGTGTCGTTCGCGTTCCTGATCGGTTGCGGCTTCTTCCTGCAGGCGGCCGCCGGCGTGTTCTGGGCGATTCCGCCGAAGCTGTGCAGCGTCGAGACGGCCGGCAGCGCGCGCGGTCTGATCAACGCGCTCGGCAACCTCGGCGGCTTCTGCGGCCCGTATGCGGTCGGCGTGCTGACCCAGCACGTGAGCGCGGCGGCCGGCGTGTACAGCCTCGCCGTCACGCTCGCGGTGGCCGGCCTGCTCGCGCTGACGCTGCCGAAGCGCTGCGAAGGCTGACGCGCACCGCCACGCGAACACGCGAACGAAACAACGGAGACACACCATGAACGACATCCTGTTGCTGGTGCAGAAATGCGCCCATACCTTCAGCTTCTACGACCTCGAGACGAAAGCCGCGCTCAAGCATCTCGTGCTGCCGAATTTCCCGCACGAGTTCACCGTCGACGTGAACGAACGATTCGCGTACGTCGGCATCTTCGGGATCGAGACGGCCTGGTCGCGCGGCCATGAAGGCGATCACCGGATCGCCGAGATCGACCTCGTCGAGCGCATGCAGACGCGGATGCTCGACCTGTGGCCGTACTACCGGCCGCACGGGATGGCGACCGATCGCGACGGCCGGCTGTACGCGATGAGCGAAGCGCACGACATGCTGCTCGTGTTCGACGAACCGACGCGCCAGAGCGTGCCGAACATGGCCGTGCCGTCCGGCGGCGTGAAGACCCACCTCGTGACGCTCACGCGCGATGCGAGCCGCGCATACGGCGTGCACTTGCTGTCGAACACGGTCACGCAGTTCCATCCGCGTGACGCGACCGTCGCGCCGCGCGCGGTGATGCCCGGCCCGCGTCCCGAAGGCAATGCGCTGTCGGGCGACGAGCGCACGCTGTTCGTCGCGAATCGCGGCGACGACACGCTCGTCGAGATCGACACCGACACGATGACCTGCGGCCGCCGCGTGAAGACGCGCAGCGATCCGAACCGCATCTACCGCACCAGCGCGCCGGACGGCCGCGACCTGCTGCTGCTGACCAATTCCGGCGAGCAATCGATCTCGGTGTTCGACGCGCGGCAGCTGGAGGAGATCGAACGCGTCGCGCTGCCCGCGAACCCGACCGCGCTGTCGTTCCATCCGTCACGGCGCGTCGCGTACGTGTCGTTCCAGGACGACTACGTGCGCGAGCTCGATCTCGATGCGTGGCGGTTCGTCGGCGCGTGGCCGACGCTGCGCGAACCCGATGCGTCGTATGTGCTCGCAGGCGCGCGCTGAGCGGCACGGCGACGCCCCGTCGCCGTATGCGCTGCCGGCGGCGCTCGTCGACGCGCATCATCACCTGTGGCAGCTCGGCGCGGGTGCGCACTATCCGTGGCTGCAGGAATGCTACGACCCGGCGCGCTTCATGTTCGGCGACTACGCGGCGCTGTGCCGCGACTTCGGCGTGGACGACTACCGGCATGCCGCACAGCGCGCGCCGATCGTCGCGAGCGTGCATGTCGAGGCCGAACGGGCACGCGACGAGGCGCTCGCGGAAACGCGCTGGCTGCACGAGGTCGCGGCCGCGCACGGGCTGCCGTCGGCCGTCGTCGCGTGGGTCGACCTGCTGGCCGACGATGCGCACGAGCGGCTCGCCGAACAGGCCGCGTGGCCGCGCGTGCGCGGCGTGCGGTTCAAGCCGCGCATCGCGGCGGCGCCCGATGCATCCGTCGACGGGCCGGGCACGCTGCGCGATCCGCGCTGGCCGGCCGCGCTGGAGCGGCTCGCCGCGTATGGCCCCGGCTGGGATCTGCGCGTGCCCTTCTGGCATCTCCGCGACGCCGCCGCGCTGCTGGCCGACGCGCCCGGTGTCGACGTCGTGCTCGAACACGCGGGGCTGCCGTGGGATCGCTCGGAAGCGGGGCTCGCGCGCTGGCGCAGCGGCATGGAAGCATTGGCCGCATCGCCGCGCGTGACCGTGAAGATCTCCGAACTCGGCTTGCGCGATGCGGTGTGGAACGAGGCCGACAACGCGCGGATCATCCGCGACACGATCGCGATATTCGGCTGGCAGCGCTGCCTGTTTGCGAGCAATTTTCCGGTGGCGGGGTTGCGCGTGTCGTATCCGGCGCTGCTGCGTACGTTTGCCCGCGCGATGGCGGACCTTGACGATGCGGCGCGTCAGGCGATCTGGCACGACAACGCGATGCGCGTGTACCGGATTGCGTGAACGGGCTTGACCCGGCCCTTGGGGTCGCCTTTATGCTGGCGGTGACGAATCGACGGCAGACAGGGGTGACGAATGGGCACGACCACGCTTCGCTTGAGCGCTTCGGCGGCAGCCGCGCGGCTCGGTGTATCGGTGAAGGCGCTGCGGCTCTATGAGCGGCACGGTCTCGTCGCGCCGAAGCGAACGCCGGCGGGCTATCGCGTCTACGGCCCCGAGGACCTCGCACGCGCGGCCGACATCGTCGCGCTGCGCGCGCTTGGCCTGAGCCTGGCGCAGGTCGCGAGCGTGCTCGGTGGCGACGCGCGCAGTCTCGATGACGCGCTGGCCGCTCACGAAGCGGCGCTCGACCTCGGCATTCAGGATCTCGTCCACAAGCTCGATCGCGTGCGTGCGATGCGCACCGGCCTTGCGCGCGGCCGGATGCCGTCCGACGGGGAGCTGACGCGGCTACTCGACGATCGCGGCGCCGGTGTCGCGTTCAATCTGCCGTGGCCGTGGGGTGGCGAGTGGTTCGAGTTTCACAACATTCGCCCGTTGAACTACATCATCGGCTCGCTGGGAAGCGGCAAGACGCGACTGGCGATGCGGCTGGCCGAGGCGCTGCCCGGCGCGGTATTCGTCGGACTCGATCGGCTGGAAAACGGCGCTACCGCGGCATCGGGGGCGCTGCAGGCCAACCCGGCGTGGCAGGCGCGTGTGGCGCGCGCTTTGGCGTCGCTCATCGACCGTGGCGCAACGCAATCGCCGGCCCTGACCGCGCTGCTTGCCTGCCTCGAAGCGCCGGGCCCGAGCGCATTAGTCGTCGATTTGATCGAACAGGATCTCGACCGGCCCACGCAACAGGCGTTGATCGCGTGGCTGCGTACACGCGCCGCGACCGACGCGCGTCCGCTGTTCCTGATGACGCGTTCGTCGGCCATCCTCGATCTGTCGGCGGTCGGGCCCGATGAGGCGATCATCCTGTGTCCGGCGAATCACACTCCACCTTCGCGCGTCGCGCCTTACCGTGGTGCGCCCGGCTACGAAGCCGTGGCGATGTGTCTGGCGTCACCCGAAATTCGCGAGCGAATCGCCCGCAGGCCGGAAGCGGCGTAACCCGCTACGCGCAAGAGTCGGCGGTTGTAACCGGGAAAGTAGTGGAAAAGTTCGATGCTTGCCGGGCACTGTCGGGACACGTCGGACGATCGCCTTGGCCCGATGGCCAACGTCGCGCGCAGCCGATCGATCGCGCTTAACATTCAAGGCATCCGAACGAATTCGATTCCTGTATCGTCCACGTCTCCAGCCGACATTTCGCATGATCGCACGCCATGAAAACCGCACCGGCCCGGCCGAATTCGGCCGCCTCGACACCATGAGCCGATTTCGCGTCACTTACGACGGCCCCGCACTCGAATCCTCCGAAATGGACGTGCGCGAACTCGCGCCCGCACTGCTTGCGATCGGAGATTTGCTGGAAGCGTCGACACGGGCACTGTGCGGCGATCAGGTTCGGCCGCGCGTGAACGTGCGCGGCAGCTTCAAGACCGGCAGCTTCGGAATCGACTTCACGCTCGCGACCTCGCTGCTTGGCCGCATGCGCGACCTCCTGAGCGGCAACGAAAGCACGGCGCTGGCCAACGCGGTCACGATCCTGACCGCGCTCGGCATCGCCGCGCCGAAGGCAAGGAAGGGTCTCTTCGCTGTACTCAAGTGGTTGCGCGGGCGCGAGATCCAGCGGGTGCAGATGCAGGACCACACCGCGACGCTGCACGTGGACGGCGAGCAACTCGAGATCGACCTGTCGGTCCTCACGCTGCTGCGCGACGTCGGCGTTCGGCAGGCAACCGAGCACGTGCTTGCGCCGCTTGCGCGAGACGGCATCGTGATTTTCGCGACCGGCACCGACACCGAGGTAGTCGAGACGATCACCCGCGATGAGATCGCGTGGTTTCACGCGCCCGGACAAACCGACGCGCTCCTTCTCGACGAACATCGAAAGATGGCGTTCTCGATCGTGTCGCTCGCGTTCAAGGACGACAACAAGTGGCGGCTGTACGACGGCGCGTCGACGATACACGCGGCGATCACGGATGCCGGCTTCCTGTCGCGCGTGAACAACAGCCAGATCAGTTTCAGCAAGGGTGACGTGCTCGTGTGCAATGTCCGTATGCAGCAGTGGCAAACCTCGGACGGAGCGAAAACCGAATACGAAGTCACGGATGTCCTCGAGCATCGTCCGGCCGGGCGGCAGATTCAGTTGCCGGGGCTTTGATTGCGAAGTTGAACCGATCCGCCGGCCTCGATGACAACCACCGCGGCGTCATCGCCGCATTCGACGCGCCGCCCTCAAGGCGTCCACCGATAAACGGTGATGCTGTTCCCCTTAACGTTGTTCTTCGTCACCACATACTCGCCGTTCGAGCGGCGATACGCGCGCACGCTGTACATCGCATCGATCGCGCTGCTGGTATCCACGGTCGCCGGGCTGGCATTGACGAGCGTCGTGTCGAGGTTGCCGGTGTCGAGATTGAATGCGTCGATGTTCGGCCACAGCGGCCCGCTGCTGCTGAACCAGTAGCCGACGAACAAGTGGTTGCCGGCCGCGTCGATCGACTTCGCGCCGCTGTGCGGCAGCGTGATCACCGGATTCGGCTTCGTCGTGTTGCCCGCGCTCCAGCCGTGATACACCTCGATGCGCGTGCCGATCGACGTCCAGTCCGTACTCCCGACCACGCCCTGCGCGAGCACCATCGTGTCGCTGTCGGCGAGATAGACCACGCGCGTCAGCGGCTGGATGCTGGCCGGCACCGGCGTCGGCACGCCCGGCCCCCACGAAGGCTTGCCGCTCGCATCGAAGCCGGTCAGCGGATAGTGATAAATGGCGCCGGTCTTGTCGAGGCCGGCCCACACGTCGCCCTTGCTGTCGAGGCTGAAGCCGGCCGACACGCGCAGGGTCGTGTTGAACGCGGGGCCCGGGATCGATCCGTCGGGAATCGCGACGTAGCCGTTGGCCGCGTTGAAGTGGAAGAAGTAATAAACCGGCGGATTCTGCCCCGCTGCAACGAGAATCCGGTTCGCACCGACCGACGTCAGCAGCCCGAAGTGCTCGTCGCGCTGCGTGTCGTTCATGTTGATGCGCGGATCCGACGGATACGTGAACGGATCGACCGTATTCGCGATGAAGGTGCCGCCCGCGGTGCCGCCGTAGATGTGCGTGCCGCTGTAGAACAGCGCGCCGTCCGTGACCGGATCGGGTGACGCGATCCCTTCGAAGTTGAGCGACTGCAGCGTCCACCGCAGGCTGCCGGTGCTGCTGTACGCGTGAATGTCGGTCGCGCCGTTGCGGCCGAGATCCCAGCTGCCGCCCCACGGGTTATTGAGCACGTACAGGTTACCGCCCGTGTCCTTGCCGATCCCGACGATCCGGGTGAAGCGCTTCGCGCCGACTTGCCCCTTGATGCCCGCCGTCGTGTCGAGATAGCCGCCGCGCGCGCCGAACGTGCCGGCCAGCGCGGGCCGGCCCGATACGGTGTAGCGCTTGATGTTCATGTCGGGGCCTTCGTCGCCCACCAGCAGCTCTCCTGCCGCCGCATCGACATAGAGCGCCGACGGCTGCGACCCGGCAGCCAGCCGGATCGTGTTCAGCAGCGCACCGGTCGGGCTGAATTCGACGACCGCGCCGGCGCTTTTCTGCGCGACCCAGATGTTGCCCGCCGCGTCGACCGCGAGCGCGCCCGGCGCGGACACGCCGATATCCCGCTGCCAGACGCCGTCGGTCGTGAACACCCGCACGCGGTTGCCGTAGAAATCGCTCGCGTAGAGCAGCGAGCCGGCCGTCGCGAGCCCGGTGACGACGTCGATGCGCGGCTGGTTCGTCGCGGCGGTGACCTGAATGAGCTTGTCGCGAAAGTGCGTCGCGCGGTTGTAGCGCCCGACCGCGCCGCTGCCGTAGGTGCTGCCGGGCTGCAGCGCGACGAACAGCGACGTCGCGTTGCCCGTGATCGCGCTGCCCTGGAATTCGGAATGCGCGCCGATCGAGCCGACGCTCTTGCCGTTCTGGTAGATCGCGACGCCGCCTTCATCCTCGTCCCACATCGACGCGGTGTAGATCACGCCTTCGGGCGCGACCCACATCGAACGTGCGACGTTGCCGACGTGCGCCGCGAGCGTGCCATATGTATTCGCCAGCCAGTCGGTGGTGTTACCCGCATATCCGTAAGGCGCGATCGCGGCGATCGCGGCGGCGAGCAGCACGGCCCGAATCGATTTTCTGGCGACCATGGCTGAGGTTCTCCTGAATGTTGGAATCATTCACACGAAGGGCAGCCGGATGGTTTGAAATCGACAATGCGTAAATACTTCCGCTAAATCATCCGGTGCGGTCGGTATTACATCGGGCGTGCATTCGATAATCGGCAGCGTCGAGAATAGCGTTATATAAATGGAAAAAAATTGCGAGCCGCTCGCGCAGACGGCATGCGCAATTGCGCGAGAGTGAATGATCACTTACGCGTGCACGCTTGATATCGGTGAAGTCAGGCTTGCGCCTTCGGGAATATCGTCGCCGGTTCGAATGCGACGTATTGAAATAACGGAGGGTTTTTCGGCGAATCGGAAAAATCGCCGGATGCGGGTACCGAAATGACCGACGGCGAGTATCGCGCCGGCCCGAATTTGACTGAATCCAGGCCGGCGCATATCACGACAACAGGAAAATCACGCGGACGTCGCCGTCTCCCGCACCTCCACCTGCTTGATCTCGCCGCCGCCGCCCGAATCCGCGTCGTCGCGCGGATCGCCGAGCTGGCCCTCCCACTTCGCGACCACGGCCGCCGCGATCGAGTTGCCGACGGCGTTGGTCGCCGAGCGTCCCATGTCGAGGAACATGTCGACACCCATGATCAGCAGCAGCCCGGCTTCCGGCAGGTGGAACTGGCTGAGCGTCGCCGCGATCACGACGAGCGATGCGCGCGGCACGCCGGCCATCCCCTTCGACGTGACCATCAGCATCAGCAGCATCGTGATCTGCGTGCCGAGCGGCAGGTCGATCCCGTACACCTGCGAGATGAACAGCACCGCGAACGTGCAGTACATCATCGAGCCGTCGAGGTTGAACGAATACCCGATCGGCAGCACGAAGCTCGAGATCTTGCGGTTCACGCCGAACCGGTCGAGCGCGTCGAGCAGCTTCGGATACGCGGCTTCGGAGCTCGCCGTCGCGAACGACAGCAGGAACGGCTCGCGAATCAGGCGGATCAGCGTGAACGCGCGCTTGCCGAGGAACGTCACGCCGGCGAGCGTCAGCACGCCCCACAGCAGCGCGAGCGCCAGATAGAAGCTCGCCATGAACTTCGCGAACGTGAGCAGGATGCCGAGCCCTTCCGTCGTGATCGTCGATGCCAGCGCGGCAAACACGGCGACCGGCGCGAACCACATCACCGCGCCCGTCACCTTCAGCATGACCTGCGCGAGATCGTCGATCACGCCGGTCAGGCGCTTGCCGGCGTCGCCGAGCGCGGACAGCGCGGTGCCGAAGAAGATCGAGAACACGACGATCTGCAGGATCTCGTTGTTCGCCATCGCCTCGGCGATCGACTTCGGCACCAGGTGGACGACGAAGTCCTTCAGCGTGAATGCGGCCGTCTTCAGGTTCAGCGTCGCATCGGCGGCCGGCAGCGGCAGGCTCAGGTGGCTGCCCGGCTTCAGGATCGTCGCGGTCACGAGACCGAGCACCAGCGACGTGAACGACGCGATGAAGAACCAGCCGAACGCCTTCACGCCCACGCGGCCGACCGACCCGCTGTCGCCCATCTGCGCGATGCCGACCGTCAGCGTCGCGAACACCAGCGGCGCGATGATCATCTTGATCAGCCGCAGGAACACGTCGGACAGCAACGACACGTAGCCGGCGACTTCCCTGGCCATTTTCGGGTCGGGAAACGCGCTATGACAGGCGTAGCCCACGGCGATGCCCAGCGCCATCGCGATGACGATGTACCGGGTGATGTTGTGCTTCTTCTTCATTAGCAATCCAAATTACGGAACATGTGTTTCCAACGGCAGGTCGATCGCCGGCATCGAAACGGGAACGGAATTCCGCGAGCACGGCGTGCGCCGTTTCGACTGCCGGAGCCCGTCCGTGGGCATGGCCACGGCGAACGGGGAGGCATTCTATCGCAAACGCCGGGCCATCTTTCAATTCTGAAAGGAAGGATGGCGGGACCAGGAGGGTGTAGGTGGCGGAGCGTTCTGCCGCAGCGGGCCGGGCCAGGCCGCCGGTTGAGGACAGGCGCCCTGTCGCGCCCGGCGCTCAGCTCGGCCGTACGCGGGACACCCGCGAAACCGCCATCCGACTCGTCACGCCGCCGACGTGCCCGGTCGCGGCATGAACCGGCACAGACACAACGGCACCACGACCAGCGCGGCACCCGTGACAAACGTGGTCGACGCGCCGAAATGCGTCCACAGCGCGCCGGCGAGGCTGCTCGCGAGCAGCATGCAGATGCCGCTCACGAGATTGAATACGCCGAACGCGGTGCCACGCAGCGTGGCCGGCGAGGTTTCCGACACCATCGCGGCGAGGATGCCCTGCGTAAAGCCCATGTGCAGCCCCCACACGGCCACGCCGACGAACATCGAGATCGTCGACGTGCCGATGCCGAGCAGCAGGTCGGCCGCGATCAGCAGCACCATGCCGGCCGCGAGCAGCACGCGGCGATCCAGCCGGTCCGACAGGATGCCGACCGGCCAGGCGGACAGCGAATAGGTGACGCTCATCGCGACCATCACCGCCGGGATCCATGCGGCGTCGAGCCCCGTCTGCTGCGCGCGCAGCACCAGGAACGCCTCGCTGAAACGCGCGAGCGTAAAGGTCGCGCCGGCCGCGACGACGAACCAGTAGCTGCGCGGAAACTCGCGCAGCGCGCTCCAGCGCAGCGGCGAGCGAAAGCGCCGTTGCGATTCCGCCCGATCGGGCTCCCGCACGCCGAATATGATCAGCGCGATCGCGATGAACGCCGGCACCACGGCGAACCAGAGCACGGTCCGGATGCGGTCCGCGAACAACAACATCAGCGCGATGGCGAGCAGCGGGCCGAGAAACGCGCCCACGGTATCCATCGACTGACGCAGGCCGAAGCACGCGCCGCGGATTTCGGGCGGTGCGACGTCCGCCACCAGTGCGTCCCGCGGCGCGCCGCGAATCCCCTTGCCGACGCGATCGAGCAGCCGGGCCGTCACGACCACGGCCGGGGTGGACGCCAGCGGAAACAACGGCTTGGTGAACGCCGCGAGGCCGTAGCCGAGCAGCAGCAGCCCCTTGCGGCGCCCGAGCCAGTCGCTGATCGCGCCGGAGAACACCTTCACGATCATCGCGGTCGCCTCGGCCGCCCCTTCGAGGATGCCGAGCGCGACGACGCTCATCCCCATCGTCGACACCAGATAGATCGGCAACAGCGCATGGATCAACTCGGAAGACAGGTCCATGAACAGGCTGACGAGGCCCAGCGCCCACACGGTCCGTGGAATCGCACGCTTGCCGGCAATCGGTGATGGAACGCTCATGACGGGTCGACCTCGAGGTTGGGGCGCCGTACGCCGGGGGTTGCTGCCTGTCGCAGCGGGTACTTACTTGCTGCGAAATCCGTAGAGGAGCACATGTCCTGCGGAAATCCTCGAGCACATTCTGGACGAGACCGACGCACATATCGACCGGATCGACACGCAATGCGTGACGAGCAGCCCCATCGCGCGGCCAAAACATCAGACAAATCAACAATCGAGTGCATTGCAACACTTGTTGACCTTCGATTCCTTTCAAATGATAATGCGTCGCGTTACGAAATTACGAATCATTACGCACACGACAGGTTGGGAGATGAGACGAGTATTGCACCCGGCACGACGCGCCGTACTGGCCGCCGTTGCGTGCCAGCCGATCATGGTTGGCGCGGCCTTCGCGCAGGAAAACACCGCCGCGCCGACGAGCGCGACGACCGACATGTTGCCGGCCGTCTCGGTGAACGCGAGCGCGGTTCGCGATCCGGGCGAAGGCTACAACCCGACCAACGCGGTCAGCGCTACCCGGATCGACGCGCCGCTGCGCGACATCCCGCAGACGGTGAACGTGGTCACGGCCGAAGTGATGCGTGATCAGCACGCCAATTCCCTGCAAGACGTGTTGAAGAACGTGGCGGGCGTCGGGTTTTCCACCGGCGACGGTCAGCGCGACCAGGTCACCATTCGCGGCTTCTCCGCGATTGCCGACCAGTTCGTCGACGGCATTCGCGACGATGCGCTCTATTTCCGCGATCTGTCGAACGTCGATCGCGTAGAAGTCGTCAAGGGCCCTGCCGCCGTTCTTTATGGCCGAGGTTCTTCAGGTGGACTAATCAACCGTGTGACGAAGAAACCCGGAGTCGACGTCACCAACCTGGGTATCAGCTACGGTTCGTGGGCCGATCGCCGGGTCGAAGCCGACGTCGGCCGCGTGCTCGCGAACGGCGCGGCCGCGTTCCGGATCACCGGCGCGCACGAGGAAGCCAAGAGCTATCGGTCGCAGCAGTTTCTGAATCGCACGGCGGTCGCGCCGTCGTTCGAATTCCGCATCGCGCCGAAGACGACGGTATTGCTGCAGGCCGACTACCTCGAAGATCGCCGTGTGACGGACTTCGGCATCCCGGCCTACAAGGGACGGCCGGTCGACGTGCCGGCATCCGCCTATTACGGCGCGGCGAACGCCGGCGAGGTCGACTACTCGCGATCGCGGGTCTATTCGAGCACCGCGACGATCAAGCACGAGTTCAACGAGCAGTGGTCGATCCGCAATGCCACTCGCTACTATCACTATTCGCTCGACCGGAACAACACGCTCGTCGGCAGCGTCAACGAAGCGAACCGGACGTTCACGCTGAATCACGGCAACGTCTATCGCGAGGAACACGGCTGGTTCAACCAGACCGATCTCACGCAAAAGGCCACGCTGTTCGGCATGAAGCACGAGTTGCTGTACGGGATGGAATTCGGCCAGCAGAACAAGGATCTCGTCAATTATTCGGCCCCCGTCACCGGCGCGAATGGCAAGCCGATGAATTTCGACCTGTTCGCGCCGGCGCTGCCCACGCTGCCGCTGCACACGTCGACCACGCCGGCCACCAACAACCTCGGCATCTTCAAGACGCTCGGGTTCTACACGCAGGACCTGATCAGCTTCAACGATCAGTGGAAGGCGCTGGTCGGCATCCGCTACGACCGCTTCGAGCAGGAGACGCTCGACCGCCGGCCCAAACAGCCGGGCCTGTCGCGTACCGACACCGCATGGAGCCCGCGCCTGGGCCTCGTCTGGCAGCCGACCCGCACGCAGTCGTACTACGTGTCGTGGAGCCGCTCGTTCCAGCCGTCGGGCGAGGCGTTCTCGCTCGCGGCCAACAATGCGGAGCTCGCGCCGGAAATCACGACCAATACCGAGATCGGTGCAAAGTACGACTGGCTCGGCGGCAAGGCCACCACGACGATCTCGGTGTTCCGGCTGGATCGCAGCAACATCAAGATTGCCAATGCAACCAATACGGCGCTGATTCCGATCGGCGAGCAGCGGACCGACGGCGTGGAACTCAGCGGCGCAGCCGAGCTCAGCCACGGCTGGCGCGTGCTGGCAGGCTACGCGTACCTGGATGCCACCGTCACGAATTCGACCGCTGCGTTGCAGGGCAAGCGGGCAACGCTCACGCCGCGTCACTCCGGCAATCTGTGGCTGACCAAGAATCTCGGCGGCGGCTTCGGTGTTGGCGGCGGCCTGAACTTCGTCGGCGCGCGGATGGCCGATCCGCAGAACACCGTGACCTTGCCGGGCTACGTGACGGCCGACATGATGGCCTGGTACGCGCGCGGCCCGATGTCGCTCCAGTTGAACCTCTACAACCTGTTCAACAAGGGCTATATCGTCTCGGCACACGGCTCGAACGCGAACCTCAACCTGCCGGGGGCACCGCGCAGCGTCATGGCGACGTTGCGATACGAGATGTAGAAGTGGAGCGTTGCCGATGACGCGTGCCGGGCCGGGCCGGCTGGCGGCCCTACTCGGCGTGCGTCGTCGGCAATAGATGAACGCATATACGCGCGGCGTGTCGCTGTCCGGCCGCGCAAGCCTGCAATCAGTCGGTCGTTTCCCGCGTCAGCTTCGCGTGCCGCCGCGCGCGGTCGTTCACGATCTGATGACGCCGGTGGTCCGTCATCTTCTTCCAGCCGCGCGCTTCGTCGCGCGTGCGCAGGCAGGCCACGCAGTAGCCGGTCCGGCCGTCGAACGAACACACGTCGACGCAAGGTGATTTGACCGCCATGTCTACTGCCCTCCCGCCGCGGGTATCACTTCGACCGTGACATGCGACAGGTTCCTGAAGCGCTGGAGCACGCCATGATAGAAGCGTGCATCCCGCTGTGGGTCCGCCGTCGCCACCGACACGACCGCGCTCATGTGCCCCGGTCCGAGACGCCAGACATGCAGGTCGCCGACGCGGTCGCCCACGCCTTCGATTGCATCGCGCACATTGTCCGTCAGACGACGGTCCGAATTCATGTCGAGCAGGATGCCGCCGGTGTCGCGCATCAGGCCGTACGACCAGTTCGCAATCACCAGCGCGCCGATGATGCCGGCCAGCGGATCCATCCACACCCAACCGAATGCGCGCGCGAGCAGCAGCCCGACGATGGTCAGCACGGACACGGCCGCGTCGGCGATCACGTGGACATACGCGGAACGGATGTTGTGGTCGCGCGCCGCCGCCGTGGACGCGCGATGGTCGTGCTCCTCGAACGCCAATGCATGCTCGCGGTCGTTCAAGCGGACGATTGCTTTGAATTCATGCGGCTCGGGAATGTCGTCCGTCGACTCCAGGTAAGCGCCGCGGCTTTCCATCGCGAACGTCTGCCGCGTGCCGTCCGGACGGATCGTCGTCACCGACACGGCGCTCGCGTCGACGAGCTTCGTGTCGTTCGACGCAGTGGCCATACGGAAAACCGGCGGGACGCCATCCTCGAACACCGATACGACAAATACACCTTGCTGATCGAAGATCCGGTGCGCGTCCTCTTCGTGTTCGTGAGCGTCGTGCGCATGCCCGTGGTGATGGTGATGACCATGCCCGTGGCCATGGCCATGATGATCGCCGCTCAGCAGCCAGACGCTCGCGACGTTGACGAGCAGGCCGGCAACCGCGATCGGAATGGCCTCGCCGAAATGAATCGGTACCGGGGCGAGCAGGCGCGCAACCGCCTCGTACCCGATCAGCAGCGCGATCATCGCGAGCACGATCGCGCTCGTGAAGCCCGCCAAATCACCGAGCTTGCCGGTGCCGAACACGAAGCGCGGGTCGCTCGCATGCTTGCGGGCGTAGGTGTAGGCGAGCGCGGCGATCAGCATCGCGCCCGCATGCGTCGACATGTGCAGGCCGTCCGCGATGAGCGCCAGCGAGCCGAACATCGACCCGCCGAGGATCTCGGCCACCATCATCGCCGCGCACAGCGCGATGACCATCCACGTCCTGCGTTCGTTCTGCTCGTGCGCCGCGCCGAGAAAGATGTGGTCGTGCCCTGCGCCGAAGGCGTCGTTCGTGAAGTCGTTCATGTCGCCCTCGATTACTTGAAGTAGCTGTGAACGACTTCGATCAGCTGCTCGGTCGCGCTGCCTTCATCGGCGTGATGTTCGGCGTCCACCAGATGGCTGCGGATGTGATCCTCCAGCACGACCGCGAGCAGGCCGTTCATCGCGCCGCGGCCGCTCGTGATGAGGCGCAGGATCTCGTTGCAACCGCGCTCGTCCTCCAGCGCGCGTTCGATCGCTTCGACCTGTCCCTTGATGCGGCGGCCACGGTTCAGCAGCTTTTGCTTTTCCTTGATGGTGTGGCTCATGGCAGTCCCTTCACATACCGGGGGGGACTATATCTCAAATCTGCTTCCATATAGGGGGGAGGGGTATATCGGCCAAACGTCAGACGAAGAAGGGAGTTGCCCGCCGCCCCGCCGCGACAGCCTTGGCCAAAGTTTTCTTGTAGAGCTGATAACGCTTGAGTAGCATTTTCTACATGAATGCGCTCACGACATGGTCGCTTCTCATCCTGACGCTTCCGACGCAGAACGCGACGGCGCGCATGCGGTTCTGGCGTTCCCTGAAGGCGAAGGGCTGCGCGGTGTTGCGCGACGGCATCTATCTGCTCCCGTACTCGGACGAGCATGAAGCGGCACTGCGCGAGCTCGCGGACGCGATTGCCGAGAGCGGCGGCACCGCCCACCTGTTGCGCGCGCCGAGTCTCGACGCGGCGCAGGATCTGGAATTCCGGACGCTCTTCGATCGAGGCGACGACTACACCGCCTTCATTCAGACACTCGCGCAAGCCCGCAAGACCCTCGCCGGACAATCCGCCACGGAACTCACGCGCTTGCTGCGGCGCGTGCGCAAGGACTTCGACATGATCCGCGCAATCGATTACTTCCCGAGCGACGCGGCGATCCGCGCCGAAGTCGCACTGCAGGATTTCGTCGCGCTGGTCGATACCGTGCTGTCGCCGGGCGAGCCGCACGCTGCCGAGCGCCCCGTCCGCCTGCTGGCAATAGGCGAGTACCAGGGACGAACCTGGGCGACGCGTCAGCGCATGTGGGTCGATCGTGTCGCCAGCGCGTGGCTGATCCGCCGCTTCATCGACACCCGCGCGCGCTTCATCTGGCTCGCGTCGCCGGCGGATTGTCCCGCTCACGCGCTGGGATTCGATTTCGACGGCGCTGCATTCACCCATGTCGGCGAGCGCGTCACGTTCGAGGTGCTGCTCGCGAGTTTCGGGCTCGACACGAATGCCGCACTCGTACGGCTCGGCGAGATCGTGCATGCGCTCGACGTGGGCGGCCCCGCGGCGCCCGAAGCGATCGGCTTCGAGGCCGTGATGGCCGGCATGCGCCAGCGCGCGGAGAACGACGACCAGTTGCTCGAGCACATGAGCGCCGTGCTCGACGCGCTGTATGCACATTTCTCATCGACCGGAAAGAACGGGAACGGAGCCAGGTCATGACCACCGCCATCGCCGCGACCGAACCGACCTACTCGCTCGGCGAGCTGGTCGCCTACATGCTGCGTCTCGGGACGTTCGGCTTCGGCGGGCCGGTTGCGCTCGCCGGCTACATGCGTCGCGACCTGGTCGAGCGTCGCGGCTGGATCACCGAAGCCGACTACAAGGAAGGACTCACGCTGGCCCAGCTCGCGCCCGGGCCGATGGCCGCGCAGCTCGCGATCTATCTCGGCTTCGTCCACTATCGCCTCCTTGGCGCGACGCTCGTCGGATTCGCGTTCGTGCTGCCGTCGTTCCTGATGGTGCTCGCGCTCGGATTCGCGTACGCGCACTTCGGCGGGCTGTCGTGGATGCAGGCGGTGTTCTATGGCGTCGGCGCCGCGGTGGTCGGCATCATCGCGATGAGCGCGTACAAGCTGACGACCAAAACCGTCGGCAACGACAAGTTGCTTTGGGCGATCTTCCTGACGCTCACTGTCGTCACGTTCGTCACCGAATCGGAAATCGCGTGGCTCTTCATCGCTGCCGGGTTGATCGGCTGGCTGTGGCGCGCGCCGCCCAAGTGGCTGCGTCGGGGCGGGCTGCATGCGGTGGCCGCCGCCAACCTGCCGGCCGCCAGCGGAATACTGAGCGGCATCGACCTGCCGCAGCTCGTGCAGATCGGCGCGTTCTTCACGAAGGCGGGCGCGTTCGTGTTCGGCTCCGGGCTCGCGATCGTGCCGTTCCTCTACGGCGGCGTCGTCACCGAACATCACTGGCTGAACGACAGGCAGTTCGTGGATGCCGTTGCGGTCGCGATGATCACGCCCGGCCCGGTCGTCATCACAGTCGGCTTCATCGGCTATCTCGTGGCCGGCTTGCCCGGCGCGTGCGTCGCGGCGCTCGGCACGTTCCTGCCTTGCTATCTGTTCACCGTCATTCCCGCGCCGTACATGAAGAAGTACGGGCACCGTCCGGACGTCAAGGCGTTCGTCGACGGGATCACAGCCGCAGCCGTCGGTGCGATCACGGGCTCCGTCCTCGTGATCTCGAAACGCTCGATCGTCGACATACCGACCGCACTGATCGCCGTCGCAACCGTGCTGCTGCTGTGGCGCTTCAGGAAGCTGCAGGAGCCGGTCATCGTCACCGCGGCCGCGCTCTTCGGGCTCGTGGCCTATCCGTTGCTCCATCACTGATTTGCGTTGCGGCGCGGTGAACTCGTGCCGCGCTGACCGCCCCGCAACCTTGCGTCCGCGCGTGCATGCCCGCCCGGGAACGTAGGCGAATGAATCTTGCTACATCACCGCGATGAGCGGATTCGACAGGCGAAACCGCCCGCGACGATGCATTCATGACAATCGCGCCGCCGGCGCGAAGGGGGCGATTTGAAACCACGGGTTCAACTGGCGCGCGTCACGCCGGCACTACCGGTCGTCCTCATTCACTTTCGGGACGAGGGGACGCCGCACGTCGGTCATGTAGCCGACACGCTGCGCCAGCTCGGCGCGCAGATCGCCGCACTGAAGGGAACACGGCTTGCGGGCGAGTTCCGTCGGACGGAACGATACCCTGCAAACCGTTACGTGATCCCGAACGATACGCTCACCGTGTCGCAAGCACGCGAACTCGGGGTCCGATCGGTACGGGACCTGTTCGGTGGCGTCGTGCCGTTTCCGTTCGTCGCGACCAAGGTGATCGCCCATCGTCTCGTCGACGGCGCCCGCGTGAAGCCGCCCGGCTGGTCCGCCGCATTCGCGGAACACGCCGCGGCGCTGACGCTGCCGGGTTACTCCGCGTTTTCGCGCGAGGATGCGTGCGATGCCGCGCAGCGCCTGTGGCAGGACGGCCGCGTGCGGCTCAAGCGGCCCTGCGGAATCGGCGGAACGGGGCAGACACTGGTGGCCGACATGGCCGAACTGGAAGCGGAGCTTGACGCGTTCGGCGACGCGGCGTTGCGCACCGGCGGCATCGTCGTCGAGCGCCATCTCGATTCGATCGAGACATTGAGCGTCGGGCAGGTCACGCTGGACGATCTGGTGGCGAGCTATTGGGGCGTTCAGCATCTGACCGTCAACAATAACGGCCATGAAGTGTATGGCGGCACCGACCTCGTCGTCGTCCGCGGCGGCTTCGACGTGCTGGCGCGGCTCGACGTCACGGCCGAGGTCAGTGAGGCGATCGCGAAGGCGTGCGCATTCGACGCCGCCGTGCAACGCGATTACGCGGGCTTTTTCGCGTCGCGGCGCAACTACGATGTCGCGTTCGGCACCGATGCACAAGGCGTGCGCCACTGCGGCGTACTGGAGCAGTCGTGGCGGATCGGCGGCGCATCCGGCGCGGAAATCGGCGCGTTGCGCATGTTCAGGACGGACCTGGAGGTGGACGCCGTGGCCGCCGCGACGCGCGAGATTTACGGCGACGACCCGGCGATACCGGCCGGCGCGCAGATCGTCTATCGCGGTGTCGATGCCCACGCCGGCGCCCTCACCAAGTACTACACGGTCGATCGTCATCCCTTCCGAAGGAGCAGCGAGACATGACAGCGGAGCATTATCGTGTGCGCATCAAGGTCGAGAACGGCTACCTCGACGGTACCGTGCTCGCGCCGAAGACTACCGTGGCGGGCGTTCTGTTCGTGCACGGCTGGGGCGGCAGCCAGGAGCAGTATCTCGAGCGGGCGCGGCAGGCGGCGGCGCTCGGGTGCGTCTGTCTGACGTTCGATCTGACCGGGCATGGACGTACGCTGGAAGAGCAGCAAAACGTGACGCGCGAAACCCATCTTCGCGATTTGCTCGCCGCTTACGACACGCTCGTTGACCACCCATTGATCGATCGCGATGCCATCGCCGTGGTCGGCAGCAGCTATGGCGGCTATCTCGCGACCATCCTGACCGAACTGCGCCCCGTGCGCTGGCTCGGGCTGCGCGTACCGGCGCTCTATCTCGACGACGGCTGGAATACGCCGAAGCGGGCGCTTCATGTCGAGCACGATCTCGTCGCGTATCGCAAACGCATCGTGCCGGCTTCAGACAATCGCGCGCTGCGCGCGGCGTCCCGCTTTCGCGGCGACGTGTTGCTCGTCGAATCGGAGCACGATCAGATCGTGCCGCACACGGCGATCGCCAGCTATCTGCAGGCATGCCTGTCCGCGCATTCGCTGACGTACCGGATTCTCGAAGGCGCCGATCACGGGCTCTCGGACGCTGCCAGCCAAAGCGCGTACACCGCTCTCGTCGAGAAGTGGCTGGTCGAGATGATCACCGGTCAGCGCGCGGGTGTGCGTGGATCCGCCGCACCCGGCCCGACGGACGCGTAGCGCGCCTGTCGGCTCGTCGAGGTCAACGCGAAGCGCTTTTCGCCAGCACGCCGAGCACGATGCGATCGCACCGTTCCCCGTCGAACGAAAACACGTCGCGCTCGGCCAGATCGATATCCCGGGCGAGCGACTCGCGCAGCATGCTCCTTGCCCGGAAATGCCGCGAGCGCACCGTCGCCTCGGGTATGCCGAGGCACTCGGCAGTTTCCTCGACGCTGAATTCCTCGACGCAGCGCATCACGAACACGATGCGAAACGCTTCGGGCAACGCATCGAGCTTGCGCTCCAGCAAGGCGCGCAATTCGGTCCGCATCAGCGCACGGTCCGGCGATTCGTTCTGGTCTGCATCCATGGTTTCCCGCTCGAAGTCGGCGATGGTCGACAGCGCGACCATCGGCGCGATCGTGTCGCGCCGCGCGCCGCGGCGCTGACGCGTCAAGCACTCGTTGAGCACGAGCCGCGACAGCCAGGTCGACAGCGACGCGGCGCCGCGAAAACGCGGAATTGCGCGGAACGCCGCGAGGTAAGCCTCCTGCAGCGCATCCTCGGCTTCGGCATCGTCGCGCAACGTCGCCCGTGCAAGCCGGTAAAGCCGCCGGTTGTAGCGACGCATCAGCTGTTCGAACGCAGCGCGCTCGTCGCTCGCGACGCGCGCGGCGAGCGTACGGTCGTCTTCTTCCGCAAGCGGCAGCGGCTTCGATTCGGGATGGCTCGCAGGGGGCTTCATGGTCTGCGCTTCACGGTCAGTGTCGCTTTCATCGTAGGATGAAACGTGCAGATATATGCGTGGCGGCCCGGTGTGTTCGCGACATACGTCCACGAAGCATCGGGTCGGATTTCATGCGAATCGAACAGGCCCGCGGCGGTGGCCGTGTGCGCGACGAGATCCTTGTTGACCCAGACGATCGTATCGCCGCGCTCGACCGTCACGCTGGGCGGGTTGAAACGCATGCCTTCGATGGTGATGCGGTGCGTCGTGGCGGCGGAGACGTCCGCGGCCACGGACGCCAGCGCCGCCGCCACGATGATCCGGCGCGCGGTCGAGCGCGCAGGCTTAGTAGGCCTTCTTCTCACTGCCGCCGCCGAGCGTCGATTGCAACGCGCGAGCATGCTCGAGGTGTGCGACGAATGCCGGCCGCACCTTCACGAGCAGCGCCTTCAGTTCGTCGTTCTTCGCCGATGGAATGAGCGTCTTGTCTATCGCATCGATCACCTGTTGATGATAGGTCACCTCATGATCGACATAGGCCTTATCGAATGCGTGCCCCTTGAGCGCCTTAAGCGCGGCGATGTTGTCGTCGCCCTCCTTCTTCAACGCGTCGCTCGTCGGGTTGGTTTCCGGTTTCAGGTTCAGCTTGGTCGCGAGTGCGACCGTCGATTTGTTCACATTGGTGTGATCAGTAACCATCGACGCGGCGAAGTTCTTGACCGGTTTCGTATGCGTCACGTTTTCCGCGAGCTTGCCGGCATCGATGTCGACCTGGTTGGCCGTCACGACGATCGCCGCGATCTGAGGGTCCGTCAGTTTGATTGCTTGCGCGGAGGCGGCGAGCGGCAGCGCGGAAAGGAGGGCCGCCAAGATGGATAGCTTGTGTGTGCGTGCCATGTCGATTTCTCCAGTCGAATGGAAACGGGACGCTCATCCAGGTCGCTCGACGATGGAGGGCTCTGTGGTGATAGACGTCGTGAGGGTGGGTTGCGTTCCGGGGGGCTGCGGGAGCTGCGGAAGCAGGCGCTCTAGATGAGGTGAGCTGGGATCGATATGTCCGGTGAGGGACAGAGCATGCTCGCGTGAGTGCGCATTGGAGATTTCTCCATGCCCCTGTGCTGGGAGGCCCCAGTGCACCCGAGCAGCGAATGATATGAGCAGCCGCGGATTCGATACGAAGGATGAACGGCTCGAATCGGACCGCCGGTATGAGCAACCCGATTTCGGAGGTATCCGGAATTTAGTGTGTGAGGCGGGTTGAGATTCAGACTCCGATGTTGAATCGTTCCGGGTAAAGCAGCGCAAACTGGGTCATCGCGCTCTTCCAATCGTGCCGGGAACCGGTCCACTTGGCTACGACGTTGCGCAGCGCTAGCCAGATCAGTTTGAGCGCGGCCTCGTCCGACGGGAAGTGGCCGCGCGCCTTGATGATCTTTCGAAGCTGCATGTGCAACGACTCGATGGCGTTGGTCGTATATACAATTTTCCGGATATCGGGCGCGAAGGCATAGAACGGAATCACCTGATCCCAGGCTCGTCGCCAGAGGGCGGCAATCGGTGGGTATTTCGTACCCCACGGGCTCGTATCGAACGCATCCAGCGCCACGGCGGCCGCTTCGGCCGACGGTGCCCGATAGACTTCCTTGAGCGCCGCCGCGACGGATTTCCGGTCTTTCCAGCTGGCGAAGTCCAGCGAGTTCCGGATCAGATGCACGATGCAGGTCTGGACCGTCGTTTCCGGGAACACCGTGTTGATTGCTTCCGGAAAGCCCTTCAGGCCGTCGACCACGGCAATCAGGATGTCCTGCACGCCACGCAGCTTCAGGTCGTTCACCACCCGCAGCCAGAACTTGGCCCCCTCGGTCTGCTCGATCCAGAGGCCCAGCACGTCACGTGTGCCGTCGCGGCGCACGCCCAGCGCCAAGTAGATCGCCTTGTTGCGGACCACGCCTTCGTCGCGGATCTTGACGCGCAAGGCGTCGAAGAACACCACCGGGTACATTGGCTCGAGCGGCCGCTGTTGCCACTCGCGCACTTCGTCGATCACCGCGTCGGTGACGGTGCTGATGAAGTCCGGCGACACCTCAATGCCGTACATCTCCAGCAAGAAGCCCTGAATCTCCCGCACGCTCATGCCGCGTGCGTACATCGCGATGATCCTGTCGTCGAAGCCGGTGAAACGCCGTTCGCCCTTGGCGATCAGCACCGGGTCGAAGGTGCCTTCGCGGTCCCGCGGAATCTCGACGTCGAGCAGGTCGTCGTCGGTTGCAACGCGCTTGCGGCTCGTGCCGTTGCGATGGTTCGTGCGGCCGCCCGGTTTGGCTTCACCCTTCTCGTAGCCAAGGTGGTGCGTCAACTCGCCACCCAGCGCACGCTCGAAGATCGCCTTCTTGAGCGCAGCGAGCTGCTCGTTGATCGTTGCGCGGTCCAACGTCCCGGGCACCAGTTGCTTGATCAGTTCCGGGTCCAGGTTCAAGCCCTTGCCCGGCTCAATCGTCACTTCTTCCTTGCGTTTGCGTGGCATAAAGTGGCTCCTTGGCCATCAGTTTATGCCTCACACACAAAGGTTCGGATAGGCTCCCGATTTCAGGTTGCTCATGCCAAGAGCCAACCCCGTACGCGGTCATATTCTCGATCGGCTATAAACCGTCTGTCGACCGATACAGACCCACCCCCGATTTTCAATCACTTGCCCCCAATCGACATCCGCCACAACTCGTAGCGCTCGCGACCGCTGGCGACCAGCCCCGCGACATGATCACTCAGCGCACTAGATGTGAAGACCAGATCGCCATTCGGCAGCAGCGCCGGCGTATCCGGCCAATGCACGCCATCGTCGGATGCGATCAACGACATCGACTTCGTGCGCGGTTCGTACTTCACAATGCCGTTATGCGTAACGTCGGTAATGTAGAGCGCGCCCCGCGAATCCGTCACCATTCCGTCCGTATTGCCGCCAACGGCACCAAGATCACGAATCTCCGCGGCAATCTGCTCATCCGTCGAGCCGTGCCGTCTCAGAACGGCGGTTGGAACCGAACGTACGCGTGTCCCTGTCGTCACCGTCCAGTACAGCGTTGTGCCGTCCGGTGACAGCGCGATTCCGTTGATACCGATCAGCAGCGGCTTTCCCGGCCATACTTCAGCGCCATGGGAAACGACCTTCACCCCCGCTTCGACCTGCAAATCCGGATGCCTGTCCAGCACACGCCGTGCGGTACCCGAAGCGAAGTCGGCAACAATCAAGCCCACCTTGTTATCGGGCGCACTGCGCGAGCCACTGTCGGAAACATAGGCCACGCGCCTGCGTTCGTCGACCACGATGTCGTTGAGGAAACTGCCGGCACGATCGGCCACGCCGTCGAGGCCGATGCGCTTCACGATTCGTCCCGACTTCAGATCGAGCACGACGATTTTCTGAGCGCCCGGGGGTGCTTCGGATTCGCCGGCAACGAACCCCATGTCGAGTGCCCATAACCAATCGTTTGTGCGGTCGACGTAAAAGCCCAGCACGTTGCGCAAATGCTCGGCAGGCGCGGTGGATATCGCATTGCCTTCCATCGACGGAAATGGCGTCAGCCGCGCGGGGCCGGTCGTCGATCGCGTATCCAGCCTGCTGAGCGTCGCCGGCGTCGATGCCGCGACGAAGCGCGGCGTACTCACGTATGCGGCGCCGCGTGCATCGAAATGAAGCCCCGCAATCGGTGCATTGACCGAGCCTGCGAACGGCGCGGGATCCCCACCGCCTTTCGGAGTCTCCCAACTTACTCCGGCATAGCTTCGCCAGCGCTCGAGCCGGGTATCGGCCGCCGCAGTCGCTGCAGTCGCGCAACTGATGAAGGCAATGGCGAACGCAATTGCCGTAACTCGATTCGAGCGCTTGAACATGATGAGGATTTCAGTGAGTCGGATGGGGTTATGCGACTTGGCGCAGATGCAGCAACTGGAAGTTTTCGATCCACCGACCAGCGCTCGCGCGGAATGCGTCCATCAGCGGGCTGCGCATGTGATGCTCCCAGGACGCACGGTCCAGCCATTGCTCGAAGAAGACCACCGTCCCGGGCTGCTCCAGCGATTCATGCAGTTCATAGCTGAGACAGCCGGGCTGATGGCGCGCCATTTCGACAAGCTCCCGCTGCGCTTGCACCAGCACCGCCTCACAACCTTGCTTCGCTTCGACGAGCGCGACGATGACATGGGCGGACATATCGACGCTCCCGTTCAGAGAATCGACCGGAAGGTGCCGCCTTCGACGCGCACCGCCGCGCCGTTGGACGCCGCGCCCAACGGACTGGCCAGCAACGCCACCATGGCGGCGATCTCGTCGGCTTCGATCATGCGGGCGATCAGCGAACTCGGGCGATAGGTCTCGAAGAAGTGCGATTCGATTTCCGCATCGCTCATGCCGGGGCGCGGCGCGGTCTGCCGCAAATACGCGACGATGCCTTCGGAACGCGTGGCGGACGGCAGCACGCTGTTGACGGTCACGCCCGTGCCCTTCGTCAGTTCGGCCATGCCGCGCGAGACCGCGAGCTGTGCCGATTTGCTGACGCCGTAGTGCACCATGTCCGGCGGCGTAAATGCGCCGACCTCGCTGGACATGAAGATCACACGCCCCCAGTTCTTCGCAAGCATGCGGGGGAAATAGTGACGCGACAGCCGCACCCCCGACATCACGTTGACGTCGATCATTCGCAGCCAGTCGTCATCGGTGATTTCCGCGAACGGCTTGGCTTCGTAGTAGCCGAGATTGTTCACGAGAATATCCGTATCCGGCTGCGCGTCGATCAGTTCGGCAACGCCTCGCGTGCCGCTCACGTCGGCAACGATTCCGCGCACGCTGCCTTCCGGGACTGCCGCGGTAATTTGAGCGACGGCTTCGTCGAGTTTGTCGCGGTGACGCCCCGTGATCGTGACCGACACGCCCTCGCCGACCAACGTTCGCGCGATAGCCATGCCGATGCCGGCGGTAGCGCCCGTGACGATCGCGGTTTTTCCTTGCAGTTGCAGATCTATGTGTTCGTTCTCCTTTGCATCATCGAAGAACCGGCGATGCCGGTCCGTTGCGTGGCGTTACTTCAGCCGCTTCAGCATTTCGCCGGCGACGTCGAGTGCGGACGCCGGGTTCTGGCCGGTGATCAATTCGCGATCGGTCACCATGTGAGCGGTAAAGGGCACCTCGTTGCTGCTGTAAATTCCACCGGCGCGTTGCAACGCCGTCTGCGGATAGAACTTCATCGCGCCGCCGCCGAGCAGTGCTTTGGCCTGCTCTTCTTCCGCGTTGCTGATCACCGTCATCCGGTAACCGGCATAGATCCATTTCGGCGCGCCATCGCCGGCCTTCCCGGCCGCGAGTTGCCGTGTAAAGCCCTGTGCATCGGGCAGCGTCGACAGCAGCGCAATCGGCCCATGACAAACGAGCGCCGTGGTCTTGCCGCGCGCATGAAAATCGGCCAGCAGCCTGCCCACCGCGGGACTGGTCAGAAGATCCTGCATCGGCGCATGACCGCCGGGAACATAGACGGCATCGAAGTGGCCGTAACCGATCTGCTCGACCCGCGACAGACTGATCACGGGAGAGTGCGCACGCGATGTGATCTGCAGTTTGTCGAGCAAAGCCCGGTAGTCGCGCATCGCCTTTTCGTCGCCGTTGAAGTACATCTTGTCGGCAGACGTGGCATCCATCGTCGGCGCCTTGCCCTCGGGCGTGGCGAAGGTCACCTGATGGCCGGTATCAAGCAGGGCCTTCACGGGCTGCATCAGTTCGTTCAGGTAGAAGCCCGTCGCGAACACTTTGCCGTCCTTCAGATCGAGGTGATCGGAATCCGACAACACCACCAGCACGTTGGCGGCGTGAGCGCTGTACGCGGCAATGCCGAGCATCGCGGCTACGGCGAGCTTGCGCATCGAATACATGGTTTTCTCCATCGGGAAATGTCAGGCCTGTTCGGATCGGTTCAGCAACAGGTAGCGAATCGCCGCGCCCACACCGGCAGCCGACTGCGGGTTCTGGCCGGTCACGAGACGCCCGTCGACCACGACCTTCGCCGTCCAGCTCGGTGCCGGATGGTGATGCGCACCTCGCTGCGTCAACGTGCTCGCGAGCAGGAAAGGCACGACGTGGTCGAGCTGGACCGCGCGTTCCTCTTCATCCGTGAATGCGCTGAGGTTCTTGCCGGCGACCAGGTAAGTACCGTCGCCCAGCGTCACATCGACCAGCGCCGCGGGGCCGTGACATACCGCTCCGACCACGCCGCCAGCCTCGTAGACCGCGCGCGTCACCTGCTGCACGTCGGCATTGCCCGGAAAATCCCACATCGCGCCGTGGCCGCCCGCAAAGAAGACGGCGGCGTATTTCGACGCGTCGACATCGCCCAGTCGCTGCGTGTGGCGCAGCGCGTCGCGGAACGCACTGTCGTTCCAGTAGCGCGCGTTGACTTCATCCGTCAGGTCGAGACCATCGACGGGCGGCTCGCCGCCCTGAATCGACGCGAATTCGACCGGGATGCCGGCCGCGTCGAGTTCGGCAAGCGGATGCGTCACTTCGCCGAGATAAAAACCGGTCGGCTCGCCGGTCGCGCCTTTCGTCGCGTGGCTCGTGAGGACGAACAGCACGGTGAGGCCCTGCCGGTCGTGAGGGACACGATTCATGGTTTGCTCCTTGATGTCAGTGAGTGACCAGACGACGCAGTCACGATGCGCTCACTTTATTTGGCGCACTCAAGGAGATAAACTCGGTTAAAAGTAAATCTTCTGTTCTTTGGAGGACAAGATGGCGCGAAGATTCGACCATCTCGGTGACGTGGAAGCATTCGTCACGGTGATCGAAAAAGGCTCGATGACGGCGGGCGCGGTGGCGCTGGGCAGCACACCGTCGGTTCTCAGCCGTGCCATTACACGTCTGGAGACGCGGCTGGGCGTGCAATTGCTGCGCCGTTCGACTCGACGGTTGAGCCTGACGGAACAAGGCAGGCTCTATCTCGAGCAGTCGCGGGCGGCGTTCTTGCTGATCGACGACGCCGAGCGTGCCATTCAGGGGCACGGCGGCACGTTGACAGGCCATGTCCGCCTCAGCGTACCGACGACGTACGGACACTATCGTCTGCCGCCGCTGCTGCGGCAGTTCACGCAGCAGCACCCGGAGGTTCGCGTGGAGCTGAACATCGCGAACCGGAACGTGGATCTGGTGGCCGAAGGGTTCGACCTGGCGATCCGGCTAGGTGAGTTGCCGGACAGCGGCCTGGTCGCACGCAAGCTCGAGGACGCGGCGCTGTGCCTTGTCGCGTCGCCGGAGTACGTGGCGCGCGCAGGCATGCCGGAGAACGTGGCGGATCTGGCGCACCATCTCTGTTTGCCCTTCATGCTGCCCAGCAGCGGCCGTATCGCGCCTTGGGTGTTCCGGGATGACGGGCAGGACATCGATTGGCTCCCGCCGTCGAACGTCGCGGTCTCCGACGACGTGCTGGGGGTCGTTTCGATGGCGCAGAGCGGCGCCGGCATTTGCCAGACCTACGACTTCATTGTTCAGGATCGCGTGCGGGCCGGGAGTCTCGTCGAAGTGCTGCCTCATCTTCGTGGGCGCACACGGGCGTTTTCGGTGATCTATGCGCCGCATCGTCGGTTGTCTGCGGCGTCGCGGGCTTTGATCGACTTGATCGTTGCGTCTACCGGCGATCAGTGAAGGGGGAAATAGAAGGGTTGGGGATAGATTCCTGTGGGCAGAGAGTGTCGCGCCGATCGTCGCGGCGCGACGTGAGGCCGTGCGCTCGCCGAGAAGCGACGGTACCCGTCTGGATACGTCGCAGTTCGGTCGACTTTCGCGGGAGCATCGACTGTAAGCAGATACTGGTCGGCCAGGGATTTCGTTTGAACCCAAAGATTTCTGCGCCGTTGCCTTCATGCGCGTCTTCGCGCATCGCTTGCCAACCAAGCTGGCTTACATGGCAAGCCGGATTCGCTGCGCGATGATGCAGGCAGCGCAAATGGTTCGGCCGGGATTCATGGGTATCTGAAGCTTTGGATATTTGCAAGTAGTGCGAATAAATCACACTTGAGGCAGCGTGGGTCATGGACGGTCTGGAGCCGAATGATAAAAGAAGAGAACGATAGTCGGCCCCGCAGGGAACATCAGTTGTCGGCGCCCTTGTATTCCATTCGATGCCAATCGCTGGAGGAACTCCGAGTTGGCTCGGCCGGCCGCGCCCACACGAGAACGTCTTGGTACGCACCGGAGATCGCTCTGCTTGTTCGCTCCATCGCGATCGCAAGGCAGTGTCGCTGCCAGGGAAACACTGCCACGGATTATGTCGGCAAGCCAGGCAACCCACAAAAAATGTAGATAAACTACATCGCGCCTGTCCAGCCTCACCCCAACACCTCCAAGGTAGATTTACATAATCACCGGAAAATCCCCCATATTCCGCCCTTGACCAGCCACGCCATCAGCGGGTAATGTTGAAAAACTACATGATTTAGCCGGCCATTCTGTTACGGACACTGGCTTGCTTTTTCGTGGCTTCGCTTCCGCTGAGAGCAGGACAATAATTTCTTACACAAAAGAAAGGAGTGCGAATATGTTCGTCAGGACCCTGAGAGACGTCGAAAAGGATGGCCTGCTTGTCGAATGGGGCTCCGGCACAAGCCATCGCTTGTTGACGGAAAAGGACGGCATGGGCTACGGCGTGTGCCATACGGTGGTGCGTGCGGGTACAGAATCGCTCCTGCAATACCGCAACCATCTCGAAGCCTGCTATTGCATTGCAGGCGAAGGCGAGGTCGAGGACATGAACGGTAACGTCTTTCCGATCCGCCCGGGCACCATCTACGTGCTCGATCGACACGACCAGCATTACCTGCGCGGCGGCAAAGACGAGGATCTGGTGCTTGTCAGCGTCTTCAATCCCCCGCTCAAGGGACACGAACGGCATAACCTGGAGTCTGCAGAAGCGTCCGCTTACTGACGCTCGATACGCTCATTCCGGGAGGCCCCGGGGTACCAGCCCTCCCGGCAACGTCCGCAGGAGCGCGCATGCATCGCGTGCTCCGCGCAAAAGAAAGGTGACTGTTCGTGCGCGCCCAGCATCAAGCCTTTTTCCATTCGCTTTTCCTTGCCCGCCTCGCCGACCAGATTCTGTTGTTTCTCGTGCCGCTGGTCATCTTTCAGATGACAGGACGCGTGTCCTGGTCGGGCATCGCGTTTTCGCTCGAAACACTGCCGAGATACCTGTGCTTCCCGTTTCTAGGTGCGCTTTGCGACCGGTATTCGCCCACGAAACTGATGCGCGTCAGTCAGGTTCTCCGCGCGGCAGTATGCGTCGCGGGCGTCGTCGCCTACGACCTCGTCGGCGGTATCGGATGGCTGATCGCGCTGTCCGCGTTGTGCGGCATGCTGACGAGTCAGGGCATCGTTGCGCGCGAGGTGATGCTGCCGCAGATATTCAGTAGCCATCGCTTCGAAAAAGTATTGTCGTATTCGCAATTGGCCGACCAGCTTGGTCTGGTGCTCGGCCCCATGCTCGCGGCGATCCTGCTGTCGTGGTGGCGCTGGGAATTCGTCGTGGTGGCCGCGGCCGTGCTGTTTGTCACAGCCGACGTCGCGCTCGCCTATTGGCAAAAGGCCAGCGCGTTCGAATTCGTGATGCCGGAAGGCACGCACGGCACCTGGTTCACGCCGATCAAGACGGCCTTGTCTCACGTCATCCGTCTCCCTGGCCTCAAGTCCGTCATCATGTTGGCTGCCGCGGAGAACCTCGTGATCGGCGTCACGCTCGCGACATCCGCCGCGATGGTCACCGGCTTTCATCACGAAAGCGGACGCTATTACGCAGGACTGCAAACGGCAGGCGCGTGCGTGACGATCGCGATTCTGCTGATGACGGCGAGGTTGCATGTCCCGAGGCGCGTCCTCGGCCTCGTCGGCTTCGGTTCGATCTGTATCGGCGGCGTTATCGCGGCAGCCAGCCCGGGAATTGCGGGGTACGTTTTCGGCTTCCTCCTGATCGTCGGATTCGACAAGATGTTCAACGTGTACATCCGGAGCACGCGGCAGAAGATCATCCCCGCGCGCGACTACGGCAAGACGACGGGAGTCGTCATCCTCCTCAACAACATGACACAGCCGCTCGCGGGCGTCGCGGTGGGCGCGTTCTCGACGCGTTTCGGACCAGACACGGTGATCATGGTGCTATCCGTGTGCATGGGTTGCCTCGGGTTGCTGGTCTCGCTCGCGCCCCGCATTCGAAAAGGCCACAGCCCCTCGTCGGCTTCGGTGTCCTCACATGAAGGCTGATGCCATGATCGAACGATTCCCGCAATACTTCGAGCGCAGCGCGAGCAGCCGGCGAGACAAAGTCGCGCTGGTGGTCGACGGACGTTCGGCAACCTACGGCGAATTGCTGGACGTGATGTTGACGATAGCCGATACGCTTCACCGTCTCGGCATTCCCGCCGGCGCGCGCGTCGCGATCTATTCGGAGATGTCCGTGCATGCGGTGGCGGCCGCATTCGGCATCCTGAAGGCCGGATGCGTACTGGCATGCATCCGGCACACGATCGACACCGCCGAACTGGAGCAGCAGATCGCGGATTGCGGCGCCAGCGCGCTCGTGGCATCGCGATCGACCTCGCCCCGCATCGCGTCCCGTCATCGCGCGGTCACGATCGACGCGACCCGCGGCGACCTGTCGGAACATGTCGTCTGCGTCGCGGCCGACGGCGCATCCGAAGCGGGCAATCCCTCCATGGATGACGCAGCAACGATCTTCTACACATCCGGCTCGACGGGCGATTCGAAGGGCGTGCTCGTCACGCACCGGATCATGATTGCCGCGTTCCGCTCGGTCTCCGGCTATCTCGCCAATAGCGAACGCGACATCGTGCTCAGTTTCTCCCCGGGCTTGAGCTCGGACTACGGCTTTTACAACACGGTCATGCCGCTGCTGTTCGGGGGCCGTGCCGTGGTCGAGACGGCGTTGCCCGCTTCGGCCGCCGCCATCGTCGACATCATCGAGCGACACGGCGTAACCGGCCTGCACGTCTTTCCGCCGGCGCTTTTCCGTCTGTGCGAATCGGGCGACCTGCCTGCCTCGAGACTGCAATCGCTGCGGTATGTCTCGACCAGCGGACAGGCGTTTCCCGGCAAGTACATTCGCCTCCTCAGGCGTGCGCTACCGGCTGTCCTGATCTACTGCAACTACGGTTCGACCGAGTGCAAACGCATCGCCTACCTGCCGCCCGCCGAACTCGATCGACGTATCGGCTCGGTCGGCAAAGCCATTCCGGGCATCAGAACCTACCTCGTCGGCAACGACAATGCACTCGTGGTCCGGCCATGGGAGGTCGGTGAACTGGCGGTAGCCGGCGATCTGCTGATGGAGAAATACTGGGGGCGCGAAAGCGATACCGCCCGCGTCATTCGCGAAGGATGTTTCGGTGAATCGCGCGTGTTCATGACCGGTGATCTGTTCGCGATGGACGAGGACGGATTCCTGTTCTTTCAATGCAGGAAGGGCGACCTGTTCGATCGAGACGGCGTGCCGGTGAATCCGCGCGCCGTCGAGCGGGTATTGCTCGACCACGAATCCGTTGCGGAAGCGCTCGTCGTACCGGTTTCCCGGTCAGACGGCGCACGCGTCCCCAAAGCCTATGTCGTTCCGGCTGCGACATCTGCGGCCAATGCAATCGAGCTGCTCGATCATTGTCGCCGCCATCTGGATTCCGCCGCGGTTCCGGCAAGCATCGACTTTCTGCGGGCGCTGCCAAGAACGTTCGGCGGCAAGGTGTCCGCCCAGGGTTTGAACTGATACCACATGTGAAGAGGTCAACCATGACGTCAAGCGGAATCGAGGACGGCGCGGAGCAATACCTGGAAAGCGCGCCGATGATCCGGATGGCAAGTTATTTTCACAGCCTTGCGACGGGCGCGACGCAGGTGCCGAAGCAATCGGTCGCGAGCCGCATCCGCCATTTGCTGCGCGATCCGGACGTGCTTGCGTATCACGACCTGATGGTCGCCGAAGCCGGGCCGCTGTTCACGCATTTTCTTGCCAGCGTGCCGGCCATACTGGAGGAAATGTCGCGCGTCGGCGTCGCGCTCACGCGGTATTCCGAACGCCGCAGGCAGCACGCGGATCAGCACTTCGAGTTTTACGAAATCGATGCCTTCGACGGCACCAACGGCAGAACGCTGGCAAAACGATCGAACGGCCTGATCCGCACTTTCACGAACTCGCCCAATCCGGCCAACGAAACGGCGTTCAACCAGTTCGCCAATCACGACTTCTCGACGTTCCACCCGCAGGCATTCGCCCACGTCACCCCTCGGCTGTTCCGGGAGCATGCGCGCCTCGACCGCTTCTCCGGCACGTTCGACTACATATACGAGACTGCCGCATTTCAGTTCTATGGCGTGGATCGCGCGGACCAGATTCGTCATGTCGCGCGTCTGCTGAAGCCGAACGGATTGATCTTCTTCCTCGAGAAGCTCAACTGCTATTCGCTCGACGAGTACGACAAGCGCGAGAGCGTCAAGGACGAACTGCACAAGAGTCGTTACTTCAGCCGCGAGGAAATCGACTGGAAGCGCAACCAGATGCTTTCGCAGATGCAAAACGGACAGGTGACGTTCGATACGCTCGTCGCGTCGATCCACGAGCAGTTCGAACATGTCTATCTGCTCTGGAACGGGACGAATTTTCACGAGTTCGTCGCCTCCAACGACGCACGATCGATCGAGGAATTCGTCTCGCTGCTGGGCGAACCCTGCATCGAGCCCGTGTTCTGCTTCGATCACCCCGTACCGCGCAGAGTGGCCGGGCCGCGAGGAGACGCGACGTGATGCAGCTGCATGATGACCTCCCGTCAATGGATACGATCCGGTCATGCGTGGACGGGCTCGAACTCGAGCGCACACAGATCGGCCGACGCATCGAACAACTGCTCCCGCGCTGGCAGGCTCGCGCACAGGCGGCCGATCAGTTCGCGCGCCTGTCGCCCGAGACAATGGCCGAACTGCACGACGCCGGGCTCCTCCACCTGCTGACACCGCGCCGCTACGGCGGATTGCAACAGGACTTTCCGACACTCGTCGAAGCTGCGCGGCTCGCAGCCACCGCGTGCGCGTCCACGGCCTGGATGTTAAGTGTCGTCGGCGGACATGTGACGACTGCGGCGCGCCTGCCCGCCGCCTGTCAGGACATCATCTTCGCGAACGGGCCGCGACAGCTGTTCGCGACGGCCACGGTTCAGAACGGCACGTTCGTCAGGGACGGCAGCGGATTCCGGTTGAACGGCATCTGGCGCTACAGCTCGGGCATCGATCACGCAACCTGGGTGATCGTCTCGGCACGACTCAGCGGGACGGACGCACCGGAGGCCCAGGAGATCTTCAAGATCGTGGTTCGACGCGAAGACGTCCGTGCGCTCGACACATGGCACGTATCCGGCATGCGCGCGACAGGTTCCAGGGATATTGCATTCGACAATCTGTACGTATCGGACGAGTGGATCTTCGCTCGTTCGAACTATTTTGGCCCGCATCCCGCCGGCGCCGACCTGCATCCCGACGCGTATCTGTACGACGTGGCGCTCATCCCGTACAGCACGACGTGGATCATCGGACCGATTCTAGGCTGCGCACAGGGCGCGTACCGGCACTGCATCAATACGCTCCGCAGCCGCGGTAGAAGCTGCGACGCGATGCTTTGCGGGCACATCGCGAAAAGCGACGCGGAGCTCACCTGCGCGGGTCGTCTCTACGACACGCTGGTCCGCACCTTGCACACGGCCGGCATCGCGCGGCGCGCGGTGTCGCCCGCCGAGACGGTCCGCATCAGGCGTGATCGCGCATTCATCGCGCAGCTTTGCGTCGACGCGATCCGACGACTGATCGGCAGCATGGGCACCGCCGTGGCATTCGACGCCCATCCTGCACAACGTCACTGGCGCGACCTGCAGGTCATGGCATCGCACATCGACGTCGGCTGGGACGCGGCGGCTGTTGCGTATGGCGGCCACGCGATCGCGCATTCGACGGGCACCTCCCGCGATTCCCCGCCGGTGTATCAATGAATACCGCGGCGCCGGACGACGAAACGGAGACGATCGACATGAACCGGGACGCGATATTCCGCCGAATTGCCGATGCGCTGGGACTCGCCGTAGACGAGGACCTTGGTGCGGCCGGGCGGTACGCTCCGCTCATGCGCTGTGACAACCAGATCTTCGTCAGTGGACAAATTCCGAAGCTTAACGGTGAAATCACCGTTCGCGGTTTCTGGACGCCCGGCTTACATCGGAGGCGCTACCCCGTCCTTCTCGACCACGATCTGGCGTCCGTCGTATTCCCCGTCCTTGCCCGGCGTAGCCACGACGAAGATCTTCTTGCCCGTCGACAAATCGGCGCGCGTCGCCGGGATGAGCGTCACGACCGGCGCGTCGGGCGGCACGTTGATCGTGTTGCTGCCGCCCTTGTACGAAAGCTTGAGATCGCGCCCGCTCGTGCCTTGAACGATGGTATCCACATTCGCGTTCGTCATCGAGCTGTTCGCGGCGAGATCCCATGCATAGTGGCCTTCGCCCATGCCGCGCGCGGCTTCGGGAAATACGAGCACTTCCTTCGCGATCAACTTGCCGTTCTCGCCCGGCATGGCCGCCGCGCCGACATAGGAACCGGGTTTGATATCGGAAAGCTGAATCGCTTTCACCGCGTTCACGTTGGCCGACGCTGCGACATTGATGAGCACGGTATCGCCGCTGCGGCGGTGCACCTTCAGGCTGTTGCCGGAAAACGAGACGATGTCGCCGCGAATGCGCTCGGGCTTGCCCGCCGCGGATTGCGCGAACGCGCTGCCGGCCAGCGTAGCCGCGACGACGGAGGCGGCGAGTTTGAGTCGAATGGACATGAATGCTCCTTTGAAGAGGTTGCGATCGAGAATGTCACCGGCGCGGTGTCCAGGGCCAAGGGCTCAGGAACCGCCAAACCAGTTGTATCCCTGGTTTTCCCAATAACCGCCCGGGAATGCGTTGGTCACCGTGATGGCGACGATATGTTTGGGATTCTTGTATCCGAGCTTGGTCGGCATGCGCAGCTTCATCGGGAAGCCGTACTTCGCCGGCAAGACGCCGCCGTCATATGAGAGCGTCAGCAGCGTTTGCGGATGGAGCGCAGTCGGCATGTCGATGCTCGTCCAGTAGTTGTCGGCGCAATGCAGCGCGACATACTTCGCGGTGGTGTCGGCGCCGGCGCGCAACAGGAAGTCGGAAAATCGCACGCCGCCCCACTTCCCGATCGCACTCCACCCTTCGATGCAGATATGCCGCGTAACCTGGCTTTCCTGCGGCAGCGCATGGAGCTCGTCGAGCGTCCACACACGCTTGCCTTTGACCAGCCCGCCGAGCTGGAGCCGATATCTCGCCGCATCCACATCCGGCACCTGGTCGATGTCGTAGTACGCATTGAACGGAAAGGGCCGCGCGATCATCGACTCCGGATACGTCGGCGCAAGCTTGCGCGGATCGAAGAGCGACGCCTGCACGTCGTCGTTGAACGACGACACGCGGCGCAGCATCGTGTTGACCGATTGGTCTTCGCGCAGGTCGCAGCCGGAAAGCAGCATCAGGCCGCCGAGCGTGAGGATCCGCTTGCCGAACAGGCGGCGTTGCGTCGACTGGAGTGCGTTGCGCGCATCCTTGACGATCGCATGCGAATCGAGCTGCGAGACGCGGTCGGCCCGCGAGGAACGTTTGGGTTCATTCATGATCAGCGCCCTCGAATCATCGTGAGCAATGAGTGCGGAACGAGCGCGACCATCACGACGTGAACGGCAAAGAAACCGACGAGCACGCTCATCGCGACGAAATGAACGATGCGCGCGTTGTCGAATCCGCCCATCAATGTCCTCAGGACCGCAAACTGCACCGGTTTCCAGATGGCGAGCCCCGAGAGAACGAGCAGCACGATATCGGCGAGCGCGCCGAGATACGCGAACTTCTGCACGGCGTTGTACTGCGCGGGATCATCGTGGACCAGCTTTCCGCGCAGCGCGGCAGCGAGGTCGGAAAGGAGCGCGCGCATGCCGAGCGGCAACAGCTTCCTGCGCAACCGCCCTGTTGCAATGCCGAGCACGAGATAGGCGAACAGGTTGCCGACCAGGATCCACATCGCGGCGAAGTGCCACAGGAGCGCACCGCCCAGCCAGCCTCCAAGCGTGATGGAAGGCGGAAACGTGACCGCCGTGAAAATCGGCGACGCGTTGTAGACCTGCCAGCCGCTCAGGCACATGGCGATGACTGCGGCAGCATTGAGCCAGTGGAAAAAACGAACCCACAGCGGATGAATCGTCGAGCGTCTCAAAGCGAACTTCCTCGTAACCTTGCGGATGGTGCACGCGCAATGCCGTGGTGACATGCGCGTGACGAGAAGGATCGCAATTGCCTCGACGTACCGGTATCGGTCGAACGACCGACCCCGGTCGGCCGCCCGTCGAGCCGATGTATCGGCTGCCGGCATGTCCGTGCCCGGCTGCCATCGCGGTGCGTCAAGCGCGCGCGTCACGGCATCCATACCGAACGGGAAGCAATCGACGCACTCCACGTTACGCGTATCGGTCGAGTGGCCGATACGGTTCGGGTGACTGCCCGGCGTCGGCCGCCCGCTCGCGCGACGGCGACATCGCCGAATCACGATGCGTCCCGACCGGGCGACGCATTATTGCTACAGCAGCCCCATCGCCGACGCTTTGAGTGTGGCTGCCGCGCGAGTCGAGCATTCGAGCTTGCGAAACATGCTCTCGACATGGGTACGCACGGTGCTCGGGCTCATCGCCAGCTCGCGCGCGGCCTCCTTGTTGCTCGCGCCACGCGAGATCACGCGCAACACGTCCATCTCCCGCGCCGACAGGCGCGCCCCCTGCGTGGCGCGTTTCGCGGAGCGTCTGCCGGCCGGCGCCGGCTCCACGATCGCATCGACCGCTTCGTCGCTCAACCTGCCGCGCTCGACCTCCTCGCGCAAGATCTTCCGGGCAGCATCAGCCGGCAGCGCGTCGCGCCAGGGTCGTGGCGAACGAAGGGCCACCCATGCGACCGAGGCCGCCAGCACGCGCGCCTCAAGCGTCAACGCGCGCCCGGCCGCGCCGCGGAAGTATCCCGAGCCGTCCTGCCTCTCGTACGCGTAGGAAGCGAGCTCTGCGGCCTCGGCGAGGGCGCCGGTTTGCCTGCCGGCGCGCGCCGTCCAGTAAGGCACCAGTCGAATCTTTTCCCAGGAGCTGGCCGCCAGCGTCTCGCGCTGATTCCACACCTCGTTGGGGACGGCGGCACGGCCTATGCCGTGAATCAACGCAGCCTGGTAGACGCGGGTTTGCGTGGTTTGATCGAGTGCAAGCCGCCCGCAGCATGCTGCCGCGGTCGTCGCGACCGCTCGCGAAAAGCCCGTCATCCAAGGCAACTTGAGATCGATGACGTCGGCAATCAGCTCGGCCGAGGTCGTCCGTTGCATGTCGGGCGTGATCAATGCAACGTCGAAATCGTCGAGCGTCGCGCGCCCGACCTCATCCAGCCAGACGCTCGCATTCCTGACGGCCGTTTCGACGAGACGGGCCGGATATCGACTGTCGGAACGTTGCTCGATGAGCTCGAGCGCCCGCTCGATGCCATAGGTACGACTGAAAATCTCCAGGTCGCCCGCCAGTGCGACGACAAACACGGGCATCGGCACCGCCTCGCGAGCCATTTGCGCGGGAAACCCCGCGCCATCCCAGGTTTCGAAGATGTGACGGAGCGACGTTTCCGTCATGCTGGACAGGCCAGACATGCTCGCAATCTCTCCCGATACCTCGCAGTGAGTCTGCGCGAGCGGCAGCATGACGGACGCTGCGCCGCCCAGCGCCTCCAACGGCGCGGCCCAGTCGGATCGTCCCTCCAGCATCGCCAGCCTGATCGCGATGTCGTCGCCGAACACTTCGGCGAAGCCCGCCGCGTTCGCGGTGCAGCCCGACCAGCGCAGCAGCGCCACCTCGCGCACCGTATCGCAAGCCTGCGAATCGAGCCCGGCCGAGCGGGCGAGTCGTGCCGCCAGCCATCCGGTGCGCAATGAATGGTCAGTCGGCTGTCCCATGCTGAGGTCGCCGACGAACGCGAGCGCTCTTACCGAATCGAACACCCGCAGCGTGGTCTGGTTTGCGTCGACGTCGAACGTGGGCATGAACGCGGAAAATCGTGGAGATCACCGCAGATCATACGCGACGCTTACGATTTGCAGCGCGGGCGCGCAAGGACGGCCATCGCCGCGCCCTGTCGCGCATGCGGATTGACATCGGAACCGATCGGTCCATATAATGAATCCAACTTCAGGCACCGCATCGCTTGCGAAACCGATCAATGACAAATCCGGCTGGCGTGGGCCGTCCCCGCGAATTCGAACTTGGCGATGCCGCGCGCGACGCGATGGACGTTTTCTGGGACCGCGGATACGAAGGCGCTTCCCTGCCCGACCTGATGGCCGGTACCGGCCTGTCGCGCGGTAGTCTGTACAAGGCGTTCGGCGACAAGAAGGCGCTGCTGCTGGCGGCGCTCGACCTGTACATGGCCGACGGGCTCAAGGCGACTGCGGACATCCTGTCGCAACCCGGCGCCGTGAAGGATGCGATTCGCGATTCGCTGCTGCGCTATGCGCGCCTGTCCGTTGGCGAGGCGGGCCGGCGGGGATGTCTCGCGGTCGCGATGACCACGGAACTGGCCGCGCGCGACGCGGATGTCGCGGAACGCACCGGGCGCATGTTCCGGCGGCTGCAGCAGCTCTATGCCGGTGCCATCGTCCGTGGCCAGGCGAGCGGCGAGATCGCCGAGCAGGACGAACAGGTGCTGGCGCGTTTGCTCGTCTGCCAGATCGAGGGCATGCGCGTGCTGGGGAAAACCGGTGTGTCCGAGCGCGACATGCTCGCGCTGGTCGACCGCACGATGCGCATCCTCGACTGATATTTTTTTACCAAATTTGGAACCGATTGGTTCCGTATGGAGAGCCGTCCATGTCACGGAATGACACCGTATCACCCGACCCGCGTCGCTGGGCCATGTTTTCGGTCCTGCTCGTCGGTGCGTTCCTCCCGCCGCTGGATTTCTTCATCGTCAATGTCGCGCTGCCGTCGATCCGCGCGGAACTGGGCGCCTCGTCGTCGGCCGAGCAACTCGTCATTTCATCGTATGCGGGCCTGTACGCGGTGACGCTGATCACCGGCGGGCGATTGGGCGACCTGTTCGGCCGTGGCCGCGTGTTTTTCCTCGGGTTGATCGGCTTTGCGATCGCCTCGACCCTGTGCGGCCTCGCGAGTTCGCCGTGGACGCTCATCGTCGGCCGCGCGTTGCAGGGCGTGACGGCCGCGATCATGGCGCCGCAGGCGCTCGCGTCGATCCAGGCGATCTTTCCGGAATCGGAAAAGCCGCTCGCGCTCAGCTTGTACGGCGCGGTATTCGGCCTCGCCGCCGTGGTCGGGCAAGCGCTGGGCGGGATCCTGATCTCGCTGAATCTGTTGAATCTGGGTTGGCGCACGATCTTCCTCGTCAACCTGCCGCTGGCGATTCTGGTCGTCCTGTTCGGGATTCCACTGTTGAAGGAAACGCGGGCGCAGCATGCGCGCAAGCTCGACCTCGGCGGCACCGCGCTGTCGATGCTGACGCTGGGCACGCTGATCGTGCCGCTGATCGAGGGGCGCGAAGCAGGCTGGCCGGTATGGGCATGGGTGTCGCTGCTCGCGGTGCCCGCCCTCGCCGGGTTCTTCTGGCGCTACGAGCGCCGGCTCGGCCGCCGCGGCGGCGCACCGCTGCTCGATCCGACCGCGCTGCGCGCACCGGGGCTTGGCCGCGCGTTGCTGATCGCGCTGCTGCTGTACTCGATCGGCGCGTTCTTCCTGCTGTTCTCGGTGTATCTGCAGAATGCGTTGCACGTCGACGCGCTGAGCGCGGGCCTCGTGTTCCTGCCGTTCGGCGTGGGGTTCCTGCTCGGCCCGCTGTCGACGCCTGTCTGCTCGCGTGTCATCGGCGCTTACGTCAATCCGTTCGGCATGAGCCTGGAGATCGTCGGGCTCGTCGGCCTCGCGTGGTTGATCGACGCCACGCCGGTCGGGATGCCGCTCGCTGCCGTGCCGCTCGCCGTCGTTCTCTTCGTCATCGGTTTCGGACAAGGCCTCGCGCTGCCGACCCTGATGCGCATGGTGACGGGGCGCGTCGCACCGGCGCTGTCCGGCATGATCGCCGGCATCGCCAGTGCGACGCTGCAGGTCAGCACGTCGCTCAGCGTGGCGATCATCGGCGGAATTTTCTATACGGTGCTGGGCACGCGCCAGGACCCGGCGGCCATCGCGCACGCGTTCATCGTCGCACTCCTGTCGATCTCGTTGTTCCTCGCCATCGGCGCCGCGCTGGGTATCTCGCTCGCATGTGCGCCTGGCGCGCCGACCTCGGTGCGGGCGGCCGCCCGGCCGGGCTTCGGCCCGGAACACAATCGGCCGTAGTCGCCCGTCTCGACATTCACTCCCGCCCCCGGCTTCGAGCCCTATCGGCGGGCGTTCACGTGGAGTTTTGGAAATGGCAAACGTCTATAAGCAAAAGCGGGCCTACTACTGTCTTGGCGAGATCTACGATCATGGTCGCGTATTCGCAGATGCCGGGCGGCATCTGATCCAATCAGAGGGAGCGTTGTCCGTACCGGGCATTCCCACCTCGCTGATGACCGAGCACGCGTCGATGGGTCACGTTGGCCCGGAAAATTGATCCCACGGCTCCACTGGCAATATGCCGCCTTTTATTCAAAGACAACTTATTGAGACCGCGGACATCGTTTCCTTTCCGAGAAGCAACAACTCCTTCGACCACCGCCGCGCACACCTCTCCTTCCCCCGTACCGGCATCCGTCAACAAAACTGTACCGGTACTGTACAGAAAACCGTCGCTACACTGACTCCATCCCTGTCTCAAACACGAATGGAGAATCCGCGATGGAATTCCTCACCCTGAGCGCGCTGCCCGCCGGCATGCTGTTCGCGCTCGTCACGTCGATCACGCCCGGCCCGAACAACACGATGTTGCTCGCCTCCGGCGTCAACTTCGGTTTCCGCCGCACGATGCCGCACCTGTTCGGCATCAGCATCGGCGTCGCGATCCTGATGTTGTGCGTCGGCTTCGGTCTCGGCGAAGCGTTCCGCCGCTTTCCGGTCCTGTACACGATCCTCGAAGTCGCGAGCGTCGCCTACCTGCTGTACCTCGCATGGCGGATCGGCACGTCCGGCGAGGTGAAGGCGCAAGGCGCGAAGCCGCGCCCGATGACGCTCCTCGAAGCCGCCGCGTTCCAGTGGGTCAATCCGAAGGCGTGGATGATGGTGCTGACCGCCGCGACGACGATCCGCCTGTCCGCCGACTACGGGATGAACGCCGCGTGGATGGCCGTCGTGTTCATCCTGATCGGCTTTCCGTGCATCTGCCTGTGGGCCGCCTTCGGCCTCGGCCTGCGCCGCTTCCTGTCGAACCGCCGCGCGTTGCGCATCTTCAACGTGACGATGGCCGTGCTGCTGATCCTGTCGCTGTATCCGCTCGTCGCACATTTGCTGCCGCAGTAAACGCGCACCAGCGCACCCGTTGAGCTTCCCGTCATGCAGGCGTACCCTTTTGGTACGGGCGCGTGCAACCGCTTCGGCGGTTGCGCCGCCACTGCATGGAGATTGCCGTGAAGCCAATGCTGAAAGCCGGCGAGCACATCGAGGGCATGCACTGGATTGCCGAGTACCATCCGCTGACGCACGAGATCCGCGTGCTGCGCGAAGACATCGAGATCGGCATCTACTGCGCGCCGCCGACGATGTTCGGTGAAGAGGAAGACATGGGCGCCGCGAACCTCGCCGATCATCGCAGCCGGGAGGCCGCGCTGCGCGCGTATCTGCGCAACTTCGTCAAGGAACACGACGCGGAGGAATAACGGCGCCGCGGCCGTGAAATCAACGGGCCGCTGACGCGGCCCGGTCTGCTGTTACGCGTCGGCCGTCTTCCGACCCACCGCGACCCACGCGGAGCCGGCGCATCGCCCCGGCCCCGATTGCGCTCAATGCCCGAGCGACTCGATCTTGCCGCCCGGCTGCGCGACGCCATGCGGCCGCGCCATCTGCTTGATCAACAACGCGAGGCACGCGAGCAGGCCCGCGACCGCGATCGTCCCGAACACACCCGCGAACGAAAAGTGCCGGCGCGTCAGCTCCGCAACGAGGAACGATCCGGCGATCCCGCCGAAGCGGCCGACACCGAGCATCCACGCCACGCCCGTGCCGCGCCCTTCGGTCGGGTAGAACGCGGCGGCGAGCGCCGGCATCGACGATTGCGCGGTGTTCATCAGCACGCCGGCGATGAACACGACCAGCACGAGCAGCCCCACATTCCCCGCCGCCTGCCCGATCGCATACACGCTGATCGCGGTCAGCGCGTAGCACACGGCGATCACTCGGTTCGCGTTGAAGCGGTCCATCAGCACGCCGCACAGCACCGCGCCGACACCGCCGAGCGGGAACAGCGCAGAGATCAGCGTCGCGCTCTTCGGCGTGAGGCCGGCGTCCTTCAGCAGGATCGGCATCCAGTTGATCGACGCGTAGAAGATCACGAGGCCCATGAAGTACGCGAGCCACAGCATCACCGAACCGACGATGTACGAGCGCGACAGCACGACGCCGAGCCCCTTGCTGCCGGTCTGCGGCGCGGTTTCGGTCATCACGAACGAGCCGGCGTTCAGCGCGTCGCGCGAAATCCGTGAGAGCGTCGTGCGGATTCGGTCGACGCTCCGGCCGTGCGCGACCATGAAGCGCACCGATTCCGGCATCTTCAGCAGCAACAGCACGCCGAGCAGCAGCGGCGTCACACCGCCGAGCACCAGCACGCTGCGCCAGCCGAAATGCGGAATCATCCACGCGGCGAGGAAGCCGCCGAACGCCGCGCCGAGCGGGAAGCCGCAGAACATCAGGTTGATCACGGTCGCGCGGCGCTTGTCCGGGCAGAACTCGCCCATCATCGTGACCGCGTTCGGCATCGCGGCGCCGAGCCCGACGCCGGTGATGAAACGCAGGATCGTCAGGTGTCCGATCGTGTTCGAGAACGCAGACATCAGGCATGCGACGCCGAACAGGAATACCGAGCCGAGCAGCAGCGAGCGGCGCCCGAGACGGTCGGACAACGGGCCCGACACGAGCGCGCCGCACGCGAGGCCGAACAGCGCGGCGCTCAGCACGGGCGCGAGATCGGGTTTGGTGAGGTTCCATTCGCCGAGCAACGACGGCGCGATGAAGCCGATCGCGGCCGTATCGAAGCCGTCGAGCAGCACGATCACGAAACACATCAGGAATACGAGCCACTGAAAGCCGCCGAACGGCTGCTCGTTGATGAAGGTCTGGACATCGACCACGGTTGTGCGATTCATCGCTAGTCTCCTTGTCGGCCGAAACTGACGCTTGAGCGGTCGCTTCGGTCCCATCCAACATTGATATATGCAACAAGCGCGGCCTCGTGGCCGCGCCTTGCCTTCGTTCACGCACCGATTCGCCGCCGGCGCGCTTGTCGATCGTCACGGCGCGCCAGCATCGGCGGCCGTGCGACCGGATCACCGCCGGCGTTCAGCCGGCCCCATCCTGTTCCTTGAAGATCTTGTCCGCGAGATGGAACGCGGAGTTCGCGGCCGGCACGCCGCAGTAGATCGCGGTCTGCAGCAGCACTTCCTTGATCTCGTCGCGCGTCACGCCGTTGTTGCGCGCGGCACGCAGGTGCAGCGCGAGTTCCTCGCCGCGGTTCAGCGCGACCATCATCGCGATGGTCAACAGGCTGCGCGTATGGCGCGGCAGGCCGTCGCGCGTCCAGATCTCGCCCCACGCATAGCGCGTGATCAGGTTCTGGAATTCGTCGGTCACCTCGGTGCGGTTCTCGATCGAACGGTCGACGTGCGCGTCGCCGAGCACCGCGCGACGCACCTTCATCCCTGCTTCATAACGTTGCTGGTCGTCCATCGTCAGTGCCTCACGCGGTCAGGAAGTCGAGCAGCGCGCGGTTGAAACCGTCGGTGCACTCGATGTTCGAAATATGCGCGGCGTCGAATTCGACGTGGCGCGCGCCGGGAATCGCGGCAGCCAGCGCACGGCCCAGGTCGGGCGGCGTCGACATGTCCTTCGCACCGGTCACGACGAGCACCGGCAGCGCGATGCCCTTCACTTCCTCGCGCAGGTCGGCCGCGTTCAGCGCGTCGCAGTTCGCCGCGTAACCGTCCTTGTCGGTATGCACGAAGGTGTCGCGGATCGCATCGAACAGGCGCGGCTCGCGATCGACGAACGCGTCAGTGAACCAGCGCGGCAGCACGGCGTCGGCGAGCGCGGCCATCCCTTCGGCACGCGCCTTCTGCGCACGCGGCGCCCATACTTCCGGCGAACCGATCTTCGCGGCGGTGTTCGCCAGCACGGCGCGCACGATGCGCGACGGGAAGCGCGCGGCGAGCGCGGCGCCGGTCAGGCCGCCCATCGAGATCCCGCAGAAGTGCGCGCGATCGATGCCGACGTGGTCGAGCAGGCCGATCACGTCGCCCGCGAGCTGGTCGACCGTGTACGAGCCGGCCGGTGCATCGGAATGGCCGTGGCCGCGCGTGTCGTAGCGCAGGATGTTGAAGTGCTGCGTGAGCGGGCGAATCTGGGGCGCCCACATCTGCAGGTCGGCGCCGAGCGAGTTCGAGAAAACGAGCCACGGCGCGTCGTCGCGCGCGGCACGGTCGATCCGGTAATGCAGTTTCACGCCGTTGACAGTGGCGAAGGGCATCAGTGTTCTCCTGGTTGTTTCGGGCTCGCGTGCTGCGTGTGCAGCGCGAGCACGGCGTCGACGTAGGCCTGCGCCTCGCCGACGTAATGTGCGGGATCGAGCAGCCGCGCGAGCGCGTCGCGCGACAGGTGGGCCGATACGGTCGCGTCGGCGGCGAGCACGTCGAACAGCGTCGCGCCGGTGCGCACGGCCTCCTTCGACGCATGCTCGACGACATGGTGCGCATCGAGCCGGCCGATCCGGTCGCCGAGCGCGAGCATCACGGCTTCGCCGAGGATCAGCCCGTGCGTCAGGTCGAGGTTCGCGGCGAGGCGTTCGGTGTTCACGTCGAGGCCCGCGACGATCTGCGCGATCTGCGCGAGCGCGCCGCCGGTCAGGCGCGCGAGGTCGGGCAGCGCGTCCCATTCGGCCTGCCAGCCGCCGAGCGCGCGCTCGTGCTCCTGCACCATCCCCGCGAACACGGTCGCGACGAGGTTCGGCGCGCGCACCGCGGCCGTCAGCACGGCCGCGCAACCGACCGGATTGCGCTTGTGCGGCATCGTCGACGAGCCGCCCTTGCCGGCGGCCGCCGGTTCGCCGAGCTCACCGACTTCGGTCTGCATCTGCAGCGACACGTCACGCGCAATCTTGCCGAGCGTGCCGGTCAGCATCCCGAAGCATGACGCGGCTTCCGCGATGCGGTCGCGCTGCGTATGCCACGGCACGGCCGGCACCGCGAGCTTCAGGTCGGCCGCGAGCGCGGCGCTCACGCCGGCCGCATGCTCGCGCAGGCTCGCCAGCGTGCCGGCCGCGCCGCCGAACTGGAGCACCAGCGCGCGCTCGCGCAATTCGGCGAAGCGCGCGCGATGGCGCAGCAGCGCATCGAGCCATTGCGCGAATTTCAGGCCGAGCGTGATCGGCAGCGCCTGCTGCAGCCACGTGCGGCCGATCATCGGTGTCGCGCGATGCGTGCGCGCGAGCGTCGCGAGCGACGCGCACGCTTCGTCGAGCAGCGGCTCGAGCACGTCGAGCGTATCGCGCAGCTGCAGCACGGTCGCGGTATCGATGATGTCCTGGCTCGTCGCGCCCCAGTGCACGAACTTCGCGGCCTCGGGGTCGTCGGCCTTCACTTGCGCGGTGAGCTGCTTGACGAGCGGAATCGCGAGATTGCCGCCGAGCGCCGCGCCGTGCGCGAGCGCGTCGGCGTCGAGCCGATCGGCGTCGCACGCGCGTTCGATGGGCGCGACCGCGGTAGCGGGAATCACCTGCTGCGCGGCGAGCGCGCGCGCGAGCGCGGCTTCGACGTCGAGCATCCGCTGGATCGTCGCGCGGGGCGACCAGATCCGGTTGAGCGGCTCGGTGCCGCAGATGAGGGAGGTCAGGCGGGCGCTGTCTTCGAGCATGGCATCAGATTGGGGAAACGGCGTGCGCCTATTGTCTACCCAAGCGTGCCGGCGTGCGCTCGATCGCGCGCGCCGGCACGCTTGCCGTTCAGGCCGCAGCCTTGCGCGTCGCGTCGATCAGCGGCACGCCGGTCAGCTTCTGCAGTTCGTCGAACGACAGGTCGGTGAAGATCTCGCTCACCGCGAGGCCGTCGGACGTCACGTCGAGCACGGCGAGATCGGTATAGATGCGGCTCACGCACTGCACGCCGGTGACCGGATACGAGCATTGCGCGACGATCTTGCTCTCGCCCTGTTTCGTCAGATGTTCCATCATCACGAACACCTGCTTCGCGCCGATCGCGAGGTCCATCGCGCCGCCGACGGCCGGAATCGCATCGGGCGCGCCGGTATGCCAGTTCGCGAGGTCGCCGTTCGCCGACACCTGGAACGCGCCGAGCACGCAGTAGTCGAGATGGCCGCCGCGCATCATCGCGAACGAATCCGAGTGGTGGAAATAGGCGCCGCCGGTGAGCAGCGTCACGTGCTGCTTGCCGGCGTTGATCAGCTCGTCATCTTCCTCGCCGGGCGCGGGCGCCGGGCCCATGCCGAGCAGGCCGTTCTCGCTGTGCAGGAAGATCTCCTTGCTCGGATCGAGGTGGTTCGCCACCAGCGTCGGCACGCCGATGCCGAGGTTCACGTAAGCGCCTTCGGGGATGTCCTGGGCGACGCGCTTGGCCATTTCATCGCGGGTCAGTCGTTTCATTTCGAATTCCTCGGGGCAGTCAGGCGGCTTGGGATGTGGCACGTTCGGCAGCCAGCTCGGCCGCATGCGCGGCCTGCGGCACTTCGACGACACGCTGCACGAAAATGCCCGGCGTCACGATGTGTTCCGGGTTCAGCCCGCCGAGCGGCACGACTTCCGACACCTGCACGATCGCGACCTTCGCGGCGCTCGCCATGATCGGCCCGAAGTTGCGCGCGGTCTTGCGGTACACGAGATTGCCCCAGCGGTCGCCCTTGTACGCCTTCACCAGCGCGAAATCGGCGTGGATCGGCGCCTCGAACACATACGACTTGCCGTCGATCACGCGCGTTTCCTTGCCTTCCGCGAGCTTCGTGCCGAAGCCGGTCGGCGTGAAGAAGCCGCCGATGCCGGCGCCCGCCGCGCGGATCCGCTCCGCGAGGTTGCCCTGCGGCACGAGCTCGAGCTCGATCTCGCCCGCGCGGTACAACGCGTCGAACACCTGCGAGTCGCTCTGGCGCGGGAACGAGCAGATGATCTTGCGCACCCGCTTCGCCTTGAGCAGCGCCGCGAGGCCCGTCTCGCCGTTGCCCGCGTTGTTGTTGACGATCGTCAGGCCGCGCGCGCCCTGCTCGATCAGCGCGTCGATCAGCTCGGACGGCATGCCTGCCGTGCCGAAGCCGCCGATCATGATGGTCGCGCCGTCGTGGACGTCCGCGACCGCCGATTGAAGCGATTCGAAAATCTTGTTGACCATGTCTCTTCCTGATACGAACCCGCGGCACGATGCGCGGCCTGTCGAGGGGACACGCGCGTGCCGCGTGCCGCGCCGGAGGCCGTTGTCGACCTTCGGTATTTGTTCGCTATTCGAACCGAGATTCGATTAGCGAACGATGGCCGATCATAGAGTCGCGCACAGCGCGTTGTCAAGGCGGGATCCCTCGGGGGTCGGCTGGTCGTCGAACGGCAGGCCAACGTAGTTTTCGGCCAGCGACTGGGCGGCGGCCCGCGAACGCGTCACGTATTTCAGTTCGGCAAACTTCAGGCGATTGACGAACGGCGAGTCGTCCGGCGACGCATGCAGCATGTTCGTCATGAAGTACGAGAAATGTTCGGCGCGCCACACGCGTTCGAGACAGGTCGCCGAATAGCGCTCGAGCGGCGTCGCGTCGCCGTCGCGGTAGCGGGCGCCGAGCGCCCGGGACAGCGCGCGGACGTCGGCCACCGCGAGGTTCATCCCCTTCGCGCCGGTCGGCGGCACGATGTGCGCGGCGTCGCCGGCGAGGAACAGGCGGCCGTGCTGCATCGTCTCCGAGACGAAGCTGCGCATCGGCGTCACGCTCTTCTGCGTGATCCGGCCCTCGGTCGGCGTCCAGCCGGTGTCGTTCGAGAAGCGCGTGTGCAGTTCATCCCAGATCCGCGCATCGGACCATTCGGCGAGGTTTTCGTCGGGCTTGCACTGCAGGTAGAGTCGCGTGACCGTCGGCGAGCGCATCGAGAACAGCGCGAAGCCGTTCTCGTGATGCGCGTAGACGAGTTCGTCGAGCGACGGCGCCGCGTCGGCGAGGATGCCGAGCCATGCGAACGGATACACGCGCTCGAACGTGTTCAGCCGCTCGGCGGGAATCGTCTGGCGCGCGATGCCGTGGAAGCCGTCGCAGCCGGCGATGTAGTCGCAGTCGATGCGGTCCGCGCGGCCGTCCGCGTGCTTGAACGTGACGAACGGGTGCTCGCTCTCGACATCGTGCAGCGCGACGTCGGTGACTTCGAAGTGCATCGCGTGGCCATGCGCGTCGCCGGCTGCGATCAGGTCGCGCACGACTTCATGCTGGCTGTAGACGGTGATCGCGCGACCGCCGGTGAGCGCGCTCAAATCGATGCGATGGCGCTGGCCGGAGAACAGCAGCTCGATGCCGTGATGCTCGAGCCCTTCGCGGCGCATCCGCTCGCCGAGGCCGGCTTCGTTCAGCGTGTCGACGGTGCCCTGTTCCAGCACGCCGGCACGAATGCGGTTCTCGCAATATTCGCGCGAACGCGCTTCGACGAGGATGGTATCGACGCCTTGCAGGCGCAGCAGATGGGAAAGCAAAAGGCCGGACGGACCGGCGCCGATGATGGCGACCTGGGTGCGCATTGTTCGTCTCCTGAACATTGGTTCGAGTAATGGAACACATTTGAGCGCTTTCCCGACTATGCAGCAACGCGATTCAGGAGATATGTTGTATACGCTTTCTAGATACTGGCATGACGATGGACACGCTCGATCTGAACCTCATTCCCTACCTCGTCGCGCTCGACGATACGCGCAACGTCAGCCGCGCCGGCGACCTGCTCGGCGTGAGCCAGCCGCGCGTGAGCACGGCGCTCGGCCGCCTGCGCGCGTATTTCGGCGATCCGCTGTTCGTGCGCACGTCGCGCGGGATGGAGCCGACGCCGCGCGCGCTCGCGCTGCTGCCGGCCGCGCGCGACGCGCTCGCGCAGATCGAGCGCGGCCTCGTCGCGCCGCACGACTTCGATCCGGCGGCGAGCACGCATACGTTCTCGATCGCGCTGTCGGACGTCGGCGAGATCGTGTTTCTGCCGAAGCTGCTGCAGGCGTTCGCGACGCGCGCGCCGCATGCGAACCTGCGCTCGGTCTCGCCCGCGCACGACGAAGTCGGCCGCGGCCTCGAAGCCGGCTCGATCGATCTGGCGGTCGGCTACTTCCCCGATCTCGACGGCAACAACTTCTTCCAGCAGCGGCTGTTCACGCACCGGTTCGTCTGCCTGATGCGACGCGGCCATCCGTTCGAACAGGCGCCGCCGTTCACGGTCGAGCAGTTTCTCGGTTGCGGGCACGCGGTCGTGCGCGCCGAAGGACGCAGCCAGGAGGTGCTCGAGAAATACCTCGCGAAGCAGCGCATGCACCGGCGCGCGGTGCTCGAGACGCCGCACTTCATGAGCCTGCCGTTCATCCTCAGCCGCACCGACCTGATCGCGACGGTGCCGCATGCGATCGGCTATGCGTACGCGGCCGAGCACGCGTTCATCGTGCCGGTCGAGCCGCCGCTGCCGCTGCCACGCTTCGACCTGAAGCAGCACTGGCACCGCAAGTTCCACAACGATCCGCGCACCGCGTGGCTGCGCGGCGTGGTCGCGTCGCTGTTCAACGACGAGCAGGACGAGTGGCCGAAGTGAAGCCAGGTGAGCGGCGGCCCGCAGACACGCGCCGCGAAAGCATGAAACAATGACCGGATATTCGCGCCGCCGCAGGCGGCCGCATTCGATGGAGCCACTAGATGGGTAAAAAAACCGCGCGGCCCGAGCCGGTCGCATCCCGCCCGAGCCGGAAAGAAGCCGAGGAAGCCGTTCGCGTGCTGCTGCGCTGGGCCGGCGACGATCCCGCCCGCGAAGGCCTGCTCGACACGCCCGCACGCGTGGTGCGCGCGTACGAGGAGTTCTTCGCCGGCTATGCGCTGGAGCCGCGCGAGATCCTCGCGCGCACGTTCAGCGAAGTCGACGGCTACGACGAGATGATCGTGCTGAAGGACATCCGTTTCGAGAGCTACTGCGAACACCACATGGTGCCGATCATCGGCCGCGCGCACGTCGCGTATCTGCCGAACCATCGCGTCGTCGGCATCTCGAAGCTCGCGCGTCTGGTCGATGCGTTCGCGAAGCGCCTGCAGATCCAGGAAAAAATGACCGTGCAGATCGCCGACACGCTGTTCGACGTGCTGCAGCCGAAAGGCGTCGGCGTGATCCTCGAAGCCGCGCACCAGTGCATCTCGACGCGCGGCATCCACAAGCCGGGGGTCGAGATGGTCACGTCGCGCATGCTCGGCACGTTCCGCACCGACCCGTCGACGCGGCGCGAATTCCTGTCGATCGTCGCGAATCCTTCTTCAGTCAACCTGACGAATACGTAATGCAGTCCACGAAGCAAGCGGCGAATGCGCCGGTCGTACTCGTGACCGGCGCCGCGCGCCGGGCCGGGCGCGCGTTCGCCGAGTATTTCTCCGCGCACGGCTATCGCACCGCGATCCACTACGACCGCTCGGCCGATGCCGCGCATGCGGCGGCCCGCACGATCGCCGAACGCGGGCACGACTCCGTCGCGCTGCAGGCCGACCTGTCGGATGCCGCGCAGATCACCGCGCTGATCGACCAGGTGTATGCGCGCTTCGGCCGCCTCGACGTGCTGGTCAACAACGCGTCGGTGTTCTGGCAGGATCACTTTCCGAGCTTCGACCTCGCGGCGTTCGACCAGGCGTGGGCCGTCAACTGCCGCGCGCCGATCCTGCTCACGCGCGCGTTCTACGAACGGGCCCGCGCGGCCGGCACGCAGGGCGTCGTCGTGAACGTGGTCGATCAGAAGATCAAGGAAAACTTCCACCGCGACCATTTCAGCTACACGGTCGCGAAGGCAGCGCTCGGCAACCTCACGCAGATGCTCGCGCTGTCGTCGTCGCCGGTGCTGCGCGTGAACGCGGTGTTCCCCGGGCTGATGCTGCCGAGCGACGACCAGACGCAAGCCGACTTCGAACATGCGAGCCGCGCATCGACGCCGCTCGAGCGCATCGCCGGCCCGGAAGACGTCGCGAGCGCGATCCTGTTGCTAACGGGCAGCGCCTACAACGGCGTGGATTTCGTCGTCGACGCGGGGCAGAACCTGATTCGCGTCGACCAGGACGTGCTGTACAAGCATCGCTCGCCGGCCGGCAAGCACTGACCTCCGATGAGCGGCGCCGTTCGCGCGCCGCGTTACGGCTTCTCGGCGCTGCCGCCTTCGCGAACCTTGCCCTGTGCGACGCTCGTGCCGGGCGGCACGCTGTGCGTGAGCCACACATTGCCGCCGATCACCGAGCCACGCCCGATCGTCACGCGGCCGAGAATCGTCGCGCCCGCGTAGATCACCACGTCGTCCTCGACGATCGGATGCCGCGCATTGCCCTTGACCAGCGCGCCTTCGCCATCGGCCGGGAAGCTCTTCGCGCCGAGCGTGACGGCCTGATACACGCGCACGCGCTCGCCGATGATCGCGGTTTCGCCGATCACGACACCGGTGCCGTGATCGATGAAGAAGCTCGGGCCGATCCGCGCGCCCGGGTGAATGTCGATGCCGGTGGCCGAGTGCGCGATTTCATTGATGAATCGCGCGAGCAGCGGCACGCCAAGCTGGTGCAATGCATGCGCGAGCCGATGGTGCATCATCGCGAGCACGCCGGGATAGCACAGCAGGATCTCGGTGATGTGCTGCGCGGCCGGATCGCCCGCATACGCGGCCTGGATGTCGCTGACGAGCAGCGCACGAATCGACGGCAACTGCCGGCCGAACTCGCGCGCGATCTCGAACGCGCGTTCGTCGAGCTCGGCGAACGGCGTGTCCGCATGCTCGGGCAGGAACGGCAGCGCGCGGCGAACCTGCTCGGACAGCACCCTCAGCGTGCTTTCGAGCGTATGGCCGACGTAATAGTCGACGCTTTCGTCGGTCAGATCCGGCGCGCCGTAGTGCGTCGGAAACATCGACGCGCGCAGGCCGGTGACAATCTTGCAGATCGCGTCGCGCGACGGCAGCTCGCGGATGCCGCGCGGATGACGCGTGCGATGGAGTTCCTCGCGCGACTCGCGCAAGCCGGCGACGATTTCCTCGAGGCCCCACTGACGGACGGGTGATGTCGACATATGCCAATGCAGGCAGCCGCGCTCGATCGCACGGCCGCTAATAAAGTAACGGGTTCCGCAAGATTACCGCGTTTTCGTCCGGCAGCGGCACGCCGGGGGGTCGGCCGGACGGCCAACGTCGATGCCGGCGCCGCGCGACGGCGTCAGATCGTGATGCTGCTCGCGTCGATCCAGCGCACGGCCCAGTCGCGTGCGTGCGCGATCGCGTCGCCTTCGTCGTTGAACTGGAGCTCGGTCGGGAAAAAGCGGTTCGCGACGAGTTCCCCGTCGCTCGATCGGGAGATCACGACGTAGGGCTTGAACGACCCGTCACTGGCGCGCGCGGGCGCGCAGTTCAACAGATAACCGCGGTGCGTGAAAGCAGTAGTCGCTTGCATGAATCCGCCACCTCTAGTCCCTTGTTTGTTGTTCGCTACCCGTCTTTAAGGGTGCTGCGACGTCCCCGTGCGGGCAGAGGCGGCGAGACTGCATCCCCTGTCGCCGCTTCGCAGGAAAAGAATCATACTCTGTAGAAAACGGCGGTTCTAGCTGAAATAAATCATGACAAATCAGCGCGCGCCCGGCGATCGCGGCGATCGCCCGCGCGCCGTTTTCCCGTCTTGCCCGGAACGGGACTTGCTTCGATCCGGAGCGCTTCGCCGCCAGGAGAGCCGCGATGGAAACGTCAGCTCAAGGGCGCGCCGTGCACCCGCGCAGCATCGAACTCGACAACGACGATACGCACGACAGCACCGTCGATACCGACGGCAAGAATCGCGAGGCTGCCCGTCTCGCAAGCGGCCTCGCGTTCTCGCCCGACCAGATCACGGGCAGCAACGCGTCGCTCGTCAACGCGGTGCCCGAGGGCGCCGACGGCTTCGCCGGGTTCGACAGCCGGCCCGGCGGCAATCATCCGGCGTTCGCGCTGCGTGCGGGCTACATGGTGATCGAGAAAGGGTTCCACGCGCCGTCGCGCGCAGCCGACGAGCCGTTCGGCCCGATTCATCGGATGTACGGCAGCGCGTATTGGCCCGGCCACGGACGCCGGCCGGAACGGGTGATCGAAATCACGACGGTGCCGGAGTAGCGCGTGCGGCGTTTGAATCGGTCGTTCGAGGGGCGGGGTGGAGCGGCGGGGTCGGTGGCGGATGCGTGCCGGGTTTGCGGTCGATGTGTCGTCGATAGCGCGATCGTTCGGATCGGCTGTGGTATCGATATCAGCGCCGGGTTCGGCATTCTCGGTTTCGCGATATCGGGCGTCGAATCCTCGGCAACGCCGATGCACGGGCGTTGATCGAAGTCACGCCGTCGCGACGCGGATGCGCTCCAATGGAGGGCGAGGCTAGCGGTTCGTCAGGTGGTCGTCGGCATACGTCGATGACGCCGGCGTGCGGGCCGGACGTGCTCGCACGCTGCGCCGCGCCGCGCCGCCGCACGATGCCGGGCAGCCGTGACCGGTGGGGGGAGCTGGTATTCGCTCGACGCGCGCGCTGTCATTGCGCGCGGCCAACCGTCGCGCGCGTCACGCTCATCGCGAAACGCGGCATGCAGCGCGCGCATGGCGCGCGGTCGCTACGCGCCGCCGCGACGGCCTAAGCGCCGCGATCGCGACGACCGGCACGTCGCTGCAGAGTCCCTGCCGTTGGTTTACTCTGCCTCGCAGCAACGCAGGGCCCACTCGGCCATTCGGCCGACTTTCGTCCAACCCGCCACTCGGAGACACTATGTACAAGCGCATTCTGGTTGCCATCGACGGCAGCGACACGTCCCGCCACGCGTTCGATGCCGCGCTCGCGCTCGCGAAGGAGCACGGTGCCGAACTGCAACCGTTCTACGTCGTCGAGAACGCCGCGATCTACTACAACGTGCCGGGCTACGACCCGTCCGTGCTGCGCGATCAGCTCGTCGCGCAAGGCAATGCGCTCGCGGCGGATTTCACGAAGCTGATGCAGGCGGCCGGCGTGAAGGGCGCGACGGTGATGAGCGAGGCGTCGTCGATCAACGACGTGTCGACGCTGATCCTCGATGGGGCGAAAGCGTTCGGCGCCGATCTCCTGGTGCTCGGCACGCACGGCCGCCGCGGGTTCCGTCGCCTCGTGCTCGGCAGCATCGCCGAACAGTGCGTGCGGCACGCGACGCTGCCCGTGCTGCTGATCCCGGCCGCCGCGCATGCCGACGCCGATCAGGATCTCTGAGCAGCAGCGTGCGCAGCGCACACGTGCGGCATGCATGCCGTGCCAGCATGCCGCTACGATGCCTGCGGCATGCGCGCGCGGTCGCGACGTTTTGTCACCCGACGGCGGCAACTTGCGGTGGGACAATGATTTCATCGATTCAACGCCGGAGTAAACGATCATGCTGACGCCCGTCGCCACACGCCCCGCGGCCCCGTTCCATGCAGGCAGCCGGGCGGCTCCCCGCCAGGCCCCGCACTGCTCGTCGTGCGCCATGCGGCATCTGTGCATGCCGCAGGGCCTCGCACCCGAAGCGCTCAGCCGCCTCGAGTCGGTCATCTGCGCGGCGCGGCCGGTCAAGCGCGGCGAAGCGCTGTTCCGCGAAGGCGACACGTTCGACAACCTGTACGCCGTGCGTTCGGGTTCGCTGAAAACCGTCGCCACGCGCCACGACGGCCGTGAACAGGTCACCGGCCTGCACTTGGCGGGCGAAGCGCTCGGCCTCGACGGCATCTGCGACGATACCCACCCGCGCACCGCGGTCGCGCTGGAAGACAGCTCGGTCTGCGTGATTCCGTACAGCGCGCTCAAGTCGCTCTGCTCGGAGGCCGGCACGATGCAGCTGCGCATGCACAAGCTGATGAGCGAGCAGATCGTGCGCGAAACGTCGCAAACCATGCTGCTCGGTTCGCTGAACGCGGAAGAACGCGTGGCCGCGTTCCTGCTCGACGTGTCGGCACGCTATCTGAAGCGCGGCTATTCGCCGTCGGAATTCAACCTGCGGATGACGCGCGAAGACATCGGCAGCTATCTCGGCATGACACTCGAAACGGTCAGCCGCACGCTGTCGAAGTTCCAGAAGCGCGGCCTGATCGAAATGCAGGGCCGCCTCGTGCAGATCGTCGATTTCGACGGCCTTCATCACGTCTGACCCCGCGCGGCGCGCGACCTGCGCGCCGCCGCCCGCTTCTCGCGCCCCTCTCACCTCTCCCGCTTCGATCAGTCGAGAAACAGCGCGGCACGCGTCTTGAGCGCCGCGCTGAAGTCGTCGAGCCAGCCGATCGACAGGCGCCAGCTCTGCCAGTACAGCTCGATATCGACGGTCCGCCCGCGCGACATGTCGACCAGTTCGCCCGCCGCCAGCTGGCGATCGACCATCCGGTCCGGGCACATTCCCCATCCGAGCCCCGTTTCGCATGCGCGCAGATAGCCCGCCACGTGCGGGATCCAGTGTTGCGGCGGATCGAGATCCGCACGCGTCACGCGCCGGATGAAGCGCGCCTGCAGGCCGTCCTTCGGATTGAACATCACGCACGGCGCGCGGCGCAGCGCATCGCGCGTGATGCCCGCGCCGAAATAGCGGTCGTAAAACGCCGGCGAACACACCGCGCGATAGCGGATGCGCCCGAGCCGCGTCGACCGGCATCCCTGGATCGGCTCGGCCTGCGCGGTCACCGCGCCCTGCACGCTGCCGTCGCGAATGCGCGCGGCCGTATGGTCCTGGTCGTCGATCACGAGGTCGAGCAAGGTCTCGCGCTCGGTACAGAAGGGCCCGACCGCGTCGATGAACCAGGTCGCGACGCTGTCGTCGTTGACGGCCACGCGCAATGTCGGCCACGCGCTCGCGATCTGGCCCGGCAACGCGGGCATCCGGCCGCCCAGTTCGGCCTCGAGCAACTGCACGCGTTCCGTATGCCGGCATAGAAGCGCGCCGGACGTCGTCGCGACGCACGGCTGCCCGCGCTTGACGAGCACGCTGCCGACGCGCTCCTCCAGCAGCTTCACGCGCTGCGATACCGCCGACGGCGTGACGTTCAGCTCCTTGGCCGCCCGTTCGAATGAACCGTGCCGGATCACCGCGGCCAGGGCGTCGAGCAACGCGTAGTCGAGCATTAGATTTCCTTAATCAGCATTAGGTGAATTAGCTTCCCTTATGTTTCGGCTGACCGCAGACTAGCGCCAACTGATTCCCCCGTCTACGGCTTCACCTTTCCCCATCATGAACTGGATCGCTTTTTCCCACGGCGCCGCCCTGTGCGGGTCGCTCATCGTCACCATCGGCGCGCAGAATGCATTCGTGCTCCGGCAAGGCATCATGCGCTCGCATGTCGGCAAGATCGTGCTGCTGTGCGCGCTGTCCGACATGATCCTGATCGGCGCGGGCGTCGGCGGCGCGTCGGTGCTCGTCGAACGCTATCCGACCTTCGTCCACGTGGTGCTGTACGTCGGCCTCGCCTATCTCGCATGGTTCGGCTTCAACGCGCTGCGCCGGGCGTTCAAGCCTGGACACGAAACGCTCGACGTGCGCGGCGACGCCGTCGCGCCGCCGCCGCAGAGCACGGTCGCGATCGTGCTGATGACGCTCGCGTTCACGTGGCTCAACCCCCACGTTTATCTCGATACGTTCCTGCTGATCGGCACGGCCGGTGCGCGCGAGCCGGAAGGCGCGCGCCTCGCGTTCGCGATCGGCGCGATGGCGGTCAGCCTCGTGTGGTTCCTCGGGCTCGGATACGGGGCGCGACTGCTCGCGCCGTGGTTTCGCAAGGCCGTTGCATGGCGCGTGCTGGATGGCGCGATCGGCAGCATGGTGCTGTTTCTCGCGGCCGTGCAGTTGCGGTGACGCTTGATGATTGACCGATCGCGGGCGGCCACTAGCCGCCCGTGTTTCGTTCCGCTCCGATGCTGCGTCACAGAACGCCGGTTTCCACCCGCCTCTCGACCGTCCGCTGCCGCGCCCAACTACGGCAAAATTCGGTTCCCGATCGAACGCAGTCGCACGGATGGTGCACATAGCGGATGATTCGTCCGTCATCCGCCGCAAGTCCTCCGTCACCGCGGCCGCGTGATCGCTGCACGATCCCGGTCGATGCGCGAGAATATTCGAGCATCCCGCGACAACGGCGAAAGCGCGTCGCCCCTCCGCCATCCCGTCGCATTCAACTCGACCGGTCCCGCCGTTCAATCCCGTTCACCCCGCAGCATCAGGAGAGCAACATGGCACTACGCACCCTCGGCACGTCGGACATCCAGGTTTCCCCGCTCGCCTTCGGCGGCAACGTCTTCGGCTGGACCGTCGACGAGAACGCATCGTTTGCGCTGCTCGACGCGCTGGCCGACACCGGCATCAACTTCATCGACACGGCCGACGTCTATTCGGCCTGGGCGCCCGGCAACAGCGGCGGCGAATCGGAAACAATCATCGGCAAGTGGCTCAAGCGCTCCGGCAAGCGCGACCAGGTCGTGATCGCGACCAAGGTCGGCCTGCTCGAGGCGCGCGCGGGCCTGTCGAAGGACAACATTCTGAAGGCCGCCGACGATTCGCTGCGCCGCCTGCAGACCGACTACATCGACCTGTATTTCTCGCACCGCGATCTCGCCGACACGGCCCCGCTCGAGGAAACGCTCGCCGCCTACCAGACGCTGATCGACGCGGGCAAGGTGCGCATCATCGGCGCGTCGAACTACAGCGGCGCGCGCCTGCGCGAAGCCGCCGACATCAGCAAGCGCGACGGCCTGCCGGCTTACCAGGTGATCCAGCCGGAATACAACCTGATCGACCGCGCCGAATACGAGCACGATCTCGAACCGGTCGTGCGCGATCTCAAACTCGGCGTCGTCAACTACTACGCACTCGCGAGCGGCTTCCTGTCGGGCAAGTACCGCAGCGAGGCCGACTTGAAGAAGAGCGTGCGCGGCGATCGCGTCGCCGGCTATCTCGATGCGCGCGGCCTGCGCATTCTCGCGGCACTCGACGACGTGTCGGCGAAGCACGGCACGCAACCGGCCGCGATCGCGCTCGCATGGCAGATCGCGCGGCCGACGATCACCGCGCCGATCGCGAGCGCGACGTCGCTGTCGCAGCTCGCGCTGCTCGGCGAAGCGATCCGCGTGAAGCTCGATGACGAAGATATCCGCAAGATCGACGAGGCCAGCGCGGTGTGAGGGCGTTTGCGGCCGGGCGGCGACTTGGACCGCGGAGTTCGCGGTTCAACGGATCGACGGATTGCGGATCTGCGATGCGTCCGCTATCCGTCGGCGATGCCGCGCATCGTGTCAGGCAACAGGCGACAAGCGACAATCAACACGAACACGCTGCCGCCCCCCGCCACGACGAAAACACAATAAAAACGAAAACGGCGCATGAACCACGCGCCGCTTCAACACCGGCTCCACTGTTTCAACAAGCGTTACGCAGCGCCATCGGCGACGCACCGTAGCGTTCGCGAATCGCACGGCTGAAGTGCGCCTGGCTGGAGAACCCCCAGCGAAACGCGATCTCGCCGATGCTCGTCTTGCGCAGGCGCGCATCGACCAGTTCGCGATGCGCATGCGACAGCCGCTCGGACCAGATGTGCTGCGTGATCGAGTCGCCTTCGGCGGCAAAGAGCCGGCTCAGATGCCGCAACGACAGCCCGACCGCATCGGCGACCGCCTGCGGCCCGAGCTCCGGGTCGCCGAGATGCGTCGCGATGTATTGCTTCGCGGTCAACAGGTACGACAGCGACGCGCGCGATGCGCCCGCGCCGTTCACTTCCGCGTCGATGAGCTCCGCGACCAGCGTGCGCGTATGTTCGACGAAGCGGGCTGAGTCCTCCTCGACCGGATCCCTCATGAACCGCTCGACGCTCGCGCGCAGCGTCGCGCCGAGCATCGCGCCCGCGCCCGGTTTCGGCGCGATCCGCAGCGGCAGCGCCGTCAGCGCCGCGTCGAAGCGGTCGTCGAACGTGGTGATCGGAATGTCCACCAGCAGCTGCCGCATCGGCGTCAGGAATCCGAACAGATAGGGCACGCGCGTGTCGTACACGACGACATCGCCGGCTTCCGCGAGCAGGCACCGGTCGCGCTGGATGAAATACGCGCGACCGCTCAGGATCTGGCACGCGAACAGCGACTCCTTCGGCAGTTGACGCACCAGCGCGGGGCTGCGCTCGATCACGTGATCGCGGCCGCTGATGTCGGCGACGCCGAGCCCCGGCAGCGCGAGATCGGTTTTCTCGGCCTCGAGCCCGGCCGGCGACAGCGACGAGCAGCGCAGGCCGACCAGCGTCGCGGCGTTGAATGCATCCCAGTACGCCATCCGGTCGCGCGCCGGCACGTCGGCCGTCGAGCCTCGCGTGCATGAAAGAACGGTCGAATTCGTCACGTCGCCTCCTGGAGTCGCCTGTCGTGCGGAGCGGCACGGATTGGGGGATGGTGCGCAGCGTTATTGGTGCAGTGCGGTGCGGCGCGATGTCCGGCCCGATCAAGCAATTCGTCCAGCCCAGTCAAGAGCGCCGCGCACCGGCTGGCTAAAGTCGACCCCACGACATCCAACGACAAGGAGACACAACGTGGTCGACAAAGCCGTATCCGAATTCTGGCAAAACATCGCGCCGATTGCCAATCCGTTCAAGCCCGATGCGCTGCCGGAAGCCTACATCCCGAACGCGGCCAGCGACGACGAGCGCCTTTACGTTCCGTTCACCGAAACGGTTTCATCGCGGCCGCTATGGATCTCGCCGTCGCAGAACAAGTGGTGCGACATCCTGATGGCGAAGGAAGCAGGGCTCGTGAACCGCCACTATCACCCGCACGAGGTGTTCGCTTACACGCTGTCGGGCAAGTGGGGATACCTGGAGCATGAATGGACCGCGACGCGCGGCGATTTCGTGTATGAAACGCCCGGCGAAGGCCATACGCTCGTCGCGTTCGATCATCCGGAGCCGATGCGCGCGTTCTTCATCGTCAAGGGCCCGCTGATCTGGCTCGACGACGAAGGCAACCCCGACGGCTACTTCGACGTGCATTCGTACATCGCGATGTGCAAGGCTCATTACGAGAAGGTCGGCCTCGGCGCACAAGCGGTCGAGAAGCTGTTTCGCTGACGCGCGACGAGGCCGCTCATGACATTCCATCCCTCTTCCAAACCGGCATGGACGTATGAGAACAGGCTGCTCCTGATCCTGTTCATGACGTTCGGCTTCGTGTTCTTCGACCGCCTCGCGCTGTCGTTCCTGTTTCCGTTCATGTCGGCCGAGCTGCATCTGTCGAATACGCAGCTCGGCATGGTGTCGTCCGCGCTCGCGCTCACGTGGGCGCTGTCGGGTGCCGCGACCGGCGCTTGGTCCGATGCGCGCGGCACGCGCAAGCCGCTGCTGATCGCCGCGGTGCTCGGCTTTTCCGTGTGCTCGGCGCTGTCGGGGCTCGTCGGCGGCTTCGCGAGCCTGATCGCGTTCCGCGCGCTGATGGGCATCGCCGAAGGGCCCGTGCTGCCGCTGTCGCAATCGCTGATGGTCGAGAGCTCGACGCCGAGCCGCCGCGGACTGAACATGGGCCTGCTGCAGGGCTCGGCCGCCGGCCTGCTCGGCGCGATGATCGGCCCGCCGGTCGTGATCGGCATCGCGACCGCCTACGGCTGGCGCGAGGCGTTCTACGTCTCGTGCATTCCGGGCTTCCTGATCGCGTTCTGCATCTGGCGCTGGGTGCGTGAAGTGCCGCCCGGCGGCGTACGGCATGCACAGGCCGTCGGCGCCGGCGCGCCGGCCGCGAGCGGCGCGGCGATCAACCGCTGGGCGCTGTTGAAGGAACGCAACATCCTGCTCTGCGTGCTGATCAGCTGCTTCTTCCTCACGTGGTTCGTCGTGATCATCTCGTTCGCGCCGGTCTTCCTCGTGGAAAGCCGGCATCTGTCGCCGGCCGACATGGGCATCGTGATGACCTGCCTCGGCGCCGCGTGGGTGTTCTGGGGCTTCGCGGTGCCGGCGATCTCCGATCGCATCGGCCGCAAGCCGACGATGATCGCGTTCGCGCTGGTCGCGGCCGTGTGCCCGGTCGTGATGATCCATGTCGGCTCGGTCTGGGCGCTCGGCGCACTCGTGTTCGCCACGTACACGGGCCTCGGCTGCTTCACGCTGTTCATGGCGACGATCCCGGCCGAAACCGTGCCGCCCCGCGCGATCGCCAGCGCGCTCGGCCTCATCATGGGCGCGGGCGAGTTGATCGGCGGCTTCGTCGCGCCGACCGTCGCGGGCTTCACGGCCGACAGGTACGGCCTGCAGTTCGCGATGTGGACGTCGGCCGCCGGCGCGATTCTCGCGTGCGTGCTGTCGTTCGGCCTCGTCGAAACCGCGCCCGCCGTGCTGCGCAAGCGCGCGCTCGCCGGCGCCACCACCCGTCTCGATACCCAGAACCTCGGAGGACGCTGACATGCGTGCACTTCAATGGCACGGCCCGCGCGACATCCGCGTGGGCGATCTCGACACGCCGCGCGCCGGGCCTGGTGAGGTCCGCATCGCGGTCGCGTATTGCGGCATCTGCGGCAGCGACCTGCACGAATATGCGGACGGCCCGCACGCGATTCCGGTCGACACGCCGCATCCGCTGTCCGGCCGCACCGCACCGCTCACGCTCGGTCACGAGTTCTGCGGCACCGTCGTCGAAGTGGGCGCGGGCGTGACGACGCTGACCCCGGGCGACCGCGTCGCGGTCGAGCCCGAGTATCACTGCCACCAGTGCGCGTACTGCCGCTCGGGCTCGTACAACCTGTGCGTATCGATGGGCTTCGCCGGCCTGATGGGCGACGGCGGGATGGCCGACTTCGCGGTCGTGCCGGCCTACATGCTGCATCGGCTCCCCGACGACGTCAGTCTCGAGCAGGCCGCGGTGATGGAGCCGGCGGCCGTCGCGCTGCATGCGCTGCGGCGCGGCGAGCTGCGGCTCGGCGACACCTGCGCGGTGTTCGGGCTCGGGCCGATCGGCCTGTTGCTGATCATGCTCGCGAAGCTGCAGGGCGCGACGACCATCGTCGCGGTCGACGTGTCGCCCGAGCGGCTTGCCGCGGCCGCGCGCTTCGGCGCGACGCACGCGTTCGACGCGCGCTCGCTCGACGCGCCAGTGCTGCGCGACGCGATCCGCGAAGCGGCGGGCGGGCTCGGTGTCGACGTAAGCTTCGAGGCGGCCGGCCTGCCGGCCACGTTCGAGGCCGCGATGCAGGGGCTGCGCAAGGGCGGCCGCCTCGTGATGGTCGGCCTGATGCCGCATGCGGGTTTCGATGCGTTCCGCGCGGTCAACGACGAGCTGACCTTCACGGCGAGCGTCGGCTACCGGCACGTGTACGAAGATCTGCTGCGGCTGATCGGGTCGGGCGCGCTCGATCTCACGTCGATCGTCACGCGCACGGTCGCGCTCGACGATGCCGTCGCCGACGGCTTCGACGCGCTGCTCGCCGATCGCGCGCAGATCAAGATCCTGGTTGCGCCGCCGCGCAGGCATGCGCGCCGTCCTCACACCGTCGGGAGCATCGAGCATGAGCCGCCCCTGGTCGTTTGACGGCAAGACCGTCGTCGTGACGGGCGGCACGTCGGGTATCGGCGCGCGCACCGCGTGGCGTTTCGCGGAAGCGGGCGCGTCGGTGGTCGCGCTCGGGCTCGAGGCCGCCGGCCCGCATGCGCCGGTGCATCCGGGCATCCGCTGCGTGGAACTCGACGTGACCGACGGCGAAACATTGACGCGCAGGATCCGCGCGCTGCCGCGCGTCGATGCGCTCGTCAATGGCGTCGGCATCAGCCGGCACGCCGACGAGTACAGGCTGGACCAGTTCGAGCTGGTGCTGAACGTGAACCTGACGTCGGTGATGCGGGCATCCGACGCCGCGCTGCCGGCGCTGTCGGTGAGCGGCGGCAGCATCGTCAATGTCGCGTCGATGTACACGTACTTCGGCAGCAAGGACCGCCCGGCCTACAGCGCGAGCAAGGGCGGCATCGCGCAGCTCACGCGCTCGCTCGCGCAGGCGTGGGCCGAGCGCGGCATCCGCGTGAACGCGGTGGCGCCCGGCTGGATCGATACGCCGCTCAGCAGCGCGCTGATGGCCGACACGCACGCGTCGCGGCGGATTCTCGAGCGCACGCCGCTCGCGCGCTGGGGCACGGCCGACGAAGTCGCGGAAGTGATCCTGTTCCTGTGCTCGCCCGGCGCGTCGTTCGTCACCGGCTCGATCGTGCCGGTGGACGGCGGGTATTCGACGGTATAGCGGCCGGCGCACGCGGGCATCGGCGCATGCGCCACGCGCCGGTGCCCGCGTGCGCGATCCAGCTCCGATCCGGTTCCGATTCGATCGCGTTCCCGTTCCCGGCACGACCGAATCGGCACTCAAACGATTCACTCCCTTCATATCAATCAGTAGTCCCATCAAAAATATTCCGGCAAGACCGGAAACATGTGAGGAGCATTTGGAGATGACGAAAAAGACCCTGCTGGCCCTCGCGGCCTGCACGATCCCGGCCGCGGCCTTCGCGCAGAGCAGCGTGACGATGTTCGGGCTGCTGGATGCCGGCATCAGCTATGTCAGCAACGAAGGCGGCCACGGCAACGCGAAATTCGACGACAACATATTCTTCCCGAACCTGCTCGGCTTCGAGGGCAAGGAGGATCTCGGCGCCGGCACGCGCGCGATCTTCCGGCTCGTCAATCAATTCTCGCTCGCGAACGGCTCGATGATCGGCGGCGGGTTGTTCGCGCGCACGGCCTATGTCGGGCTGCAGAACGATCGCTACGGCACGCTGACGCTCGGCAACCAGTACGAGTTCATGGTCGATTCGCTGGCCGCGAGCGGCAACGAGATCGCACAGGATCTCGTCGGACTGTACGGCTTTCGCAACGGGCCGTTCGACACGCTCGCGCTGCCGAACAACCCGACCGGCGCCTTCGACTGGGACCGCGTCGCGGGCAGCAATCGCGTCGCGAATTCGGTCAAGTACACGAGCGCGTCGATCGCGGGCCTGACCTTCGGCGCGCTGTACGGCTTCGGGAACGTCGCGGGGTCGGTCGGCGCGAACAATACGGTCAGCGTCGGTGCGAGCTTCGACAACGGCCCGTTCGGCGCGGGCGCGGCCTATACGAACCAGAAGTACGGCGCGGCGGATGGGCGGCCGGCCACCACCGTGCGCAACTGGGGCGCCGGCGCGCACTACACGCTCGGCACGGTCACGGCGAAGGCGCTGTTCACGACCGTGCACAACGCGTGGAATGGTGCGGGCGTGTGGTCGGCGGAGGCCGGCGCCGCCTGGCATCCGTCGCCGGTCTGGGTGATCGGCGCGAGCTACACGTACATGAAGGGCAACGACACGCTCGAGAACGCGCATGCGCACCAGCTCCTGGCCGCCGTCCAGTACTGGCTGTCGAAACGCACGATGGTGTACGTCGCGGGCGTGCATCAGCGCGCGAGCCACGGCAGCCACGCGCAGATCAACGGTGTGATGGACGCGAACGGCGCGTCGAGCGGCGCGCTGCAATCGGTCGCGCGGATCGGGTTCAGTACGCGGTTCTGAGCGGCAGCCGCGTGCGACTGAAACGCCCGCCCGGTTCTGCCCGGGCGGGTTGCGCGGGACGCGGCTTCGTCAGAAGCGAATGGTCACCGCTTTCGGCTCGGTATAGGCGTCGATGAACGACGAACCATATTCGCGGCCGACGCCGGACCCCTTCGCTCCGCCGAATGGAACGGCCGGGTCGACCAGCGTATGCATGTTCACCCACACGGTGCCGGCTTCGATGCGCGGCACGTAGCGCAGCGCCTTCGACAGATCGTTCGTCCACAGGCTCGCGGTCAACCCGAACGGCGTGTCGTTCATCATCGCGATCAGCTCTTCCTCGTCGTCGAACGGCACGAACGCGCCGACCGGCCCGAAGATCTCCTTGCGGTACGAAGCCGATTCCAGCGAACGCGGCAGCACGATCGTCGGCTTCACGTAGAAGCCGTCGCGCGCGTACGCGCCGCCGCCGGTGACGATCGTGTCGCCTTCCGCGCGCGCAAGCTCGAACGCGTCGACGAACTTGCGGAACTGCGGTTCGTTGCAGACGGGGCCGATCATCCCGGCGTCGTCCATCGGATCGGCCGGCTGGAAGCCGTCCAGGCGCGCCTTCATCTTTTCGACCACCTCGTCGAACTTCGAACGATGCACGAAGAAGCGTTCGGCCGACGCGCACACTTGCCCGCTATGCAGGAACCCGGCTTCGACGATGCCATCGAGAATCTTGTCGACCGGTGTATCGGCCAGGAATGCCGCCGCGTTCTTGCCGCCCAGCTCGAGCGTGAAGCGCGTGAAGTTCGCGTTGACGGCTTGCTCGCCGATGATGCGACCGGTCGGCACCGAACCCGTGAACGATACCTTCGCCACGCGCGGATCGCGGATCACCTTCGCGCCGACCTGACCAGTGCCGTTGATCACGTTGAGCGTGCCCGGGGGCAAACCGGCTTCGGTCGCCAGCTCTGCGATACGCAGCATCGTAAGCGGCGTGAACTCCGACGACTTGATGAGCACCGTGTTGCCGGTCGCGAGCGCCGCGCCGAATTTCCACACCGGGATCATCACCGGGAAATTCCACGGAATGATCCCGAACACGACGCCCAGCGGCTCGCGCAGCGTGAACGACGTGTAGCGCTCGCCGTTCATGCTGGGAAACGACGGGGCGAGCGTTTCGCCCGCGATCTTCGTGGCCCAGCCCGCGTAATAGCGCAGCCAGCGTGCAGACCAGCCGACCTCGATCACGCGCGACAGCGCGATCAGCTTGCCCGACTGCGCGGTTTCGATCTGCGCGATCTCTTCGCCATGGGCTTCGATCAGGTCCGCGAAGCGCAGCAGGATGCGCTCGCGATCGGCCGGCGTCAGGTTGGCCCACTCGCCGCGGAACGCGCGATGCGACGACGCGAGCGCGGCTTCGACATCGTCGTCGGTCGCCTGAGCGACCGAGCCGATCACCGCGCGCGTCGCCGGATCGCGCACGTCGATCCGTTCGCCGCGGCCGGCCACCGCGCGGCCGTCGATGTAATGACCGTGTTCGCGCGCGAGAAACGCGCTGACTTCGTCCAGCATCCGAACCAGTGCCATCTGTATTCCTCCGGAAATCCCATTGAGTGTGAAAGGCCCGATCAGGCCGCGTGGGCGATCAGGTCCGACGCCTTTTCGGCGAGTGCGATGGTCGGCGCGTTCGTGTTGCCGCTCGGGATGCTCGGCATCGTCGAGCTGTCGGCCACGCGCAGCCCCGCGATACCGTGCACGCGCAGTTGCGGATCGACGACGGACGACGCCGCCTCCGTGCCCATCCGACAGGTGCCGACCGGGTGATAGACCGTCTTCGCCGCGCCGCGCACCCAGTCCTCGATCGCCGCGTCGTCGTCGGGCGGACAGTCCGGCGAGAAAATCTCGTCGACGTGCTCCGCGAGCGCCGGCTGGCGCAGGATCTTCAGCGCGAGCTTCGCCGCCCGGATCTGGCCGTCGACGTCGCGGCGGTCGGCCAGATAGCGGCCGTCGATGCGCGGCAGCTCCTGCGGGTTCGACGAGCGGATCGTCACGCGGCCGCGCGAATACGGTTGCAGATGGCCGGTCTTGATCGTGATGCCGTGCGTGCGACCCGCCGTCACGCCGATCGGATCGTCGAACGAGTCGATCGTCGGCAGGAAGTGGAACTGCACGTCCGGCTGCCCCTGGCCGCAGGTATCGACGAACGCGAACCCTTCGAGCACCGGCGACGTCAGGATCCCGGAGCGGAACCACTTCCACTAGATGCCGTGCTTCAGCGCGCGCCAGCCCTTGTCCTGGCCGTAGAGCGACACCGGCGTGCGGATCGTCGCATTGACCGACATGTGCATGTGATCGTGGAAGTTCTCGCCCACCGGCAGCACGTGCCTGACTTGCACGCCGGCATCCTCGAGCACCTTTCGCGGCCCGATGCCGGACAACTGCAGGATCTTCGGCGAGCCGATCGCGCCGGCCGACACGATGATTTCGGCCCGCGCGCGCGCCGTCACGCGACGGTTGCCCTGCCGATACGTGACGCCGGTCGCGCGGCCGCCTTCGATTTCCACGCGTTCGACCAGCGCATCGACTTCGAGGCTGAATTCCGGACGGTTGCGGATCGCGCTCAGGTAGGTCGCCGCCGTGGAGCCGCGCTCGCCGTTGAAGATCGTCGCCTGATAGAACCCGACGCCCTGCTGCCGCTCGCCGTTGTAGTCGACCAGGTAGTCGAGCCCCATCTGCTGGCCCGCGCGCACGAACGCCTGCGACAGCGGATGGCGATAGCGGATCTCCGTGACCTGCAGATGCCCGTTGTTGCCGTGATAGGGCGCCGTCAGCGATTCGTTGTTCTCGGCCTTCGCGAAGTAGCGCAGCATGTCGTCCGCGCCCCAGCCCTTGCAGCCGAACTCCGTCTCCCAGCGGTCGTAGTCGTTGCGGTGCCCGCGCACGTACAGCATTCCGTTGACGGAGCTGGAGCCGCCGAGCACGCGCCCCTGCGGCACCGCGATCGAGCGGCCCTTCACGTCGTCCGACGGCTCGGCCGCATACGGCCACGTGTAGCGCGGAATCGCCTTCGCCAGCCCGCCCGGCATGTGGATGAACAGATCCTTGTCGTGGCCGCCCGCTTCCAGCAGCAGCACGGTGCCGAGGCCGCGCTCGACGAGATGGGTCGCGATCGTGCAGCCCGCCGAGCCGGCGCCTATGACGATGTAATCGAAAGTTCTATCGGACATCCTGGTATGCGCCCGCTGTCGTGCGCGCGACGTTCACCGGCGCGTGCTGCCGCCGCATGCGTCCGTCGCCCGGCCTTCGGCGGCGTCTCCTTGAAAATCGGTGGTTGTTTTTCATGGCACGAGCCAGCCCGTGCGATTCGACAGGACAGCTTGCCGACCGCTTTCCGATTCTAGGGATGCGCCGCCGGCGCCGTTCGGCGTTGCGTGCACACTTTTGGCTTCAGCGTGCAGATCGATGGCGTCGCGCGCCGGCGGCCCGGGAGAACGTGGAGAAACCACGATTGACGCCGCAGGGCAGCGCTGCCGACAATGGCGGCGTCTGAACGCGCGTCCCGGTCGTTTGCATTAACCTTGACGCGTTCCCCGGCCCTCTCCCTCTTCCGGCAATGGCACACGAACTCGTCGTCGACGCCAGCAACAGCAGCACGAATCTGCGCGACCTGATCGCGGACAGCTTCCTGCCGCTGGTCTTTCACGACACCGGCTCGCAGTTCCGGATGTCGGTGCGGGTCGCGACGGTGGGCGGCCTGCGGATGGCGGAGGTCGACACCACCGCGATCCGCGTCGATCGCGACCGCTCGCTCGCGTCGCGCGCGGACAGCGACTGCTACAAGATCCTGTTCCAGATCGCCGGACAAAGCCGCGTCACGCAGCGCAGCGCGACGTCGATCGTCAATCCGGGCGAGTGGGTGATCTACGATGCGACGCAGCCGTACATGATCGAATCGACGAACGCGTCACGCTTCGTCGCCGCGCTGACGCCGCCGAGAAGCGGCACAATGTGGCGCTGGTTCGTCGAGCGTGCGGGCGTGCAGGTGCGCCGGACCGTCGGCAATGCGCAACTGGCCCTTCAATCGATCCATTACCTGATGGACGGGCAGGTGCCGAACGATCCGGAAAGTCTGTTCGGCTTCGAGCAGTCGACGCTGATGCTGCTCGATTCGGTGATTCGACGCGAGGCGAGCGATTCGCTGACCGGCGCGGATGCGCGCAGCGCTGCGCTGCGCATGAACGCGGAAATCTACCTGTCGCATCACTACAGTGATCCTGATTTGTCGCCGGACAAGCTGGCGAGCGCGCTGAACGTGTCGCGGCGCACGCTGTATAGCGCGCTGGCCGCATCCGAGCGGACACCGCAGAGCCTGATTCAAGAGTATCGGCTGCAGGCGAGCCGGCGCGCGCTGGAAGATCCGGCCGATACCAATCGCACGCTGCTGGAACTCGCGATCGCGTGCGGGTTTTCCGACATCACGCATTTCGGGCGAGCGTTCAAGGCACGGTTCGGGTGTAGCCCGGGGGTGTATCGGGATGCGTATCGGAGTGCTCCGAGCGAGTGATGTAATCCGTATGGTGCGATTGCGCTGACGTGTCGGGCGGATCGCAGCGTCCTGCTTGCTGCAAGGCTTTTCGCAGCCCCCCCAACAAGCCGAATATTTCCGCGAATCCGGATCGCCCGACGACGAAGGCGCGGCGCCGGTTCGGGTCGCCGCTTTCATCCCGCTCGACGGCGACTACCACGCCTCTGCTCCCCTCATGTCCTGCCGGCCTTCGAGCTCGCAGCGTGTCGATCGACATCGGCAGATCCCGGAGTACGAAGCATCGACATATCCGGCCCACTGCACGACGCGGGTTCCGGCGACGCTCGGACATCCGTGCACCGGATGCAGGATTCACACGCACGCGTGCTGTAAGCGTGTGTAATCGATTCGCGGATCGATCCTTCGTACGCTGTCGATACTCTTCCGCGCGCCGCCGTCTCCGCAAGCGCCGCTTCGCAGGATGGGAGAGATGCAGATGCCACGGGCGTCGTCACTCAGCAGAGTGTTTTTCAACGAGAAAGCGTGAAAGGAACTGCCATGCCCAAGAACTTGGATATCTTCAAAATCGTCGATGTGCTGATCGCGTTCGATGTCGACGAGATCCTGAAGAGCAACAACAACTCGCTCAGCCAGCATCCGGGCCAGCCGACGTCGCTCGGCAACAATCCCGATACCGTCTACATGATCACCACGCTGGCGAATGCGGCGTACGGCTTCGGCCAGGGCACGACGTCGGGACAGAACGAGGGCGAAGGCGGCAGCAATTTGCGGATCAAGGCCCAGGTCGACGACGTGATCCGCTGGCGTACCGTGTCGCTGACCGGCACGGCCGAATACAAGTGCTTCTTGTATGACTTCGTTCCGAAGACCGCCAATCTGCTCGGCTACGTTTCGTACCTCACCGACAACAGCACGGAGCCCTATCCGGCGCGGGGCTGGCCCGATAACAACACCGTGAACGAGGAAGCACGCGCGGACTACTACGCGAAAGCGACCGTGCTCTGCCCCGGCAACAACGAAACGTATTCGTTCGTCGCCGCCATTTACGACCGGCACGCGCAACTGAAGGGCTACGTCACCTGGGATGCGTACCTCACCATCATCAGCCAGTAATGCCGAACGGGCACCTCGACATGGCCGGGGCATGATCCGCACGCGGTGCCCGGCGGCACCGGGCGGGCCGAATCGGTCCGCCCGGCGCGTTCCGCCGCCGCTGACGCGCCCGCGGTCATGTCACAGAAACAGCAGCGCGGGATTCAGCTCCGTTTCATCGCACGGCTGCGCACGCCAACCGCGTTCGACCGGCACCGAATACAGCCGTCGCGCGCCGAACCGCGGCCAGAAATGACACAGCCCCGGCGCGATGACCTGCACCACGGACAAGCCGATGTCGGGCCGCGTCTTGTCGACGACGAGCACGTCCATGCCGGCCGCCGCAATGCGCCCGGTGCAATGCGCGAGCGCCGCCGGTAACGACGCGGCCTCGACCGGTTCCCACGTCGAACGCGTCGTCGCGCGCGCGCCCGCCGCCGGATACAGAAATCCGGTGGCCGGGAGCGTGTCGCGGTCCCACGGATGCGGCGCATCCGCGGCGACATCGAGCAACTGGTTGACTTCGGTCAGTGCCCGCTGCACCGCGATCCGGCCGTCCGGATGACAGCCGAAACCGATCGAGAAGCGCCCGTCTTGCGGATTTTCCGCGAGCGCGGCCACGGTCGGCACCGCGAGATCGGTCGTGATGTCGAGCGCCCACAAACGCCACCCGAGCGTCGCGTATTCACGCACGAGCGCATCGAAATACGGGTCGTCGAAACTCGCGAGATCGATGCCGGGGCGTGCAAGCCGGTTGTACCACCAGATCGCGACCGCATCGCGCTCGATCAACTCGAGCATGCCTTGCAGAATCGCTTCGTCGATGCTCGAACCCGCCGCGCAGCCGTTCGGGTTGTGCACGCACGCGGCCGGCGCCTGCGCACTGTCCGGCGTTTCCGCATAACAGTAGCTCAGCGGTACGAGGCGGCGCCGGCCACTCACGAGCGACCATGCAGGTGTCCAGTCGATCACGTCGCGCGACGTGAAGCGCGGTGGCACCTGCTTGCGGACATCGCGCGTCAATGCATTGATCGCGTCGCGCGCATCGAATTGCCGTTCGCTGAACTGCTGAAGCTCGTTCACGTGGATGGGCTCGGCGTCGCAAGCCGGATCGGCGAGCAGGCTTTCCATGCTGCCGGTCAACCTCGCCTCGTCGCCCTGATACACGCTGCTGTATCGTTCGAGCGCTTCGCATAGCGCGCTCACGCGGGCTTGCTCGTCGGTACGGCCCTTGCCGGAGCAGATCCTGTCGAACCGGTTGCTGCCCGGCACGGCGGCCGGGCACACGAGAAAGCCCGACGCATAGACCTTGCGCAGCCCCGCGTGCCGCTTCGGCATCGGATGCAGATAAGCAAGTGCGCCGCTGACCGGCGAGATCAGATGCGCGTGACGCTCGAACACCTGTTGCGGATCGGTGGTCCGATAGCCGCCGTCGGCGTGCGTCAACGGCACCTGCGCGGCGAGACGCGGCGCACGCGCCGCCTGCTCGCGCATCCATGCGGGATTGCCGCAGCACGGGCATTGCGGACGCCTGATCACGCGGTGCCGTTCGACGGTCAACGTATCGATACGCTGCGCCACGAGATGCGTTTGCGAACGCTCCGCTATCGCGCGGTTGACCGCGATCTGCTCGATCGTCGCTGCAACGAGCGCCGCGGCGGCAGCGGCGCCGGCGCGCGACACGGCCGGCGGCAGTCGCGTTGCCGCGCTGCCGTGATGGCGCGCAAGCAGCGCCTCGACCGGCCGGTTGACGCGAATCCAGTAGCGCACGCATTCGATGCATGGCGCATCGGCCAGCGCGCCGCCGCCGGCCAGCAACGGCCCGATCAGCGTCTGCACGCCGCCGGCCGCCACGACGAGCAATGCACCGCCGCGCGCCGTCACGCGAGCGGCACACGCGGCGAGATCGTCGCGGTCGTGCGTATCGGCGATCGCGACGGTCAGTTCGGCGTCCGGCACGATAGCGATGCCGGCCGTGTCGAGCGCGCGCCGGAGCGCCGCATCGTCGGCGCCGAATGCCTCGACCGCGACGCGTAGTTGGGCGACGCGCGCACAAGCCGCGTCGCCGTCGAGCCCGGCGCGCTCGAAGAAGCCGCGCGCCGCGTCGTCGTCGTGCGGCGGATCGGCGCGCACGTAGCCGCGGCGCATCAGGTGGTCGAGCCGCGCGAGCACGTCCCATTCGCCGAACGTGCCGGCAAGCGTCGTCACGATCTCGGCGGTCGTCATGCGCGCCCGCAGGCACGCGGCGATCCGCACGAAGATCGCGCCGGACAGCATCGTGCGCTTGAACTCGTCGACGACGAACAGGGTCTCGGGCCCCGCATCGAGCACGAGCAAATGCGGCTTGAAGCGCAACACGCGCGAAAGATCGTCGAGCATCGTCTGGTTCCGTGCGGCGGGTCGGAAAAACGTCGCGCGGCCCGGGCAACCAACCCGGGGCCGCGCGTGGGTACGCGGCTCGGCGCGCCAGGTCAGCAGCAGGTGAACAGGTAACACGGCCCCGCGTCGCAGTACGCCGCGAGCGCAACGGCCTCCTCGTCCAGGTTCGTCGGCTGCTCCGGTATGCCGACCGTCATCACGTTGCGCGGCAGGTTCCAGCTCCCGCCGCCCTTCCCGTCGCTCGTCCAGCCATGATCGCCGTGCGTCTTCTCGATCTCGATGTCGAGGATCCACGGACACTGGTAGCCGAAGTATTTCGCGAGCGTATCGAGCGGCTGGTCCAGCAGTTCGCGCTTGAAGGCCGGGTCCCGCCATGAAAGCGCGATCGCACGCAGATAGACCTTCTGAAACTCCAGCATCGATTCGAGCGTCGGATTAGCGTTGTCCTTTGCCATGTCGGTTTCCCCGAGGTCATTCCATGATGGTGATGTGGTTCGCGTTGTACGCGGCCAGCGCCTGCGCGAATTGCGCCTCGTCCGCCGGTGCGGGCGGCAAATACAGGGTGAGCTTGTTTTTGTGGCCGGCTGTCCAGTCGCCGTTGACGGTCGGCGTCCACGCCGACGATTTGATCTGCACCTTCAGGTCGAGCTTGAACGGAAAGTGATAGTCGAAATGCTCGCGCAATGCGTTGACCGGATCGTTCTCGAGTTCGGCGAGAAATGCCGGCGAATGCCATGCGAGCGCGATCGCCCGGATGACGGTCGCGCGGTATTCGAGAAACTGATCGTACGTCGGTAATCGAAGATCCTTGCTCATCGGTCTGTTCTCCTGAATGACGAATGGAACTGCTTACGGCAACGGCTGCAACGTCGCTTCGGCGAGCCTGGCGATGCGGCTCATGCCCGCCGTCGTTGCAATTTCGACTGCGCGCCGGCACGCGTCCAGCGCGGCCACGCCGCCGCAGCGCGGATCGGCCCGGCGCAGATACTCGCACTCCTTCAGCAATAGCTGGGCTTCGTAATACCGTTCCCCGGTCGACTCGCACCATGCGAGGCATTGCCGGATCTGCGCGAGCGCGGCGCCGTAGTCGCCGCGCCCGGCATCCAGCTCGGCGAGCAGCGACGCGTAGTAGGTCAACCCGAGCAGGCCGCCCGACTGCCGCTGCGCATCCAGATGCGCGACGACGCCCGCGCGATCCTCCTGCGTCCACGCATGGATGATCGCGGCGTAGTGCCCGACCGCGCGCAGCCGGTGCGCCTCCGACAGGCGAAGCAGCGCTGCCGACAACGATTGCGCCGCGTCGCGATCGCCCGCGAGCTGGTACGTGCGTGCGAGGTACAGCATCGTGACGCCGAGCGTCGGCAGATGGTCGAGGCAGGTCGCGCAATACACGGCTTCGCGCGCCATCGCGAGCGAGGCCTGCGGGTCGTCGTCCATGCACCAGCGCACGCTCGCGAGCGATGCCATCGTCCATGCGCGCGTATCGAGCCCCAGGATGCGCCGGTGGCCCGCGTCGCGCCGCACGTCGTAACCGGCCAGCACCGCGTCGAACGCGGCGCGGGCGCGCGCATAGTGGCCGTCGACCCACAGGCTCATGCCGCGCATCGCGTCCGCCGCGACCTGAACGCCGGCATCGCCGCGCTCGGTCGCGAGCGCGTCGAGCCGCAGGCCGATCCCGCGCACGGTGGGACGATCGCCCGCGACGTGGTAGTAGGTCGACAGCGTCCATAACGCGCTGATCTCGAGTTCCGGATCGTCGAGCGTCTGCATTTGCCGCAGCAACTGCTCCGCATGCTCGCGCACCTGCGGATCCGCCCAGCCGAAGCGCGCCATCGTCGCGTGCGTCAACGTGGCGCGGATACGCGCACTGTCGTGCTCGCGTTGCGCGTAGTCGGCCGTGCCGAGCCATTCGAATACGGTCTGCCCGTAGCGGATCGCGTCGTCGTACCGCGAACGTTCGAGCGCGCGGCGCGCCGCATCGATGCCGTGGGCGATCGCCTCCGCCCAAGCGCCTGCGCGCGCGAAGTGCCCGGCGACGCCGAACGCATGCGCACCGGCGCCGCGATCGGCTTGCGCGATCAGCGCACGGCCGACGCGCGCGTGATTGCCGCGTCGCACGGCCGGCGGCATCGATTCATACGCGGCATCGCGAATCAGCGCATGGCGGAACGAATAGAACACGCGATCGCGCCGATGCTGCGCATACACGATCCGCTCTTCGAGCAGCAGCCGCAGATGCGCGTCGAGCGTGGCCCGATCGTGCGGCGATGCGTCGGCGAGCAATTGCGCATCCACCTCGAGCCCGATGGTCGCGGCGAGCTGCGCGGTGTCGCGCGCGCCGTCGATCCGGTCGAATGCAAGAGCGAGCATGCCGCCGAGACTGAGCGGAAGCGGATAAGGATCGGTTGCCCCCGGGGCCGCGGGCGAGCCGTCCGCGCCGCTCATCGTCAACTCGCGCGCGATGGCCTCGATAAACAGCGGGATACCCGCCGTGCGATCGGCAAGCTGGTCGAGCCACGCCGGATCGAACGCGCCCTGGCCCAGATGCGCCGACAACAGGCGCTGCGCGTCGTCGCGCGGCAGGCGGCGCAGCACCACGCGGTCGGTCGCGCCGCGCCAGCGAGCGAGCTTGTCGGGGCGCGACGTGAGCACGATGCACAGGGCCGCCGCGCGGGGCGAGCGCTGCAGATACGCGAGAAAGTCCTCGGTCGAGCGATCGATCCATTGAACGTCCTCGATCACGAGCAAGACCGGCGCGCCGTTGCCGAGCGACACGATCAGTTGCTCGAGGACGTCGAACAATGCGTGCTGCTCGCGCACGCTCGACCACAGGAGCCCCTTCGCATCGCAGGGCAGCCCCAGCCAGGTCGCGAGCGCGAGCCGGGCGGCCGCATGATCGCAATCGAGCGGCGCGATCATCGCGTCGATTGCCGCGAGCGCGATGCCGGGCGGGCTATCGGCATCGATATGCCAATGCGCGCCGATGAACCGCAGGACCGGAAACAGCGCGTGGTTCTCCCGCTCGGGCAGGCACCCGCAATGCGCGAACGCGTGGCCCCGGTCCCGAACGGCTTCGCACAGCGCGTGCACGAGCCGCGACTTGCCGAGCCCAGCCTCGCCGACGACGAGCCGCGGCACACCGTGCGGCGCCGGCTCGCCGCGCATCGCGCGACGAAGGCGCTCTTGCGTTTCCCGCCACGCGTGCAGCAGCGCGTCGAGCTCGCGCGCGCGGCCGACCATCGGCGCACGCATGCCGGCGTCGAGCGAATCGAACGGCGTATCGGCGTGCCGCTCGCCGAGCAACTCGTGAACCGGCTGCGGCGCGAGGCCCGCCCGCGCCAGCCGCAACGCGGTCGGCCGGAAATCGGCATGCCGTTCGAGCGCGAGCCGCGCATCGTCGCTGATCAGAATCTGTCCGGGCCCGGCCAGCCGCAGCAGCCGCGACGCCGCGGCGGGCGTCGAGCCGCCCGACATGTGCGACGCATGCGCGAGCGCCTGCCCGACGTGAATCGCGGCCGCCACTTCGACCCGCCAGCTGTCTCCTGCCCCGGCAACGCGGCCGCCGGCCGCCGCCGGCACCGGCAGCCGCGCACGCCCGGCTACCCGCACGATGTCGAGCGCCGCACGCACCGCGCGGCGCTCGGGCCGGTCGATATCGCCTTGCAGGCCGAAATGGAACAGCAGCGTGTCGCCGAGCCGTCCGCCTGCGTGCGCGCCGTAACCGACCGCGATATCGGCGCACTTCGTCAGCCACTGTTCCTCGTAGCTGTCGAGCGCATTGCCGTGCTCGGTGCCGGCATGGCGTTGCCGCCCCTCTCCGGCGATCGTCACGCAACAGCACAGCGTGGTGATCTGTCGGAACTCGCCGAGCGCGGCGATCGTCTCGCCATGCGGTGCAAGCGGGCGCGGAGGCATCGACCGGCCCGCGCGACCGGCATCGAACTGGCCGACGAGCGCAGCGAAGTTGAGCGCGCGAAACTGCGCCGCGAGCGCGTCGGCCGACGCGGCGCGCTGCTGCGGATTCTTGTTCAGTGCATGGCGCAGTACCGCGCCGAGCGGATGCGACGCGATCGATGGCGGGAGCGCGACATCCACCGGGCTCAGCTGCTGATAGAGGATGTCGGCCACGCTCGCGCCTTGCATGACGACATCGCCCGTCAGGCATTCGATCACGATCAGGCCCCACGCATAAAGATCGCTTGCGGGTGTCGGCGGCTCGTTGCGCAATTGCTCCGGCGCGCAATAGGGCGGCGAGCCGAGCACCTCGGTCGCCAGCGTCGCGGTGTCGCGCGCGACGTCGTCGGTGCCGGGCAGCAACGCACCGATGCCGAAATCGAGGAGCTTCGCGTGCGGCCCGTCATCGGCCATCGTGATCACGATGTTCTGCGGCTTCAGATCCCGATGCACGATGCCGCGCCGATGGGCGGCCGCGAGCGCGTCGAGCACCTCCGTCATCAGCCGCCCCGTGTCGACGGCCGACAGCGGCCCTTGCGCCGCGAGGCGGTCGCGCAAGGTCCTGCCCTGCACCAGTTCGAATACGGCGAACAGCCGCCCGTCGGGCGCTTGCCCCTGGTCGAGCAGGGCCACGATGTTCGGATGCCGCAACGCCTCGCACAGGCTCGTCTCGCGCCGGAAGCGCGCACGCCGGCGCGCGCGCTCCGCCGCGCTGAGCGCGGCATCGTCCCGCATCAGCTTGATCGCGACGTCTTGCCCCGTCTCGTCGCAGGTCGCGCGAAACACCACGCCGTTACCGCCTTCGCCGAGCAGCGCGCCGAGCCGGTAATGCCATTTGCCGGCAAGCGCCGCGAAAGGCGCGGCATGCTGATGCGGCGCAGCGGCGTCCGGCCCGGCTGGCGCGTGGAAGGCGGCTGGCAACACGGCCGGTTCGCGCGCGTTCACGGGCAATGGACAACCGGGGCCGGCGCCGCACGCTGCACGCCGAGACGCGGCCCGACGGCCGGCACCGACTGGCATTCGAGGTGCTCGCCGCGCATGACGCGGAATGCAAAATCGCCGAAACGGACGCTGCCGCGCCGGCGCTCGACGAGCTGGCGCGCGCCCAGCCCCGGCAACGCCGCGAACTGGCTCCGTGCGCGGTGAATCTGCACGTTGACATGGGACGTATCGGTGCCGAGCATGCGTGCCAGCCGGTCGAGTTCGATCCATCCTTGCGTGGCGGCGTCGTAGCCGGCCTGCATGTCGGCCGCGCGTGCGCGGGCGAGCGTGACGAGGCTGTAGTGATGGGCGCGCTCGCCCAGGTCGACCACGCCGCCGCGGACATGCAGCAGCATGTGCACATGCTCCTCGTTCCGGCTGACGAAGAATTCGAGCAATTGCGCCGGCGCGGCCGGATCGGCGGGTGCGGCGAGCATCACCGTGGAGCCGTGGCGCACGAGTGCGAGGCGCCACGCGAAGTCGCCGGTCGACACTTCATCGCCGTCGTGGAGCGCGCGCGGCGGCAACGTGTCGTCGCACAGCCATTCGCCGGCCGGCGAACGGACGATCGTGACCGGCTGCGCGGCCGGGGCAGGCAGGATCTGGCGCGGTGCGAGCACGATCGGGGCCGCGGCGCCTCGTATCGGCCATAGCGTATCGGCCGGGTCGTCGAGCGTATCGACACGCCACGGTGCAATGCCGGCCCTGCCGAACCGGATCACGTCGCCGCGCTGCAGCACCGCGTGCTCGCCGTCGCGCAACGCCACGCCCGATACCGACGTGCCGTTGCTGCTGTGATCGTGGAGCTCCCACAGCCCGCCGACCCAGCGGATATGGGCATGGACACGCGACACCGAGCCATCCCGGATGACCGTGTCGCAGCGCGCGTCGTCGCGGCCGAACACGTGATACGCGCGGAGCAGGCATGCTTCTCCGGAAGAATCATTCTTGAGTATCGCCATGGCCGCCCCGTGTCGGATTCGCCCGGATCGCTCGCTCGCGTGACGCATCGACGCGACCGGACAAGCGATTGATTCAATGATCGCGAACGGTGTGGGCCGTTCGCCGCCTCTTTACCCCATTTTTCTGGTCAGCTTCCTTTCCAATCGTTGCCCGGTGCGCCGCGCGGTATTTCGGTAAATTGAATTGTCGAGCGGTTTGTTGTTTTAAACTCGGACAACCTGATGAAAATCCTGCCAAATTAAATCACGCCTCGCAACCGGAATACCCGCGCGGGGGCTTTATATTGCAATGCTTCACATTTCGATGAATTTTCAGGGTCGTGGATAAAGGGTCGGAATTCTTCATCGCTGGGCGAATGCCCGTCGGACAAGCACTGCAACGGATGACGTCATTGAATTACGAGGTGGATTTGACGACCTTTGCTGTCGCGGACAATTTGTTTGATCGGGCGATAATTAAATTAAATAATTTCCGGGAATTTAAACAATGTCCGCCGATGTTTTTATAATCGGTATTGGTTAATTTATTCATAAATCCTGCTGCGCCACTCGGAATGTTTCAGGAGATCGGCGGCAAGCGCGGGCGTCCCGATTAATAATGAACGCAACACCGGCTCCGCCTACGGCCGCCCGGTCGCCGGAGCGGGCCGACGACGGCATCGACGGAACACGCCGCCGGACTCCGCGCCGCCGCCGGCCAGTACAGCCTCACGTCCCATCCCGCCCCCTAATCCGTCCTTGACACCCTATCTTTCGATATATATCTTTAGATATGTTTTCCGACATATAGGACACGATCATGCGACACAACCCCTCCCGCGGCCATGCCCGATGCGACGGTCATGGTGCGCATGCCGGCCCTGACTGGTTCGCCGGCCTCTGGCACGCGATCGGCCGCCATCGCCGCGGCCACGACCCGTTTGGCGGCGGCGGCCCGTTCGGTGGCCGTGGCGGACGCGGCGGCTTTGGCGATTTCGGCGACGACGGCATGCCGCGCGGCCGCCAGTTCAGTTCCGACGATCTCCAATTGCTGCTGCTCGCCCTCGTCGCCGAGCAGCCGAGCCACGGCTACGAGCTGATCAAGGCGCTCGACACGCGCTCGAACGGCTTCTACAGCCCGAGCCCCGGCATGGTGTATCCGGCGCTCACGTATCTCGAGGAAGTCGGCTTCGTCGCGTCGCAGGCGGAAGGCAATCGCAAGCGCTATGCGCTGACCGACGCCGGCCGCGCGCATCTCGACGCGCAGCGCGAACGCGTCGACACGCTGTTTGCGCGCCTCACGCACCTCGCGCGCAAGATGGAATTCATGCGCCGCGCGTTCGCCGGCGAATCGGCGGCCACCGACGCACCGGACGATGCACAGCCCGGCTGGCTTCCGGAGTTCGTCGAAGCGCGTCTCGCGCTCAAGCGGGCGCTGCTGCACAAGAGCGCTGCCGACGCCGACGAACAACGGCGCATCGCGGCGATCATGCGCCGCGCGACAGCCGAAATCGAAGGCGGCACCGGCGCGTAATCCGCGCCGTCCCGTCAAACCACAAGGAGTACGGATTGATGCAGAACACATCCGAGCGCACCGTGACCCGCGTGCGCCATACCCTCAAGTTCCGCCTGCTGCAGGTCGTGCGCGTGCACGCGGTGACGCCGCATCTGTTGCGCGTCACGCTCGGCGGTCCCGACCTCGCTGATTTCGAATCGTCGTCGTTCGACGATCACGTGAAGGTGTTTTTCCCGCCGCCCGGCGCCGAGCGGCCCGCAATGCCGACGCTCGGCGCGAACGGCCCCGAGTTTCCCGAGGGCGAACCGAAGCCGATTGCGCGCGACTTCACGCCACGCCGCTTCGACCGCGCCGCCTGCGAACTCGATCTCGAATTCGTGCTGAATCATCCGGGCCCCGCATCGCAGTGGGCTGCACAGGCGCGCGTCGGCCAATGGCTCGGTATCGGCGGCCCGCGCGGTTCGTTCGTGGTCCCGATCGATTTCGACTGGCATCTGCTGATCGGCGACGATACGGCGCTGCCGGCGATCGCACGGCGTCTCGAGCAATTGCCGGCCGGCGCCCGTGCGGCGGTCGTGCTGGAAGTCGCGGATCGCACCGCACAGATCTCCTTCGATACGCGCGCCGACGTGCATGAAATCTGGCGCTTTCGCGCCGAAGCCGACTCAGCGGACGGCGACGCGCTGCTGAATGCAGTGCGCGAGCTGCCGCTGCCGTCCTCCGGCGACGGTTATGTCTGGGCGGCGGGTGAAGCGCAGTCGATGCGCGCCGTGCGGCTGCACCTGACCGGCGAGCGCGGCATCGACAAGTCGCGCATCCGCGCGGCGGCATACTGGAAGCGCGGCGCGGCGGCCGTGCACGAAACGCTGGAAGACTGACGCGAACGGGCGCCCGCGCATCGGCGGGCTTGGCATCGGCGGGGCGGCTGGTATATATGTATGTCTGCGACGCCGCTGTCGGGCGACAGCCGCCGCAGCCCCCCAGGAGCGCCCGGTCATGACAAGAGAAAGCCACGCTTCGCCTTTCCTTCGCAACCTGAAGATCGCCGGCTATTGCGGCCTGGCGGCCGTCGTGCTCGCGCTGTTCGTCGCGATGTGCGCGATCCTGAAGGAAAGCTCTCTCGAACGCGACGCCGTCCGGCACCCGGGCGAAACGCCCGAACTGCACGAAGCAGGCGACAGCACGTCGGCAGCGACCGAATCGGCCAAGACGCCCGGTTGACGGCGCCCGGCCCGCACTTCTCCCGCTTGATTCTCCCGCTCAAGGCGCGCGCTCGCGCCCCATCATCACCGCGTGCACCACATCGCCGATCCGTTCGAGCAGCTCGACTACGCGTTGCCCGTACAGGTGCGCGGCCAGCGCGCCGGCCGTGCCGACCAGCACGCCGCCGGCCATGTCGAACGGCCAGTGCACGCCCGCATACACGCGACCCCATGCAATCGCGACGGCCATCGCGGCCATCACGAACCCGGTCAGCCGCGTGCTGCCGGCGAGCATCATGCCGACGGCGAGACTCCACGCGAACGTCATGTGATCGCTCGGAAACGAGCCGTTCGGCACATGCGGAATCAGTTGCGTGCCGACGCCGGCCATGAACGGCCGCGGCGAAAACCAGAAATGCCCGAGCACCTGGGCAAGCGCCAGCGCCACGCAGGTGCCGACGCCGGCTTCGATCGCCTGGCGCCGCGTCGCGCGCTCGCCGAAGATCCAGGTCAGCAGCAGCATCGCAGGCAGCGCATAGACGAGCCAGTCGGCGGCGAAGATCGCGAGACGGGCCACGCCGGGGTGCGGCGCGGCGCCGGCATTGATGGCGGAAAACAGGGTGAGGTTGAGGTTCTGCATGAATGCGGTTGCATGGGGCGTAATGAGCGACCGGCCGTGCCGGTCAGAGGCGAACGATGCTAGGGCGCACCCGCTTAAGCGTTGCTTAATGCGTCGGCGGGGTAAGGAAGCCCGGCCGGTGCGCCGTGCGCGAACGCACTTAGAGCCCGCACTGCAACACAAGTTCACACAATTGTCACATCTCCGCGCGACCGTCTCCCGTAGAAGCTCACCAACTCTCCCGTAAAACCTCACCTTTTACGCATCGTGGCTTCATTGATGCGCATGAATATCGGGTCACCGGGCGCCGTCCGCGCTGTTTGTGCCGCTTGTCTCAATATTTAGGCGGCAAATGAATCGAAATCGGCAACAATTAATTCCATATGCGGCATCGCACAACGGCGACGCACAGGCATACGATTACGACCAATCATCCACGAAGCGATCAACAACAAGGAGTCCGCATGAAAATCAGCGATGTCCGATCGAAAGCGTTTGCGATGCCGTTGACGAGCCCCGCTTTCCCGATGGGGCCGTACCGTTTCGTCGATCGTGAGTTTCTGATCATCACGTATCGCACCGATCCGGACCGCCTGCGTGAGATCGTCCCCGAGCCACTGCAGATCACCGAGCCGCTCGTACATTACGAATTCATTCGCATGGCCGATTCGACCGGCTTCGGCGACTACACCGAAAGCGGTCAGGTGATTCCCGTTGAATACAACGGCCAGGCCGGCGGCTACACGCTCGCGATGTATCTCGACGATCACCCGCCGATCGCCGGCGGCCGCGAGCTGTGGGGCTTCCCGAAGAAGCTCGCGTCGCCCACGCTGCACGTGAACACCGATCACATCCTGGGCACGCTCGATTACGGCAAGGTGCGCGTCGCGACCGGCACGATGGGCTACAAGCACAAGGACCTCGACATCGAAGAGCAGGCGAAACGCCTCGCCGGCCCGAACTTCCTGTTGAAGATCATCCCGCACGTCGACGGCACCGCCCGCGTGTGCGAACTGGTGCGCTACTACATGCAGGACATCAAGATGAAGGGCGCATGGACGGGCCCCGCGTCGCTCGAGCTGGCACCGCACGCACTTGCGCCGGTGGCCGACCTGCCGGTGCTCGAGATCGTCGAAGCGCGCCACATCGTCGCGGATTTGACGCTCGGCCTCGGCGAAGTCGTCTACGATTACCTGGCTCAATAACACGTCCGCAGTCCTTTCTCCCTGTCAATCCTTTCACCACGGGAATTCGAAATGAGCAACCTGAATGGCAAGACCGCAGTCGTCACGGGCGCCGCAAGCGGCATCGGCAAGGAAATCGCACTGGAGCTCGCCAAGGCGGGTGCGGCCGTCGCGATTGCCGACCTGAACCAGGACGGCGCGAACGCGGTTGCCGACGAGATCAACAAGGCAGGCGGCAAGGCGATCGGCGTCGCGATGGACGTGACCAACGAGGACGCCGTGAACAGCGGCATCGACAAGGTCGCCGAAGCGTTCGGCTCGGTCGACATCCTCGTGTCGAACGCCGGCATCCAGATCGTCAACCCGATCGAGAACTATTCGTTCTCCGACTGGAAGAAGATGCAGGCGATCCACGTCGACGGCGCGTTCCTGACGACGAAGGCCGCGCTCAAGCACATGTACAAGGATGATCGCGGCGGCGTCGTGATCTACATGGGTTCGGTGCACTCGCACGAAGCGTCGCCGCTGAAGTCGGCCTACGTGACGGCCAAGCATGGGCTGCTCGGCCTCGCGCGCGTACTGGCGAAGGAAGGCGCGAAGCACAACGTGCGCTCGCACGTCGTGTGTCCGGGCTTCGTGCGCACGCCGCTGGTCGACAAGCAGATTCCGGAGCAGGCGAAGGAGCTCGGAATCAGCGAAGAGGAAGTGATCAAGAAGGTGATGCTCGGCAACACGGTCGACGGCGTGTTCACGACGGTGCAGGACGTCGCGCAGACGGTGCTGTTCCTGTCGGCGTTCCCGAGCGCCGCGCTCACGGGGCAGTCGTTCATCGTCAGCCACGGCTGGTTCATGCAGTAATGTCTGCGCCTCCCCGACGGGAGGCGATTCCCGCACCACCGCCCATTCTCAAGACTCACGATGGCGTGCCGTCGATCGACGTCACGCCTTCCGTGTCCGCCATCCACGGCGGCATTTCTCGGAGCAACTGATGAAACCGCACGCGCGTACAGAAAAGCAGGCCGTCGATGCGGCGGACCTGCAACACGAGGCCGGCGCACCGGCCGCTGCGCGGTCGCTGCCGTACGAAACGATCGCGCTCGTCCTGCAAGGCGGCGGCGCGCTCGGCGCGTATCAGGCCGGCGTGTTCGAAGGGCTGCACGAAGCGAACGTTCCGCTCGACTGGATCGCAGGCATCTCGATCGGCGCGCTGAACACCGCGCTGATCGCCGGCAATGCGCCCGAACATCGCGTCGAGCGGCTGCGCGAATTCTGGGAAACGATCTGCCAGCCGGCGTTCTTTCCCGCGATGCCGGCCGCGTTCGAATTCGCGCTGTTCAACAGCATCGACCAGATCCGCACGTTCTTCACCGCGTCGCAGGCCGCGAGCGCGATGATGCAGGGCCAGCAGGGATTCTTCGTGCCGCGCTTCCCGCCGCCGCTGCCGGGCGTGTCCGATCATCCGGAAAAGATCAGCTGGTACGACACGTCGGCGCTGCGCGCGACGCTGCTGAAGCTGTGCGATTTCGACCGGATCAACTCGGGCGAGACGCGCGTGTCGGTCGGCGCGGTCAACGTCGGCACCGGCAACTTCGTGTACTTCGACAACTCGCGCATTCGCCTCACGCCCGAGCACTTCATGGCATCCGGCGCGCTGCCGCCCGCGTTCCCGCCCGTCGAGATCGACGGCGAGTACTACTGGGACGGTGGTGTCGTGTCGAATACGCCGCTGATGGAAGTGCTGCGCGCGCGCCCGCGCCGCGACACGCTCGCGTTCCAGGTCGATCTGTGGAGCGCGCGCGGGCCGCTGCCGCGCACGATGGCCGATGTCGCGGAACGCACGAAGGACGTGCAATATTCGAGCCGCACGCGTTTCGTCACCGACACGCTGCAGCGCGAACAGCGCTACCGCAACGTGCTGCGCCACGTGCTCGAGCAGGTGCCGGAGGAGCAGCGCAAGAACGACCCGTGGTGCGTCGAGGCTGAAGCGATGTCGAGCGGGAAGAAGTACAACATCCAGCACCTGATCTATCAGCAGAAGGCGTACGAGCACCACTACAAGGACTATCAGTTCGGTCTGTCGACGATGCGCGACCACTGGTCCGCCGGTCTCGACGACATCCGCAAGACGCTCGCGGTGAAGGACGGCCTCGCGCTGCCCGTCAACGACGCGGGCTTCGTCACGCACGACATTCACCGCCGCCGGTAATGCCGTGTGCGGTGGACCGGCGCGCTGCCTGCGCCGGTCCGTCCTCTTTTCCGATTCGACATGCCGATTTTCATTGCGCTGTTCGCGCTCATCGCCATTGGATGGGGCGCGGTTCACCTGTTTCACGTCATCGCCGCGCAGTTCGGCCAGCCGGTCGCGATCGCGGCCGCCGTGCTCGCCGGCGCCATCCTGATCGCGCTGATCGCGTGGTGGATCAAACGCCGCCGCGACATCGCGCCGAACACGAAAGAGCAAGGCTGGACCCATATCGTGCATCGCGCATGGGGCGAAGTGCGCGTGTCCGCGTCGCAGGGGCTGCTGTGGCTGTCGCAAGACGGCGCGGACGGCCGCTATACGCTGTCGCAGCTCGACGGCTGCGAGGCCGCGCCGATCGACGGCCGCTGGCATCTGGTCGTGCGCGTGCGCGACGCGGTGCGCGGCGAATGGAAGCTGCCGATGATGGACAAGCGAGATGCACGGCGCTGGGCGCGCGTGCTGATGCTCGCGAGGGACAACCGGCTGTAAGGGGGCCGCGCCGGGTGCTGGTGCTGGCGTTGGCACCAGTCGGCCCGCTTGCTGCCACACCGGGCGACAGGCTGAAGCGTTCGACCTCGCGCATGCCGCGTCCGGTCGAGCCGGCACCGCGGCGCGCGTCCTGGACGGTGGCGCGATTCCCTATCGCGCGCCGAGCGCCCATAACGCGTCGAGCACGTGCTGTGTCGAGCGCTCGACCGGGCCGACCCGATGCGCGATACCCAGTTCACGCCACAACGCCGGCCGCAGCGGCCGCATGACGACGCGTGCGTCGGGCGGCGGGGCGCCCGCCTCGTGCGGCAGCAGCGTCGCGCCGTAACCCGCGGCGACCAGACTCTTGATCGCATCGTTGTAGTTGAGTTCGATGCGCGGCTCGGGCCGGTGGCCGCCGAGCGCGAACCATTCCGTCGTGAGCCGCGACAGGCGGGTGGTCGCATCGTTGAGAATCAGCGGACGCGTGGCCAGATAGGCCGGCGTCACACGCGCCGGAAGCCGCCAGTCCGCGGGCAGGAAGGCCAGCACCGGATCGCGCCGCCACGCGCGGATCGACAGCCCCGCGACCGCCGGCTGCGGCAATGCGACCAGCCCGACATCAAGCGTGCCCTGCGCGATGCGCGCCAGCGTGTCTTGCGACGTGAGCACCGCGATCTGGACGTCGATATCCGGATGCCGCTCGCGCAACCGCGCCACCGCCTGCGGCAACAGATGGGCGATCGCGCCGGTCGATGCGCCGAGGCGCACGCGACCGGTCAGCCCCTGCACTTGCCGCTCCACGTCGTCGAGCGTCGATTCGACCTCGGCCAGCAGGCGGCGCGCCCGCTCCACCAGCACCGCACCGATGGTCGACGGCCGCACGTTGCCGCGTGTACGCGACAGCAACGGCGCGCCGATGCGGCTTTCGAGTTCGGCGACATGAAGACTGACCGTCGGCGGCGCCAGATGAAGCAGTTGCGCGGCGGCCACGAACGATCCCTGGTCGGCGATCGCGACCAGCGTACGCAGTCGGTCCAGACTGATCTCGCGCATGCACCTCCTCTCGTTCAGGAAAACTGAATCCGGCAATCAGGAAATTCAACTTTTCCTATTCTAGGCGTTCGGTGGACGATACGGCTTTCCCGATGCCTGAAACGAGGAACGCGACCATCATGAGCCTCCCCACTGTCTACATCGACGGCGACCAAGGTACGACCGGATTGCAGATCCACGAGCGCCTGCGGGATCGCACCGACTTGCGGCTCGTCACGCTGCCGGATGCCGAGCGCAAGGACCCGGCACGGCGCGCCGAAGCAATCAACGCATCCGATATCGCGATTCTGTGCCTGCCCGACGCCGCGGCGCGCGAAGCGGTCGGCTTCATCCGGAATCCGGCGGTACGCGTGATCGACGCGAGTTCGGCCCATCGCACTGAACCGGATTGGGTCTACGGGTTTCCCGAGATGGTCGACGGACATGCACAGACAATCGCGCATGCGCGGCGCGTCACCAATCCGGGCTGCTATCCGACCGGCGCGGTCGGCCTGCTTCGGCCGCTGCAACAGGCGGGCCTGCTGCCGCGCGATTACCCGGTGAGCATCCATGCGGTGTCCGGTTACTCGGGCGGCGGGCGCGCCGCCGTCGACGCGTTCGAATCGAACGGCGCCGCACGCGCGCAACCGCTTCAGGTCTACGGCCTCGCGCTCGCGCACAAGCATGTGCCCGAGATCCAGCTGCATGCCGGGCTCGCGCACCGTCCGCTGTTCGTGCCGGCTTACGGCGCCTATCGGCAGGGCATCGTGCTGACCGTGCCGATCGAGCTGCGGCTGCTGCCGGCCGGCGTGACCGGTGAGGCGCTGCACGCGTGCCTCGCGCAGCATTACGCCGGCGCGCGCCACGTCGAGGTCACGCCGCTCGCGGACACGCGCGCGATCACGCATCTCGATCCACAAGCGCTGAACGGGTCGAACGACCTGCGGCTCAGCGTGTTCTTCAATGCCGAGCACGGTCAGGTGCTGCTGGCCGCCGTGTTCGACAATCTCGGCAAAGGGGCATCCGGCGCGGCGGTGCAGAATCTCGACCTGATGCTCGGTGTGGCGAGCGCGGTGAAAGCGGCATAAACGGCGCGGGGGGCACCATCGTCGGCCGGCCCGGCGCATCGCGGCCGTCGATGCGTCGGTGCCTGCTGAATGCAGCGGCTCGCGACGCACCTGCATGCCGTAAACAGACGCTTGCCAATGCGCTGCACATGCCCCCGTAAAAGCTCACCTTTGGCCGATTTCAGCCCGCATCGTCGCTCGCCGCGGCATTCAACCCGGCGAGCGCCTCCACCAGAAAATCGACGCACACGCGCACTTTCGCCGACGCCGCGACGCGTTCCGGATACACGGCCCAGATGTTCGCCGGCTGAATCGCGTCCGGCAGCACGCGACGGAGCTCGCCGCGCTCGATCAGCGGCGCCGCTTCCCAGATCGAACGCAGCACGATCCCGCGTCCGGCCAGCGCCCATTGCACGGCCACCTCGCCGTGGTTCGTCGACAGCGCGCCGCCGACCTTCACCGTTGCCGTTTCCCCGCGCACGTTCAACCGCCAGACGCCGAACGGATGGTCGCGCTCCTTGATTGCGAGACAGTCGTGCGACGCGAGATCCGCGAGCGTGCGCGGCGTGCCGCGCCGAGCGAGATAGTCGGGCGACGCGCACAGCACGCGATGGTTGGTGGCGAGGCGGCGCGCGATCAGGTGATCGGCGATCTCGTCGCCGATACGCACGTCGAGGTCGTAGCCTTCGCCCGCGACGTCGACGAGCCGGTCGAACAGATCGAGCCGCACGTTGAGCTGCGGATAGCGCGCGGAGAAGTCGAGCAGCGCCGGCGCGACGACATGACGGCCGAAGCCGAAGCTGCTCGAGATACGCAGCGTGCCGCGCGGCACCGTGCGCGTGGTCGACACGTCCTCGACGAGATGATCGACGTCGTCGAGAATCTTCTCGGCACGCGCGAACACGCGCTCGCCGGCTTCCGTGACCGTCACGCGGCGCGTCGAGCGATGCAGCAGGCGTGTGCCGAGCTGCGCCTCGAGCAGCGCGATGCGCTTGCTCACGTACGCGGGCGACACCGCGAGTTGCTCGGCGGCCGCGCTGAAGCTCGTCAGGCGGACGACCAGGCTGAATACGCGCAGGTCGTCGAGATTCGGCGATTTGTTCACGATTCGTGTAAAGTCGATTAACCTTTCACGTGATTTTAATCTGATTGGAAATAAATAAAATGGCGTCATGTTCCGCCGCGCACGCTGCCGGCGGCCCGACCAGCCAAGGAGGCTTGCATGAGCGACAAGACGTACAGGATTGCCGTCATCCCCGGTGATGGCATCGGCCGTGAAGTGATGCCCGAGGGCCTGCGCGCGCTCGACGCCGTGACAGCGCGCTTCGGCATCCGCTTCCAGTTCGAGCAGATCGACTGGGCGAGCTGTGACTACTACGCGCAGCACGGCAAGATGATGCCGGACGACTGGAAGGCACAGCTGTCGGGCATGGACGCGATCCTGTTCGGCGCAGTCGGCTGGCCCGCGACGGTGCCCGACCACATTTCGCTGTGGGGTTCGCTGCTGAAGTTCCGCCGCGAGTTCGACCAGTACATCAACCTGCGGCCCGCGCGCCTGTTCGACGGCGTGCCGTCGCCGCTGGCCGGCCGCAAGGCGGGCGACATCGATTTCATGATCGTGCGCGAGAACACCGAGGGCGAATATTCGTCGGTCGGCGGCACGATGTTCGAAGGCACCGAGCGCGAAGTGGTCATGCAGCAGTCGATCTTCACGCGCCACGGCACCGAGCGCGTGCTGAAGTTCGCGTTCGAACTCGCTCAGCGCCGCGCGAAGCGGCTGACCGTCGCGACGAAGAGCAACGGCATCGCGATCAGCATGCCGTGGTGGGACGCGCGCGCGGCTGAAATGGGCGAGCGTTATCCCGAGATCGCCGTGGACAAGCAGCACATCGACATCCTGTGCGCGCGCTTCGTGCTGCAGCCCGACCGCTTCGACGTCGTCGTCGCGTCGAACCTGTTCGGCGACATCCTTTCCGACCTCGGGCCGGCCTGCACGGGGACGATCGGCATCGCGCCGTCGGCGAACCTCAACCCCGATCGCACGTTTCCGTCGCTGTTCGAACCGGTGCATGGCTCCGCGCCGGACATCACGGGCCAGTACATCGCGAACCCGATTGCAATGATCTGGTCGGCGGCGCTGATGCTCGACTTCCTCGGTAACGGCGCCGGGCGCGAGCGCGAAGCGCACGACGCGATCGTCGCGGCGATCGAGGACGTGCTGCGCGCTGGGCCGCGCACGCGCGATCTGGGTGGCGAGGCCGGAACGCAGGAAGTCGGTGAGGCGATCGCGGCGCGCATCGCTGGCTGACGGAAGGGTGTGAACGGTGCGCGAGGTGGTCGACGGATGTCGTGTTCGAGGGTGAGCAACACGACTGACTGCCGCGCACCTTTGTCTATTTCGATGTGCGCGTTTGCATGCGTTCATGCGTACGCGTGTGTCGCTGTCGATTCCGAATGGTGAGTTGCATCACGCAGCGATGCACACCGATTGCATCTCACCGTGCGTTTTGCGAAGGTGCCGCCAACACCGCCTTCGAAATCACGTGCGCTTCGCAGGCGAACGGCACCGATCACGCACGTCGATGCGCGCGGTACTTCCGTGAGCGCATTCGCGCCGTTCCCTGCGACAACTGATCGGTGAGATGCGGAGCGTGAAGAACCACACCGTCACGCACAGAATGCTCCATCTCCCGTAAACACTCACCTCAACAAGCGGCTCCCGTATTTCCTCACCTTTGAGTATGCGTGGACGTTCTCGCTGCGTGATCGAGCACGTCCACGCGTCGTCATCGTGCCGCGTCATAGCCCGAGATCGGACAGGCCGGGATGATCGTCCGGACGACGCCCGAGCGGCCAGTGATACAGGCGATCCGCTTCGCGAATCGGCAGGTCGTTGATGCTCGCGTGGCGATGCGCCATCAATCCGTTTTCGTCGAACTCCCAGTTCTCGTTCCCGTATGAGCGGAACCAGTTGCCCGCGTCGTCATGCCATTCGTATGCGAATCGCACCGCGATGCGATTTCCCCCGAACGCCCACAGCTCCTTGATCAATCGGTAGTCGAGCTCGCGCGTCCATTTCCGCTGCAGCAGGCTGACGATCTCGTCGCGGCCCGTCACGAACTCCGCGCGATTGCGCCACCGGCTCTGCGGCGTATAGGCAAGCGAGACGCGCTGCGGGTCGCGCGTGTTCCACGCATCTTCGGCGGCGCGCACTTTCTGGCGCGCCGTGTCGAGCGTGAACGGCGGAACGGGGGGACGAACTTCCGGGGAAGCGGACATGGAATGCTCCTGTTCAAGGTTCTGGCTGCGCACGAACGCAGCCGGTTGGGACGCACTACTTCGACGCTCGAGACACCGTATCGAGCAAGAGTTCTGCCGTTGCGCGCGCATCGCGCGCGGCGGTCGCATCGCCGCTGACGAGCGCCACGCCGATCGCGCCGTCGATCAGCACCAGCCATTGACGCGCGAGGCGGGCCAGCCCGCGGCGCTCGATCCCGGCGTCGTCGGCATACGCGTCGAACCGCTCGCGCACGAACGCCAGCAGCCGCGCCTTGTGCATACGCGCGACGACGCGCACCGGATCGTCGGCGTCGGCAATCTCGCCTGATGCGTTCAGGAATGCGCAGCCGTGAAAATCGGGTTGTGCAAACCAGTCGCGCAGCACATCGAACATGCAGAGCAAGTGCGCGCGCGGCGACTTGCCGCGCGAGAGCGTTGCATCGACGAACCAGCGCATCCAGCGTTCGTCACGGCGCTCGAGCGCGGCGACGACCAGCGCCTCCTTCGATTCGAAATGCGAATAGAAGCTCTTTCGCGCGGCGCCGGACCGCTTCACGATCGCATCGACACCCGTGGCGTGGATGCCGCCCGAGTAGATCAGCGCTTCGGCCGCGTCGAGCAGCCGGTCGCGAACGGCCGGTTCGCCGGAGAGGTCATCATGTGTGTTCATGGATTTACGGTAGAACGATCGTTCTCCCTCGTCAACAACCGTGTGGAATGGCCCTGGCGGTGGGAGGGGTGAACGCCGCGTGGTGCCGATGGCGGCTGGCGGCTGGCGGCTGGCGGTCGGTCGTCGCGTCGAGCCTGCCGTTCGAACCGCGATGGTCGAACGGTGAAGGGATCGAATAGCGGGCAACACACCGATCGATGTCAGCCGGCAAGCTCACGGGTGAGTTCGCACGTGATTGATCGCCTCACGCATAGAGGCTGCGGCGTGATCGCGCTGCGTGGTGAGGTGCTGCGATGTGCCGCCGCGGGAACAGAGCAAAGCCGTTGCAAGCGGATGATGCGGCTAGGGCTCGCTACTCAAGCACGGCAAGAGAAAGCGGAAGGGCGGGAAGAAAAACACGCGTCGGGCGACGCGACAAAGAATGGACTGGTGCGCGGGGCTTGATGGGTGAGGTGCATGCGCGATTGCATGTCACCGATGCATCCGGCGGAATCGCAGCGTGATCGCCGTCGTTCCGCAAACGAGAAGGGGTGTGCCAGCAGGCGTTGCGCAACGCGCAACCGCTGCATTGCGCGCCCAAACGCGCCATCAAAGCGCGATCGAGCCGCCATTCGGCACGCGAGCACAGCTCCCGAATAATCTCACCTTTACGCGTTCGTCGAAGCCGATCGGCCCGACAAACGCGCGTGCCGGCACGATGGGGCAGTCGGCAAACGCGCCGCGCTGCCCCGCCGGCACTCAGACCGTCCAGTCGAGGATCACCTTGCCGCTTTCACCGGACAGCATCGCGGCGAAGCCTTTCTCGTAATCGTCGGCCGCAAAGCGATGCGTGATGATCGGCGACAGATCGAGGCCGCTTTGCAGCATCGCGACCATCTTGTACCAGGTCTCGAACATCTCGCGACCGTAGATGCCCTTGATCTCGAGCCCCTTGAAGATCACCTGGTTCCAGTCGATCGCCGTCTGCGCGGGCGGAATGCCGAGCAGCGCAACCTTGCCGCCGTGATTCATCGCCTCGAGCATGCTGGTGAACGCGCTCGGTACGCCCGACATCTCGAGGCCGACGTCGAAGCCTTCCGTCATGTGCAGGTCGGCCATCACGTCGCGCAGCGATTCGCGTGACACGTTCACCGCGCGCGTCGCACCCATCTTGCGCGCGAGCTCGAGCCGATAGTCGTTGATGTCGGTGATCACGACGTTGCGCGCGCCGACATGCTTCGCGATCGCGGCGGCCATCACGCCGATCGGGCCCGCGCCGGTGATCAGCACGTCCTCGCCGACGAGATTGAACGACAGCGCCGTGTGCGTCGCGTTGCCGAACGGATCGAAGATCGACGCGAGATCGTCGGAAATCTCGGGCGGGATCTTGAACGCGTTGAACGCGGGAATCGCCAGATACTCGGCGAACGCGCCCTCGCGGTTCACGCCGACGCCGACGGTGTTGCGGCACAGATGCCGGCGCCCCGCACGGCAGTTGCGGCAGAAGCCGCACGTGATGTGGCCTTCGCCGGACACGCGATCGCCGATCGCGAAGCCGCGCACTTCCTGCCCCATCTCGACGATCTCGCCGACGTATTCATGGCCGACATGCATCGGCACGGGAATCGTTTTCTGCGCCCAGTCGTCCCACTTCCAGATATGGATGTCGGTGCCGCAGATCGCCGTGCGGTGAATCTTGATCAGCACGTCGTTGTGTCCGACTTCGGGGCGCTTCACGCGCGTGAGCGTGAGGCCGGGGCCGCGTTCGAGCTTTGCCAGTGCTTTCATGGTCGCGCCTCCGTCAGATGATGCCGAGCGACTTGCCGACGCGCACGAACGCGGCGACCGTCTGATCGATCTGTTCGGGGGTATGCGCGGCGCTCATCTGCGTGCGGATGCGCGCGCGGCCGCGCGGCACGACCGGGAACGAGAAGCCGATCACGTAGACGCCTTCGGCGAGCAACTTGTCGGCCATGTTGGTTGCGAGCTGCGCGTCGCCGAGCATCACCGGGATGATCGGATGCGCGCCCGGCACGAGCGTGAAGCCCGCGGCGGTCATCTGCTCGCGGAATCGCACGCCGTTCTCGCGCACGCGTTCGCGCAACTTCGCGCCTTCGTCGCTGCCGAGCAGCTCAAGCACCTTCAGCGATGCCGCGGCGATGCTCGGCGTCAGCGTGTTCGAGAACAGGTACGGGCGCGAACGCTGGCGCAGCAGCTCGATCACCTCGCGACGCGCGGCGACATAGCCGCCCGATGCGCCGCCCAGCGCCTTGCCGAGCGTGCCGGTGATGATGTCGACGCGCCCGTCGACGCCGCAGTGCTCCGGCGTGCCGCGGCCATGCGCGCCGATGAAGCCGACCGCGTGCGAATCGTCGACCATCACGAGTGCGCCATAACGATCGGCGAGGTCGCAGATGCCTTTCAGGTCGGCGATGATGCCGTCCATCGAGAACACGCCGTCGGTCGCGATCAGCTTGTGGCGCGCGCCTGCGGCGTCGGCTTCCTTCAGCTTCGCCTCGAGGTCCGACAGGTCGTTGTTCTTGTAGCGGAAACGCTTCGCCTTGCAGAGGCGGATGCCGTCGATGATGCTCGCGTGGTTCAGCTCGTCGCTGATCACCGCGTCGTTCTCGTCGAGCAGCGTCTCGAACAGGCCGCCGTTCGCATCGAAGCAGCTCGAATAAAGGATGCTGTCCTCGGTGCCGAGAAACGATGCCAGCGCGCTTTCGAGCTGCTTGTGCACGGTTTGCGTGCCGCAGATGAAGCGCACCGATGCCATGCCGAAGCCGTCCTGCTCGAGACCGGCCTGCGCCGCGGCGATCAGGCGCGGATCGTTCGCCAGGCCCAGATAGTTGTTCGCGCAGAAATTCAGCACGCCGGCACCGCCGGCCAGCCGCACGGCAGCCGCCTGGGGACTCGCGATCTCGCGCTCGGTCTTGTAAAAACCGTCCGCGCGGATCTGGTCGAGCGTCCCGCGCACCTGGGCGAGAAAGGCATCACGCATCGCAAAGCTCCTGACAGGGATTCGCATTCCGCAGCGCCCCGCTCGTGGCGGCGGCGCAACGGCCTGCTACTGTTATAGTCGGTCGTTCGGTTGACCGCATTTATCCAATATTCCGAACTAGAATTCGAAATACCGAACAACTCTAAGCGAACGGAAACCAAATGGCAAGTTCCTCCGCGTCGCGGCGCACGCCTGCCGCCGCCGCACTGCAACCGTCGGGCGTGACGCCGCCGCGGGTCGGCGAGCAAATCCAGCGCCTGCGCAACGAGCGCAAGCTGACGCTCGACGACCTGTCGCGCGCGGCCGGCGTATCGAAGTCGATGCTCTCCGAGATCGAGCGCGACAAGGCCAATCCGACGATCGCGGTTGCGTGGCGGCTCACCAATGCGCTCGGCATCACGCTCGACGAACTGTTCTCGCAACCGAAGGCGGCGGAGACGATCCGCGTAGACGGCCCGCACGACATTCCGACGCTCGCCGGTCACGACGGCCGCTATCAGTTGCGCGTATGGGGCCCGATCGACCTGGCCGGCAAGTTCGAGTGGTACGAACTGACGCTGCCGGGTGGCGGCGCGCTCGTATCGAACGCGCACGAACCCGGCACGCGCGAGCACCTCACCGTGCTGCACGGCGCGATGGAAATCGAAGCCGCGGCCGCGAGTCGGCGCCTGAAGGCGGGCGACACCGCCCGCTACGCGGCCGACACGCCGCATGCGATCCGCAACCCCGGCAAGGCCGAAGCGCGCGCATTACTGATCGTGATTCATCGCTGAAAATGCGGATAGCTGGCCGAAAGGCCAGTTGCGGAAAATACTGTATGTTTGTACAGTATACGGACATTCCGCCATGCATGGCCGGGTCGGCGCACCGAGGCGCCGCTCCGGTCGACAGGAGCCTGCGATGACAGAAGAACAAGATTTGGCCGCGCTCAGCTTCAAGGCTGCCGCGCACGACCTCGAGCTGATCGTCCGCCATATAGCCGAGCGCTATATCCGTCAGCGCGTCCCGCTGTCGTGGCGTCTGCTGCACGCCATCGAAGCCGAGGCACTCGCCGATCTCGGCTTTGCCAGCCGGCACGACGCCGGCATGCGTCAACTGTTCGAACGGCCGTCGGACATGACCTTTCCCGAAACGGACGATCCGATCGACTTCGGCCGATCGAATGCGCTGCCCGCCGTGTTCTCGTTCGCGGTCCTCGCGTATGAAGCCGCGGCGCGGTCGCAGGAAGCCGCGCACCGCGAGCGCGTTCAACGTCCGTCCAAGGCATGGGGTGACTAACGCCCCGCCCGGATCGTCCGACACGGCGGCCGGCTCCCGCATCCTGCTGCCCGCGATGTTGCGCAAAGGGCTACCATATACGCAACTAACGGAATAAATAACATGTCCCTTCCCACGCCCTCCGACACCCCGGCACGCCCGGAAGAAAAGGATCTGTTCGACCGCGGCGCATCCGACTGGATCGTGTCGCCCGAAACCGCATTCGACGCGTGGCTTGCCATGCAGGACTACCGCCGTTCGTCAGCCGACGTCTATCGCGCACAATGGGGTGCGTTTCTCACGTGGCTGCGCGCACACCAGAAAAACCTGGCGACGGTGGATACCGCATCGATCGCGAACTTCGTCGGTGAGCTGCCTATCCGGAAAACGCAGCGCATGCGCTATCTCCGGCTGATCGAACGCGTGCTCGACCACATCCGGCGCACCGAGCTCGCGTCCACCAACCCGGCCCGTTTCATTGCTCAGGATGGCGAAGCGAACTGGCGCCAGGCACGCGACAACGAGCCAACCGGTTTCCTGACACCAGCCGAACGCGCGAAGTTGCTGGCCTACCTATTTTCGCCGATCGGCGTATCGGGCTCCGCGTACTGGAAAGAGCGGCGCGACCGCGCGCTCGTCGCTGCGTTTCTCGGCGCCGGCGTGAAGACCGGCGAAGCACGTGCGCTTACCATTAGTTGCATCAATACGAGCGGAACGTCGCTGCAGATCCCGTCGACGCATCCGGATTTCGCACGCGAAACCCATCTGGCGTCGTTTGCGATCGCGTTGCTCGAGGCGTGGCTCGTGGAGCGGAAGCGTCAGGAGATACTCGGCGAACTCGTGTTTCCGGCGTCGCACACCGGACGGCCGATGCACAAGGCGACGATGCTGCGCGCGATCGATGCGATCGTCGAATCGGCGGGGCTCACGTCGTCGCGCACCGCGCGCGCGAGCCCGCAAACGCTGCGCAACACGTATGCGGCCGAACTGTTCGAACACGACGTGCCGCCCGAGCGGGTCGGCAAATGGCTCGGCTTCATGCGGCCGATCTCATCGAACCGCCTGCATCGCGCATGGAAAAACTGGCGCGACGGTCTCGCCAACGGTGACGCGCCCGACCACGACGAAACTCACTGATGCCAAGCACGGCTGCTCACGCGACATGATCCGTGAGCAGCCTTGTGCGGCGTAGCCTCACCGTTTCACTGCTCCCGAAAAACCTCACCTCACGCATCCCGCATTACCTCACCTGTGCGATTGCTGTGCGGGCTGGCGCGTCAGTCGCGTGCAAAACGTGCGATCGCTTCGAATCGGGAAGGCCACGGCCCCGACGCATGTTCGCATTCGGGGCACGATACTTCGAACCCGTCGTCGCCTTGGGCCAGTTCGGGTTCACCGTCGCAACGCGGGCACTGGCTCGGCACCGGAACTTCGTGGTCCAGCGACGTACCGATCGCGGCATACGCGTCCGCATCCAGTTGACCCGCATTGGCCAGGCGCCGGATCAGCGCGGCGATTTCCGGATTCATCCCTTGGCTCGCGCGCAGCCTATTCGCGTCGCGCGTCGCGCGTTCCAGTTCATCGCCCTGGCTGCGCAACTGTTCCTCGAGCCGGTCCGCACGCGCCTTGGCCGAACTCAATTGCTGAAGGAAATCGAATTCCTTGCGCTGCACGTCGCGCAAACCGCTCTGGTAGGTCGCCGCCATGCTGCGCAACGAGTCCAGCTCGACCAGCATCGGTTTGACGCGACGCTCGGCTTCGGCCACCGCATCCTTGATCTGCTGCGCATAGTGTTCGGTGCGCTGCTGCAATTCCGCTTGCAGCGTATCGATACGATCGCGCAGCGCGGCGTTCTGCGTCTGCTCGGCGTCGACGCGGGCGGCTATCGCGGCCAGTTCCTTTTCGAGGCGGGCGATCGTGGTGAGCAGCGTCGCTTCATTTGCCGAACCGTGCGTCGATTGCGAGGCCAGCTGCACTTCGAGCTCGGTCACGCGCGCCTGCAGCTGGTCGTTGCGGGTTTCACTGCGCGTCAGCGCGCCTTCGAGCGTTTCCTGGCGAACAGCTGCATCGCGCAGCCGCCGTTCCGCATCGCTCACGCCGGCGCGAATCTGTTCGCGGTCGACGTCGAGGCTTTCCCTCGCCGCCTTCAGCGCTTCTTCATAGAGTGCGCCGAGCAATGCGCCGGCCTTTTCCTCGACCGCTTTCGGGATCGCCGCGCCGTCGAGCCGGACTTTCGACGCGGAACGGATCCGTTCCCAGAAATGGTCGATGTCCTTCGGAATGTCGCTGGCACTCCCGGTCTGGGTCAGATCACGGACGTTGGCGGCCGACGGCCGGATGCCGAGATCGAAGAACAGGCGCTTGCACGCATGCAGCGACAACTCCTGGCGGCGTGCGCCGCTCGCGCGCAGCGATTCCAGTTCTTCCCGAATGGCTTCACGCATTTCATCCAGCGTCATGACAGGCTCACAGACATTGAGATGTTGCGATCATAACGAAATACGTATTTTTTGATACTTGTTTTGGTCGACCGTGGCGAATTTACGTCGCTGTGCACAGAAACCGGGGCTGTGAGCCGATTCGGTCGAAGCAGCTCTCCAATTCCGTGAAACAAAGCGAAGAAAACGAGCCAAGTCCTTGTACTGAAAGCGTTTTGGAGCAGATCCCGAAAAAGTGCATTTGTTTCACATGCGGAGCGTCATCGTAGCCTGTCGGTGTTCAGGTTTGGGGTCTCTGTGGAAAACTCGGCGACCGATGTCTTGAGAGTATTAGAAGTAAACACCCTTGAACCCTTAGTTAAAAACGTTAACGCCGCGGCACAGCCTTATGTAGCAAGGCTTTCCGGCCGACAAGGTGAAGTTTTACGGGAGCCAAGGTGATGTTCTGCGGGAGCTGAAGTGATGGGGTTCGGGGAGCTGCGTGAGCCGATGCAGGAAAGGTCGTGAGCGGATTCGGGATCACAGTGAAACACGAGATTTCCCAAAGGTGAGGTTTTTCGGGGCCACACAGCCGCGGAACCCGCGCTGTTTCTGAGCGCACAGTTTTCTGCCTGTGCAGACACAGGTGAGAATTTGCAGGACCTTCTTCGCGCCCTCATTCTGCCCATCTTTTGGGCAGTTTTCGTGAAAGGTGAGGTTTCACGGGACGCCACAGGGTTTTGCTGTGAGGGTTTCCGGGAAACGAGCGTCATTTTGCACCGCAAAGGTGCCCTGTGGGGACTGTGAAGCCCCAAAGGTGAGGTTTTTCGGGAGCGAAACCCGGGTTTTCCTGGCCGGATCCCTTGAGGTGAGCTTTTTCGGGGCATCAATCACAGGGCTGCCATGCGCCATATGGGTGAGTATTTTCGGGAGCTGCATTTGCCTAAAAATTAGTCAAAGGTGAGGCTTTTCGGGGGTCATCACAGGGAAAATTCGCTGAAAAGCCCGCCCGGACTGACCGAAATCTGATTTTCGCTGTGCCACTTTTTGGCACAGGTGAGAATTTTCAGGAGCCGACAGGCAGCTGTCGCATTCGGCCGGATGCCGGAAAGGTGAGGTTTTTCGGGTGATGATCGCCCGGTCCACCCGAACGCTTGCCGCTCATAAGTATCGGATGCCATTGACATTTTTGATACCGCGGCGGTTACGGTGAGGTTTTTCGGGAGCGGCTTTCGCATCCGTTGGAGCGCCGCTTTTTTCAATAAGGTGAGGCTTTTCGGGAGGTCCTGGCGGATGATCCCACGTGTGTCGGGGATTCCTCGGCATCCCGGTCACAGAATTCCGAGCCGGTGAGGTGAGAATTTTCGGGACCGAACGGTTTCTGTGCGCTGTACAATGCGCGCCCGGGCCTGCGAAACGGCTGGGATCGACGCGGCAGAGCGCTTTTTTTGGCACGGATTTCCGGATCACCGAGGAAGGTCTCCCGGTCAGCCATGCCTGTACATGCATACAGGCCGGTGCGGGCCCATCCGAGCGCGGCCGTGAGACCCAGTAGGGACCCTGTGACGAGGACCCGGAAGCGCAGTCGTAAAATTACGACAAATCGAAAGGTGAGCCGATACGGGAGCAAGTTTCGCACGTGTCGAGCACAGGCAAAAATCTGTGAATCCGCGCATCCCGCGACACGTCTGGACGAGTCCGAAACGCTGTAAATCCGGACCGGTGAGGGTTTTCGGGAGAGGGTTGGGGTGAGTGCCGGTTTGTACGCGCACTTCACCGGCTATGGTGAGCATGTCGTTCTGGACGCACATCACCACAGGCGCTATCCTTCCGTGAAACTTCTCCCTCCGACCCGACGCATGGCCACGAAGCGCGCCAAGAAAACCGATGTGGATGTGGTGAGTGCCAGTTCAGCCGAATTGCGTAAGGCCGTCGAGGCGATCGCAATTCAGCCGAAAAGCGGCAAGATCACTCTCCTTACCCGCAAGCTGTTCAACGTCCTGCTCGCCGTCGCGCAGCAGGCCGACGACTCGGGCGACACCTACCGCGCGCTGCTGTCGGATATCGTCGCCAACTCCGCCTTCGATTCGAACGACACCGCACTGGTGAAGGAACACCTGCGCCGCATGGTGTCGGTCCAGGTCGAATGGAGCACGGGGACGTCGAGCCAGAAGCCGGGCCGCAAGTGGGGGATCTCGACGCTGATCGCCGATGCCGAAATTCTCGAGGATCCGGCCACCCGCCGCGTGTGGGTCGAATTCTCGTTCGCACCGAAGATCAAGAAGAAGCTGCTCGACCCGGTCCAGTACGCGCGTCTGAGCCTGCAGTTCCAGAGCCAGCTGCGCAGCAGCGCCGGTCTCGCGCTCTACGAAATCTGCGTGCGCTACCTGACGAACCCGAGCCACCTGACGATGCGCGAGCCGTGGGAATGGTGGCGGCCGATCCTGTCGGGCACCCCCGATACGGAGGCCGGCGACGAGGCGAAGCGCGAGTACAAGTACTTCAAGCGCGACTATCTGCGACCGGCGATCGCCGAGGTCAATGCGGTCACCAACATCTTCGTCGAGCTGATCGAGCATCGTGAAGGGCGGCGGGTCGCGGAGATCCAGTTCCGCGTGACCGAGCGCAAGCAGCCGATGCTCGCGCTCGACGAGCATCCGAACGTGTTCGACAGTACGCTGGTCGACCGGATGGTGAAGCTCGGGATTCCGCTCAAGGAAGCGCAGACGCTCTACGCGGACAGCGAGGAAAACCGGATTCGCGCCGCGCTGCAGATGACCGAACAGCGGATGCGCAGTACGACGCTGCCGCCGGTGCGCAGTGCGCCCGCGTTGTTCAAGGATGCGCTGAAGAAGGGTTATGCGCCGCCGGTCGAGTCCGTCGACACGCTGCCGTCCGGCATGCCCGCAGCGAAGGCCGTCGCGGCGCAGCCGGATGATCTGAAGGCGCGGCTGCTGAGCGAATTCTCGGCGTTCCGCCGCAAGGAAGCGAAGGTGCTGTACGAGGAGCAGGGCGACGCGGAGCGCGAAGTGGCGCGCGAGTCGTTCGAGTCGGAAGTGTTGCCGACGATGGGCTCGCACCTGCGTGACGACTGGCGCAAGCGCGGCCTGGATTCGAAGCTGGCCGAGACGGCGTTTTTCGACTGGCTGGCCCAGAAGACCTGGGGCGAGCCGACCGACGGCGACCTGCTGTCGTTCACGCTGAATCAATCACGGGCCGCCTGAGGCCCGCTCAGGCCCCTCTGACGGGCCGCCGCCGGCCACCCGCCCGACCGGCGGGCCCGGCGCCTCGCCAGGCCCTGCCGGCCGTTTCCATCACTCCGACAACAGCATCCGCTCGAGCTGCTCGAGGATCGCGTCGCGCTTGTCCTTCGGGAGGCCGCGCAGGCGCAGTTCGATGCGATCTTCGCCATACGACTTCAGGTCGCCGACCGACTTGCCGCCAAGCTTGATCTCGAGACGCTGCGCATAGCGCTGGCGGCCCGCCGGCTTCGGCGTCTCCTGCGCCGCGACGCGGCCCTTGACGATGTCCGATACCTGACGCGTGCTGAGATCGTCGGACACGATCTTGTTGATCAGCCGCAGCGTCGCCTCGGTACCGCGCGCATTGTGATAACGGCCGACCTGATACGCCATGTTCGAACCGAAGCGATCGGGGCGCGCGACCATCTCCTGCATCACGGTTTCCGGCAGCTTGCCGATCGACAGCGCAACCGCGACCGTCGACTCGTCGAGGCCGAGATGTTCGGACAGTTCCTTTTGACTCTGGAAGTGCTTGTCGTCGAGGAAGCGGCGCCACACGACGGCGTTGTCGAACACCGTCTGCGAATCGCGTTGCACGTTCAGGTCGTAGCCGAGCTTGTAGCTCTGGATCCCGATCGGCACGTCGATCACGATCGCCTTCACCGACTCCTTGTTCGCTTCCTTCAGCGCGCGCACGCGACGGCCGCCGTCGCTGACGAAATACGTACCCGGATTGTCGTAGTCCGGAATCACGTGGATCGCCTGCTGCTGCCCCTGCTTCGCGAGGTTGACCGCGAGTTCGGCAATCGACGATTTCAGATAGAAGTGCCGCGGGTTGAACGGGCTATGCTTGATCGCCTTCAGCGGCAGCTCGATCACCTGGCCGGGCGCATAGCGATTCTCGAGGCGCCACGCGCGATATTGCGGCGATTCGTCGACCGACGAATCGAGCAGGACTTCAATAGCCGGCGGCGGCGTGATGTCCTTCTTGGCGGACTTCGTCGGGGCCGGCGTGGCCGTTTCGGATTTGACGATGCCGTCGATGGCATTGAGCCGATCAAGCGCGGTGCGCTTCTCGCTCGTCGTGATATCCGGGCGCGCTTGGAATCCTTTTGCAAATTGGGAGGGCTTCATGTGACTCCTTTATGCGCATAAAGTCAGGGCAGCATGGCGACGATTTCGTCGGCACATGCGCGGATTTCCGCGGCGGCCAGCTTGGCGCCGCGGTCGTTCATCTGCAGCACGGTCTGACCGAGCGCCATCGCTTGCTTGTACGCTTCCCGGGTCGGGATTTGCGTCTTCAACAACGGGAAGCCGAGTTCCTCGAGCGCGCGCTTGAGTTCGCGCGTCAGCATGCGCTTCTCTTCGGTCTTGTTCAGCAGGAAGACGGCACGGAGGTCTTCGTTCATCACCTGCGCCTGCTGGATCAGCTTGACCAGCCCGACGCTCGACCAGTAGTCGGCCGGCGACGACGAAGTCGGAATCACGGCGATCGATGCGGCCAGGAGCACGACGCCGGAGACCTTCTCGGTGATCGACGGCGGGCAATCGACGACGATGATGTCGTAGTCGTTGATGAACTTCTTGATCTCGCGATGGATTTGGCCACCGGCTTCAGCGAGGTTGACGACGGGGAACGGGATGCCGGCGTCGCTGTCACCCGATGCGCTCGACCAGTGAATCAGTGTGTTTTGACCGTCGGCGTCGATGACGAGGACACGCTTCCCTTTCTCATGGAATGCCGCGCCGAGATGCATGGCAATCGTGCTTTTGCCGACGCCACCTTTTTGTTGAGTGACTGCAATGATTTCCGCGGCCAATTTCCACTCCTGTTTTTGGTCGTTGGAATTCTACAGGACGATATTTATATTTCAATGAAATTGTCGTTCACAAACTACGCATTGGCCATTCGGGCTATCGGTTTATGCGCATAAACGAGGGGGGGGCCCAGACGGCGGCAGTGGTTAGAAGCGAGATTGCCGGGCGCCGATGGATGAGCTGACCGAGCTTCGCGCAGGCTGATGTTTCGGGATCGCGTTCGAGATGTCGATCGTTGAGATGTGTCAGGACCTGCCCTTCCGCTTGTTGAGGGAGGACGTTGCCGAGACAGCGGCTGAGTTTGTGCGCATAAACTTCCGCGGTACCGGAGAGCATTTACGAGGCGGTGTCCTCGCGCGAGCGCGAGCCTGAACGATGAACTCCGCGCTGCTCAAGGTGACGGGATACGCGTCGTGTGCAGCGACACCGCGTTGATTGCCCCCGGCCTTTATGCGCATAAACCATGGAGAGGATTGGCGATCCTTCGCGGTCGGCCGTCGGGGCGCATGCGTAAAAGTCGTCCCCTCGACGAGACCCGCACACCATTGCGTATCGCCTCGCTGATGAGTCGACGCATAGATTTTCAGTAGCCCGCTGCGATATCAGTCGACTGCCCCACCCCGGGAAGCGGCAGCTTTATGCGCATAAACCCAGCGACAGATAAACCGGCCGGCGGTCCTCCGGGTCGTTGCCCGCGGCACGCCATAGCGATGCATTGTGCAATTCTCCCGCGCTATTCGCCCGTGAAGACGGCTCACGTATCGCTCCGCGCCATGCACTTTATGCGCATAAACGCATCACGGGCATCACGGGCATCACGGGCATCACGGGCATCACGGGCATCACGGGCATCACGGGCATCACGGGCATCACGGGCATCACGGGCTCCACGGGCATCACGGGCTCCACGAGCTCCACGAGCTCCACGAGCTCCACGAGCTCCACGAGCTCCACGAGCTCCACGAGCTCCACGAGCTCCACGAGCTCCACGAGCTCCACGAGCTCC